>JABCYZ010000001.1 GCA_013289955.1 Acidobacteriota bacterium
GCTCTCCAATGATTGTGAAAAAACAATTTTGTTTGTGGAGACAAATGTTTTCGCAAATTCGTGCGATGCTTTTGTCTCAGAACGATCTTTTGCGACATCCGGCCAATAAGGAACCATCAATTGATAGGTTTTGCGCCCAAAGACCTGCAGGTCCACATCTCGCAAAAGGTGCGTAAAAAATCCGAGTAATTCTTCATCAGCAATTGTTTTGGTGTGGTCGCAGCAGCCATCTAAGGTAATGTTGATTGCGAAGATTACCTTTCTCATTTTCACCTCGGATTGAGCAGCGTGGTCTTCGAACCTAAGTCCAATAACATTGAACCGCGCGCCATTGCAACACGAAGACTCGGTCAATCCGGCTCGAAGCGGCCGTCCCCGATGTTTGCTGGCTATCGTTGATCGTTACAGCCTGTGCCTGCTTTGTCGCGTGACCGGAAACTGACCCGCCACCGAGCAATGCTCAGCGGGGAACTCGAGACAAACGCTAAACGGGAGCTGCCCAAGCACTGACTGTCGCGGCTTTTTGCGGGGTGCATGCCTTTGCACTGGCCACGGTGGCGATGAGGGATGGCTAGCTCCGGTGCTGTCAGCCGGCTGTAGCCGCACGGCTCAAGGCTGTCGTGAAATCCGCATGGAGCAGCCGATGGAAAAGGTGTTCGCCGGCTTCGCGGCGGACGGAGAGACGTCCGGCGACGTAGGCGCGCGAGCCAAGCCCGCGCTGCACGGCATCACAAATGGCCATGTCTTCGTCCTGCACTTTTTCGCTGACGGCGATGCTTTCTTTGTGGCTGGCTTCGGCGGCGGCCGTGGTGTCGGTGAAATAGTAGTCAAAGACCACGGCGCAGCGGTCCACGCCGAGAGGCAGCACCAGATTCGTGTCCATCACGCCTTCGTAGGCGTTGATCATGAAATTGGGATAGAGCCAGAGATAAAATGCGCGGCCTTGCCGTGTAGCTGCGACGCCAACCTCGGATGACGAGTCCGACGAGAGCGGGCTCGATTGCAAGCAAGCGCGTTCGAAATTTTCGATGGTGTATTTGGTGTATTCGATGACGCTGCTCAGGCCTTTGTGCGCGTGGGGCACGTGATAGCCCCCATCGAGATAGTTATCGACGTAGACTTTCCAGTTGCAGTTGAGCGTATAGACGCGGCGATCGAAGAAATGCAATTTCTTTGACAGATCGAGTGGTGCTACCAATTTAGGCACTATACCCAAAAAATCGAGCAGCGCGGCGCGCCCCTCCAGGCTTACAAAAACGAAATTCTCCCAGGTGTCCACGCGCACAGGAACCAGGCCATTTTTTGCGCGATCAAAATTAGAGACGCCGTCGAACTCAACCATTCCTTTCAGCGTGCCATCGATGCCGTAGGTCCAGCCGTGATAGGGGCAGCGGAACTGTTTCGCGCAGCCCTGCGCTTCGGTGACGACCGCGGCGGCGTGATGGCGGCATACATTATAGAAGGCCCGCAACTGGCCATCGTCTCCGCGGGCCACGACGAGAGGCTCGCCCGCCAACTCCGCGGTGAAAAATTGGCCATGACCGCGGACTTGATCCGTGCGTCCCACGACCTGCCACGTGTCGCTAAAGACGCTCGCCCGCTCGAGTGCCGCGATGCGCTCATCAAAATACCATGGTGCGGGAATCGTCCAGGCTACTTCGAGCGGATCGTACGGGTTATACAGGTTCACTACGTCGCGGAGGCTGCGATCCATCCCTGCTCCTCTCAGGAAACGTAAAGCTAGAGGCGTGTCCGCCTGGCCGTGCTTGGCCAGAGCCCTCCAGAAAAACGGCCGGCCCTTCGAGCCATGCGCGATTCTTGAAGTTTGGTGCGGAAGAAAGGATTTGAACCTTCACGGCCTTTCGGCCACAAGATCCTAAGTCTTGCGCGTCTGCCAGTTCCGCCACTCCCGCAAGTCGGCTAACTCACTGAATTGTATCAGCTTCCGTCTGGTCGGTCACTTGCCCAGTCTCGGCTGTTTTAGCTTGCCTCCGGCTTATCTCAATTTTCTTTGCCGCGTCCGCCAGATCACGCTCGGAGGTTACTACTCTTCCGGCCATCGCTCATCTATCTTTCTCAGAATCGATTTCGCATTTCTGATCGCTTCTGCAATACAGGCTTCTCGAGCAGGGCACGATTTGTCGCCTATCTCCGCGAGTTTGCGAGCTGGTCTGTCAAAGCCCGTCCCCGTCCAAAGAAGTTCCGTTTAGTTCCGTTTATTCCCCCTTCTGTGGCACCTCCCGCGCCTTAAGACCCGCAATCGGCACCGCTGTCTCCTATTTTCGGGTGCCGAAGCTCTTTCTCTCGTGTTGGCATAAACCATTGAATCAAAAGCTTTTAGTACCAGAGAAGGCTCGTCTGCGACCGATTTTCTGCCGGAAGTCTAGAGCCACTTTGAATGCCGAGCTTGGCAGCTGTCTTGCTGCAATTCAGGTGAGACAGGTCTGGACGGAGCTGAATCTACTCGATGAATTCCGAGGACGAGGACTTGAAGCAAACGAGAACCAGACCTTCTACACTCGCCTCAGAGGGCTGGGTACAGGTCACTCTCCTAGGGGCTCTTCTGGCATTGCTCTATGGTCCAGTGATCGCCCGATTGGTTGGCCAGTGGTCCGAGGATCCGAACTACTCCCATGGCTTCTTTGTCCCCTTGTTTTGCGCTTGGGTGGTGTGGGCTCAGAGGGACCGGTTGAGGAATCTTCCGTCAGAGCCGAGTTGGTTCGGACTCTGGATCCTTCTGGGGGCTATGGGGATTTTGATCCTCGGCGTGCTCGGCGCAGAAAACTTTTTATCGCGAGTATCCCTCTTGTTTGCGCTAGCTGGGCTCGTCATTCAATTTTGGGGATGGAAATTTTTTCGAGCCGTCTCCTTTCCCTGGGCTGTACTCTTTTTGGCATTGCCCCTTCCGGCGATTATCTTCAATGAGATCACTCTGCCGCTCCAGTTGTTGGCTTCCCGTCTTGGCACTTTCCTGCTGGCGCTTACAGGACTCCCTGTGCTGCGCGAGGGCAACGCGATTTACTTGCCATCCTTGTCTCTAGATGTCGCGGAAGCCTGTAGCGGGTTGCGCTCACTGATTTCCCTGGCTGCAGTTGGCGTGTTTTATGGATATTTTTATGAACCGAAATCCGGTCGCCGGCTGCTGCTCTTCCTGGGTTCCGTCCCCGTTGCCATTGCTGCCAACGGCTTCCGCATCATGGTGGTCGGGCTCTTGGGGGAATACTGGAGTCCTGAAAAAGCAGAAGGCCTTTTCCACACTTTGTCCGGGGTCTTGGTCTTCGCTGTTTCTCTCCTACTCCTGATGCTCCTGCATACATCGTTTGGGTGGGCGCATCGGCTGGTGCGGGTTTGGCGGGCCGCATGAAAAGTCCGATCCCCTGGCGACATTTTCTGCCTGCGTTGCTGCTAGTTTTTCTAACCGCTCTCGCCTTGCAGGCGCGCAATTACGCGGAAATAGTCACGCCCCGCAGGGCGCTCAGTCTTTTCCCCACGACTCTCGGGGCCTGGACGGCAAAAGCGGATATTCCTCTGTCGCCAGAGGAGCTTTCTATCCTGGGCCATGGCGATTTTCTTCTGCGGGACTATGAGCGGCCGGAGGAATCTCCCCTAAATCTCTTCCTCGCCTATTACAGCTCGCAACGCTCTGGCGACACGATTCATTCTCCCCGTAATTGTCTGCCTGGCTCGGGTTGGGCAACATTGAAATTAGGGCGTCTTCAGATCCAGCGTCCGAACGGCACGGCCATGATGGTCAATCGTTATGTGGTAGGCAACGGATCGGATCGCATGCTTGTTTTGTATTGGTATCAGGCGCACGGGCGTGTAACCGGCAGCGAATACTGGGCCAAGATTTTCCTCGTTGAGGACGCTATCCGCATGAACCGCACGGATGGAGCCCTGGTTCGCGTGGCCATTCCGTTCGGGACCGTTGAGGATGAGGCAAGAGCAGAGAAGCGGGCCGTCGAATTTACAAAAGGCATTGCTCCCTTACTCGATTCCTATATTCCGCAATAGCTTTCGATAAATACAGAGGATGGAGTTCCATCGCCGCTTCATCGGGAAGCGGGTTCTCAGTGGAGAGATTTCTTCGCACCCGGCCCCGACCTCCGCAAGGGATGATGCCGGACCAAGCGCCGACCGACGTGCCAACTCACGACGGGTTCACGTCTTGACCGGCGGGATGCAAGAGTCGACGCGAAAATCTGGCCAAGCATCTGACCGATGGAATAAGAATCGTGGCCCTGGAAAGAAAGGCTCCGCGCAGAGTTTTGATGGGGCGGGAAAAGAGGGGTCAGCAAAGACCCCTCGGGTTGTGAGAAACAAAAGAGAGATTCGCACAGAAGAAATCCGTCGAATCACTGATCAAAAATGGATGTTACGCGCTCTTTTGCTTGTTTCGGCCCCTTCTTGCTGCCAGTCCCACAAGCCCTGTCCCAAGCAACAAGAGGCTCGCAGGCTCCGGCGTGACAACCGGCTTCTTATTAATCGGAAGCGGAAGGATGGGATGAAATTCCGGAACCGGAGGTTCATTTCTCCTTAACAGGTTAATGTTTGGGCCGTTGTCGGGCTTAGAAGTTGCGGCTACCACGTTGGCACAAAGAGTCGACAAAAAGAGTACTGAAAATACGCCAAAGAAACGCTTGATTGACACCGTAAAGCCTCCTGGGGTCGACCTGGGACAATCGACGGCTGTTTGCATCAGTAATGGCTGCAATCCATTGCCCAAGCTTGCCTCCAATTAAGTGCTTTATTATCTGCTGTATAGGGGCCTGTAAGGGGAAAACCTGAGGAAATCTCCCGCTTAATTCGGGCACATAGTTTGCAAAAAGATGCCGCCCTTGAAAATGGTGAAGCCGGGCGGGGAGCTGGCCTGGGCCCCTGAAGCCATGCTCCCTTTCTAGTTAGTCGTCAGGCGGGCCTTGGGGATCCATAGCGACTAGGGTCGTTCGAGATTCCTTGCTTGCTGCCAGCCGTCCATAGCTGACGATTGCTTCGCGCTCAGAGGACTGATTTGCCCTGGTCAGGAGAACGCTAGAAGACCAACGGTTCGTGAACGAAGTTTCTCGGCCCGCCTCTGAGAGATTCGCTCTACCCAGAACAAACGCGTCGAAAAGAGCAGACTCCGTCACCAGAAACTTGGCCCAGAGCCGCCTGCTCGAGCGAAGTCCAATCGAGAGACGGAGCCGCCTATCGAACTGATTCCATCATAAAATGCATGGGTCAACCGATAGCGCCAAACTGCTTCAAGTGAACCAGGAAAGCGGGCAGAGCCAATGCGGGGAATCTTGCTGGCGATTTGTGCTGGGGTGCTCTGCGCCATATTGATCGCCGGACTCTGGCCGCTAAATCCGATTCCCTCGAATGAGGTAAGTCCGTTGGCCGATCAGAACGGCTTGGCATTTGGTCGCGATGGCACCATATACAGCCCGAACGCATTTAAGATCGCTGCGCCCGGAGAAGACTCGTTCTGCAGCCTGGACATTTGGCTGATACCTTCGGGTGGAGTGGTGAAAACCTCAGTCACGATTCTTGCCTTCTATACGCCGGACAACCCCATGCAATTCAGATTGAAGCAATATCTCGACGAGCTGCTGGTGCAAAGGGATTACAGAGATGAACAAAATCATCTGAAGACCGCTGAGATCAAAATTGAACGCGCCTTCAGAGAGAAGGAAAAGATTCTATTCACCATCACGTCCAGTCCAAAGGGCACCGTGGTTTACGGGAACGGCGAGTTCAGGGAATCTTCGTCGCGCTTTGGCCTGACCTGCGAGAGTTTTGCCGGCCAGCTTATCGTCGGAAGCTCGCCCGTCTCCTACAACACCTGGCAAGGAAAACTTCTGGGTCTGGCCTTCTTCCATCAAAGCCTTAGCATGGAACAAGCGTCGCGCCACTATCGGGCTTGGTCTCAGGGTCTGAATCCGGTCGACTTCCAAAATGAGCGCGTATTCGCGCTCTATACCTTTGAGCAGGGATCGGGCCGGACCGTTCACGATGGCGCGGGTTCGAGTCCGGATCTATACATCCCCGGGACTTTTAGGATATTGCACAAGAAATTCCTGACTCCCCCTTGGGAAGAGTTTTCCTTCGATCGCAGTTATGGTTGGGACGTGCTCGTGAATGTCGCGGGGTTCATCCCTTTAGGCTTTTTTTTCTACGCTTTTTTCGCTTGGGACCGAAGCCGGAATTGGGCCGCGGTCGCCACCATCGTCTTGGGCGGTCTCACGAGTTTGACGATCGAGGTTCTCCAAGTGTTCCTCCCCCCCAGAAGTTCCGGCGTTACGGACATCATTACGAATACCCTGGGCACTATCGTTGGCGTGATTTTGTGCAGGTGGCGGCCGGTGCAGGATTCGCTCGACAACCTGCGGCAAACTTTCCGAACTCCTGGAAATGGATGAGGGCACTCTGTTTTGGTTTAAAAGCAGGCACGAAATCCCGCCAGCGTGACCGTCTCTCCCGGCAGCTTCGTCCATCAAGCGTGCCGCCCTTGCCTCGGAATCGCTGATTTTTTCAGGCGATGGATTGATGGCAAAGGACTTGCAGGATCCGAGTTTTGCTCGGGAGTTCTACCAATATCCGGGAGTCTGACCCACTGCGCTAGGTCCGTCAACGGGCACGATTGGGCTGGATTGTGCCCGGCGTCAGGAGCATAATAGCGACTCACGTGGTTTATCTTTTGGCCACCCCCGCGGCCGAATATTGACGCCTTCCCCCGATAGGCGCCATCGCGAGGCCCCGCTGCGAAAGAGGGCAGCGCCATGATCATTCAAGAGCAGGGCGATCAGCTAATTCTGATCCGGCAGACCGACCATGCCATGTTGGCGGGTTTTTTTGCCCGCGCGCTGGGAAACAAGTTTTTCAGCCGGCCAGAACCCTTTGAATCCTTCTGTTTGGCAGCCGCGGAACATGACAACGGCTGGAACGAGTGGGAGCTGCTTCCGCAAATCGACCCCAAGACCTTCATGCCGTACAACTTCATGTCCATTCCCACCGAGGAGCACATCGCTCTTTATCAGCGCGGGATTGAACGGGTGGTCCGAGCGGACCGCTACGCGGGGCTTCTGGTCAGCATGCACTGTGCCGGTCTTTATGATCGAACGCGCGCGACGATGCCGGGCTTCTCCGCCAAGTATGTCCGGTCCAACGAATCGCACTTGGTGACAGATTTCCTGCAGCGACTGAGGCTCCAGCAGTTGCGCCTCAAAGTCGATCTTCGCGCGGACTCGTTCATGAAGGCTTATGCGGATGATCATGCGCTGCAGGCGAATCTGCAGAGGCTCGAAGCGCTCGATCGTCTTTCGCTCTATTTCTGCCTCGCGCCTCTGGACGACTCGACGATTGACGCCGTCCCGGTGAATGCCAACGGCATCGAGGCGGATTGGGACCTGCAGCCTGCGGGAAACTCCCTTGTTACTCTGAAGCCCTACCCCTTTTTGAAGGATCCGCTGGAGATCAGCATCCTCGCGCGTCGCATTCCGAAGCGTCCGTACGCCGACGAGAATGAATTCCAAAAAATCCTGGCGCAGGCTCCTTATTTTGCTTTGAACTTCACCCTCAGTGCCGACGGAGCCCGCATTAACTCCCGTTCTGCGGTCGCGTAGTTTCTACCACATAGACCTTTTCCGCGTTCAGTCCAATGCTTGCCCGCGCGTCTCCGGCAAAGCCAGCGCCAGCAGCGCCGCCATCAAGAACGCGCCCGCTTGCAGCAGGAACGCTGGCCCAATCCCATACCGCAGCGCCAAAGCTCCCACGGCAAAAGGCGCTACCGCAGAAATTCCGCGGCCGATGTTGTAGCTCAATCCCATGGCAGCAGCGCGAATTTTGCCGGGGAACAGTTCGGCGGCAATGGCAGCATAGCCGGAGAAATAGCCCGTCCCGAAAAACGCGACGAGTGGACCGAGGGCCAGCAGCCAGAAGGCGCTACGCGACATCCCGTAAATCGGCACAAGAGCCGCGGCGATAATCAGATAGAGGAAGTAGGGTTTGCGGCGGCCAAACGCATCCGAAAAAAATCCAAACAGAGCGTAGCCTAGCCATTTTCCGCAGCAAAGGACCAGAAAAAACGTGGTGGTCGTAACCAGGCTGAGTCCTCGTCCACCTTTCTCGGGCGGCAAAGACAGATACGCCGGAATCCAGGTGAACAATCCCCAGTAGCCGAACATGCTGCAGGCGTTCATCGTTGTGGCCAAAATTCCGTTGCGGAGAACGCCTTTCTCGAGAAGCTCGTGCAGCGAAACCCTTTCCTTTCTCGCCGCTCGTTGTTTCCAAAGTTCAGGCTCGGGAACCCGGCGTTGAATCCAGAACACGAGAAACGCGGGAGCAACACCAACAAAAAACACCGGCCGCCATCCAAAGTGCGGCAGCACAAGCGCGACCACAAGAGCGGCAATCGCTTCCCCGATGGCGTACGCCGACTGCATGAATCCCAGAGCTTTCCCGCGATGCTCCGCGCGCCAGGTTTCCGCAATCAGCGCCGCGCCGGTCGTCCATTCGCCGCCCATGCCGAGCCCCAGTACAAACCGGAAAGCAGCCAGTTGCGGAATGCTGCGCGAGAAGCCGCACGCGGCGCTAGCCAGCGCATACACCAGGATGGAAGCCATGAGCGCGCGGACGCGTCCGATGCGATCCGCGAGAACTCCAAAAAGAAGACCGCCAATGCCGGAAGCCACCAGCGTCAGGGAGTTCAGCAAACCCGCGGTCCGCGTATCCATCGAGAATTCGCGAATCAGGAACGCCAGCACGAGCGAATAGAGCATCACATCCATCGCGTCGAGCATCCAGCCAAGCCCGCCGGCGACCAGAGATTTACGCTCGGGCGGTGTGGCATCCTCCAGCCATTTGAAGTTGAAGCTGCGCCGAATAGTTCCAAACCAGGATGTGCCAGGTTGCATAAGGGGAGCGAGGTGCGGGGCTGGCGGGTTTGTCACGCCGGGATTGTACCCAAAAGCGCTCCGCAGCGCGTCAACAACTGAGGAAGCACAATCCATCTATAGTTTCTGGCGCGGGTTACGACACTGGATGTACTATTCTGCTCCGCGCATTACTATCTGCCATAGTATCGGTGCAACATTTGTTTCTCTGGGGGGAGAAAACGATGAGTGGTCTGAAGCGCTTGACGAGTCTTGGGTCCGTTCTTCTCACTTTGTTTCTGTTTGCGTTCCGCTGCGCGCCGCTTCGCGCGCAAACGCTCGATGAAAATTCGTTGAAGGCGATGAAGTGGCGCCAGGTCGGCCCGTTCCGTGGCGGACGCGCCCTTGCCGCCACCGGCGTTGCTGGTGATCCGCTGACCTACTACTTCGGCTCTGTTGCCGGCGGCGTTTGGAAAACAACCAACGGCGGCAATACCTGGACGCCCATGACGGATAAGACCGGAATCATGTCGGTCGGCGCGATTGCCGTGGCTCCCTCCGATCCGAATGTCGTGTACGTCGGCACCGGCGAATCCTGCTGGCGCGGAGACATCTCTTACGGCGACGGCATGTATAGATCCGTCGATGGCGGCAAGACCTGGACGCACATCGGCCTCGAAGACACGCGCCACATCTCCAGGGTTATCGTCCATCCCAGAAATCCTGACATCCTTTTCGTCGCCGCCATGGGCCACGCTTACGGCCCCAACGAGGCTCGCGGCGTCTTCCGTTCGAGCGATGGCGGCAAGACCTGGCAAAAAGTTCTATTCAAGGACAACAAGACTGGCGCTATCGATCTCACTTTTGATCCTTCGAATCCCCATGTTTTATTCGCCGCGCTTTATGAAGCGCAGCGGTATCCCTGGACGGCCATCAGCGGTGGGCCTGGCAGCGGTCTTTATAAATCCACCGACGACGGCGCCACCTGGAAGCGGCTCGAAGGCCACGGCCTTCCTTCGGGCGTACTTGGACGCATCGGCGTGGCCGTTTCCGGCGCCGACGGCAATCGCGT
Organism: Acidobacteriota bacterium; assembly: GCA_013289955.1. Lineage (GTDB taxonomy): Bacteria > Acidobacteriota > Terriglobia > Acidiferrales > UBA7541 > Acidiferrum. Next base: position 9,925 of record JABCYZ010000001.1, read on the forward strand.
CTATGCCATCATCGAGGCGGAAAAAGGCGGCATCTATCGCAGCGAAGACGCCGGCGATTCCTGGCAGTTGCTCACCGGAGATCACCGTTATACGCAGCGCGCCTGGTATTTCCATCACATTTTCGCCGATCCCAAAAACGTCGATACAGTCTACGTGCTGAACACTGCCGTCTACCGTTCGACGGATGGCGGCCACAGCTTCAATTTCGTTCGCTCCCCGCACGGCGACAACCACGGGCTCTGGATCGATCCGACCCATCCAGAGTGGATGATCAATACCAACGACGGCGGCGCCACCATTTCTCACGACAACGGCAAGACCTGGACCACGCAGTTAAATCAGCCGACAGCGCAGTTCTACCACGTCGCTACGGACAACGATTTCCCGTATCACATCTATGGAGCACAGCAGGACAACTCGACGGTAGCGATTGCCAGCCGCAGCGATGAGGGCGCCATTGATCGTCCCGATTGGTACGAGGTCGGTGGCGGTGAATCCGGATTCGTCGTCCCCGATCCCGCAAATTCCGACATCGTCTACGCAGGCTCGTATGACGGCCTTATCACGCGCTTTGACAGGAAAACTCATCAGGCGCAGGACGTCTCTTCCTGGCCACTCAATCCGATGGGCGCGGGGGACGCGGATTTGAAGCACCGCTTCCAATGGACTGCTCCCATCGCGACTTCTCCCAACGATCCCAAGGTCGTTTATCACGGAGGAGAAGCGATCTTTAAGACCAGCGACGGCGGCATGACCTGGACGGCGATCAGCGGCGACCTCACGCGCAACGACAAAACAAAGGAGCAATCCTCGGGCGGCCCGCTCACGCAGGACAACACCAGCGTCGAGTACTACGGCACGATTTTTGCGATTGCCGAATCGCCCCTTGAGAAGGGCCTCATCTGGGCCGGCAGCGACGACGGGCTTTTGCACGTCACGCGCGACGGCGGCAAGAACTGGGCCGACGTCACACCGAAAGAGTTCGGCGAGTGGAGCAAGGTGAGCATTATCGAGCCTTCGCCGCACTCTGCCGGCACCGCCTACGTAGCCATCGATCGCCACCTTCTAGACGACTACCGCCCGTACATTTTCAAAACAGCGGATTACGGCAAGACTTGGACAAAAATCACGGCGGGCCTGCCCGACAATACTTACGCGCATGCCGTCCGCGAAGATCCCAAACGCAAAGGATTGCTCTTTGCTGGTTTGGACAACGGAGTCTACGTATCCTTCGACGATGGTACACACTGGCAATCGCTGAGACTCAATCTGCCCACGGCCCCCGTTCACGACCTCACTATAAAGAACGATGACCTTATCCTGGCGACCCACGGCCGCGCCTTCTGGGTGCTCGATAACATCAGCCCCATCCGCCAGTTGAACACAGCCGCAACGGATGAGGCGCATCTTTATCAACCCGCTGCCGTCGTTCGTTTCCGCGGACCGGGCTTCACCTTGCCAGCCGGCATTCCTGTCGGCGCCAACCCCCCTGCCGGGGCCGCAATCGACTACTCTTTGAAAACCACGCCCAAGGATCAGATCACGCTCGAAATTTTCGACGCGCAGGGCAAGCTCGTTAGGAAATATTCGAGCAAGAAAACCGCCGAAGGCACTTCTCCCGACGAAGAAGAGTTCGGCATCAGCAGGCCCGGCGAGGAACTGCCCACCGAGGTGGGCTTGAACCGCTTCGTGTGGGATCTCCACTTCGAAGCTCCCATTAAGGTACCCGGCGCCGTAGGCTGGGGTGGCCGGCCGGAAGGGCCGCTGGTGGCTCCCGGTAAGTATCAGATCAAACTAACCGTGGCCGGAAAAGCGTCTACCGCGGATATTGATCTCACCAAAGATCCGCGTATCTCCGCGTCAGAAGCCGACCTCGAGAAGCAGCAAGAGTTCGCCCTGCGTATTCGCGACCGCGTCGGAGCCGGCGACGAAGCGGTGAATCAGATCCGCAGCGTGCGCGGCCAGCTCGAGGCGCTGAAGAAGCGGCTTTCCGCGGACGCCAGCGCAAAGCCAATCCTCGATTCGGCGGACGCTCTCATCAAGAAAATGAACGCCGTCGAAGAAAAAATCATTCAGCCCAGGTCCAAGAGCGGGGAAGATCCGCTGAACTATCCAATACAGGCGGCAGACCAGCTCGCCGCGTTGCAGGAAACCGTGGAAAGCGCGGACAGCGCTCCCACCGAGGCGTCTTTCCTCGTCTACGACGAACTCAATGCGCGGCTCGAAACGCAACTGGCTGCTTGGCATGAAATCCAATCCAAGGATCTTGCCGCGCTCAACGCTGCCATTCAGAAAGCCAACATCCCCGCCATTGCCCCTGCGGCGGAAAAAACCGAAAAAGGAGGGAAGTAGGCAGATTGCAAAATGCCGGTTCCCCGTCCGAAGAGGAGAACGCGCGGGCGCTCTCCTCTTGGGCATCCATTGCCTGAGTCACATTACATCTACAAATTCCATTGCCCTGCAAACCAGCTTTTGCTACTCTCCGCGCACGATTGAATCCCCGGGAGGTGTGTTCATGGCGTTTTGCAAAGCGTGTGGTCAGGACGCGGGCGATGCGTCCTTTTGTCCTAAGTGTGGCGCAGCGCAGGGCGCGCCGGCTGGCGGGGCGCAGGGTGCGGCAGTCGCTTCTGCGGCCTCTTCAGCAGCGGATTTTCCAACCGCAGGTATAGACGAAAACGTCGCTGGCCTCCTCTGCTACATATTCTGGTGGGTTTCCGGTTTGATTTTTCTTTTGATCGACAAGCGGCCGTTCGTAAGGTTTCACGCTGCCCAGGACATTGCGTTCAACATTGTAATGGCCATCGTAATGTTCGTCTTCTGGATCATCGTGATTGTGCTTACGTTCGTTACTGCATTTCTGCACATTCCAATCGGCATCCTGACTGTCTTTCTTTGGCCCGTGGTGGGCTTCGCATTTTTGGGGACCTGGATCTTTTTGATGTACAAAGCCTACAACCACGAAATGTTCAAGCTCCCGGTCATCGGCGATATGGTCGAGAGGATGCTCAACAAGTAGGACCAGCCAAACCTTCGCGTGTTTCAAGAGCCGTCCGGTCTTGCCGGGTGGCTCTTTTTTCTCGTACTTCCCATCAGCGCTTTCCGCTTGACTTCCTTTTCGCGTCCCGCCACCCTAAAAGGCTTTGTCCCTGCTTTAAGAAGGCAGGAAAAACCGAAAGGCACCAACCCTAACACATGACCCGCGTCCGGCTGTGCTTCCATGACCGCTGCTTTGATGGGACCGCTTCCGCCGCTCTTTTCTACCGCTTCTACAGGGAAAAGTTCGATCCTGCCGCGGAGTTCAGCTTCACCGGTATGACCCATCGTGCTTCGCAGCCATGGACGCCCGGCCTTTTTGACGGCGACGAAAACGCCATCGTCGATTTCAAGTACTCCAACTCTCCGAAAGTGACCTGGTGGTTCGACCACCATCAAAGTGCGTTTCTCACGCCCGCTGACGCCGAGCAATTCCGCAGTCATCCCGGCCCACACATGTTTTACGAGCCGGACTATAAATCCTGCACAAAACTCATCGCCACGATTGCCAAGGAAAAATTCGGCTTTGACACGAAGCCGCTCGAAGACCTGATCCATTGGGGTGACATTATCGATGGCGCGCAATACCCCACGCCAGAGTCTGCCGTCGAGCTGACGGAACCGGCCACGCAGCTTGGCTTGGTCATTGAAGCGGCGCCAGAGGACGGTTTGCCAGCGCGCATCATTCCCGAGCTGGCTTACCGACCGCTCGCCGAAATGGTCAAGCTGCCTCTGGTCGCCAAACATCTCGGGCCGCTGCTTGAACGCCACCGCAAATCCATTGAAATTCTTCGCCAGCGCGCCGAAGCTGTCGACGGCGTGATTTTCTTTGACGTCAGCGACCTCGACCTCGAGGGCTACAACAAGTTCATCCCCTATCTGCTGCATCCCGAGTGCGTCTATTCCGTCAGCGTCAGCTCTTCGCCAGTCCGCGCAAAAGTCTCTCTCGGCACCAATCCCTGGAATCAAGCAACCGCCGACAAAAACCTCGCCTCGCTAGCCGAAAAATTCGGTGGCGGGGGCCACCCGCGCGTCTCCGCCATCTCCTTCGACCCGGCCGACCTCCCGCGCGCCCGCCAAGTCGCACGCGACCTGGCCGCCCAGCTCCGCGCCAAATAAATTCGCATCCCGACAGCCCGCGTTTTCCAATCTGGCGCTTGTTCCAGTTCCGGTAATCCGGGCACCGGCAAACGATTGTGGTAAATTTCAGTTCGCACTTCGCGGGCAATTGGCTCGGCTCTATAGTCCATATCGAAGCTGCTAAGTCATGAAGTTAGGGAGCGAATCATGCGCGCATTCGCCGTTCGGAGCTTCGGCGAAGCTCCTGCGATCCACGATCTTCCCGTACCCGTCGCGGACGGTGCACTCCTGATACGTGTCACATTCGCGGGAGTGAATCCAATCGACTACAAAGTCGTCGATAGGCTGACCAGCAGCTCTACATACCCTTTTGTTTTGGGGGCAGATTTCGCAGGCGTCGTCGAACGAGTTCCGGCGGGTGAACGCGATTTCCACACAGGCGACCGAATTTTCGGCATGGCGCGTACGCATGGCGCCTACGCCGAATACACCTCAGTTGTCCCGGGAGTAAGGACAGAACCGCTGGCCCATATCGCCGATGGCGTCACTGACGAGCAGGCAGCGGCGGTGCCGATCCCGGCCGTTACTGCGTTGGGCTCGCTTGAGCTGCTGCGTGTTGCCGCCGGGCAGCGCCTCGTTGTGCTGGGAGCGACGGGCGGGGTGGGGGGATACGCGGTGCAGATGGCGCGTTCCCGCGGCGCACACGTCATCGCCACCGTTCGCGGCGATGCCGACGAAGCTCGCCGCCTCGGTGCCGAAGAGGTCTACGACGCCAGCGCTGTCGACGTAATCGACGCGCTGCACAAGTCTCACCCCGATGGTGTCGATGCGGTTCTCGATCTTGTGAACGGTTCCGGCGCGATCAACCGCGACGCCGAGATTCTCAAACCTGGAGGCGGGCTCGTATCAACGATCTTCGCGGCGGACGAAAAGTGGTTCGCCGAGCGCCACATCGCGGCGCACAACATTGCCGGGAATGCCAATCCATTCTCGACGCCGCAAGGACTGAACCAGCTTGCCGGCATGCTCGCCGACGGCATCATTACCGCCCGTATCCAATCCACCGTCGCCTTGGAAGGCGCCGGCCAGATACTCGAAAAGCTTCGCAAAGGCGGTCTCCGGGGGAAAGCCCTTATCCGGATGTAGGGCGGGCATCGGATCCGTGGACCGCGGCGACGCTCGGAAATGGACCCCACGGCCTCGGGCCTGTTCGACAAAATTGCGCGTCCCGTGTAAAATTCTCTGATCCTCTGCGCGCCGCTAGCTCAATTGGTAGAGCAATGGACTCTTAATCCATAGGTTGTAGGTTCGATTCCTACGCGGCGCACCATCTTTTTCAACGCTAGAAAATTGCCCCCATTCCTGCTGCGGCGGAAATTCTGATCGACTTCCATGCGCAACTTCCCGTCGATGTAGTGGCGAATGGCAGCCGGGGGCCTTCGAATGCAGAATACTCTGTGTTTTCAATGATCTCTCCGCCGACGCTCCGGCGAACCAGCGTGCTGAGCTCGTCCTTCGCGCAGATTTCGTTTGGATTGGTGAGTTCTGCCGTTCACGATTTGGATGCACTTCGCAGGACGTCCAGCGTTGCGCTGGATTCGCGCGCAACTACGCGCCATAATTGCAACGAGTGTTTCTTGTAGAAAAGACTCCGGGATGCGAAACGTTGTGGTAACTTCGTTTGTCCAAAAGGCAAGCAGGAGATGACGGTTATCGTGTGTTCCGGGCACGGTCAAGAGGGTGCCTTCAGACGCACAGAGACGGATGGCTCTCCAAGCAACTTTATGAAAAGGTTCCAATATTTGGCAGGCGCGGCTACGTTCGCCGCATTCCTGGCGGGCGGCTGCTCGAAGTCCGTCTCCAGCAGCATGCTCGGCGACGCCTCCCACCCTACGCCCGTGCACGTTTATAGGGTCGCCGAAGAGATCGCCCAGCGCCGCGTGCAAGCCGCCGGCTCGCTTTTCGCCCTCGAAGAAAGCATCTTAAGCGCGCAGGTCGAAGGCCGCGTCTCTCAAGTTCTCGCTGATGTTGGCGACAACGTGAAAGAAGGCCAGCCGCTCATCCTCATCGATCCGCAAGAACTGCAGCTTGAAGTCGACCGCCAGCGTGGCCTGGTCACCCAAGTGCGCGCGCAGCTCGGCATCGGCCCGAATGATCCGCCTCCCTCCGATCCAAAGCAGCTCGCTTCCGTTCAACGCGCGGCAGCTGATCTCTTTGACGCTGAGCGCAAATACGATCGCGCGCAAGAAATGTTCAAGGGCAAGCTAATTTCGCAGCAGCAGTTGGACGAAGCCGCCAGCCGTTTTCAAAGCACACAAGCCGGCTATACGGTATCGTTGCAAGAAGTCGACCGTCTCAAGGCGCTTCTCGTCTCCAGCGAAGCGAGCGAGAACTTGGCCGAGAAAAAACTGAGAGACGCCACCATCCGCGCTCCCTTCCCCGGCTCTATCAAAACTCGCGACGTTCATCCTGGCGAATACCTTCGCGTTCAGGGACCTGTAATGGTTCTCGTTCGAACCGACACTCTTCGCGCCCGCCTCGCCGTCCCCGAACGCTGGGCCGGTTCGGTGAAAGACGGGGCCACTGTCGATCTACAAGTCGAGGCCTTCCCGGGCGAAACCTTTCACGGCCGTCTCTCGCGCATCAACCCCTCCGTGGCGCAGGATTCGCGCACCTTCGAAGCCGAAGCTCTCCTCACCAACGCCGACGGCCGCCTCAAGCCAGGCTTTTTCGTGCAAGCTTCCATCCCCAGTGAAAAGGAAGAAAAAACCATCTTCCTTCCCGAAGGCGCCGTGAACTACCGCTATGGCGTCTACAAGGTTTTTCTTCTGAACGGCAATCACGTTTCCGAGCATCAAATTCATCCCGCTGGCCAGACCGATGACCAACGCGGAAAGCGTTTTGAAGTAGCCGAAGGACTGAAGCCGGGCGACCTCGTAGCCGTAGCCGTCTCCGGCGATTTGCACGACGGGGCCACCGTTCAAGAGCAACCTGAAGGGAACACGCCGGGGCAGAAGTAATCACTGCCGGAAGCGCACTCAAACGTCCATGAAGCTCGCCGAAACTTGCGTAAAGTATCCCGTTTTCACCGTGATGCTGATCGCTTTTCTGGTGACGCTCGGCGCGTTCTCCTATCGCGGCCTTGCCGTAGATCTTTTTCCCAAAGCCGATCCCGCCACCGTCAACGTCGATGTCCAGCTGCCCGGCGCCACTCCCGAAGAAGTCGTCACCGGTGTCGTCCTCCCTCTCGAGGATGCCATCTCGAGCGTCAGCGGCATCGACGAAATCTCCGTCTACTCCAGCGAAGGCTACGCCGACATCACCTGCACTTTCGTTCTCGAACGCGACATTGACGGCGCCGCCCAGGACATCAGAGAAAAAGTTGCCGCCGCCGTTTACAGACTGCCGCGCGAAACCTTGCCTCCCGTCATCACCAAACAAGATCCGCAGTCCGACCCTATTCTCACGCTGCTCGTAAGCGGCCCCACCAGCCGCCGCGAACTCACCGAAATCGCCGACAAACAAATCCGCCGCGCCATCCAAACCGTCGACGGCGTTGGCAGCGTCGAGCTCAACGGCGGGCAGGCCCGCCAAATTCGCGTACTCCTCGACGCGCAAAAACTCACCGCCCATAATTTCACTGTCCTCGACGTGCGCGACGCGCTCCAGCGCGAAAACATCGAAGCACCCGGCGGCCGCATGATCACCGGCCCGCAAGAGCTAGGCCTGCGCACTCTCGGCCGCGTCACTTCTGCCGATCAGTTCGGAGAAATCGTCATCGGCACGCGCGGCGGCGCGCAAGTACGCGTTCGCGACGTCGCCCAAGTGGAAGACGGCGCGCAAGAGCTTCGCACCTGGTCGGCCCTCTTTCGCAAAGGCGTCCCGGGTCAAGATGTCGTCAGCATTGAAGTCCTGCGTCAGTCCGGCACTAACACCGTCCAGGTCGCGGACAACGTAAAAGCCAAACTCGATGAACTCCGCGCGCAACTCCCTCCCGGCGTGCAACTTCTCGTCATCCACGACATTTCCGACTTCATCAAAGCCTCCGTCCACTCGCTCCTCGAACACCTGATCCTCGGCAGCATTCTGGCCAGCGCCATTGTTTTCCTTTTCATGCGTAACTGGCGCGCCGTCCTGATCGCCGCCGTCGCCATTCCCGCCAGCATCATCGCCACCTTCACGCTTATGAGGGGCATGGATTTTTCCCTCAACAACATGACACTCCTCGCGCTCACGCTCGCCGTGGGCATTGTCATCGACGACGCCATCATCGTTCTCGAAAATATCGTCCGCTTCATGGAAGAAAAAGGCGAAAACCGCAAAAACGCCGCCATCAAAGCTACGCAAGAAATCGGATTGGCCGTCATGGCCACCACGCTTTCTCTCGTCATCATCTTTCTGCCGATCGCCTTCATGAACGGCTACGCGCGCAAATACGTCAACTCGTTCGGCTGGACCATGGCCATGGCGATTCTCGTCTCCCTGCTTGTGGCTTTCACGCTAACGCCGATGATGTCCTCGCGCATCCTGCGCATCAGCGAAAAGGAAAAAAAGGCCCACGCCGCCGGAATCCTGCACTGGATCGAGCAATCCTACTTAAAGCTCCTCGAATGGTCGCTTGCCCACCGCTGGGTCATTGGTCTCATCTGCGCCGGCACATTCCTATCGACGTTCGGCCTCTATCACCTCGTCGGACGCGACTGGATTCCCTCTGACGATCAATCCGAGCTCATCAGCTCCTTCACGCTTCCCGAAGGCACCGCTCTTTCCATCACCACACAGCGCGCGGCTGAGATCGCGGAACGCGTCGTCGCGCTTCCCGAAGTCGCTTTCGTGCAATCCTTTACTCACGGCCCCACAAACCACGCGCATCTTTTCGTCGGCCTTGTCCCGCGCAGCGAAAGAAAACGCACCCACGAGCAACTTGCCACCGAAATCCGCGGCTATCTTGCCGGCTATCGCAACATGGTCTCGAACGTGCGTCTGCCTTCGGTCTTCGGCGGTGAAACCTACTTTCCGATCGGCGCCGTCATTCGCGGCCCGGAATTGAATCAGCTCGCCGACCTCAGCAAACAGGTTGCTGATCTGATGCGCAAATATCCCGACCTTGTTGACGTCAACCCTAGCCTCAACCTCAACACTCCCGAGCTTCAGGTCAAAGTCGATCGCCAGCGCGCCGCCGACATCGGTGTCCGCATGACCGACGTGAGCGACGCCGTTCGCCTCTTCTATTCCGGCGAAGACGAAATCACGCGCTTCAAGGAAGGTTCCGAGCAATATCCGGTCATCATGCAACTCCTCGAGCGCCAGCGCGACAATCCCGACGTCCTGGCGCAGATGATGGTGCCTTCGACAAAACTTGGGCAGGTGCGCCTGGAGAATGTCGCCTCGATTATTCGCGGCGCCGGTCCCGCTACGCTCTGGCGCTACAACCGCGAATTCGAAGTCACCGTCTACGCCAACGTCGCCAGCGGCTATCCTCTCGATCTCGCTGCCGCGCACACCATTCAATCCATCAAAGAAATCGGCCTCCCCGCGGGCTATTCCTACCGCTTCACCGGCCAGGTCAAAGTCCTTGAAGAAACCACCTGGAATCTTTTGCTCGCCATGCTGCTCGCTTCCATCTTCATGTATATGGTCCTCGCCGCCCAATTCGAGAGCTTCTCTCATCCCTTCATCATCATGCTCACCCTCCCGCTGAGCATCCCCTTCGCGCTTCTCTCTCTCTGGATCACAGGCCGCGCCCTTAGCCTTTGGAGCGCCCTCGGAATGTTTCTGTTGCTCGGAATCGTAAAGAAGAACGGAATCCTGCAGGTCGACTACACCAACCGCCTCCGCGCCACCGGCATGCCCGTGCGCGAAGCGATACTGGAAGCCAACCGCGTCCGCCTCCGCCCCATCCTCATGACCACTCTTTCCATCGTTGCCGGCCTGATCCCCGTAGCCATCGGCATAGGCGCTGGCTCCGAACAACGCGCCTCTATCGCCGTCACGATCATCGGCGGGCAAACCCTCTGCCTGCTCCTGACCCTGCTCGTCGTCCCGGTAGCCTATTCCTATCTCGCCGAGTTCGAGTCCGTCTCTTCGTCCACCACCGCCCGCCGTCTCTTCACCCGCACTCAGAACCCCGTCGGCAACTCCTCCGCCGATTGAATCATTGAGCTCTTGCGTGGATCCCTAAAAAAATGCGCGCGCGACGCTGACAACCGGTCTTTGAGAATCTGCCCCGCCTTGCTCTCCCCAATCTCCTCTCTCTGAACTCCGGGACCTCTGCTTTAAAATGCAACTTCAGCACCCGGATGGGTTTTGCCCTGCACCGCCGGACGCAGCCTGAACTCATTTAGAATCAGCATGTTCGCAGAACGCACCGGTAATTCCTCGGGAATCCGCACTGAGGAAAAAAGGCAGGCGAGGCCGTCCCCGCTTGCGCCGACCCTGCCATCGCAGGCACAATTCGCGTGCTCGAACCAGTCATTCTCTCCAGCAAGGAAGGCGCGCGATGCGTAGAACTCTGACGGCACTCATTTTGGCATTTGGCTTCTTTACTTCGCTCTCTGCACAAACAAAAGCTCCGGTGCAGCCGGCCGACTACGGCCAGTGGGAATCGCTCGCCGTAGTGCGCGAATTCGGCGGCCTCTCGCCGGACGGCAAGTGGCTCGCGTATGGGATTAACCGCTCCAATCGCGAAAACGAGCTGCGCGTCACAAGCATCTCCGACGGCACCACCAAGACCGCCGCCTTCGGTGCGCAGCCGGTTTTTTCTTCCGACTCCCGCTGGGTCGCCTACGCTATCGGCTACTCCGAAACGCAAGAAGAAAAGATGCGCAAGGACAAGAAGCCCGTTCAAAGAAAGCTCGGCCTTCTCAACCTCTCGAACGGCGAACAAATTGTTGTCGACGGCATCGAGTCTTTCTCTTTCAGTCCCACGGGAGCGTACCTTGCGATGCGCCGCTATGCGCCTGAGAAAAAAGACGCCCAGGACGCAGCCGCGAGTGCAGAAAGCGACGACACGCCCGGCGCGACGCTGATCCTGCGCCAACTCTCTTCCGGCCACGACACCTCGTTCGGCAACGTTTCCGAATTTGCATGGCAGGATCTTCCCGGGCGCGGCACGCTCCTCGCGATGGCCATCAACTCCGAAGACAAAACCGGTAACGGCGTGCAGCTCTTCAATTCCGAAAACGCATCCGTTCGCGTCCTCGATTCTTCCGCATCTGTCTACGGCGGTCTGGCCTGGCGCAAGGATGGGGCCGATCTCGCCGTGCTGCGCTCGAAATCCGATGACCACCGCGAAAGCGCCACCCAGATCGCTCTGGCGTGGACCCACGTAGGAGAAGCATCCGAAGCCAGCCACACCTACGATCCGACGGGCGACACAAAATTCCCGGCTGCGATGCGCACCGTTTCCTTTCACAAGCCAGCTTGGTCCGAAGACGGCGATACGGTTTTTCTGGGGATGGCCAAATGGGAAGAAAAAATCGCCGAACCAAAAAAATCCGAAAAAGACGCGAGCGCGGAGGCTGAGTCAAAAAACAAAGAGAAGGGCAAAGCCAAGGACGCCGAAGAGCAGCCCACCGTGGACATCTGGAATGCCCACGACACCGAAGTCATGCCCAAGCAAAAACTCAACGCCAAAAACGATCGGCAGAAAAATATTCTGTGCGCCTGGCATCTCGAGAGCGGCCAGTTGGTTCCGCTCGGCAAAGAGCTTGAAGAAGAGATTGTCCCCTTCAATCACCAGCAAACCGCTTACGCCGCGAACTGGTCCGCCTACGCCATGGAGCGCAGCATCGGCCGTCCCGCCGCCGATGTTTATTTCGTGGATCTCGCCACCGGCAATCGTACAAAAATTCAGGACCGCCTCAATGACGACTACTATCTCGAAGCCAGCCCTGCAGGCCATTACCTTCTCTATTTCCACGACAACAATTATTGGACGGTGAACACCAGCACGCGCGCCGTCATCAACATCACGAAAACAGTTCCCACCGCCTTCGCAAACCTCGAAGCCGATTTCACCATCAAACAGAAGCCTGCTTTCGGTCTCGCCGGATGGACCAAAGACGACACGAGCGTCATCCTCTATGACAAGTTCGATCTCTGGCAGGTTTCGCCCGATGGCGCTCATGCAACAAAGCTCACAGATGGCGCTGCCGACCAAGTCCGCCACCGCTATGTAAAACTAAATCCCCGCGATGAGTTCATTGACACAGATCAGCCGATCTATCTCAGCCTGTTCGGCATTTGGACAAAAAAATCCGGCTATGCGCGGCTGAATCCAGGCGCTTCAGGTCCTTTCAAGGAAGAACATCTCATTTGGCTGGACAAAAGCGTCGCCCAGCTCGGAAAAGCCAAGGACGCGGACGTATTTGAATACGTCGAACAAACTTTCACGGAATCCCCGAACGCTTTTGTCGGTGGGCCCGATCTGAAAGCTCCTAAACAAGTCACCAAGACGAATCCGCTCCAAGGCAACTTCGCGTGGGGTAAAGAAGAACTGATCGACTACAAGAATAGCCACGGTGAGCACCTGCAGGGCGCGCTCTACTATCCGGCGGGCTACGACCCGAGCAAGAAATACCCCATGATCGTTTACATGTACGAGAAGCTGTCCGACGGCCTGCATCAATACAGCGCGCCTTCCGAGCGCAATTACTACAACGTGGGCGCCGTCACCAGCCACGGCTATTTCATGCTCGAACCCGACATCGTTTTTCGACCCCGCGATCCCGGCATTTCGGTCGTGGATTGTGTGACCTCGGCGGTCAAACGTGTCATCCAGATGAATGTGATTGATCCGAAGAAAGTCGGCGTGATGGGCCATTCCTGGGGCGGCTTTGATTCCGTCTATCTCGCCACACACACCACCGATTTCTTTGCCGCCGCCGTTGCGGGCGCTCCCATTACTGATCTGGTCAGCAACTACGGAAACCACCACTGGAGCTCCGGCATTGCCGAGACCGACCACATCGAAACCGGCCAGCAGCGTATGGAAGTCCCGCTCTATGAAGACCTGCAGGCCTACATCCGCAACTCCGCGGTTTTCGGCGTACAAAATATGACTACGCCTCTGCTCATCGAAGTCGGCGACAGCGACGGCACGGTTTTTTTCCATCAAGGCGTCGAGCTCTATAACATTGCGCGCCGCGCAAAAAAGAACGTAGTTCTCCTCGAATACGCCGGCGAAGACCACGGTTTGCGCAAGAAGCCCAACCAGATCGACTACCAGCGCCGAATCTTTGCCTGGTTCGGCCACTACCTAAAGGATGAGCCCGCTGCAAGCTGGATCACCAACGGCGAGAGTTATCTAGACCGAGAAAGGGAACTGAAGCAATGGAAAGCCGGTGATGGCAAGGATTGAGGACCTGGCGCCTAAAGCGAGCACTGGCCGGGGCTCCCGAGGAATATGGCAATGCCGGGCGGAGGCTAGAAATGGCGGGCCGCCAGGCGAGTAAGAACTGTGTCGTGGTCCTCCAAAATGGAATCCGCGAAGCCGCGCGAGGGAGCGCGCAGCAAAAGAAACAGCTCGCCGGCCCAGAGAAGAATGTCCAGCAAGCGCCCGCGTTGCAGATTGCTGATGTCGTCGCAATGCAGCGCCACATCGAGAGCCCGCCGCGAGCACTCTTCGATGAACGCGCGCAGCGAAGCGAGATCAAGATTCACGCGCCCCATTTTCTGGCCGCGCGGATCGATACGTTGCAAATTTTCGTAGCAGAGTTCGATGAAATGGTTCAGGCAAAAATCCTGCTGAGCCAAGGAAGCTACCGCAGCCCCTTCACAAAAATCCACTGCACAGATCTTGTCCTTATACATCGTTGACATGGCCCCTAACTCAAGACTCTTCACTCCCATACCGCCCGCACCCATCCTCTCTATTTAACCCCCCCTAGAGTTGGATGTTGCGGGGGCACGCAACCGTTGCCGGAACGATTACAGAACCACGACGCAAAATCAGCTGTCAGTTCTCCTCATGCCACACACAGCGCGGCTTCCTCGTTCAGCCCAGATTCTATCGTTTCCCCGGCGCAGGACGATTCGAACTCGCGCGGAACTTCGGCCGCGGCGGGCACATAGGCGGCCAGCGTTTGGACGCGCAGGCAGCGGTCCAGGTAAGGAGCCAGTAAAGCCCGCACCCAGCGCACGTTTTCGTTGCAGCGCTGCATGCGATCCTCGCCGCTCCAGAGAGTGACAACCGTCACGAGGCGTGCTTCGTGGTTTGCGATCATTACGAAACTTCCGGCGAAGCCAGCTACCTCTCCGAGCGCTCCATCGATCGCCGCGGGCAAAGCGGCGTGGATTTTGTGCGCTTCGTTGGGCTGGGCGACAAACTCTATGCTGAGCGCCGTAATGCGGGAACCGGTGTAGCACAGAGCGGGTGTCCGCGCATTAGTACTCATTCCATTCGAATCGAACGGGCGCAAAGCGGGATTGGAAAGACTATGGGACTGCAGAGAACGTGACACGAAGCCTCCAGATTCAGTGGTCCTCCCCGTTTAGGGGGAGGCGCATCCTTGTGGGTCCAGGTCCAACTCGGATGCGCCCTGGTGGGACACGCGTGGGACAGGGGAACCGTCCCTTCGCAGCAGGAGGCCCAAGCTTACGATGGGTTCCTACAACCGAATAGTGAAGGGGGCAGGCATTTCGTTTCACCCTTCCGGTTCAAAAAGCGGGAGGAAAACCGGGAGACGGTACATGGGAACCATTGCTCCTAATGGATGGCACGGCTATACTCCTCCGCACAAATCTGAGGGTTACGTGGAACTCTTCGCGTTCACCAGGGAATACGTGGAGCGCCTCCGCGAGGGAGATCCCTCGACGGAACAACATTTTGTGGCGTACTTTGACCAGCTTCTGAGGATCAAATTGCGGGCGAGGATGCTCGCGTCGGAAACCGTCGAAGACCTGCGCCAAGAGACCTATATCCGGGTTCTGATTACGCTACGCAGGGATGGAGTGCGCCAGCCGGAGCGGTTTGGGGCCTTCGTGAACGGCATCTGCAACCATGTTATACAGGAATTCTACCGCGTCTCGAACAAGACCAGCCCGTGGGACGACACTTATCTGGAATTGCCGGACAAGGCGGTGGACACGGAAGGCTTCCTGATCAGCAAGCAGATCAAAGATCGGGTCCGCCAGGTGATCGAGGAACTCCCCAAGAAGGATCGCGAGCTGCTCCGAGCCCTTTTCCTGGAGGAAAAGGATAAGGACGAGGTCTGCATCAAGCTCGGTGTAGACCGCGATTATTTCCGGGTTCTACTTCATCGCGCCAAGGATAAGTTCCGTGTTTTGTATGAGAAAGACAGGGAAGGGCTTTCCGGGAGGTTGTCGTCCGGGGAGGAGACATGAAACGAAGAGCCCCGCTCGTGCACTACTCATCGGTGGATGACAAACGATGAAAAACATGGACCATAACGAAGCGGTGCGTCTCGAGGCCGCGGAAAAGTACCTCCTCGGGGAACTCCCGAAGGAACAGCATGCTGCGTTTGAAGAGCACTATTTTGACTGCCCCGCGTGCGCGGAAGAGATGAAAGCTACTATTGCCTTCATGGAAAGCGCACGGCAAGCGGCGCGCGAGGACGCTCGGCAAGCTGTTGAAGAGAAGAAGCTTGCTCCAGTGCCTCCAAAGAACGGCGGCTGGTTCGCATGGCTGCGGCCGGCATTTGCGGTTCCCGTACTTGCGGCGTTGCTGTTATTCGTCGGCTATCAGAATGGGGTTACGATTCCTCGATTAAAGGATTCCTCCTCCAGCCAAATGGGACAGACCATCAGTTCTGCCTTTCAATTGCGCGGCAGTGTGCGCGGAGGGAGTGAAGGCGACGATGCCACGAACAAGGTGCGAGTCCGGTCGGGCGAAGGCTTCGCCCTGAGCTTTGACTTCACGCCAAGCGGAACGTTTAGCGAGTATACTTGGCAGCTGTTGAACCAAGCGGGCCAGGCCGTTCAATCCGGCCACATTAGCGGGGACAAGAAGTATCAGACCGTGTCTTTGAACCTAGCCGGAGGAGTGGAGAGCGCCGGCAAATACAATCTAGTCTTCTTCGGTAGCGCCGAAGGCAATGGGCAATCGGCAAACCGGATCGAAGTTCAACGGCTCACGTTTACAGTTGAATTTCTTCAATAGATGAAAGAGTATTAGGCTCCGTTTTAACTCCTTGAGGTGTCCCCAATGCTCGAAGCAATTCACATTCCCTTTCGCTACCACGCAGGTGGTCACGCTCTAAGCGGAGTATTTCACCGACCCATCTGCCACGTTATCGAGGCGCAGGCATCCGTCAACTTGCCCTCGATCGGCGGGTTCGCTCAGGCGCGCGTGGAAGACTTTCACGCTCATCACTTTGTGTCTTTCAAATCTGCGCACACGCATGCCTCGGGAAGTAAGCAGGATGACGACATTGTCACCATTAATGCCACGAGCGTGGTCGAAGGACTGAACATTTTGGGAGTCGTGACCGCGGATCGCGTTGTGTCGCGGGTAACCTCAGAGTACGACCGCAGGAAAGTCGGGAATATCAACGGCAACAACAAAGAAGGGCATATCATCGCCTGGGGCAGCGAGTTCCACAACTTTCGCATTGCGGGGCATCTTGTAACTATAAAACTTCGCCACAATTTGCTCAGCGAGAACAAGACATTCCGCGACCTTCAGGCTAAGCTTGAACCCGAAAAGGGCCCTGGAAAAGAAGAAGACATCTATGGAGAGGTTGTGCTGTGTTCTCTGGTCCAGGATATAGACCTTGGCGATTTGCAAGGAGTGGAACGAATCGGACGGAACGTCCTCAAGATCAAGCATTTCGGCACCATCTCATTCGCCGAGGTTTTGGCAACCGCGGGGGACCGGACTCTGACGATGATGAGG
Organism: Acidobacteriota bacterium; assembly: GCA_013289955.1. Lineage (GTDB taxonomy): Bacteria > Acidobacteriota > Terriglobia > Acidiferrales > UBA7541 > Acidiferrum. Next base: position 26,895 of record JABCYZ010000001.1, read on the forward strand.
GTCCACCTTGGTTCACCCGACGGAGGTTTGCTGGTTGTGGCGGAATCTTGCAGCAACGGTCGCCCGTGGCCACCGCCGCCCTGAGACTCCCGCGCGTACTCTTACTTCTTCTCCTGATTCCAACCTGCATGTATCAGTCTGCCTGTCGAAAGGCTGTTGGCCCTGAAGTTCAATACGCGCGCGTGCGGGAAGAGGCGCAGCACGGAGATTTGGATACTGCCCTCAAGGACGTCAAGCGCGCTTTTCAGGAATATTCGGGCAAGGATATCGGATGGGCCTGGCAGTTCCGGGTCCTGAACGCCCACATTCTTGTCCTTAGAGGATCCGACTCGGAAGCATTGCAGCTTCTGAAGGAAGACTTGCCGTCCTCGCTCGCAACGTCAGAGACAGCGGTGCGCAAGAGCTTGGTGTCGGGGATAGCGAATGAATCCCTGCAACAATTTGACGCTGCGGAAACGGACTTGCGTGAAGCCGAAAGGCTCGCCCGCGCCTATCAGCAGGATGTACTCGCATCCGTCGAACAGGCGCGAGGGCAGCTGGAGATGGACCGTAAAAAGTATGCTGAAGCCGAAGCTAATTTCCACGCTGCTTTGTCGGCAGCCCGTGAGCAGAAGCAGCAGTTCCTGGAGGTTACGGCGCTCGGCGGGCTTGGCAATGCGGCGCTCACACAGGAACATTTCGACGCCGCGATTGACTGGTATAAAGAGGCGCTCCAACTAGCGCAATCCATCGGTATGCAATCCTCCGTTGCCAAAGCGCTCGGAAACATGGGCTGGAGCAGTTTTGAACTGGGTGATTTTGAAGGCGCGCTGGCGCTTTACCAACAGGGAGCGGAGGGCTCGCAACGCAGCGGACTGGTTTCAGATCGGATCTATTGGCTAACCAGAGTCGCGAAAATGCAGTTTGTACTGCGAGATTACGCGGCTGCGGAAACGAATCTGGGAGAAGTCCTGAAACTCGCGCGGCAGCAAGATGACAAAAGAATTCTTACGGAATGTTTGAATGATCTTTCCCTCGTCACGCTCGGCACGGGCAGGATCGAGTTAGCTAGGAAGTACAACGATGAAGCGATGGATGTGGAGCGCGCAGGCCTCGACCAGTCCGGAGTCCCCAATACGAAGATGCTCACCGCACGGATCAGTGAGGCCCGTCGTGAATTTGGACAAGCCGAGAGACTTTTTCAGGGGATCGTTGCGGATTCAAAATACGATCAGTCCTCGCGATGGCAGGCGCAAGCTCATTTGGCCAAGTTGTACGAAGATGAGAATCAGCCAAAGAAGGCTGAGCACGAGTTCGCACATTCTCTGGAAACCATCCTGACTGCTCGAGCTTCCGTTGACGACGAGGAGCTTCGACTGTCCTTCTTGTCCAGCAGTATCTCCTTTTATGGTGATTACATTGACTTCCTGATCGCTCAGGGCAGACCCGATGACGCGCTAAGGGTGGCCGAGCAAAGCCGCGCTGGGACCCTGGAGGAAGGCCTGAGCGGCAGCATAAGAACCATCAAGTCCTCTGCGAGGAAGTTTCAGCCTCAAGAAATTTCCCGACGCTTGAGAGCGACGCTACTGTTCTACTGGCTGGGCGAAGAGCGCTCCTATCTATGGGCCGTCACTCCGATGAAGACGACTTGCATTATGATGCCAGCAAGTTCGGAAATCGACGGGGTGGTCAAATCGTATCGACAAGCAGTTGCGACCGCTAAGGACGTGGCGGAAACCGAGCAGGCCGCTGGGGAGAAGTTATATGCAATGCTGGTGGCGCCCGCGCAGAAGTTAATCCCTCAAAATTCCCGCGTGATTCTGTTGCCCGACGGCAGCCTGTATTCACTGAATTTTGAGACTGTGATTGTCCCGGCCCCGAAGCCGCACTTCTGGATTGAAGACGTCACCCTGACCACGGCTAGTTCGCTCTCTTTGCTGGCTTCCGGTGTCAGCCGGCCGGCCCCCAAGCAGAAGAATTTGCTATTGGTGGGAGACGCGCTGAAAGCTAGCGATGAGTTCGACTCCCTGCCCCAGGCTGAAGACGAAATGCAAGATGTTGAGCACTACTTCCCGGAATCGAGCCGCACGATTTTAAAGCGCCAGCAAGCTACGCCTGCTGCCTACCTCGCTAGCAACCCTGAGCGATACGCCTACCTCCACTTCGTAACTCACGGTACCGCAAGCCGCGCGCAGCCTTTGGAGTCCGCCGTCATCCTGAGCAAGGAACCGACGAGTGGTACTTACAAGCTCTATGCCAGGGATATCGTCACGCGACATTTGAACGCCGAATTGGTGACGATTTCTGCCTGCAATGGTTCGGGAACGCGCGCGTATTCCGGCGAGGGTCTCGTTGGCCTGTCTTGGGCGTTTCTGCGCGCTGGCGCTCATAACGTAGTAGGGGCGTTATGGGAAGTGAGCAACGCTCCGTCCACGGGTGAACTTATGGACGCTTTCTACAGTGGTCTCAGCCGCGGCGAGGATCCCGCCACTGCCTTGCGCGAGGCCAAACTTTCCTTCTTGCGTTCTTCCAACTCGCGAGCTGTGTTCAAGAAGCCTTATTACTGGGCGCCGTTTCAGCTTTACACCGGGTCCTGAGGCGCAGCACGGCACCGGCGCGTTTGCCGTTGCGTATTCCACGACTTCCGAACCGACGGTGTGGAAGCGTGAAACGATTTCGCTCTCGTGTTCACTACTTTAGGTCCAGCAATTCTTCCGCAAGGGGTGTTTTGGTGAATCTAGATCATGGTAGTCTCGATACAGAAAATCAAAACTCAGTCGTGACCACGCAAAGCCTCGATGTTAATCTTGCCGGCCCGAGAATCGATCGCTGCGAATTCGAGCAACTGCTGCAACGCGCGATGGAAATCCTCAACGTTCGCGACCTCAAAGCACAACTAAAGACGAACGCATAGGCCTCGACTGTTTGATGCTGACGACTTCGGCCATTTGATCCATACAAAAACAACGCAAGCGGCGCATCAGGTCAGCGCCACTTGCCTTTATATTTTCTGATGTTTGCCTGAGGCAATCAGGTCCCGGGTCAGGACGTCAGAGACTGAAGCAGGTTTTGTCCATTGGGCGTGCCGAGTCCTGTGCAAGCATCCCAGCCGGTGCCGGCCTTGTAGTCGCCGTTTTTTCCACTCGTGATGTCGCGGAACGTGCCGTCTTCCGGCGTGGCATAGAGTAGGGGATTGAGGAAGCCGACGGGCTTGCCAAGGCCTTGATTGATGCGCGCGAGCAGGCCGGCCCAAAGAGGCGCTACGGCGCTGGTGCCACCAACCGGAGGAATCCCTTCTGAAGGATCGGGGAAGCTTGTTCCATCGCAGATGATTCGATAGCCGGAGGCCGGAGCGGCATCACCGGCGACATCCGGCACGCCGCGCATCACCGGACCCGTTGGGTCGGCGGCTGGAGGAACTCCAGCATTCTGTTGATAGCTGGGCAGAGCGAAGAATCGGCTAACGCCGCCGCCTGTGCCATCATTTTTTCCGTCGTCCCAGACGACCTCTTCCGTGATGGCGGTGCTCGATGCAGTCAACTGCGTGCCGCCGCAGGCGAGCACGAAGGGATCGGAAGCAGGGAAGTCCACATGGGCTTTTTTATCCCAATTGGGATCGTCAGCGGCGAAATCCGCGGAGCCATTGTCGCCGGCAGCGACGCAGACCGTCACGCCCAGGCTCGCGGCGGATTGAAGCAGCTGGTCGAATTCGTTGCGGAACTGCGCGGTGGCTTCGTCTTCGGGTCCGCCCCAGCTGATCGAAACGATGTTGGGCTTGTTGACGGTGTCGGTGAGGATGGCGTTCATCACGCCGAGAAAGCTCTGGTCGGTGGTGTCGGGAGCGAAGTAGACGACGATCTTAGCCCCGGGTGCGATCGAGCCGGACACTTCGATATCGAGCATGACTTCGACGTCGGGATTGTTGGGATCGAGCGCGTTGGTGCCTGGGCTGTTCGTGCCGCCATTTGTGTACGTGGCTGCGGTGACGCTGGGCGGCGTGGCGATACCGAGGTTCTGGAAGTAGGTTGTTAACTCCGCTGGATGGAAGCCGCCGCCGAGTTCGAGGATGGCGATGGTTTGGCCGGTGCCATCGAGGTTTTTTGGAAAATTGTAGAGAGATGCGAGCTGCGGAGGCGTGAATCCGGCGGGGACGGAAGCTGACGCTGTCGAGCGATCCGCTGTCGCGCCGACGCCTGCGGCGCGAGCCGTGCCCCGCTGGATGCGGTAGTGCGGCTTAGCGAAAGGGCGGTTGTCCAGCCCGGTGACACTGGTCACAATGCCTTGCAGGTTTTCTGGAATAAGGATGTCGCCTTCTCTGCCGCGATAAGCCACCTCGCCGGACTTGTACATTTTGAGGTCGACGCCGAAGGCTTTGCTGTAAGCCGGAGCGGTGCCCGAGAGCGTAACGGTGCGCTGGGCGGGATTTCTATCGGTGACGCGCAACCCGTTTTCTCTCGCGAAGGCTTCGACCCTGGCAATGTCGACGGGATCGGCTCCGTGTCTTTCGGCGTGTTCTTCGCGCGTAAGGTAGGTGCGCTCGCCGGGCTTTTGTTTGCTCTGAGCTTCAATGGAAGGAAGCTCGTTGCGGCGGCGCACGGTGACCGTGACGCGGAATTCCGCGCTTGGTACTTCTCCGACGACTTCGGCGTTGGGCAAACGATGTTTTGTGCTGCCTGCCAGCTTGGTCTGCTTTTGTCCTGCATTCATGATGAGTAGCTCCTCTCTGCTGTTCGGTTCTCTGCGTTTTTTGCGTGTTACCTGCGTATTTGCAGTTACTTGCTGGAAGTCTCCAATCCGCGCACTGGCGGCGGGTTCCCGGAAGAACGCAAATTGATAAGGTTGTTGAGCATGTCAAACCAGAAGGGTGCGCCCAGGACGATGGCAAAGGAAGTAAGCAGAATGCCGAGCACCTTCAAAGCTCCCGCGCCGAACCGGTTGGGCAATGCCCGGATGTCATGCTCGTCCCGCGCCCATCCGATGGGCGGGATATTTACTCCGCGAATTTCTCCGGCGACTTGTTCTAGAGATCCCTCTCTGTTGAGGTAATCGGCTGGACTCGTAGATTGAACCTTTTTCGTGGCCAGTGCAACCATCGCGCTGCTAAGCGCTTGGTCGCTCCACAATTCCCTGACGATCATGAGCGTGTCGGCGTTTATCGCCACGCAGAGAAGCAATCCAAGGACGAAGATGATTTTTTGCGCCATGCGTTTGTACCAGCCGCTGACGCGGGCCATGGTGTCGTCGAACCAGTGCTCGACCTTGAGGCGCGCTGCTTCGACGTCGGTGCCGGAGGTATCGATCATGTTGAGCAGCGTCGAGCGAAGCTTGAGTTCGGGAATTTGGGCAACGCCGGCGCGCAAGGATTGAATGGTGCGGGGTTGGGCGTTATCCGCAGGAGCGACGATGTCGAATAAGGCGGCGGAAAACATGCGCGCGGAGATGTAGGAAGGCTTTTGCCCTTCGGGCGCTGTGCCAGTGATGAGCGGATGCGCAAAGAGCTTGGCGGTGTAATCATTTGGGCCGTTCTTCAGCATGTTGCGGACGCCTTTTTCGAGCGTGTTGGCGCGGAGAGAGAAGATTGCGGCGATGACTTCTTTAATGCCGGAACAGCCGATGCTGAGTACCAGATAGATCAAGGTGACACCGATCACCACTTCGAGGACTTGCGATCCGAACATTCACACCTCCCTGTCGGGCTGAAATCCCGCCTTGCATTAAAAACTGGGTAGACTATGCTGCTTGGCAATTAGTGCGTCCGGGCGGTGAAACGTTTCGCGCACGGGGTGCACTACCTGCAGAGAACCAGCCAAAACTCTGAAATGCACGGGGGTGTGTATGTCCGTCGGGTTGGACAACCTGAAACACATTGTGGTGTTGATGATGGAGAACCGGTCGTTCGACCACATGCTCGGCGCGCTCATGCAGAAAAATCGCAAGATCAATGGGCTGACGGGAAATGAGTCGAATCCCGATACGAATGGGGCAATCGTAAAGGTTCAGCCGAACGCGCAATTTCAGAGCCAGCTTGATCCGGATCCGGATCATCATTTTCCGGGAGTGGATCTTCAACTTTTTGGCGGCGCTCCGCAGGGAGCGGGGCGCGTGGCCAACATGCAGGGATTCGTAAAGGATTACTTTTCCCAGACAAAGGACGTCAATCGCTCGCACAACATTATGTATTACTTCACGCCGGACAAATTGCCGGTGCTCACGACGCTTGCTACGGAGTTTGCGGTGTTCAATGGATGGTTTTCGTCGATTCCAGGGCCGACGATTTGCAACCGGGCGTTTGCGCATTACGGGACCTCCTTTGGCCAGGTGGGGATGGATATTTTCTATATTTTGGACAACACGATCGCGAGCATTTACGAGCGGATGATTCAGGCTGGGCACACGGCGAAGATCTATTACTACGATCAGCCGAGCTCGACCATGGAGATCGTCAATCTGCTGAAGAACCAGCCGCAGATTTTCGCGACGTTCGATCAGTTCATCGGCGACTGCTCGGGAAACACGCTCCCTGACTACAGCTTTATCGAGCCATGCTACAACGACCATCCGGGCGCGGACGGTGGGCAGGTCCTCGCTTCGGACCAGCACCCGGACCACAATGTGCGCGAGGGCGAGCGATTCATTGGCAGCGTCTACAACGCCATACGCACCAATCCCACTCTTTGGCAGAACACAGCGCTTCTGGTTGTATATGACGAGCATGGCGGAATCTATGACCACGTTGTTCCGCCAGCCTGCACCCCGGATGGATACACGGCTTCTGCTGACGCAACCGGCACCGGAGCGCCGTTCGCCTTTGATCGCCTCGGAATCCGAGTTCCGGCGGTGCTTGTTTCTCCGTGGATTCCGCGGGGTACGGTCGTAACGGGCCCGGAGGACCCCGTCAACGGACAAGTTTTCGAACACGCTTCCATTCCCGGAACCGTGACGAATTTTTTTCTCAACGGCGACGCCAAGCGCACCGTTCGGGAACAGCAGGCCAAGTCCTTTCTGGGCCTGCTGACCGATCAGATGCGGCCCGATGACGACTGCGTGGTCTTCAACAATCTCGAGTAGCTGAGAAGGAAAATATGGCTCCCAAAATAATCGAAGTTCCGAAGACTGATGCCGGCGCGTACAACCCCAACCGGCCGGCGGGGACATTGTTGCAATCCCAAGCACTGCATATGCGCGAGGCGCTGATCAAGCACGTGCATGAGCTGACCACTTTGCTCAGTATCGACACGAAGTCTCTGAAAACCGAAGCCGATGTGAGCGCGTACGTTCACAAAGCAACAGCCCTGTTGCACACCCACGGCGGAAAGCCTGCCAAAAAGTGAAGGAGGTTTCTATGTCCCGCGCCGCCGCAGTTCTTCTCCTTACGGCACTTGCAGTGCCTACGATGAGTGGGCAACAGCCCGCTGCTCCTGCAGACACTGGACCAGACAATCCCTCGGAGCTCTACAAGCTCCAGCACAGTTGTTTCGATCTCAAAGGACTCATCGATTGCGGACAGGAACTCTTCACCGGCCAGCCTGTGCACATCGCTGTCGGCAGCATTGCGCCGCAGAATGGGTTCGGCGTGGGGCTGGCCTACGTCGGCCACAAAACAACGGAAAACTGGCGCATCACCTGGGATTCAGACGCGGTAGCTTCCGATAACGGTTCGTGGCGTGCGGGCGTTTATCTGAAGCTTGTGAACACCTACGAAAAGGCGCCAACGGTCGAGTTCGGCACGAAGGGGCGTAACCTGAAGCCCAATCTGACGGCGCTGCCAGAGAGGCCGGTTATCAATGTGTATGCGCAGACGATCACGCTCAACAAACTGACTTACTTTGGTCTGGGCCCCGATTCCACCGAGGCTGGCCGCTCGTTTTACGGCATGCGACAGACGGTCGTCGGCGTAAGCGCGGTCAAGCCGTTTGCCGCTCGACTAAGCGCTGCACTCTTCGGCGAGGCGAACGGACGCTTCGTGGACATCTTCCCCAGTTCCGGCCAGCCGAGCCCCAGCATAAGCGCGCTCTACACGGAAGCTACCGCGCCGGGACTTACGAACCAGGCCGGCACGCTGCAACTTGGCGAAGGCGTCCGTATGCGCCCGGTGCTCTTCGATGATTTTGTTCATCTGGATTACAACCTTACCTACCAGCAGTATTTTGCCCCCGGAGACTCGACTTTTTCGTTTCAGCGCCTGACCGCGGATTTGTCGCACCAGTTTTCCATCTATAGGAAGACCACTCGTTTTATCGTGCCGCGGGACACCAACGGGCCGGACGAGTGCTCACTGGATCAGGACTCTGAAAACGCAGAGTGCTCCGTGGACAAATTCGCCGAACATCACGAATGCCTGACCGCGCAAGGGGCAAGCAGCCCGGAGTGCAAGGAACTTAGCCGGGACCTTCAAGGCAGTTTTGGTGTGCGCGTGTATTCGGCGCTTTCCATGACTCCGGGCGGGGACATCGTGCCATTTTATTTCCAGCCCACACTCGGCGGCTCTGATATCAACGGCAATCAATCGTTGAGCAGCTATCAAGATTTTCGCTTCCGTGCGCCGAATGTCCTTCTGATTCGCGAAAATTTCGAGCACTCCATCGGCAGTTTGCCGCTGGGATTCACCTTTATGGTCGACGAAGGAAAAGTAGCGCTCACCCGCGGCGGTCTCGGTTCGAGCCCCTGGATTCATAGCTTTTCCGCTGGTCTAACCCTTCGCGCCGGAGGCTTCCCGCAGGTATATCTGCTATTTTCCTGGGGCGGCCACGAGGGCACGCACACGATCGCTAACGTGAATAACAGTCTGTTGGGAGGCTCGGCGCGTCCTTCTTTGTTTTAGTCATGCGTGGAGTAGCGCGCCGTTTAGGTTCATGCCCCTATCCCCCGCAAGAGCACGTCGTCAGTTCGTTGTCGCAGATACATCGCGCGCTTCCTCTTCGGAGTAGCCTAGGGATTGCAGAATTTCGGCTGTGTGTTCGCCGAGCAGCGGCGGCGGGAGACGGTAACTCACCGGCGTCTCGGAAAATTTGATGGGATTGCCGATGCTGCGGGCCATACCCAGCGCGGGATGCTCGAGCTGCACAATCATGCAGCGCGCCAGCGTTTGCGGGTCGTTCACGGCTTCTTCTGCCGTGTTGATGGGCGCCGCGGGAACCTGCGCCGCGGCCAGTTGTTCAAGCCATGCGCTCGCGGGCCGGCCATTAAACATTTTTTGCAGCAGCGGAATCAGCTCAGTTCGATTTTCCGTTCGCAGCGCGTTTGTGCGGAAACGCTCGTCTCGCCCGATGCCGTTCTCTGTTCCCATGAGGCGAAGAAATTTCTTCCACAGCGCTTCCGTTCCTACGCCTAGAACAAAGCTTCGGCCGTCCGCGCCACGAAATACTTCGTACGGCACGATGCTCGGGTGAGCGTTGCCCCAGCGTTTCGGCAAAGCTTTCGTGTTCAAATAGCTGCTGCCGACATTCGCGAGCCAGGTCAATTGCGAATCGAGCAGCGCCATATCCAGGAATTGTCCGCGTCCTGTTTTCTCGCGCGCGTAAAGCGCCGCCAAGATTCCCATCGCGGAATACATGCCGCAGGTCATGTCCGCAATCGCGATGGGATAACGCATCGGGCCGCCCTGGGGCTCGCCGGTGAAACTCATCACACCGGACTCTGCTTGCGCGAGGATGTCGTAGCCCGGCCGGCCCGCTTTGGGTCCGGTGAAACCATATCCCGTTATGCTGCAATAGATAAGCCGGGGATGCCTCCGGCCGAGCGTCACCCAATCGATGCCGCGTTTCTCTAAGGAAGACAAGGACGGCTGATTGCAAATGAAAATGTCAGAAGCCGCGATCAGTTTCCGCAGCGCTTCCGCTCCGCGCGGATGATCGTAGTTTAATGACACCGATTTTTTGTTCCGGTTCGCGCCGAGAAAATATGTGGATTCGCCGCCCATAAACGGTGGACCCCAGCCGCGCGACTGGTCGCCCACCCCGGGCCGCTCGATTTTAATGACCTCGGCGCCAAGATCCCCCAGCAGCATTGCGCAGTAAGGGCCAGCCAGCGCCTCGCTCAATTCGACGACATGCACGCCATCCAAAATGTTTTTCGCAGACACGGTGCGTGATTATAGCCGACATCCAGGCCATTCCTATTTTGGCATCGCCGATTTGTCCCGCAACGGCGCTACTCGTCGATTGTTTGCAACTTGATTCATCAAAAATTTGAATTCACCGCAAAAACCAATAATCTTCAAAGAATCTTCCACCGAAACCGCTAGCCAGCCTTACTTTTGTCTTGACACTTCTCGCAGCCGAACGCTAGCCTACGACCACTGGTGCGAATGGGGGGAGGTTCTGGAGATTGTTAAAACTTGTTCACTTTCGCGGTTTTACGGGGAGATTGTTTCCGCAGTATAATGTTCGACCCTGCATCGGATTTCTCCTTCATCCAAGCGTTCTGGCCCTAAACCGTATTTGCAACCAATAGCTGGCGGAACTTTTTTGGGGCCCAAGCGAGATAACAAATTTTGGGCTGAGGCTGCGCAGTCGCAATCGTCGTTTTCGAAAGGGGTGTTACTTATGAGGTTTCGCATACTTTTTCTGTTTCTGGTCTGTACGCTGGCCTTTTGCGTCTCGCCGGTTTTGTACGGACAAGCGACGGGCAGTTTCTCGGGAACTGTCGCGGACAAATCCGGCTCCGCTATTTCGGGCGCCACAGTCACGGCTACCTCGCAAGGCACAGGCGTTGCCCGTCAGGCTAAGACGGATGAAGCCGGCCACTACCTCATCCCCTTGCTGCCGGCGTCGACCTACACGCTGCGCGTCGAATTTCAGGGTTTTCAGGTCGTCGAGAACAAGGACCTGCGCCTGCAGGTCGATGAAGCGCGCGAACTGAACTTTGCGCTCGCGCCGTCCACCGTTGCGTCGACAGTGGAAGTCAACGCATCCGCCGTCGCAGTGGAAACCACCAATCCTTCCCTCGGCCAGGTCATCACGGCGCAAGAGGTCGCGCAGCTTCCTCTGAACGGCCGCGACTTCGTCCAGCTTGCCACTCTCGCCCCCGGAGCTACCGCAGAGACGAACCCCGGTAGCTTTTTCAACTCCTCCTCCTCTGCGAGTGAAGTTGCCGCGCGCGGCTCCTTCTCGCTCTCAGTCGGCGGCTCGCGTCCTAACAGCACCGACTGGATTCTGGATGGCGTCGATAACAATGAATTGACGGCTGGAGGCATTGGGACTTTTTCATCGATTGACGACATTCAAGAATTCAAGGTTTTGACCTACAACTACTCAGCCCAATACGGCACTCGCGCAGGGCCCACCGTGCTGGTCACAACAAAATCCGGCTCCAATGATTTCCACGGGTCTCTGTTCGAGTTTTTGCGCAATACTTCGCTCGATGCCAAGAGCTTCTTTGCCACCACGCCAGAAAAGTTCAATCTGAACCAATTCGGCGGTTCCATCGGCGGCCCGATTCGCAAAAACAAAACCTTCTTCTTTGTCGATGGTGAGCAAAAGGATCAACTTCGTGGCATCACGTTTACCGGTCTAGTCCCCAGCGCTGCGATGCACACGAGCGCAGCTCAGCCTTACGCGGATTTCAGCGCCGACCCCTTCGGCAATCCGGTGTTTAACACATTCCAGGCTACCCCTACGAGCCCTGTGGTCCAAGTGCCGGTGATCACCAACCCGTATTTGGCAGGTTCGACGTTAGACCCTTCCGCGCCGAACAACGCCTATTTCCAGTGCAACGCTGGCACTGGGCTGCCAACCAACGTCAATCCCAACGGGAGCCAGGTTGCTGGTGTTCCTTGCGCCAAAATACCTGCCGCATTGGTTAATCCCCTCGGTGCGGCCTTGGTTAATTTGTATCCCATGCCAAACGCCAACAATGCCGCTCAGGGATTCAATTTCGTAAGCGAGCCGGTCCGCAGCCTCTATGAAACGAAGTTTGACATCCGTGTGGACCACAACCTGACTGCCAACGACACGCTCTTCGGCCGTTTCAGCTACGACGACGCTGTTTCCTACGTTCCAGGCGGATTCACCGGGGGATTTGCCGAGGCCAGCGCTTTCGGAAGCAACCAGGGTATGATCAACCACGCCCGCAACGTGGCCGTCAGCGAGACCCACGTCTTTTCACCTACTACGGTGAATCAGGCCAGCTTTGGTTACAACCGCATCTTCGACTACATCACTTCTCAGGGCACGGGCACTTGCAGTTCTGCCAACCTGGCTGGCATCGGCATTCCCGGCGCCAACCTCGGCTGCACCGGCACGCCCGGGAGCGAGACGTGTACCCCGGGAGCCTATAGCTGCGGCTTGGTTTCGGTGTTGTTCAACGGCGGCTTATGGTCCCTAGGCGACCGCGGCTACACTCCCTTCCAGGGTGGAACCAATATCTTTACGTTCGCTGATTCCCTCGACTTGATCCGTGGCAAGCACGAATTCAAAGTCGGAATTGACGTCCGCGCCAATCAGATGAACGTCGGCACCGAAGCCTTCCAGGATGGTTTCTGGATTCCCCTCGGCTCATTCTCCGGTAATCCCGAAGCCGATCTAACCTTGGGCTATACGAGCATCTCCGAACACGATCAGACTTTCAACGGCCCGGTCACCGGCCGCCGCTGGAAAATCATCCGCCCCTATGTTCAAGACGATTGGAGAATCACCAAGGATCTCACCCTCAATCTGGGCTTGGCATGGGATTTGAGCACGCCTATCACCGAGGCCGCTGGGCGGATGGCGGACTACATCCCACCGACCATCGCCACAGGCGCGAATGCCGCCACGGGCCAGCTTCTCATCGCCAATCAGGGTGGCATAGGCGGGTCGGCTGGCATATACATGAATTGGCAGGCTCTTGAGCCGCGTATTGGCGCGGCCTGGAAGGTCCTCGGCAGCGACAAGACAGTGGTACGCGGCGGATTTTCTATCTATCACGATTCGGCGTGGAGCCAGGGCGCGCAGGGCCTTTGGCAGAACCCTCCCTTTTTCGCCGAGGGCGACATCTTCCAGTTCGGAGGGTGCCCAACTTCTACCCCATCCGGCAATACCCCGGCTTGCGGCCCGGGCGGCACGGTCTCCAGCATATCTAGCGGATTTCCCATTTTTAACACTCCGCCGACTGTGTCCACCTTTAGCGGGACATATTTCTACCAGCCGCGGGACTTCCGGCAGGGAGAGGTGGTGCAGTTCAACGCCAACGTCGAGCGGCAGGTGCCCGGGAACATCGTGGTAACCGCTGGCTACGCCGGTTCACGTGGCAACCACATCCTCGTCGCCGGTAACGCCATGGACACCAACGGTCCCGCGGCATGTGTTGCCGGAGGAACCTACACGATCGGTTGCGCCGCAGGCGGGGCTCCTTTCATATCGCCCTACACTCCACCAAACTTCAACGCTATTCTGGAATTCGGGGACCTTGGCAAAACCACTTATAACTCCTTGCAAGTGAAGGCCGAAACCAAGAGTTCCCGTTACGGCGTTTATGCGCTGGTCGCCTACACGTATTCGCATACTTACGACAATGGGCTTAGTGACGGCCTCGGATCATTGCTGAGCGCGCCGTACTTCCCGCTGCCGGATTGGCAGAAACTGGATTGGGCTCCGTCTCAACTCGATCTTCACAACAACTTTACTGCCAGCGTCATCTATGATTTGCCGTTTGGCAGAGGCAAGAAATTCGGCTCCGATTGGAGCGACGTGACGAATTCGCTGTTGGGCGGCTGGCAGGTAACACTGATCGAAAAAATCACATCCGGCTTCGCCTTTCCGCTCATAGACAGCGCTAACGGGAATTTTAGCGGGCCTGGCGTTTCTGGCGTCGCCTTTAACACCGGCGGCAATGGCAACAACTTCAACCGCCCCGACCAGGTTGCTGGTTGCAATCCCTACGCAAACCAGACCAAGACCCAGTACATTAACCCAGCATGCTTTGTGCACGCCGCACCGGGTGAACTCGGCGATGCAAGTCGTGTTCCCGTCTACGGTCCGGATTTCGTCAATACCGATTTCTCCCTGATCAAACAGTTCAAGCTGCCTTGGGAAAATATGGGTCTGAACTTCCGGGCGGAATTCTTCAACCTCTTCAACCACGCTCAGTTCGGTCAGCCGATCAGCGACATCAACGCGTCAAACGGTTTCGGCGCAGTCAACTCAACGGTAAACAACCCGCGGCTTGTACAGCTCGGTCTCAAGCTCACGTTCTAAACCGCGCTGAAACCTCTGCGCTCCGTATTTCGATTCAACCGGCCCACCGCAAGCTTGGTGGGCCGGTTGTTTTTGGAGGATAGGCTGGCTGGGCCCGAGGGCTTGGTCTATCATCCTCTGTCTGCTTCATCTACGCGTCGCACGCCATTCTGGAAAGGAACATCGTTATGTCACGAATGCGCTCAATTGCGCTGCTTCTACTTTTCGCGGGGCTCGTCGCCCTGCCGCTGGATGCGCAGGGCAAGCGCAGAGTCGTCATCGATCAGGACGCCGCGGGTCCCGGCGGCACGGACATGCAGGCCATTCTAGCGCTCATCAATTCGCCGGAGACGGATGTTCTGGGCATCACTGTCGTAACCGGGGATGCCTGGCGTGACGAAGAGGTGCAGCACACCTTGCGCCTGCTTGAAATCATCGGCCGAACGGATATTCCGGTCCTCCCTGGCGCGGTATTTCCCCTGGTCAGTTCCAAGGAATACATCGCCAAGTGGGAAACGTTCTACGGCAAGATCATTTATCAGGGCGCTTGGAATTTTCCCGGCCGCCACCCTGTCCACGGTCCCTACGAAATTCCTCCCATGCCTGAAGGCGCTCCGACGATCAAGGCTTCGACCGAAGACGCAGCCCATTTTATGGTCCGCATGGTCCATCAGTACCCGCATGAAGTCACCATTTATGCTGCCGGACCGATGACCGACCTTGCGCTCGCCATTGCTCTGGACCCCCAGTTCCCGGAACTTACGAAAGAGCTGATCGTTATGGGCGGAAGCATGAATCCGCAGACCGACGATCCGGAATTCAACCTCAGCCCGCGGCGCGAATTTAATTTCTGGATGGATCCAGAAGCTTCTCACGCTGTGCTCCACGCCCATTGGCCACATATTGTGCTCACCCCCGTGGACATTTCCGTCAAGACGCGCATGGAAAAGCGCCTGATCGAGCAGGTGGCCAAAAGCCCGACTCCTCTAGCGCAATACGTGGCGAAATACGCGGAGGCAAATTATCTATGGGATGAACTGGCCGCCGTCGCATGGCTCGACCCAAGCTTCATCACCAAGTGGCAAAAGCTCTACGTCGATGTGGAAGTCGATCACGGCGCCTCTTACGGTGATACGCTGGCCTGGGCCCCCGGCCACGAGCCCGGGATGGGGGAGGTCCTCGTCGATGTCCAAAAGGATCTTGATAAGGAAAAGTTTTACAAGGAATACGTCGATCTGCTCACTCGGCCGACGCCCCAAGCCCGCCCCGGGCCGGCGAAAGAGAATAGATGAGGACGGCTGGCGGAGGCACTCCTGTCTGTCTTTTTCCTATCCAGTTGCTGAGTACCTTCTGGTCGTGCTGAATCCGCACATGGCAACCAATCATTGCAACTTGCTTGATTGAGCGCGGCGTTTCCCCGACAATTAAAGGTCAGTCGTTGCCCATTTTCCCTACAGGTCTGCCGTGGCGGCGCCCAGCGGAGAAGCGAGAAAGATGTCCACGCACGCGAATTCGGTTAAACGCTTTGTTGCCTATTTTTCCATGGAGATTGCGCTCGAGAACGCCATGCCGAGTTACAGCGGGGGCCTCGGCGTCCTCGCAGGAGACACCATCCGCGCGGCCGCGGACCTGCGCTTGCCCATGGTGGCCGTCTCGCTCCTTTACCGCAGAGGATACTTCTCTCAGCATCTTTCCGAAGACGGCTCGCAGACGGAAGAGCCGGTTGTTTGGAAAGTCGAGGATTTCCTAAAAGAAGAGGCCGCTCGTGTGACTGTGCCTCTGGAAAATCGCCGCGTCGAACTGCGCTGCTGGCGCTTTGACGTTAAGGGCGTACGTGGTTTTGAAGTGCCGGTCTATTTTCTCGACGCTGACCTTCCCTCCAACGCGGAATGGGACCGCAATCTCACGGGCGGGCTCTATGGCGGCGATTCCTATTACCGCCTGTGCCAGGAGGTTTTGCTGGGAGTCGGTGGCGTGCGCATGCTTCGCGCCCTCGGATACGAGGATCTCACGCGCTACCACATGAACGAAGGCCACGCGGCGCTCCTCTCCTTGGAATTGCTCGGCGAGGAAGCTGTAAAGGCGGGGCGTACCGCCATCAATGGCGAGGACATTGAGAAAGTCCGTGCCAAGTGCATGTTCACCACCCATACGCCGGTGCCTGCCGGCCACGATCGCTTTCCGATCGAATACCTCACGCGCGTCTTTCCGCAGCAAAGCAAGTTTTTCGATCTGAAGGATGCTGCCGTGGCCGAGCTTGTGAAGCGATCTTTGCAAACCGAGCAGAACTATCCGGATTTGCAGGAAGCAGCGGCCAAAGGCGCGCATCTGAATATGACCTACCTGGCGCTGAGTCTCAGCACCTATGTCAACGGTGTCGCGAAGCAGCATGGCGTCACTTCGCGCCAAATGTTTCCGGAAGTTCCGATCGAAGCGATCACCAACGGCGTTCACGCGGGTACGTGGACTTCACCTCCTTTCCAGCAGCTCTTTGACCGCCAGATCGCACAGTGGCGCGAGGACAATTACAGTCTTCGCAGCGCCCTTGGGCTTCCTCCGGAAGAAGTCTGGTCGGCACATCTCATTGCCAAACACGAACTCCTCGAAGCGGTGCGCGAAAAAACAGGGCTCAGTCTCGACGAAGAGGTGTTCACGATCGGTTTTGCGCGGCGCGCTACGGGCTACAAGCGCGCGGACTTGATTCTTTCCGATTTGGACCGCTTGCGCCAGATTGCCAAGAACGCCGGCCATTTCCAAATCATCTACGCCGGCAAAGCGCATCCCAACGACGGCGGCGGCAAGGATATTATCCGGCGCATTTTCCACGCGAAAAAAGCGTTGCGGAAAGCTGTACCTGTTGTTTTCCTCGACGAATACAATCTCGATCTCGGCGGCAAGATTACTTCCGGCGTGGATCTCTGGCTTAACACGCCGCAATTTCCTCTCGAAGCCTCTGGCACGAGCGGCATGAAATCCGCGCTCAACGGTGTTCCCAGCTTGAGCATTCTCGATGGCTGGTGGGTGGAAGGCCACATCGAGGGCGTGACCGGATGGTCGATTGGCGAGCCGCGGCGCTCGATCGACACCGCCGACATCGCCACCGACAACAGCAAGGAAGCCGAATCTCTTTACTGGAAACTGGAAAACATCATTCTGCCGATGTTTTACAAAGAGCCGAGGCTATACATCCAAATCATGCAGCACGCCATCGCCATCAACGGCTCCTTCTTCAACACGCAGCGCATGGTGCAGCAGTACATCACTGACGCCTACCTGCGATAGCCGCCCTAAGATCCCGAAACAGCCAGATTCGCACAACGAATTTTATCGCGAGAACTTCCCTCAGCTATTCCGCTGCAGGCTGCGGAATCTTCTTCTCCCCCCGCAGTTCCTTCTCCGTATCCGCGATGTTGCGTTTGGCGAAGTGATCAAAGAAATCCCAGCTGCCGTACTTCTCTTGAAGCTGCGGCAGCACGCCGCTCGTGAGGGCCTCACCAGCAAGGCCATTCTGGATGGCTCCGCTGACCATAGCGCGCAGCTGGCCGAGGTAACGGCCGAACTCCAGCACATCTTCGGCAGTGCCGACGTCGCCGTGACCGGACACAAAGGCAGCCTTCGGACCCTCCGCGGCGAGCTTTGCGTCGCTATCGGCCCACTTGTCCGTTGTGCCGTCGATCAGATTGGGAAGGGTTTTCCTCCAGAAGAGATCCCCGCAGAAATAGACGTTGGCATCGGGTACGCTGACAACGGAATCGCCGCCGGTGTGGCCGGGAAAGAAGCGAACCACCACGCGGCGGGGGCCGAGAAACAGTTCGAGTGCGGAATCGTAGACGACGTTGGGCGCGAATAGCCCATCAATCCAGGCCTTTTGCTCGGGCTTGATGCCGGCCCCGAAAAATTTCAGGTTCTCCGTGTGAATCCAGGTCCGCACATTCTTGTGGGCGATGATGACGGCGCCCGCTTGCGCAAAAACGGCGTTGCCGGTGACGTGGTCGAGGTGGTAGTGCGTGTTGACGACGAACTTGATCGGAAGTTTGGTGAGCTTCTGAATCTCGCCAAGGAGTTGGCGCGCAGCGGCTGCGTCCTGAAACGTGTCGATGACGGCGACGCCATCGCCGCCGATGACGAAGCCGGCATTCGAGCCGGCGGCGCTCTTGGGCTTGGCTATGGCAGCGAAGACGTTGTTGCCGAGCGGCTTGATGGTGAAGAGCAGGGAATCGGTGGATGCGTCCTGCGCGCGAGCCGTGCATACAAGGGCTAGAAGAGCAAACGATAAGATCAGTGTTTTGCGCATGGCTCGGTATGGTATCGCGCAGAAGGGGAAAACAAAAGAATTACACACACAGAACACGGAGAGCGCCAAGGGCGCGAAGAAGAAGGGAGAAGTCAGCGGAGCCGGTTTTTATAAACTGCCATGCCCACAGCAGCATCCATGCCAATTTTTTCCAGCGCGCCGATTTCGCGATGAGTTTTGATTCCCCCGGCGGCAATAATGGGATGCGTGGTTGATTCGTGGAGTTTACGGAACCAATTGAGATTGGCCCCGGTCATGGTGCCTTCGCGGTCGACGTCCGTGCAGAGGAAGGCGCTGCAAAAGGCCTCCAGTTGCGACATGACGTCTTCGGGGCGCAGCGCGAGCTTGCGCCGCCAGCCGTTGACGGTGATGTGGCCTCTTGACGCGTCTAGCGCGATGACAATGCGGGCGGGCGCGAGTTTCTCGAGGAGCTGGCGGAAAAACCGGGCATTGATTTTTCCTTCGCGAAAGGCTGCGCTGCCAATGATGATCTGGTCGGCGCCCCACTTGGCAATTTCCAGGGCGCGAGCCGTCGTCCGTATGCCGCCGCCTACGCGAACCTTCAATTTGTAGCGTTTTCGTGCGTGGAGACAGAGTTCTCGGGCGAGTGCGTTGTTGTCGCCAGTCCCGATGGCGGCATCCAGATCAATGAGATGCAGCCAGGGATACGATTTGAATTTCTCGAGCAGGCCAAAAACGTCGGCGACGGCGAGTTCGCGTTTGCGGCCGTGCACAAGTTGAACCGCTTGGCCGCGTTGCAGGTCGATACAGGGAATCAGCACGGCAGGCGAACCTCGATGTTCCGAGCCGCCAGATATTGTTTTAAGTCGCGGATCGATTGCACGTTGTCGTGGAAAATGGAGGCGGCTAGCGCGGCGTCGGCTGCGCCTTCGGAAAAGATTTCCGCGAAATGCTCGGGCAGTTTTGCGCCGCCAGAGGCAATGACGGGAACGGAGACCGCGCGCGAAATCGCGGCGGTCAGAAGCGTATCGAAACCGATCTGGGTGCCGTCGCGATCAACGGAAGTGAGCAAGATTTCGCCGGCGCCGAGTTCGACGCCTTGTTGTGCCCATGCCAGCGCATCGCGATTTGCAGAGTCTCGGCCTCCGCGAACCATCACCTCCCAACGGCCATTGACGCGTTTCGCATCGATCGCCAGGACAACCGCCTGCGCACCAAATTCGCGCGAGAGTTCAGCTATAAGCTCGGGGCGAGCGACCGCAGCCGTGTTGACGGTCACTTTATCTGCTCCCGCGCGAACAACCGAACGTGCGTCGTCCAGCGATCGAATGCCCCCGCCAGCGGTGAGCGGAATGGCGAGCTCGGCGGCGACTCGGCGAATCGTTTCGAGAAACGTGGGACTCCGGTCGCGAGATGCGGCGATGTCGAGAACAACGAGTTCGTCGGCGCCCTCCGCGTTATAGCGGGCCGCAAGAGCTA
Organism: Acidobacteriota bacterium; assembly: GCA_013289955.1. GTDB lineage: Bacteria > Acidobacteriota > Terriglobia > Acidiferrales > UBA7541 > Acidiferrum. The sequence continues at coordinate 46,761 of JABCYZ010000001.1, forward strand.
CCGGATCCCCCGCATCGCGCAGGCCCACAAAATTCACGCCTTTGACGACACGCTTGCCGTCCGTGTCGAGGCAGGGAATAATGCGGTGCGCGAGACTCATGCCGCGAGCCTCAGAAAATTGCCCAGAAGCTGCGCCCCGGGGCCGCCGCTTTTTTCCGGATGGAATTGCACACCATAGATGTTTTTTTCTTCGACGACGGCCGCGAATTCCGCGCCGTGCCGGCAGAGAGCGACAGCCTCTCCATTCATGGTGGTCGCTGCAAAAGAGTGCGCGAAATAAAAATACGCGTCCGCGGAAATTCCCATTAGAAGACGAGAAGGGCGAGCGAGCTTCAACCGGTTCCATCCCATGTGCGGCAGCTTTACCGTGGCGGGAAGGGAACGAACGGAACCGGAAAAAAGTTTCAGGCCTCGAAGTTCCGGCGCTTCCTCGCTGGTTTCGTAAAGAGCTTGCAGGCCGAGACAGACGCCGAGAAAGGGAACACCGCGCTGAATGGCGGCAAGCAAAGGGGCGCGCAAAGCGCGCTCGTCGAGCGCCCGGATGAGCGCCCCGTAATGGCCGACGCCGGGCAGAAGCAGGGCTTCGGCTTTTGCTAGGCAAGCCGGCGACGTGGATCGCTGGCTTGCCGCGCCAAGACGCTCTAGTGCGCGCTCTACACTGGTGACGTTGCCAGCTCCATAGTCAATTAGAGTGACGTTCATAAGAGGCCTTTCGTGCTGGGGAGAACGCTGCGCAGTCTTTTGTCTCGCGAAACTGCAAAACGAAGCGCGCGCGCGAAGGCTTTGAAAATGGCTTCGACTTGATGATGCGAAGAGCGTCCGTAAAGCGCACGCAGATGAACGTTGGCGCGCGCCGCTTGCGCGAAACCCTGAAAAAAGTCTTCCGTGAGTTCGGTTTGAAAATCACCTACGCGGTTCGCTGAGATTTTTGCGTTGACCACGCAATAAGGCCGGCCGCCGAGATCGACGGCAGCAGCGGCAAGAGTTTCGTCCATGGGCATGAGGAAGTAACCCGCGCGCAGGATGCCACGCTTTGAGCCGAGAGCTTTCAACACGGCTTCGCCAAGGGCAATTCCGACGTCCTCGACAGTGTGATGTTGATCGACGTCTAGATCGCCTTTCACGGAAATTTCCAAATCGAAAGCGCCATGCCGCGCAAGGAGCTCGAGCATGTGATCGAAGAAGCGGATGCCCGTGGCAATGCGGGCTTTTCCGCGGCCGTCGAGATTCATCTTCAGGTGAATGTCGGTTTCGTTCGTCTTGCGATGAATTTTCGCGGATCGTGGCATGCGCACCTTACCTGTAACGCTTGATCAGCTTCAGCAAGCGGTCCATTTCTCTTTGTGTGCCGATGCTGATGCGCACAAGGCCGGGACCAATATCTTTCGCGCGATCCCGCAGCAGGACCCCCTTTTTCAGCAGTTGCGTGCACATTTCAGATCCTCCCGGACCGAAATCGGCCAGAAGAAAATTCCCCGCGCTCGGATAGGTCTTTACCTTCAATCGCTGGAGTTCCTTTTCAAACCACGCGCGGGTACGCAGAATGTTTTTGACGTAAAGCTTCATCGTTCGCGAATCTCCCACCGCAGCTTCCGCGGCGGCCAGTGCGGCCACATTGACTGGAAAGGGAGCCGTGGCGCGGCGGAGGACAGCGAGCGATTCCGGGCAGGCGATAACGGCTCCGAGCCGAAGTCCTGCGAGCCCCGCAGCTTTCGAAAAGGTCCTCGCGACGAAGAGTTGCGGATACTGGTTGATCCACGGCACGACCGTGACACCAGAAAATTCGGCGTAGGCCTCATCGAGGACGACGGCCGTGTGCGTAGCGGCTTTCAGAATCGTCTCAATGACGGATTTTGCAACAAGAGTTCCGGTCGGATTGTTGGGATTGCAGACGAATATAACGCGCGGGCGCAAAGTGAGCGCCGCAAGCACTCCTTCGAGAGGAAACTCCATGGAGGGCCCGTAACGCTGGACTTCGATTTTCGCTCCGGCAACTTCTCCCCAGTAGCGGTACATCGGAAAGGTCGGCTCGCAGATAACCGCGCTGCTGCCCGCATCCACGAAGGCATCGAAGAAGAGCCGCAGCGCGTCATCACCACCGTTGGTGAGCAGAAGTTCTTCCGGCTCTACCTGAAAATGGCGCGCCAGCCGGCCGGTGCCGCGCTCGTACTCGGGATACATGGATAGAAGCTCGGGAGTCAGCTTCCTGAGCGCGCGCCCGACGGCAGGCGAACAGCCGGCGGTATTTTCGTTGAAGTCGAGACGCAGCTTGCCGGCCCGGCCTTCCCCGGGCGGTTCATAGGTGCGGCGGTCGAGGATTGCTTGTCGAACGGGGAGTTGTGCCTTCATCGGCGGATCCTCACGGCGTTGCGATGCGCGAGCAGTCCTTCGGATTCTGCCAGAGATTCAGCGGCGTCCGCGAGCCGCAGAAAGCCCTTGTTCGAGATGGTCTGCACGCTGATGCATTTCACGAAGTCTGCGGCGGAGAGCCCGCCGCGCTTGCGTGCCCAGCCGCCGGTCGGGAGCACGTGATTGCTGCCGGAGACGTAATCGCCCAGAGGCTGCGCCCCCCACGGTCCGAGAAAAATCGTCCCGGCGGCGGTGATTTTCTCAAGGAGTGCGCCAGGATCATCCGGGAGGCTGAGATGTTCCGGTGCGAAGCGGTTGCAAAAAACGCAGGCGGCTTCGAGAGACGGCGCGAGCAGGATTCGGCCGGTCTTGCGCATGGATTGGTGAGCGGGATTGTCCGGGGGAAGGTTCGTCAGTTGCAATTGAACCTCTTCCTGGACGGCGCGCGCCAGCTTCGCCGATGACGTCACCAGAAAACTTCCCGCATCGGGTGCGTGCTCTGCCTGTGCCAGGAGGTCCGCAGCAATCCATTCCGGACTGCCGCTCGAGGCCAGAACGATGGCTTCCGTTGGGCCTGCTGGGAGATCAATCGCGCAATCGCTGCTGACGAGCTGCTTTGCGGCGGTGACGAACCGGTTTCCCGGGCCGCAGATTTTTTCGACACGAGGAACGGATTTTGTCCCGTAAGCGAGGGCGGCAATCGCTTGCGCTCCTCCGATGCGGGCAATTTGTGTCACGCCCAGCAAATCAGCGGCGGCGAGAAGTCCGGGATTCGGTTGCGGACAGACGGCCGCGATGCGCTGCACGCCTGCGACCTGGGAGGGTACGACGGTCATCAGCATTGTCGAGATAAGCGCAAATCGGCCGCCTGGAATGTAGCAGCCGATAGCTTCGATGGGTCGAACGAGCTGCGAAATGGCTACTCCCGGTTCGACCTCGAGTGACCATGGGCGTGGCAGTTGTTTTTCAGCGACGCGGCGAATGTTGCTTGCCGCGTGACCGACAGCCGCTAGAAACCTGGCGCTGACTTCCTTGCGCGCGGCTTTGATTTCCTGTTGCGGCACCCAAATCCCGCCGTGACGCAGATCGATCCCGTCCAGCTTTTTTGCCCATGATGCGACCGCAGTGTCGCCGCGTTTACGAACATCGGCAATGATGCGCGCGGCGATGCTTTCGGCTTCGCGATCGCGCTCGAGGCGGCCACGGAGCAGTTTTTTTTCGACGCCAGCAGTGAGTTTCAGGATGCGCATCAGAGCACAATCTTGTTCAGTGGATATTCGACGATGCCCTGCGCCTTGGCGGCTTTCAGTTTCGGCAAGATCTGCCGTACCACGGCTTCCTCGACGATGGTGTTGATGGCAACCCAATCGGGATCGCTGAGAGCGGAAATGGTTGGTTTCTTGAGGGCTGGCAACACGCCAAGCACGGCGGCCAGATCGTCGCGATGAACGTTCAGCAGCAAGCCGACCTTGCTGGCGGCGGCGATCGCGCCCTGCAACATCAGAATGAGGTTTTCGGCTTTCTCGCGCTTCCATGGCTCGGTTGCGGCAAACCGGTTCATGATAAAGACCGTGGCCGATTCAAGCACGGTATCGACGATGCGAAGACGATTCGCGCGTAGAGACGAGCCGGTTTCCGTGACTTCGACAATCGCATCCGCAAGCTGGGGAACTTTGACTTCCGTGGCCCCCCAGGAAAATTCGACGCGAGCCTTCACACCGTGCCGCGCGAGATATTTCTCGGTGATTTGCACAACTTCAGTCGCAATGGTCTTCCCTTCAAGATCTTTTACGTCCCGCATCGTCGAGTCCTCGGGAACGGCAAGGACCCAGCGGACGCGCGCGAGCCGCTGCTTGGCGTAAACCAGCTCAGAAAGCTCGTCTACCGCCGCGCCTGTTTCGACAACCCAGTCGTGGCCAGTGATTCCGGCGTCGAGAGCGCCGGTTTCGACGTAGCGCGCCATTTCCTGCGCGCGAACCATCAGGCATTCGATTTCAGGGTCATCGATGGTAGGCACGTAGCTGCGCGAGCTTAAGGTGATCTTCCAGCCGGCACGCGCAAAGAGCTCGAGCGTCGCGTCCTGCAAGCTGCCTTTGGGAATGCCAAGCTTCAGACAGCTCATATTTTTTTCTCCTGGCCATAAACTTCTGCTGGTAGGAAGGTACGCTCCTCGGTTATTTTGGTTTTGCCATCGGATTCCAGCGCGCGAAAGAAGCAGCTTCGATAACCTTCATGGCAGACACCTGGGCCAACGGCCTCTACGCGGACCAGCAGAGCATCGGCATCACAATCGACGCGAACCTCGCGCACTTTGAGGACATGCCCGCTGGACTCGCCTTTTTTCCAAAGCTTGTTCCGCGAGCGGCTGAAGAATACAACTTCACCCGAACGCTGCGTCTCGGCAAGCGAGACGGAGCTCATGAACCCAAGCATGAGGACTTCACCAGTCAGGTGATCCTGAATGATGGCGGGGACCAGCCCACCCGCTTTTAGAAAGTCGATGTTGGCCGATTCCACGTGCCTACCTCCCAAAAGAAAATCTTCAAAATCAGCCGCGCAGAAAACAAAAAACCCGCTGGGGCTTTTTGCGCCAGCGGGCCGATGAGTGCTTTGTGTTGCGAAACTCTATGCACACCTCATCGGGCGCGGCGTTTGGCCGTGATGATGATGGTGGCGATGCGCCCGAGAGCTCACACTAAGAAAGTAAAGAAATTCGGCCCCGGTGTCAATCTCGGTTTTTGTTGAGATATTTCCCCGCTGATCGTAGGCGCCCGGAAATGGGCGGAGATTCTAGCGCCCGTTTCCCGAGCCGGCCAGCCCTGGGGCGTTGAAGTTCATGCTCATCTTCAGGCTGACGGCAACCCCGGTCTTGCCGTTCTCGAGCTTTTCCACGCGAACGACCTGCGCGACATATTCGCAATTCAAGGGATCGTGCGGGGAAGAAAAGGGAAACGTGACGAAGACACGCATGCCAGGATAGTAGGAATGGAGGCGCGTGGTGAAATAGATGCCTGTCTTCGATGCATTTACGCTGATGGGTAAGTCCTCGAAATGATCGTCGCGGGGCTCCGAGGGGCGCACGCGGACGGGCCGGGCAATCTTGGCCCGCCGGCTGACGCGATTGTCGGGCACTCGTTTTTCGAGCTTTTCTGGCATAGCGTCTTCCGGGTTAGAATCTAAGCCGGCCGGGGCCATTGGGGATCTGGCGCGAATCCTGAGGCCCCTGAAGCGAATCTGATACCAATACGGGAGCACGGCGAGAACCAAATTTAAGAGGAATTGGGGCAATACAATGGACGAGAAAATCCGTAAGGACGAAGCCGCTTGGAAAAAGCAACTTACATCGAATCAGTATTTTGTGACGCGTCAAAAGGGTACAGAACCGCCCTTTACTGGGGAGTACGAGGAAACCGAGACCCCCGGGGTCTACAAGTGCGTCTGTTGTGGCCAGCCCTTGTTTCGTTCTGATACCAAATACCACTCGGGCTCCGGGTGGCCTAGCTTCTACGCTCCGGCTAACCAGGAGGCGGTTGAGACGGAAACCGACACCAGCCACGGCATGGCGCGGACGGAGATCAGGTGCAGCCGGTGCGACGCGCACCTTGGGCACGTCTTCGAAGATGGCCCAGACCCGACCGGATTGCGCTACTGCGTCAACTCCGCGTCCCTCGAATTGGAAGAAGAGAAGTAAGAGTGGGCTAGACGCCAAAAAGCGCTCCGGTTGGGCCGGAGCGCCTCTCAGATTTTTACGCTCTCAAGAGAAAACTCAGAATTACGCGGCAGGACAGGTGCAAGCCACGAGCTCCGCGACAGGATCGCTTTCGCGATCCCACACGCCAAGCAGCATTACTTTTGTTCCCGTAGGATATTTGAAAACGTAATAAATGTTTGAACGCCCTTCGACTTCAAAGAAGCCGGGCCGCCGCGGATCTGGCCGCGATGGAGCACCGGAATGAAGCAGCATGCGCAATTCAGCAATCTGCTCCTGCGAATGATTTCGCAGGTCTTCGACGAGGGGCGGGTGTTTCGTAATTGTCATGATCATGTTCTTTCTCCGCCACATCTAGCTTATCGTTGTCCTCACATGTTAAGACGAAAAAAGGCTGGAAAAGTTTCATGGGCGGCAACTTCTTTTGAAGAATGTTCTGTTACAACCGGCATGCGTCCCGGCAGAAAGGGCGAATTTGCTGGCATTCTGTCGGAAGATGGGGCCTTAGAGGGTGGTCCAAATTGGCTCTGAGCTTGTTCCATGTCTGCCTCGTGGGAGGCATGGCGGTCTGGGCCAGAAACCGCGGGGCCGGAAATTACGCGAGTTCCAGTGTTCCTGGTGCGCGTAAATTTATTGTAATGGATGCAGCGTTACTATCGATAGCGGTACTTGCGCGAGTGGGGCTTCTCTGTGATAGTGGACAAAGTGACCCACCAACCTAATGAGGGACGGCCTCTGTGACCAAAACTGCGACCAAAAAATCCCCTAAGAGAGAGAAGACCAATTTTGGCAAAGACAAGCGGCGCAAACATCATCACTTTCTGGTGACGGTTTTTTACGCTGACGGCGAGAAGTTTGGCCGCGTCTATACCGATAAAGAGAAGGCGGATCGCTTTGCCGACCGGCAGAAGCGTTCGCCGGTGGTGAAGTCTGCGCGCGTTACGATGGTCTCCTGAAGCGGGAATTCAGGATACAGTCGCTGTCGAAAACGAAGCCAGGGGAGGCTTGTCGCTGTCGCGCGGGCATGTTATAAAAAGAAGTGTCGTTGAGCGGCCTTAGTATAGTGGTAGTACGGAACCTTGCCAAGGTTCAGGTGTCGGTTCGATTCCGATAGGCCGCTCCATTAAAATCAAGCAGTTACGCAAACGCCTCATTTTCCATATTTTCCAAAACTCCAATTTGATTGCCAATCTTGGAGGAAAATTCGGCTTGCACGTGCTCAAGCGGAATCTCCCCGGTGTAAAGCGCCGTCATCGCAGCGGACGCATGCCCCATCTGCTGGCGAAGGACGGCGGGGTTAATGCCGGCGAGTTCCCACCTGCGGTTGCACCCCCGACGAAGTGCGTGCATCCCGGCTTGTTTTAGACCTAAAGCTTTAAGGGCCGGATATAAACCTTGATTTAGTATGGCGGTCTCCATGAGGAGACCGTCGCGTTTCGAGTGGAAGACGAGGGCGTTGGGGTTTGAGGCGTTACCAAGGAATCGCCGCAATTCCCACATTGCTTCGGTGTCCCGCAGAAGCACGGTTCGCCGCGACGTGCTCAGCGTTGAGGCGAGTTTCCAATCAAGAGTTGATTTCGAGCGCACTCTCTCCTAAAAAGCTTATCGCAGGAGAGGAAGCCTTCTAATCCTGGCTCCGTTCTCAGTCACTGAGACCATAGCTCCTTGGACCAGATCGTCCTTGCAAACCTTCATCACGTTAACCAGTAAAGTGGCAAGCCCCTCTGCCCGTTGACCTTCAATCCGAATGCGAACCACGGATGGGCTAGTCGCCCCAGAGAGTGCCAACAGAGCATGGAAGTCTGCATCCAAAGTCACAACGATCCAACCGCCCTGGCGCGCAAAGTCGATAATCTTCTCATCGCTCGCAGTGGCTAGTCCTTTTTCCCCTACGTGGGCGGACTCAACCCCGGCGGCATCGAGATGGTGGATTGTAGAACGCGGGAGGCCCTGATCGAGCAGCAGCCTCATCGGGCGTGGGGAAGAGGCAAGACCTTGTCGTCAACCAAAGCCGCCGCGAAGGCCAGCGCTTGCCGGATATCTTCGTCCTCTAGCTCTGGGTATTCGCGCTTCAGTTCGGCACGGTCAGGATAGATGGCGAGTGCTTCAAGCACTCGGCGGACGGTAAGACGGAGGTCCCGTATGCCGGGCTCGCCGTTCATGCGAGCAGGATCAGTCGTGATTCGATCGAGTTTCTCCATCTGTTTTTCGCCTTTTCTAGACAGGCGCCAGCGCGTGTTTGATAAGCTCTCCGCGTGATGTGCTGTCTCTTTCAGAATACCCGAACTAGGTCTCGAGAGCATCGATTTTGACGATTGAGGGAGCTACGCGTTTTTGTTTTCCATCATTTTCCAACTAAGGCCCTGCCCCAAAATGCTAAGTGCCGCCGTTCCAGCGCGTTAGATTTAACTACGCGAACCTTGCCAAGGTTCAGGTGTCGGTTCGATTCCGATAGGCCGTTCCATTCTTTCAAGCAGTTACACCGCTGCCTCGTTTTCCATATTTTGCAAAACACCGTGAAATGATGCTGTTTGGGCCTGGTCTGGTGGCGTTGCTTTGCAATTTAGGACTACGGGAAATGGCTAAGCGCCACTCCTGCATTGTCCTGCGGTTTCCTCCGAAAGTGGTAATGCTTCGCTACTGATCCTCGGCGGGGTTCAGATGTTAGTTCGAGTGCGCAGCCAGGCATCTTCCAAAACGATGACAATTTCACTTCTCCGCGGTGTCTAATTACTTGGGGTAAAAGCATGCCGCTTCGACTTCTTTTGTTGTCTGCGCTTGCAGCAGTGATTCTCATGGCGAACGAGCAGAAACAAGTTCCCAATTGTTGCGAGCCCGAGTCTGAAAAACTCGCTCAATCAAAGGTAAAGTCACTGGTGAAACAGACAGCACCGATGCACGCTCCATGCTGTGCGGCAATGCTTCACATCAGCGGAACCATTGTCTTGGCGATTTCTGTCGACCCCCTGGGAAATGTTGCATGCGTGCAGTCGCTTTCGGGTCATCCGCTTATCATTGGCGTTGCGATGGATTCTGTCAGGCAGTGGAAGTTTGAGCTATACACTTCTCACGGGGTTAAGAAAACTTTCATTGGTCAGGTAGCACTCCGTTTTCAGGCCAATGAGTACGGTGTGAAATACAAAATAATCTAGGGTTTTCAGAACGTCGTCAGACCGGAGGAGCATAAACTCGCGCGTCTCCAAGTAGCAGAAGTACCGTAGATCGCCGCTCTCCCATTTGCGGTTCTAGATCGGCATTTGCTCCCTTGTGTGAAAGCAAGCGAAGTGCCGCGAATAGCGGCTACCTGTCCATGGGTCTCCAAAAGAAAGAACACCCGAAACAACAACAGGCTTTGATGGCGGCAAATCGAACTGCTGCTAGTTGGATGTTAGTCTTCGAGCGGTTTGACTGAGCTTTTAATCCATTCAACAGTCCGATTGAAACGACCTTCTTTCTGGCTGGCGGAGCCGTTAAGAAAAGCGTTGGCTTTGAGCGGCTCGACGTCGAGAAAATATCCGTTGGCTCGAAGCATGGAGTCCGTTAACAAGAAAGCGACTCGCTTGTTGCCGTCTACGAATCCTTGATTATGCGCCAAGGATTCCATTAGAGCAGCGGCTTCCTCGAAGATATCCTGATAGTATCCGGTCTGCGGACGGAGGACAGCGGACTCCAGCAATCCTCTGTCACGGATACCGTCGAGTCCGCCGTATTCCTGAATCACCAACCGATGAGTCTCGATTGCTTCAGCCACGGTTGGGAAGATGCGGGGCACTACTTCGCCAACAGCTGAAGCAGCTTATCGTTCTTCTTCATTGACTTTCTGACGTGCGCCATGAACTCCGGGCGAACAGTGTTCTGCGTCGGAGCGACGTACCGAATATAGTGCTCTGCAGCTTGCTCCAATACGTAGGTGGTCGTCTGACCATTGTCGTCGGCCAGTTTCTTGAGTTTCTTATAGAGAGCCGTCGGCATATTAAGACCGACCTGTCTTGTTGCACCCATAAAAGCCTCCTAGTGAATAGTGCCAAGGAAGTCTTTAAATGTCAAGACAAGTATAGATCGACCTTGATCTACCTATGCCCGGCGACGGCGGCTCTCCCCTACATCGGACGACCCGATCCCTGCGGCATAGAAATGTTGGACAGTGGAACGCGAGAGGCCCTGATCGAGGAGCAGCCTCACCGGGCGTGGAGCGGGGGCAAGATCTTGTCGTCAAGCAGCCGCGAAGGCCTGTGCTTGCCGAACTTCCCACTCACGGCGACGAGATTTGGCTAAGTTCCGACAGGCCATCATCTTAGGTTTTCTAGCGGGCATGGCAATGAATTGCCAGTCCAGTTTTACGCCAGTGGCGGAAGAAGGGGATGCCGGCGAGGATGACGAGCAGGCCGAGCGTGGAGCGAACGGGGCGGATCATCCAGAGGTTTAGGGTGAGGGCGATGGCGGCGACCAGGAAAACCAGCGGGGTGAGCGGGTAGCCCCACGCGCGGTACGGGCGGGAAAGATTCGGTTCCGTGTGGCGCAGACGAAGCAGGGCGATCGCCGTTAGGGCGAAGAAAATCCACACGGCGAAGACGAACAGGGAATAGAGCTCTTCGTACGTACCGCTGAGCGCGAGCAGGGCGGCGATGGAGCCGAGGAAAACCAGCGAGCCGCTGGGAGTGCTAAAAGAAGGGTGAAGGCGCGCGGCGAATTGGAAGAAGAGGCCGTCGCGAGCCATGGCGTACGGGATACGCGCGCCAGTCAGAACGACGACGTGAAGCGCTCCGAGGGCTGAGATGGCCATGGCGATGGTCAGCCAGGCGGCGCCGCGAGAGCCAGCGAACGTTTGCACAACATCCGACGCGACATGCTGCGACTGCGCCAAAGCAGCGAACGGCAGGATGCGGAAATAAACAATGTTCGCCAATAGGTACAGACCGCCTACGGCGAGCAATCCCAAAATAATCGCTCGAGGAATGTTTTTTTCGGGATGCAGAATTTCCTCACCCAGGTCACCGAGGTCGTTGAAGCCGTTGTAGGCCCACATCGCGGGAACTAGAGCGGTGAGCACGGCCCCGATGGTTCCCCAACCAAGCGCGCCCAAACCGAGAGAGAGTGAATCCGCGTGAGTTGCGAGCGAAGCGGCGGCGACGGCATGCGGCTTTCCGAAAAGCACGCCAGCGACGACAATCACCAGGATCGCGCCGATCTTTAGCGACGTCAGCAGCATCTGGATACTGCCGCCGAAACGAACGCTCAAATAATTGATGGCCGTGACAGCAAGGACCACCAGGGCCGCGAGCGGCTGGGCCACTGTGAAGGTGAAATCGTAATGCCCGAGATGACTTGTGAACAGGGGCGTTTCCACCGGCGGGAAGAGGAAACCGAGGAAACGCAGAAATCCAGCGGCTAGCGTGGCCATGGCCACAGGCCGTTCTAGGAACGAGCTCATCCAGCCGAAAAGAAATCCCCAGAGGGGGCCGAGGCCGCGGTTGAGGTAAACATAAGGCCCGCCAGCTTTGGGGAAAGCAGCGCCAAGCTCGGCGTAACAGAAGGCGCCGAACAGTACAATGAGACCACCGATCAGCCAGGCAGCAAAAACCAAGGCGGCCGAGCCGACGGCGCGGGCCATGTCGCTAGTGACGAGAAAAACGCCTGTGCCGATCGTGTCTCCAATGACGATGGCGACTGCCGACCAGAGACCGAGGCCACGGATTAAGTCGGAATGCTGAGGACGCCCGGATGGGTCAGGAGCGTTAGGGTGCATGCAGGTTCGGAGAGACTACTATCGCGAGTGGAGGTGGTCAACCCGGGTCCGCGATCGCGAGTTGAAGAACACTTACGAGCAGGTTCGACACGCTTTACGTTTGTGCTTCCGTCTGCCGCTGCAGGGAAGCGCCGGCGCTAAGAAAAAATGCCAGTTCAAGGACCGGCCAGTAGACATGCGGAATTGCCGGGGTACGCGCTATCATCTAGGAGGTTATGAGTACCCAGAAATCCATGATTCGCGAATACGGGTGGCATCCGAGCTATACCGTATCCAGCGTCGACCACGTGATGACTCCTGCGCTGGTGGTGTACCCGGAAATCATTGCCTCAAATATTGAGCGGACGCTGGCGCTTTTGGGGGGCGACGCGGATCGCTGGCGCGTGCACATCAAGACAGCAAAGCTGGGTTACACGCTGCGGATGCTGATCGAGCGGGGCATTCGCAATTTCAAATGTGCGACGACACTGGAGCTTTTGGTGGCGTGTGAGTGCGGAGCGGCGGATGTGCTGTTGGCATATCCCGTGATCGGCGCGAACGCGCGGCGCTTGCGGGAGATTGCGGAGCAGTTTCCGGACGTCCGCATTTCCGTACTGGTGGAGAACGAAGAACAAGCGCGGCAATGGCGCGGCAGCCGGCTGGGAGTTTTTATCGACATAAATCCTGGGATGAACCGCACGGGCATCGACGAGGGCCACGGAGCAGAGGTTTTCAACTTGGCGAAGGCGATGGGGGCCAGCGGTCTGGAGTTCCGCGGGCTGCATTACTATGACGGGCAACATCGGGAGCCAGAGGAGCAGGAACGGGCTAAAGCGGCTCATCATGGCTACCACCGCCTGATGGAATTCGTAGTGGAGATCAATCGCATGGGAATTCGCGTTCCGGAGGTGATTACGGCGGGAACGCCTACGTTGCCGAGTTCGCTTTCCTACGAGGGTTTCCAGAATGCCGGGTTTGTTCACAGGGTGTCGCCAGGAACGGTTGTTTATAGCGATGCGTCGAGCATTGCGCAGCTTTCCCCGAAGTATGGCTATCGACCGGCGGTGCTCGTCCTGACCCGCGTCGTGAGCCATCCGCGCGTGGGAATTGTCACCTGCGATGCAGGGCATAAGGCGGTCTCGGCCGATTCCGGAGTTCCTACATGCGTTGTCTTGGGGCGTTCCGAGTTGACACCGCTTTCACCCAGCGAAGAGCATTTGCCACTGGAGGTAGAGGGCGGTGCAGTAGGTCCGCGGGTGGGAGAAGCGCTCTTTCTCCTGCCGCGCCATATCTGTCCCACGGTCAACAATTTCGATGATGCGCTGCTCGTACGGAATGGAGAGATCGTCGGCACGGAAAAGGTGTCGGCGCGCGGGCGCGAAATGCCGCTGCTGCGATCGAGCCACAAGGTCGTTTCGACGATAGATGGGGACGGACGAGGCTGACCATTTCAGAGGTCCCCGGTAGACCGGAAGCGCACGGCCAAGAGTTGACGTGCTACGGCAGCCCTAAAATGAAAAACGCGCCAACTTGCTGCCACGTTGAGAGCTTAGAAGAAACAATCCTGCCATCTTAAAGCCTGTCTCGAGGACCTCAAAAAAACGCGGGGCCGTTCTGGTCTGGGCGGGGCCAAAATCCCGCAAGTTCGGGAATGGGATCAGGCGAATCTTTTCTTGACTTTAGGGGGGTGGCGGGACAGAATCTCGCCTCGGTCAGTACGTGGTTTGTCCCCCGCCGCGTCCCTCTGAATTCTGGCCTGTTCGGTCTGTTTTATTTGGATAACTCCATAAAAGTGCCTGGTCACTCCAGGCTGAACCTGTGTTTCGAGATACTACCGTTTCTAGGAGTTTAGCGATGAGATTGTCTGTTCGTGTGCTGAGTGCCGTCTTCGGACTGGCCTATGCTGCAACTTTTCTAGCCGCGCCTCGGGCGGCTGCGCAAGTGGCTGGGCAGAACGTCAACATGGTTTCGGGAACGAAGTGGCCTACGGGCGATCCATTTTTGCAGCGGCAGAATGAGCCTTCGATGGCGGTTTCGACGCGCAATCCGTTGCACATTCTGGCTGGTGCGAACGACTACCGGTCGGTGGACCTCGAGCAAGTGCTGAGCGGCGGAGCGGAAACGGGCGACGCCTGGCTGGGATTGTTCAAGTCGTTCGATGGTGGGTTCACGTGGCAGAGCAATCTGTTGCCGGGGTGTCCTTATGCGATTACACAATGTGCGGACAGCGGGGCTCTCAGCGGGCGATTTCAGGCGGCGGCTGATCCGGTGGTGCGCGCTGGCACGAACGGAATGTTTTTTTACGCGGGGCTGGCGTTTGACCGGGCCACAAGCGCAACAACGGCAAGTTCGGTTAGTTCGATCTTCGTGGCGCGCTACAACGATTTGAATAACAACGAACAGATCGATCCCATCACCTACATTGATACGCATATTGTGGCGTCAGGGAACAGTGCGCAGTTTCTGGACAAACCATCCATGGCGGTGGATATTCCGCGAGCGGGAGCGGCGACGTGTTCGTTCACGGCGAATGAGCCGGGGCTCGGAGCGAATGGCGGAACGCTCGCTGTGAAGCAATCTTTCGCGGCCGGCAACATCTATCTGGCCTATACGGATTTTCTGGCGGGGACGAAAGCGAATAGCACGCCAACGCACTTGATGGTGACCCATTCGACGGATTGCGGTGTGACGTGGAGCACGCCTATTCAGATCAACACGGGAACGACGACCAGCCAGGGCAGCGCGATCGCAGTGAATCCGCTGACGGGGGCTGTTTATGTGGCGTGGCGACAGTTTGCGTCGACGGGAATTTCCGACGCGATCATGATTGCGCAATCGACGAATGCTGGAAAATCGTTTGGCACGCCTGTGCAGATTTCGAAATTTACGCCGTTCGATCAGGGAACCACGGGGACGTCCTTCCGCACCAACGCGTATCCGGCAGTGACCACGGATATGTTTGGATTTGTGTATGTAGCGTTCTCGGCGCGCGGGCTGAGCTCGAGCGGGGATGCCCGCGTCGTTGCGGCAGGCTCGATCGATGGCACGCACTGGACGCCGGCCTTCATGGTGGACAACCCGTCGCAGAATGCGCTGACGAATCCTTCGGGGCGCGGGCACCAGATTATGCCGGCGATGACCTTTGCGAATGGAAGACTCACGCTGCTTTATTACGACCTGCGACTTGATCACTATTCCGACTTCTACCAGCCAAACCCGGCAAGCCTCGGGAATTACACGGCAATGCTCGAACCGCAAGGGGAGCTGGCTCCGCCGAGCCCGATGCCAAGCAAGGTGTTCACTCCTTATATTGATGATGCGGGGCTGACCCTGTGGCGCCATACGCTGGACCTGCGCGTTCTCGAACTGGGAATCTTTCCGACGATAACCTTGGGCCCATCGGTGCTGGTGTCGCAGTACGAATTTGGATGTTGCGTCAATCCAGAGACCGAAGACATCGAGCAGTTCAAGTTCAACGTGCCAAACCTGCCGCTCTTTGATTCGGGACAAGAAGCTTTTCTTGGGGACTACATAGATATCGTGCCGTCGCCGGCGTTCTTGCCGAGCGGGAATTCGTGGGCGTACAACTTTATGCCCAGCGTGAATCCGCTTTTCCATGCGACTTGGACGGACAACCGGGACGTTGTGCCGCCTCCGCCGGGAGGAAGCTGGGAAAATTACACAGCGCCAGTCGTTGCCGGCGCGATAAGCGTCGAGAATGGCCAACCCCTTCCCGCCTGCGTACCGGGCCAGGAGGGCATGCGCAACCAGAACATTTACACCTCGCAGATTACGGGCGGACTTGTGGTCGGAGCGCCGGGGAACGCCAAGCCGCTGGGGACGACTACTTTTAACGGGAAAACAGTGCCGTTCCAGCGAGCGTTTCCTGTGGAAGCACAGAACTCGACGGCGGGACCGCTCAATGTGCGGTTCACGATTGCAAGCCAGCCGACGGGGGGGACGGCGTCGTTTCTGCAGTTTTCGAAGTTGACGACGCTGGACATCACCATTCCTCCGTACTCGTCGGTGTCGCGGAGCGTGTTTGCTACCTCGACGAACGCCGAGGCCACCATAACCGTGAATGTGGCTCAGATTACCGCCATTGGCGGATCGGTTGTGAACAACGGGCTTTCGTCGACCGCGGTGCTCAATCCAGACATCACGAATCCCAACATCACGAATCCGAATATCACCAACCCGAACATTACGAATCCCAATATTACGAACGCGGAAGTCACGAATCCGAATATCACGAACCCGAACATCACCAATCCGAACATCACAAATCCAAACATCACCAATCCCAACATTACGAACTCGTCGTACCTCAATCCAAACATCACGAACCCGAACATCACGAATCTAAACGTGGACAATGTCAGCGCGACGAATCCGAACATTACGAATCCGAATATAACGAACCCGAATATCACCAATCCGAACATCACGAATCCCAACATTACGAATCCGAACATCACGAACCCGGACATTACGAATGGTTCGATTCAAGATGTGACGTATCCGATCACCAACAACGGGAATACCACGGCGTCCTACACCGTCAAGACGGCTACAAACGGCGCGGTGCCAGGCGGGATCGTATTGCAACTGCTGATTAATAAGCTCTATCAGACGCCGGTGGCGGTGGACTGCGTGCTTGGCGTGCAAACGCATTGGATCACGGTGGCCAACATCACCAATCCGACGCTATTTACGGCGTCGAATCCGAACATCACGAATCCGGATATCACAAACTCGGCGCCGAATGAGGCTTCGGTCACCCTGGCCCCGGGCGAAACAGCCTACATAACTTTTCGGGTGGTGAATCCAACGCCGACGGCAACTCCGTTTAATCCGCTGACGGCGATCGTTCCAGTAGCCGTGCCGCAGGCTGTGAATACGACGACGGTGTTGGCAAACCCTGGGAATCCGAATCTAACAGCGCCGCCTGTCTATCCGCCGATGACGGTACTGACGACTTTACTGCCCCCGACGGATCGACAAGATACCGGGTACTCTGTGCAGTTGGTCGCCAGCGGGGGGAAGCCGGGCGCAGATACGTGGTCGATCGCCGCGGGTGCTTTGCCTCCGGGGATCAACCTGAGCTCGTCTGGTCTCGTATCGGGAACAGCAACGACGCCTGGAAGTTATGGAGTTACGATTCGAGCGGTGGATAGCGCCGTGCCGCCAAACGCTGCGACGCAGAACTACACGCTGGGCGTGAGCGTGACGCCACTGACGGAACAAACCGTAATGCCAGCGGCAGATGGAATTGTGGGCCAGGGCTACGCCGCAACGACACTGACAGTGACCGGTGGAACCGGGCCGTACACTTGGACAGCAACGGGTCTTCCTCCGGGGCTGGCCATTAATCCGGGTTCTGGACAGATCACGGGCACGCCGACCACCGCCAATCCAAACGGATCGAGCGTGACGGTCAAGGCGACGGACTCGGCGACGCCGCCGGAATCCGTGCCTTTTACGACGACGATTGCTATCGGCGCAGTAATCCGAATTGCGCCGACGGTGCTGCCGCCGGGGACGATTGGCGCGCCCTACGCGGTACAACTGACGGCAACAGGCGGAATTGGCGGGCTCGTGTTTGGGCCTCCGTCGCCTGCGACGGGAGTGGCGCTAGACAGCAACGGCGCGCTCACGATTGCAAACCCGCAGACGGCCTCGGTGACCTTCAGCATTACGGTGCACGACAGCGCCGTGCCCAATTTCCAGTTCCAAACTGCGAATTACACAATCAATTTCGCGGGCACGCCCTCGGCAAATGTCTTGTTCGTGACGGAGCCGCCGAATTACGTTGGAGGCCAGATAAACCCGAACAGTCCGGTGCACATACACGTTCAGGACAATCAAGGAGCGGCGATTGCAGGTGCTCAGGTAACCATGTCGTTTAACGGCACGCCACCGTGCGCTTCAGCGACGTTGAGCGGCACGCTGACGCAGCAAACGAGCCAGGCCGGAGACATCTTTTTCACGGATCTGAGTGTCGACCACGGCCAGGTTGGCTACACGCTCAAAGCCACGGCGGCTACCGTGTCAGCCGTTTCGACGCCGTTCAATGTGACGGGCTTCTGCGAAACCGGGAACATGGTTACGGCTCGCCGCAATCACATGGTTCTGGCTCTTGCGAACGGGAAGATTCTGCTTACGGGCGGGGCGGCGAATGCGGATGCGAGTGGAGTCCTGGCGAGCGCGGAACTGTACGATCCGGTGGCACATAGCTTCGGCACGACGACCGGCCCAATGAGCACGCCGCGCGCAGATCACACCGTGACACTGCTGCTAAATGGACAGGTGCTGGTGACCGGTGGATTTACCGACACCGCGATCGCGCTATCGAGCGCGGATCTATATAACCCGACGACAAATACGTTTACCCAGGTGACGGCGCAGATGACGACACCGCGCGCGGAGCACGCGGCAACGCTGCTGGCAAACGGGAAAGTGTTGATTACCGGTGGAAACGACAACACCGGCACGGCGCTGGCGAGCGCGGAGATCTTTGATCCCGTCGCGAACACCTTTACCGCTACGACCCATGCCATGAACAGTGTCCGGCAGGCCCATCACGCGGACCTGCTTCCCAACGGGCAGGTGTTGATCAGCGGCGGTCTGGATACGAACAACAATTCGCTCGCTTCGGCGGAAATCTACGATCCGGTGGCCGATACATTTACGCTGACCGGGACCATGACCACTGCGCGCGGGAACCATTCGTCCGCGCTGTTGTATACCGGACAAATCCTTGTTGCCGGTGGACTTACAGGGCCCGGTACGGGGCTGGTGCTAACTCCAACGGCGGAGCTTTACAATCCTGGTACCGGAACATTTACTCCGACCGCTAGCATGAGCATCGCTCGCGGGCACTATGCGGGGATCGTGCTGGGTGACGGCACGGATTTCATCTCAGGTGGTGCGACGCTCCCAGCCGGGACAAACGCGGATATTTACAACCCCGTGACCGGGACGTTTAGTGTAAGCGGGAATTTCACGGCGGTGCAGTCGGGGGCGCGTGAAGCGGTTGCGCCGGATGGTACGGTACTGCTGGCGAGCGGCGTCAACAACGCCGTTCCGGCCGTCACCGTTCCGAATTCGGAGCTGTTTTATCCGGCGCCGTTGCCGGCGGGAATCGTGATAACGACTCCTGCGGCGTTGCCCGGTGCTTCGCTGAACAAGCCGTACACGCAGATGTTTCTCGAGCACGGAGGTGTGGGACAGGTTACCTGGGTGGGAGATACGTTGCCCCCCGGCCTTGGCTTGACTTCCAACGGCATTTTGACAGGAACTCCGACTGAAACAGGAGCGTTCAACCTTTTCGTTACGGCGATCGATACCAGTGCGTCGCCGCAATCGACCACGGTACAGTTCTCGCTGCAAGTGAACGCTCCGCTTACGATCACTACGACGACGCTTCCGAACGGAGTGGTTGGAGCGGCTTACAACAATCCGATTGGGACAACCGGCGGCACGCTACCCGTATCCTTCTCTTTGGCCACTGCGTCATTTCCTCCGGGCCTGACTATCACGCAGCCTGCACAAGGGGCACAGACAGGCGCTCTGGCGGGGACACCGACGACGGCGGGGACCTACAGCTTCTCCGAGACGGTGATCGATCAGTCAAATCCCCAGCAGACGGCGACACAGAATTACACGGTCACCATCTTTACCGCGCTGGCAGGGACAACACCGAACACGCTGCCCACGGGGACGGCGAATGGAGCGTATTCGCAAAATATGACTTCGACTGGCGGGGTTCCACCTTACGCCTATCAACTTGCCGGGTCCCCCGGAAATGCGTTGCCGCCGGGGATGAATCTCTCCTCCGCCGGCGTATTGAATGGCACGCCCACCAGCGCTGGAACGTTTGGGTTTGAGATTTTGGGATCGGACAGTTCGGTTCCCGCACAGGGTTACAGCGAACTCTTAACCGTTAGTTTCCGTCCTCAGCCGCCCACCGGGCTTATCTCGGCTCATGTGAACGGTACATCGGTCGTGAATCTCGGTTGGAACGCCAGTATTTCCGGCGGGGTCACAAGCTACAACGTCTACCGCGGAACGACCTCAGGCGGGCCTTACACCCTAATTGGGTCGGGGATTGCAACGACCAATTTCACGGACGGAAACGCCGCACCTGGCACGACGGTCTACTACGTTGTGACTGCGGTTGCGCCAGGAACACCTTCAAATCTGGAGAGTGCAAATTCGGCTGAACTGGCAGTTCCCGTGAACTGACGCCCGGCAGCACACCGGGAGGTTTAGTGCGCGCCAAGACGGCGCTGGGCGTCTGCGACGAGCGGATCACCAGCGCCTTTTTCTTTGATGGCAAGGAAGGATTTGTAGGACTCAGAGGCACCGGGGCTGTTCAGACCTTCGCGGGCGCGGCCTTGGTAGTAATAAACCACGGGCAGGACGTGATAGCTGGGGACATCGTCGAGAAACACGGAAGTGGCTTCGCCGCGGCGGGTCAGGCAAATATCGAATTCCGAGGAAGCCTCTGTAAACGCCCCGGCATCGAGATAGGCCCGGCCCATATCAAAACGGCCAAGCCAGGTGTCGGCGAGTTTTTGCGCTTCCTGGAAAGTATTCAGGGCGTCGCGCGCGTTTCCGTTTTTGAGCTGTGCTTCGCCAGCAATTAACTTCGCGTAGGCTTGAGGCTCGTTTTCGATGCGTTGCGAGAGGGGCGCCACGATTTGCAGAGCTTTCGCGTCCTGTCCCGCAGCCAGATAGACCTGCGCCGAGCGGTATAAAACTCTGGGGTCTTTGCTGCCTGCGGACGCCTTGCTGGCGGAAGAGAGGGCTTCTTGCGTTTTTCCCAGCGTCATTTGCACGAGAGCGAGTATTGCCGTGCGAGCCGCGACGGATTCCGGATCTTTGGCCGCGAGATCGACTTTGATGGCTTTCTCAAGAATAGCTGCCGCGTCCGTTAGCTTTCCTTCGTACTGAGCCAGGTCCGCGAGTCCGGTAGCCGCGATCGACGCACCGTACGGGCTTACCGCCTGAAGCTTTCCATAGTCTTCCGCAGCCTCGGCCGTGTGGCCGAGGCCCAATTCCGCGAGCGCCATAGTCCGGAAGGCCTGATCAAATTTCGGGTTCTCCTGAAGAATCGCCTGCGCTTCCTTACGCGCGGTCTCAAAATCCCCGGCATAGAGCGCGTACATCGAGTAGTTCACTCGCTGAAGAGCGCTGTGAGGAGTGATCTCCAGCGCGCGCTTCTGTTCTTCAAGAGCCTTGTTCATATCACGACCTAGGAAATAAGCCATCGCCAGATTGGCGTGCCCGGCGGTGTCGGCGGGATATTGACTGACCAAAGCGGACAATTCCTCCATCGCCTTCGGCTGGTTCCGCGTGAACAGATAGTAGCCGCTGCGCGTGCGGTACTTTTCGCGGTCCGTCATACGGTCGATATGCGACATCGCCAAGCCGTAATACTTCTCGGCGTCCTGGTGTTTTCCAAGATTGCTGTAGATGGCTGCCATCCCCGCGTACGCACGGCCCAGGTTGGGATCCAGTTCCGCAGCCTGACTGTACGCTTTCAGTGCGTCATCCCATCGGGCAGCCTGCTGAAAATCCTGGCCAACGGCATAAGCGTGAGCGGCCTCGAGCGAGCCTGCGCTGAAGGTCTCTGCCGCGGACTGTTGGGCGGACTCCGGGGTGGTATCGCCCAGTCCCTTGCGAAGGCTCTCCGCGAGCTTTCCGGCAGCGCCCAGCACTTCTTGTTTGTTCGAGGCGTTTCTTTGTTCTGTGAGGATCGTTTTGCCGGTCGCAGGATCCAGGGTGGCCACATAAACCCTGTAGCCGTTTCCATCCTTCGTGATGGACCCCGCCACGACGGCGTTCACACCTTCGCGCACCGCAACGAGCTGCGCCAAAGATGCGTCCATGTGCGTGGCGGCAGGCTGGAGCCGCGCGGCGTCCTTGCGCGCTTGGCCGCGATTGAAAGACGAGATGAACGGCGCGCCCTCGAGGGCGATGCCGAGCATGGGTTCGAGTGTTCCGTCAAATACCGAGTCACCGGTCTTGTTGTCGAAATCGGCGATGAGCAGGGTCACCGGTGTATGAGGAGCGGAGGGAGGGGGACTTATTCTCGAGCGGTAGAAGAAAATGCCCGCGACCACAGCGACTCCCAGTCCAGCGGCCACCCATTTTTGGTAGGCTGGCAGAGTGGACGACCGGGGAGCAACGACGCGCGTCCCGGCCGCAGGCCCTTGCCACATTTCGATCTGGTGCAGCAATTCCCCTGCGCTGGCAAACCGCTTCTGGGGGTCGATTTCGAGACACTTGCGCACAATGTCGCTGAGGGGCCGCGGAATTGTTTTGTCGAGTTCGTCGAGGGGCCGGGCAGGCTCGTTGGTGCGCTTCCAGAGCTTGCCCATGGTGGTGTCCGCGTCGAAGGGCACCTGCCCGCTCAGCATTTCATAGAAAATAATTCCCATGCTGAAGAGATCCGAACGGGCATCCAGTGACTGGCCTTTGGCCTGTTCGGGGGACATATAATCCGGCGTGCCGATCAAGGCGCCGGTTTGCGTCATGCCTGCGCCAAGCATCGAGCGCGCAATGCCGAAGTCCATCACGTAAGCGCGGCCGTTCTTATCCAGCATGATGTTTTGGGGTTTCAGATCGCGATGGATGACGCCCTCATGGTGTGCCGCTTCGAGCGCGCGGCAGACCTGCGCGAGGATGTTCGCCGCTGCGGGCGGCTCGATTTTTTTCTTTCGGCGAAGGGTGCTTTGCAAG
This sequence comes from Acidobacteriota bacterium, assembly GCA_013289955.1. Classification (GTDB taxonomy): domain Bacteria; phylum Acidobacteriota; class Terriglobia; order Acidiferrales; family UBA7541; genus Acidiferrum. Next base: position 69,293 of record JABCYZ010000001.1, read on the forward strand.
TTCTCGCCTTCGATATACTCCATGGTGATGAACTTGATTCCGTCGGCCTGGCCCAGATCAAAAATGCGAATGACGTTCTTGTGCGTGATTTGCCTTGCCAGGATCAATTCCTGCTTGAAGCGCCGTAGAATCTCCGGATTGGCGGCCATATCGGCGCGAATCACTTTGATTGCTACTTGGCGTTCCAGCTCTTTGTCGTGGGCCTGGTAGACGGCGCCCATGCCGCCTTGCCCGAGCAGGCGGATGATTTCGTAGCGGCTGCCAATAGAAGTGCCTGGACTCAGTTGAGCCAGAGGCGTGCTGGAAATGATGCCCCCCGCCGCGGGCACAGACCAGCCTTGCCCGCTCGTGGCCAGGGTCTGGTCACTGAGCGGCAACGGCGTCGTGCACTTTTCGCACTGCACCGAGTTTTCCGGATTTTCGTAGCTACACTCTGGGCAAACCATGAATGTCACGCACTGGTGCTGTCAACGTGTTTATTATGTAGCCTTTGCAGGCGAATTCAAACATGCAAAGAGTTTTGTGTTCCGATAGTCGCCTCCGAGGGGCGGAGATTTCGCTACCTTGCCAAGTCACCTGAAGGGTATCGCGCGTTGAAGAAAAAGAGTGCCAACCTGTTTTGTGCCTGGCGCAGACTGCAGAATTCCATTTCTGTAAGCCGGTCGACGGCCCTCCCGAAGTTTTCCTCAGGTTTGTGAATTCCGCATGGTATGCTCAACCTATTCCCGTTAGAATCTCCGCGTCTCTTTGTTGCTTTCATGAAGAAGATCATCGTCGCCGTTGGCAGCATTCGCAAGCCAAAGCTCCGAGCGGTTACGGAAGCTCTGAAAGCCTTTGCGCCGAAACTTGTTCCAGACGGCGATTTCGAAGTGGTGGGCTTGGAAGTTGGGAGCGGCGTAAGCTCCACGCCTTCCTCCTGCGAAGAGTTGATGCGCGGAGCCCGCCAGCGCGTCGAAGCGCTCATGCAGGCGGCACGCGAAACTCGCAAGCCGTGGCGCTACTTCGTGGGCCTGGAGGGCGGTCTCGAGGTATTGCAGGATGACAGAAGCCGGCGCGTTTTCCTGGAAAGCTGGGCCTATGTGAGCGACGGCGCGCGAGGCTTCTACGGGCGTTCCGGCGGCATCGAACTACCTGAAGAGCTCGCCCACGAGGTACTGGAGCGCGGCTTCGATCTGTCGGATGCCATGGATCGGTTGGCAGGTGCGATTGGCATTCGCGACGGGCAGGGCGCTTGGGGAGTTCTCTCGTCGGATTTGATTCAGCGGGACGAATCTTTTCGCATTGCGGTTATCACGGCGTTCGCGCCATTCTACAATGCGAAGATGTATGGCAGGGCCAGCAACTCCGCGAGTTAGATTTTGTGCGAGCAGGGCCACGGGAGACGAGAGTGGACATAGTCAAAGGCAACATGGGTTGGATCGAAGTTGTGGTCGGCCCGATGTTTTCAGGGAAGAGCGAAGAGCTGATCCGCCGCATGCGCCGCGCCGAGATAGCGCGACAGCGCGTGCAGATTTTCAAGCCGGCGATTGACGAACGCTATGCGGCCAACGAAATCGTTTCGCATTCGGGGCTGGGCATCTCTTCGGATAACGTGACCAAAGCCTCGGAAATCATGGAGAAGCTTTCCCCACGCACAGAAGTCATCGGCATCGACGAAGCGCAATTCCTGGGCGAAGAGATTGTGGATGTGTGCACGAAACTCGCCAATTTGGGGAAACGCGTCATCGTCGCCGGGCTCGACACCGATTATCGTGGCCGCCCGTTTGAACCGATGCCGCGGCTGCTCGCCATCGCGGAAGAGATTACCAAGCTGCTGGCTATCTGCATGAGGTGCGGCAATCCCGCCGTGCATACGCAACGGCTGGTGGAGAGCGAAGAGTTGATCGTCGTTGGCGCAGGCGGAATGTATGAAGCCCGCTGCCGCCGCTGCTTCGAACCGAATCCCGCGCTGGCCCAGGAAAAAAAGGACGCAGGCCCGCAACTCATGATTCGCAATCGCACCGCCTCTGCTGGCGGCGCGGGGAACTAGTTCCCTACGCGCGTCCGGTGTCAGTTTGTCCGTTCTAGCCGTCATCTCTGCTTGAGCTTGCAGCCCGATTCCTGCAAACTGACTCGTTCGCATAGACTGCAAATCCCGATAGTGGAAATTCATGATCATCGAATCCAAGGCACCGACCCGCGTTGATTTTGCTGGAAGCACACTCGACATCTGGCCGCTCTACTTGTTTCATCCTGGCTCGGTCACATTAAATGCTGCCATCTCGCGTTACGCCTCCTGCGTGATTCATACGCACGCGCCCTGGGATGAGCGCATCAAGCTAGTGTCGCGGGACATCAAGAGGGAAGAGGGCTTCGCGTCGTTTGCCGCGCTTGTGAAAACGAAGCGCTACAAGCTGCCGCTTCTTGCGGAAATCGTGAAATTTTTTCAGCCGCAGGGCGGTTTTACCCTCACTACGGATTCAGAAGCCCCCAACGGCGCGGGCATCGGCGGTTCGAGCGCCATGGCTGTGGCCATCTGTGCTGCGCTCGACCGCTACACCGGAGCTGGGAAAAGCAAGGTCGACTGGATCCACATCAGCCGCGACGCCGAAGCCATCGTGATCAATGTTCCCACCGGCACGCAGGACCATTACCCGCCGGCGTTTGGCGGCGCCGCGGCTATCGAGCTCCCGCCGGGAGGCGAACACCGCGTCGAGTTGCGCGTTAATCTCGACGAACTGGAACGCCGTATCGCTGTCTGTTACACGGGCAAACCGCGCCAGCACGGCATCAACAATTGGGAAGTCTTTAAGGCGCAGATCAGCGGCAAGCGCTCCGTGCAAAACAGTTTAGAGCGCATCTCCGAGGTCGCCCAGAAAATGCGCTTCGCCATGGAGAAGCCGGACTGGCACGAAGCCGGACGATTGATGCGGGAGGAATGGTCCTTCCGCAAACGAAATCTGCCTACCATTTCGACCAAGAAAATCGATCGAGTGATTGAAGGCGCGCGCCGCAATGGCGCGCTGGCCGGGAAGGTTTGCGGTGCGGGCGGCGGCGGCTGCGTTGTCCTGCTCATCGAACCGGATGCCCGCAGCCGCGTGGAAGCGGCCATCGTCGAGGCTGGCGGGGAAGTGTTGCCTGTGACCATAGACCGCCAAGGGGTCCAGGTGATCTCCCGCTAGCCTACCGCCCGGGCCTGAACCGGCGAGCCCCCTTAAGCGGTCGCCGGGCCGGCTGCCAATCGCCCCCTGCATCGAAGCCGAACCGCCATGGCGCGGGTGGGGCTGTAGCTGTCTTTCCCTTTTCCCGCATCATAGAATCTTGGGAGGCATTTCGTAATAGAATAGGTAGGCTGGCCCTGGGCGGCCAGCCCAATTTAGTCATGGCGACTCGTCTTATTCTGAGTTTGAGCTTGTTTCTTGCGGCTGACGCGGACATTCCGCGGGTCAACAGCCTTCGTCCGCCTGCGCAGCCCATCGCCGTTTTCCCATCCGGCGAAGAGATTTCACTTTTTCCGGACACGGCCTCCGGCGCGCTCGACAGTCAAGGTGACTCCCAGACTGCCGCCAAGCCGCATAGCGCCACGCTTCAGGAGTCTTCAAAACTCGAGCTCATTCGCTATGTCTCCGGCGAATTTGCCAAAGCCACAAAATCGCTTCCCGCGGGCAAAGAGGGCCTAATCGTTTACGTCGGCAAGCCGCTCGAGGCGGAAATGCTTGAACGCGCCATCGCCACACACGGTGCTGCGGTTAACAGCGGCGACAAGGTCCAGATCACCAAGCTCGATTTTCATGACCACGAGATCATTGTGGATTTGAACGGCGGCGGCCGCGGCAAAAAGCGCCTGCGCGACCGCATCCATATTGAAATGGCGGGCATTCCGACTGCCCAAACGACAACGGAACAGGAAGAGAAGGGCCCTCCGGGCTTGCAGCCAGGGCAGGGCAGCACGATTTATATCGATTTCGGCAAACCTGTTCCGGATCTGAGCCCCAACGAGCTGAAGCAGCTTCTCGCACCGTTCCTGGATTTTTCGAGACAGAGGTCTGCCTCGGTTGTGTGGGTGGATACATTGCCGCCGGAGATGAAGAAAGCCATCCAGGAGCGGCGGCCCATCGTTGGCATGGACCGCGAACAGGTGGTTGCCGCTATAGGCAAGCCCGACCACAAAATCCGGGAACGCGACAATGAAGGCAACGATATCGAAGACTGGATCTACGGCCAGCCGCCTTCGAAGACCGTCTTCGTGCGCTTCAACGGCGATCGCGTGACCAACATCAAGCAGTACCCTCAATAGAGATTCGTTTTCTTCCTTTGACGAGAACGCCGGCCTGGCAGTGCAAATTACATTCTCGCTTCGCGTTGACTTTTTTTTACGCAGCCCATAGCATTTTGGGTTCGGCTTTGCGGCCGTTTCGCTCCAGAGAAAGGGCTGCAGTTTCATACATCCATCGGAGGAAGTAATGCCCATTAAGGTAGGCATCAACGGCTTCGGCCGCATCGGACGCAACATCATGCGCACCGCGCTCGACGATAAGGACATCCAGTTCGTGGCCGTCAATGACGTCACCGATGCCAAGACCCTCGCGCACCTTCTCAAGTACGATTCGATTCTCGGTAATCTGCCGCACAACGTCACGCACACCGAGGATTCGATCTCCGTCGAAGGCAAAGCGTTCAAGGTTTTCAAGGTAAAGGATCCCGCTGAAATCGACTGGGCCAGCGTTGGCGCGGACATCGTAGTGGAGTCTACCGGTCTTTTCACGAAAGGCGCGGACGCGAAGAAGCATCTCCGCGGCCCGGTCAAAAAAGTCATCATCTCCGCGCCAGCAGACGGCCCCGACGCGACGCTCGTGCTTGGTGTCAACGACAAGACCTACGACCCTGCGAAGCACCACATAGTTTCCAATGCGTCCTGTACCACGAATTGCCTTGCTCCGGTTGCAAAAGTCCTGCAAGACACGTTTGGAATCCATAGCGGCACGATGACCACCATCCACTCCTACACGAATGACCAAAAGCTTCTCGATTTGCCGCATAAGGATCTTCGCCGCGCTCGCGCCGCGGCCATCAATATGATCCCAAGCTCGACCGGCGCGGCCAAAGCACTGCATCTCGCGATTCCAGAACTCAAGGGCAAGCTCGATGGCTACGCCATGCGAGTTCCTACGCCCAACGTCAGCGTCGTCGACCTCACCGTATTTGTGGAAAAACCCGCGACGGTCGAGTCCGTGAACGCCGCTCTCAAAGCCGCGGCCAACGGTCCCATGAAGGGCGTCCTGGCATACACGGAAGAAGAGCTCGTTTCCGCCGATTTCAAGGGAAACTCGAACTCTTCGATCGTCGATGCTGGCTACACGAAGGTCGTCGGCGATCGCTGTGTCAAAGTTTTGGCCTGGTACGACAACGAGTGGGGCTATTCCTGCCGCTGCCGCGACCTCATCAAATTCATGGCCGCAAAGTTCTAGACCATAGCCGGAGAGGCGGGGCTTGTTTACCCAGCGAGGGCCCCGCTTTCCGTCTCACAAATGACCTATGGCGAAGCCCGAATCGCGAGTAACGAATCCATGAGCAAACTCACCATCAACGACCTCGAACTCCGCGGCAAACGCGTTTTCATTCGCGTCGACTTCAACGTTCCTCTCAAAGACGGCGTCGTCACCGATGAAACTCGTATTCGCGAAACCATACCCACCCTGCGCCTGGCTATTCAAAAAGGCGCCCGCCTGATCATCGCTTCGCATCTAGGAAGACCCAAGGGTGGTCCGGATTCCAAGTTTTCGCTCTTTCCCGTCGCGAAAAAGCTCGAAGCCCTGATCGGCAAACCCGTTCGCTTTGCCTCGGATTGCGCCGGCCCGGTCCCGGAGTCCAAAAGCAAGACGCTCGGCGACGGCGAAATTCTGCTCCTCGAGAATGTGCGTTTCCATCCCGAAGAAGAGAAAAACGACGAAGCCTTCTCTAAGCAACTGGCCTCCCTCTGCGATGGCATTTTCATTTGCGACGCTTTTGGCTCCGCGCATCGCGCCCACGCTTCCGTCGTCGGCATCACCCGCTTCGTGAAGGCGGCCGCCGCCGGGCTGCTCATGGAAAAAGAACTCACTTATCTCGGCAGAGCGCTCACCGATCCAGCCCGTCCGTTTGTAGCGATTCTCGGGGGAGCAAAAGTCAGCGACAAGATCGAAGTGGTCGAAAATCTGATGAAAATTGCCGACGCCACGCTCATCGGCGGGGGTATGGCCTACACTTTTTTCAAGGCTCAGGGGCTGCCCATCGGAAAATCACTCGTCGAAGACGATAAGCTTGAACTTGCAAAGAAACTTCTCGACGACGCCAAACAAAACAACCGTAAGCTTCTGCTTCCAATCGACCATGTCATCGCCCCGGAATTTAAGGCTACGTCGACGGCAACCACGGTCGACATTGCCGCTACGCCCGCCGACCAGATGGGTCTCGATATCGGACCAAAGACGGCTGCTGCCTTCGCCGCGGAAATTTCACGAGCCAAGACCATCGTTTGGAACGGACCGATGGGCGTCTTCGAGATGCCTGCGTTTGCAAATGGAACGCTCGAAATCGCGAGAGCCGTCGCTGCCGCCACGAGTGCGGGTGCAACTTCTATCGTCGGCGGAGGCGATTCCGTCGCCGCGATTCATCAATCCGGTCTTGCGGACAAAATCTCCCACATTTCTACCGGAGGCGGTGCTTCCCTCGAGTTCCTGGCTGGCGCCAAGCTTCCCGGCGTCGAAGCGTTGACCGATAAACCTGCAGAAAGAGTCGCCACTGTCAGCTCGCGCGTAACGCGCCGTCCCCTCATCGCCGGAAACTGGAAGATGTTCAAGACGCAGATGGAGACTTCCGTTTTTTTCTCTTCGTTCTCCATGCTCGTGGACGGCATCAAGCAATGCGACATCGTGATCGCCCCGCCTTTTACCGCCATTCATGCCGCCGTCGAAGCCGCTCGCGGCACGCAAATCGCCGTCGCGGCTCAAAACGTCTTCTACGAAAAGGAAGGCGCTTTCACGGGCGAGATCTCTCCCCAGATGCTTGTCGAGGCCGGATGCCGCTACGTCATCATCGGCCACTCGGAAAGGCGCCAATTTTTCGGCGAGACCGACGAAACCGTCGCCAAGAAAACGAAAACGGCGCTCGCCGCGAAGCTCACCCCCATTGTTTGCATCGGCGAAATGCTCCAGCATCGCGAGGCTGGGACTACCGAGGACATTTGCCGCACGCAGCTCCTTGACGGCCCCGGTTCGTTGACCCCCAGTGAATTCTCCCGTATTCTTATTGCTTACGAACCGGTGTGGGCTATCGGAACGGGCAAAGTAGCCACGCCGGAGATCGCCTCAGAGGTTCACCGTCTTATCCGTAAATGCGTTGCGGAGAAGTTCACCGCTGCTCACGCCTCGGCATTGCGGATTCTGTACGGCGGCAGCGTCAAGCCCGACAATATACAGGGACTGATGGCGCAGGAAGACATAGACGGCGCGCTTGTGGGCGGAGCGAGCCTCGACGCCAAGTCGTTCGCAAGCATCGTTAGAGATTGCGCAGGGAGATAGAAATGCCAAGTTGGATGAAGTGGACTATCGCTATTCTGATTGGCCTCGCGATCATTGTCGTAGGTTTTCGCTGGGCCGGCGCATTACTCACCGTTTTCTTCGTGATGAACTGCCTAGTCTTAATCATCGTCGTTCTCCTGCAGAGCGGCAAAGCGGCTGATCTCGCCGGCGCTTTCGGCGGCGCGGGCAGCCAGACGGCTTTCGGTCCGCGCGGGGCGGCTTCGCTTCTTTCGCAGGCGACCACGTGGTGCGCCATCATGTTCATGATCTGTGCGCTGGCCCTGATGATTCGCACGGACAAAGCCGTCGTGCAAGGCGGTTCGGTGTTGCAACAGACATCCAAGCCCGCTCCCAAGAAGACGCCAGCCACGACCCCCGCCGCGCCTGCGCCACAGTCTTCCGCGCCGCTCGGCAACTCTCCGGCGTCGAGCACGGCGCCTGTCTCATCGCAACCCGCACCTTCCGCGCCGCCCCCGGCGCCACCGAAGAAACCATAGCTGTTGCTGCGCGCCTGGCCGTTCGGCACCGGATGGTCGCCGCTCCGCCTTCTTGGCGGCAATCCCGTGATTGAGCTGGCGTTACCCTCTCGACCAAATCCCAAAGGCTGCCAGAACTCATCCCAGTTAGGTAAACAGGAGCAGACTGTCTTCTATGGCTGGGCTTGCAGCCTTTCTCAGCGGCAGTTAAACTGTCATTGTCACCGACGTGCGGTCGTGGCGGAACTGGCAGACGCACCAGCTTGAGGGGCTGGCGGTAGCAATACCGTGGTGGTTCGAATCCACTCGGCCGCACCAAATTCTTCAGCGCAGAAACTTCAAATTGTTCTCTCCCTGTGGTTAGAAATGGGTGACCCTGCCGCGGGCATTTTCTATCCGGGATCAGATTTAGGCACCGTGTCCTACCACAACGTCTTTCGCCCTTGACGGCAAGCCGGGCGCGAGCCAGCGAAACAAAAGGGTTGCCGCGATTCCACCCGCAAATTGGCCCGCCACGAAGAGAGGAACGTCATCCGCCCGGATCCCCGCGAAGGTATTGCTCAGGCATCTCGCGATCGTTACCGCAGGATTCGCAAAGGACGTTGAAGAGGTAAACCAGTTAGCGGCTGTGATGTAGCTCCCGACAGCGAAGGGGACGATGCTCGAACGGGATCTCGAGCATCCCCAGATCACGGACAAAAGTCCGAACGTTGCCATGAACTCGCTCAGGAATTGAGCCGGTCCGCCGCGCATATGCCGCGACAGCGACAGGAGAGGAAGCCCAAACATGCCGTGTGCAGCGATCGTTCCACAAATCCCGCCAAAGACCTGAGCGCCAACGTAGGGAAGCGTCTCAGACCAAGGCAAACCACCTTCCATCGCGTCTGCGACGGAAACGACCGGATTCAGATGCGCGCCGGATATGGGTCCGAAAGTCAGCAGCAACGCCACGAGCACTGCGCCTGTGGCGATGGTATTGGCAAGCAGAGCCAAGGCGGCATTTCCTGCCGCCAGCCGCTCCGCCATGATCCCCGAACCGACGACCGTGGCCACGAGAAAAACTGTGCCGAGGAATTCCGCCACCATCCGGGCGCGCAGTCCTGATTTCATTGTGTGCCGATACGGTTGACTTCGGTTTTGATTGCCAGTACCCCGAGACTTTCAAGAGGCAGGGAAAGCAAGAGATTGATCCTGCGGTCGAGAAGCAGGAAAGCATCTCGAAAAGCTCTCTCGATCTGCTCGGGCGTGCCGGTCACTTCGGCGGGATCAGCGACGCCCCAATGTGCCGTTATAGGCTGACCCGGCCAGACGGGACATGCCCGGGCGGCGTTGTCGCAGACGGTGAAGACAAAATTCATCTTCGGCGCCCCGGGCTTCCTGAACTCGTCCCAGTTCTTGCTGCGCAGTCCGCCCGTAGACAGACCTGCCAGCTCAATTTGCCTGAGCGCTTCGGGCCGCACAATTCCTGAGGCATGACTGCCCGCACTGAACGCCGAAAAGGTGGGGCTGCCCTTACGGTTGAGAATGGCCTCGGCCATAATGGACCGGGCGGAATTTCCAGTGCAAAGAAAGAGTACGTTGTAGTGGCCTGGCACCCTCGGCACTCCCAGGATCTTAATTTCTAGAGTTAGCTCTCACTTAGAGCAATCCCCGGCCGTTTTGCCTGCAGGTGCCTTTGCTGACGCTGGTTTCACGGCTCTCACGAAGGCGCTGAAGACTTTTCCATCGACTTGACCTGCCAGTGACTCGACATCCAGCCCTTTTTCTGAAAGAAATTCGCGCGCATCCATGGCGCGGTAGACTCGTGTTGGTTCGATTTCGATCTCTTCAAATCCCGCAGCGCCGAGCTTGCCGCGGTAGTCAGCTTCTTCCAGCGCTCCCGCGACGCATCCGACCCAAAGCAGCATGCTTTGCCTAATCTCCGCGGAAATCTCGCCTCGGGTAACCACATCAGATACCCCAAACCGCCCGCCCGGCTTCAAAACACGAAATGCTTCTCGCAACACGCTGTCCTTGTCAGAGGAAAGGTTGATCACGCAATTCGAAATGATCACATCCACGGAATTGTCCGGGAGAGGAATGTGTTCGATCTCTCCGCGCAAGAACTCCACATTCTCAGCTCCTGCCTTGCGCTTATTCTCATTCGCCAACGCAAGCATCTCGTCAGTCATATCGAGACCATAGGCCTTGCCAGTCGGTCCCACCCGTCTCGCCGACAGCAAAACGTCGATCCCGCCTCCCGAGCCGAGGTCGAGCACAACCTCCCCGGCATTCAATTTCGCCAGCGCCGTCGGATTGCCGCACCCTAGCGATGCCTGAAGCGCCTTCTCTGGCACCTGCTCCGTTTGCGAAGCATCATACAGATTCCGAGTGATCGGATCGCACGCGGCCCCGCTTCGAGGCGACGTGCCGCAGCACGAACTCCCGCCCGCTCCCGCCCGAAGCGCCGCTTGCCCGTATTTCTCCCGCACGATTTCCTTGATGTTTGCGTTATCGATATTTGCGTTTTCCAATTTCTCTCCTAGCGGCATATTTCAATGATGTCCCGCGGCCGCAACGCTTTGTTCCGCGTGCAACATTCGGAATAAAGAAACTGCATCAACTCTTGCAGCGCCTCCGTGTTTGCTGTGTACCGCAAGAAAGTGCTCTCTCGTTTCACCAAGACCAGATTTTCATTCTTGAGCTTGTCCAGATGGTGAGAGAGTGTCGAATTCGGAATTTCCAATTCTTCCTGAATATCGCCGACGACCAGCCCTTCCGGGTGCGCCGATAGCAGCAGCTGCATGATCCGCAGGCGAGGTTCCGTACCCATGGCCGACAACATGTCGGCATATCTTGCGACTTGCTCCGCGCTCTTCTTGTTTTGCCCGCTCGCCATATTTCGATAATTGCAGAAATACCGCCAGATGTAAAGCCCTCTTTGGCCCCTGGTTTCTTCTACATTTTTCCGGTCGTTTACGTTATTCTTACCGGCAAAATATATCGGGTCATTCTGACGGGGAGGAGGCTTCTTATGTTCAGATATTCGCTTCGTTTGCTGGCCGTCGCTTCTCTCTTTCTTTTACCCGCTCGTGCGGACGAAGATGTGGTCTCCGCCGTTCACGGCACCGTTACCAAGATTGATGCCGCCGGTAAGACCATTGCCGTCAAAACCAAGGAGGGCACGGAGCACACGTTTCATTTCGTGGAGAAGACCACGGTGCACGGCGCCCATGCCACCGCTACCGGCGCCAAGGACTCTTTTCACGGAATTACAGAAGGTTCCGAAGTTGTCGCCCATTACACTGCGAAAGGCGCGGAAGAAACTGCCGTCGAAGTCGACAAGGTGGGTAAGGACGGTATGCATGCCGTCGACGGCACGGTCATCCACGTCAGCGCAGATGGCAAAACCGTGGTCGTCAAAGCTGCCGATGGCACCGACCACACTTTTCACGTCGTAGGCCACGACACTGTCATTTCCGCACAGGATATCGGCAAGGCCACTGAGAAAGGCGCCAAAGTCACCGTCTATTACACCGGAAGCGCCGGTAAAAAGGTGGCCCACTTCTTCGAAAAACTCTGACCTCCTCGGCCTTCACAGGTCTCTCTCCGAGCAACGGACGCCAACTGTTCTGTCGCAGTTTCGAGATGAACCGTTTTGTGATGGTCCGCTCCGCTGTTTGGCGGTGGCATTACGATTCCGCGGAGCACGATCCTGTTCTTTCACCGCGCTTGCCGGTGCCTGGCCATCCTTGCGCAATGCAAAGCGAGGAGTGGTATCATCCCGGCATCATGAAACTAAAAGCCATCTTTTCGGCGCCGCTTTGGATCGTTTTTCTGAACTCTGTTTTTGTTTCTCCCTCTTTCTCCCAATCGAGTGCATCCGCTTCGAAGCACGCAATAGTCCTGCACGCCCCTCGACTCGTCGATATCGAGTCGGGAAAAATAATTACGCCCGGCGAAGTCCTGGTGCAAGACGAACGCATCGTCGAAGTTGGCTCGTCAGTCAAACGCCCTCCCGCCGTTGAGGTTCTCGATCTCGGCGACGCCACGCTTATGCCCGGCCTGATCGACGTTCACGTTCACCTCTTCCTGCATCCCGGTGCCGAAGATCTCCAGACGGTCGAAGAATCCGTCCCTCAGCGTACGATCACCGCGTTGCTTGCGGCTCGTGATGATCTGATGGCCGGCTTCACTGCCGAGCGGGACATGGGCACCGAGGGGGCAGGTTCTGCCGACACCGCCGTCCGCAACGCCATCAACCACGGCGAAATCCCCGGACCGCGGCTGCGCATCAGCGGCAACGCCGTCGACATCCTCGGCGGGCACGAAGACGCCATCCATTACAATCCCGAGCAGCACGTCCTCTCGAACGCCACCTACGCCAACAATGCCGCGGAAATCGTTTCCGTCATTCGTCAGCAAGTAAAGGAAGGCGCCGATTTCATCAAAGTCTATGAAACTGGTCCCGACTCGCTTCGCGATGGGCATTTCACCACGCCCTTCCAATACACGGAAGCCGAACTCCGCGCCGCGGTCGAAGAAGCAGCCCGTACCGGGAAACATGTGGCCGTCCACGCCACCGGCGAACCGGGCACGCTTTATGCTGCGCGCGCCGGCGTTGTTTCCATCGATCACGCGTACTACCTCAGCGAGGAAACCATGCGCCTCATGCGCGAAAAACAAATTTTTGCCGTACCAACCTTTGCCATCGCCGAATATTTCGCCGACCACGCCGCCAGCCCCGCAGAAGCCGAACGCGAACGCCGTAGGCAAGACTTCCACGCCCAGGAATTCCAGAAGCAGCTCGCCCGAGGCGTCCCCATGGCCGTCGGCTCGGACGTCGGCCCTTTTCCCCACGGCACGCAGGCCGTTGAATTTAACCTGATGGTTAAATATGGGATGACGCCGCTCGCGGCCTTGCAGGCTGGCCTCCTCAACGGAGCCAAATTGCTTGGCTGGCAAGACCAAATCGGCGCCCTAAAGCCTGGCTATCTCGCTGATATTATTGCCGTTCCTGGTAATCCTCTGGCTGACATCAGCGTCCTCGAAAAAGTCAGCTTCGTAATGAAGGGGGGCATCGTCTATCGGCACGATCACTAGTAAGGAAGTCAAAGTCGAGAGGCTCGGGATCGCAGGATTGGAACGGCGAGCCCGGTTTACGCCCCGAGAGCAGCGCTTGGCCCTGCCAAAAGAATTGCGTCTTGATTTGCAGACCGCCTAGCCCACGATTTCCACGCGCCTGCCCGAACATTGCTTTCTCTCTGTCGGGGCGGTATCTTGGTTTTTGTCTGCGAACCACGAGGAACAACAGAAAAATCTCGCTGCTCGCCTAGCGTGACAAGTCAATGTCCAGCGCCCCCTCTCACGTTCTCCCGCAAAATCAGCCAGAAGGAATGAGCCAGCTCGTAGAAGTCGAGAGCGACAATCCCGGCATTCCAGCCGCATCAGCGGATCCCTCTCTGCGCGGTCCTTGGCTTTGCTCGCAATTGGAAGCCGGCAATATCCTTTTTTTCGCGCGTACGCCTTTTGCCATTCCCCAAAATGATCGCGAATTTCTGCTCGGCCGGACACAAACGAGTTCCGCGCTCCACAAAAATGTCGCTTATCGCCCCGCCGAAGACCGCCTGACCGGCCTCGCCAAATCTGAAGAGGTCGAAGCCGAGCGCCTTCGGTTTATCCTAAAGAATTACTCGGAGCATGCAACGCAGTTCCTCCGCGAACTTCTTCCGCCCTACGCTGGAAAATGGAAACTGGACTTCGCCAGCTTCCGTCCTCTCGAGGAGCGTGGCCGCCCTGCCCGGCTCCACGCGCGCAATGACCTGCCACATTTCGATTCTTTTCCCACGCGGCCCACAAATGGCGATCGCATCCTGCGCTTCTTCACCAACCTCAACCCTTCTCAAAATCGCGTCTGGAATACTTCGCAAACTTTTGAAGCCATCGGCCCGCATTTTGCCAAGTCCATTGGCTTGCCTCGCGCCCACAGCACCAATTCTTTCGCCCGCGGTATGCGTGGTCTCGCAGGCGCCCTGCACTTGCCTGGCGCCAACCGTTCCCTCTACGACAGCTTTATGCACCGCTGCCACAATGCCATGAAGGAAGACGCCAGCTTCCGCGAGACCTGTCCGAAAAAACGTTGGGAATTTCCGCCTGGTTCCAGCTGGATTGTTCTTACAGATTGCGTCAGCCACGCGGTCCTCGAAGGGCAGTACGCCCTCGAGCAGACCTTTCTCATCTCGCGTCGTGCCATGGTCGAGCCAGAAAGATCCCCGATCGCAATCCTCGAACGCCTCGCCGGATACCCGCTCTCCAACTGAGGCCGATTGCACCTTTTTCAGTCGGCGAGAATTCCAAAATGGAACGGTACTCCGTACCTTGTCGTTTCCGCATTGGCTCGAGCGAAAACTCTTGTAATTTCACAAGCCCAGCGCGTGAATCGGCGTAGACTGAAATTGCCATGGAGAAACTCAAAGCATTTCAGGACATTGCACGCAGCAATGGTTTTGTTGACGTCGAAGAAACGGACGACGGAACTGTTCTCTGGTTGAAGAAGCCCACCAACAACGCGGAAGATCGCATGTGTGTCGACAGCATGACCAACAGCGTCACCGTCTTCTGGGCCACCATTCCTTGGAAAATAAACTCGAAAACCTTTCGCGTCGTCTCCGCTCTCCAGGAGTGGCTCACTCAAACCGGTAGGTAGGCGCCTCCCGACATCCATTTGAAGAGTCACCGGCCGCATATCCTCTGAGGCGGCTTCCCGCTTCCAGCAGGCAGGCGTATAGTGGCACTCTGGATGGTCACCTACGACAGCAGCGGCGGCGCGGCCCCGGAAGCTCCCCATCCCGGTTTTCTTGCCCGCACCCTTTTCAACACCGGCCACAAAGTGATCGGTCTGCGCTACCTCTGGCTTGCCCTTGGCAGTGTGCTTCTCGGAATGTTTCTTTCCTTGCTGATGCGCATTCATCTCGTCTGGCCCGGCGCGCAGATTCCGTTTCTCTGGGGGTTCGGCAGCCCACCGGAGCGCTACGCCGCTCTCACCTTGTTTCATGGTTCGTTGATGGTTTTTCTGGTGCTCACCGCAGCGCCACAAGCCGGCTTCGGCAACTATTTCTTGCCTCTGCAGATTGGGGCTCGAGAGATGGCGTTTCCGGCGCTGAATCTGTTTTCGTTTTGGGCTACAGTCGCCTCGCTCGGCGGGATGACGGCGGCTTTCTTTGTTCATCCCGGCACTGGACTCACACTCTGGACCGCCAGCGTCGCGCTCTTCTGTCTCGCCGCCTTGCTGACCGCACTCAATTTCACCGTCACAACGCTCGACCTTCGCGCCAAGGGCATGACTTTGCCGCGCATGCCGCTCACAGTCTGGGCCTGGTTCATCAACGCGATCCTCAGCATGCTGATTTTCAGCATTCTTCTCGCTGCTTGCGTTTTCCTTCTCTCAGACCGTCTTCTCGCTTCGCGGTTTTTCTCGCCGCTTACTTTTCTCTCAAACCAGCCGGCCGGCCTCGCGCAGTCCACCTTGCTCTCCCTTTGGCAGCGTCTCTTCTGGTTCTTCGCGCAGGCCGAGGTTTATGTCGCCATGCTCCCGTGCTTCGGAATCGTCTCGCACCTGCTCTCCACGTTTTCGCGGAAGCCCGTCTGGGTGGAGCGCGCCGCAGTCCTGGCTCTGTGTGGTGTCGGTCTCTTCGGCTTCTGCGTTTGGGGCCTGCACATGTTTTCAAGTGGCCTGAATCCGTGGTCGCCCCTGGTCTTTTCGCTGCTGGCATCGTCTCTCGGCTTGCCAGCTTGCGTTCTCGTGCTCAGCTGGTTTGGCACGCTCTGGAACGCGAAAATCCAGCTCAATACGGCGATGCTTTTCGCTCTGGGGTTCGTCTCGCTTTTTCTGGCGGGTGGCGTTTCTGGACTTTTTCTCGCTCGCAATGATCTCGTGGCCGCTTCCATCAGTGACGATTTCGTCACCGGCCACTTCCATTTGGTGATGGGCGTCGCTGCCACATTCGCGATCCTCGGGGCGCTGTTTTTCTGGTTCCCAAAAATGTTCGCGCGCCGTCTCAACGAAACTCTGGGCAAGCTGCACTTCTGGCTGACCTTTGCCGGCGTGTTTTGCGTGTTCATGCCGATGCACTGGCTCGGGTTAATGGCTCACTGGCGTCCCTCGGGCGGCGATGCAATCGAGATTACTCCGCTTGGCGCCTCTCTTCGCACGTTTGTCACTTTTGCGACCATTCTCACCGTCGCTGCGCAAGCTCTTTTTCTGCTTAACTTCGTCTGGAGTCTGTGGCGCGGAGAAAAGACCGACAACCCGAATCCGTGGCGCGCCACGACGCTTGAATGGAGCGTGCCGTCGCCGCCGCCAGTCGGCAACTTTGGCGTCGTTGAACCGATAGTTTATCGCGGAACGTACGAGTTCAGTGGAGCGGGCAGAGCGGAAGACTTTGTACTGCAGACTGCCGCTCCGGCGCCGCTCGAGCGCGCGTTACAAAGGAAGCAGGCAGCTGAACGAAGCACAAAGGAAACCTAAAAAGGAGCTCATGCCAGGAACAAGCATCGTCGAGGACATCGAACTCATCATCGAAGACATCGGTGGCGGCGGGGGGAAGAATCCGCCCCCTGGCGGAGATGACGGTGACGAGGGCGGCAAACGCCGCGGGCCGCAGGTGCCTTCTTCGCGGCGCTATGCCACGGCAATCGTGGTCGCGATTGTTTCGATCGTCATGTTCTTCATGGCCATGGCCAGCGCCTTCATTTACACACGGGCCAACAGCAACCGTTGGGTGCCCCTGGATCTTCCGGCAATCGTTTGGGTCAACACTCTCGTGCTCCTCTTGAGCAGCGGAGCGATGGAGCTATCCCGCCGACGGCTATCGCTCGGGGATGTCCGCCAATTCCGAAAGCTCTGGTTCGCTGCAACGGCTCTTGGTTTCCTTTTTTTGGCTGGCCAGCTCGTCGCTTGGCGCCAATTTATTCTCGCCGGTTTTTACGTATCCACCAATCAGGCCAGCAGTTTTTTCTATATTTTTACGGGATTGCACGGTTTGCATCTGCTTGGCGGAATCTGCGCCCTGCTGTACGTTTCATTCCGCAAATTTGAAAAAGCGAAAGTGTCGCGCACCGTGGCCGCCGAGGTAGCCTCTTACTACTGGCACTTCATGGACGGCCTCTGGATTTTTCTTCTCGCTCTTCTTTATTTGGGAAAGTGATGAGGCGCAGAACTGGGAGAGAAATTCAGCCAGCTAACGAGTAACAAATTCCGAGACGGCTTCCGCGACACGCGCGATCTGTTCGGGGCGAAGCTCCGGGTACATGGGGAGAGAAAGCACTTCCTGTGCCGCGTGCTCCGCATGCGGAAAATCGCCGGCTTGATAGCCCAACGAAGCGTACAGCGGCTGCAGATGCAACGGAACCGGGTAATAGACCGCGCTCCCGATTTTTCGCTCACTCAGAAACTCCTGCAGGGCGTCCCGTCGCTCCACGCGAATCGTATATTGGTGAAACACATGCTCGAATCCCTCCCCAACCAGCGGCGGGGCGACGCCTGGGATGCCGAGCAATAGTTTTGTGTACGCCGCCGCATGGGTCTGCCTCGCGCGCTGCCATTCGGGCAAGTTGCGCAGTTTCACCCGCAAAATGGCAGCTTGAATTTCATCGAGCCGGCTATTCCAGCCGGGCTCGCTGCTGACGTACTTGGAGGATTGGCCGTGATTTCGCAGCGATTTCAGCCGCGCAGCCATCTCGCCAGAATTAGTAACCACCATGCCGGCGTCGCCGTACGCACCCAGATTTTTTGTGGGATAGAAGCTTAGGCACGCCGCATCGCCCATTGATCCGGTGCGGCGGCCTTTGTAAACCGCGCCGATGGCTTGTGCGTTGTCTTCAATGACGCGCAGATTCCGCGCTCGGCCAAAATCCAAAACCGGATCCATGTCGCACGCGAGCCCGTAAAGATGCACGGCGATGATGGCGCGAGTCCGCGGGCTAACGCGGCGGGCGAGACCGGAAGGATCGAGGTTGTAGGTGTCCGGCCGAATGTCAGCAAAGACCGGCTTGGCGCCGAGCGCGCTGACCGCGCTGCCTGTAGCGACGAAAGTGAACGGCGGGATCAGAACTTCATCGTCGGCCTGGACGCCGCAAGCGCGCAAGGCGAGGATAAGGGCGTCGGTTCCGGAAGCGACGCCAACGCCATGAGCGGCGCCCGAGAGTTGCGCAATTTCCTCTTCGAGTGCCGCGCCTTCGCGGCCCAAGATGAACTGTTGCGACGCGAGGACCCTTTCAACGGCGCTTCGAATCTCCGCGCCAATGGCGGCGTATTGCGCAGCAAGGTCGAGTTGCGGCACGGGTTCTAGCAGGGAAGTAGTCTGAGGATGTGCGCTCATCGCTGGTTCGCTTGCCAATCGCCTCGTGCAACTTGCCGAGTATACGCCATCGACCCGGCGCACCTATATAATGATGCGCCAAAGAAAATGTTTGCGAAACGGACAAATTGGAATCTCCAGACGAACCGCTTGAGCGCGGCACTGGCGGCGCACCGCGCTTCGGGAAAACCTTTGATTGATTTGTCGGTTTCGAATCCGACGGAATGCGGATTCCAGTATGACGAGGAGGCAATTTTAAGCGCACTGCGGAATCCGTCGGCGATGAGATATGAGCCGAATCCTCGAGGCTTGGAACCGGCGCGGGGCGCGGTGGCGCGCTATTACGCGGATCGAGGGACGCCTGTTTCGAATGACGACATTTTTCTTACCACCAGCACGAGCGAAGCGTATTCGTACGTGTTTCGGACACTCTGCGATCCAGAAGACGAGCTGTTGATTCCGGAGCCAAGCTATCCTTTGTTTGAATTCCTGGCGGATATTCAGGATGTGCGGCTGGTGCGCTACCCGCTGGTCTACGACCATGGCTGGCAGATCGATTTTCACGCTCTGGAACACGCGATGACGCCGCGAACGCGAGGAGTGATCGTGGTTCACCCGAATAATCCGACCGGACATTTTGTGAAGGCGGAGGAGATGCGGGAGCTGAACGTGATTTGCGCGGAGCGTGGGATTGCCATCCTTGCCGACGAGGTTTTTCTTGATTTTGCGCTGGGTGATCGGCGGCCCGCTACGTTTGCCGCAAATCCTGCGGCGCCGACGTTTACGCTGAGCGGGTTATCGAAGATATGCGGTCTGCCACAGATGAAAGCGGCCTGGTTGATTGCAAGCGGGCCCGAGGCATGGAAAGCGGACGCGCTGGCGCGGATTGAGGTGATTGCGGACACATATCTATCGATGAATGCTCCTGTTCAGTGGGCGATGCCCGTGCTGTTGGGTCAACGGCTCTCGTTCCAGAAACAATTGATAGCGCGCGTAAAGGAGAACCTTGCCGGGCTCGACAGGCAATTGGCGGAGCAAAAGTCCTGCAGCCGGCTAGAAGTGGAGGGCGGGTGGAACGCGGTGATACGCGTACCGGCGACCCGCTCGGAGGAAGAATTCGCGCTCGAACTACTGGCGACAAAATCCGTGTACGTTCATCCTGGGCACTTCTATGATTTCCCGCGGGAGGGCTATCTCGTGGTGAGCCTGATTACGGCTATGCCCGAGTTCGCCCAGGCAATAAAATCAGTGCTCTCGATGTATTGAGGTACAGGGAATGTATCGATGGAAGTACGCGTGTGGACCAATTCCAAGTCTAAAGTCTTGCCAGCATGTACATAATTTAGAATTTCTGGGTAGTATCCTCTATGTAAATCTGCATAACAAAATCTAAGAAACCATTGCTTAAATGTTTCCGGAAACTGATAACTTGCTTACCACAAGGGTTTTACAGGAATAAATGTGCGGGGGAGCATGTGGCAGGTGGCTTGCTGACATGCATTTCAGCAGTGGGTGTGGATATAGTTACCTAAACTCTGAATTAGAAAGATAACTGGGCATATTGGTGTGACCACGCCCGGTGCGGAAAGCGCAATAGGAGAAACAGAATTCATTTTCTCCGGGTCTGCCTGTGCGGTTGTGTTTGAGCGGCGAGTGTGTGCCGCCGAATCCGGGCTAAAGCCAAACGCAAAGGTTGAAGGAATCTGCAAATGGTCAGAATGAGTCTTGGGAGAACGACGAATCGATGGGAGGCGAAGACTATGGGGTTGCAAAACGGCTTGGGGCAATTGGCGCGGCGGCTGGCGGGGTTGGCGGTCATGCTCGCGGCAGTATGGATGATTTGCGTTCCTGCGGCGTGGGCCCAGGTTCCGACGGGTTCAATCACCGGGACGGTGAAAGATGCTCAAGGTCTCCCGATCGAAGGAGTTACGGTCACACTAACCAACCAGGAGACGAGCGCGACGTTTACGTCTGTCACCGCGTCGGCAGGAGGATATCAGTTTGAACATATCGACTACGGCTTGTACAAGGTAGATGCGTCTAAGGAGGGTTTCAAGCTCGGAGAGGTAACTGGAATCAGGCTGGACGCATCGACGGTGTACTCGGTTAAGCCCATCGTCTTGGAGCTCGGTTCGAAGAGCGAGACGGTTGTGGTTGAGGGCGGAGCGGAGCTCGTGAATACCACCAGCGCGGAAGTTACCGGGACGGTGGAGAAGCAACAGATCAACGATCTGCCAATCTTGAATCGCAACCCGATGGCCCTTCTGGATCTCCAAGCAGGCGTCGCGAATAGCGGCCCCGGCCTTGGCGCCATGATAGTCACGACGATCAACGGGCAGCGCTCGTCCTTCTCGAATGTCACCATCGATGGGATCAACATCCAGGACAACTTCATCCGTTCCAATGACCTCGACTTTACCCCGAATTTGCCTTTCAACAGTCAGGCGCAGGAGTTCACCATAATTAACCAGAACTCCGACGTAGAAAACGGGGGCGGGGCTTCCCAGGTCAGCATCGTAACGCCAAGGGGTACGAATGCGTTTCACGGGGAAGGATTCTGGTATTACCGCTCAAATGCCTGGGCAGCAAACCAGTGGTTTAATGACGCGAGCGGCGTGCCGTTGGCGGGCCTGCTACAAAACCAGGGTGGTGGAAATCTCGGCGGGCCGATCAAGAAAGACAAACTCTTCGTCTATGGCTACTATGAGTTGTTGAGAGAGCGCGCGAAGTCCCCGAACGATGCCACGGTGTTAAGCCCGACCATCCTTGCGGCGTTAAATAGCGCGACTCCCACCCTGCCGTTCACCTACCAGCCTGTGGACGCCACGACCGGGGTTGCCGATGGGCCTCCTCAAACGGTAAATCTGCTCACGATGTCAAACACCGCGAGGGGCAACCCCGTTTTTGATTCCGGTGGAAACTACGTTAGCGGTGCGCCGGTGTTCACGCCGGACGCGGCCATGATCGCGCTCCTCAAGAGGATGCCAACCACTTTCAACAACACTCGCGTCGGCGACGGCGTGAATTTGCTAGGGGATCAGTTAAATGCGCGGTCTAACCAGACGCAGGACAATTACGGCTTCCGGGTGGATTACAACGCCAACAGCAAAAATACGATTTCGGCAACGTATTCCTGGAACCGGCAAGTGGTGGACCGGCCGGATATCGATACATCCTTCGACACGGTTCCACTGGTGCAAAACAACGACTCGATCAAGTTCCTAGCCACCTCGTGGCGATGGAACCCTCGGTCGAGTCTGACAAACGAAGTGCGGTTCGGTATGGACATTGCACCTGCTTACTTCACGACATCGCAGAACTTCGGCGCAGGGTATGTTCTGAATGACGGTACGTTGCCCTTTACTGACCCGAATCCCAATTTTCTGCCGCAGGGGCGTGACACGCACACATGGTCCTGGCAGGACAATGCCAATTGGATCAAAGGAAATCACACGATCAAGTTTGGCACTCAGATCCAGCGTGTGACGATTTATGCCACTAACTCCTCGGGGATCTACCCGAGTTACAATCTGGGCTTCAGCGCGAACAACCCTTACGGTCCGCAGCCCTCAGATTTTCCAGTGCCAAACACCAGCAGTGACACGGTCAGCACAAGCGCGCTAACAAATGCCACCAACATTCTACAGAGTATTGCGGGCATCTTGGATACAGTGACACAAACGTATAATGTGAAGACTCAAACCTCAGGGTTTGTTCCGCTGGTCGCACAGAACCGAAACTATCGCCAGAATAACATCGCGTTCTACTTGGGGGATAACTGGCGAATCACCCATAAACTCACCCTCACTTACGGAACGAGGTATGAATATTACAGCCCCGTAGACGAGAAGAACGGACTTGTACTTTTGCCGCAGATTCCTGCGGGGCAGACTCTCCAGCAGACGATGTTGGGCGATGCCACAGTCAACTTTGCGGGCGGCCCAAGCAGCAGAGGCCTTTATAACCACCGCCTGGCGCAGTTCGCTCCAAACATCGGGCTGGCGTGGGATCCGTTTGGCAATGGGAGGACTGCCGTTCGTGCGGGTTTTAGTGTCAATTACGTGAATGACGCGTTTTTTACCGCAGCGAATAACGCGGCGGCGGGAAACCCGGGTTTGGGTGCCACAGTGACCAATGCCGGTGCAAATGGACAAGGACTTTTCGGTCCAACGGTTAGCAACCCCGTCGGCGCTCCGGCTCCTCCCTTTCAAGTCCCGATTGATTTCCTGACAGAGGTTATTAATACGGGCGATTTCGTTGGAGGCGTCGCTGGATATGCCATTGATCCCAACTTAAAGACGCCCTATGTGCAGCAATGGAATTTGAGCGTTCAGCGAGACATCGGCTGGAACACCTCGTTGACGGTCAGTTACGTGGGCAATCACGGCGTGGGTTTGTTCCGTGCGATTGATCTCAACCAGTTGCTCTTGACGCAAAATGGCTTCCTGGCCGATTTCAATCGCGCTAGGTCGAATTTGTTCCTAACCGGCAATCCACAGTGCACAACGGCTCAGAATCCCAATTGTCAGGCGTTGACCGTATTTCCGAATCTGGCTTTGGGCGGACTGATTACCAACCCCACCATTGAAAATCTTATTCTGACGGGCCAGGTAGCGACGCTTTCAACCCTCTACCATGAGGACGGATTCGACCAAGGGAACAATCCGCTTCCGGGCCCGAGCGATCCAGTCGAACTGTTTCCGAACCCGTATATCATGGGGGCGGACGTGCTGAAGAACACTTCGTTCTCGACCTACAACGCTGGGGTCGTGGAACTTCGTCGCCGGTTCAACCGTGGATTGTACTTCCAGGCGAATTACACCTACAGC
The DNA here is from genome assembly GCA_013289955.1 of Acidobacteriota bacterium. Classification (GTDB taxonomy): domain Bacteria; phylum Acidobacteriota; class Terriglobia; order Acidiferrales; family UBA7541; genus Acidiferrum. The sequence goes on from JABCYZ010000001.1 coordinate 92,473, forward strand.
AAGACGATGACGGACTTTGGAGGATCGCAATCGCAATTCGAGCCGTTCCAGGACAACGCCCGGCCACAGCTCGAGAAGCAGCGTGCGCCTTTTGACCTAACACACGCCTTCAAGGCGAACTTTACGTACGAGCTGCCGCTTGGCAGGGGCCATAGGCTTTTTGGATCTAGAAGTCGAGTCATGGGCCTGCTCACCGATGGTTGGCAGACCAGTTCCATCTTCACCTGGCAGAGCGGAGCGCCGTTCTCGATCCTCTCACAGTGGGGATCCTTTAACCGACGCGACACAAACAACACTGCTTTTGCGACCGAGTCGCACCAGCAGATCAGCAGTCAGCTCGGGGTATTCAAACAGCCGAACGGCACTGTATACCTCATCAATCCTGACTTGGTTTCGCCCAATGGCACTGGGGTACCGTCAACGGCCCAACTGAGCTGCGTTCCGGCTGTTACCGGCGGCTTCTGCGATCCACAGCCCGGTGAGGTCGGCAACCTGCAACTTGACGCGTTCAACGGACCAGCTTACTTTGACTGGGACCTTTCCGCGGGGAAAGACTTCAACATCACGGAGCGCTTCAAACTGACTTTCAGGACAGAAGCGTTCAACGTGTTGAACCACCCGGTCTTCAGTGTGGCCGACCAGGCGGCGGGTGCTAACCAGATGCTCATCAACTCGACCACTTTCGGCCAGAGCACCAGCACCGTTTCGTCGCCGCGCATTCTGCAGATGTCGTTGCGGCTGACGTTCTAACTAACCAACCCTTCGGGGGTAACTGCGGGGGATCTGAGCCGGGCACTCCCAGTGTGGGAATGTCCGGCTTCTTGTTAAGGGCCCGGCCTATCCGACGAATTCGGCCGAGTGCTTTCCACTAGAGATTCTTTAGGTGTGCGAGGCGGAACGGCGAGCCGAGGTGTTCGCGCAGGTCGAGCCAATGCTCTTCCGGGATGGTGGCGAAAACTTCGACGACTTTGGGGTCGAATTGTGTGCCGGAGCAGCGGCGAATCTCTTCGCGGGCGTGGGGCATGGGGAGAGCCTTGCGGTAGGGCCGGTCGCTGATCATGGCGTCGAGAGAATCGGCGATGGTGAAGATGCGGGCTCCCAGAGGGATTTGGTCACCTTTGAGGCCGCGCGGGTAACCGGTGCCGTCGAAGAACTCTTGGTGAGCAAGGACGATTTCGGCGGCATCGCGAAGGAATGGGATGCGGATGAGCATGTTGTAGCCGATTTCGCAGTGCTTGCGCATGATTTGTTTTTCGTCGTCAGTGAGAGGACCGGGTTTGCGCAAAATTCCGTCGGGAATCGCCATTTTGCCGATGTCGTGGAGGAAAGCGGCTCGCGCGAGAATGGGCAGGTAGTGATTGGGAACGGGCATGGCCTTGGCGATAGAAATGGTAAAGGCCGTGACGCGCTGGCAATGGCCTTCGGTCTCGGCGTCCTTTAAGTCAAGCGCGCTGCCAAGGGCTTCCAGAGTGTCGTCGTAGGATTGTTCGAGCTGAGCGATCGCACCGGTGAGCTGCGCCGTACGCTCCTCGACCTGTTGTTCAAGCTTGAGCTGGTAACTGCGGTTTTCGGCGACCAGGCGGCGGTGCTGAAGGGCGCGGCCTACGCCGAGGAAGAGTTGGTCTTTCTCGAAGGGCTTGAGGATGTAGTCGTAGGCGCCTCGGCGGATGGCTTCTAGAGCCGTGGAGATGTCATGAATGGCGGTGACCATGATGACCGGGACTTCGGGGTCGTATTCGCGCAGCCAGTCCAGCAGCTTGATGCCGTCCATTTCGGGCATGATCATGTCGCTCAGGACCAGGTCCGGCGTGGACTTTTTGACTTGCTCTTGAGCAGCGCGGCCATTGCTCACGGCCGTGCAGCGATAGCCTTTCGATTCGAGCATGGTGGAAACGACTTCTCGAATCGCTTCTTCATCATCCACGACCAGGATTTGTTCTAGCTCCACGAGTGTTTGCCCCTACCGCCATTATACGGGACGGCACAGGGTGATTGTCGTGGCCTTGCCCATTCAGAAAATAGCATGTTAGCGTCGAAGGAAGCTCCAAGAAGGCATTGTGCCGTCCACTCTAAGGGACCCAGGCTTTGTGGCATCGGAAAGACGGCCGTCCAGGCCGGGAGGCAGCGCATCGTGTTGGTGAACCAAGGCCTGCTCGGTATCGCTTTCTTTGAGGCGACGGCGTTCATCATTCTGCTAGTCCTCTTCTTCATTTTTCAGCGGGATCACATCAATAGATACTTCCGCTTGTGGTTTGCAGGTTGGAGTTTTTTCACCGCGGCATCGCTGTGCGAGGTAGCCATGGTGAGCCGCAATCTGCCGGAATTGTGGATAGTGGTCGTGATGGGAAGAGTAACGGCGATGCTGCTGTTCTCCGCCTCCGTGGTGCAATTCACGACTCGGGAGGGGAAGCGCAGCTGGCCAATCTTGCCGCTTGCTGGCGTGGTTTTGTTCGGAGTTTATTACTTTCAGCGCAGCGTGGCGCCGGACTATGCAAACGTGGCCTGGGGAACGACGCTGCTGGTGAGCGGAGTGTGGCTCTGGGCGGGAATGGTGCTGTGGAGGTCGCCCCTCTTAAAGCGGGGGCACGGCGTGCGATTGCTGGAGGGTGTGTTTTTATTGACAGGCTTGCATGGAATGGATCGTCCAATGTGGCCGCAGCACCCGTATTTCTTGTTGCGGGTGGCGTTTGACCACTTGCTGGGTGTAGCGCTGGGAATCGCCATGGTCGTCGTGGTGCTCGAGGGCGCGCGTTCGCGAACGGTTGAGCTCAATGAGAAACTTCGGCGTCTCACGCTGCTGACGACGGCCAGCACGCAAACGCTGTCTGTGCAAGATGTGCTGGACCGCGTGCTCGCGCATCTGGTGGAGAGTCTCGGAGCGACGCACGGACTTGTGCGGCTGCTCGAAGGCGAAGGAGACAAAGCGCAACTTGTGGTGCACGCCTCCGTAGGCTTTCAGCGGGACTACCTCGAAAAGTACGGAAGCCTATCAACGAAGATGCCGTGGGCGCAGCGAGTTTTGCACAAGGACTGCGAGTTCTTCCGCCTGGAAGACGAACCGGATCCCCATGTGCGCCACAGAATGGCGGAGGGCGGCATCGGCAATAGCATCACGATGGCGCTGCCGGGAAAAGATGGACCGCTCGGGATTATCGCAATCGGATCGACGCGTAACGAGCAGTTTCAGGCAGACGAAATTGCCTACCTACTGAATATTAGCAACCTGCTGGGGTTGACTCTGCAAAATGTGCGCTTGTTCGAACAAGTGGCTACTGTGCAGCAGCAATGGGCTTACACGTTTGATTCGATCGGCGATCCCATCCTTGTTCACGATCGCCAGGGACGAATTCTGCGTTGCAATTTACGTTTGGGGCATCTGCTGGCCAGGGATTCACAGGCGTTGCTGGGGCGCAGTGTGACCGACCTGCTCGCGCGAAAGAATCTGTCGTATGAGGTGTGCCCATATTGCGAGGGTGTCGCGGGAGAAGGAGATGAGACTGATCCCTGGCTGCAAGGCTATTTTCTTGCGTCGAACTCGACGTTTACGGATCCGGCCGGAAACTTGCTAGGGACAGTGCATGTCCTGAAAGACATCACGGAAAGAAAGCGCGCGGAAGAAAAATACCGGACGCTGGTCTCCAGCGTTCAGGAAGGCGTTTTTATATCCACGCCGCAAGGGCGATTCCTAGATTTCAATGATGCCATGATGCGCATGACGGGATTCGAGACGCGCGAAGAATTGTTGGGTGCCGATATTCCTGGCGCGATGTACGCAAATCCGGCGGACCGCGAGCGGCTGAAGAAGCTCCTCCAGGAACACGGCACGGTAGCGGACTTTGAATTCGAGATGAGGCGCAAAGACGGCGAGATTCGCACCGTACTGGAGTCCTCCATCGCGGTTAGAGACACGGCGGGGAACGTCACGGCGTATCAGGGGTTTCTGCTGGATATCACGGAAAGAAAGCGCGCGGAGCAGGAAATCCGGCGGCGCAACCGGGAACTGCTGGTATTGAACTCCATTGGACAAACGTTGATGGAGTCGATGGACTTAAGCGATTCGCTGCATCGAACTCTGCGGCAGATGGCGGAACTGTTCAGCCTGGATGCCTGCGCGCTATACCTGTTTGACGAGGAAGGGACAAAGATCCGCCGCGTGGCGGCCGTGGGGCACCGCTCCGAGTACGCCAGGAATTTTCCCCCGGTTACTCTGAAGCCGGAGCTGCTCCAGCACATCAAGGCCGTGCATGCGACGTTTCTTTCCGTCCAGGGACTGCCGCTTCCCGCGATCTTTCGCGAAGCGCAGAGAAAAGAAGAACTTCTGTCCGCCTATATCGTGGTTCTCTGGTCGAAGGACCGCGTCATTGGCGGTTTGACCGTTGGGAGCCGCACGCCAAAGGAGTTCTCACCGGCCGACGTCAACCTGCTGATCGCTGTGGGCAGCCAGCTTTCCAGCGCTATTGAACGCACCACACTTTACGAGGAAGCGCGGCAGGCATACGACAACTTGCGGCGCACGCAGGAGCAGCTCCTGCACAGCGAAAAGATGGCCGCCGTCGGCCAGCTGATTTCCGGCGTGGCCCACGAGCTGAACAATCCGCTCACGGCCATCCTCGGCTACAGCCAATTGCTCACCTCGAGCGGGCAGATGGGGCCGCAAGGCATTGAATACTCTGAAAAACTCTACAAGCAGGCCCAGCGGACCCACCGCATCGTGCAGAATTTGCTGAGTTTCGCCCGACAACACAAGCCGGAACGCGTGCCTGTACAGCTTAATCTCATATTGGAAGAGACACTCGCGCTACGCGACTACGATTTGCGGATGAATCACATTCGCGTCCACTTGGAGCTTTCTCCGGACCTTCCCTATACATCGGCGGATCCCCACCAACTGCAGCAAGTTTTTCTGAACATGGTCAACAACGCAGTGGACGCCATGCTGGAACATACCAATGAAGGGGATCTGTGGGTGCGGACGGGAGCCAAAGAGGAACGGCTGTTCATCGAATTTACCGACAGCGGCCCAGGAGTAAAGGATGCGTCGAGGGTCTTCGATCCCTTCTACACGACCAAGCCAGTTGGCAAGGGCACCGGACTGGGTCTGAGCATCTGTTATGGAATCATCACGGAGCATGGTGGATCTATCCGCGTGCGTAACGTTCCTCCGCGCGGAGCTTCGTTTACGATTGAAGTGCCCTATCAACCGGTGAGAGCAGCGAAGGCTCCCGAAGCTAGCCAGGCGGTGGACCAGGCAAGGGAAGGCCGCATCCTTCTGATAGATCAGGACGATTCGGTTCTGGAAGCTGTTCGAGCCATCCTGCTCGAGAGAGAGCATGAAGTCCAGACGGCAAAGACTGCCGCGGATGCCATGGCCCTTCTCGAAAAGCAACAGTTCGATCTGGTGCTGGCGGACCTGGACCTTTCCGGCACCGCCGGACGCAACATACTTCATGACTGGATTCTGGCACGCAGACCGGGACTGGCGAAGCGTTGTGTGTGGATGCGCGGAGTCGCTCCGCTCGGGCGTCCTCCGGAGGAGACGCCACGGAACGGGAATCGCATCCTTCAAAAGCCGTTTAAGGCCGCGGAATTGTTGGCCGCGGTGGATGGCGCGCTAGGGAGTATCCAGACCGCGCCCGTCGTGTAGCGTTGACGTAAGCTTTGATGCCAGGGCAGCACTCTCTCCAAGATTCTTCATGGCGGTTTCCAATCGAATCGACAGCCTGCTCACTACTTCGCTCAAAGAGCCCAGCTCGGGAAGAGGAGCGATTCCGAAAAAGAATTTGATACGGATTATTTCATAGCGCAGGGAAAACGCCAGGCCCATGCGGAGCCGCGCGAACTCTTCGGCGGCACCGACTTGTGGCGACATCGCGGCAATGACGCGCGCCAAGCGCCACAACTTCAGGAAATCGGCGCGTATGCAGGCCAGATAGGCCAGTGCAATTCTTCGGCGCTCCTTGCGCACCCTCTTCGTCAACTTCGGCAAACCGCGCAAAGCGAGGAACTCGAAGTCTTTTCTGTCGATGGCCTGTCGCACTTGTGGAAAATAAGCGACGTGACGCTGGCCCCATTCTTCGTTCGAGGCGAGATCGTCATCCGGCTTATTAAGTTTCCGAGGATCACGCAGGACCCAGACGAGCACAACCAGCAGGAGCACTCCCACGAAGCCCATGACTAAGAGAACAGAGCTCAATGTGGACGCGCCTCCAGTTTCCAAAGTCGCATAAGCTTTTCATTGAGCCGGCGTAGCTGCTGATTGATTATCGGGGAAACGCTGAGATAGAGGGAATCCGAGTCGATATTGTGCCTGGGGAGATCCACCGGAAGAGCTTTCCACAATGCTGCCGCCCATACCACTTGAACGACAGTGAACGATAGCAGCGTCACCACCTGCCAGAGGTGTTCCGTGTACGGATTATTCCGGTACCAGATGACCTGGACGACGGTATTTATCAGAATGATAGTGCACGAATAAAAGCAAAAACCTGCCAAGAGCCACTTGTAAGCGCGAGCTACAACCACGGCATAATAACGAATGAACAGCAGACATGCGATCACCGCGGTCGCAAAGATGAGGTGATACCCACGTTCAGCCACTACAATTGCCCAATCTACGTTCTGAACGGCATCTAGAAAGACGAAAAAGACGACTACAGTCGAGATTCCCAGAAGAACCCGCCAGGTAAGTCCCCAGACGCCCCGGTAGGGCTTAAGGACAAGCCGGAGCACTTCCGTCGTGGCTAACGCCTGGACGACCAAAGTCGCAGCTTCTGACACCCAACTCACAATTTGCTCGGTCGAGGAACCTTTCGCGGGATGCCAGTAGGCGATCATGACGTAAATCAATGCCGCCTGGCATATATTCAGACAGACGTAGGTGGCGAAAAACGGGAGCTTTCGGAAATTCCCTTTCAGGACGAGAAGTGCCAGCACCGCGAGCTGGGCAAGGACACTGCAGGCCCATAACCCTTGCACATAGAGAGGCATTCCATTCATGGAAGGGAATCCTAGCATGTCTTAACTGCCCGGTAAACAAGACAGTTGTGGTCGTAGCCGTAACTGGCGGCGACTGGACCGCAACAGCGAGTAGCGGCGCGCTGGCTGAAGTCATTCGCTGCAAAAGACGCGAAGCCGCGGACACAATCCTGAGAGGTGACTGGTAACAAAAAGATTCGGTGATTGTGTTTTGGTGGGCGCGAAGGAGAGACGAAACCAGTATTAGACTTCTCTCAGAAATGGCACTCCGCAACTCGCCCTCTCCTCAAAGACGAGTTGCGGAGGCATGAGGTTTTGAAGCGTTCAGGCCGTCTGTATCGGAGGAGTCGGAAGCGGAAGAGGCGATCCGCTCCTGCTGGCCATACTCACGCCTGGCGGCGTGGGAAGTGGAAGGGGCGAACCACTTACGGAGAGGACGCCGAGACCTGGAGGAGTGGGCAGCGGAAGCGGTGAGCCGCTGGCACGGAGAGCGCTCGGTGGCGTAGGTAAGGGAAGAGGGGATCCGCTTAGAATGGCAACGGAATCTGCGGCAGCGCGGTTACTGGATAAGTGTTTGACCGAGCTATTAACAGGGAGTAGGATCGAAATCACTAAAAGACAAAGTGACAGGCGAATCGAGATGATCTTTTTCATGGTGGAAAGCCTCCTGCGTCCAACCATGAAAGAGAATCGGAAGTACTGACCGTAATGGTCTAAAACGTTCCGTCTGCGGAACGGGGCCGTGGGTAACTATGATTACGCAGCTCCAGCAAAACAGGCGAATCATCCAAGATTTCACGCTGACGACGCTGGCAGCAATTCCGGGAGAATTTGGGAGGCTTACCTACATCGCCTCGCTGCGCGATCTCTCGAGCGGAAAGTACGAGCACGCTGGGCTTCTAACTTTGTATCCGGACGAAGCGGTGCAACAGGCCCTGGCGTTATGCCACGAGCAAATATTCGAGCGAGTTTTGGAAACACCTCTGGCGACACAAGAGGCGGATTTAAAGGAATGTCTTCTGCGCATGCCAGGTGGACTATGTTCGGCCTTGGCTCATTGGCGCCGAATGGAAGCCTACCGGGTGCTGATGCCTGAGCGCTCTCCCGGCTACCTCAAGGAGCTTTTCTGTTCGAATCTCCGCGCGCTGCTGGAGCTTCTCCAGGAAGAATGTTCCACGGCTCCGTCAACCTGGTAACCACTCCCACCACCCGGCCAACCACTTCGGCTTCTTCCGGAAGACGCCAAACCTCGGGCACACAGCGAGATAGAGGATGGGGCTGCATGAGCAGGCGCATGCCGTCCTGATGAAACCATCCACATCGGTAACCGTCGCGCAGCTCCACGAAATACATAGGCCGGTCGTATTCGTTGGCCCAATTATCGTCCTGGATGCGGCGGACGCTTACATCCACAAGAACAACGCTGCCAGGGCGAAGCAGGGGCACCATACGCCGGTCTGACGAACCGATGTATCCATAACGGTGGCGCGAATCACCATTGGTAAGCACACCCTCGAGGTTTCCCCACTGTTCGACCATACGGGAAAGTAGTTCCGTCCGCTTTGGATCGAAAGCCGGATCGAAGCGCAAGGGAGTTTTGAGAGAGACCGGAGGCGCCGCAATGTGCGTGTGTGGGGCGTGAAACGCGCCACCGTCGGGAAAGCAATCTTCGATGGGAACGTCGTACCAGCGGAATATCTCCAGCGGACTCAAGTGGTAAACAACCGCGAGCGTATAGAGCTTGTGCAGACCTGGAATTACTCCGCGATTCTCAATGTCCGCCAGACGGCTAATATGAAGAATCAACTCAGGACGGCCACGGCGCGCTGCCAATTCAAAACTGGCGCGTTCGACATCGCGATAGGTTAAACCTAGCCGTTCACGGGATTGCCGTAGACGAAGACCGGGAAGCATGTTTTCCTCGGGAGGAAGCTGGGAGTCAACAATCAGTGTATAGCAGAATTACCATTCTGTTAAAGATTCGGAACGGGCAGCTGTGAATTTCTTTGGAAACTTTCTCGTCAGAGCCAATAAGAAAATTGCGTTACATAATTTCACGTCTCGACCGCGCGGCTATCTTCCTTCCTTTTAGTTGCTTGCGCGGAGTTAACGGTTCTTCTGAAACATCCGCTAGCCGGGACGCCGAAGGCCCGCCGGTTGCCAAAAAGGGATGAAGAGCGTTTCCTATAAGGCACCATCAGGTTTCTCTCGTGCGGGCGAGCCCTCACCCTTATCTGTTATTCTGCGAAGACTATGCCCCTAGCAATCAAAAGTGCTGTGACACGGCTGTTTCTGCTCCTGGTGGCCGCTTCGTGCTTGATTGGCGGAGGCGCTGTCCGCGCGCAGGAAGCTGCGACCGCCCCACCGGTTGTGGCTCAGCCGAAAGCGAACAGTGCCGAGTTTTCGGCGGCCGCGGATGAAGTGCTGCAGCAAGTAAGCGAAATCACCGGGCTTAAGCAACTCACGCCAGTGAAGAAGACGCTGCGGTCACGGGATGAGATACGCGCCTATGTCCTGCGGGAGATGGATGAGGAGAAAAAACCGGCAGAGCGCGATGCGGAGGCGCGAACCGACGAGGCCTTTGGGCTGATCCCCAAGGGATTTGAGTTAGATAACTTTATGGTAGATCTCCTGACTGAACAGATTGCGGGTCTCTACGACCCAAAAGCGCGCGAATTTTACATTGCTGATTGGATTCCGATAGATGACCAGCGCATGGTCATGGCGCACGAATTGACCCACGCGCTCCAGGACCAGCATTTTCAGATCGAGGTGTGGGAGAAAGCGGCGCGGCCGAACGACGACGCCGAACTGGCGCGCGAAGCAGTGCTGGAGGGCAGCGCCATGGCCGCCATGATCGATTACCTTTTAGAAGGCAAGGGATATTCAGTCGTGGATATACCCGCGATCGACCCCTCGATGTTTGCCGGCGATATGTCCCAGTCGCCCAAACTGCGAGAAGCGCCGCCGTTTCTTAGGGACGCGATGGTCTTTCCCTATTTTGCAGGACTAACGTTTTCCACCTCCATCTTGAAATCGGCAAGGTGGAAGGGCTTGTCGGCAGTTTTTGCCAGGCCGCCGGTATCCACTCAGCAGATCATGCATCCAGCTCTCTACAAATCCGGGAAAGCCCCCGTTGCTGTCACGATACCCTCTCTTCAGAAGCTGCTTGGCCCGGACTGGGCGAAGCTTGATGAAAATGTCATGGGCGAGTTCGGATGGATGGAAATACTGAAGCAGTTTCTGGGCGAGAACATCGCAAAACCGCTTGCCGCGGCGTGGGATGGGGACCGCTATGCACTCTATGAGCAAAAACAAACGAAACGGCTGGTTCTGGTTGCTCTTCTACAGCTGGACAGTGCGGAAAATGCCATGCAATTTTTTGCACAGTACTCGGCAGCCCTCGAGAAAAAACATGGCGCACACGAGAATATATCGCGCGCGCCGAATTTCCTCTCTTTTGACGCGCCCGATGGCGGCGTCTTCTTGCGCTGCGTGGCGATGGAGTGCATTTCCGTGGAGGGGGCTAACCGGACGGTGTTTGACGGCATAAATGGGATGATTGGCTGGCCTCGGGCGCCTGAGCCGTCCAAGACAGCATCCGCCAGCCGCTGACGCCTATCTGGCTGAAGAGTCCGAGAGAGACAAACCTGCGGCCACGCGCTTTGCGAATTTGTTTTTGGCCTTAGCTTCCAGGCGGTTAATTCGAACCAAAAATTTCTCTGCGGCGCGCATTAGCCGGGCGGCGGCATATGGGTCGCGCGTTCCCGTACGCATCCGCTGAAGTTTGGCCAAGCCGCGGCGCGCAAATTCCGTTGCACGCAAGATATCCTTTGCGCGACGCTCGTAATGAATGGCCAGCTGTTCACACGCCAGCACACCGTCCTTTGGATCGGCAGCGAGTTCAAGCCAGAGCTCGGCCGCGGCGGTATGGTCGCCTCGGCGCTTGACGAGCAGAGCAAGTTCGCGCCGCGCGCGCGGGCGAATTTCGGCGGGAAGGCCGAGATCGAGCGCCTGCAAACAAGCTACATGGGCGCGGTCGGAGTCGCCCCGTCGCTCGAAGAAACGCGAGAGGCCGAAGAGATCGAGGCTGTCCACTCCATGCCGCTCCGCTTCTTGAGAGGCGAGAAGTGTATTGATCTTGCCAAAGAGTGCGGCAAGGCCGCGCAAATCCATCTGATTGTGGCGCAAAACGCTCACGAGTGGATCCGCCGATCCCCCGCGAAGATAATCAAAGTAATATTGCGGAATGAGCGATGAAGCTATGTCGTCTTCACGATGCCAGCCGAGGCGGCGGGCATCCAGAACGTGCCGTTCCAGATCGACAAGACGCACAGACCCCAGACGATGTTTCCAAAAAGCGCGTGCGGGATGCAGCAAATCGAGATGCGCGGCCAGACGCGGCGTGGGGATCGTGCGCGTCATGGTGAAGCGACTGTCTAGGAGGGGCCAGTCAAAAGTCTTGCCGTTAAAGGTGACGAGAACCGGGCGCTCGGCGATGCGCGCCGCCAGTTCGTGAAGGAGCGAATACTCTTCCGTAAAGTCGCGCATGAAGAGTTGTTCGACCTGAAGAGCCCCTGCGTCCCACCAGGCGAGCCCGATGAGAAAGGCGTATGTTCCCGTGCCCCCTGCCAGACCGGTGGTCTCTGTATCGAGAAAGAGCCACTTGTAAGGATCTTCCAGAGCGGCGCGTGCACGGCGAGATATTTCGGCGTCACGAGTGCGGGAAAGAAGTTCGAGAGCGATTGCGGACGGATCGACAAATTCCGGCGTGGAGAACCAGTTGCGCAGAACGAGGTGCTCTCCAAAATGGTTTCGGGCCACACCCGCGCCGATAAGACGAGCAATGGCATCTTCCTGATCGGGCACGCGAAGGTCGGCTGGTCGCGACGGCCCCATGCGCGCGGGGCGTAACGCGGCGAGACGAGAGAACCTGTCCGCTGAAGCAGCCATCTAGCCACACAACCTGTCGAGGATGGCAAGAGCGGTTTCTTTCGCACGGGGGGCGAGATTGCCGGCGGGGCCAACGCAAGACGGACAACCTTCCTTGCAGGAGCAGGAGGCGATCAGTTCGCGAGTCCTGTGGATGAGCAGATCGTGCGCGCGGAAGAGTGGCTCGGAGAACCCGATGCCGCCGGGGTAGGCGTCATAGAGATATAGATTGGGCTCGAAGAATTCTCTCAAGTTCGGGGCAGAGGCGTCTCTGAGGGGCTCGGAAGTGAAACCGTCTGCCGCGGCCATGTGAGGCGCAGCGGGCACGGCTTGCCGTGCCCCTAGGAGCTCGCTGGCGGAATCAGGCGCGGGGGGGCGTTCGCCGATGGCGGTGCCAAGATCGCGGCCGTCGCACATGAGCAAAAGTGTGGCGACCGAGGTGAGAGCATGAAGAAGGCCGTACATCCCGCTCTGGCGCTCGCTAACACTGAAGGGAAGCGATTCGAGCAGCGGCCTCTCCAACGTGACCCAATATGACGTCGTGTGCATTTCGTTTTCGGGGAGCTCGAGCCTGCCGTCACCGATATTTTCGTTCGTGAAGAATTTTATTTTCTTGAAACCGATGACTTGCGAGCGGACCAAGACATCGCCGTGGGACCGTGAATTCCTACGAGCGGCGGGTGTGGAATCGGACGTCTCCGCTGCTTCGAGAACGCGGACCTGGGTGTAACGCACGGCGTTTGTGTAATAGTCGACATCCACTTGTTTGACGTAGGCCTTGCGCTCACTGAAATCCAGATGCTCGACGTGGTACTGCTGTCCGCCGTGAATATAGATGGCCTTCTCATGCAGAAAAATCAGCGCGCTCGAGAAATCCACCTCGCCAATGACGCTGGGTGCGCCGGTGACATTGATGATGATGAAGTTGTCGCTGGTAATCGAGCGAAGGCTGATGGTGTCGGCGGGATAGGCTTCCTGCGTCCAGTGATAGTGATCTCCGGCAAGGTGAAGGTAACCCGCATCGGAAAGACGCGCGCAAAGGTCGCGTAGGTCGACTTCGCCAAATCGTTCGCCCGGCGCAATCGGCAATTCAAATGCGGCGCACTTCAAGTGGTTGATCAGGATTTCAAGATTGTCCGGCTGAATGAAAGCATGTTCGGGAGTGTTGCCGAAGAAATAGTCCGGATGGCGCACGATAAATTGATCGAGCGGCGAAGAAGAAGCCACCATCACGGCGCAAGAGCTTCCGCTGCGTCGCCCGGCCCGGCCTGCACGCTGCCACGTTCCGGCGATGGAGCCAGGGTAGCCCGCCATCACGACCGTATCGAGCGAGCCTACGTCGATCCCGAGTTCGAGCGCGCTCGTGCTTACGACGCCGCGGATGCGGCCATCGCGCAGGCCGCGCTCGATTTCGCGGCGTTCCTTCGGCAAATATCCGGCGCGGTAGCCGCAAATCGTTTCCTTCTTGCCCGGCACTTGGGGATTCGCTTTTTGGAGATAGGTCAATAGAATTTCAGTCTGCAAACGCGAATTCGCAAAGACCATGGTTTGCAGATCCCGTTTCAAAAACTCCTGGGCCACTCGCGAAGTCTCATGGATATAGCTGCGGCGAATGCCTAGTGCGCGGTTGACGACCGGGGGATTGTAAAAAACGAAAGTCTTTTCCCCCGCGGGTGCGCCGTTGGCATCGAGCACTTCCACTTCCTCTTCGAGCAGGCGCGCAGCCAGGTCGCCGGGATTCGCAATCGTCGCTGAACAACAAATGAACTGCGGGTCGCTGCCATAAAAATTGGCAATGCGCCGCAGACGCCGCAGCACGTTGCAGAGATGGCTGCCAAACACCCCGCGGTAGGTATGAAGCTCGTCGATCACGATATAGCGAAGATTTTCAAACAAGCGCGTCCACCGCGTGTGATGCGGCAGAATTCCCGTGTGCAGCATGTCCGGATTCGTGAGCACCACATGTCCCTTTTCGCGGATGGCTCTGCGCGCGTCGGCCGGAGTGTCGCCATCATAAGTAAAAACGCCAAAGCGGTTATCGAGCCGCTGGTTGAGGTCGTAAAGCTCGGCGAGTTGATCCTGCGCCAAGGCTTTTGTCGGGAAAAGATACAGCGCGCGAGTGTCCGGATTTTCGAGGATCGAGTGCAGGATCGGCAAGTTATAGCAAAGAGTTTTTCCGGAGGCAGTTGGTGTGACCACCACCACGTTTTTGCCCGCGCGGACGGCTTCGGCAGCCATGGCTTGATGGGTGTAAAGCTGCCGGATACCTTTGGCAGAGTAAGCACTGGCAAGGTCCGCCTGGACCCAGGCAGGGAACTCAGCCCATTGCGCCTCGCGCGCAGGAAAATAGCGCACTGCCGTCAAAACCTCGCCATTGACGTCCCGCGTAGCCAAGGTGTCGAGGACTTCACGCACGCGTGTCAGTGACGATCCAGCCGCAGGCTCCGGCGAGCCGAGCGGCGCCGGCCGCACGGCGAGAGAATGGGACATGTAGCGCGCCTCCTGTTATTCGCCTTTTATTCGCCAGCCTAACACGCAGCCCTGGGCGCTGCAATAGGGAAGTGTGTCGCGTTGCTCGGGGTGAGGACCCTCGTGCGGCCTGGACCTCGAGGCATAGAGCCGAGCAGGGCCGCAGTCCAACCCAAAAAGGCGCCAACCAGGAAAACGGAAGCAATTTGCCCGCGTAGTCACCTCGGTATAATGTTCCGCGTTTATGGAATGGACGCCCGCTTCCGTCATTCGATGGCTGTTTGATTCGCAAAACGGCCCTTCCGACCGCTTCCTGGGGCGCTGGATTTTCCTGCGCGCGCTGGGAGCTATCTATTTCTCTGCTTTCTTCTCGCTCGTTTTTCAAATTCGTGGACTGATCGGTCCCCAGGGCATTCTTCCCGCCAGCGAATATCTGAAGGGTGTGGCAGGCCAGGTTGGATATGCACGGTATTGGTATGTGCCAAGCGTTTTGTGGCTTTCAAGCAGTGGGCACATGCTGACCGCGCTTTGCTGGGTTGGCATGGCCGCCGCCATACTGCTGGTTTTCAATATTTGGCCGCGCGCCGCGCTTGCCATCTGCTTTGTCTGTTTTCTTTCCTTTGTCAGCGCCGCGGGCGAATTCTCCGGATATCAATCCGATGGAATGTTGCTTGAGGCGGGCTTCCTCTCGCTCTTCCTTGGGCCCGGTGGATTCCGTCCCGGGCTTGGACGCTCGCGGCCTCCCAACCGCGCGGCGCTCTATCTGCTGCTTTGGGAATGGTTTCGCATCTACTTCGAATCCGGCATAGCAAAAATCGCGGGAGGCGATCTCGAGTGGCGCAATTTCACGGCGATGGACGACTATTACCAAAATGGCCCGCTGCCGACTTGGATTGGATGGTACGTCCAGCATTTGCCGCACTGGTTTCACGCCGCGACCGCATTCCTTACTCTAGCTCTCGAACTGCTTCTGATCTGGGCTGCGTTTCTGCCGCGGCCGTTTCGAATCGCGCTTTTCTTGATCGTGACGCCCTGGCAGATCGGCATCATTCTCACCGCCAACTACACGTTTCTGAATTATCTCGTTCTCGTCCTGGCGTTCCTTCTGCTTGATGACCGCTTCCTGATGCGGTTTTTCCCATCTGGATGGAATCAGCCGCTCCCCTCCAGCTCGATCATAGCCCCGGTGGAGTCCGCGCCACCTGCTTCTGACCAACTCTCGATTCTGGCGCCGCCCTCGGGGCCATCCTCAGACAATGTTCCGGCAAAAAAAGAGACTCCTCCCGATTCGCGCCGGAACATCCGCTCTTGGGTGGCTCCCTTGCGTGTGGCCCTAAACGCAGTCTTGCTAACGTGGATCTTTTACGCGACTACCGCACAAATGGTTTGGATGTTCGCTCCCGCTGCGCTGCCAACGTCACCGGTAGCTCTGCTCGATCCCTTTCGAATTGCCAATCGTTACGGCCTTTTTGCGGTGATGACACGCGGCCGCTACGAAATCGAATTCCAGGGCTCCAACGATGGACAAACCTGGACCGCCTATCCTTTTCGCCACAAGCCGCAGGATCTGGACAAGCCGCCGGGCATCTACGCGCCCTATCAGCCGAGGCTGGACTGGAATTTGTGGTTCGCCTCACTCGGTGAGTGGCATGACAATCCCCTGGTCTTGCGCACAGAGCGGCGATTGCTCTCAAATGAGCGGGACGTCCTCGCGCTCTTTGCCGCCAATCCTTTTCCGAAGGGACCGCCCCGCCAGGTACGTGCAGTGCTCTTCCAATATTGGTTCACCTCCCTGGCGGAAAAAAGAGAGCACGGATTGTGGTGGCGTCGCGAACGTCTCGGGCTCTACGCTCCGGCCATTCAGCTCGAGCCCGGCGGAAGGATCAGTGTTACGCAGTGGCCTGAGCCGATACCGCCGCACGAATAAATCGCACGCCTTTCCATTTTCTTAACAGCGAATCCACTAGCGCCGAAGCCGAAGTATAAGTACCGCACTTGCGAGAAAGAAGACCGTGGAAGAGGCAAAAGCCGCGCGTACGGAAACGGCGCTCCAAAGAAAGCCGACCAGAATGCTCGAGAGAAAATCTCCGACAGCATTGACGGCAGCCAGCGTGCCAAACGCCATGCCGTGCTGCTCCTTGGATACAAGCTCGGCCGCAACCGAGTCTTCGAGTGCATCCACAATTCCAAAGTAGAGTCCGCCCAAAACGAAAATTGCGCCGAGCACCCAGATGGAATGTGCGCTCGTGCAAAGCAATATCGCAGTGATGGCAGCTAGAAAGTAGCCCGCGGCCAGCACGACCTTTCTCTGCGGCACGTGGTCGCTCAGCCAGCCGCTGGCGTAGGCGGAGCCGGCGGAAAAGACGTTGTGCACTGTGTAAAGCACGACAGCGATGCTAGCCGCGCGCGCTAGCCCGATCTCCGGCCCCAGCATGCGCGAAGCGTACAGGATGAGCAGCGAATGAGAAAAATCCCCCGCTCCGAAAACTCCGGCGCCCAGAAGAAACCGCCTGAATGGCGCTGGCAGATCGCGGACGCCCATCAAGAATGAACGCTTCGGCTTGGAAACAATAGGACGTTCCCGTACCAGCAGCGAAAACGAAGCTACGGCAGCGAGGCCCGGCAACAAGGTCCAGAGAAAGACCCTATGGTAGTTGTGCCCCGTTTTTTCCATAAGCCACAAAGCAGTGACGGGACCAGCGATCGCTCCGACTGTGTCCACCAATCGCTCAAGTCCAAAGGCGCGCCCATACGCATTCGGCGAAACATCCGCCGCGAGCAGCGCCTTCTTTGCTGGCGACCGAACACCGCGGCCGAGCCACGCCAGCGACCGGCCAATCAGCACATGATACGCATTCGTAGCAAATGCAAAAGAAGCAGTTCCAAATGCTGTAACAGCGTATCCAAATATCGCAATCGGCTTGCGGCGCCTTAGACTGTCGGTGTAGTGGCCAGCGGCAAGTTTCGCGAAACTGGAAAGACCGTCGGCGATACCCTCGATCAAGCCGAGCCAGGCCGGCCCCGCCCCGATCGCGGCAAGAAAAGCGGGCAAAACCGCCGTAGCCGTTTCGTGGCTCCAGTCGCTAAATAAACTGGTCAGTCCCACGCCGAGGACAGTGCGGTTCAGCCAGGACTGTTTTTCTGTGCGATCAGCCACGGGAGAGCAGTTTACAATCGAACGCGCTGGCTGGAAAGTTTGCGTGCGTCTTGCTGAAGAGGGCACAAATTACGGCCGTTATATTGACCCGCGAACGCCGCTGGTTTGTACTGGCTGAAGTGAAGGGGAACGTCCGAGTTCCGCGTCATAAGCTAAATGGCAGAGAAAGCAGAGAAAATCGCAGTGCAGAACCGTTTTGCCGACATATGGAAGAGCGCCTCAAGGCAGATCATCTGCGTGGTCATGATCTTGTTTGGCTCCCTGCTTGCCGCCAATGTGAGTGTGGGGCCTTGCGGCGGAACAGCGCTCGCCGTTGAGCCATTCCCGGCGATCCTGGTAGCGATTTTTGGTTTGGAGTTGATCCTCTGCAGCTATTTCCTGGTGAAAAAGCTCAAGGTCGAGTCGGATTTCCGCGTAGTCATCTACCTGTTCCTTGTGCTGTGGTCGCTCAGCCTGTTGTCAGGCGCTGTCGACATTGTCGGGTCCGGCATGCCGCCTGCGAAAGAAAATATTAACGATTTCTACTTCTCGCTGCTTCGGGGATCGGCCGCGGTTGCAAATCTGATTTTGTTCTATCGCTGGGTTGGCGCGAAAAACATGATTACCAGGTTGTGGTGATCCGTCGGGCGACTGCACTCCCGCTAAAACCTTCTCTGCGCTCTATTTCTTGGCGGCGCGGTACAGGATAACGCGCACCTTTTCGAGCGTGATCAATCCGCCTTCGACCATTTCGTCCAACCGTGGAAGAATGGACTCGATGCGCTCGGTGGATTCGATCACTTCAACAATGATAGGCAGATCCTGCGACATGCGAAGCAGTTTGTCCGTGTGGTAAACGCTTGAGCCGCCGTAGCCCGCGACGCCGCGCAGAACGGTCGCGCCGGAAAAACCTTCTCGCCGGAGGAGTTCCACGATGGCATCGTGCAGCGGCTTGCTGTGCCATTTGTCGGACTCGCCGATGTGGATGCGCATCAGCGTGCGCTCGCCCTCGAATTTTTCGTGTGTCATCGCGGCTCCTAAAACCGGTTCGCCAGCCGAATCCCTGCGACTGACAAAAACAGACCCGCTATCACGCTGGCGGCGACGTAGGTCGTTGCGCGCAGCCACTCGCCGTCTTCCAGCATCTTCGCCGTTTCCCATCCAAAGCTCGAAAATGTGGTGTACCCGCCGAAGAAGCCGACAGCGATGGCCACGCGCCAGTCCGGCGAAATAACCATGCGGTTCAGGGTGAACTGCCCGATCAAGCCAAGAAAAAAACAGCCGGTGAGATTGACGATCAGCGTGCCGTGCGGAAACGTGCTTCCGGCGCGCGTTTGTACAAAGCCCTGGAGCCCGTAACGGGCCAACGTACCGACAGCCCCGAAAATCGCGATTAATAAAATCCGCAAATGAGCTCCAATCCGGCGGCAACCGCGGCTCTTAACAAAAAAACTCCTGGAGCCGCGTGGCTTCCAGGAGTCATCAGAGCCCGCATAGGGCGCCGGCCCGGTTCAGGCGAACTCCATCGCCTTCGATATTTCTGTCATCAAAAATCTTACTTCCCTTCGTCCCGCGAAGCAACACGCCGAACTCGCCGCTGTGCACAAGCTCACAAGACTCTCTTGGGCGGAGCTTGACCCGCCCGGCCAAGCTAATCCTGCGTAAAAGGCATCGGTGTCATATTCCTGATCCAGCTGGAAGTATCCGACCTTCTACTGCCGATTAGCGGGCGCCACGCTCTTCCCCTGGAAAACAACTGCGCGCACCTTTTCTAGGGCATGAATATCGCTCAAAGGGTCGCCTTCGACCGCA
This sequence comes from Acidobacteriota bacterium, assembly GCA_013289955.1. Classification (GTDB taxonomy): domain Bacteria; phylum Acidobacteriota; class Terriglobia; order Acidiferrales; family UBA7541; genus Acidiferrum. The sequence continues at coordinate 111,797 of JABCYZ010000001.1, forward strand.
ACCATATCCCCTTCCTTTCCCGTCTCAATTGTCCCCAGCTGTTCGAGTCCCAGCAAAGCAGCGCTCGTTTTCGTGCCGGAAATGAGCGCCTGCTGCGGCGTCATCCCGTACTTCACTTCCGTGATCATCTCGTCGCGCACCGTTCCCGTGCCGGGTCCATAGGAATGGTCCGAGCCCGCCGCGATCGTCACGCCCGAATGAAGTGCAAGCTGAAAACTCGGAAAATGCGTTTTGGCCAGCGCGTTCACCTTCGTGATGACGTACTCCGGGAAATGCATTTTCACTCCATTCGCCACGCTTTCTTCAACGACGAAAACCGTCGGCACGAAAACAACGCCATGGCTCTTCATCAAGTCCGCCGCTGCCTGATCCAGTTCCGATCCATGCTCGATCGAATCAACCCCCGCATCGAGTGAGGCCCGAATGCTGCGAATATTCTCCGCATGAGATCCAACTTTCACGTGCGCCATATGCGCCTGTTCGACGATCACTTTCAGTTCTTCCGGTGAAAGCTGCTCGGAGGTCGGCGAATCCAGCGGCGAAAGTACCCCGCCGGAAGCCATCACCTTAATGACGCGCGCTCCATATTTGAGCTGCAGGTGCACTGCCTTTTCGGCATCGGCAGTCGAGTTGATGAATCCGTGCAAGGGCGTATAGAAATCGTCCATCGGCAAATATGGCGGTTGCGCATTGAAATCGCCGTGGCCGCCAGGAATCGAAATGGCGTGAGCGGCAGGCACCAGGTGCGGCCCGGCAATCGTGCCGTCCTCAATCGCATCCTTGAGCGCGACATCGATGAATCCTTGCGTGGCCATTACGCGCGCGCCCACCACACCGGAAGAAAGCGCGTAGCTCATCGCCTTGCTCCCGCGCAATGCCGCCAGCGGTTCCGAAACGGATTGCCCAAACGCTCCCGACCAGATGTGTATATGCGCATCTACAAATCCCGGCAGCACCGTATAACTCGAAAGATCGATTTGCTCTGAGCCCGCAGGCACGGCAATGTCTTTGCCAACGGCCGTCACTTTTCCGTCGGTGATCACCACAACTGCCGGTGAGATGGCCGGTTTTTCCGCGTCGTAGATCAGCTTCCCGCAGCGAACATAGACGGCTTTCGGCGGTGGCGCCGCGAACGCCAGAAACGAACCGAGCAAGCACACCATTGCCGCCATCAAGATTCTTCGCATCAAATTCTCCTTTTGGACGATCCAGCCGCCATGCATCGCTGCCGCAAATGATTTCACCGCGCGCCAGCCTAAATCGCGCGTGCTCTGAAGTCAAATTGCAGTACTTGGCGAGTCTCGCAGCGCCGAGCGGGTTCCTGAATCGTAGTAGCACGGCACGCCGTGCCCTCTTTCTTTCCTTTTTTCCTGTTACGACGCAGCAGGCTCTGCCACAACTACCCCAGGCTTCCCGTTCCGGGCGTTACACCGCTCAGTAATGAAATCGAAAGCGCAATTGCACAAAAACCTCGCGCGGGTTCAGGTAGTGTGTCCCCCCGAAGGTAAAGCTGTTGTCCAGCAGCACGCGGCGGTTGGCCACGTTTACGCCCTGCACATTGAGAGAGAAACGTTCCCCGAAACTCTTGCCCAAAGCAAGGTCGAACGTCGTGTGAGGCTCGAGATGACTGTTCGGGTCCGGCGGCGAATTGCCGTTTGTAAAGCCGGAAGCATAGTAGACATCCATCGACGCATAGGAATTCCACGGCAAATTATATTGCGCGCCGGTGTGCAACGTATTCCGCTGGTCGTGATCGAGGAAGCCGAACCCTGGCGGTGGAGTGCTGCACGGAGCGACGAGCCCGCCGGTGATGCAGCCGAAACTGAGCGCGAGCTGGTTTGAATACGTCAAATAGACTTGCGCGCGATTGCGGATACGTGGCGAACGCAAGGTGAGTTCCCAGCCGTTGATGCGCGCACCCTGAATCGTAATCGGAAAAAACAGATCCGAGTCGTTGAAATTATTGTGATCGAAGAAATTGCTCGCACGCGTCAGGAAGTTGTCCGCGTCGATCGTCCACCCGCGGAAGGGAATCGTCACGCCAAATTGGTGCTCTTCGTCGCGTTCACCATGAAGGGGAATAAATGACAGATTCTGGCTGGTAGCCTCATCCAGGAGCGGGCCAGCCAAGGTTAAAAGAGGCGGTGCTTGATAGAAGTGTCCGTAAAAGCCCCGGAAAACCCAGTTGAGCTTTGGAATACGCAGGGAAGCGCCAACGCGAGGGCTGGTTGCGTTTTCTACCACGCTCCCGGAAAAGTGCGTTTGCCGCAGCCCGCCATTCAGCATGAGCCACGAAGTCACCTTGAACTGATCTTCAACGTAGAGAGCCGTCAGGCTCCCCAGCGGGTTCACCTGAGTCGGAGTCAGATTCGAACCGCTCGCCTCCGGACAACTGGGCGTGGGAGGCGTCGGACAGTTGAAGATCAAACTGAAGAGCTGCGAGTCCTGCTGCGCAAAGGCATAAAGCCCAGCTCGCAGGTTGTTGCGCTTCTCTACCCAGGCAATCGTCGCCTGCCCTCCTTCATATTTCGAGGAACGTTTTTGCGTCGTGGAACTGGGAAGATCCAGCGGGCTGCTCAGATAATTTGCGCTGTTGAAGTGAAAGAACGGCGAAACCGTGAAAACCAATCCCGGAGTGAACGTGCGCACCCAAGTTAGCGTCACAAACGAATCGTTCTCGCGATTTGCGTCCTGCAAAAACTGTCCCTGCGTGTCTGGATTATTCGGATCGAAAGGAACCTGGTAATAATCCCGCCGCGCTTGCGCCACAAGTCGCAGCTGGTCCTCTGAATCCAGGTTGTACATGAGCGAGGTAAATCCGCCGAAGCCGTTTGCAGCGTCATGAACGACTGCGGAGGTAGGCGTTTGCAATCCGAGATCGGTCCGGTTGCCATTCACGCTCGCATAATATGCAAAGCGGCTGGTATGTCCGCCGAAATTCAGCTGATCGTCCGTCTGATAAAAATTTCCGGCGCTGATGACCAACTCTGCTTCATTGTTTCGCTCGAACCCCGTTCGCGGTGCGACGTCAAACACGCCATACGTACGATCTCCAAAATCGGCCGCATAACTGCCGCGCTGCATCTCCAGAGTATCGATATCGTTGGGATCGATCTGTGGCCCCAGATTGCTGGCAATGTTCGTATTCGGAATCGGCACGCCGTCAATCAGCCAGCTCACCTGATGCCCGCCTCGAACGTGAAGCTGATCGTGCGTAAAATACGAACCAGGCATGTAATCGGTAATCATGGCCAGGCTATTGGTCCGCGAGGCGCCCGGCGTCTCCTGAATTTCCTGCCGATCGACGAGCGTTGTTGGTGTTACCGACTCAGTTTGCCCCGGCGCGGCTTCTGCCGACACCGTTACGGACTGTGACTGCGTCGCCAGGTGCATCTCGAAATGCAATATCGGCGCCGTCCCCGAAAGCACGGTCACGATCTGCTCTTGTCCTTCAAACGAAGCGTTGGTCACGGTCACGGTGTATTCGCCAAGCGGAACGGCATCGAAATGAAATTCGCCGTTCGCGTCCGTTTGCGTTTTTTGTGTGTAGTCGGAGGACTTTGCCTTCAGGACAACCTCGCTGCTTGGAACCGGCCGGTGCTGGGGATCGTGAACAATTCCTCGCACCGTGCCAAACAGCGTGGCGAAAACGGCGGTTCCAAACAGCAGAAATGCTGCAAATGCCTGCAAAACTCTTCGCATGAGCCTTTTCTCCTCTCGTCGAAAGGTTCTAGCGCGGCTTCCTGGCCGCGGCGTGGGTTAATCAACGTGCGTGGAGAGCGAGCAGCCCTTTACAGGACCGTGGCGGCCGATCGAGGAGGAGGAGAGAGAGGTTTTAGGAATTGCGAAATTTCCAAAGCACTTGCTATCTTCACCGGGCGCAAAACTTCACCCACCGCCGGAGCAAAACTGGATGGAGGCAGCACGAACGCGCCCGGTATCAGCGCCGGACGCGCCGCGTCTTTGCAGCAAGACATCGAACAGGGTGTCATCCCGCTCAAGCCGTGCCCGCAATCCATGGGCGCTGAATCTTCGGACGGAGCCGGCTGCTGCTTGTGGTGATGATGTTCCGGCACGTTGCAAAAGCCCCCTACGCAGCAGTCTACCCCGTATACCAGCAGGGCCGCACCGGCCAGCGGCGCGTACAAAAGTGCTACCGCCAACAAGCAAAGCCACCCCGCCGTCATCTGGAAGCGTTTCGGTTTCGGGCTGCTCACCGGGACTCCATACCCCAATAATACGCCACTTAGACGGCCCGCTGTGCTCATAAGGTAGCCGAACGTTGCGAACGGCCATGCTGCTCCCATCTTGACTTGCCAGCCCCTGCGTCGCAGACTGATTTCATGGCTCACACGTATCTGCTATTCAATTTCGGCACGGACGAAGAAAAAGCCCAGCTGGCGCGCCACAAACTCGAGGGCTGGAAGCAGGCCTTCCGGCTCGATAAGAAGCTCCAATACAAGCTCGAACGTGGCGAAAGCGAAGCGAAACCAGATTCAGAGTCCATCCAAAAAGCTGCCGAGCCGGCAAAAGCCGAAAAATCCAAGACGAAAACCAAGTCGAAGGGCAAGTCCGCCAAAACAGAAGCTAGGGAAGAAGCTCCGCCCGCCAATGGCAAAGTGAACTTGCTGGTCCGTCTCTATTTTTCCGGCCATGAAAAGCTCACGGAGCAGCGCTGGCTTGATCGTATTCCATCCGAGGAACCATTCAAGGAAGCATCTCCGCTTGTTGTGCGTCAGGGCGAAGAGCGCTTTGATGAAATTGTGAAACAGTTCGATTCTCTTGGATAACCTCGCCAGTTTCGCGTAGTAGCGGCGGACTTCAGGTATAATAGGGTCCCGCAGAGGCGAAATCCCACTTCCTCACGAGGGCAGACCGAATGGCGTTACAAACGCGCGTCAAACTTGCCAAACTGGACGCCCCCAAGCTGCACGGACTCGACCGCAACACCCTTATCCGCATTTACCGCACCATGTATCTTTCCCGCCGCGTGGACGACCGCGAGATCCAGCTCAAGCGTCAGAATAAAATCTTCTTTCAAATCTCCGGCGCTGGCCACGAAGCTGTGACGGCGGCTATGGGGCTTCTTCTTCGTCCCGGCACGGATTGGCTCTATTCCTACTATCGCGATCGTGCTCTTTGCCTGATGCTGGGCGTAACGCCGCTCGATATGCTCCTGCAGGCGGTCGGCGCGAAAGACGATCCCAGTTCCGGTGGCCGCCAGATGCCCTCGCACTGGGGGCTCCCCAAACTGAATATCGTCAACAAATCCTCCTGCACCGGCACGCAGTTTGTGCAGGCGGTCGGCGCGGCCGAAGCCTCGCTTTATTATGCGAATCATCCGAGAGCCTTGGCACAGGCGAAAAAAGCGCCGTTAGGCGAGCACGTCCGCCACGAGTCCGACGAAATCGTTTATGTTTCCGCGGGCGATGGTGCCACGAGCGAAGGCGAATTCTGGGAGTCACTGAACGCGGCGTGCGCCAAAAAACTACCTTTGCTCTATCTCATCGAGGACAACGGCTACGCCATTTCCGTTCCCGTCGAAGTGCAAACCGCGGGGGGCAGCATATCGAAACTCACCCGCGGTTTCCCCGGCCTGCACGTTGCCGAATGCGACGGCACCGACCCTCTAGAGAGCTACGCCGTCTGCAAAACGGCCGTGCAATACTGCCGCGATCGCCGTGGTCCAGCCCTCATTCACGCACACGTCACCCGCCCCTATTCCCATTCGCTTTCCGACGACGAAAAGCTTTACAAAACTCCCGAAGAGCGGGAAGACGAGGCGCACCGCGACCCCATCTCAAAATTCTCGCTGTTCCTGGTCCGCGAAGGCATCCTTGACCAAAAGGAAATTGAAGCCCTAGAAGCCGAAGTCGACCAGGAAGTCCGCAACGCTGCCGACGAAGCCTTGGCCGCCGAAGAGCCGACGATCGATTCGATTCGAGTAAACATCTATTCGCCCGATGTCGACCCCACATCAGCCGCCTTTGAGGCGCAGCCGCAGTTGCACGGGGCTCCGAAAACCATGGTCGAAATGGTCGCTGCCACGCTCTCTGACGAGATGGCCAGCGACGAACGCATCACCGTCTTTGGCGAAGACGTCGCCGACGCCAGCCGCGAAGACACTCTCAAGCAAGTAAAAGGGAAGGGCGGCGTTTTCAAAGCCACTTCCGGGCTACAGCGCAAGTACGGAGCGGATCGCGTTTTCAACACGCCTCTCGCGGAAGCCGCCATAGTCGGCCGCGGCATCGGCATGGCCACGCGGGGGCTCAAGCCCGTCGCGGAAATCCAATTCTTCGATTACATCTGGCCCGCCATGATGCAGATCCGCGACGAACTCTGCCTCATGCGCTGGCGCTCGAACGGCGGCTTCAAGTCTCCCGTCGTCCTTCGTGTCGCGATCGGCGGCTACCTGACTGGCGGCGCTATCTATCACAGCCAAAGCGGCGAATCGATTTTCACGCACTGCCCCGGCCTGCGTGTCGTCATGCCCTCCACCGCTCTCGATGTCGCCGGCTTACTCCGTACCGCTATCCGCTCTGACGACCCGGTCATGTTCCTCGAGCACAAACATCTCTATCGCCAACCCTACAATCGCTCCGAATATCCCGGTCCCGATTACACCGTTCCTTTCGGCAAAGCCCGCGTGGTTACGGAAGGGGCCGACGTCAGCATCATCACCTACGGTGCACTTGTGCACCGCGCTGAAGTTGCCGGCGCGCAGCTGCTTCGCGAAGGTATCTCCGTCGAAATCATCGACCTGCGTTCGCTGTCGCCCTACGATTGGGAAGCCATCGCCAAAACCGTCCGCAAAACGCACCGCGTTATAGTCGCCTACGAAGACATGCAGAGCTGGGGCTACGGCGCCGAATTAGCAGCACGCATAGCCGACGAACTTTTCGAGGAACTCGACGCTCCCGTCAAGCGCGTCGCCGCCATGGACACCTTCTGCGCCTACCAGCCCAAACTGGAGGATGTAATCCTCCCGCAGACCACTCACATCACCGCCGCCGTCCACCAAATCCTTGAATACTAAGGAGCCCGCATCGCATCATCTGGGCGGCTCCCACCGAACAGGGAGGGCGCCCCGGTATAAATAGGCCGGCGTCCGCTTTCTCGCAGCGGCTTGTCGCTAATGCAATGGCGCCGTATCCGGCCGCTACCCATAGGCACCACCAGGGTAGTTTAGTTTCGGAATCCTCCTAGGAAGCCGCACCTCCCACGGAAGCTACCAGGTCAGCAGAACCGGCGCCGCGGAATCAGCCGGATCAGCAGGAGGCCATCGATCCCGGCAGAAGGTACGCCAGAACCTGCTGTTCCCGGCCAATACCGGCAATCTTCGCGGAAATGGTGCGCCAGGAAACCTTTTGCCCGTTTTAGGCGTATTCTATACAGGGAGCTTTAGAACGCCGCTATTTGGAGGTAAAACCATGAATTGCCCAAGCTGCAGCAAGAATATCGCCGTCGGTTCCAACTATTGTTATAACTGCGGCGCGAAACAGCCCGAAGCCGGTGCGCCGGGCACCTCTCCCGCCGCGGGCTCTCCCAAGCGTCTCATGCGCTCCAGCACCGACAAGAAAATCGCCGGCGTCTGCGCCGGGCTAGCCGACTATTTCGACATGGATCCCACAATTATCCGCGTCCTATGGCTCTTGCTCGTGATTTGCGGCGGCACAGGCATTCTCGCCTACTTTATTCTCTGGATGGTCCTGCCGGTTGCTCCCGGTGGAGTCGTCCCCACGTCCGCGACGGTCACTACAACGTAGCGCTACGGATCGTTCCTGTGGGCATGGTTGCCTCCGAGTACCGCGAATTTCTACCGCCGCCGGCGCTTGCTGAATACTTGCTCTGTCTCTGGACTCAAACGATCCGTTCACCTGTTGAGTTTAGGCAGCGGGTCTTGCCGGACTGCTGCGTCGACATCCTGCTCGTGAACGATGTTCCGACCGTGGTTGGTCCGTGGACCGTACCTTTTGTCGCCTCTCTTCTTCCCGGCACAATGATCGTCGGTGCGCGTTGCCATCCGGGACTTGCACCGAGCCTGCTTGGCGTACCTGCTTCGGAGCTACTGAATTGCTCGGTGCCTCTGTGCGACGTATGGGGCGACGACAAAGCCGCCCGATTTGCCCGGATTGCTGACGAATCCAGCCTTCGGGCGCGCCTCTCGGGGATGGAGACGGCCCTGCTCAGCCGCGTAGCGCACGGCAGTCCTGTCGACAAGGCAACAAGAGCAGCCATATGCTGGATCTCCCGTCGTCCGCATGGGCGAGTTGAACAACTAAGTCAGTGGCTCGGCCTCAGTCACCGGCAGATTCAGCGCCGGTTCGCTGCAGCAGTCGGTTATGGGCCGAAACTATTCCAATCCGTGCTCCGTTTTCAGCGCCTTCTGCATCTTGCCGCCAAGCCAGGCGCGCATGGGAACCTTGCTCAGCTGGCCGCTGATGCCGAATACGCCGACCAAGCCCACATGACTCGGGAACTGCGGCGTTTCTCCGGCGATCCGCCAAGTATTTCTCTCCCATCTGCGCGTTGCACTCTTCGCTTGTCCGGGCTCCTTCAGGCCGCGGACGGCCTCGATCTTTAACGCTCAAGTGTCCGATTCGTTCAAGACCAGAATCTGTCGATCGCTTTAAGTTCGGTCCATGCTGACTCGAAGAGAACTTCTGGCGGGCTTCGCGATAGTCCCTTTTCTTGCTATGGCAAAAGGAGAATCTCAGACCATGGACCAACGCATCAGCATCGTGACTCTGGGTGTGAAGGATCTGGCGCTTTCGAAGAAATTCTATGTCCATGGGCTTGGCTGGAAGCCCGTATTCGAAAATAACGAGATTATCTTTTTTCAAACCGGCGGGATGATTTTTGCCTTGTTTCTCCGTGACCATCTTACCCAGGATTTTGGCGCTGACCCGAAATCCTACGGAAATGCGCCGATGGCACTGGGTTATAACGTTCGCGCGAAGAACGAGGTAGATCCGCTTATCCAACGCGCGCAGTCTGCAGGCGGAACCATTCTGATTCGCGCGAGCGAAAAATCGTGGGGCGGGTATTCCGGCTATTTTGCTGACCCGGATGGGTTTGCCTGGGAGGTGGCCTGGAATCCCGCATGGCCTATAGCGCCCGACGGCGGCGTTAAGTTTGGAATATGATCTCCCGCGGAGGCGCTATTTCCCCGGTTTCGCATTCCGCGGCGCGCGCGATTTTCCCCCGCTCTCAAACAGCGGGTAGTCGACGGAAATCAGTCCTGCTCCCGTCGTCGCCAGCGCGAAGCATGCTGCCGCGACCACCAGCGGGTAAGCGTATTCATTCACCGCCAGATAACTGTGCGGCGCATAGACCTTCGACATCAAAAAGACCATTTCGGCCGCCAGTAACAGCGCCGCCCCGCGTGTAAACAATCCCAGCAACAGCAATCCCCCGCCGAAAAGTTCCAGCACTCCCGAAACGTAAACAAAGTATCCCGGCAGCCCGTGCTGCGCGAAAAGCGCATGGGTCGCGCTCATCCGATGCGCAAGTATCGGGTAGCCATGCGACATGAAAATGACGCCGAGAGCCATGCGAAGCAGCAGCAGCCCCAGAGGCTGCAGGGCATTGAGAGATTTCATCGAGTCCCTTCAAATCGAAATCGGTGGAAGAATTCAAACGCAGCGGCATTTTAACAGAAAAACAAACGGACCACGGCCAGCCCCGGATGCAACCAGGAAATCAGGTACAATCTCTAAAGAAGAGAAATAATAGGCGGACGCCCAGACCCAATGCCCATAGATTGCTTGTTTGTAGAGACAAATGACGCGCCGGGCCCTAGAAGCACCCCTCGGCCCATAACCCCCGACACCTTTTTCCTCGTTTCCGGGAACGCCGCATGAAACGCAAACTTCTGATCGCCGTACCTTTGCTCCTTCTCGTCGCTGTGACGGCATGGTTCTTCCGTCCCAAGCGCGAAACGCTCGGCGAAGCCTACGTCGGCGAACGTACCGCGACTCTTTGGAGCAGCGTCGCCCAAGTGCGCGAGCCGCTGAATACCCTGCACTACGGCGACCGCGTCGATGTTGTCGCCCGCCGCAATGACAGCATCAAGGTGCGCACCGCCGCCGGCGAATTAGGCTGGGTCGAAGGCCGCTACCTGATGGACCCCGCGCTCTGGCAGCGCAGCACAAAACTCCTCAAAATGGTTCAGCCGATGTCCGTGCAAGCTCACGGCCGCACCAAAGTCCAAACGAATCTTCGCGTTGAGCCGGGGCGCACGCAAGCGCGTCTCTATCAGTTCGGGCGAGGTGTCCCCGTCGAGATCGTCGGCCGCTCGGTGGCTGATTGGGCCCAGACGACCGACGAAAAAGAATCCTCGAACGAGCCTCAGGACACAAAAAAGGAAGATTGGTTCCTGGTTCGCGGAGTCGCTACGCGTCCCCCTGGCGATTCGACGGCCCGCGCCGCGGAAACGACAACGACAGCACCTGGCGACCAGACTCTGCCGATCGCCGGCTGGGTGATTGCACGCTTCGTTGAACTTGATTTGCCAGATCCCGTGCGCGACGGCGCCAATTCAGCAAACATCCGCCCGGTCGCGTGGTTCGAGCTGAACCGGGTCAGCGATGCCTCGGGGGACAAGATCCAATATCTGGTTGCGGCAGCCCGCGGCAGCGAAGGCCAGCCTTGCGATTTCACGACGCTCCGCGTCTACACCTGGAACTTGAAAAAAGAGCGCTACGAAACTGCTTTCATCGAAAACGACATGTGCGGTAAATTGCCCATTCGCGTCGGCAAAAGTCCCAAGGGCGAACCCGAATTCCGCTTTCAGGAGATGGACGGCGGGAAGGAAGAGCGCGTCTATCGCTTGATGCAAACTGTCGTGCGCCGCATCCGCGAAGCCGGGGAAAGCGCGAAGAAGCCGATTCGCGCGAGCCGCCCTCCCGTAAAATAGCCGGTCCGGGTAGACCTCGGGAGCGCAAATATTCGACGGAATATGCAACTAGCGATAGCTTACCCTATCGCCGGGCATTGGAATCAAGGCAAGTATGTCTTTGTTACTGCGAGGGGAAATATTTCAGAATGGCGCTGCATATCAGCGAGTCCGAAGTGCGAGCCGTGCTCACGATGGCCATGGCTATCGAGGCCGTGGAAGAGATTTCGCGAAAGCAGGCGAGCGGGGAAGTGGCCGTCCATCCTCGCCGTCGTTTTGAATTGCCAGGCGGCGGTTTTTTTCACTACATGGCTGCCGCAGATTTCTCCGCAGGCTTTGTGGCCATGAAGCAGTACACCTATGTGCAGGGTAAGATCCGATTTCTCGTGCCCCTCTATGAAATGCGCACGGGCGATCTGGTCGCCTTGATCGAAGCCGACTACATGGGCCAGTTACGCACCGGCGCCGCTTCCGGCGTGGCTACCAAGTTTCTTTCCCGGCAAAACAGCCGCGTCGCCGCCATCATCGGCACCGGAGGCCAGGCACGCACACAATTGGAAGCCGTCGCAAGCGTCCGCAAACTCGAATCCGCTAGAGTCTACGGCCGCGATGTTCGAAAGCGCGAAAAGTATGCCGAAGAAATGGCCGAGCGGTTAGGCTTTCCTGTCCGAAGCGCCGCCTCCTCGAGTGAAGCCGTTCAGGGCGCGGATATCCTCTGCACTGCCACCACGGCCGCGAATCCCGTCGTCAGCGGCGCGGACCTCGCACCCGGAGTGCACATGAACGCTATCGGCGCCAATCACGCGCACAAGCGCGAGCTCGACGATGAAGCCGTAGCTAGCGCCGACGTCATCGTGGTGGACTCCATCGAACAATCCCGTCAGGAAGCCGGCGATCTCATCCTGGCTTTTCGCGGTGACGAAGTATGTTGGACGGGTGTGAAAAAATTGTCGGATGTCGTGGCGAAGAAATCGCCCGGAAGAACAAGCGACACGGAAGTCACGCTCTTCAAATCCAATGGGATTGCTTCCTGGGATTTGGCTGTCGCCATGAAAGTCTACGCGCAGGCTAAAGGGAAAGGCTTGGGAAGAGAATTGCCGTTCTGGGCTGGCGGCGTTTCAGACCAGATGAGCTGACTCCTGCGCTAGTGCGCGGCTTCCTTGAACTTCCGGCGTATTGCCTCGTGAAGCCGGTTGCGCACCTCACCTGGCAGTTCGACGGGTTCTGAGTCGCAGAAGAGCCTTACCGTCTTCTTCGTCTGATCGACAACCAGCTTGCATTCCCCGCACTCTTTAAGATGGCTCTCCAGTTCGTGTTTCGACGCGGCATCGAGTTCCCCATCGATGAAATCCGAGAGTTCGTGAATGACGTCTTCGCAGTTCAATTTGTCCCACCCTGCTGAAAATAGCGATTCAATTTCTGCCTGAGTTTCAGCCTCGCCCGTAGTAGCCGCGATTTCACGGCTGGAACAGAAATTCCTACTGCGGCCGCGGTTTCCTCCGTCGAGAGCTCTTCAATGTCGCGAAGCACAAAAACCGTACGATACTCCGGCTCGAGCTCGTCAATCACGCTGGACAATATCTCCCGCATCTCCGTTTGCGCAAAGCGCTGCTCGGGCCCAGGGCCCCAATCCTGGATCTCGCGCGGCATGAGCTCTTCGTCGCCTTGGATGGGCTCGTCCAGAGAGAACTGATTCGGCCTGCGCTTCCGCAGACGCATCAACGCCTCATTCGCGGCTATGCGCACCAGCCAGGTATAAAACCGCGAGTCACCCTGAAAATTTTTCAAATGGGAATAGGATTTGAGGAAGGCGTCCTGCATCGCGTCTTCGGCATCTTCGCGATTGCGCGTGATGTTCATGGTAAGCCGGAAGATCTTGCGCTCATAGCGGCTGACCAATTCCTCGAAAGCCGCCGTGTCGCCGGACTTCGCCGCCGCGACCAGCAGATGCTCGTCTTCGCGCGCAACCGCCGAGGCCAGACGGTGTGGATTAGGTGTACTCAAGAAATTTCGCGGGCAAACGGCCAGCCCTGCTCCAATTGTCCCCTTCCTTACGTTAGCACAAAGCACGAATAGGCACCCGCTACTCCCTTCTTTCGATGAGGCAGCCTATCCCCAGGATTCAGGAATCTCCGGTCGAATGTGTTCCGGCGCCGGTTACGAGAGAGTGACAGTGCTTGACAGCCAGAGCCCGCCTGTCTACAGTTTTGGTTGAGTATTCGCACAGAGCACGATGGCCTACCGAGACCTTTCTCTTTCCTCCCGGCTCCCACTTTCCACGCGCTTCTGCCTTTCTGTATCCCTTTCACGGCCTTGGCCCTGCGCTGCTTTCAGAGACTCGCTGGGTGGCCTTGTTTTCCGGCGTTCTCGAACGCTGCTTCCGCACCACCCTGAGACCTTGACCGTTGGGACCGTCTCCAGCGAAACCTTGGAACTTCATACTCAAAATAGGCAACACTAGGACCATGCGAACACTCCCCGACCATCTCCGAAAAGGCATGAAGCTGGTCATCGTCGGCTGCAATCCGAGCGAATCCTCTGTGCGTGTCGGCCACTACTATGCGGGACGTACCAACCAGTTCTGGCCGATCCTTTACGAAAGCGGCGTTGTGCCCGAACCGTTCGACTATCACGACGACAAGCGCGTAATCGAATTTGGCATCGGACTCACCGACCTCGTCAAGCGACCCACGAAAGGCGCAGAAGAGCTCACGCGCGGAGACTTCGCCGAAGGCCGCATCGTACTCTCGCAGAAGCTCGAAGAATTCGCCCCGCACGTTGTCGCCTTCAACGGCAAAATAGTTTACGAGCAGTTTTCGCAGCGCAAGTGCAAGTTCGGTCTCCAGAAGGAATTGCTCTACGGAGCGCGCGTCTACGTGCTGCCCTCCACCAGCAGCCAAAATGCGCAAGGGAAGAGCGAGAAGTTGCAGCATTTCCGCAAACTCGCGCAAGTCGTCGCCAGGACGGAGAAAGAGCGCGATACCAAGGAACGCGAGGTCAAGGGACAGGCACTTTAGAATGGGGAAACTTTATGAGTAACGCAGCGCAAACTGCTCCCGCAGGTCCGGTCCTACTGGAAAGCCGCCACGATAGCATCGCGGTTCTGGTGATGAACCGACCCGACAAGTTGAACGCCCTGAACAGCGAACTCTCGACCGCTCTGAACGAAGCGCTTGCCCGCATCGCCGATGATGATTCCATTCACGTTGTCGTGCTGTGCGGAGCAGGCCGCGCGTTTTGCGCAGGAGGCGACCTCGCCGCCATCGGCAAAGGGCGCGAGCGTAACGAGACTGCCGAGCTGGGTCCGATTCTGCGATCCGGCATGCAAGCCGTGCTGAAAATGCGTCTGATGCCGCAGCCTGTGATCGCTGCCGTGAACGGCGCGGCGGCTGGCGCCGGCATGAACATCGCGCTTGCTGCCGACATCCGCATCGCAGCGGAGACGGCAACCTTCGGGCAGAATTTCTCCAAAGTAGGATTGTTCCCCGATTATGGAGGGACCTATTTTCTTCCGCAGCTTGTGGGCCCTTCGGTGGCCGCCGAAATGTTTTACACCGGCGAGATGATCGATGCGCAATCTGCGCTGCGCCTCGGGATCGTGAGCCGCGTCGTCCCGGCAGCGCAGCTGGAAGCGGAAGTGAAAACGCTAGCGCAAAAAATCGCGCAAGGTCCTCCGATCGCCATCCGCGCCGTGAAAAAGATTCTCTTTGGAAGCCACAAAGACGCGCTAGTGAAAGCTCTCGATCACGAAGTAGAGCTGCAGATGAAATGTTTTCATTCGGAAGATTGCAGTGAGGGAATCCGCGCCTTCTTCGAAAAACGGCATCCGAAATTCCAAGGCAAGTAATGACGCGATCCGGACGGTGTCCCGCCGTCGAGTTTCCGGGCAGGTGTGGCTGAAATGGATGACATGCAAGTCTCGGTGAAAGAAGTAAGCGACCGCATCGCTCGCTGCGACCATCTGCTGCTGGTCGACGTACGCGAACAGTGGGAATATGACCTTTGCAAGATTCCTGGAGCCAAATGGATTCCCCTAGGCGAATTGCCGGCCAACTTGAATACGTTGCTGGACGCAGGCGACGTCATTTGCTATTGCCATCACGGGATGCGCAGCCTCGACGCCGCGGTGTGGCTCCGGCAGCAGGGCGTCGAGAGCGCAAAGTCGATGGCGGGCGGCATCGAACGCTGGTCGGCGGAAATTGATGCAAGTGTGCCGCGGTATTGAAGCGCACAGACTGAATTCCGTGCCGACTGCGCGTGAAAAGGACTGATTCATGGCAAAGACGAAAATCAAGTTCCTCGAGAAGCCGACCTGCACGACCTGCCGGAAAGCCAAGGAATATCTCGAAAAGCTGGGCGCGGAGCTCGAACTGCGCAGCCTGGATGCGCAACCGCTCAGCGAAGCCGAACTCGATAAACTCATTGGCACTCGCGACTACAAACTATTTCTGAGCCAGCGAAATGAACTCTACCGAACGAAAAACATGGCGGAGAAGCCTCCCACGAGACAGGAAGCCATCAAGTACATGGCCAAGGTACCGAATCTCATTCGCCGGCCGGTGGCCATTCGAGGGGACCAGATTGTTCTAGGCTACAACGAAGAGGCTTACAAGAAATTGCTGGAGTAAATGAGCGTCGCGGGGCAAGCATGGCAAACCAGGCGTCTTTGGGCGGCCTCCTCCGGTTAGATCGTTCGCAATGGATATAAAGACCATCGCTATTGTTGGTGCAGGAGAATTGGGCCGCATGTTCGCGAATGCGGCGGCACTCGCCGGCTTTCGCACCATTCTTGAGGACATCTCGCCTTCGTCCCTGGAGCAGCGAATCGCGCGCATTGCCCAAGTTCTTGGCGATGATGTGGCCCGCGGAAAAATTACCTCCGCGGTCCGGGACGCTGCACTGGCGAATCTCAGTACGGCCAATTCGGCTGAAGACGCCTCGCGCGGAGCGGACCTGATCATTGAAACGGTCCCCGACGAAATGGAAATGAAGATCGAGCTCTTCACGATTTTCGACAAATTCGCCAAACCCGGCGCCATTTTCGCGAGCACAACTGCTTCGATGTCCATCACGGAGTTGGCTTCCGTTACCTTTTGCCCGGAGCGTTGCATCGGAATGCGCCTTTTCGAGAACACGCAACACGCAACGCGCCTCGAACTGGTGAAAGGCCGCGAGACTTCCGGAGAAACGATTGCAGCTTGCTGGGAAGTAGGCCGCCGCCTGGGCAAGGAAGTGTTCTTGTTAAGCGACGAGCAAGTCGCATCCGCGAATGCGGCCAATTGAACTCTCATCGTCGCGGGAATCTCGCAAGGCAAAACGCCTCCGAATCGCGATAGAAAATACAAGCGAAGACATGAACAAAGCTCTCCCGGAAAAAATCGTCATCCAGCAGGGCGACCTGACGGACATGGACACGGACGCCATCGTCAACGCCACAAACAACGACCTGCAAATGGGCGCGGGTGTCGCGGGAGCGATCCGGCGCAAGGGCGGCGAAGAAATTCAGCGCGAGTGCGACGCGATCGGAAGCATTCCCCTCGGTTACGCCGCCATCACAGGCGGCGGGAAGCTTAAGGCGCGCCACGTCATCCACGCGGCCAGCATGCAGCTCGGCGGGCGTACCACGCCCGCCAACCTGCGCAATTCCATCGCTCATTCTCTTCGCATCGCCGCCGAACGCGGCCTGAAGACCATCGCTTTCCCAGCCGTAGGGACAGGAATCGCTGGATTCCCAATCGAGGAATGCGCTTCCATCCTGCTGCACGAAGCCGCCCAGCATCTGAAGACCGAAACCTCGCTCGAGAAAATCTACTTTGTGCTTTTTGACGACCGCGCCTGCGATATCTTTACAAGAGCCTGGAAGCGGATGGAGTGAAGGCCCGCTGCAGCTCTCCGGGGCGCCGGACTACCCCGCGCTGTATCGATTTCCGCGGCGGACAGGACGCCTTGCCTGGAACCTCTTCCGGCTCAGGCATCCTTCCTCACCGGGGATGTCAAGAGAGCCAGTATTGCATCGAAAGGCCTTGTGGGGCGAGGCCAGTCCCGGCCAGGCCTTCTATTGACTGGGCTTTTTTAGCGTGGGGCGGTCGCCCGCAGGAGGCGGTGGCGGCGTGCCGGATGCCGGCGTCGTACCTGTCGCAGGATTGGCTGCCGAAATGCCGCCTTCCGAATAGGGTTTTTTCAGCCAGCGTTCAGCCTCTTCTTGAGCGCCACCAGTGTTATCGTTCGTCTGTTTTGCCTTGCTGTACTGATTCACGGCGCGTTCGCGCTGACCAAGCAAATCGAAAATCTTGCCAAGATAGATGTTGCTCCAGCATTCTGTCCATTTTTCCGATGGCTCTGGAACGGCCTGCAGGGACTCACGGAAGGCGTTGGCAGCGGCCTGATAATTCTTTTGGTAGAAGAAAGCTTCGCCCATGCGGAAATTGGCCAGCGGTCGGCCAGGCTGAATCGAGAGCGCTCTCTGATATTGCTGGATAGCGGGGTAGTAGTTGCCCTGCTCGGCGAGCTCCTCTCCGCGGGCAATGGCCGCGCGAGCGCGAAGCGAAACGCTGCCTTTGAGGACAAGATTGTTGGGATCAACCTTAACGCCGCCGGGCTTCGGTCGGCCGAAGGTTTCGACGATAAACGGGGATTCCATGCCGAGAACATCCACCCATTTTGTTTCCGGATTGCCTTCGGTATCGATGCGCAGCTCGACGGGCATGCTGAAGGTATCGATGGGCTGCTTGATCTTGCCGACGATGCGGAAGCCTTTGGGCGTGCGGTAGACCACAAACTCCGTCGTGAAGTCAGGGACGCCAGTGGAGTTCAGCCATTGCACGAAGAAACCACGCAGATTCGGGGCGACCTGGCCGGGTTTAGCCGCCGCTTGGACGTCGCGGTCGGCCAGATTCACCAGATTATCGATGGTGGCCGTCTTCCCCGCATAAGTTGTCGCAAAATCATGGAGCAAATTTCCAAAGGCGACATCCCCCATCAGTCCACGGAGCATGTGGAAAACCATCGCGCCTTTGTTGAGCACCACCGAGCGGTAGTCGCTCGAATAAGGAGCGAGCCGTACTGCCTGCGCAATGGGGGCAGCTTCGTCATACATGAGCGCGCCTACCGCAAATTCGTCGACAACGCGCAGACCGGCTTCTTTGCCGGCACTCTTCTCGGCGTAGATCTCCTCGCAATAGCGCGAAAGTCCGTCGGTAACCCAGACATCCGCAGAAGTAGCCGGGAGAATGGAGTTACCAAACCATTGAGCCGCAACGAGCCCTGCGATGGTGCGCTCGGCGGTTTTCGGTTCCCAGAGGCGGTGGCTGAGGAGGAGAACGCCAGGCGCGGCGAAATCGCGCACGGTCCCGTCCGGCAACTGAATGACCGTAAACTCCGGATCCTGGAGACCGCCGAAAAGGTCGGAAAAAACCGTGACGGCGCGGGCCACATCATCGGCAAACCCCTGTGCGTTCGCCGAATCGGAGCGGGGAGCATACACGGCTACGTCAATTCCTTCGGCCTGCTTGGGATTCAGCTGCAGATTCCCAGCGACAAACGTGCCGTGCGGGCCGGGAGTCTTGCATTCAAAGGTGTAGAGGAGCCGTCCACCTTCCGCGCCGGACTTTCCAGCCATCGGCGTCGGGGCAGAGCTTTTTCCCGAACCTGCGACAGCGAAACTGTCCGGCACGTTCAGATGGAAGGTCGCGGTGTAACGATTGGAAGGATAGTTCGTCAACGGAAACCATCTGGAGGGGAGAAGCAAATAAGCGTCTTCGTGGCCGATGACCGCGGCACGCACTCCCGGGACGGGGCTGTTTTCCTCGTTGGCGAGCAAGCCCGCATAGGTGAATGTCAGTGTGACATGGCCACCAGTGGCAACGGGAGTCGGCAGGGTCACGAGAACGTAAAGCGGGTTCATCGAGTCGCGGCCAAATCCCAGGGATTTGCCGTCGGCCGTCTTTACGTCGCTTACCACGAGATTCGGATGGAGCTCAACTCTTAGGTTGCTGGAAACGTCGGTGGCCCTGAAGTCGATTTTGGCGATGGCGCTGATGGATTGGTGGTTGGAATCAAGCGTGGCAGAGATATCGTAATGATCCGCGAGAAAACCGGCGGGCCGGGGAGCCTGGGCGCGGAGTGGGGAAACGGCGCAAGCCAGTACGACAAACAGGACAGAAAATGCAATACGGATTCTTCGGCAAAGGGGCATCAAACTACCTTTCAATGACCTGACAAAATGGGGCACCTTTCATTAGGGTGCAGACCGACACCATTCTGCCTATATAGGATAGCAGAGACCCGCCTAAGTGTTGCCAGCGACGGTCGAGAGAAGCGCGACAATCGCGTCCGCGGCTCGGTCGACGGCTCCCGGAGGCCCGAGACGCTTGCGGACTTCAGCGAGGCCGGAGCGAAGCTCCTCGCGGGCCTGAGGCTCGTTGAGCAGGCGCAGTACCTCTTCGGCCACTCGCGCCGGAGTGAAGTCCTTTTGAATGAGCTCGGGAACGACGCGGCGCCCGGCGATCAGGTTCACCATACTGAAGTAAGACGTCTGAACCAGGGGCTTGGCGAGCAGGGCGGTTAAGGGCGTCACGCGATAAACAACCACCATGGGCACGTCAAGAAGGGCGGCTTCAACGGTCGCTGTGCCGCTCGAGACAATCGCGGCATCGGCAGCGGCCAGCGCATTGTACGTCTGGCCTTCGACGACGCGGACGTTCAGCCCAGTTTTCCACCCCGCTCTTAGCTCGTTGATGTTGCTGTGAGCGGCAGCTGCGAGGACAAACTGGGCGGGGCGGCGCTCCTGGATGCGTTGCGAAGCTTCGCGAATGACCGGCATGTGCTGGGCGAGTTCGGCAGACCTGCTCCCGGGCAAGATCGCAATAACCGGCTGGCCGGGATCGAGGCTGTGCTGGCGGCAGAACTCCTCGCGGGTTTCTGTTGCATGCACGGCGCCGACCAGCGGATGGCCGATGAACTCTGTCGGCACGCCCGCGCCGCCGAAGAATGCTTCTTCGAAAGGAAAAATGCACAGAGCTTTCGTGAACCGCCGCCGCACAACCCGCACTCGCCAGGGACGCCAGGCCCAGAATTGCGGACAAATGTAGTAGATGTTGCGCACACCGTGCCGGCGCAGCTTGCGCGCTAGACGCAGATGGAAGCCGGGAAAGTCGGTGAGGATCGCGAAAGGCGGTTTGCGGCGTTCAGCTGCCGAAACCAAGCGTCGCATAGCCCGGATCAGCGAAGGAAGGTGGCTGAGAATCTCTGTGATGCCGAGGACGGAAACTTCGGAGTAGTCGGTGATGACATCAACGCCGGCGGCGCGCATTTGTGGGCCGCCCATGCCGAAGAGAGCGACGTCCATGCGCTTTTCGAGCGCCAGAGCGAGGCGGGAGGCGTACATATCCCCGGAAGCCTCGCCTGCGGAAATTAAGAGCGGAATCGGTGGCATGCGGGGGCGGCGCGACGCTCAATCCGTAGCGGGCTGGGGAGCCGAGAGCGAGCCGCTGGGCTGATCGGCCAGCTGGCCTGCGGAGTCGCGAGGATCTTCCGGCAGGCCAAGCTCCTGCTCCTTGTATTGGAGCTGATAGAGGCGGTAATAGATGCCGCGCTCTGCAAGTAGTTCCTGATGTGCGCCCTGTTCGCGGAGGCGGCCCTTGTGAAAAACAAGAATGCGCGAAGCGTATTGAATCGTGCTCAGGCGGTGCGCGATGACGAGCGACGTACGGCCCGAAAGCAGGCGGTCGAGAGCTTCGCGAATTTGCAGCTCGGTCTTTGTGTCCACGCTCGAAGTGGCTTCGTCGAGAATGAGGAAGCGCGGATTGTGAGCCAGCGCTCGCGCGAAGCAGATAAGCTGGCGCTGGCCGACGGAAAGAGTCGAGCCACGCTCGTTGACGCTCGTGTCGATGCCTTCAGGCAGCGAACGGACAAAATCACCGAGCCCGATTTCGTCGACTGCGTTTTCCACCGTCGCCCGATCGATGCCCGCCGAGCCGAGGCGGACGTTTGAATCGATTGTTCCTGTGAAAAGAAACGAATCCTGCAAGACAATCCCGAATTGCTGGCGAAGGTTTTGGATATTGATGGTCCGGATGTCGATACCATCCAGGAGAATCTGGCCGCGCTGCACGTCGTAAAAACGAAGCAGCAGCGAAATCAGTGTGGTCTTCCCGGCGCCGGTGTGGCCGACGATGGCGAGAGTCTGGCCCGGTTCAATACGGAACGAAACATCGCGAAGAACCCAGTCTTCGTCGGCAGGATCCGGCACGTCGCGGTAGCTGAACCAAACATTGCGAAATTCGATCTCGCCGCGGGGAGATTCGAGGCGAACGCACTGGGCCGCGGAGTCGATGGTGATCGGTTCATCCAGAAGCTTGAAAATGCGCTCCGAAGCAGCCATTGCGGATTGCAGGATGTTGAATTTCTCGCTCAGGTCCTGAATCGGCCGGAAAAAGCGCGTGGCGTACATGGTAAAGGCGATGAGAATGCCGAGGCTGAAGCCGCTGGACAGAATGCGGTTGCCGCCGGCCCAATAAATCAGGGCTATGCTGGCGACGCTGAGAAACTCCACGGCGGGATAGAAAAGAGCAAACGCGAGAATGGCATCGCGCCACGCAAGCATGTTGTCGCGATTGCGATTCGCGAATTCGATGCGGGCTTTACGCTCGCGGTTGAAGAGCTGTACCACGCTCATCCCGGAAATGTATTCCTGGAGGAAGGCGTTGATGCGAGCGATAGCGGTTCGTATGCGACGGTTGGCGTCGCGCACGAACTTGCGGAAGAAATAAGTTACCACGAGGATGAACGGGAGCACCGCAAAGGCGTCGAGCGCGAGGCGGCGGTCCTTATAGAAAAGATAAGCCGCCATCACGGTCAGGAGAAAGAAATCGTTGATCATCGTGATAACGCCCGCAGCGAAGAGGTCGTTCAGCGCGTCGACATCCGTGGTTACACGCGTGACGAGGCGGCCCACGGGATTGCGATCAAAGTAGCTCATGGGGAGGCGCTGGATGCGCGCGAAAATTCCGCTGCGCATGTCGTACATGGTCTGCTGGCCGACGCGCTGCATGATACTAATCTGCGCGTACTGCGCCAGAAAGTCCGCGACTAGGATGAGCAGGTAGACCACGCAGATCCACTCGACGCCGCGCCATGCCAGACTCTCTGGAATGAAGTGATTCATGGTGGGAGAAAAAAAACTGTCAATGGCCACCCAGAAAAGCCAGGGAGGCGCAAGCTCGAGAGGAGTCACAACCGCGACAAGCGTAAGCGCCAGTACCACGTGCCATTTGTACGGCCGCAGATATTGCATCAGCCGCCGCATCAGCCGCGCGTCGTAAGCTTTTCCGAGCTTCTCTTCTTCTTGAATATTGCTCATGCGCGTTCGAGCTCTTCTTCGAGCAACTGCTTTTGATACAGGTCGGCGTAATAGCCGCCGCGCGCGAGAAGTTCGTCGTGCGTACCGCGCTCGCTGATGCGGCCATCGCGCAAAACCACGATCTGATCCGCGTCGCGCACCGTCGAAGTGCGATGAGCGATCAGGATCGTAGTGCGCCCGCGCATGATGGCACGCAAGCGGCTGAGAATGCGCTCTTCTGTCTGTGTGTCGACGCTCGAAAGCGAGTCGTCGAGAATCAGGATGCGTGGATCTCTCACAATTGCGCGTGCCAGGGCGGTGCGCTGTTTTTGTCCACCGGAAAGCGTGATGCCCCGCTCGCCCACCATGGTGTCATACTTCGCGGGGAACTCTTGTACATCGCTATCCAAGCTGGCGACCTCGGCGGCTTCCCGCACGCGCTCCAGATCGAATTTAGGCCGGCCGAACGCGATATTTTCGCCGACTGTTTCGCTGAAAAGATAAGTGTCTTGCGGAACGTAGCCGATCGAACGGCGCAAGGTATCCAGCGGCCATTCGCGAATCGAGCGGCCATCAATCAGCACCGCGCCATCGGGAGCTTCCCAAAGGCGCGCAATGAGCGCGGCCAAGGTCGTTTTGCCGCTGCCTGTCGGTCCGACAATGGCGAGCGTCGAACCTGCCGGGATCTTCAAGCTGATCTCGCGGAGAACTCCGTCCGTCGCTGGGCGGTTTCCGTTTCCGCCATTCGCGCTGCCGCCGGCCATGTTCGTCGGATACGCAAAGGTGAGATTGCGAAATTCGACCTCGCCTTCGACCTTTTGCTCCGCAGGCACCGTGGCGGAGCGGTCGTCAATTTGCGGTTGCGCGGCGAGAATATAATTCAGTCGCCCCATGGACGCCGCGCCGCGCTGAAAGATATTGGTGACCCAGCCGAGCGCAATCATCGGCCAAACCAGAATCCCGAGATAAGTGTAGAAGGCAATCAACGCGCCCAGTGAAATTCGGCCGCGAAGAACGAGATGGCCGCCTTGCCACAGAACGATCAGGAATGTAATGCCTATCAAAGCCTGGAGCGACGGCATGAACATGCTCCAGGTGCGGATAAGCTTGACGTTTCGCGAGACGTATTCGCGATTGGGCTCGTCAAAACCTCGGATTTCCGCTTCTTCCTGCGCGTAGGCGCGCACCACGCGCACTCCGGCCAGATTTTCCTGTACTCTTGCGGAGAGCGTCGCCAGCGAAGCCTGAATTTTTTCGTAAAGCTCGTGAATCACTTTGCCAAAATGCTGCACCACCACGGCAACGACGGGCACCGGCAGAAGAACCCATAGCGTGAGCGACCCCGAGAGCTGCGACATGACGATGATCGCGAGCGCCATGCCAATGATGGTTTGCCCGCTGTACATGATGCCAGGACCGAGAACCATGCGTACGGCGTTGAGGTCATTCGTCGCGCGAGACATCAACTCGCCTGTCCGGTTGCGCACATAAAATTCCGGTTCCATCAGCAGCAAGCGGCTCAGCAAATCGCCGCGTATATCAAATTCGATATCGCGCGAAACGCCGATCAAAACCCAGCGCGTCATGAAGGAAAGAACGGCGCGCAGCGAAACGAGAGCAATAAGCAGCAGGCAGTAAATTCCCAATGCGTGGCGGCTGTGCGGGGAATAGTACGGAATCATCCGGCTCAGCCATGAATCGGCAAGCAGCTGGCCTTGGGCACTTTTCTCGAACGGTCTGCTGCTTCCTGCGAGAATATCCGTTAAAACCCCCGTAGCCAGCGGGATCACATTTTGCGCCACGCTTGCCACAACCAGCGCAAACATTCCCAGCGCCGTCGCCCCGCGGTACCGCGCGAGATAGGGAAGCAGTCCAACCAGATTTTTCCAGGATGACGACTTCGGCGGCTTCTTCACCGTCCGAGATGCGTCTATCGTGGCTGCAGCCGCGCTCATTTGAGTCTCGATCTAGCCGTCTCGAGCGACGGCGTTTCCATCAGAAAATGCTGATAGGTCATATCCAGCGATTGGTAGCGTTTGGTCGCAGGATTCCAAGCCACGCCGATGGGCAAAACGTGTGCGTCAGTGCCCGTCTTGACCGGCGTGAAGTACAACTGGATTCCCTTGATAGGGTCTTGATCGTACTGAACTTTCCACCCCGCCACCGACGTTAAAGGCGTCAGCGCAAGATATCCCTTCGCGTTTTTCAGATACTCATCGCAGCGCAGCAGTTCCGACCATTTGCCATCTGTTTCTTCCGCAACGACGGCGCGTGTCACGATGGTTCCCGGAATGTTATTCTTTGGCGTTTTCGGGACGACGTTTGCCGCGAGGAACTGCTGCTTCCCGGTCTTGGCCAGATCACCAAACACGAGGACTTGCGTCTCTTTCCCCAGCAGATTTTGCGCCGCGGCCTGCATGTCATCGGGCACGGCGGGTTCGGCTGGTTTTGCCGGCTCTTCTGCCAGGGGTTTGGGAGCGGGTTCGTCACCGCAGCCGAGGAGCAGAAGGGCGCTAAGAGCGAGAGCCCCCGCCGCCATTTTCAGCACAAATCGTCCGCGCGTAAACACAGGAACACCACTTAGCGCAATCTCGTCTTTCGCCCCGATAGAGTTGCCGTTCCAGCGCTCTTTCCTCGAACAGTCCTGGATTGATTGAGATTCGTCCATCAATGACTTGCCGCCCTCGGCGTGATACCCACTATACGCCCGGGTTGGCTTCCTTTTCCGGCGTGCACGGGAGATGCCTTCCGTGAGGAAACTTCTTCGCCTCGGAGTCTGACCTGCGATACAACGATTCTAACTGTTGCTGCCCTTGCGTGGAAGCGCCCGCCGAAGCGCGGTTCCTTGCGGGGCACGGTTGCCTTTAACGCTGCGCCAGAATCGCGTCCAGACGCGCTTCAAAGTTCTCCTCGCCTTCCGACGACAGCCGGCTGCGCTCAACGGGAAGCGCCTGCTCAATCGACTCGACCCATCGGAACAACTGTTGGATGTTTTCCCGCGTCTTCGCGTGATATTCCTTCAGGTTGCCTGGAGCCGACATCCACTGGCGAAACGTGTGTTCCAGGGGATGGTCGGAAGACTCGAACGGATTCGAAGCCGCGCCCGGAGCCAGCAACCCGCCATGGCCCGTAAAGAAGTGCTCAAACCCCAGATCCGCGGTAAAGTGACCCTCGGATGCGGCAATGCCCCCGTCATATTCGGGACCGTGGCAGGTAAGCAACAGCGGCTCGGGCTTATTCATCCACTTGAGAGTCTCGGCGTCAAAGCTCCAGAGATCCCATTTCGCCGTGGCGATATAAGCGCTGTCCGGGTGAAGGTGCTGAATGGCGAGCGCTGCGACTTCCGCTGCGCCGTATCCCAAATCTTTCAGGTCCCACTCGGCCAGCGAAAGTTCCGTGGCATCGATGGGCTGGACAATAAGCTCCTTGAACGCCGGCTGCGAAGCGGAAAGCGGCGCAGTCGCCAGAAATCTCGCGAACTGGGCAATCAAAGTGGTTTCGGAGAACTCGCGCGTCCAGACGCGCAAATAAGCTCGGTTAGCCATAGTGGGTCAAGAACTACAATTATACCGGGCTGTGAGGCCGGAGGCGAATCCGGCCGAGAATGGGATTGCCGCTAGCGGTCGCCGCCGCCGGCGGTTTGCGAGCGGGCCATCTGCGGATCGGTAACTGGCGGCTCCGGAGCTGTCAAGCGAGACGCAATCTGCTGCAAACGATCGCGCAGGGCGTCGCCGACTCCGGCGAAAACTTGCGAGCAGGTCTCGCGAAGAGTTTCCTCGGCTTTCGCGGCGATGCTGGCGACCGCTTCGCGCGATTGGTGGTCCAGGCTGGCCACGGTGGCCAACATCCACTGATTCGAAACATTTTCCAGCCGGCTGCGATGCACTTCCGCAGCCTGATTGCTGAGTTGCGCGTAAATGCCGCGCATTTCCGTTCGATGCGCTTCAACCGTCGACTGCCAGGACTCGAGCAACGGCGACATTCCAGCTTTCACCCTGGCGTTCGCCTCGGCAACGCCCCGTTCCACCGCGCTGCTCATGCTATTCTGGAACTGCCGCAAAAAGGCTTCCTGTTCGGCGGTGACCTTCTCTGACAACTCCGTGCGGGAGGCGTCGAGCTGCGCACGCGTTTGGCCGAGCGACCCCTGCAGCTCTTGCCCAAAGCCATCCAACTCTTGCCGCGCCTGGCGTTGAATCTCATCTGTAAACGCGGCCGTTGTGGTTTCCGCGGCTTCCGCAAAAAGGGCCCGCGCTTGCTCGAACGCGTCTCGCACCACCTCTTCCATCTGCGTCTGCGTGTGGCCGATGAAGCTGCGGCTGGAGTGATCCAGTTCGCTCGCAAAGACGCTCGATACTTCACCCGCCTTTTCCCGGAACTGGTTCTCCGCCTGCTCGACCGTCTTTTCGGTGAGGCTCTGGATCTGCGTCTGCGCCTTTTTCTCGTACCACTCGGCCGATTTCATCAGGTCGTCGACCGTCTGATGCTTCAGGTCGGACGCCCTGGATTCGATCTCTGCGAGATTGCTCGCCACCACAGCTTGTGCCGCTTCCTGCAGAATCTGATCCACGCCGCCAAGATTATCCCGGAAGCGCGCGAGAGATTCCGCGAAAGCTTCATCCGCCGAAGTCCGGATGCGGTCCTGTTGCAAGGTCAGCGCGGCATCGAGAAGAGAGCGGCCGCCCGCAAGGCGGTGAATGGCCTCTTCGGTCCTCGAAATGTGCGGCTGCACCATCGATTCAACCTGCTGATCAAAGCGCGATATCGCCATCCGGCAGTGCTCTTCAAACGTGGTGCGAATGCGCGCGTTGAGTTCTTCGAGAAGGGTCTCCGACTGCCGGTGCAATTCGTTGCGATTGAGGCTGAGAACATCATCCATCTGTGACTCAAATCCCAAGAGCGCTTGCCTCTGCGCTGTCTCCGTACGCGCGGAAAAATGCTCCAGCCGCTCCGTGGATTCGGCGGCGCGCCCCAAAGCGGCTTCCAGCCACTGCGATTGCTCCTCTAACGAGTTGCGCAATCCGGCGAGGCGCTGTTCCGCCTCCGCCGCCGTGCTGGTCAAGGCCTCATGAACAGAGGCGATTTGCTTCGCCGCTTCCTCTTGCAAAGAATTGCTCGCGCTGGCCGCACGCTGCTCCGCTTCGCGAGCCACAGCGCCCATGGATTCCTGCACTGCTGCGGACTGGCCCGTCACTTCTTCGCGCAAAGAGTCGCGCAGCTCCGCGAGGCGCTGCTCGGTTCCGGTCGCGGCGCTGCTTATGGATGCGCGGGTTGCATCGGCTTGCCGGGCCGTTTCCTGTTCGAATTGCGAGGTGATTGCGCGGCTGTGTTCCTCGAGCGCCGCTGCGGCTTTCGCCTGCGATTCCGTCAGCGTGTTCTCAAGCGTCGAACGCCAGCGCGCCTGCGCCGCCTCGACTTCGCTATTCAGCTGGCCCCGCCAGGAGGAGTGCGCTTCGGAGAGCGCCGTGCGGACTTGCTGCTCGATCTCGCTTGCGGCCGCGCTCATGGCTTCGCGGTGCGCGTTGGCGGCCACTTCGCGTTGCCGCGCCAGATCGTCCACTTCGCGCATCGATTCCGCCGCGCGACTGGAAATTTGCGTGTCTGCCTGTTCCGCCTGTGCGCGCAGCCGGCCAGCGGATTCCTCGGCCTGCTGGCAAAGCGCGCGAAGCGATTCCACGGCGTTGGCGAGATGCTGCGTCTGCTCCGTGCGCTCGGCGGCCGCGCGGTTCGAGATTTGCTGCGTCAACTCCCGGATGAGCTCTTCGAGCTGAGGTGCGATCCAGCGAGGAAGCTCTCTCTGCAAAGCCTCCGCTGCCGCCGAATGCGCTGCCCGCGAACGCGTGTCGGACTCTTCCTGAATTTTCGTGATCGCCCCAGAAACCTGTTGGGCCAGTTGTTCCTGTGCAATCGAAAATTTCTGCTCCCACTGTTCCAGGGACACACGGCGTTCGGCAGCCACTGCTTGCGCCGCCACCTCCCGCGCTGCCGTTTGAATTTGCTGCTTCGCGTCGGCCATCAGCCGCGCCATGTGCCGCGCGAGTTGCAGCGACGCGTCGGTCGCGCTTGCCGGAGCAGGAAAGACGCGCAAATTGTCCTGCACTGGCGCGGAGGAGGGGTCGGGCTCTGTCAGAGGCAAATGAATTTCCGCGGCATCTGAACTTCTTTGCGCCACTTCTTCGGCGCTTCCATAGACATTCGAGCGAACTGCTTCCGAAGGCGCGAACCAATCCGGCGGCGGAAATGCAATGCCCCAGGTATTGCCAGGAGTTTCCAACTCAAGCGCGACCTGGAAAAGCTGCCGTACCGTGCGCGGCCGCTGAATCCACGCCACTCGCCCGCGCACCGTGCGCGGCGCGAGTCCAGTTTCCGGATGCGGCACCTCGAGCGTCACCCACATATTTTTCAGGACGTAATGCTTCGACTGGTAACGGCAACCGTGGCAATTAATAATCAGTGTCGAGGTGCGCTCCGTGAACGGACGCCCCAGCGCGTCCACACCCGTCACCGCCAGCGGCACAGCCTGCATGATTCGCGTGCTGCGGCGCTTTCGCAATTCCTCGTTCTGATGGGCGACCGTTTCAGACATCATTTCTGTCGTTTCGTCGGCAAGATTGCCGCTCTGCTGCTCGTCCATGGACACCGTCGCCGCTCCTAGAGTTTGGGCTGAACTCCGAGATCGCTCACGACTGCTTCGTGGCCGCACCGTGCGAACTATCTTGCGAGGTGCGCTCTGGGGCCCCCTCTGAGCCGGATGTATGGCGCGTTCCAGTCAGGAACTCCCACGCTTCCTTTGCGACCCAGATTGGTCCTACCAGCAGATAAATTGGTCCTTGAAAAAATGCCGGGTGGTTTCCCTCAATCTTGTGTCCAAGAAGAAGAAAAACCCACCCACCTACAAAGAAACTCGCTCCCCAAATCCACTTCATGAAAATCAGCAGAAAGATTCCCGCGAAAATCATGGGAATGCCCAGACCATGGAGAAGCTTATTCCAGCCAGAAGAGTGTTCGTGATCGTACTGCGCCATGTAGTGCGCCAGGCCTGGCAAAGCGCACCTCCTTGCGGTGGGGGACCACTCCGCGGGAATCAGACTCTATACCCAAATTGGTCCGCTGGCTAGAGGCGGCCATACGTACTAGAACGCCTCCGAGCAATCGTCTAGGGTTCACTGCCAAGGGGGCCCTGCGGAAGACTCGCGTGTCTTGCCACGCATCAAGGGATACTTCACCGTCCAATCTTCTCAGAAGGAGAAACCACCAGCTACAAATCGCGCCGGCCTTCGAGCGCCTTGAGCATAGTGATTTCGTCGGCATATTCCAGGTCGGCCCCAACGGGGATTCCCACGCCAATGCGCGTCACTCGTACCCCCAGCGGCTTCAACAATTTCGAAAGATACACGGCAGTAGCCTCCCCCTCCGCCGTCGGATTCGTACAAATGATGATCTCCTCGACCGTCCCGCCCTTCAGCCGCTCAATCAGTGACTTGATCCGCAGTTGCTCCGGCCCGCGCCCGGACAAGGGCGAAAGCGATCCCCCCAGCACGTGATACATCCCGCTGAACGTCCTGGTCTTCTCAATCGCCATGATGTTGTGCGCTTCTTCCACCACGCAAATCATCTTCTTGTCGCGATTCGCGCCTGTGCAGAAGTGACACGGGTCATTCTCTGTGATGTTGCTGCACACCGAGCACTCGCGGATTTTTTCTTTCGCGTCGCGTATCGCGTCGGCCAGCCCCATCGCATCTTCGGGTGCCGCCCGCAAAATAAAAAAGGCCAGTCGCTGCGCGGTTTTCTGTCCAATACCGGGAAGGTGCTTCAATTCATCGATGAGCCGTTCGACAGGAGCAGCAAAATCAGGCATGTAGCATGTGTAGCACAGCCGCGCATCCCACGCAAACCAGGACCGTAATGCGGCTGACGGGAAGGGCCCCGGGAGGACCGTCCGGACTCTCCAGCCACTCTCTCGCCACTTGCGCCGCGCCTGAACACGCCGTCATCCGTACTTCACCCTCAACTATTTAAAAATAAAGTACTTAGCCGAGGTATGGTTACTACCTATGCGTGACCCGGGAACAAAATGCAAGAATCAGGTGCCCGCCCGTTCTACCATCAGAACTAATCGAGCGAGTAGACCCGAGAATACCCATGCCCCTTCTCATACTCTTCGCCGCCGCCTATGGTTTAGTCCTGCTCGCCACCCCCATTTTGGCTATTTCTCTCTACGTTCGGAATGCCAGGCTGCGCAAACAACTGAACGACCTGGCCGGCGAAAACGCCAGGCAGTTCACCAACCTCCAGCGAGTTGTCGGCGAACTCCAAACAAAGGTTGCCGCGACAGTTCCGCCCCCGGGGGCTCGCGTCGAGAAGCCCGTCGCTCCTCTGGTTCACACTCCAGTTCCGAGCGCCCATCCCGAAGCGCTGGCTGATCCCACTCTGGTTACCTCCCCACGTATCGAAGGGCCGCCGACCGCAAAGCCCGAGCCCCCTGCTTCCTTTCCGGTCGCAGAAAAAAAGCCCGGGCCCCCGCCGGAACAGAAGCCACCGTCGCTCGCCCCCGTCCCGCCAGTAACCGTGGCCCCGCCCGTCCTTCCGCCCGCGGCACCGGTTGCCGCGCCGCCCGAAAAACCTCTCGCGCCCGCCCCGCCGCTCGAGCCGAAGCCACTCGCGCCCGCCCCGCAAGCTCCGCCTCCGGTGGCCAATCCAACCCCGCCCGCGCCGCCAAAAGTCGTCATGCCGCAGACAATTCCTCCCAGGCCCGCCAGTCCCGCGATCCCGCCCCCGCCGCCAGCGGTCCCACCCGCCCCTGCGCGTGTTTCCACGCCGCATTCGTTTTCGCCTCTTCGCGCTTCAGCGCCAAAGCCCACGATGAGGGATCGCATGAAAGCGATCTCCGCGCTCGAAGACGCTCTCGGCACCAATTGGTTTGCAAAGCTCGGCGGCATCATGGTCGTCATCGGCGTAACCACGCTGGCTTTAATCAAGCTGCAATCTTTTGGAGCCGCGGGAAAAGCGATCGTGGCCTTTCTCGTGGCCTTCCTGCTTTTGGCGGGCGGCATATTCCTGGAGAAGCGCGAACGCTACCAGCTTATCGGCCGCGTCGGTATCGGCTGCGGCTGGGCCCTCCTTTTCTGCAGCACGTACGGAATCCACAACTTCCCCGCGATGCGCATCCTCGATTCTCTCGTTTTGGACTGCATTCTCATGCTGGCCGTAGCGCTCGGCATGGCGGCGCACACTCTCCGCTACAAGTCCCAGTTCGTCACTGGCCTCTCCTTTCTTCTCGGTTACACCACCGTTGCTCTGAGCTTCAGCGAAATTCCGCTGGTGTCTTCAGGCGTCAACGAGAGCACTGTCTACGGATTGCTCGCAGGCGTGTTTCTTGCGATCGGCCTGGTCACCATTGTTTTGAAAATGGGCTGGTTCGAACTCGAAGTCTTCGGCATCCTCTCCAGCTATCTCAATCATCTCTATTGGCTCTACAAAATCCTCGGCCCCAACGGCGCGCACGGCCGCCTCTTCCCCGAATATCACGCGAGCGTTGCCATCCTCTTCTTCTACTGGCTTATCTTCAGGATTTCCTACATTCTGCGCGGCGTCAAAACCGATTTCGAAGAGCACGTCTCCACCGTCTCCGCGCTCCTTAACACCCTCCTTCTCCTCGGCGTAATGAAGTTTCAATCCATTCAGCCCGACCTCGCCTATGTCGCACTGCTTCTCATCGGCGCGCTGGAATTTATCTTCGCCCAGCTTCCCATCACCAGACGCCGCCGCCGTGCCTTCATCATTCTCAGCCTGCTAGGCGCCGCGCTCATGCTCGTCGCCGTTCCCTCCCACTTCTCCGGAAATGACGTCGCCTATCTCTGGCTCGTCGCCGCCGAAGTTTTCCTCTTCGCCGGAATTATCTTCGAAGAAGTCGTCTTCCTCCGCGTCGGCCTTTTCACGGGCCTGCTTGTCGGCATCGACCTCCTCGTTTACAACTTCCGTCCCCTGGTCCATTGGCGCGCCAAAACAGAAGACATCGCCGCCGGCCCCGGCCTCCTCTTCGCGGTCTGCGGCCTCGCTCTTTATCTCAACGCCCTCTACATCGCCACACTGTGGAAAGAATCCTTCCGCTCCTCTCTCGATCGCCGCTTGCTCGACATCCATTCCTATTTCGCCGCATTCGCAACCGCAACGGCTGCTTGGGCGCTCTTCTCCGGTGATTGGACCGCTTTGGCCTTCGCCGCTATCATGCTTTCGCTCGCTTTCCTGGGCCGCCGCCTCGACTCCCGTCCTCTCCAAATTCAATACGCGCTCCTCGGCGCGCTTACTCTCTATCGCGCTTTCGTCTTCAATCTGCACATGGAAAGCCCGACGGATGCGCACATCACCACGCGTCTGATCACTCTCCCCATTCTGGGCGCGATTTTCTATCTCACCGCAAAGCTCGCTGCCCACAGCGATACTCAAGAGCAACGCATCTTCCGGGGACTCTTTGCTTTCGCGGGCACCGCCTTTTTTGCGGCTCTCATCTGGTTCGAAGTTCCCGACCTTTGGCGGCCATTCCTCTTCATCGCCTTGGCCGTCGCTCTTTCCGAAAACGCCCGCGCTCTCCGCTACCAGGTTCTTGCCTTCCACGCGCACGCCATCACGCTGCTCGCCGTCTTTACGGCGTTCACTGCGGACCTGTTCGGCATTCACGTGTGGGGCACCATTCGAGTACACGCCCTTGGAGCGCTGCCCGTTGTAGCCGGCTGCTACTGGATTGCCAAACGTCTCGGCGTCGAAAACGCGCGCCACCGGGAAATCGCCCGCGTCGCCTACACCTGGATTGCTGCAGGCATAATGGTCTGGATCCTCGAAGAAGCCCTCGGCGCCCCGTGGATCGCCGTGGGCTGGATCGTCTTCGCCGCATCGCTCGCGCTCACCACGCGGTGGATTCGCTACCCTCAGCTTGCCTGGCAGGCAAACGTCATCGCGTTTGCTGCCTTCTTGCGTACCTACGCGTTCAACCTGAATTTGTATGGGCCGCTCTGGCGCGGCGTTTCTATGCGCCTCTTCACGGTTGGGGTAGTCATCGCCGGGGCTTACTTGCTCGCTAAAGTCGCTGCCGATGCCCTCGAAGAGTTCGCATACGCCGTCCGCAACGCCTACACCTGGGTTGCCGCACTCTTTCTCGGCCTCCTCATTTTCGCGGAAGCTCCCTTTGCCTGGATCGCCGTCTTCTTCCTGGCCGCCGGCATTATCCTCGCGCTCGTTGGACGCCGCTTCGACCTTTCTCACCTCGGCTTCCAGGAACATCTCTTCGCCATCGCTGCCATCGCGCGCACCTTTGACTATAACTATCACCTCACCGCCTACTACGGAAACTTCAGCGTCCGCATCATCACCGTTTCCCTCGTCGCCGCCGGCCTCTATGCCATCTCACGCAAAGCTACTCTACCCGACGCTTCCTATGCGCTTCTCTCCGCATATCTGCATACCACCGCCGCCACGTTGCTCCTCGGCCTACTCGTGTGGTACGAGGTTTCTCCCGGCAGTGGCTGGCTCGCCGCGTTCTGGGCGCTCTTCTCTTTCGCCCTTGCCGCCGTCGACCGCCGCTTCAAGCTTGACGATCTGCGCTGGCAAGCCCACGCGCTCGCCGCGCTCACTCTGATTCGCAGCGTCAGCATCAACATGCGCGTAGAGGAAACCTGGCACGGTGTCAGCGTCCGTCTGCTCTCGCTCTCGATCGTGGCCGTCGTTTTCTACGCCATGTCCCGCCTCGTCCGCATGCCTGAGGAGTGGCGTGCCCGCGGCTTCCATCACATCTATTCCTGGTCCGCGTCCCTGATCGTATCGTTGCTTCTCTGGCGCGAACTCTGGCCCCTCAGCATCGCCGTCGGTCTCGCTGCATTTGGCCTTGTCCTTTTCGAATACGGCCTTCTCCGCAAAATTGCGCAATTCCGCTATCAGTCCTACGTCGCCTTCACCGCCGCCTTCGCACGCATTTTCTTCGCGAATCTGGCCGCCGGCGCTCCCGGCGTCTTTCTGAGCGACCGCATGATCACCGTTGTTCCGCTCATCCTGATCTTCTTCTTCGTTTACGCCCAGCTTCCTGCGCAGGAAGAAAACACCGCCAGCGCGGGCCGCTTCCGTTTCGATTCTTTCGTCGCCTATCTCGGTACCGCCACGGTTGCCGCACTCTTCTATTTCCAGTTTCTGCCGGAATGGGTGGTCACCGCCTACGCGGCCGTCGCATTGGCTCTCTTCGCCGCGGCCTGGGCTCTCGATCGTCCCATTTTTCTTCACCAGGGCATCCTTCTTACACTGGCAACTTTCGCGCGAGGCATGGCCCACAATCTTTTCGGTGCGGGATATTTCAATCAGGGAACCTGGCAGGGCCGCTACTCTGTTGTTGGAACTGCCTCGACGATTTTGCTGGCGACCCTCTACTTTGCGTTTGCCATTCGCGGGCGATACGCCCCGCCCCCCAACGCGAGCCGCTGGACGAAAATCATCACCGCGCTTGTCGTCCGGCCTGAGCAGCTTCAGTTTTTTGTTCCCGTGATTTTAGTTGCCACGATGTTTGCGTTGAAAATGAGAACCGAATGGGTGACGGCCTCCTGGGGTCTCGAAGGCCTGTGCATCGTTTTGCTCGCATACGCCGTAAAGGAACACAGCTTTCGCCTCACCGGCTACGCAATGTTAGTGCTCTGCGTCGCTAAAGTTGCTGCCATGGACTTTTGGCGGGAAACCTTGTTTGAAAAAGGGATCTCTGTTGCCGTGGTCGGCTGCGTACTCCTGGCCGTGGCCCTGCTTCATACGAGACTCAGAGAGGTCTTCGAGCATCGCCGATGAAGCGCGCCGTGGTCTTCATTATTTTCTTTGCGATTCTGGGGGTTTCTCTCGCCGGCCTCTATTGGAGCCAGCGCCGCGCCAAATCCCCTCCCGTCTCCGCCAACGCCGTCCTTGATATTGTTGCCGACGCGCAGCGCGATGTGACTCGCATCCCCATGCATTTCACGCGCCTCTCGGATGAACAAGAAATCTCTCTTGGCCGCCAGTTAGCCGCCAACTATTCCGGCATAGTCAGGAAGCCGACTCCCGAAGACGAGGCGCTCGAAAAATATGTGCGCCGCGTTGGCGGCACCGTTTCAGCTCACGCTCACCGCCACCTCGACTACAATTTTCATCTCATCCCCGATCACAACATGATCAATGCCTTCTCGCTTCCCGGGGGTCCTGTCTACATCGGCGAAGGGATGCTCGATCAAATGGAAACCGAGGACGAGCTGGCCAGCATCCTCGGGCACGAAGTCGAGCACATCGATCACTACCACTGCATCGAGCGCTACCAGATCGAAGCTAAACTGAAAAATCTGAATCTGGATGCGGTCGGTGCGTTACTAGAAATCCCTCTGGAATTTTGGCAAGCCGGCTACCACAAGGACGAAGAATTCGAAGCCGATCGCGAAGGGGTTCGCCTGGCCGTCACCTCCGGTTATTCGCCCTACGGCGCTGTCACCCTCTTCACGCGCTTGGCCAAGCTCTGCAACGAATACGTCATCCACGCGCAAAGCCCCGAAGAAGAACTTTCCGA
The DNA here is from genome assembly GCA_013289955.1 of Acidobacteriota bacterium. Taxonomy (GTDB): domain Bacteria; phylum Acidobacteriota; class Terriglobia; order Acidiferrales; family UBA7541; genus Acidiferrum. Next base: position 147,587 of record JABCYZ010000001.1, read on the forward strand.
GCTCGCCATCCAAAGTCTCACCGGCTACTTCCGTTCTCATCCGCTCTCCTCCGAACGCCTCGACCAGATCAATCGCCTCATTGCCGAAGAGCACTGGGAAAATCGCAAGCAGCAGAAACCGTTCCATGTCGAATACGAAGTTCACAACGGTCAATACGTGAAGTAGCGGCTTTGGGGAAGAACATGGAATGCCAATGAGGGCAGGGAACTACGGGGGAACGTGAGGCAGTTAAAACAAGCCGGGGATTTTCATGCCCGCCATGCCGGGGATGCCGCTGGCGAGGTTTTTCATCTGGTTGGCGAGTTCTTCATCGACGCGGCGCGATGCTTCGTTGACCGCGGCGCGAACCAAGTCCTGCAACATTTCCTGATCCTTGCTCGCAAAAACTTCCGGCTCGATCCGCAGGTCCACAATTTGCTTCTGCCCGTTCATCTTGACGGTGACCATGCCCCCGCCGGCCGAAGCTTCGACGGCCACGCCATTCACTTGCTGCTGCAAGTCTTCCTGAACCTGCCGCAACCTCGAGAGCATCTGCTGGATCGCATTGACTTCCATCAGGACTCCTCTTGGCGCCATTTTACTTCGGAGATTTTTCCTCCAAAGCGTTGCAGCATCGACCGCACCATCGGATCTTGCTCGAACTGTTCACGCAACTCTTGCGTCCCTGAAATTCCGCGCGACGCAGTTGCTGCAACTGCCTCTACTTTAGCACACACGCGCACCGGACGGCCCAGCACTTTGCTCGAACAAGCACGGACCTTTTCCAAGGAGTCGCGCCCTTCCATCATTTCCGCAAACGCGCGCTTGTCCGCCGAAAAATAAATTCTCAATTCCGCGCCTTCCAGTTCCCATCGGCGGCCCTGATTCACGATCTCTCCGAGAAATTTCTGCTGCGCCTGAATCGCCGTCTTTATTTCCGCAACTTGTTCCTGTGTGATTCCGTCAGCTTGCGCCCCGGAGCGCGTCTCTGCAGCTTCTGCGATCCCTCTTTCAGATTCCGTCGCCGCCGCAACGGTTGCCGGACTCTCTGCTGGCGGAGCTGCCGCTGGAGCGGCTTTTATTTCCGCCCGGGCCGGAGCGGCTGCCGCGGCTGCCGTCGAAAAACCCGGCGCGGAGATTCGCGGCGGCGGAGGGAAAGCCGTTTGCGGCGCAGGAGCTGGAGAAAAACTTCGCGCGGATGCTGCCTGCGGCGCCGCCATGGCCGGTGCCCCGCTGGAACGCATCCCGCCAGCACTGGCGACCCCCGCCGGAGCGCCGCCGCGCAGCTCCGCCAGCAACTCCTCCATCGGCGCCAGCCGCTGCGCGTTGATCAGTCGGAGCAGACCCATCTCGAGATGCACGCGTGGATCCGGTTTCCGCCGCAGGTCATCGTCGGTCTGCAAAAGTATCTGGAAAAATCGCGTGAGGTCTTCTTCGGTAAATTGCTCGGCGGCTTTGGCGAGCGCGGGCCGTTGATCCGCCGTCGCCGCAATCAAATCCGAATCTGCGCCGCTGACACGCGCGATCAACAGATTGCGCATGTGCCGGATCGCTTCGCGGCAAAAATGCTGAAGGTTGCGCCCTTCCTTCTGGAACGTGTGCACCAGCCCCAGCGCGCGATCCGCCGAGCCTTCCGCAATGGCCTGCACCAGCTCGTTCAGCGAATCTTCCGGCACGACGCCGAGCAGTTCGCGCACGTCCTTGTCTAGAATTACGTCTCCCGAATATGCCCGCGCCTGCTCCAGCAGGGAAAGCGCGTCTCGCAAGCTGCCTTCCGCCATCCGCGCAATCACCGCCAGCGCGCCCGATTCAATCTTTAGATTTTCTTTTGCCGCGATCTCTTCGAGCCGTCCGGTAATTTCCGCAAACGTCAGTGCCCGAAAATGAAAGTGCTGTGAACGCGACCGGATGGTGTCCTCTAAATCTTCGGGCTGCGTCGTCGCCATGACAAAAATCACGCGGTCCGGCGGCTCTTCCAGCGTTTTCAATAGCGCATTGGACGCCTCGCTCGTGAGCATGTGCGCTTCATCGAGCAGTACAACTTTGCTGCGCGAAGCGGCCGGCGCATAGCGCACCATCTCGCGCAGCTCGCGAATCTGGTCGATCCCGCGATTCGATGCCGCGTCAATCTCAATCACGTCGAGCGAAGTCCCCGCCGCAATCTCCTTGCACGAATCGCATTCGCCGCACGGCTCCGGTGTCGGCCCGTTCACGCAATTCATGGCTTTCGCCAGAATACGCGCCGCCGTCGTTTTGCCGACGCCGCGCGCTCCTGAAAAAATATACGCGTGCGCCACGCGATCATTTTTTATCGCGTTCGCCAGCGTCGAAGTTACGTGGGATTGTCCGACAAGATCGCTGAAGGTCTGCGGGCGCCACTTCCGGGCTATGACTTGATAGCTCATTTCGCGTCAGTCGACTTGGAACTCCTGCCCTGCCTGTTCAGCCACAAGAAGAAAAACACAAGTCCGGTACAAGCCAAAAAAAACATGACAAGAATTGCGCCGGCAAAAACCATTCCTGCACCCTAAAGGCTCAACTCGCTGCAGTCTGCTTTCGATTTTCCAGGGCTTGCCCTGAGCGCAAGCGAAGGATCTGCTTTCTTTCGATGCGAGGAACTTCGGGTGATCTGCGGCACCCGAGGCAATCCCGATACCGTTGCTCCCTTCCGGGCCTGGCGGGGTTCGCGGGACCTCGTTGCACAGAGCCCGAAGTTCCACGCTCCGGCAGCCGCTCTTGTCGAGCCGCTGCTGGTTTGAGTTTAACACACAGAAGTTTAAGTCGCGCCACGTCCGCAATTCCCCGTCGCGCGACTCAATTTTTCTAAACGACGCTCCGTGCCATGTCGTCGGCGTTTTTGTCTGAGGTCCCCGGCACTCCTAATTCTTCGGATAGTTGGGGTCCGCTTTCACTTCAAGGATCTGCTTGGTGTGGCGTTCGCTGTGCGCGGCGATCAGAAGAATAAACTGATAGCCGTCCAGCTTCGTTCCCATGGGGCTATCGACGGCGTGATCGCGCAGGCCAGGAGTGGTTTTCAGGAAGTCTTCGGTTTTTTCACGGCTTTCGAGGAAGTGCTTCAACGATCCATCGGGAGAGCCGAAGCGGTTCGTGGGAACGAGCGGTTCCGGGGCTTGCGCCTTTTGCGAGCGGTCGGGAACCATGGCGACGACGGCGTCGTCGGTCTTTTTAAGGTCGCGTCCGGGGACGGCCGGGGCCATCATGACCTTTTCCACGACGATTCCGCGGATGAAGTCTTCGGCAGCGGCGATGTGCTCCATGCACTGCGCGATGGACCAGCGATCCGGTCCGGCCTTGAAATTCCATTGCACGTCGGAGAGGCCTCGGGTGGCTTCGATGACGCCTTGCTTTGTTTTTTCGAGATATTGGATCGCACGATCTTTGTCTGCCTGCGTTACTTCTTGCCCGCGAAGGGAAGTGGCCGCCGAACAAGCCAGCACCGCAATCGCAGCTCCTGCCATGAGTCGCTTGAACATGTTTTGCTCGCTTTCGTTTTGTGATTGGTGAGGGAGACGGAAGACTCCGGGCCTACACCTTGAGTCTGTCCGGCCGGCTGGGGGTCGGCGGAACGGCTCGAGGTGAGACCCTCCGTATGACAAGCAATGTAGCAGTGATTTCGCGGCGGGTCCATTGCCTCCATCCCGCCCGCGAAAGTTTGTCCGATGGACTCGCTGCCATCCCTCGCAAAGGAGTACGGGGGAGGAGTGGACGAAGTAACGGCGGGGGACCCACCCCCCCCGGTTTTTCTCTAAGCGCGGCTTCCAGAGGATTTCAAGTGCTGCGTTTTGTGACTGCGGGGCGTAGCTCCAGAAAAGCGCGACGAGGCGGAACTGGAGTGCCGGCCGGCGAAGTCATTTCCTGCTCTATAGGGAACACCATCGGGCTCAGCCAGGGAATCCCTGTCTGATCAAAGGAATGAGCCCACCCTCAAAAGACGAGGGTGGGCTCCCGTTTCCTACGGCTCGTTGGCAAATGCTCAGGCTGAGGCGGCGGTGGCGCCTTTGAGGAAGGCTAGGAGATCGGCGTTGATCGTGTCGGCCTCGCTCGTGGGCATGCCGTGCGGGAAATTCTTGTAGGTTTTCAGTACGGCGCCCTTGATCAGTTTTGCGCTCTGCGGGCCGGAGGCGACGTAGGGAACGATTTGATCATCCTCGCTGTGCATGACCAGCGTGGGGACCGTGAACTTCTTGAGATCCTCGGTAAAGTCGGTCTGGGAAAAGGCCACGATGCCATCATAGTGGGCCTTGATGCCGCCCATCATGCCCTGGCGCCACCAATTTTGAATTGTGCCTTGGGAGGGTTTTGCGCCCGGGCGGTTATAGCCGTAGAAGGGCCCGGTTGGCAGATCCAGATAAAATTGCGCGCGGTTGGCAGCGAGGGTGGCCTGGAAGCCGTCGAAGACTTCCTTGGGCTGGCCAGAGGGATTCGCAGGGGTCTTCACCATGAGCGGTGGCACGGCGCTGATGAGGACGGCTCTAGAGACGCGGCTTTCGCCGTGGCGACCTATGTAACGTGTGACCTCGCCGCCGCCGGTCGAGTGGCCAACGTGAATGACATTCTTCAAATCAAGATGCGCGGTGAGCGCCGCGAGGTCATCGGCGTAGTGATCCATATCGTGGCCTGTGCCGGGTTGGCTCGAGCGTCCGTGGCCTCGGCGGTCATGGGCGATGACGCGATAGCCCCGATTCAAGAAAAACATCATCTGGTTGTCCCAGTCGTCGGCGGAGAGAGGCCAACCGTGAGAGAAAACGATGGGTTGGCCGGTCCCCCAGTCCTTGTAGAAAATTGTGACTCCGTCTTTGGTCGTGATGGTTGGCATTGCGATTCTCCTTTTCCTAAGTTCTAGCTGCTTGCTGTGTTTCAAAGATTCTGGTCAGTTCGCGGGGGCACAGGCGGCGCATAACCTGGTTTGTCCAACTGGCACAAGCGGGCAACAAGAATCGGAATACAAACGAGCGAGACTGGCCTGGCCGCGCGTCCCGGGACCTATCATCCATTGTGTTCGATGTTTGTGTCGACAATTCAGGTGTGCTTTTTTTTCTCTTTACCACGCCTGGGAGTTCAGACGGGTCAGGCGTGACCTGGATTCAGGCCGACAGCTGGGGGGCAGCTGCGCCGGAAGAACGGGTCATCGAGTACGGGAAAAAGACATCAGCGGCGGATGCGGCGCATCCAGTCGCCCCACCTGAGGCCGACACGGATCATGAGGATGGCGGCGGCCAGAGCCAGGAGCATGCGGAAGGCGAATTGTTGTGGCGTGGATTCGGTAGGGAACCAGGCGCTGCGCGCCCAGTGCGAGTTGGACGGAATGAAATAGGGAAGGTTGTTGGTGGCGAAGAACCAGTTGCGCGAACCCGCCGACATCAGAAAATTCGCAAAGGGCCACTGAACCGCCAGGAAACTTGCGAGAGACGCCGCGCCGAGGACTGCGGCTTGCGACCAGCCACTCCAGCCCGTGATGAGGCGGCGGAGGACATCGAAAACAAACGCGGGGACGATCAACAGGAGCGGGAAATCCGGCGGGACGAGATGCGTGATGTTTTGGTAGACGGGGCCGAGTTTGGGCGCGGCCGGGACGAGCTCGAGAATCTGCATGAACGAGATATGCAGGAGTGTGTAGGCGCCGGTCATGATAGTTGCCGCCCAGCGATTTTCTGAGGCGCGCGAGACCGTGCCAAACCAGATTGGCGCGGCGAGCATGATGACGAGATAGAACTTTGCGCCGTGCATGAAGAAGTGGAACGTGTCTTCCTGCATGATGCCGACAGTCATAGCCAGCAGAAAAACAAAACAGAAGAAGAGGACGCGCTCAAGGCGCGCGCGATATTCGCCGGTGGCGCGATTGACTTCGGCCAGGACCAGGACGAGCGTGCCGAAGCGGATGCCGGTCATGCCTAGGGCGAGCAGAATGTGCGGCGGGCTGAGGATCTTGACGTCGAGGCCGTAGGCGTTGTGCCACCAGTTGTCAAAAGGGGCGGAAGTGATCATGCCGACGGCGCCCCAGGCGCAGAGGAAGGCGCCCAGCGGGCCGCGGAATCCCCAGACGGAGACGGAGTTGGCGCGAAGAGGCGAATCCTTGCGGAAGGTGGTGTCGAGGATGAGATAGCCGCATCCGAGGCCGGCCAGGATGCCGCAAAGTTGGATGAGAAGATGCGCGGGAGTCCAGAAAGTGTCGCGGCCGACGCTTTCGTGCCAGGAAATGTCCCAAACGCCGCCGACTACGCTGCAGGCGACGGCGAGGACGTTAGACCAGATGTACCAGGGAATGGAAAGAGTTTTGGCGGCGGCGCGGTCGGCAGCGCGGGGCACCAGAGTTGCGGGAAGGGGGAGGGTGTCGGCCATCAGTGTGCGCTCCGGAGATTGATCGAGGCGGGGTTTGCTTTCTGTGAGCCCGCAGATAACGGTCTACGGAGGTTAGTTTACATTGGGGCCCCGTTTGCGGGAATGAATTTGTGCTCTTCAGTGGAAGGGGCCGGAGCAAGCCCGCCCCTTTAGGGGTTGCAGCAGTTAGTTGAAGCGCGTGGTGCGCCAGAGAGCGAGGCCGCAGGCCAGCAGAAGAATTAGCATGGCGGCAGTGAGTGCGACGAGGGCAGGCCAGTTGAGGGCCAGGTTCGGCGCACGGGCAAGTAGGGCTAGCGTGATGAAGATTGTGGTGGCAGCGCTGACCAGGAGATAGTCCAGCCACGATCTTGAGGATTGCGGCGCGGGCCTCGTGCTCGGATCGTTCACGTCGCTGATGCTGCCCGCGCTGTTCCGCGCAGGGATGGCATCGCGGCCGGAGAGAGCGGCCCGGACATAGGCGGTGTCGACTTTGTAGCGTTGGCCTTCGCGGTCGGCGGCTTGCTTCCAGCGGGCGTGCTCCTTGGCGTTGACGCTGGAGAGGGCGATGGCTCCGGCGCCTGCGGCCATCAGGAGCGAGCCGCCGATGACTTGTGCGTAGAGTGATGGGTTGAGGCCGCGGAGTTCGCCGAAGACCAGGATGCCCCAGAGTAAACCCCAGAGTTGATTCGTGTTGGAGAGCGGGATGCCGCGGCTGATGCCGATGTATTTTGCGGCGTACTGCTGAAAGAGATCGCCGATGACCCAGACGAAGCCGCCTAGCATGAGCCAGAAGAGGACAGGCTTGGCGAGTTCGAGCTGATGGATGAGAGCGTCAGAGCCGCCGCCGTACGCGACGGCGAGCGTGAGCATCATACCGAGTTCGCCGATAGTGAAGAAGGCAAGAAAGGAAAGAGGATTCATTCCGGTCAGGTAGGCTTTGCGGTAGGGGACGTACATCGTGCCCCAGAGCACGCCGGCGGCGAGAGCGGCTGCGATCCCGCGGAACGGATGGGCGGCCGGGCTTTGTAGGGAAGAGGCCATGGCGAGGAGCGTGGCGCCGGCGAACATCAGTAGCGCACCGCCGAGGACAGCGAGCCAGCGGAGTTTTCCGGCGTCGCGGAGTTCGTTGAAAAGAAGATAGCCCCAGAAGATTCCGAGGAGGCTGTTGATGTTCCAGAGGGGGAAGGCGATGCTGAGGCCGATGTCGCGGATGGCGAAAATGGTGAGAGTGTTGGCGACCGCCCAGAGGCATCCGGCAAGGATGCCCCAGACGATCAGATGAGGGGCTTGGCGAATGTCGAGGCGCATTTGCCCTGTGCCGCGGATCAGGGCCGGGAGACTCCAGCGAGCGAGGAAAACGCCGACAACCATCAGGAGCGAAACCACGAGAGGCGAGACGCCGAGTTTTACCAATTTTGTAGGCGCTTCCGCGGCTCCTAGCCAAGCGCCCGCGCCGAAGCCAGAGAGAATTCCGACGAGTTGCAACTTGCCGAGGCGCGCGGTCTCGACAGATGGCGAGAGTATTTTTGTGTCAAAGGATTCCATCCGGGAGTTCAGCGGATCCATTGCAGCACGAGCAGCCCAGCGACGAGGACGATCGCCGGCACCCAGAAGTGCGCGTCGGTCAGAATGATTGTCCAAACGCCAGCGGATTTTTGGGCCTGACTTTTCTCAGCCATGGGCTTGCCTCCGAGTGGATCGAACACCAGAGATGATATTGGGTCCAGATGAGCGCATTTGTCGGACACTGTCTTACCACAATTCAGGGGCATCGGATGAAACTCAGCGGTTGGTTTCTTCTGGAGCGGTGTGGCTGTAAGATTGTGCGGGATTTGAAGGTTCGTGGAGGCGTGGGAGGAAACCGAAATGCTGCGATGGGCCGCAAGCGTGCTGGCGCTATGGATGACAAGCGTTTGTTTGGCGGACGAGAATCCGCCGCTGTTGTTGCATCACCCGACGATTAGCACGACGCAAATTGTTTTCGTGTATGCAGGGGATTTGTGGAGCGCGCCGCGCTCTGGCGGCGTGGCGCAGCGGCTCACGGCGGGAGCGGGGACCGCGTCGCTGCCGGTTTTCTCGCCGGACGGGAGCCAGATCGCGTTTACGGGAGACTACGACGGAAACGAGGACGTTTACGTGATTCCCGCGAGCGGCGGTACGCCGCGCAGGCTCACCTATCATCCAGCGGCAGACGAAGTGATCGGCTGGACGCGCGACGGAAACTCGGTGCTGTTTTCTTCGACGCGCAGCAGTTACTCGCGTGCCCGGCGGCTATTTACGGTTTCACGCGACGGCGGATTTCCTGCGGAGCTGCCGCTGCCGATCGCCGTCGAAGGTTCCTACTCGCCCGACGGCAGGGAGCTGGCTTACGTCCCTCTGGACCACGCATTTGAAATTTGGAAGCGATATCGCGGCGGACAAACCTCGCCGGTATGGATTGCGCGGCTGTCGGATTCGAGCGTGACGCCGATACCGCGGGAGAATTCAAACGACTTCAATCCCATCTGGGTGGACCAGCGCGTGTTTTTTCTCTCCGATCGCAGCGGGGTGATGTCGCTGTTCAGCTATGACACAAAGACGAAGAGCGTGAAAGTGGCGCTGAAGAACGATGGGCTCGATTTTAAGTATGCGAGCGCGGGACCGGATGCCATTGCGATCGAGCAGTTTGGAGCGATCTGGCTTTATGACCTGAAGAGCGGAACGGCACACAAAGTGGACATTCAGATTGCCGGCGACCTGCCCCAACTGCGGCCGCGTTATGAAAATGTGGCTAATCGGATTCGCAACGCCGACATTTCGCCGACGGGACTGAGGGCTGTCTTCGAAGCGCGCGGTGAAATTCTCACCGTCCCTGCGGAGAAAGGCGACATCCGCAATCTGACAAACACGCCTGGAGCGGATGAGCGATATCCAGCGTGGTCTCCGGACGGGAAGAGCATCGCGTATTTCTCCGATGAGTCGGGTGAAGAGGCCCTGCACATCAAGAATCAGAATGGACAGGGAGAAGCGCAAAAGATCGACTTGGGAACGCCGGGGTCGTTCTTCTTTTTCCCGACGTGGTCGCCGGACAGCAAGAAGATTGCTTATACGGACAAGCGGTTGAACCTTTGGTATGTGGACCTCGAAAAGAAAACGCCCGTGAAGGTTTCCCGTGACCGGTTCACGGGGCCGGAGCAAATTTTTAAGGCGGCGTGGTCGCCGGACAGCAAATGGCTGGCGTACACGCAGCAGGAAGTGAGCCACATGCGATCGGTCTTTCTGTACTCGCTCGAAACGGGGAAGAACGAGCGAGTGACGGACGCAATGAGCGACTCGGTCTCGCCGGTCTTTGATCGGAGCGGAAAGTATCTTTATTTTCTATCCAGCACGGATGCCGGGCCGCTCATGGATGGCTCGATGCTGAGTTTCGACCGGCCCGTGACCAACAGCGCTTATATCGTTGTGCTGCGCAAGGATCTGCCATCGCCGCTCGCACCCTTGAGCGATGAGGAAGGCGAGGCAAAGCCGGAGGCCGCAAAGACGGAAGCGGGGAAAGCGGGCGGTGCGGAAAAAGAGAAAGAGAAGCCGGCCCCGGTCGTGAAAGTTGATTTTGAAAAAATCAGCCAGCGCATTTTGGCATTGCCGATTCCGGCGAGGAACTATACCGAACTGAAGCCCGGCAAAGAAGGCGTGCTCTTCCTGCTCGAAGGCCCGCCCGTCGAGCCGTTGAATGGCCAGGCTACCCTCACGGCGCATCGTTTCGAACTGAAGACGCGCCGGACCGACAAATTGCTGGACAACATCCTGGACCTCCATGTGTCGGCGGATGGCGAAAAGCTGCTTTACCGTCATGCCAGCCCTCCACAGCCCGGAGGATCGCCGCCGGCACAGGTCTGGGCGGTTGCGCCGCTTCCGCCTGCGCCCATGCCGGGAGCGCCCGGAGCCGGCAGCTCTTCCGGCGGCGCGCTCTCCGGAGCGAAGACGCTGAATCTTTCCGCGATGGATGTGCGTATCGAGCCAGCGATGGAATGGAAAGAGATGTACCACGAAGCTTTCCGGATCGAGCGCGATTTCTTTTACGAACCCGGATTTCACGGTCTGGATTTGGCGGCTACGGAAAAGAAGTTCGCGGCGTACCTGCCGGGAGTCGGTTCACGCGACGATTTGAACTACATCTTCAAGGAGACAATGGGCGAGCTCACGGTCGGCCATCTCTTTGTGCGCGGCGGCGAGGGGCCGGAGATGAAGCGCATCCCCGTTGGGCTTCTTGGCGCGGACTACAAAATCGAAAATGGCCGGTACCGGTTTTCGCGCGTTTATGATGGCGAAAATTGGAATCCGCAATTGCACGCGCCGCTGACGCAGCCGGGCATAAACGTCGTGGAAGGAGAATACTTGCTGGCCGTCAACGGCCATGAAGTGCGCGGCAGCGACGACGTCTACAGCTTTTTCGAAGAGACGGCAGGAAAGTCCGTGCTGCTGCGCGTGGGGCCAAACGCCGATGGCAGCGGCTCCCGCGAAGTGAGCGTCGTGCCCATCGAAAACGAGCAGGGGCTGCGCAATCTGGCGTGGGTCGAAGGCAACCGGCGCAAAGTGGAGGAACTCAGCGGCGGCAAGCTGGCCTACATCTATCTGCCGGACACGGCGAGCGGCGGCTACACATTTTTCAACCGTTATTTCTTTTCGCAGGCAGGGAAGGCGGGGGCGGTCGTCGACGAACGCTTCAACGCCGGAGGATCGAACACGGACTACATTCTGGACTATCTGCGACGGACGCTGATGAATTACCGCACCACGCGCGACGGCGAAGACATGACCACGCCGGTGAGCCTCATTGAGGGGCCGAAGGCCATGATCATCAACGAATACGCGGGGTCGGGCGGCGACGCCATGCCGTGGCATTTCCGGCAGGCGAAGATTGGAGTGCTGGTCGGCAAGCGGACCTGGGGCGGGTTGGTGGGATTTTCCGGGCCGCAGGAGTCTTTGATGGATGGCGGCATCGTTACCACGCCGAGCCGCGGCTTTTGGACGCCGAACAACGACTGGGAAGTGGAAAATCATGGCGTTGCGCCCGACGTGGAGGTCGAACAGGACCCCAAGGCAATGCGCGAAGGACGCGATCCACAACTGGAGAGAGCGGTTGCCCTGCTGCTTGCGGATTTGGAAAAGAACCCGCTACCGAAGCACAAGAAGCCGCCTTATCCGAATTACCATAACAACGGCGGAGCAACGGCCGGGCATCCCGGCAACTAGCGCGGTGGAGCGTTTCTAGGCTCTGGGCAAGGAAGCCCCACGCCTACAAACGACGAAATTGGTCATCTGACGCGAGCTGAAACTTTCCGTATTCCCGTGGCGTAGAACCAGGCAAGGAGCAGTATTGATGAAGAGGCGAGTGCCCCTCAGAGAACCGGTCGGCGTCGCGCTCGAGACGCTGCGCGCGCACAAGATGCGTTCCTTTCTTATGCTGTTGGGAATCATTTTGTCCGTCGCCACATTGATTGTGGTCATCGCGCTGATTTCGGGGGTCAATCTGTACATCGCTAACAAGGTCGCCAATCTCGGTTCGAACGCCTTTACGGTGATGCGCTATCCGATCATCACGGAGATGGAAGAGCTCGTTAAAGCGATGCGCCGGAACAGGCTGGTCACCTGGGATGACTATGAATCTCTACGCGACAATCTGAAGCTGCCGCAGCGCGTGGGAGCCGAAGTCTGGACTTCCGGAAAGTCCCGAGTCGGCTCACTCACCATTCAGGACACCAGCATTCGCGGGGTCTCCGCGAGCATGGCTGACATCGACGCGCAGGAAATGACCGACGGGCGGTACATCACCGAGGCGGATGAAAACAGCCGGGCGATGGTAGCCATGATCGGCGCCGACTTGGCCACCAAGCTTTTTCCGAGCCTGGACCCGGTCGGGCACGAAGTGGTGCTGGATAACCGGCCGTTCATCGTGGTTGGCGTCGCCAAACCGATCGGCACTGTTCTCGGGCAATCGCGGGATAACTTCGCGTATATTCCGGTGGAGACGTATATCAAGATTTACGGAGCGTACGACGGAATCTGGATCAACGTACAAGCGCGCGGAGCGGAGTGGATGGAGCGAACGCAGGATGAAACGCGCGTGCTGATGCGCGCTCGGCGCCACCTGACGCCCAACGAAACCGATTCCTTTGGGATTCTCGACTCCGCGACGCTGATGAAATTGTGGAATCAGCTCACCGGCGTGATTGCGATGGCCATGGTTGGAGTGGTTTCCGTTTTTCTGGTGATCGGCGGAGTTGTGATCATGAATGTGATGCTGGCCACGGTCACAGAACGCACGCGGGAGATTGGGATCCGCAAGGCGCTTGGAGCGAGCCGCCGCGACATTCTGTTGCAGTTTTTGGTCGAAGCGTGTGTGATGTCGGCCATGGGCGGAGCCATCGGCGTGACCTTGGCGTACGGGATTTGCCTGCTCGCGAAAGCCACGACTTCGATTCCCATGCACGTGCCGATCTCGGCTGTCCTCATAGCGGAGCTTATCTCCGCGGCGGTGGGAATTTTCTTTGGTGTGTATCCAGCGCGAAAAGCGGCGATGCTCGAGCCGATTGAAGCGCTGCGGACAGAGATCTAGGCGCGGGTAAACCAGAATGCGAATGTCGCTCGGCGAAAACGCTCAGATGGCTCTCACGACGTTGCGTGAGAACAAGATGCGGTCGTTTCTCACCGTGCTTGGCGTGGTGATCGGGATTACCGCGCTGCTCTCGGTCGTCGCGGTACTGATGGGCGTGTACAACGACGTGAACGCTTTTCTCGGCGACTTCGGCTCGGATACGCTATTCATTTTTAAGTTTGATCCCGGGATCCATACCTCAGGCCGGCTCACCCCGGAAGAGCGCTCGCGCAAGCCGCTCACTCTCGGAGATGCCGAGGCCATCGGGGAGCTTTGCCCGGACGTAAAAGCCGTATCGGCTGCGATTCTGCCGCGAGTTGTCGAGGGCTCGCCCAATGGGCGACCGCTGATGAGCGCCCGCTACAAAAATAAGGAAGTGGCAGGTGTGGACTACCACGGCATCTTGCCCGAAGATGAAGTCGTTTTCAATTCAAAGGCGGAACGTGGAAGGTTCATCACCGCGGCGGAGAACTTGCACCGCACGGACGTTGCGCTCATTGGCCCGGATATCGCCAAAGCGCTTTATCCCGACGACGACCCGATCGGCAAGCCCGTCCTGGTCGACGGCGTGTCCTACGAAGTGGTTGGTGTGATGGCCGCGCGCAAAGGGCAACTGATGAAGGACCAGGCCGCCGACAAAGCGATTCTGGTTCCTTATCGCACTTACCAAAAACATCGTCCTGGCGACGATGAAAACCTAATCGGGGCTGCCGCTTACCCTGGGCGTATGTCGGAAGCCGAAGACGAGATTCGCGGCGTGCTGCGGCGCCGGCGCAATGTTCCGTATAACAAACCGGACAATTTTGGCGTTTCGAGCGCAAAGGAGATTGCGGACCAGTTCCGCCAGATCACGGCATCGGTGGCGCTGCTTATTTCCGTGGTCAGTTCGATTGGACTGCTGGTAGGCGGCGTCGGCGTGATGAACATCATGCTGATGTCCGTGACACAGCGGACGCGCGAAATCGGAGTGCGCAAAGCGATCGGGGCACGGCGGCGGGACGTGATTTGGCAATTTTTGACGGAAGCCGTTGTACTGACGGGGGCCGGCGGGGTGATTGGCGTGCTGTTTGGTTTGGGAATCAGCCTGCTCATCCATTTGTTCGTCCCGAGCTTGCCTTCGGCTGTACCGTTGTGGTCGATTTTGCTGGCGGTGACGGTGTCGATGAGCGTCGGGCTTTTTTTTGGGATGTACCCGGCCGTGAAAGCTTCTCGCCTCGATCCGGTCGAGGCATTGCGTTACGAATAGGGAAATTCACTCGTAGCGAAGCGCCTTCATGGGATCATGGCGCGTGGCTCGATAAGCAGGCCAAAAACTTGCGGCCAGAGCCACAACGGCGAGGAAAATCGCCGCTCCCACGAGGCTCAGAGGGTCCGTCGGGCCAAGCCCATAAAGAAGCGATCGCGCGCCGCTCGTTGCGACGACGGCGAGGAGCAACCCGAGTACTACGCCCAGCGTCAGCAGCAGCAGCATCTGGCGTAGAACAATTCCTATCACGTCCTGCCGGCTCGCGCCGAGCGCCATGCGTATTCCAATTTCATTCCGGCGCATGGCGATGATGTAGGAGATCACGCCGTAAATGCCTATCATGGCCAGCAGCGCCGCAAGCGCGCCAAAAAATCCGGAGAGCAGGGCCATCAATCGTTCGCGTACCAGACTGTTCTGAATTTCTGACTGGAACAGGTGATACTCGATCTTCATTTCCGGATAGAGAGGAGTCAGTTTTTCCCTCACCGCTGAGATCGCCACCGAAGGAGCCGCCGAAAAACGGATAAACACGTTCGTGAGATAGATTTTCTCCGGATATTGTCGCGCAGGCACGAAAACTTCTGCCGGGATCTCCTCCCGCAGTCCCCCATATTTTGCGTCTTTCACCACGCCGACAATTTCGTATTCGTTTTCAGGGTAGTGGGGCTCAGCACGCGTGCGAATTGTTTTTCCTTGGGGATTTTCCGACCCAAAAAACTGGCGGACAAAGGTCTCATTCACGATGGCGACCGACGGGGATTCGGTCGTGTCGCGGTCGGTGAAGTCCCGCCCGGCAAGGAAGGGAATTTGCATCGTCCGGAAATAGTTGGAACTCACCCACGTGAACCGGGAACTGCCCTCCTTGCTGCCAACGCGAAGATCCAGCGAGAAGAAGCTGCCGTCCAGCGGAACATGAGTGGAAGTCGCCGCGGATTCCACCACTGGGATGGTCCGAATTTGTTCCAAGAGCTCGTGCTTGAATGTTTCATAGCGCTCCGGAGACAAATCGAGTCTCCTGAAGTTCAAATAGGTGCGCAAGATTCCGGCTTCACGGAAGCCCGGATCGAGCGTCAGCAAGTTCCAGAAGCTCCGCGCAAACAGCAGCGCTCCCACCAGCAACACCAGGGAAAAAGCAATTTGTGACACGACGAGCGTTTGCTGGAATGAGAATCTCTTGCGTCCTGCGGTCATGCCGCGGCCGCCTGATTTCAATACCGCACCTGGTTCTGTGCGCGAAGATCGAAAAGCCGGGGCAAGGCCGAACAACAAGCATGTCGCCACTGCCATAAAAGCGGTGAATAAGAGGACCCGCCAATCGATGTTCGTGACAAGATAAAAGGGGTTTCTTTCCGTACTGAGAAGTCTCACGACCGTTCTGCTGAGGAACGAGGCCAGGCCGGCTCCCAGGATGGAGCCAGTGACGGCCAAGACCAAACTTTCCAAAAGCAATTGTTGCCTTACTCTTCCGGCGCTGGCCCCAATCGCCAGCCGGACGGCCATCTCCTGCTCCCGGGTGCTGGCCCGCGCAAGCATGAGGTTCGCCAGGTTCGCGCACGCGATCAGCAGCACCAGTCCTGTCGTGCCCAAGAGCAGCCAAAGGGAACTGTCATAGGTCGCGCCGGCCGTGCTGTTCCCGTTCCTCCCGGGGTAGGCCGTCAGCTTAAGGTTTCGATAGGCATTCAAAGCGGAAGCACTGTATCCACTCGGCACCGTGGCTTCGAAAATCCCCGGGCTGGCCACCGCGAGCAGCGCCGACGCTTGTTCGAGCGACCAGCCCGGCCTCAGGCGTCCCATAACTTGCAGCCAGAATTCATCGCGCCGGATGGAAGTGCCGTCGCCGGGGATATAGCTGGGTAGGGAACAAGTGGGAAGAGCAACCTCGAATTCTTTTCCGACGTCGAGGCCGAAGAAGTCGGCCGGTGTTACGCCAATCACCTGGGTCGGGTGGCCGTAAATTGTGATATTGCTGCCGATGGCCGAGTCCTTGCCGGCAAACTCGTTTTGCCAGAAACCATAGCTGATGACTGCGCCCGATATTCCGCAGCCCGGCCTGTCATCTTCTGGCGTGAACAGCCGGCCCCGAACAGGAACGATCCCGAGCACCGGAAACATCTCACCGCTCACCCAAAGGCCCTGGGCAGGCCTCTCCTGATCTCCATGCCCGATTACATATCCGCGGCTGTTCCAGGCGAAGAATCCGGAAAAGGTGTCTTGCTGCTTTCGGATTTGCTCCCAGAGTGCGCTGCTGAGAGCGGTCTCATTCTCGTACAAGAAATCATGAATGCCGCCCTTGATCTGGATTTTAACCAAAGAGTTTGGATCGGCGACGGGCAGGCTCCGCAAACGGACGGCGTCCAGCAATTGAAAGATGGCGGTATTCGCTCCGATGCCAAGCGCCAGCGTAAGGATTGCCGTGGCTGCGAATACCGGACTCTTGCGCAAAGTACGCAGCGCAAACCGCACGTCTTCTAGTGCGGTCTGGAGCCAGAGCGGGCCACTTCCGTAACGCGCTATATCAAACTGACCGTCCGCCGGCACGGCGTTCTTGCTGGTAGTCTTTTTCAACAAATCATTTCACCAACTCATGGACTCGCTGGTGTTCAAGGCGCTACACGCAATTTCATAACTCGGTTTGATGGCCTATCGCACCTTCCACCATCATTAGATGCATTTGTCACCGGCCGGAGTTGGAGGATCCTCGTTCGCGATGCGACGCCTCCTCTGTCACACGGAAATGAAGTCCTGCGGTGTTCTATGGCGTGCCCGAGATAATAAATCGGTACGTGCAGAAGATGCAACTTGATTTGGCGGATTTGTCGGAGGGCTTGGCCAACTTCGGATTACATCTGTCTCGAGACAGGAAAACGTTTTCACATTGCCGCCATCGCGCGCAAAAGAATTCGCCGGTAAATTGCGCTTTCCACCGTATGAGAATTCAGCTATAAAACAGGCGATCCAACAGTCATCCAGCCGGGTCAAGGGACGCCATGCTCCTCGCCAGAAACCTGCTTTTCCGCCTTGTTCTTTTCGCGGCTATCCTTGTCCCTCGAACCGCTATGTTGCGTGCGCAAACGGCGCCGCCAGCGGCAAACCGCATCGGCGCTATCGACGAGTCTTCCCTTATCGTTCTGGGCGGCAATCGCCATCCTCTGGCGACGCCCGCCAATGATCGCGGAGAAGCCGCCGCCGATCTGCCTATGGAACGCATGCTGCTGGTTTTGACGCGCGGCTCCGCCGCGGAATCCGCTCTGCAGAGTCTCCTTAGCAGGCAGCAGGACAAATCTTCACCTGATTTTCACGCCTGGCTTTCGCCCGCTGAATTCGGCGTGCAATTTGGCGTTTCCAGAGGCGATCTTCAAAAGATTACTGGCTGGCTCGAGTCCCACGGTTTTCGCGTGAACCGCTTGGGGCAAAGCGGGATGACCATCGAGTTCAGCGGCACCGCGGGTCAGGTGAAAAACACCTTTCACACGGCTATTCACTCCTACCTCGTAAGCGGGGAAAAACACTACGCAAACGCCTCCGACCCAGAAATCCCGGCCGCGCTCGCGCCGGTGGTTGCGGGAATTGACACGCTTCACGATTTTCGAAAAAAACCTGCGATTCACGTGTTGGGCAAGGCTAACCGCGTTGCCAACACCAGCCTGTGGCAGCCGGAATTCACTTTCAGCAGCGCGGCTGGCTTGGAACATTTCCTTGCGCCCGGCGACTTCTCGATCATCTACAACACCGCTCCGCTCTATCAAGATGGAATCAACGGGACGGGGCAAAGCGTCGCCATCGTGGCGCGCAGCAACATCAATCTTTCGGATGCGCAAATCTTCCGTATCGCCTTCGGACTTCCCGTAAATGATCCACAGATCATTCTGGACGGCCCCGATCCCGGGAATCTTTTCGGGAACGAAGAGACGGAAGCCGATCTGGACGTCGAATGGTCGGGCGCGATTGCGCCCATGGCCGCGATCAAGTTCGTGGTTTCCGCCAGCACCAACTCGACCGACGGCGTGGACCTCTCTTCGCTCTACATCGTGGATAACAATCTTGCGCCCGTGCTCAGCGCCAGTTTCGGCCAGTGTGAACAAGCGCTCGGGCAAGCGGAGAACACTTTTTACAACAATCTTTGGGAGCAAGCTGCCGCGCAGGGGATTACCGCCGTCATTTCGAGCGGCGACAGCGGGCCCGCCGGATGCGATAGTGACAGTCAAACCACGCCCGCCACACAAGGCCTCGCTGTGAATGGCCTCGCGTCCACACCCTTCACTGTCGCCGTCGGCGGCACACAGTTCAATGAAAACGGCGCGGACAGCACCTACTGGTCGGCAACCAATGGCACCAACCAATCGTCGGCGCTCGGCTATATTCCGGAAAACGTCTGGAACGAGAGTTGCGCCGATCCAAATGCCTGCGGCGTCGCTTCCTTATTTGCAAGCAGCGGCGGCGCCAGTACTCTTTACAGCAAGCCTTCCTGGCAGGTGGGCACGGGCGTTCCGAATGACGGCAAGCGCGATCTTCCGGACCTCTCTCTGGATGCCGCTGCCGGCCACGACGGATACTTGTTATGCCAGGATGGCATTTGTACGACCAACGCCAGCGGACAACTCATCAACGCCGAGCTTGTCGGCGGCACGTCCGCGGCCGCCCCCACGTTTGCCGCCATCCTCGCGCTGATCGCGCAGAAAACCAATTCCCGGCAAGGCCAAGCGAACTTTGTTCTATATCCTTTGGCGGCCGGACAGAACGCCGCGAATTGCAACTCCAGCGCCCCACCGCAATCGCAGTGTATTTTCAACGACATCACCGTGGGCAATAATAATGTTCCCGGACAAACGGGTTTTGCCGCGACCCCCGGATACGACCTGGCGACCGGTTGGGGCTCCGTCAACGCCGCCAATCTCGCCGCGAACTGGCAGAACGTGACGTTCCGTTCGACATTGACGACACTTCAGCTTTCCTCGACCAGCCTGACGCACGGACAGCCAGTTACAGCAACGGCAACAGTGGCTCCCGGTGTGGGCGCAGGAACGCCGACAGGGGACGTGGCGCTGCTCGCCGGAAATACGGCGGGAGTCAATCTTGGGAAGCTAAACAGCGGGTCGGTTTCCGGGGCTGTCGAAACGCTGCCCGGTGGAACTTATTCCCTAGCGGCCAGCTACGGCGGCGACGGCACGTTTGGCGCGAGCATCTCCACGGGCGTGCCCGTCACGATTCATCCAGAGGCCAGCAACACGACTTTCTCGGCATTTCTCAGCAGCCAGGCAGGCAATCCGTCTTCCCAGGTCAACACCACCTACGGCGACTTCCTCGATCTACAAATAGCGGTTGCCGGAGCCTCCCAACAAGGAACACCCACGGGAACGCTCACACTTTCCGACACCTTCAACGGCAACACCAGCACGCTGCTGACTTCTTCGCTCAACAGTCAGGGCCACGCGCTGATTCAGGAAACGCAGCTATCGCTCGGTAATCACACGCTTAGTGTCAGCTATTCGGGAGACGCCAGTTTTTCCGCAAGCAGCGCGGGTCCGGTCAGCATCACCGTTTCCAAGGGCCCGACCAACACGATTCTGTTCATCCCCTCGGGTGCTTTGCCGAACAGCTCCGTTGTTCTGCAAGCCATCGTGCTTCCGATCGGCGCGCTTGATCCTACTGGAACGGTCCAGTTTTTCACCGGTAAAACAGCGCTGGGAATTCCCGTTCAGGTGAAGAGTTTGATCGCCACGCTGACAACCACGCAATTGCCGGCCGGGCCAGACAGCATCACCGCGGTCTATTCCGGCGACGCCAATTTCCTGGGTTCCACTTCCGCGGCGGCTACGCTAACTGTCGGTAATCCCGATTTTCAAATTAGCGTGAATCCGGGGAACGTGATCATCACCGGAACTGGGCCCGGCGTTACAAACGTTTTGCTCACACCCGGCCCAGGCGTCGGGTTCGTTGGAACTGTTTCTCTCAGCTGCTCAGGATTGCCGACAGGCTCCACTTGCGCGTTCCAACCCGCGCAGCCGAATCTCAATGGATCTACGGCCCAGGCCGTCGCGCTCACCATCACCAAACCGCCGGAGCAGTCGGCTGCCATCCGCAGGACGCTTCAAAACCGTGCTCGGCGGCTGGCTGGTTCCTTCGCAGCCGTGGCGCTAGCCTGCGCGTTTCTTTTGGCCGGGCCGTGGAAAAAACGGGCGTCCGGGCTCATTGCGTTCTTGGTCCTCGCGGGACTTCTGTGCGGATGCCAGGGCGGTGCAAGCATTTCGACCGCGCCAACCGGCCCATCCGCCAGCACGAGTGCTTTCGTCGTGACCGTAACCGCCAGCGGCGGCGCTGGCGCGCAAGCCGTCAGCCATTCCGTCACTCTTGCAGTAACGGTGCCATAGTTCCATGGTGCTACCGGAAGCCCGCCCGAGTGCGGGCACAGCCCTCACAGGTTCTTCGTTTCAGCCGCGCCCAGGATAAATACACGAATTTGCCATCTCAAAAGACGGTCGGCATGATTTTTTTGTTCAAGCGCTCAGAAGGAAAGGAGCGCCGCACTCCCCTCAGAGGAGGGAGCAGCGGCGCTCTTGGGGGTTCTGGCTGGTTGGTCTGAGGCTAGTTTGAGGAACTGCTTGAGGTGGGCACCGTTTTGCGCGGTTCGGCTGCAATAGTTCGCTAGCAGCCTGTGCGCAAATCTCTTCAATCTTCGGTTCCTTGTGCATATTGCTTCTACACTTCCCGATAGTGCTCTTGCGATTTGATTTTTCCAGGCGCTTCTCTGAGTGCAGGGCGCTTGCCAAAGACGCCCGCCACAAACTCTGCGTTTTCCTTGTCTTACAAATGACGCGGAAAAGTGTGCCTGCATCAACGCGGGACACTGTGCCTACGGGGAACAAAGCGCTCGGGGCGGACTTAGCCAGACGGGATCGCCATCCTCAAGGAATGCCGGGAAAGGTTTGCTGGAGAGTGTCCGTCAGGCCGCCGCGCCGCCGGTCCTTTCGCGCGCACGCATTTCATGGCCGTCCCGTTTTAGATAGCGGTACAAGCTTGTGCGGCCGATTCCCAGTATTTGCGCGGCGCGCAAGCGGTTGCCCTGGCACAACTCGAGCACGCGCTGGATGTGTACCTTGCGCACTTCGTCCAGCGAAAGCGGCCGCCAGTCATCGCCATCCGCCCTTCGCGGCCCCCGGTGCTGCAAATGTTCCGGCAAGTCCGCGAGATCGATGAAGTCTCCGGTCGCGGTAATGGCGGCCGTGGCAATCACGTTTTCAAGCTCCCGCACGTTTCCTGGCCAGGCATGTTGCAGCAGAACGGTCTGTGCCCGCCGCGTCAGCCCTGAAATGTTTTTTCCGTACACATCGTTGTATTTCTTAAGAAAATAATGCACCAGCAGAGGAATGTCCTCGAGCCGTTCCGTCAACGAAGGCACCCGAATCTGAATCGAGCTCAGCCGGTAAAAAAGATCCTCCCGGAACCGACCCGCCAGGACCTCGGCTCGCAAATCCCGGTTCGTGGCCGCAATCAGCCGCACATTCACCTGCCGCACTTCCGGCGATCCCACTCGCTGAATCTCCCGGTTCTGGATCACGCGGAGAAGTTTCGCCTGCATTGGCAAGGACGTCTCGCCAATCTCATCCAAAAAAACCGTCCCATTATTCGCGTACTCAAAAAGCCCCGGCCGCGTGTCGGTCGCTCCTGTAAACGACCCACGCACATGCCCGAAAAGCTGGCTCTCGAGCAGCGTATCGACCATCGCCGAGCAATTGCAGATCGCCAGCTTCTGCTGGCTCACCGGGCTGATATTGTGGATGGCCCGCGCCACCAGCTCTTTGCCCGTACCCGTCGAGCCCACCAGCAGCACGTTGGTGTAGTGCCGCGCCACCTTCCGCGCGAAATCGAAAACTTCCAGCATCACCGGACTCTTTCCCACAATCCCGTGAAACTCCAGGTCCTTCAACAACTGCTCTTCGAGCGCGCGCACCCGTTTCCGCTGGTCGTAGATGGTGGCCACTTCGTCCAGAGTTCGCTTTAGCCTCACGCGGTCAATCGGTTTCGGCAGGAAATCCGTCGCGCCTCGCCGAATAGCGTCCAGCGCTGATTCCAGCGTATATTCCCCGGTCATCACAATCACATGTATCCCCGGATCGCTCCGTAAGGCGCGATCGAGAAACTCATAACCGTTCATCCCGGGCATGTTTACGTCCGCCAGCACCAGGCGACACCGCCCCGTGCGCACGAGGCCCAGGGCCTCCTCGGGGTCAGAGGTGGTGATCGCCTCGTAGCCCATGTCATCCATGACGGCGGAAAGCAGATCCAGCTGGGAATGATCGTCGTCAAGAATGCACGGCGTCAGAGATGTCTTAGGGGCCGCGAGCTCAACCGCTTTGCTGTATGCGTGTGCCACGCTCGATACACTCGCAACGTTTGTGCCATCCTTGCACCTTTCCTTGAGGGACGGCTCGCCCGTGGCAATCCCCGCTCGAGCACGGCCATGAACTTTGCTCCTTCAGGAGAATCAATGGTTTAGGGACCCTCCTGCCAGCAGATTCCCCTTACCGGCACACCATCCTGCCTCACGGGGCGGAAACATCCCCGTTTTGCGCATTTCATATTGGGTCATGGTGTCGTTTCGGTGCGGAACTGCACAGGTGCTTCACGCTTTTCGAGCATCCCTCGGCGCCGCTTCGGCTAGACTGCCGAGCTCTCTCCATCTCTCTGCCGTGGAACCATCCTGTCGAGCCGGAACTGCTGCAGCCCGCTTTCTGTCTGCCCGACCCGTGAGGCTTCGTACACCACAGCGTGGGAGCGTTCCGCTTCGCCCGTCTGCAAGAGCCGCACCAGGAGAACGGCGCTGTCGTTCAGCGCCCGTTTCAACGCCACCTGTTTGCCGGACTGCTCGTTCCACTCCAGTTCGCACCTCTCCACAAAAAAATCTTCCATGCTGTCCCAGCCGGATATTTCCACCGCGTACAGACCTGTAGCAGCCATCGGGGCTTGTCGAGCCATCTATGGCCTCCGGGAGCTTGGAATTGCAGGCCAAGAACCACTCGCCGCACCGCCGAACTCATTGATAATGAAAAGTTTGTCCGCGCAAGAGCTTCGTGGAATTGTTCGCCGGAGTGACACGATTCCGAGCAGTGTTCAGGTATGGGACACTAGACGTTTCCCGGCAGGAGCAGCGCGCTCACAAAACCATATATCGGCCCATAAATGTAGTAAAACAAGAGCATCCCCACGAGCAGTCCGGCCATTGCGAGACTGTTCCCGCGCAGCCAGTCGAGGTAGCGTTGAGCAGTCTTCTCGCTCATGAAGAGCAGAATCACTGTGCTGCCGTCGAGCGGCGCCACGGGCAGCAGATTGAACGTGCCGAGGAGCAGGTTCAAGGAAAAGAAAATCATCAAAGTAACTGCAGCGAAATCCCGTCGCCCCGTTACGGGATCGGGATGAAACCACCCCTCTGCCGCGCCCAAATGCAATCCAGCCACGGCCAGCAGCATCAAGAAAAGATTCGCCGTAGGCCCCGCCAACGCCATCCACCCTGACCGCTTCGGATGCCTTCGTTCCCAGAGCGGATCGTATGGCGCGCTGGCCCAACCCATCATCCCGTTTCCATGCATCATCAGGTAGGACAGGATGGGGATGACAATCATGCCCCATGGCTCGCGCTTCATGTGCGGCACGGGGTTAAGCGAGACTTGTCCGCCAAGCTCCGCTGTCTGGTCTCCCCCCCATTTGGCGACCAAGGCGTGCGCAGCCTCGTGACACGTCGTCGAGAAAAGAAATGCCACGAACCAGATGAAACCGAGTGCGAGAAGCTGCGGAGTGAGTTCCGGCAAAGGACCTGGCCCTTTCGTTTTCCAGTCCAAGCAGACTAGAGGTTGCCAACCCGCTTTGCAAGCTGCCGCGAGCTCCATCTGCTAGTAAGACGCATTTCGATGCGCTTCGAGATACGGCGTTCCACGCCTCGAGTTGCTTGAGCGCCTGATACTGCCGGCGCTCTCGTGGTAGACTTCCGGCATGCCCGCTAAAAACAAAAAGAAATCCAAGCAAACCAAATCCAAGCAAACCAAATCCAAGCAAACCAAATCCAAGAAAGCGCACGGCCGGAAACTTACGCCGAAGAAGCTGGCGAAAAAAGTGCCGGCAGCCAAAAAAAACACGGCCAAAAAGACCGCTCCGAAAAAGCAGAAAGCGCTCAGGAAAAGCACGGCTAGGGGCAAGCGCGAGGGCGCGGACTCCGTAGTGTTCGAACCCAAAGGGCTGGGCGCGCGCTCCGGCGGCCAGTCCGGCGACCTCCAGGGCTTGTCGAACCGCGAAGGCGCGGATTCGGAGAGCGTGGACGAATTGCTCGAAGAAGGAAACGCGTTCGAAGCCGAAGTCGTAAAAGGTGTTGAAGATGTTCCTGACGCCGACGAAGGTGAAGTCAGGACGCATGAAGTCCCGGAAGACGACGTTCCGGACGAGTATCTCGAAAAAGATGAGTAAGCGGTGCGCTGCTTTCTTGAAACACAGCCTGGCGGAAGAATTTGTTGGCACGCCCCAGTAGATTAGAAGGAGAGGAGCCTCTTCGAACTATGAAGAACCGGAGAATTGCAATCACGGTCGTCGCAGCCGCACTGTTGTCCGCCACTGCCCATTCCCAAACCGAAAAATCTGCGGCCAACTCTTCGCCCGGCGCTGCAAAACCCTTCCTCGGGCGCTGGGACTTGACGCTCAAGGCGCCGGACCGCGAATATCCCTCGTGGCTCGAATTGCGCGAAGAAAACGGCCAGCTCAAGGCCGAGATGGTGGGCCGCTGGGGAAACGCCCGTCCGCTTCCCAGCGCTCAGATCTCGAACGGCCATGTGAAATTTGTCTCTCCCAAGGAGGAAGAAGAAAGCAAGACCGATCTGGTGTTCGAAGGCGCCCTTAGCGGAAAGACTCTTTCCGGCACGCTTAACGGCCCCGACGGAAAAACCTGGCAGTGGACCGGCTATCGAGCGCCGTCACTCAAAAGAGCAAGCCCGCCGAACTGGGCTTCCCCGATCCCGCTCTTCAATAGCAGGGATCTGACCGGTTGGCACGAAGAAAAAGCCGGGGCGTCGCCCGCATGGAAAGTGGAAAATGGCCTGCTCATTACTCCGGGCAATGGCCCCGAGCTGATCAATAACTCCAAATTTGAAGATTTCAAGCTGCACGTTGAGTTCAACTGCGGCCCGGAATCCAACAGTGGCATCTACTTGCGAGGTCGGTACGAAGTCCAAGTCGAGACCGATTCCATCACCGATCCGCCCGAGCGGCGGCTAGGCAGTATTTACGGTTTCCTCGCTCCTTCGCCGGAGCCCGCCCGCACCCCTGACAAGTGGCAGACTTACGACATTACTTTGATCGGCCGCATGGTCACGGTTGTCCTGAATGGTACGACCCTCATTGACAACAAGGAAATCCCCGGCATTACCGGCGGCGCGCTCGACAGCCACGAAGCGCTTCCTGGCCCCATCTACCTCCAGGGCAGCGAAAAAGGCCACGTGAGGTTCCGCAGCGTCGTGATCACCCCCGCTAGTAAGTAAGCATTGTTGTCGAGAGCCGGATTTCTCTCAGAACTCTCCGCTCCCTGTTTGGCGGAGAATGGCGGAGCTTGGTGCTTTCACATTCCCAAATTAAATCCAAGAAACGCTTCCGCGTGGCCAGCTCTTGCATGAAGCGCCATTTCGCGGTACACCCTTCTCGAACCATCTCCCTGAGCACGACGATAGAATGCCTCTCCCTGTACCAAGAAAGGAGTTGCTATGTCGAAATCCCTGCGATTCGTTCTCGCAGTTTTTTCCCTTGCCGTACCGCTCACAACAGAGTTCGCGGCCTGCCAGGAACGCCCGATTGTTCTGAAAGCTGCGATCGTGCTCGACGGCAGGGGCCAGATTCTGCGCAATACAATCATCGTCGTCGAAGCAGGAAAAATCGCGCGTATCGGTGGCGAGACCCCGTCCGGCGCAATCACGTACGATCTCTCGGACCTGACCGTCACTCCCGGCTGGATTGACACACACGCGCACATCTTCTGGCACTTTGACAATGGCCGCCTCGCCGGAAAAGACGAGCCTCCTGTCCGTGCGATGCTGCACGCCGCCGATAACGCCGTCCTCACGCTCAACGCCGGCTTCACCACCATCCAAAGCCCTGGCTCACCTGAAGACAAAGACCTCCGCGAGGCTATTGCGCGAGGGATCATCCCCGGCCCGCGCTTGCTGACTTCGCTCGAACCCCTCGACGAAAAAAGCGGTCCGCCGGATAAACTGCGCGAATTGGTCCGTGAAAGAAAACAGCAGGGCGCGGATTTCATCAAACTCTTCGCATCAAAAAGCATCCGCGAAGGCGGCACGCAAACGATGAGCGACGAGCAGCTTTCCGCTGCGTGCCACGAAGCCAAGTCGATCGGCTTGCGCACCATCGTTCACGCGCACTCCGCAGAGTCCGCGAAAGCGGCAACACTGGCCGGCTGCACGTCGGTTGAACACGGCGCCTACGTCACCGACGATGTCTTCAGGCTCATGGCCGAGCGCGGCACCTATTACGACCCCAACATAGGTCTGGTCTTGCAGAACTATCTCGAAAACAAGGAAAAATTCCTGGGCATCGGCAACTATAACGCCCAAGGCTTCGCGTTCATGGAGAAGGGCATCGCCATCGTCCTCGCCACGTTCAAGATAGCGCTCGCGCACAAGGATCTGAAAATTGTTTACGGTACCGATGCCGTTGCTGGCGCGCACGGGCGCAACGCGGAGGAATTTATCGTGAGAGTCCGCGATGGCGGCCAGGACCCCATGGCCGCGCTCATGTCGGCGACTAGCATCTCCGCCGAGTCCCTGGGTCTCAAAGACAAAATCGGTTCGATCCGTCCCGGTATGGAGGCGGACATCATTGCCATGGACGGCGACCCTCTCCGCGATCCGACCGCCGCACGCCGCGTTCTTTTCGTCATGAAAGGCGGCAAGGTCTATGAAAACCTCGCGCCTCTGGCGAAAGGCCACTCTAGCCAGTAGACACCGCTCTGACAGGCGTCATCCCAATCCCGGTCCCAGATTCCGGACAGTTGATCGCACATGAATCATCCGCACGGCTCAAGTGACCGGAAACGCGACGCTGCGTCCCACAATCGGACGGTCAATTGCACGCACTCCTCGCCCGCTGCATAAATTAGTCCCTTGTTTTCAATCTCATAGCCAGGTAGCCGCGTGGTGCTCCGGATGCGACTCCGCTCCCTGTCATGAGTGCTGCAAGTGTAGTCTTAGACGCCTATAACTTTGAATCAGGAAATGCCGAGAAGCTGCGCGCCGCCAAGCAAGCGAAGCAAAAAGTATTGGCGGACGCCAGGCTAGGCAATGGCGAGGCCTTTGCCGAAATGGTTCTGCCGTATGGTCCGGGACTCTACCGGCGTGCCTTGCGCTTGACAGGCAACGCGGCCGACGCCGAAGACGCCCGCCAGGAAGCCCTCCTGAAAGCCTTTTCGCGCCTCAGCCAGTTCGCCGGACAGCAGGATGAGGGCAAGGACGATCTCCACGCCTGGGTTTCGCGTATCACCACGAATGCTTCGATCGACCTAATTCGGCAACGGCGCGAAGGGAAATACGTTTCCCTCGAGGAACCCGGGATCGTCCCGGAGGAAACACTCGGCACCCGGCTGCCGGCGCGAACCGATAACCCCGAAGAACGCTATGCGCGGCGCGAGCAGCGAGTGCTGATCGCCGGCGCCATCGCGCGCCTGGCTCCGGACTTGCGGCAAATCTGTCTGCTGCGTGATGTCCTGCAGTATTCCACTCACGAAGTGGCCGCGCGGCTGGGCATTTCAACGGTGGCCGTGCGCCTGCGGCTCTTCCGCGCGCACAGAAGGCTGCGCGAAGGGCTTCGCGACAGTATGCGGCAGAAGCAGCGGCGCGCTGCTTCTGGCCTAGGGCCTCCTCCTACAAATCCCGCGAAGACGAAGCGCGGCGAAGAATTCCTTCGCATCGGTGCTGCAGCGGAATACGCCTGCGGCGATTAGCAGAGTGCGTCGGCCGCGTTCTCTGTCCCCAATCCAAATTTCCTGAAGGAAAGATTCTGCCGCGTGCCGCACAGCCTCGTGTAGGTCAACGAGGCGTCTTCGTCCATGCCGGAAGCAGCAGCCGCTTTGGACCGCTGACGAAGGGGTTGCCGCGTTCGTAGTATCGAAACAGCTTTTCGGCCGCTCGCGTGATGCCGATGCGAACCGTCACGTCAACCGCCGGCGGCTCCTTGGCCCGAGCTTCGCCGGCGCGCTTGTCGGGCGAGCACACGCCAAGCCACAACGGTCCGCGCGAAAAAAGATCAAGCCCATCCAGACGGCGATCGATGCCTAGGGCCGAGGCTAGCCGTCCGGGCCCGCGCGTGAGATCGAGCAGACTCGTGCTCTTGCGGTGACGCTGCATCAGCTCGATTCCTTCCAGCGGCTCCAGCGCTCGAATCAGAACGCCTCCGCCAACCCCCGCACGCTCGCTCGAAATATTCAGCATAAAGTGCATGCCGTAATTGAAATAGACGTACACATGGCCGTGCCGGAGAAACAGCGAATGGTTGCGAGGTGTGGGGCCGCGGAAATGATGCCCCGCGGGATCGCCCGGCGGATAGCCTTCTGCTTCGACGATCCGGCCGCTGAGGCGCCCCTCGGGCAGTTCGTGGACAACAATCTTGCCGATGAGAAACCGCGCCAGCTCCAGGGTGTCCGAGGGAAGCTCTTTTCGAGTGAGGCGACGAAGCCTGAAGCGCGGGCGTTCCACGGCTATGACGAGCTCACGTCCGGTGGCTCGTTATTAAAAAGCCTGGCGAGCTCCGCATGGTCGATCACTACCGCGGGATCCATTTGGATGGCGTCAAAGTATTTTTTTTGAAACGCGTCGCCAGATTCGGTTGGTGCAAACATCTTGCGAGCCAAAGAAAAGGCGGTGCGCACATCATCGGCCGTAACAGGGGCTTCTCCCGCAAGAGTTTCATCCAGCCGCACGACAAACTCGGAAATGTTGTGGAGCCAGCCAAATTGCTGGTGGTCGATCACCAGGCGGAACAATTCTCCCACCGTAACCTTCCCATGGATGCGTTCGTATTCGCGGCGCTCCATGTCGAGCAGAGTCTTGTGAACGCGTAGAAGCGCCAAGCGTAGCGCAATTAGCTTCTCGCGGGCCGCCGCGTCGTCGTTCTTCCTTGCTAGTGCTCTGGCGTCAGGCGGGTTCATGTTCTGTCCACAACAGTAATTGTCCGACAGAACGCCGAAGAATTCCATTCGCCAGCTTCAAATCGCCAGAATCGCTCACTCGTGATAACGTTTTTCGCCGACCGGCAGAGCGATCGCCAACCGGTTCTGCGGCGGCGGCAACGGGCAAGTAGCAAACGGTGTGTACGCGCAGGGTGGATTTTCCAGGCGGTTCAAATCCAGCACAAGCTCGCCGGGCTTGTCGAGGCCATGGCTCGGCAGGACGGTGTAAAGAAACCTGCAAGCCTTGTACGTTGTCGTAGCGCTTGTGGCGTCGCGCAGAACGAAGAAAAGCTGCGGCGCACCCGGATCTTCCAGCACCGGCTCCAGCCGGTACGTCTTGCCCTCCAAAACGAACTCAGCAACACCCGGAACGGGCTGGGCATAGGTTGTCCCTGCGAGCGTCGCCAGAGTGACGGACTTCGGCGGACTATAAGGAATCCATTTCGCCTTCACGCGGTATTTCGCATCCGGTTCGTACCAGTTCAATCCGTGAAAGGAGACGAGCGTCGGCGACTTCGCGTCTTTCACTCGCAGCGCGTACTTGTCTTCGCGCCGGATGACATACATATTGAGCGTGCCGATCGTGATGTGCGGAGCATTTTTGTCATTGTCCGCTTCCACGGGCAAAAACTGAGCCTGCGCGGGAGCATCGGCCACGCGCAGGTCCGCCGGGAAGCCGCCTCCAGGTGCAATAAGCCGAACGCTGTTGGCCTCGAGGTGAAGTATTCCCATGTGTGCTGGGCCGGTACCCGCGAGGCGAATCTTGTTGTCGGCCGCCGTTCCAAAAGAATTGTCGCCGGGCTGCAGCCATTCGAGCCCGGTGAGCGAGAGCCAGCCTGCGGGCTTCAAAAGATCAGCGACGTGTTGCGAACGCCAGGCAGTCAGTTCATGCTGCCAGTTTCCATCTTGAGCAAATAACGGCGCCGCAAGAAGCGCGCAGAGAATCCCAAGCGAACGCAACTTGTAAGAGCGGCGGTAAGTGTGCATGACAAAAATTATATCGCGGTCGAGCCATGCGTCGAGGCGCGCCGGCTCAACCGTGCCCAAAAAATACGCGGCGGCAGTCTAGAATACAATTGGGAAGTCGGGCGAGCCAGGATGGTTCGCTGGGGGAACTCATTTTGCGTCGTGGAAGATGATCCCCAGTGTAAAGCGCGTCCCGCGATGTACCCTGCTGACGCCATGCCGCAAACTGGCGCGGTAGTAGCCGCGCGTTCCTTTTACCGGCCGATACCGAGTCGTAAAAATAATTGCCTGCCCTTGATTTCCGCTCACCACTTCGGCTTTCGATTGGGCGCGCGGCCGTTGTTCCACCAGGATGAATTCGCCGCCCTCCCAATCGCGCCCCGCTTGCCCCAGCAGAAGCACCATCTGCAGAGGAAAACTCACTTCGCCATACAAATCCTGATGCAAGCAGTTGTAGCCGCCCGCTTCGTAGTGCAGCATCAGCGGCGTTGGTTTATTCTGCCCGGCTCTCTTGCACTCCTCTAGAAAAGCAGCGTGGTCTGGCGGATATCTCGCGCCGGATTCTCCGAATGCCTCGGCCCAACAATTCGCAACCTTCGCCAAATGCCTATAGGCTGCCTTGCGAAGAATGGCGACCACCGGCGGCAACGGACTTTCAAAATATTTGTAATCACCCTCACCGAAGCGATACCGCTCCATGACAATGTGGCTGCGAAATCTCTTCTCATCCCTATAGAGCGCCACCAGTTCCGCGCACTCTTCCGCCCTCAGCAAGGAAGCCGTTACCGCATAACCGCGCGCGGACAGCGACTCCTTCGCGGCCGCCCAATCCAGAGCATCCACTCTCTGCCGAACAGCAATCTCATCTTCCTTCGATTGTTCGAGAACGCTCATAAAGATCCTCTGCGCCGCGGTATCTCTCAATGTCCTCGACAACATTACGGCAACCAGAGAAGTCCGGGCTATCCGCTTTTGACCATGAAATTATTTTCTACTACCAAAACAAACTTTGCGGCGTCCGGACGCCTAACGGCAGCCGACCGAGAGCCATCTAATTAATCGAATTACCAGACCAAAATCCTCCCCGGGCCGGAGCGATCTTTTTAGCGCCCCAGGCCTGGAGAAAATAAAAGGGAGTTGCATATGAAAGTCACGAAGCTCTTCACTCTGTTGGCCGGCACTTCGCTGTTGTTTTCCGCAAGCGCTTTCGCCGGAAACGGCAGCAAGAAATCGCTTCATTTCGATACAGGCGTCACCGTCGAAGGCAAGGCTTTGCCGGCAGGCGACTACAAGTTCGAATGGAGCGGCAATGGCCCGGACGTGAAAGTGAATATCCTCAAAGGCAAGGAAACCGTTCTGAGCATTTCGGCGCGGGTCGTTTCTGTGCCGGCCCCGAACAAACAAGACGGCTATTCTGCCACGGCCGCAAAAGACGGCAGCCGCTCACTCACGACGCTCTTCTTCTCTGGAGACAAATACGACCTAGAAGTCGGCGAAGCCTCGGCGGCCAGCGCCGCTCCTGGCGCGACGACCGGCACGAACTAACCACTCCGTCGTTTTGGATTCTAGAGGATCTCATGGATCGGGGAGGGGCTGGATGGGAGTCCCTCTCTTGTCTCTCCCCAAAGATTCGGCCCATATGCGAATAACACCGGACTTGAGAGTTCACTGCCGCCCGCGGCGGCGTCCAGAAAAAGCGGCGTTAGCAGCAAAATATCGCCGTAAATAAATCTCAAGTTTCTTCCTGAGCAGTGAAACCTCTTCCGCCCTCTGTCCATCGAACTAGATGGAGTAAAAAATCATTTGCCTCCGCGAGCAGGAGCGCGCTTTTTCGCGTCTCGGCTCAGGGAGAAGACAAGAGGGAGTTGTACATGAAAGTGTCGAGGATTTCCGGACTGTTGCTTGGAAGTTCTTTGTTGTTCTCCGTTTGTGCGTTTGCGGGAACCACCAATAAAAAGTCGTTGCACCTGAGTGAAAACGTCACAATCGAGGGCAAGCAATTGGCTCCCGGCGACTACAAAGTTGAATGGAGTGGAACTGGACCTGATGTGACCGTAAATATTCTCAAGGGCAAGGAAACGGTTGCCAGCGTGTCCGCACATGTCGTCCCAGAGAACGCTCCGAATTCCCAAGACGGCTACTTGCTCAAGCCTGCTGCGGATGGCAGCCAATCCTTGGTGCAGGTTTTCTTCAGCGGTGAAAGATACGACCTGAATATTGACCAGACGCCGAGCGCCGGCGTCTCTCCGGGCGCAAATCCCAGCGGCTCGAACTGACTCGCCCGGCGTTTCAGAATACGTGCTGCACCTGAACGCGCGAAAGGGGTCCTGACCGGACCCCTTTTTTGCTTCTCTCTGAAGAGAGGAAATTACCGAACGAAATCTAGGCAGCTGCAGGGCCAGACTCGCGGGTCGCGTGTGCGCCGTGTGCGTTATCAACGACATGGAATTGCGCGGCCTCCGTGGAGCCAGCCAACGCAGTCGTCGATGATGCGCCGCCCGAAACCACTTGCGCAATTTCGTCGAAGTAACCCGTGCCCACGAATCGCTGGTGTGTCACGGCTCGATAGCCCAGCTCCTGCGCGGCGAATTCTTCTTGCTGGAGTTTCGAGTAGGCCGTCATGCCCGCCTGCGCGTAGCCGCGCGCGAGATGGAACATCGACATGTTCAGCGCATGGAAACCGGCCAGCGTCACGAACTGGAATTTGTAGCCCATTTTTCCCAGCTCTTGCTGGAAATTCGCAATCGTCACGTCATCCAGCTTTTTCTTCCAGTTGAACGACGGCGAGCAGTTATACGCCAGCAGTTTTCCAGGAAACTTGGCGTGAATCGCGTCCGCGAATTTCCGCGCTTCGCCCAGATCCGGCGTCGACGTTTCGCACCATAGCACGTCTGCATAAGGCGCGTAGGCAAGTCCCCGCGCAATCGCCGCGTCGATCCCGCCGTGAAATTGATAGAAGCCTTCCGACGTGCGCTCGCCGTAAATGAATTCGCGGTCGCGCGGATCGGCATCCGACAATAGCAGCCCCGCCGAGTTGGCATCCGTGCGGGCGATCAAAATCGTTGGCACGCCGCAAACGTCCGCGGCCAGCCGCGCCGCTGTCAGTTTTTCGATGAACTCCCGCGTCGGTACAACTACTTTCCCGCCCAGGTGCCCGCATTTTTTCGCCGATGAAAGCTGATCTTCGAAATGAACGCCTGCCGCGCCCGCTTCGATCATGGCCTTCATCAGCTCGTAAGCATTCAGGGAACCACCGAATCCCGCTTCAGCGTCCGCTACGATCGGCGCAAACCAATACGTTCCGCTCGGTTTCCGCTCGGTTTCCGTTCGGCGGATTCGATCTGGTCCGCGCGCAGCAGCGCCCGGTTGAGGCGCTTCACGAGATTCGGCGCGGAATCGCAGGGGTACAAACTCTGGTCCGGATACACGTCGCCGGCCGTATTCCCATCTGCCGCCACTTGCCAGCCCGAGCCGTAAATCGCTTTCAGCCCCGCTTGTACCATCTCAATCGCCTGGTTACCGGTGATCGCGCCCAGGGCTGGAACGTACGCGTCGCTGTGCATCAAATTCCACAACCGCTCCGCGCCTAGCCGAGCCAGGGTGTACTCGATCTGAACCGTCCCGCGCAACCGCAGCACGTCATCATAGGAATATGGACGCGTGATGCCCGCCCACCGCGGAGGCGTGTGCCGGTCCGCGTGGGAATTCTTTTCCTTTCCGTTAGCCCCGTTTTTGCCGTTCGATGACATTAGGATCTCCTTGCGAAAAATTCGTGGCCGCGAGCGCCTGGTTCTGCCTGTTCAGAAATGAAATCCACCACCTGCTAGGCCGGATTGAATTCATGGCGCCGGATCATTTCTTCGCTTAAAGTGCGTGCTTCGCGGAGGGAAGCCGCGCCTTGCGGACTCTTTACGCTCGCCGGCTCGCCGAGCAGCCGCTCGAGCTCTTCGTCAAAAAGCTTGCTGATGAATTCTGGCGTATGGCGCACGGGCGCCCCGCTCTCGTCCAGAATCTCCACGCTGCTCGAATGATTCATTCGCTGCGCTATCATCAGGCGATAGATGCGGTCTGTCGCCAGATCCTCCATGTAACCGTCCAGCAGGCTCGCGCCTTTTCCATTCAAAACGCCGTTGCGATAGCGAATCACGGTTCGAATCGCCGCTCGCGTTCCCCCAAGAGTCCGCTGTCCGACGCCGGCCGGAAGCGGCCGCAAGTTCGGATGCGTGTTGTGGTTTGCCGGGCGGGCGCCGAGCTGATTGGGCTCGGGGAATTGCGCAACGGCAATGGCGTTCTGGTCCGGATGGCCGGTCCACGCGCCGTCCATCAGGGAATTCGATTCGTTCTTCTTGTCCTCGGCGAGCGTTTTCAAAGCCCGCGCATTCAGCTCGGCATCTTCGCGGCTCGGATAGAGCGCCGTCATCCCGCCGATCGCCAGCATGCCGTGCTTGTGGCAAATCTCCGGCATCAGTTCGCGCAAATTTTGGAAAAACGCCATGTTGTGCGGAATCGTGTTGCGGTCCGGCAGAACCCACTCGGGATTTTCCAGGTTGCAGTGGATCAAGCTGGCCATGTAATCCCAGCGGCCAAGATTCAATCCCAGAATGTGTTCGCGAAGATTCCACGCAAACTCTTCCATCTGATAGGCCAGCGGATGCGATTCCACCAGCGCCATGCACTTGATCGCTCCCGCCGGGAGTCCTTTGGCGCCGGCAATCATCTGGAAAAGATCGCGCCACCACAGCGCTTCATCGGCCGATTCGGATTTCGGAATGTAGAAGCACAGCGGATGCCTTAGCGTGCTGAAATCCACTTGATAGGCGACCATGGCAACGTCGAACATCGATGCCGGAAGCAGTTCGCCATCAAGAATTCCGGCCTGATGAATATGCAAACCGCGCGGCCGCGTGAAAATCACCGTGTTGCTCGGCGAAATGCCAACAGTCCGATCACGCTTCTTGTCGTAATACGTCAGCCGTCCTGCCAGCGCATCGAGAATATTCTCGATGCCGCAAATCGTGTGTTCCCACGTATTGGCGCTAGAGTCTTCCAAATCCAGCATTACACCCGGGGCTCCCGAATTGAGCATCTTCACGACGAGCTCGGCCTCATCGGCAGGTCCGGTCATTTGGTTTCGCTGGTCGGCGCACCACGCAGGAAGCTGGATACGCCAGGAATTCGTCGTGGCCACCGAAGGCGGCAAGTAGTTCGGCAATTTGCCCGCGTGCGCGTCGGCGAGAGCGCGTTCGCGCCGTGCCACGAGCGCGCGCTGCCGCAGCGTGAGCGCGGCATGCAGCGGCGCCAAGAATTCAAGAAACCCTGCCGGCAAGCCGTTCGACAGGTCAAACTCTTCCGGCGCAGCGTTAACGCACACGATGCGATTCGAGAAGGGTAGCGGCGCGGTCGCCGGATCGAGTTTTGCGGTTGCTGTCGCCATACTTTTGCTAGACCTCGCAATTGGCATTCGAGCGGGCTTTGGTTGAGCTAGAGAAGGGCAATTCAAAGGCCACTGGGCAATTGCGCCGATCTTCTAAGGGTCATGCCTTCAATCAGTTAGGGGCCTGGCCCGGAAGCTGGAATCGTTGGGCCATTCACAATGGCAACAAACGATACAAAAGTTCACACCACGGATGTCCAAGTTCCGCCGATTTCTTGTGGCAGCGAAAACAGGAAGGCCACGGAGAGTCCCTTCCTAAAAAGAGGCGAGAGATTCCACAAAAATCTTCCTACCGCGGATGGAAACGACCCCGTGCATTTCCCTCTGCTGGGTGAGGAGCCACGGGCGGGAGAGGCCGGATGTCGCCCGCCGCGCGCTCCGGACTTATTTTCCGCCGCCTTCGACTTGCAGATTATTCTTCACGGAAAATACGTTCGGCACGCCGTTGGCTCGAAGATTCGCGAGGTTCTTATCAGCGTCGCTGTCAACCACTCCTTCCAGCGTGACGTTTCCGTTTTTCACGATGATATGAATGGAGGCCACAGCCGAAAATCCGTAGCGCGATAGAGCCGGCTCACCATAAATGGCGCGGTACAGCGCCCTGCGAAGCTGGTCATCCATAGGGGACGGAGGAAGAACTTCAATGTTGTTGACGACCGAGCTCACGCCCGAAACACTTTTCACTGCGGCTTCTGCGTCGGACTTGATACTCGGCCGAACGACTTGCCCTTCCAGAATGACTCTGTCGCCGTCCACCCGGTAAGCGAGATTGTCGAACACCGAGTAGTACGGCAGCATGACGAGGACATGACGCACCTCCTTCATGAGTGCCTGCTGCGGCTTGGGTTCATTTTGATTCTCGGATCGAGCCAGCGGAGATGCCTGACCATTGGGCAAGACGGCCAGCTGAGCCGACATCAATACCGCTACAAGCAGGGCCCGGAATTCTTTTCTCATCTTCTCCTCCTCATAGGAAACTGAACAACCCCTACAGGTTAGATTCAAGATGCAGCTAATTAGGCGCATACGGATTTGACTGTAGGCGGGTGTTAGCATACAAGTCGGACCTTGCTCCCTGGCATTGGGCGACCATTCCAGGTCTTCTCGGGATGACGGGCGTTTCTCTGGGTTCCTCGAAGGAGCGCACTGAATTGTTGATCATCGGGCATCGCGGGGCTTCCGGGCACGCGCCGGAAAATACTCTGGCCTCGTTCAAGAAGGCAGTCGCCTTGGGCGCCACTTTTATCGAGACGGATCTACAGCTCTCGCGCGACGCCCGCTTTGTGGCCATCCATGATGACACCGTGGATCGCACCACTAACGGTCAGGGCAAGGTGCACGATCAGGCGCTCGCCGCACTGCGGCGGCTGGATGCCGGTTCGTGGTTCGGAAGCGAGTTTGCCGGAGAACGCATTCCGACGCTCGAAGAAATTCTGGAATTCTCGAAAAAAAACGACGTTGTATTTTATCTGGAGCTGAAGCCTAGCGGCTCCTGGGGCGGGGAACATGCCTTGATCGGCGCGCTGCGGGAGTCGGGAGAAGCGGCGCGCGTCGTGGTTATTTCCTTTGACCATGGAATTCTGGCGAGTTTGCGCAAGATCGAACCCACGCTCATGACCGGCGCGTTGTATGACGGGCAGGTCGCCGATCCCCTGAAATCCGCTTTGGAGGTGGGCGCGCGGCAGGTTGTAGTGCGCGGCGATCTGGTGACGCCTGCCATGATCGAGCAAGCCCGCAAACAGGATTTGCAGGTCGTGTGCTGGACGGTAAATCATCCGGCGCATATTCGCTTGCTGATGGCCGCCGGTGTTGACGGGATCATGAGCGACTACCCCGACCGCTTGATTGCCGCTCAGAAGAAAGACGCCGAGAAGGGTTAGCGCGCGGCAGTCAAGGAGTCGTGAAGCGCGGCGAATTGCGCGACGGAGAGTTGCTCGGCGCGGGCATCCGCGCGCAAACTCTGCGCCGCCAGAGCTTCGCGGACGAACTCCGGCTTCGCCAGCGCCCGCAGATTATTGACCAGCGTTTTGCGCTTCTGGGCAAAACACAATTTCACGAAATCCAGATAGTCCATTTCGTCCTGAAGCTTGAGCTTTCGGCGTTCGCCGGGAAGACGAAGCGTAACCAGGGCAGAATCGACTTCCGGCGGAGGACTAAATGCGCCGCGCGGTATGCCTAGGACAAATTCCGGGCGAGTGTAGAGCTGCGTGACGACGGAGAGGTAGCCGTATTGCTTTGTCTCGGGCTTCGCGGTGAGGCGCAGCGCGACTTCTTCCTGGATGACGATGTGAATCTCATCGATCAAATCCGCAAACGTAAAAAAATGGTGAAGAATCGGCGACGTGATGTAGTACGGTAAATTTCCGTACAGACGAAGGCGGCGGCCGGCAGCCAGTGCGGCGAGATCAGTTTCGAGAATATCGCCGTGAACCACCGTAAGATTCGGAAACTTCTTCGCCAGCTTCTGCAGGTGCGCTGCGAGCGGCGCGTCGAGTTCGACGGCGCAAACGGGGGCTCCGGCCGACAGCAAGTGCTCGGTCATCTCACCGTGGCCTGCGCCGATTTCGATCCAGCAATACGGTTGAGCCGGAGCCGAGGCCGCGGATGTGAGCCGCGGCGTCGAGTGCCGCGAAACGCCGATGGCGCGCGCGATTTGTTCGCGCCAGCCGGCGTCCGCAAGGAAATGTTGGCCAAGCCGTTGACGAGCCATGCGCCGAAAGTGTAGCAGGAAGCGTGTCTTCGGATTGTCCTGTCAACGTGCGCCACCCGCGCTTGCTCTCAGCTTCAGCCATGTGTGAAGCGTTTTCCCTGCTTCGCCGTTTGGGTGTCGGAACCACCTTGGTCCTTCGGCGGCCGCCGTGGCAGAAACAATCCATCGACCGGGATGCGCAGTCAAACTGGCGGAGCCCGTCACCGCTTGCGCTATTCCGGCTTGACGCCCGGAATTGCCTCCAGTAGCGTAAAAGGAAAGCGCCTTACGCCAAGATGGATGTGGATGCGCCGCGGAAGAGAAGGAAGCGAAGCGCGCCCAGGGAATCGAGTCGAGAAAAGAGAGTGAGAATTCTTTTTGTAGCATCGGAGGGGTTGCCGTTCTCGAAGACCGGCGGCCTCGCGGACGTAATCGAAGCGCTGCCGAAGGCGCTGGTGGCGCAGGGCCACGAAGTGGCCGTGGTTTTGCCGCGCTATCGGGGCACCAAGGCGGGCGCCGTGGTGATGCCGAGCCTGACAATTCCGATGGCGAATCGCCTGAGGTTTCCGGCGATTGCAGATGGCACGCAAGTTTCCGGAGTGCGCTATTTTTTCCTAGACGATCCGGCGTATTTCGATCGCGACGGTCTTTACGGAAACAGCAGTGGCGATTTTCCGGACAATCCGGAGCGATACAGCGAGTTTTGCCGCGCGGCGATTGAAATTGCGAAACACGTCTGGCCTGCCGACGTGATTCATTGCCACGACTGGCAGACGGCGCTCGTGCCGGTTCTGCTGCGTACCTCGTACGGCGACGACCCGCTGGTAAAAGACATTCCCGTGGTGTTCACGATCCACAATATGGGCTACCACGGGCTTTT
This sequence comes from Acidobacteriota bacterium, assembly GCA_013289955.1. Taxonomy (GTDB): domain Bacteria; phylum Acidobacteriota; class Terriglobia; order Acidiferrales; family UBA7541; genus Acidiferrum. The sequence continues at coordinate 186,963 of JABCYZ010000001.1, forward strand.
CAAAACTGACGTCCTGGAACGCGCGGGGATTCCCGGAGCCGTCTACCATCCGGCCGGCATGGAATTTTACGGCAACGTGAACTTCTTGAAAGGCGGATTGGTTTATTCCGATTTTCTGACCACCGTAAGCAAGAGATATGCGCAGGAAATTCAGACGCCGGAATTTGGATACGGACTGGACGGCGTGGTGCGCAGCCGCGCAGACCGCATGGTGGGGATTTTGAATGGCGTTGATTATTCGGCGTGGAGTCCGGAAAAAGACAAACTGATTCCCATGAAATATTCCGCAAAGGATATGGGCGGAAAGCACGTATGCAAACAGGCTCTGCTCGAATTGTTTGGTATTCTGCCGGAACACGCCGCGCGCCCCGTGATTGGAATCGTTTCGCGTTTCGCGGATCAAAAGGGCTTCGATCTCATCGCGGAAAAAGCCTATGAATTAATGAAAGAAGATCTCTCGCTGGTCGTGCTGGGCTCCGGCGATCGCAAGTACGAAGAGCTATTTCAGGCGATGGCCAACACGTTTTCCGGGCGAGTCGGTGTGAAAATCGCCTACGACAACGAGATCGCGCACAAAGTGGAGGCCGGCGCGGACATGTTTCTGATGCCTTCGCGCTACGAACCTTGCGGGTTGAATCAGATCTACAGCTTGAAGTATGGTACGGTGCCTATTGTGCGAGCAACCGGCGGTCTTGATGATACAGTCGAGCCGTTCGATCTGGAGCACGGGACGGGAACGGGATTCAAGTTCGCGGAATATTCCGGGGCGGCCATGATGTACGCGATTCGGCAAGCTTTGCATCATTCGACCGACGAGCGTATCTGGCGGCGCATCCAATTGAACGGAATGGCAAAGGATTTTTCCTGGAAGGGGCCAGCGGCGGAGTATGCGAAAGTATATGAAGCGGCTTTGACCCTTCGAGGCGCTGGGCAAGCAGGACGAAACCAAATGTCCGTTACCACATCTAATTGAGCTGACGAAGGAGAGAAAAACAGCGGCCTAGCGGCAAGCTGTTGAGGACAAACAACATGGCTGACAATATCCAGGCAGGGACAGCAAACAGTATCCAGGCAGTGACGGATGGAAATTTTGAGGCGGAAGTGCTTACGGCTAGCAGCACGCAGCCGGTGATGGTGGATTTCTGGGCGGAATGGTGCCGTCCCTGCCACATGCTCGCGCCGACGGTTGCCGAGATTGCGCATGATTATGCTGGCAAACTCAAGGTGATGAAGCTGAACGTCGATGAAGCGATGAACTCCGCGGGGCGCTACAATATTCGCGGGATCCCGACGTTGCTCGTGTTCAAGAACGGGCAAGTGGTCGAGCAGATTGTTGGCGCGGTGCCCAAGGACCAGATCACCAAGGCGCTCGACCGGCACATGGCCTAATTCGCCACCCGATGCGTCGAAGGATTTGGCGCACCGCATGGGCAGCAAAAAGATAGAAAGATTGGCGGGGCATGTCGTACAGTTGAATGCGGCATGCCCTTTGTTTTTTGCGCGGGCGGCGAACTTAAGGAGCACAGATTGGCTACAGCTGAGACAGCAGCGACAGCAACCCGTCAAGTAAAACCTGCCGACCATCCTCCGATGCTTGCCGGAGAACGCGGGCCCATGCCCATCTCGCGGCCCGGACTCCACGAAACTGTGCTGAAGATTTTGAAACCGCTGCCGCGTGGAAGGGTTCTGGATTGCCCCACGGGAGAGGGAGCGCTTGCCGAAGATTTGGTGGCGGAAGGTTTTGACGTGCGCTGTTGCGATTTGTATTCGGAGCTTTTCCGCCTGGATGGAGTGGAGATCAAGCGCGGCGATCTGGCGGGTACGCTGCCATATGCTTCGGAATCGTTTGATTACATCACCTCGCTGGATGGACTGGAACATATTGATTCGCCGCCACAGGCGTTTCGAGAGTACCGCCGGCTGCTAAAACCGGGCGGGCATCTGATTATCAGCGTGCCGAATATCATGAATGTCGAGGAGCGATTGAAGTGGCTGCTGTTCGGCTACACGTCGCATTTCAAACCGCTTTCCGAGCAGTTCAAGGCCAAGATTCATTACGATTGCGCAGGGAAGGACGAGATTTCCGTCCATGCCAACCCGATTGGCTACAATGAGCTGCGGTACAACCTCGAGAAGAATGGATTTGCGATTCAGGGCGTTTACCGCGACCGGATAAAAGGGAACCAGTGGCTGTACTGGCCGCTGGTTGCGTTTATCCGGCTGCTGGCAAAGCTTACGCCGGAAAAGCGGCGTAAGGACCGGTGGACAGAGGAGTTAGTGTCGGATCCGGTGCTGCTCGGCGGAAATACGATTATCATTCATTCTATCCACCTATCCTAGGCTGATTCCCATTGTGCTTTGAACAGTCCTCGGCTCGAGATGCGTGCCTCTGAATCCGGTTTTACGCCTCGCCTTTGTTCTCTATAAGGTAACGACATACTTAGCTCGCCTGTGGAAATGGCCCGCGAGAGTCGATCCGACGATCGCGATTCGTGACCGTAGCTGGCCAGGTGCCTGCGACGGTTGCCTCGATGTACAATCGAGCCGGTGAACCACACGCATCCGATGCTTCGAGCCGTGCTGAAGAGCCAGTATCACGCGTCGCTGGCGATGCTCCGCGAAGCCATCGAGCGCTGCCCGCCCGAGGAGTGGTTGAGCACCAACCACAAGAATGCGTTCTGGCAGGTGTCGTATCACGCGCTGTTCTTTGCACACCTTTATCTTCAGCGCAACGAGGCTGCGTTCAGGCTGTGGGAACAGCATCGCGGCGAGGGCGACGGCATCCAGGGTGAGCCGTACACGCAAGCGCAGGTGCTCGAGTACTGGGAGTTCTGCGATCGGATGATCGACGACGCCGTGGACGTGTTGGATCTCGACAGCACCGAAAGTGGCTTCAGTTGGTATCGCATGTCCAAGCTGGAGCACCAGTTCGTCAATATCCGCCATATCCAACATCATGCCGCGCAACTGATCGACCGCGTCCGCTCGGCCGCCGACGTCGGGATTCGCTGGGTGGCCGCGCGCCAGCGTCTTGGTGAATCAAGTAATTCATTGCCCTATAAAGGCTGATTCTAGAGGCGGCTAGAATGAGTGCGTCCGTCGCGGTCCAGGGTGAGCAAGGCCGTCCACTCTGGGGTGGCGTTGACGGAAGGGCCGCAACGTCCGACCGGGGAGTTTCGTGGTTTCCCGGCTGCGACGGCCGGCGGTGGAGCGGCTTGGGAAAGGGTGGCGCTCGAGCGAGGGCGACGTTTTAAAGTGGAGGGAGAGAGGGAGATGGCGGATTTGAGCCGCAGCTCAGGAATTGCCCGATGTCACTGGGCGACGGGTGAGTTGAATATTCCCTATCACGATCGGGAGTGGGGCGTGCCGCTGCACGACGACCGTGCCTTGTTTGAGCTTTTGATATTGGAGGGGGCGCAGGCAGGGTTGAGCTGGGATACGGTCCTGAGGAAGAGGGAGCGGTACCGCGAGGTGTTTGACGGGTTTGCGGTGGAGAAGGTGGCGCGGTATGACAAAAAGAAGGTGCGCGAGCTTTTAAAGGATGCGGGGATTATTCGGAATCGGCTGAAGATTGCGGCGGCGGTTTCGAACGCCCAGGCATTCTTGAAGGTGCAGGAAGAGTTTGGGTCATTTGATAAATATATTTGGCGATTTGTCGGCGGTATCCCGAAGCAAAACGCTTGGAGGACGCACAAACGCCTACCCGCTAAGACGGCGGAATCGGATGCGATGAGCAAGGATCTAAAGAAGCGCGGGTTTCGCTTTGTGGGGTCGACGATTTGTTATGCGTTTATGCAGGCGACGGGGATGGTGAACGATCATTTGGTGGATTGCTTCCGGTACTCTCGTTTGTCCGGAAACTAGGGGGCCGCGGTTCCGTTTGTTCGGACAGCCCTGGCGGCGTATTGCCTACATATCCTTCGGGACGGCAAACGCCGGATCGTCCGGTTTCAACTTGTGAGCCTCGTTGTACGCTGCTGTCGCCGCGGGTATGTTGCCCAAGCGATGGTAGGCGATGGCCAAGTCCATCCACAGTTCTGGCGATTTCGGCTGCTGAGCTGTAGCGTCGCGCAGCCATCGGACCGCTTCTTCATTGTGATTTGCGACCAGGGCCGCGTAACCCCATTGTCCTTCTTCAAAGCCCGCCTTGCCGGAAAGATTGACGAGGGGCCGCCCATAGGTTGATCCCCACAGGCCAAAGGCGACGAGGGCAGCGACTGCTGAGGCAAAAAGCGGACGGCGGCTGGGCATGGTGATTGCAAAACCGGCGAGAATGCCGAGAATGGCTCCGGCTCCATGGGCGACATTGGCAACGACGAAGATGTGAAGCAGCGTCGTTGCTAAGCAGAAAAAGAACCAAACCACGAAAACAGTAACCGTCCTCTGATCCATGGAACCGCGGAAACGCTCGTCGCGCCGCGACAACACCCACAGCAGGCCGAAGAAGCCGTAACCAACCCCAGAGAGGCCGACACCCGTTTGGGCGAATGCGAACTCGAAAGAACTTGAACCGACGGCAAACAGAACAAGGAGCGCGGCAGTCTTGGCGTGTCCGAACACGCCTTCCAAGAGGGAGCCAAGGACCCAGAGCCAATAGACGTTGAAGACCAGATGCAGCAGGTCCAGGTGCGGGAAGATGGTTGTGAACAAGCGCCAGAGTTGCCCACGGCGAATCTCGGCAGTGGCGAAGACGATGGACACGTCGTACTTGGCCCACCACGCGATAGTCACGACGACGGCGATGAGGATTGTTCCCGCAATGACCGGGTAGCGCGGGAATTCGGACCATCTGGGAGGAGGGGGCATTTCGACCAAAGCTAGCATGGAATCCGCAGATGGAATGAGCGCGCGGGGGGAATGAGTTCTTGAAAAGCAATTACGATTGCTTCTCGCTGGACAATACCGGTTGCTTGCGTTGAGGGCTAGGCGAGCTTACGATAGCAATCTGCCGTAGCTTGGTGCCTTCCAACGCCGTTCAGGTGAAGTGAGCGATTCGGCGATGAGGTGTGGTTAGTGAAGGGGCAGTGCGCAAGAGGACAGGAGACAGACTAAACGTCTGTCCCGCAGAGGGGACTGAATGAAATCGGTGGTCGTAGTGGGGGCGCAGTGGGGGGATGAGGGGAAGGGCAAGGTGGTGGACTACCTTGCGGGGTCGTTTGATTTTATTGCGCGCGTGGCGGGGGGACACAATGCGGGGCATACCGTCATCATCGGGAAGGACCGGTATGTGTTGCAGTTGATTCCTTGCGGAATTCTGCGGCCCAGGCAGCAGGCGGTGATTGGGACCGGCGTGGTGGTGGATCCGGCGGCGCTTGTGGCGGAGATTGAGACTTTGGCGAAGGCGGGGATTGATGTGAAGGGGCGGCTGCACATCAGCAATCGGGCGCATTTGATTTTTCCGTATCACCGCGAATTGGATAAGGCTGCGGAAGGCGCGAGAGGCGCGGATAAAATCGGGACGACTTCGCGGGGGATTGGGCCGGCATACGAAGATAAAATGGCGCGGCGCGGGTTGCGGATGTGCGACTTGCTGGAGCCGGAGCTGTTTCGGAAGAAGGCGGCGCGGGTCGTGGCGGAGAAGAACCGGTTGGCAAAGGGCGCTTACGGTGCGGACGTGGATTTTTCGCATGAAGTTGAGGCCACCCTGAAATTGGGGGAGAAAATTCGCGGGTATATTTGCGATACGGCGGAACTTGTCAATCGGGCGCTGGAGGAAGGGAAGTCGGTGCTTTTTGAGGGCGCGCAGGGGACGATGCTGGATATTGATCATGGGACGTATCCGTATGTGACGTCTTCCAGCGCGATTTCTGGCGGCGCGACGACCGGCGTTGGAGTCCCGCCTACCAGGATCAAGAACGTCTTGGGAATTTCGAAGGCTTATACGACGCGCGTGGGCGGCGGGCCCTTTCCTACGGAGATGCCGGAGTTGGAGGCGCAGGAAGTGCGCGAGCGGGGAAAAGAGTTTGGGGCGGTGACGGGGCGGGCTCGTCGGTGCGGATGGCTGGATTTAATGGTGTTGAAGTACGCGAAAATGATCAATGGGATTGATTCGCTGGTGGTGACGAAATTGGATGTGTTCGATACGCAGCGGGAGATTCAGGTGTGCGTGGGTTACAAATATAAAGGCAAAACATTGAAGGAGATGCCCGCTTTGGCCGAAGAGTACGAGCAAGTTGTGCCGGAATACAAGACCTTGCCGGGGTGGTGCGAGATGACTTACGGCGTGAAGGATGGGGCGAAATTGCCTAAAGCGGCCTTGGATTATTTGCGGTTTATTGGGGATTTTTTGCAGGTGGAGATCGGCATGATTTCTACCGGGCCTGAGCGGGATGCGACGATTGTTCCGGCGGGCACTCTATTGGCGCGGTGGCTCTAGGAAAAGACGAAGAAAAAGAGTTACACAGAGATCAGAGAGAACACCGGGCGCGCAGCGAAGAGTAAGAGAAGGTCTCGAGAAACAGCTTACCTATGCTCACTTACGAGCAAGCACGCCAGAAAGTCATCGAACAACTAGCAGAGAAGAAGGGGCCGCGCGCTACCGAAGAGGTGCGCGTCGGCGATGCGCTGGGATTCGTGTTGGCGCAGGAAGTGAAAACGGACCGCGAGTATCCGCCGTTTAACCGGGCGACGCGGGATGGGTATGCGGTATTTGCAGCGGATGCGAAGGCTGGAGCGGCGCTGAAGTGCACGGGAGAGATTAAGGCGGGGGACCGCGTCACCAAGGAATTGTGGGCGGAGACTTGCGTGCAGATTATGACAGGCGCAGCGGTGCCTTCGGGCGCGGACGCGGTGGTGATGATCGAGCATACCAAGCGCGACGGAGACGAAGTGCGGTTCGAACGCGACGCGGTGACGGGGCAGAATTTTGTGCCGCGGGGGAGCGAAGCGCGGGCAGGGCAGACGCTTTTGACCGCGGGGATGCGGCTGGGTTATGCCGAGCTGGGGCTGGCGGCGCAGGTGGGAGCGGCGGAGTTGAAATGCGCGTCGAAGCCGCGCGTGGCGATTCTTTCTACCGGGGATGAGATTGTACCGGTCGACAGCATTCCGGGGCAATTTCAGATTCGGAATAGCAACAGCGTTTCGTTGGCGGCGCAGGTGCGGTTGGCAGGGGGGATGCCGGTTTTGCTGGGGAACGCGATGGACCGGGAGGACGATTTGTCATCGAAGATTCGGCGCGGGTTACAGGAGGACTTGCTCGTTTTGTCGGGCGGCGTGTCGATGGGGAAGTACGATTTGGTCGAGAAGGTTTTGCGGGAGATGGAGACTGAATTTTATTTCGACGCGGTGGCGATTCGGCCGGGGAAACCGGCGGTGTTTGGGAAGTGTGGGGAGAAATTCGTATTTGGGTTGCCCGGGAATCCGGTGTCGACCATGGTTACGTTTGAGTTGTTTGTGGCGCCGGCGGTGGATTTGTTGAGCGGGGCGGAGGCGCGGACGTTGCCGATGGTTGAGGCACGATTGGGCGAGGCTTTGAAAGAGAAGCCGGGGGTGACACACTTTTTGCCGGCGCGGATGGAAGGGCAGGGGGCGGAGAGGGAAGTGAAGGTTTTGAAGTGGCAAGGGTCGGGTGATGTGTCGGCGCTGGCTCGGGCGAATTGCTTTGTGGTGGTTCCGATCGAGAGGGAACAGATAGAAGCGGGAGAGAGATTGGAAGTGATGGTGAGAAGGGATCTGCTGTGAGGTAGAAAAAAGACGAAGAAAAAGATTTTACACCTGGGGCACAGAGGACACTGGGAGAGAGAAGAGAAGAATGAGGAAGTTGTCACATTACAGGGCGCGGGGCGAGGTGCAGATGGTGGACGTGTCGGAAAAGGTGGTGACGACGCGAACGGCTGTTGCCCAGGGCTTTGTGAAGATGAACCCGCTGGTGGTGCGCGCCGTGAAGCGGCTGAAGAATCCGAAGGGGAATCCCTTGGAAGTGGCGCGGATTGCGGGGATTGCGGCGGCCAAGAGGACGGCGGAGTGGATACCTCTTTGTCATCCACTGCCGCTGACGCACATTGATGTGACTGCGCGGCTGTGCCAAAATGGCGTGGAAGTTCGCTCCGAAGTTACGGCGACAGCCCAGACCGGGGTGGAAATGGAAGCCCTTGTCGCCGTTACCGCTGCGGCCCTCACGGTTTACGACATGTGCAAAGCATTGGATAAAAGGATGGAGATCGGCGGGATTGTCCTCGTCAAGAAGACTGGCGGGAAGAGCGGGGATTTTTTGCGCGAAATGAACGGGAAAGCTGCGGGTAAGCACAAGACTTCGCACGAGAAAACGGCTCGGAGCCGGGGTCGATGAGCGCTGCCGGCGTAAAAACAGTGAAATTGCTGGTGGCGGATGACAATCCGCTGGTGCGGGACCTCGTGGTAAAGGGGATGGAGCCGTATTGCGAGGTCGAAACAGCTTCCGATGGCGCGGATGCGCTGCTGAAGGTGATTGATACGCCGCCGGACGTGATTCTCTGCGACTACAAAATGCCGGGCTTGGACGGGCGACAGCTTTTCGAAAAGCTGCATGGGCGCGAGGCTACGCGGCACATTCCGTTTTTGTTCATGGCGAGCAGGGCGGATATTGAGGAGCGCTTGCGGCCGCTGGTGGATGGCGTCGAGGATTTTGTGACAAAGCCGTTTCTCGTGAAGGACTTGGTTAGAATCGCGAAGAAAGTTGTGGACAGGCTGCATCTGGAGAAGTTGCAGAAGCGGGCTTCGCGTCCGGGCGTAATTCAGGGGCGGCTCGAAGAGATGAGCATGATCGATTTGATGCAGTCGCTCGAGATGGGACAGAAGTCTTGCCGGCTGGTGGTGAATCACAACGGCGAACAAGGTGAGCTTTTTTTTGCAAACGGACAGTGCCGCGACGCCAAGAGCGGAAAAGTCGAAGGCGATGATGCGGTCTATCGCGTGGTGCTCTGGACTGCGGGCGAATTTGAGATTGATTTTAACGCGGCGAATGCTTCGACGCGCACGACTACGACGCGGAACACCACCGGCCTTTTGATGGAAGCAATGCGGCTGATGGACGAAGCCAATCGCGATCCTGTGGAAACGAAGTAGCCCGGCTGATGCGCGTCGCCGTGCTCACCATAAGCGACACAGTTGCACGAGGGGAACGTGAGGACGTTGCGGGTCCGGCGGTGGTCGCGGTGTGCCGGGGTTTGCACTGGGAAATAACTTCCGTGCTGCGCCTTTCGGATGATCCGGCGAATATTCGGGAGCAATTGCGGGAGTTGGCGGATTCGGGGCGCGTGGACGTGATTTTGACGACCGGTGGCACGGGGATTGGGCCGCGCGACAATACGCCGGAGTCAACGGAGGCCGTGGCGGACCGCATTGTGCCGGGAATTGGGGAAGAGATGCGGCGTAAGGGAGCGGAGTTGACGCCGACGGCGGTACTTTCGCGCGGGGTGGCGGCGGTTCGAACGAAGACGTTGATTGTAAATTTGCCGGGTAGTCCCAGGGGTGCGACAGAATCCTTGGAGGCGGTGGCGCACCTCTTGCCGCATGCGGTGCACGTTTTGCACGGGGGACGCCACGATTAACTTCTCTACGGCTTTGCGCGCGGAATAATTGGCAAAACAATTCGAGAAGAGTGTTCCACATCGTGGTAGATGCGGATGTGGCCGAGCTGCGTTCCTGAAGACACGATTTCGGATTCGCCCGTCTGGAGATTTCGTGAGAAATGTGGTGAGAACGCTGCAGAGAACTGCACGCGGATGCGGTGACCTGCGCAAAAAACGTTACTGGTGAGCATGCGATCCAGATTGAGGGGATAGACTTTGCCTGGAATGAGAAGCTCGGGCTTGAGAGAGGCGTTGCGGTAGCTGGCGCGAAGGACGTCTAGGCCGGGGCTCATGAGATTGAAGGCGGTCCCGTCGGGAGCGACGTCGAGGAGGCGTACCCAGAGATCGAAGTCGGTCACGTCGGCGGAGACGAAGATTTCCGCGCGGATGGCGCCGGTGACTTCGGTGTCGGTCTGGAGAGGTATCGTGTCGAAGACGAGAACATCGTCGCGGCCTCTGAACGCGCGATAGTCATGCGCGCCATACTCGGTGTAGGGATCGGTTAGGGGATGCGCGGGATCGGAGAGGATCTCGGATGTCCGAGCAGAGGGTGCCAGCAGGGAAGAATGCAGCGTCCCAGTGCGGGAAGCGGTTCCCCATGCGTTCAGGTAATACGAAGTCTCATGGGCGCGCCTGAGCGGCCAGGAGTCTTCATCGCGCCAAGCGTTGTCTCCCATAACGAAAAGGCGAACGGGTTTTTCGCGATCCACGCTGTTGTCGATGTTCCGAAGGTAGTGGTCCATCCAACGGAGGATGAGTTCGTCGTAGTCGATGGGAGCGGCGGAGCCAAAATCGCGCTCGCCGGACTTGGATTCGTCCTGGCCGCCATGGGTCCAGGGCCCGATCACCGTACGTGTGCGAGGATCTTTTTCGCCGCGCCGCGAGGCGAGCAGCCCGTTGAAATTTGTTGTCGCACCATCGGGCCCGTAGGCTTCGTCGTACCAACCAGAAAAGTTAAGGACCGCGGCGTGAACGCGATCGTACTTGTTCTGAAGCTCCGCCCAGTCCCACCATGGGTCGGCAGGGGAATGCGCAAGCCAGTCGTAGTAGAAAGGCGCGACCTGCTTCAGGTCCTGCAGATCGCGGAGTGGCAGGAAGCTCTGCAAGCGTTCGTGATCCATCTTCCAGGTTGCAGCAGCCTCTTTACGTGTTTGCGGCCCGGGGAGATTTTTGCGGTGGCGGGCGTCGGGAGCGATGTTGAACCAGATCCAGTCGAGCCACGAGCCATCGAAAACGCCTCCGGAATAGAAAAAATTGCGCGGTGTGGAGAAAGTCATGGCTGGAACCATGGCCTTGAGATGAGGAGGATTTTCGACGGCGGCGAGCCACTGGACGGCGCCGGGGTAGGAAAGGCCGAACGTACCGATGTTTCCGTCTGACCAGGGTTGACGCGCGGCCCACTCGATGGTGTCGTAGCCGTCGTGGCCTTCGTTTTGATACGGGGAGAAATCGCCGTCGGAGGCGTAGCGGCCGCGGACGTCTTGAATTACGACCGCATAACCGCGGGCCACCGCTTTTTCAGATGTGGAACCCTCCTTGAGGACGAACTGTTTGCCGTAAGGCGTGCGGTAGACAAGCGTCGGGAAGCGGCCGGTGACGTTGGGGAGCACGACGTCCGCGCGCAGGATAACTCCGTCGCGCATCGGAACGGCCACGTCTTTCCTGACATCGGGAGTGGGCGAGGGTTTTGCTGCTTGCTGAATAGTGTCAGCGAAGAAAGGCACACCGGCCGCAAACAGGAGCACGGTGGGCAGCAAAAAAACGGAACGGCGCAACCTCGGGAAACCTTCGCGGAGGAATAGTAAGGGCACGCGAGCGGCATTGTACCCGAAGAGGCGGTGAAACGGTGGTTGACGCGCGTGCGAGGGTCGTCAACAATGTTTGGACTATGGCGCAAAAACTAACGGACAAGAAGTTGGCGGTTTTGGGGATGGGGAAGCTCGGCGGAATTTTGTTGCGCGCGTACCTGAAGCAAGGGTTGTTTTCGGCGAAACGCGTGACGGCGACGGTGAAGCATGCCGAGAAGGCGGCCGCGCTGGCGAAGGAGCTTGGCGTAGCGGTCGCGACGGATAACAGGAAGGCCGTCCGCGGCGCGGATATTGTTCTGCTGGGCGTGAAGCCGCAAGTGGTGGGCGAAGTATTGAAAGAGATTGGGCCGGAGCTCAGCGAGAAAACACTGGTGATTTCCGTGGCGGCGTCGGTGCCCACGAGTTATATCGAGCAGCATGCCGGCGGGAAGGTGCCCGTGGTTAGGGCCATGCCGAACACCTGCTCAAGGGTAGGCAGCGGCATGACGGGGATTTGCCGCGGAACGTATGCGAGGACAGAAGATTTGGAGACGGCCGAGTCGATGTTTGACGCGGTTGGGCGGACCGTGGTCGTCGATGAAAAGAATATGGACGCGGTGACCGGGCTCTCGGCCAGCGGGCCGGCGTTTGCGTACATAATTTTGGAATCGTTTGCAGAAGCCGGCGTGAAAGTAGGATTGCCCCGTGACGTTTCGACACTGCTAGCGGCGCAGATGATGAAGGGAGCGGCGAGCGTGGTGCTGGAGACTGGGGATCATCCGGCGCTTTTGAAGGATTCTGTAACGACGCCAGCGGGCTGCACGATTGACGGAATTTTGGAACTGGAAGATGGCAAGCTGCGCGTCACGCTGATCAAGGCGGTGGTCAAGGCGACGCAGCGCGCGGGAGAATTGCTGTTCGAAAAATAGAGTCGATGGCAGCGGCTTCGCGGGGCTTATGAGCTGCCTGGTGGTTGCGTGCCAGAAAACCCTTCCGGATGATGCATACCTCAATCAACGTGGTGCGCGGGTTTCTCAGCGGTGATGGTGCGCTTATTTTGCCGGAGATGGAATTGGTATTGTTCGCGTGGGGGATATTGTTGATTGGCCGGTGGCTTAGAGCGAACGAAAAGCACTGGAACGCGTTGCTCGCGCTTGCGGGGACAGCTTTCAGCGGTTTTACGCTGTATGTGCAACACGGGAAGATGCAAGCGCTGCGCGCGGTGAATCCCGAATTGCCGGGACTGCTGGGATTTCGCCAGAGTGTGCTCATCGACCCTTTCTTTCTTTTTTTCTCGGTTCTCTTCCTTGCAGCGACCGTGCTGGTCATTTTGTTCTCGGTGCGATATCTCGAAATTGCGGAAGAAGGGCGCGGAGCGTACTATGCGCTGCTTTTGTTTGCCTGTGTGGGCATGATGTTGATGGTTTCCGGTGTCGACCTGATCGTTGTGTTTTTCGGGCTGCAGATCATGTCGCTGAGCTCCTTTCTGTTGACCGGCTTTGCGCGGAGCAGCGGAGCCAAGCCCTTGCGGGGTTATGCTTTTTTGTGGGCGTGCAGCTCGTTTGCTTTGGCGGGTGGTTTTCTCGTGCTTTACAGGCTCTATCAGACGACAAATCTCGGGCGAATGGGAGCGATCCTCGAGACGCGTTTGGACAATGGGGTGGCGTCTGGCGGTCTTACCGCCTGGCCGGCCCCGCTGGCGCTCGGCTTGCTCGTTGTAGGAGTGTTCTTTTTGATCGACGCCGCGCCGCTTCATTGGTTTGCGCCGGGCGCCTGCGATTCTGCTGCAACGCCAGTGGCCGCCTACCTTCGCATCGTAGCCATGACTGCTGGCTTCGCGCTGCTGCTTAGATTTTTTTCTTTTTTATTTATCTTCGCGCACGAAAACTGGATTCACGTATGGGGAGCGGCGGCCATCGTAGCGCTTCTGTGGGGCAATATTGCCGCGCTGCGGCAGACCACCATAAGGCGGCTGCTGGCGTACGGTTCCGTGGCGCAGGCAGGATTTATTTTGCTTGGGCTGGTGGCGGGGAATGAGGCGGGTTTCAGCGGGATGATGTACTACTTGGGAGTGCATGTTTTCATGATCGCCGGCGCGTTTGGAATTTTGGCTTTGCTGCAGCAACGAGGAGCGGTCCCGACGCGGTTTTCCGATTTGGCAGGCTTGTACTGGCGCAGTCCGGCGGCGGCGTTTCTCCTGCTGGTTTTCATGATGTCACTTGCCGGAGTGCCGCCGACGGCGGGATTCCGGGCCAAGTACTACATCGTGAAAGCCCTGCTTCGGGCGCCGCATCCCGAACTCGCGGCTTTTGCCGTCGTCAATGCGCTGCTGAGCGTGTACTACTACGGCCGCGTCGCGGCGTACGCTTGGAAAAGACCGGCCTACGAAGCGGCGCCTCTCGAGCGACCGGCCCTTGCCGCTCTGGCCATAAGCGGCGGCCAGACCATTGCACTTACCACGGCCGTATTTGTATCGCTCGCCGCTGGGTTGTATCCTGAACCTTTCCTGCGCATGGCGCGCTACGCCTTTGGACAATAAGACAGACAATTCCGCTCCGAACCAACCCGCGAAGAAGCCGGCGCAGTTCGTTCAACAATCCGTGCTTGGTCTTGAGCTGCCCTTTACCTTCGTCGGTGCTGTCGCCCTTGGTGGATTTATCGGTTATTTTCTGGACAAGTGGCTGCACACCGGGCCCTGGCTGATGACTGTGTTCGGGTGCTTCGGCTTTGCCGCGGGGATTCTGGAGATTGCTCGGCGCCTGCGACCGAAGGACTAGGGCATTCCTGATGACCAGCTCGCCCCCTGAGCCCCTTACTGCCCATTTTCTGGGTGAAAGAACCATCCGACGCGTCGTCCTGCTTACTCCCATTTTCGGCATAACCGCGGGTCTTATTGCTTCGTTTTTGCATCATTGGGATTGGGCAGAGGGGATTGTTCTTGGCTCTGGGCTCGGCTTGCTAAATTTCCATTGGCTGAAGCGAGCTGTGGAAGCCTTTACAGCGGTCGCCGCAGCGCAGGCTGGCGCAGGCAAGCCTCGTGGCACGTCGGCGACGTATGTGGCGGCGGCTTTCCGCTACGCCTTGATAGGCCTCTCGGTGTATGTTATTTTTAAATATCTGCATGTTCCCCTTGTGAGCATCGTTTTGGGGCTGTGCGCACTCGCCGCAGCTATACTTGTGGCAAGCGTGTGGGAAGTACTGCAGTCCGTACCGTGAGGAGCCGAGCCCTCTGGGGCGTTTGAGCGATGGAAGAGCACATCAGTCCGATTACTCTCTTTGTGAACCATTACTTCGGTTCGGCGGCCCTGGCAATCTTGCAGGCCCTGCACATCCAGCCGAAGAAACCGGACCTGCCCATACCGCAACACATTGTGATGGGATTCCTGGTGCTCCTGCTGGTAACCGTTTTTGTGCTCATCCTCAGGCTACGCCTATCCGTCGAGAAGCCCGGCGCGATGCAACAGATCGCCGAGCTTCTCATCACCAATCCGATGCGATTGGGCATCCGCGACATACTGGACGAAAGCGCTGGCCACCACGCTCGGTCTTATATTTATTTGATTGGCACCATCAGCATCTTTATCCTGTTTTCCAATCTTTTCAGCCTGTTTCCTTGGTTCGACGCCCCAACCGGCAACGTTACGGTGCCACTGGCCTGCGCCTCGATCATATTTCTGTATTTCAACTGGCAGGGAATCCGGCATCTGGGCCCGGTACACTATGCCAAACAATTTGCTGCGGGAACGGAGTGGTGGATCGCCTGGCTGATCTTTCCGGTTGAACTGATAAGTACGCTGGCACGCCTGCTTTCTTTGACGGTTCGTCTCTATGCGAACATATTTGCCAGCGACATGATCTACACGCTTTTTCTTGGATTGCTCGCGCAGGTTTTCGTGACTGTTTACGAGAGGTCTGCTGTCGCAGGACTTATCGTCGGAGTGTTTCCCGCCTTGATTCCACTGCTTTTCATTGCACTGCACCTTCTCGTGGCTTTTGTGCAGACGATTATCTTTACCGTACTGCCTGCGTCCTATCTTGGATTAGCGACGGCAGAGGATCATTGATCAGGATTTGCCGCCGCGATTTGGCGGCAATTTGTCGCTACAGTGTGAGTCCGGCTGCAAGGTGTCCGGAAACCACCTCCTGGCGGCAACTCATAAGGAGGCAGTCATGAAGAAGTGGAGCATGCTGTTGCTTGTATGTATGGTGGCCATGATTGTGGCGCCCGCGGCGTTTGCCCAGAGCACCGCTGCAGCGCCCGGAGAAAGCCACGCCGCGCTGTGGATCGGGGCATCGTTCGGCATGGGTATCGCAGCGTTTGGCTGCGGCCTCGGCCAAGGGAAGATCGGCGCTGCCGCGCTCGAAGGCATCGCGCGCAACCCCGGCGCCGCAAAGAGCATTTTCACGCCAATGCTTCTCAGTTTGGCATTCGTCGAAACGCTCGTTCTGTTCACTTTTCTGATGATCATTATCAAGCTTGCCTAAGCATTTCGTTTGAGATCTCTTGTTAGTCTTGGCCCGGAGGCGAAAGCTTCCGGGCTTTTTGCTGGTACGCCGCGCATGTTCGGCAGCCGGCGGGTGAAAGTCCCGTCCAACCAGATGAGGTGAAGTGCTAGCGAAGCGCAAGGGCGTCAACCGCGAGGTGGGGTCTCTGGAAAGCGTGGAGCAGAGCTACGGGCCGATGAAAAAGAATCGAGTTTGAGGCTTTCGGTGTCGGACAGGCGAGCGACGTCGTTCTGGGCGCAACAGAGCAGCCAGCTTCTGGTCGCATTGCCGGTAACATGCGTACCGGGGGCCTAGGTGAATAGATCGGGGCCGGGGCGCCAGCGGCCGTCGGCGGTTCCATAGGGGCTGGCGACGACGACGGTGTAGCCGTCCGGATCGCGCATCCAACACTCCCAGTGATTGGGGCCGCCATCGCCATCGGGAGGATTGCGATGCCGGGGCAGCAGGATCTCGACCGCCATTTCGGCAGCGCGCCCTATGACCGCCTCGAAGTCATCCACCTCGAACCAGAGCAGCACACCATTCCCGTAGGGTTTGCCGGCGCGATTGCCGATGGGGCCGTGATGATGTTCGACGTCAAAGCTGTGCAATTGCAGGACGAGCCGGCCATCCTTCACCAGTTGCTCATAGTGGCTGCCGCCGTGAGCCCCCCGACAGCCCAGCAGGCGCTGATACCACCGGCTGCTGGCTTCGACATCGGTTGCACAGATGAGAGGCTGGGGGCGCATTGGTCCTACACTAACAGAACCCTTGCCTGGGCGAGTAGACAGAAAGAGAGTTCAGAAACAGCAGCCCGGAAAGCAGCCCGCAAATGCTTTGGAGACAGAGGATTTGTGCGGCACGGACGCTCCTCGAGCCTGGAGTTCGTCTTCTAGCGGTTGAGAAGGTCGGATCGGAGCAGATAGGCCAGCGTTTTACCGGGAAATACGCCTAAGACAATGGTGCCAAAGGCGGCGATGGCCAGGACCACGTTGACGGACAGCGGGAAGCGCGCGGGAGCGGTGGCGGCGATTTCGGAACTGGGCTCGCGCATGTACATCACGACAATCAGCCGGATGTAGTAATAGGCGCCGATGACGCTGTTGATGGCCATGAGGACGGCGAGCCAGATGAGGTTCGAATCGACGGCGGCTTTGAAGATGTAGAACTTGCCGAGAAAGCCGGCCGTGACGGGCAGGCCGAGAAGCGAAAGCAGGAAAAGGGAAAAGACCGCGGCAACAACAGGCTGGCGTTCGCCGAGGCCGGCGAAATCGTCGAGCTGGAGGTGCTTTTCACCGGCGCCGCCGAACTGCGAGACGATGGTGAACGCGCCGACTTTCACGAGAGCGTAGGACAGGAGATAGAAAAGCACTGCAGTGTAAGCCGGGCTCGCGCCGATGTCCGTACCTTTGAGTTTCGTAACCGCGGCAAACGCCACGAGGATATAGCCTGCGTGGGCGATCGAGCTGTACGCCAGGAGGCGCTTGACGTTGGTCTGCAGCAGCGCGCCGAGATTTCCAACGAACATGGTGAGCGCCGCGATAATCCAGAAGGCCCAGAACCAGAATTGCGTGGCGGCAGGAACGTCGGCAAAAATTCGCAGAAGCAGCGCGAAGGCAGCGGCTTTCGGTCCCGCGGAAAAAAGGGCGGTGACAGGAGTGGGGGCGCCCTCGTAAACGTCGGGCGTCCAGATCTGGAAAGGCGCGGCGGCGACTTTGAAGCCGAGGCCGATGAGGATCAGCGCCAGGCCGAGCTTCAGCATGGTGCTTGTCTGATCGGCGGCATCCATCCGCAAAAGATTGGTGGTCCCGGTGACGCCGTAGACGAGCGCGATGCCATAAAGGAAAAAGGCCGTGGCGAAGGAGCCGAGAAGAAAATACTTCATCGAGGATTCGCCGGACTTGAGCGTGTCGCGGCGGTAGCCTGCGAGGATGTAACTGGAGATGGAACTCAGCTCAAGACCGATGAAGGCGGTGAGCAGCTCTTGCGCCGAGGCGAGGACGCCCATCCCGGCCGTGGCAAAGAGAATGAGGGCGTAGAACTCGGCATCGGCGAGGCGTTCACGATCGAGGTAGGGCGCGGCGGCGAGAATCACGAGCACGGCGACCAGCCCAACAAGGTGGCTGAAGAAGATGCTGAAAGGATCGGCGGCGACAAGGCCCGAGAATGCGGATCCGGGATTGTGGACCGCGTAGAAATTGCCGCAGATGCCAGCGAGCGCTCCCACGACGGCGACGGCTGTCAAAGCTTTGCGGCTTTTGACGATCGGCTGGAGCAGCATGAGGAGCGCGCCAAATCCGCACCAGATGAGCTCCGGCAATACGCGAAGCATATCGGACGTGTTGGGGAACGCGGACATTTAGCGGGTTCCGAGCCTTTCCAGTGAGTTTGTCTTGGGAGCGGCACTTAGAGAGCCGCCGATTGGTTGCCGCCCTCGATCGGACGGGAGGGACGCCGGCGCCTTCGCTTCTTCGGCGCGCGGCGGGCGGTCCATTTGTTTGATCACGGAGTCGCTGGCCGCGGCGGTGCGGCCGGTGATGAAGACCGAGCCGATGCCCATCCAGAGCGTGATGACGGCCATGGTGACGAGGATGACGCGCTCGCGGGCGGAGACGTCGGGGAGAGTGCGGTTTTTCTCGACGGTGATATCGCCGTAGAAAACCTTTTGATAAGACCAAAGCAGATAGCACGCCGAGAGAATCACTCCCGTTGCTGCCCACGCGGCCCAGTTCCAGCGAACCTGATACGTGCCGAGCAGGATCAGAAATTCGCCGACGAATCCATTGAGCATGGGCAGGCCGAGCGAAGAGAGCGCGACAAAGAGAAAGAACGCGGCGAGGCGCGGCATTGGCGTGGCGAGGCCGCCGAACTGGGATATTTCGAACGTGTGGCGCCGGTCGTAAAGCATTCCAACAAGCAAGAATAGGCCGCCGGTGGAGATGCCGTGAGCGAGCATCTGGAAGACCGCGCCCTGCATGGAGATTGGATGGAACGCGAAGATGCCGAGCACGACGAATCCCAAGTGGCTGACGCTGGAATAAGCGACGAGCTTTTTGAGGTTGGGCTGAACGAGAGCGACGAGCGCGCCATAGATGATACCGATGATCGCCAGAGTGGCGACGGCGGGGGCGAAGCGGCGGGAGGCGTCCGGAAAGAGCGGCAGGCAGAAGCGAATCATGCCGTAGGTGCCCATCTTCAGGAGCACTCCGGCGAGCATGACGGAACCAGCCGTGGGCGCCTCGACGTGCGCGTCGGGCAGCCAGGTGTGGAATGGGAAGAGCGGTACTTTGATGGCGAAGGCCACGAAAAAGGCGAGGAAGAGAAGCGTTTCCGTGCCGCGAGGGAGGACGAGCGCGCCGGTCTCCAGCGCATTCTGGATCGCCGGCAGGTCGAAAGTGCCGGTGGCATTGTAGAGCCAGAGAATACCGACAAGCATGAGGATCGAGCCGGCCATGGTGTAGAGGATAAATTTGACGGCCGCGTAGATGCGGCGGTCGTGGCCCCAGATACCGATGAGCAGATACATCGGGATGAGCATCACTTCCCAGAAGAGGAAGAAGAGGAAGAGGTCGAGCGAAAGGAAAACGCCGACCACGCCGACTTCGAGCAGGAGAATGGCGATGAAAAATTCCTTGACGCGTTTTTGGATACTGTTCCACGAGCAGAGGATGGAGATGACCGTGAGAAACGTCGTCAGGATGACGAGGAAGAGGCTGATGCCGTCTGCGCCGAGGTGATAGTTGATGTAGGTTTGCTGGGCATCGCCGTGTGCGCCTAGAGCGATCCAGTTATGAAATTCTACAAGCTGGTAGCCGGCGCTGCCGAGCGGGACGCCGCGCAGTAGCCACAACAGCGAAAAAATAAGCTCGAGCAGGGAGACGGCGAACGCGATGCGGCGAATCCATTCGTGGTCGTCGCTGCGAAGGCAGAGCAACCCAAGCACACCGACGGCGGGCAGGAAAATGAGAATTGTGAGGAAAGGCAGGGTTGGCATTAGCGCACCATCCCGACGACTGGCGGCGGTGACGGCCAGAAGAAGATGACCGCGATGATGACGATCGCGCCGATGACGACCCAAACGGCGTAGCTGCGCGTGTTGCCGGATTGCGCATGGCGAACCACATCACCAACATCCGTGGCGCCCCTGGCAATGCCGTTGACTGTACCGTCGATCCCGGCCACGTCGACGATTTTCCAGAGCACATTCGTGGAAATCCATAGCAGCGGTTTGACGATCAAGGCTGCGTACAGTTCATCGACGTAATATTTGTTGAGCAGCGTTTTGTAGATGGGCTGCATGGACTTGGCGATCTGTTCCGGTTTGCTTGGCTGGCGAAGGTAGAGCCAGTAGGCTACGCCGAGGCCGATAAGAGCCGAGGCGACAGCGACGACTGCGAGGATGATTTCGAGTTGGTGGGCGGCGGCTTCGTTCACGCCTTCGGCACCTGACGCCGCCGTGGCGAAAACGGGCGCAAGAAAGCTTGTGAAATAATCCGGACCGCCCCACAGCCCGGGAGCGGCAAGCCAGCCGCCGATCACGGATAGCACCGCGAGCACGACCAGCGGGCCGAGCATGCTCCACGGCGATTCGTGAACATGGACGTGATGCTCGTCGTAGCGCTGCTTGCCGAAAAAGGTGAGGAAAATCAGCCGGAACATATAGAACGAAGTGAGGAGCGCGGTAAGCAAGCCGATGGCGTAGAGTGGATGACCGCCTGGAATTTGAAACGCACTAAGCAGGATGGCGTCCTTGCTAAAAAATCCGGCGAGCGGCGGAATGCCGGCGATGGCTAGCGTGGCGATTAGCATGGTCCAGTAGGTGTACTTGATTTTTTTGCTGAGGCCGCCCATGTGGCGCATGTCTTGCTCGCCGCCCATGGCGTGAATGACGCTGCCAGCCGCAAGGAAGAGAAGCGCTTTGAAGAAGGCGTGCGTCATCAAATGGAAGATGCCCGCCGAAAATGCGCCGACGCCGCAGGCCAGGAACATATAGCCGAGCTGGCTGACCGTGGAGTACGCGAGGACGCGCTTGATATCGGTTTGCACGAGGCCGATGGTGGCGGCGAAGAACGCCGTGGCGCAGCCGATGACGGCGACGACGACCATGGCCGTCTCGGAATGCATGAAAAGTATGTGCGACCGGGCAACAACGTAAACGCCGGCAGTGACCATCGTGGCCGCGTGAATCAACGCGCTGACGGGCGTGGGGCCTTCCATAGCGTCGGGCAGCCAGACATATAAAGGAAGCTGAGCGGATTTTCCGGTGGCGCCCATAAAGAGCAGCAAGCAGGCGATTGTAAAGGTCCCGAACTGTCCCCAGGCTTCATGTCCCCAGGATGGGCTGGACGCCGCAGCGAATAAAGTTGTGAAGTCCAGCGTATGGAACGTGCGGAACAGAAGGAACATTCCCAACATGAAACCGAAATCGCCGATGCGATTGACGATGAACGCTTTTTTGCCGGCGTCCGAAGCCGACTTTTTCAGGAAATAAAAACCGATGAGCAGGTAGCTGCACAGACCGACGCCCTCCCACCCGACGAAGAGCAGCACGTAGTTCGCGGCCAACACGAGGATGAGCATGAAAAACATGAACAGGTTGAGGTAGGAGAAAAAGCGGTAGTAGCCGCCTTCGTGCGCCATGTAGCCAGTCGAGTAGATGTGAATGAGAAACCCGACGCCGGTGACGACGAGCAGCATGACAACGGTGAGCTGATCGAGCTGCAAGTCGAAGCCTGCGCGGAAGGATCCGGCCGCAATCCAAGTGAAATAATGCTGGATCCAGGGAATTTGATCTTCGGGAAGTTGCGTGAATTCGCGGACGCCTTCAAGGGCGGCCAAAAAGGAAAGGCCCGTCGCACCAAGAGCAACGCTGTTGATGATCTTGTTCGGCCACTTGCCGCCAAGCAGGCCGTTGATGGCCGAGCCGAGCAGCGGCAAAAGCGGAATGATCCACAGATGATCGAGTATGAGCATTAGAGTTTGAGCAAATCCACACGCTCGACGTTCAGCGATTGCCGGTTGCGCGCGGTGAGAATGATGATGCCCAGGCCAACCGCCGCTTCCGCCGCCGCCACGACGATAACGAACAAAACGAACACCTGGCCATCGGACTGATGCCGCGCTTGGCTAAACGCCACAAAAGCAAGATTGACGGCGTTCAGCATCAATTCGATGGACATGAAAATCGTGATGACGTTGCGCTTGAACACAAACGCCACGACGCCGAGGCCGAACAAAACCGCGCTGAGAATCAGGTAGTAGCTCGTCGGGACCATTTTCAGCTGTTCTCCCGCTGCGCGAGAACGATCGCGCCCAGTATCGCCACGAGAATCAAAAACGAAGTCAGCTCGAAGGGATAGACAAAATCCTTGAAGAGCATGGTGGAGATATCTTTCGTATTGGCCAGCCCGCCAGACTGGAAGCCCGCTTGCGCCGTTTCATTCGAACGCGCAATAGCCGCCGCAAGAAATCCGAGCAGCGCAACCGCCAGCGGAATGCCCGCGATGCCCGCGAGCTTCGAAACATTCGTGCGCTCTTCCACTCCGGCGTTCAGTAGCATAATGACGAACACGAAGAGCACCATGATGGCGCCGCCGTAGACGATGATCTGCACTGCGGCGACGAATTCGGAGCCCATCAGCAGGTAAAGCCCAGCTAGCGCGATCATCACGACTATCAGAGAAAGCGCGCTATGAATCGGATGCCGCTGCAAGATGAGGCTTAGCGCGCCGATCACCGCGATCGCCGCTAGCACAAAGAAAATGGCAAGCTGGGGCGTCATCGTGGACCCCATATCAACATGGCAAAGGCGGTGATCACGACGTTCGCGATCGACAGCGGGAGCAGCAGTTTCCAGCCAAAGGACATCAGCTGGTCATAACGGAACCGCGGAAGCGTGCCGCGCATCCAGACGTACACGAAAAGAAAGACAAAGATTTTCGCGAGCAGCCAGAACGGGCCTTGAATGAACGCGTTTACGAATTGCAATTGCGGAACGGCTAGCGCAATGCCGATGACAGTGAGCACCGTGCCAATGCCCGGAAGCACGAGCCGGCCAAAGATAGTCTCGTAGCGGATCCCGTCCCAAATCACCCACAAGCCGGCCGGAATCAGAATCACCGATGGCAAATAGTACGTGAATGTCCAGCTGGCAGGGAAGGGAGAGAGCCATCCGCCGAAAAACATGATCGTGCAGAGGCACGACACAGTGATCATGCTGGTGTATTCGGCGATAAAAAACATGGCGAACTTGAAGCTGGCGTATTCGGTGTGAAAGCCAGCCACGAGTTCGGATTCCGCTTCGGGAAGATCGAATGGCACGCGATTCGTTTCCGCTACCGCGGCGACGAAGAAGCAAATGAAGCCCAAAATCTGCGGCCAAATGTTCCAGCCCAGGATGCCGCGCTCCGGATGGTGCGCCTGGGCATTAATGATGTCTCGCAGATTAAAACTGCCTGCGAGAAGGAGCACTCCTACGACGGACATGGTCAGCGCGAGCTCGTAACTCACCATTTGCGCCGAACTGCGAAGGCCGCCCAGCAGGGGATACTTGCTGTTCGAAGACCAGCCGGCCAGCGCAACACCGTAAACACTAAGCGCGGTAATGGCAAAGAGCGCAAGTATGCCAATATTGAGATCAGCGATGCCCAGCGTGATGTCGCGGCCAAATATGTGCAGCGGTTCAGGCCCGAACGGAATAATGGCGATGGAAGTTAGCGCGAGCGCCAGCGCCATGAGCGGCGCGAGAAAATAGGTAAACTTATCCACGCCAGCCGGCGTCGGGTCTTCCTTCAAAAGAAACTTCAATCCGTCAGCCGCGGGTTGCAGCAATCCATGAGGCCCGACGCGGTGCGGTCCCCATCGCGATTGCATGTGCGCCACAACTTTGCGTTCGAACCATGTCAAATAGGCATTCACCGTCAGAACGATGAAAAGCAGAAGCGCAATCTTTACAAGATAAATGATGATCGTTGCGTGCGCGGCTAAGAAGGAGGTTAAAAAGGAGATCACGGCTTGGCTTCCGCCTCCGGGAGAGATTCCATCATGGTGCAGAAGCGGCCAAGCGTGCCGCTGGTGAAAAGCGTGTCTTGCGCGGAGCGAATCAGGCCGACGGGAACGTCATAAGGCGCGTGGCCGTTCTTGGCGACATGAACTTGCGTGGACTCCGCGCCTCCGGTCAGCAACCCCGCGGCCTGCACGTCGTAGCCGGGCACGGCTTTACGAATCTCTTCAAAAACCGCCGCTGGCGTCTTGTAGTGGAAGGCCTTACCGAGGCCCAGCCGTTCGAGCTGATGCGACAGGATGCGCAGCAAATCAAAATCAGTTCGGGGGCCCATCACTTCGGCCGCTTTGTGTAAAAGCTGAATCTCGCCGGAAGTATTCGTGACGCTGCCTTCTTTTTCGTAAGCCGACGCGGCCGGGAAGACGATGTCCGCAATTTTTGCCGTGTCCGTCAAAAACATTTCGTGAACGATGAGCAGATCGAGTTTGCCGCGCCCGAATCCCAGCGTGCCAAAATGCGAAAGCGGATTTGCGCCCATGACGTAAAGCGCCTTCAGCTTGCCATTTTGCGCTGCGTCCACCATTGCGGGCGCGGTCATTCCAGCCTTCGACGGTAGAACGCCGCCCCACAACCGCTCGAATCCTTCGCGCGCCGCGGAATCGTCAATATGCGCGTAACCCGGCAGGCGGTCCGGCAGCAATCCCATATCGGCGGCTCCGCGCGAATTTGCGTAATCGCCAAGCGCCATATAGCGAACTTTGCCGTGCAGCTTCGAACCGAAGGCTACAAGCTGCGCAATCGCCGCGCCGGCCACTTCCGCACCGAAGACGATAGCGACCTCGGGCTCGGCATCCAGTGCCGCCTTCACCTGAACAAGCTGCTCGACGAGATTGCTCGGCAGCTGGCCTTCTTCATGTGCCATGAAGCGAATCGCAGCCGGTTCCTGGCCGGTGACGAGCTTCACGAATTGCGTCGCTTTGCGCTTCAGCTTGATGTCGCGCGCATTCAAAATGAAAAGCTTCGCGCCAATGTGGCGAATACCCTTGCGAATCTGCCACGCGGCCAGCGGATTTTGCTCCGTAGGGTCGTTACCGACAAGCAGAACCGCTTTCGCTTCCGCCAACTGCTTCATGGTCAGCAGGGAATCGACAGCATTGTCGCCGAGTGCCGTAACAAGACCGGTGTAATCGGCCGTGCGGTGATGATCGATGTTGTTCGTGCCGAACGTCGCGCGTGCCAGCCGCTGGAACAGATAATCCTCTTCATTCGAAGTGCGATTCGAACCGATGAACCCGATGGAATCCTTGCCGCCCGCGTCATAAACCTGCTTGAGCCGCGTAGCGGCGGTCTGCGCAGCCTCTTCCCAGGAAACCGGATAAAGCTTGTCGCCTTTGCGCACCATCGGCTGACGGATGCGATCGGGGTGTTTCGTAAAGTCAAAACCAAATCGCCCCTTGATGCACAGAAAATCCTCATTGATTCCAGAGAGGTCGCGGTTATTCGCGCGCATGATCTCGTGATTGCGGACGCTTAACGTGGTTTTGCAGCCGTTCGAACAGTGCGTGCAAACGGTCGAGACGTAGGTCATCTCCCACGGCCGCGTTTTGTAGCGGTAGGTCCCGCTCGTCAGCGCGCCGACCGGGCAAATATCGATGCACATCCCGCACTCTTCGCACTCGAGATGATCTTCGCGGTTCGGAATGATGATGCTGTTGGCGCCGCGCATGCCGACCCCCAGCGCCTTCACATCCATACCTTCATCGCATACGCGCACGCAGCGGAAGCACAAAATGCAGCGCGGCGCATCGTAATAAACGAGCTCCGACCATTTCTCTTCCGGCCGGTGAATTTTTTCTTCGACGAACCGGCTCGTGTCCGCGCCGTAGCGGAACACCATGTCCTGCAGCTCGCACTCTCCGCCCTTGTCGCAGACCGGACAATCGAGCGGATGGTTCGTCAAAAGAAATTCCAACATCGCCTTGCGCGCTCCGCGAACCTGGTCCGTGTTCGTTCGAACAACCATACCTTCGGTCGCCACCAAGGTGCACGCCGTTTGCAGCTTCGGCATTTTTTCCACTTCGACGAGGCACATGCGGCAAGCCGCCTGCAACGAAAGCCCGGGGTAATAACAGAACGACGGCACTTCTGTTCCTATCCGCCGCGTCGCTTCAATCACCAGCGTGCCCGGAGGAACCTGCACGTCGCGGTCGTTAATCTTCAGCGTGACTAGCTTTGTATCTGCCATGGATTCCTAACGCGAGCCTACGAGTGCTTCCGCGGATTTATACGCGCACTTTCCGTTCAAGTGATCTTCAAATTCGTTGCGCCATTTTTGCACGATGCTTATGGTCGGCAGGGCAGCAGCGTCGCCTAGCGGGCAGAACGTGCGGCCCAGCATGTTTTTCGCCAGTTCGCCCACGATGTCAATGTCTTCATTGCGGCCGTAGCCCGCATGGAAACGATCCAGCATTTTCTTGAGCCAGGACGTGCCTTCGCGGCAAGGGATGCACCAGCCGCAGGATTCGTGCGCATAAAAGTGCATTATGCGCCGCGCCATGTCGACCATGCAGGTGGTTTCGTCCATCACCACCATGCCGCCGGAGCCGAGCATCGAGCCGGCTTTGGCGACAGAGTCGTAATCCATCGCGATATCTATTTCCTCAGCGCTCAAAATCGGGCAGGAGCTTCCGCCGGGAATGACAGCCTTGAGTTTCTTCCCGCCGGGAATTCCGCCCGCCATTTCATAGATGAACTTTTTCATGTTCATCCCGAGCGGAATCTCATAGATGCCCGGTTTCGCGATATGGCCGGCAACGCACAACAACCGCGTGCCGCCATTTTTCGGCGTGCCGCGCTTGGCGTAATTTTCGCCGCCTTCCAGAATGATCGCCGGAACGGAGCTGAGCGTCTCGACATTATTAATGATGGTCGGGCAGCCGTAGAGGCCGACGACAGCAGGGAAGGGCGGCTTGATGCGTGGATAGCCCCGCTTGCCTTCGAGCGATTCCATCAGCGCAGATTCTTCGCCGCACTCGTAGGCGCCGGCGCCGGTATGCGTGAGTATGTCGAAATCAAATCCGGAGCCGAGAATATCCTTGCCCAAATAGCCATGCGCGTATGCCTCTACCACGGCCGCTTCCACAATATCCAACACGTAGCGATATTCGCCGCGCACGTAAATAAACCCGCGATGAGCTCCAAAGGATCGCCCCGCGATGATCATGCCCTCGATCAGCTGATGCGGATCCATTTCCATCAGCGGGCGGTCCTTGCATGTCCCAGGCTCCGATTCGTCGGCATTGCAGATGAGGTATTTCGGTTTCGGCGAATCCTTGGGCACGAACGACCACTTCATACCGGTCGGAAAGCCTGCCCCTCCGCGCCCGCGCAAACTGGATTTTTTCACTTCATCGATGATCGATTCAGGCGTCATTTCCTTCAGCGCTTTTTCCAGCGCCTTGTAGCCGTCGTGTTCGAGGTAGACATCGATCTTGCGGGAATCCTTGATTCCCCAGCGCCTGCTGATCAGCGGCGTTTCTCCGGGCTCCCGAGCGTGCAGCGCGCCGGCAGTGACGGGCTCGGGCGGCGGGACCCTGCCGCCGTCCAATTCCTTGATGATGCGATCGAACTTGAGCGCCGTGAGATTTTCGTAGAAGTCGTAATTCACTTGCATGGCGGGCGCGCCGGTGCAAGCCCCGATGCATTCCACCTCTTCGAGCGAGAATACGCCGTCCTCGGTAACTTCCTTGTGTCCGATTTCGAGGCGCTTCTTCGCGCGTTCCAAAATATCGTTTCCGCCGCGCAGCATGCAGGCCACGTTCGTGCAAACTTGCACATGAAACTTGCCCATGGGCTTGCGGTGCAGCATCGAGTAGTAGGCGAGGGTTTCCTCGACTTGCACGTTGTTCAGATCCAAGCGGCGCGCGATTTCCGCAATCATCTCGTCGCTCACGGAGCCATACTCGTCCTGCGCGTACATCAACATGGGAATCAGCGCGCTGCGCTTGAAGGGATACGCTGTCTGCAGTTTTTCAAAGCGCGCGGCAAGTTGTGTCGAAAGTTCCATGAAGTTAGCGGTCGACCTCTCCCAGAACGATGTCGATCGTCCCGATGCATGCGACCACGTCGGAAATCAGCTGGCCAGTGACGAGCTTCGGCAAGGCCTGCAGATTGATGTAGGACGGCGAGCGGAAGTGCGCGCGCAGGGGTTTTGGCGAGCCATCGCTGGCTATAAAACACCCCAATTCGCCGCGTGGCGATTCCACGGTCACAAAGGCTTCGCCCGGCGCCGGCGAAAACCCCTCCGTAAAAATCTTGAAGTGGTAGATGAGCGCCTCCATCTCCGTCTTCATTTTCTCGCGCGATGGCGGCACGATGCCGGGCGCTTCCGTCCGGATCGGACCGCTATCGGTAATCTTGGCCATGGCCTGTCGCACAATCTTCAGGCTCTCCCGCATTTCGAGCACGCGGACCATATATCGCGCGAAACAATCGGATTCCGTCCTCGTCGGAACATCAAACTCGAACTCGTCGTAGCTGGAGTAGGGGAACATTTTGCGGTTGTCGTAATTGATGCCTGCCGCGCGAAGCGTTGGTCCGGTCATGCTCAGCGCCACCGCGTCTTCCGCAGAAATATAACCGACGTCCTTCAGCCGTCCCATCCAGATGCGGTTCCCGGTTAGCAGCGATTCGTACTCGTCAATGCGGCTGGGCATCATCTTCAAAAAGCGGTCGACCGCCCCGCGCCACCCCGCCGGAGGTTCGAGCGCAAGTCCGCCGATGCGGATATAACTCGTCATCATCCGCTGCCCGGCAAACAACTCGAAAATCTTCAGAATCTCTTCGCGCTCGCGGAAGCAATAAAGAAATACGGACATCGCGCCCATGTCAATCGCATGCGTCCCAAGCCACACCAGGTGCGAAGAAATGCGTTGTAGCTCGACCATCATCACGCGCACGTACTGCGCCCGCTTCGGAATTTCGAGGCCAAGCAATTTTTCCACTGCCAGGCAGTAGACGAGGTTGTTGCCGAGTGGATTCAAATAGTCCATCCGGTCCGTAAGCGTGATGGCCTGAGAATACGTCTTGTCCTCGCAGCTCTTTTCAATTCCCGTGTGCAGATAGCCGAGATCAGGCACGGCCCGAACGACCGTTTCGCCGTCCAACTCAAGCAATACGCGCAGCACGCCGTGCGTCGAAGGGTGCTGTGGCCCCATGTTGAGGACCATCGTTTTCGTTGCGCCAGTGGCAGTTTCGACAGTGCTCATACCGAGCTCTTTCTGAATCCCGGGACCATGGGAACGTCGCGATATCCCTCAACCGGATAGTCTTTGCGCAGCGGATATCCTTCCCAGTCCTCGGGAAGCAGGATGCGCCGCAGATCCGGATGCCCCGTGAAACGAATACCGAACAGGTCAAAAATCTCGCGCTCCAGCCAATTTGCGCCCGGCCAGACCGGAACCAGCGTGTCAACCACCGTGTCCGATCCCGACAGGCGCACTTTGAGGCGAATTTTGTCGCGGCGGGGAATCGAAACCAGGTGGTAATTCAGTTCGAAACGGGGCTCGTGGGGATATCGGTCAACACAGGTGGCATCCGTGAGGAGGTTAAATTGCAGTTCCGCGTGATCCCGACAGCGTTCCGCCACCGCCCGCAAGATTTTGCGCGGCAGAACGAGCGTGGTCTCGCCGCGAAATTCAACCACTTCCTCGATGGCGTTTGGGTTCCAGGCACGCAGGTGCTCGACCACAACACTAGCGCGTTCGCTGGTATTCTCGGTCACTGTTTCCAAGCCCTCAGGCGCTGGCTAATACTTATGCCAGTCGAGCGCGCCTTTTTTCCACAAATAAAAGTAGCCCACCAAAAGTATGGCGATGTATACCATCATCTCGAGGAAACCGTACATCCCAATCCTCGGCGACATGTTTATGAAGTCCCGGTAGATATAGGCCCATGGATACAAAAAGATAGCTTCCACATCAAAAAGGATGAAAACCATCGCCACTAGGTAAAATCGTACCGAAATGGGCGCGCGCGCGTCGCCAGTCGGCTCCATGCCGCATTCGTAGGGCTGCTGTTTGGCGCGGCTTGGCCGGCGCCAACCGATCAGCACCGAGGCAGCCGTCAGCGCCCCGGCGAGCGCCGTGGCAATCAGCAGGTGTAAGAGAAGCGGAGTGTACGCTTGTAGACCTGAATCAGTCATGGGCGAAGCGCTATAATATCCATTCAACCGCCAGTCGGTCAAATGGCCTAAGGAAAATTCTGTGGCGGGCGCTGGCGGAAATGTTGGCGAGTGCGCCGCCGGGGGAGTGGACGAACACTATATGCTCTTCGGGCATAACACGGACGTAAAAGCGGGCGATTCGGTTTATCACGTTCAGACCGAGGATCGCGGCACCGCCAACGCCTTGATCGACACGACCGTCTATTGCCGCGGCCGCGTCCTGCATCGCCGCACCAATAACTACATTGATCTTCTGCCGCTCGATGCGGGTCGCGAAGACCTGCTCCGAAAAAGGATTGACGACCAGCATCGAAAAGTCACCGAGGAGATCCGCAGCGGTCTATTGCAGCTCGTTCCGCCTCCTCTTCCAGCCAAGGAAAGCCCCCCGGTCCAAAAGGCTGATTCTCTGGCGCATTCAGAGACCAGCCCGGCTTCAGCATTGGCGGTTGAACTGCTCAACGCGAAGACCTGGCTGGCGGGGAAGCGCGCTAATTTGCAGGTGGCAGTCCGAAACAAGCACAATGGAGCCGCAGCTTCCGGCGCGCTCGTCACGGCGCGAATTGATGGCGCTGCGGACGTCACGGAATTCTCGACCGAGACGGGAGCCGATGGCCAAGCACGCCTGGAGTTCGACATGCCGCGGCTCGCCGGAGCCGAACCCGCACTGGTCATCGAGGCGACGCAGGCGGATTCGAAGGGCCATTTGAAATTTCAGCTAAAAGCGCGCGCGCGCGTTCCAACCGCGTAAGGGAAGCGCTCCAGTGGGAATTCGAATATGGAGATGGAATCGTCGATTTCGATTGTTGTGAATGGCGAGAAGCGCGAAGAACATCCCGGCACGACAGTATCCGATCTACTCGTCGCCCTTGGCCTGAATGCAGGCCGCGTAGCCATCGAGCGTAACCTCGAAATACTGCCGCGCCCTGCGTGGGTGCAAACCCCGGTTAAACCCGGCGACCGCTACGAAATCGTGCAATTCGTCGGCGGCGGGTGAATCTTCAAGATCAAGGTCTTATTTTTTTCCTTGCGCCGCCAGATATTTCTTCCAGCGTTTCCAATAAAAAGCAGGCCAGCCGTTCCGCACGCCCTTCTGGTCGTGCTGTGGCACGCCTACATGAACGATTTCCACGACCGCGCCGCCTGGCGCCTTTTCGAAGCTCATGATCAGGACGGAAAATTCATCCTTCTTCCAAAAGTCGGCACGCCAAGCCTGCACAATCTTCTTGCCCGGTACGATCAGCAAATTCTTCCCTCAAATCGCCCCGCCGTGTGCGCGCCACGTTCCGCCCGCTTTGCGGCTCAATTTCGCTGGCGCTCCCGTAGCCGCAGCATGCGTTTTCGAATCCATATACATCTCGAACAGCGCCTCCGGCGAGGAGGCAAACTTAACGCGTTGGGATATGGTTGGAGTCATGGAATCGGTTCCCCGGCATTCGGCCAAATTCCTAGAGCCATTCCTAAAGCCCTTCGAGGATGTGGCCCATCTTGCTTTTTTTCGTCTGAAGATAGGCACGGGAAATTTTCGAAATGCGGGGCTGACACGGAATGCGCTGTACTACCCGAATTCCGGAACTCTCAAGCTGCCGCACTTTCTCCGGATTGTTCGATAGCAGCCGGATTTTCGTGGCGCCAAGTTTCTTCAGTATTTGCGCGGAAAAATCGTAATCTCTCGCATCGGCGGCGAAGCCCAGCGTTTCATTGGCTTCGACCGTGTCCATTCCCCCGTCCTGCAGCTGATACGCGCGCAGCTTGTTCATCAACCCGATCCCGCGCCCCTCTTGCGGCAGATAGAGCAAGATGCCGGAACCAGCCTGGCCGATTTTCTTGAGCGAAAGCTCGAGCTGTGCTTGGCAATCGCAGCGCAATGATCCGAGCACATCTCCCGTCAGGCATTGCGAATGTACGCGCACCAACGGCGCCGTTTTTCCATTCAGCCTGCCCCGCACGAGGGCGATGGCTTCATCCAGCGGACCCCGGCCTTTGAATCCCCAAATAGTGAAACGGCCGTAGCGCGTCGGCAGAGCGGCCTGCGCAATCAGCTTCACGCCCGTGCCTGTTTTCACTGTCCGTTTGTCCGGATTTGATTTTGGTCTCATGGCAAACGACAAGTATAACAGGTACGCCACGCGAGCCTTTACATCCGGCCTGCGATTGGCTAGCGTAAGCGAAGAAGTCCGCGCCAACCAAATATGGATTCGGCCACCGCAGTCCGCGACCTACTCTTCACCTTGCTTCTTAAGGTAGGCGTGGCCTCCTCTATCGCTGCCCTCCTCGCCCGCTGGAACACTTTCCGTCGCGTGCTATTTACCGAAGAACGCGATCCCGACCAAAAACTAAAGCTGATGCTCTTCATGACCCCGCCGCTCATCGTCGGAGTAACCCTCCGCCTCGTCGGCTATCCCTACCAGTTTGCCGACCTTTCTCTCGAGGGAGCATTTCTGATGGGCCTGCTGGGCGGCCGCGTTGTCGGCCCCATTGGCGGCGCAATCATCACCATTCCCGCACTCATCTCGCACGAATGGCTGGCCATGCCGGCCGCCTCGACCGCAGGGCTGCTTGGCGGATTGATCCGTCAAGCCATCCCGAACAAGGAAGATCTCTGGAATTTCGGCCCGTTCACATTTCTGAATATTCCAAAAGCCGTTGTGCGCCTACTGAAGAAAGGCCAGCTGTCGTGGGAAATGGCGCCGCTAGGGGTCTGCGTGATTTTGGAACTGGGCCGCGTCGCCCTGGTTCAAGCTACGAAGCCCAAGTGGCTCTTCGCCATTCACCCGCAGTGGGACTGGTGGCTGGTCTTGACAGTGATTGCCACGCTGATGTCCGTCGCCGCGCCCCTGAAAATTTGGAACAACACTCGCATCGAAATGAACCTCGAGCGTCACCAGCAACTCCTCCTCAAAGCTCGCATGGACGCCCTGTCCCGCCAGATCAACCCCCACTTCCTGTTCAATACGCTCAATACAGTTTCCGCCCTCATCCGCTTTGACCCCGATAACGCGCGCGGCGTCGTCCTCAAGCTCAGCAATATCCTTCGTCGCCTCCTGCGCAAGCACGAAACTTTCGTCCCTCTCCGCGAGGAACTCGAATTCATCGACGACTATCTCGACATTGAAGTCGCCCGGTTCGGCCGCGACAACCTAGATATCATCAAACAAATCGACGAAGAAACTGTTGAAGCCTTCGTCCCCAGCATGCTTCTTCAGCCCATCGTGGAGAATTGCCTTAAGCATGGCCTAGCTCCCAAACTCGACGGCGGCAAAATCCAGCTGCGCACCACCAATCACGATGGCCGCCTGCACATCGAGATCGAAGACAACGGAGTCGGCATCTCCGAAGAAAAAATGCCCCACGTCTACGTCGAAGGTATCGGCCTCAGCAACGTCCGCGAACGCCTCCGCGTCCTCTACGGCGCCGATTTCCACCTCCAAATCGAAAGCCGCCCCGGCCAGGGCACCCTCATTAAAATTGACATACCCGAATTAGTCTCCGCCATGCAAACCGTGGGCTAAAGCATCGAAGGCAGCAGGAGATGATTAAGGAATGCGTGTAGCTCCTGTAACACATGATGGGAATCAGGCACGCCAAGATGAAGGGAAACGGTAATGGATTAATGTCGCGCCAGCCTCGCAACATCACGGATCGCTTGGACCACGAGGGCGGGTTCGTCCAATTGAATGTAGTGTCCGCTCTTGCGAGCAATGACGAATTGAAGGTGCGGGACGGCGGCTGCGAGCAGGTCTTCAGACTTCCGCCACGCCAGCTCGAGCACCCTCGAGAAATTTGGTGGGGCACTGGCGGGAAGTTCCACATGGAGTCCGCGAACCAGAATCACCGCCGGGATTTTGTCCATCGGTCCAGCACTCACCTCTCGCTCCATCTGCTGGAAGCTCGAATCAAAATCAATCGTTTCGAGCGCCGTATAATTTTCAAAACCGGGCAGCGGCCCGGAATTAAGTCCTACGAACGTCGTCCAGTCGCTCGGCTTGATCAGTGGCTTGATCTGTTCCGCCAGTGCGTCCACCAGAACGAGACCGCTCACCTCTTCCGGGTACATCGCGCTATAAAGCCGGATGAACAATCCACCCATCGAATGGCCCACCAGCACGTACGGGCCTGGAACGCGGGCGGCACGCAGGAGTAGATGAAGGTCTCGCACCACATTTAGCGCGGTACGCGGCATAGGCGCCGGGTCGCTGCGGCTGACTTCACCGGGATTTAGTGTAGTGCCCGGCCGATCGTAAGTGCAGACACGAGCGAACTTGGCGACCTCTTGCAATACAGGAGCGCCACCTTTGGTTAACAGATCCGGGCGATTCCAGTTGTCTCCACGCGTTCGCAGCCCAGATTCGAGAATGACTGTTGGTGAACCGCTCCCATGGCACTCAAGAAAGAGCTTGCGGCCGTTGCCTGTATCGACCGTCCCTGCGAAATCTGCGTCTGCTGGTGATGTTTCGCCCGCCTGACTTCCCTGTGCGCCAAGACCAGCGGGAATCAAAATTCCGCTGTCGCAAGCTACGATCAGAAAGTACGCCGCAAGTCTCAAGCACACAAAGCGCACAAACTCTCCACGGTTCAGAACCGGCTCGAAGCATGCTGAAGCATAAGGAACGATAGCCTAAAGACCGTAAGAGCGAAAATTGCGAAGCTTGAAAGTGGACTGGCTGCTCTGAAATCAGAATACGGGCTGCGGTTGGTAAAATGGAAGGATGTCCCGACACCCAGCCGGAAGTTGGAAGGCTATAAAGTGCACGTCAGCTACTTGGCATCTTATCGGCTACCACTCAAACAGCGAGTCGGCTTCAAATGCTTGGTCGTGGATACGCACAAATATCCTTTGAATGAAAAAGAGATTACTGGTGCGCCACAGCGAATTAAGAACCGCGAAGGGGGAACATAGCAATCTCCTGCAAATGGTTGACGTGCTCACTGGCGCAGTGGCTTTAACCATCGATGAAGAACCCAGAACCCAACCCTGCCGCCGCTTCAAACACACGAAATGGACCCTGCATTTGTGAAGCACCTTCCAAAGTGTTCGAAATGCCAAGCGGTCATCGACTATTTCAAAGAAGAGTCGGCCACGCGGATGTGGCTGCACAAACACCGGAATTGACCTACGGGATACAAGACCCTCGTTTACCGCGAACACCTGATTCCCGCGCCAACCCACCATGAGTATTCTGCTTGCGAAACAACCACTTAACACTCACCCCCCGGGCAGGTGCTTGACCGAACACAAGCGCCTGCTCCCTTCCTTTGAACGCGGTCAAGGTCCCTGTGAAATCGGCCCGGGTCCGGTTGGCCGATTACACATTCAAGTCGGAATGTTAAGGCACGGCAACCTGCTGAGTACCAATCGGTTGATTTACTGAATTGCGAGAGTCTCATTGATGGTTCTTGACTTGACCCACCCGCGTGTCACAATAAAATCCCCTTTGAAATGGTCCCCTGGTAGGCGACTGCCCTCTCCGGTCTACAGCCAAGCGGCGTAGCTGTTCAACGAGAGGAGACGACATGCCTATAGAAATTCTGTTGGTCGAAGACAGTCCAGGTGATGTGCGGCTGACACAGGAAGCCTTCAAATACAGCAATTTGCCCATCCAGTTGCACGTGGCGGCTGACGGCATGGAGGCGATGGCGTTCCTGAGGCACGATGGTGCAGCCTATGCACATACCCCTCGCCCAGACCTGATTTTGCTGGACCTGAATCTGCCAAAAATGGATGGCCGGGAGGTGCTCGCACTCATCAAGCAGGATAAGGACTTGAAGATGATTCCTACGGTCATCCTGACTACTTCCCAGGCAGAGGTGGATGTAGTGAAAAGCTATGCGCTCCAAGCGAACTGCTATCTAAGCAAACCCGTGCAGCTGGACGCTTTCGAGGCCCTGGTGAAGAGCGTCAACGACTTCTGGCTGACAAAGGTCAAATTGCCGCCGCAGAGGCAAACCCAAGCAAGTCTGCCCATTCAGGCCAGTGAATGAGCATGAGCTGTAGTTGCGTAAATAACGAGCGAAGGGCGACGGCTTATGCCGATTGAAATTTTGTTGGTTGAAGATACTCACGGCGATGTCCGGCTGACGGAGGAAGCCTTTCGCGAGGCCAACAACTTTATCCGTATTCATGTGGTCAGCGACGGGCTACAAGCAATGGGTTTTCTGAGACAAAAGGGGAAGTACGGAAGCGCTCCTCGCCCAGATTTGATTTTGCTGGATTTGAACCTTCCGCTCATGGATGGCCGGGAAGTTCTCTCTATCATCAAGAAGGATGACGGCTTGAAATCGGTCCCAGTTTTTATCGTGACTGCATCTGACCTAAGAGCTGATGTTGAACTATGCGATGAATACTCGGGAACTCGATATCACCGAAAGCCTGTGCATTGGGACGGGTTCGAAAGCCTCGCGAAAGATATATGCGACCTGTGGAGGGTGAAGGACAGAGTCAAGAAGCACACGACTCAATAAATTCTATCTAGTATGCCTATTGAAATTCTCTTAGTGGAAGATAATGACGGTGACGCTCGGTTATTGCGAGAGGCTTTGCTTGTCGCAAATAAGAATGCGCAGCTTCATGTGGTTACGGATGGAACGGAAGCCCTAAGCTTTCTTAAATACCAAGGAAAATATCTCGATGCGCCTCGTCCAGACGTTATCCTGCTGGACCTGCACATGCCCAAAATGAATGGTCTTGAAGTTCTGGCCAAGGTCAAGGCGGACCCATGGCTTAAAACAATCCCAATAATTGTTCTGACCACATCTCAGCGTGAATCAGATATCTCACAGAGTTATAATCTCATGGCAAGCTGTTATCTTACCAAGCCTACCGAATTGGAGGAGTTGCAGAGTTTAGTTAAAAGCCTAAATGACTTCTGGCTGAGCAAGGTCAAGTTGCCGAAGCAGAAGGAACCCGTCCTTTAGAGACGAAGAAGCTGGTATCAGCGTAAATCGTCAATAGCGGCCTCGCTCCTCGGCGACGATGTCTGCTCCCGGTAGAACCCGATCGCCGAAGATCTTCTTGCGGCGGGCCGCGAAATCCGGAACCGCTACGGTTGTTCCTAGCTGTTCCGCTGGAACGATGCGGGCTATAACCTTGTCGCGGTCTCGGAGTTCCACAGTTTTTCCCGCCCGCAACCAAGCCTTAAGCTTTCGGGTGTCCCGTAGTGACGGATGTTCATGTTGGGCATGCGACGATTGTGCCACATTGCGTGTCACGATATCAAAGTCATGAAGCGCTCCACGCACTCCCGTAATTCCTGATAGTTGAGTTGTGCCGCCTGTTCGGCCGTGCGCGCCGCACGAAAACGCTGGATCGATTCGACACTGAATAAGGTCTGGCTGAGGGATGCGTCTACGATTCTGGGAGGCGCAAACTGGTCGTTCTTTTCATCCACTTCCATGCCCTCGTCCGGTTGCTCCCCGCAAGTCGAGCGTCTGGTAGATCGCTAGATGCACACGCGTGAAGCCAATTTATTTAAGCTGAGTCGCACGAGATAGATAACGCGCCCAGCGATTTCTCAAAGTGCCCAGAATGAGCTGAAACTCGAGATTGAAATCTAAGAAGAACTTGCCGTAAGCTGTTGACAGCGAAGTGTTTCGCTGCGCGCCCGTAGCTCAGTTGGATCAGAGCATCTGGCTTCGAACCAGAGGGTCGGGAGTTCGAGTCTCTCCGGGCGCGCCATTTTCTCAATCACTTACAGGCACTGAATTTTTATCCGGGGCCACTGTGTAGCGGAAACTGTAGCGGGTCGGAGTCGTTTTTCGACTGTGGCTGCTCGTTTCGGGCCGGGTGAATTGAAACCGAAGTAGTGGATGTTAAGCGCCAGACAGCAAGCCTCGTACCTGCAAAATTCACACCTCGTACCAAACTCACCCGATAGTGCGCCTGTACCGCGCTGCTATCCTGACGACGATATTTGTGCCCGTCACGACGGGGCAGCGTCGTTGAATCCAAAAGGAGGCTGAGATGCTTGGAATAATTGCTGCGGTTCTGTTGGTAATGTGGTTGCTCGGATTTGTGGCGTTCCATGTTTCGGCTGGTTTCATTCATATACTCTTAGTGCTTGCGGTCATAATGTTCGTTCTTCACTTGCTGAGAGGAAGGTCGGCCACAGTCTGATTCCCACAGCGGACGGGGTCCTACGGTGAGCACCGAATTCCTTGATCGTTTAGCCAGCCAACTGAAAGTTGGCAAGGACCCCGCGAGTTGTCGCGCCATAGACTGGATTCTGGACGTGGTCAAGAAGGGATATGAGAACGGACAATATCAAAGTTCAATAGAGGCAGAAAGAGATTTCCGCCTGTTCGTTGGACTTGAGGAAGACTAACGGTCCGCAGCAAGGGTTGACCTGACTGCAAGCTAGTATACTAGCGAACGCTGGTGTTATGGTCTGTTGTCAACTATCCAGCCTTGACGTTTGTTTGGATGTTCACACTGTAGGTCGACCATGCAGCGCCCGCGGTTTCCCGCAACCACATCAGGGGAGAGATTTTAATCGGGGGAATTCGATCAGCGAAACGGCGGCAACAAAGCCATCTGGAAAAGTTCTGAAATCGTCTCCTTGGGCGCGCCAGTTCTTAGTGAAGAAAATTTGCGGAAACTTTCTAGCGCGCGTTCAGCGTTCTCGCGTCTTCCTTACTTCTTCGGATTCACAAGCGCCTGGTAAACCGTCGACCGGCTCTGATACTCCACTTGAGGGCTGTCCGGTCCGAGCACGCGCTGAACCATGCCAATGAATACGATATCGTTTGTCGGGTCAATCCAGAACCATGTCCCCGCAGCTCCGTCCCAAAAAAAAGTACCCCGCCCATCCGGCAAATTCGCTTCGGCTGGGTCAAATTCGACGGCGCAATCGTATCCATATCCCAAACCCGGCCGCATGACTTGCGCGCCGATACCAAACTCACCCGTCAACAGATTCGCCGCCAGATGGTTCGAGCTCATCAATTCAACAGACGCCGGCGACAAAATCCGCACGCCATTCAGCTCTCCGCCGTTCTGAAGCATCTCCGCAAACCGAAAATAATCCTCCGCCGTCGTCACCAGCCCGCCGCCTCCGGACGGCATCGGCGGCTGCGCCGCGTAGTCGCCGCCGAATCCTGGCGCCGGCACCACTTCGCCTTTTTCGTTGCTGCGGTAGATCGTTACAAATCGGCTCCTCTTGTCCGCTGGGACAAAAAATCCGCTGTCATTCATCCCCAGTGGTTTAAAAATATGCTCCTGCATGAAATCGGGCAGCGTTTGGCCTGACAGCTTTTCCACGATGTAGCCTTGAATGTCCATCGAAACGCTGTAGACCCACTGCGTGCCAGGTTGGTACGCCAAAGGAATCTTGGCCAGCTTGTCGACGAACTCACGCAGTGACTTCGACTGCATCAGCCCCGATTTCAGATATCCCTTGTCCACCGGCGTGTTGCCGAAAAATCCATAAACAAAGCCCGCCGTATGCGTCATCAGCTCTTGCATGGTCGGCGGATGAATTGGGTCCTCCAGAATCATGTTTCCCGCCGCGTCCACACCTTTGTACACTTTCAAGTGCGCGAATTCCGGAATGTGTTTCGAGATCGGATCCGACGGCAGCCATTTCCCCTGCTCGTAAAGCAGCATCATGGCCACACCGGTCACCGGTTTGGTCATCGAAAACGCGCGAAAAATGGTGTCACGCGTCATCGGCGCGCCGCTCGCCGCATCGCGCATTCCGTACGTTCGGTAGTCAACAACCTTCCCGTGCCGCGCTAGCAGCGTCACCGCCCCCGGTAGCTGCTTCTGATCCACCGCCTGTTGCATCAGCGCGTGCAGCCGCTCCAGCCGCTCCGGGGAAAACCCCTCGGCTTCCGGCTTCGCCAGCGTCATGTCAACCGTCGCGGGCGCATTGGTAGCGGGTTGTTGACCCATAACCTGGGCGCCGCCGCTCGCAAGAAACAGGACGCCCAGCAATGCCACTGAGTAATACAGAATCCGCGCCTTCATCGTGAGTTCTCCTCGTGCGTCGCTGCAACGATTTACGACATACTCCGTGCGCACGACCGGCGATTATCCCCCAATTTGCGCGCTACGCCACCCACAACTCGGGTTTTTATGCATGGAGTGCGCCGGCCCGGCTGGCGCTTTCCGTCAGCAGGGTGTCGCCACTACTTTAGTCCTGCCCTCGGTCGCGTTGAATCTTCTCTTCCGCCTGCGCCTTGAAATGGACAGATCGCCGTGCGCCTCGGGATTTATCCAGAATTCCGGGGTCGTGCCGAAGTAGCGCGCCAGCCGATTTGCGTCGAACCCGAACGGAATCACGAACCCCTTAGGAAGAATCTCTCCTCGATGCATGTAAAGCATTCTATGGGGGCCGTGGATTTGCCATCAGCAGTCTGCTTTGGCCGTGGCCCCGCAGGAGCCGCGGCATTGCAAGACTAGGATTCAAGTTTGGCGAGCATGCGTCCGAGAAATCGTCGTTCCACATCGTTCGTCGCGAGTGCGAGCGCTTGCCGGTAAGCGTCGGCCGCCTCAGTGGCTCTTCCGAGCCGGCGAAGCACATCCGCGCGTGCCGCAGGCAAGAGATGAAACTCGCCCAACTCACCGCGCTTCTCCAGATCGTCGAGCAACGCCAGCCCCTCTTCAAGAGAGCGGCCCATCGCCACAGCCACCGCCCGGTTCACTTCAATGACCGGCGAGGGATTGTCTCGCAACAAAATATCGTAGAGCCCCGCGATCTGCCGCCAGTCCGGTTCTTTTGGAGTCTTGGCATTGGCGTGAAGTGCAGCAATGGAAGCCTGCACCGCGTATGCGCCCGCGGCTCCACTTCGCAGCGCCGATTCCGTGAGACGTGTGCCCTCTCTGATCTGCTCCCAATGCCAAAGATCGCGGTTCTGCTCCTCCAACAAAATCAACTCACCGTCGCCGCCAACCCGCGCGTCACGCCGCGAATCGTGCAGCAGCATCAACCCAAGCAGTGCTTGCGCCTCTGTTTGCCGCGGCAACAGCTGGCACAGGACCCGTCCCAGGCGAATCGCTTCCGCGCACAGCTCTCGTCGAATGAGCGCATCGCCGCTGCTCGCCAGATAGCCTTCATTAAAAATGAGGTAGACGACCAAAAGCACTGCTTCGAGTCGCGCAGGCAAGTCCTCCTCGGACGGAACTCGATAGGGAATCCCTGCTTCGCGAATTTTCCTCTTCGCCCGCACCAGTCTTTGCGACATCGTCGCCAGTGGCACCAGAAAAGCCCGCGAAATCTCCTCGGTAGTTACGCCCGAGACTGTCTGCAGCGTCAACGCAACTTGCGCCTCCGTCGGAAGAGCGGGGTGACAACACGTAAAAATCAGCCGCAAGCGGTCATCGGGAAACATTTTATCCGTCGAATCGTCCCCGGCCTGGCTGACAAATCCCGTGTGACGTGCAATCTCGTCGCGCTTGGTGTCAAACCGCCGATCACGCCGCAGCCTGTCAATGGCCTTGTTGCGGGCCGTGCTGACCAGCCAGGCGCGCGGATTTGCCGGCACACCCGCCGCGGGCCACTTTTGCATCGCCGTGGCATACGCTTCCTGCAGCATCTCCTCGGCTAAATCAAAATCGCCGAGGAGACCAATGAGCGTGGAGAGCATGCGGCCGGATTCTTCGCGGTGAAGCTTCTCGAAATCCATGCGGGTGACGGTGAATCACCGCCCTTCTTGAAAGTGACGACGGTTAGCCTTTCGCGCTGTCCGCGCGAGCTTCGCGGACCCACAGCGGCCGCACCTCGATGGAACCCGTGCGCGCGCTGGGGATTTTGCCGGCCATTGCGATGGCGTCATCCAAATCAGCCGCTTCGACGAGATAGTACCCGCCCAGCTGTTCCTTGGTTTCCGCGAAAGGGCCATCCGTGACGACACGTTTGCCATTGCGCACCCGAACCGTCGAAGCCGATGAGATTGGCTTCAGCTGGCCTCCGGCGCGGTGTTTGCCGGCTGCCGTAATTTCCTGCGTAAACTTGCCATATTCCTGGTACATGGCCCCGACTTCCTCAGGGCTCATGTTTGAGAAATTAGCTTCCGCGTCATAAATAAGAAGAAGAAATTGCATTTTTGTTGCCTCCTGCAGGTTAGACGAACGACCAGCCCGGAAATCGACATCGCGATCCAGAAATCACCTACGCTTCTGTCCGCGCCCCCGGAGCTTCAAAGAGCGGTTGGATTTCTTTTGAGACGCGGCGGCCCTGCCTTTCAGATCTTTGCTAGAGGCTGCGGCCGCTTCGGTCGGAAATTGCTCAGACAAGTTCCGGGGAGCAGCGAGTTGCCAAGCTGCTGCCAAAACCCTACGCATCGTAGTTTTCTTGGCGGTTTTGAGCTCGACGCGTGTGCAGCCTTGCCGTCCCCAAGCTCCTGTTTCTGGAGAAAATACTGATGGCTCGGCGCGCACGAGCATTTCCTGCTCGACGGGCGTGACCTTGACCATGCCCCGCTCCGTGTTTGGGTAGCCGAGCGTCGCGAAGATTTTCCCGGCTACCCGGAAGTCAGGGTGATTCATGTGAGCGCGCTCTTCGGTCTCCGGAAAGCTGAGCGCTAGCTTGCGGAACTCGTCGGCTGTCATGACGCGCCTCCCTCCTGCGGAAAATGATATGACAACACAAAGCCGTGCAGCCGGCAACGGAGTCACCACCCCATTTTTTCCCGGCCACATAAGCGAAACGCGCCAAATCCCGTATAGTGGCGCAGCTTTATACGGAACGCCAGCGAAGGAATGCTGTGCCCGTCCTCGCCCGCGCTGGATGATCAACGGCCAGCCCCGAAGAGTGGCATACTTCGGAGCGAATCTCGGCATACGCGAGATCAGAAACAGAGGCCAGCCCGGGCACTCCAGGGAGAAACGAGACTAGAAATGAAAGCAGCTGTTCTGTGTGAGTTGGGAAAGCCGCCGCGCTTTGCCGAGTTTTCTGATCCGGCGGCGGGCGCAGGCGAGGCGATTGTGCGCGTGCTAGCCGCCTCCTTGAAACCGATCGATAGACAGCTTGCGGCGGGCACGCACTATGCGAGTCCGCGCGCGCTACCGGTGGTGTGCGGAACGGACGGAGTTGGCCAGCTCGCGGATGGAACGCGCATATTCTTTGGCGGGCCGCGGCGCCCCTACGGGGCGATGGCGGAGCAGACCGTAGTTCCTGCGGGATTCTGTTTTTCTGTTCCGGAGGGCCTTGATGACGCCAGAGCCGCGGCGCTGCCAAATCCCGGCGTGTCCGCACTGCTTTCTCTGAACAGCCGCGCGCGGGTGGCAAAAGGCGAGACGGTGCTCATTCTCGGCGCTACGGGAATCACGGGCACGCTGGCTGTGCAAATCGCGAAATTGCTTGGAGCTGGACGCGTAGTCGCCGCAGGGCGAAATCCTGAGGCACTCGAAAGGCTTCCTGAACTGGGCGCCGATGCCACGATCCAACTCGATCAACCTGAGGAAGAGTTAAAGAAGGCCTTTACCCGTGAGGGGGGCGATGGCGGCTTCCATGTCATTATCGACTACGTTTGGGGCCGTCCCACCGAAGTGCTTCTTGCTGCGATCACGCGCAGCGAATTTGCGGCCGTGAATCCCGAAATTCGCTTGCTGCAAGTGGGTGAGAGCGCAGGACCTGCCATCTCGCTACACGCCGCAGTCCTCAGGAGCACCGCGCTGACAATTCTGGGAACCGCCGGAATGCCAGCC
Source organism: Acidobacteriota bacterium (assembly GCA_013289955.1). Taxonomy (GTDB): domain Bacteria; phylum Acidobacteriota; class Terriglobia; order Acidiferrales; family UBA7541; genus Acidiferrum. The sequence continues at coordinate 230,650 of JABCYZ010000001.1, forward strand.
CCCGAAGTGCTTGTCGCTGCCATGCACCAGGTCCTGGCATGGGGAGCCGCAGGCACAATTCGCATCGAAACTGAACAGGTTCGCCTTTCCGACATCGAACAAGCCTGGCAGCGCACAGAACGCCAACGACTCGTTCTTATTCCTTAGATCGCTGATCACCGTTCTTAACACCCCGCCAGGAGACATTGTTTTCCCTGAGAAGAGCGAGCGCGTACTGAATCGGTATGGCGGCGCCGGGAGTCCCGGTCGGCAGCGCGCTGGATTTGGCGAGGGACACCGAAGTGCCGCGCAGCCAAAGCCCTTCGACGAGACCGACCACCGCGTGGGAGTCCGTCGAGAGCACAGGAGAGCCGCTCTGGCCCTTCACGACGGGATGGCTGAGAAGAAAGACATCGGCGGCGGGCGCTGACTTTTCGAGCTGCGTGGATTCGAAGCTCAGAACTGTGCCAGGGGAGGAATCTTCGCGGGTGGACTCGAAGCTGTACGCGTTCTGGAGCTTCTGCGGGTGCAGCGAAAGGGCTAGCACGGATTGACCGCGAACGGCTGGGTTGGCGTCAATCGGGAGGAACGTGACGTTGTAATGGCCAGTGAATGGATTCGTCGTGGTGCGAAGAATGGCTACGTCGTGTCCCGGATCCTTCGCGATCACCGTGACTTCGAGAAGCTTGGGAGGAGAGTTCGGGCGGTTCACGAGAATATACGGCTGGCCGCCGTCGCGAAACGTTTCCAGAACGTGCGCGACGGTGAGCAGATAGCCCTCATTGTTGATGAAGAAAGCATTGCCGAAGAACGTGTAGTGGTAGCCACGCGCCACTGGCGACTGATCGTCGGGATAGACAACGGGACAAACGGAGGCGATGGCTGTGTCGTTGTCTGTATTGGCTTGCGCTTGCGTCTGCGCGCGCGCGGGGCGAGGCGCGAAGGGAAGTACGGCGCAAGCAAAGGAGACGGCCGCCAGCGCCGCAATCCCTGTGAATTTGCCACGGCGAGTTTTGCAGGAGCTGAAGCCCACGAAATCCTCCCCGGCTCTACTCTGACAAAGAAGAGGGTGCGCGTAAATGGCAGGGAAGGCGGGAAAAGGGACAGGTGTGCATAACGGAAGCGCGCCTTCCGCGGGGGGTAGGACCTAAAAAAGGCTTGACAAATGGCCGTCCTTACGGTATTTTCAGTACAGAGAGAAATAACAGAAATGACTGATACTACAAAAGCAGCGCTTTCACCCGTCGCTCAGAAATTCATCCTCCACTGGGGCGAGATGGGCACCCGCTGGGGCATTAACCGCACCGTGGCTCAGGTCCACGCCCTGCTGTTTCTTTCGCCCGTGCCGGTGCCCGCCGACGAGATTTCGACGACGCTCGCCGTGGCGCGGTCGAACGTGAGTACCTGTTTGCGCGAACTGCAGGGGTGGGGGATTGTGCGCGTGGTGCATGTTTTAGGCGACCGGCGCGACCACTTCGAGTCCATCAAGGATGTGTGGGAGATTTTCCGGATTGTGAGCGAAGAGCGCAAGCGGCGGGAGATTGATCCGACCCTGCGAGTGCTCGCGGAGTGTGTGGCGGAAGCGAAGGCCCACCCGCACGGGGAGGGAGACGCTTACATGCGCGAGCGGCTGGATAGCATGTTGGAGTTTCTGACCATAATGACGGGACTGTTCGACGAAGTGCTGCGAATGCCCGTTTCAGCGCTGAAGGGTGTGGGGAAGCTGAGAGGAAAAGTCGTGACCCTGCTTGGGAAGAAGGCCGCCAACGGTTGAAGGATTTAAAGACTTACAGAGAGTCCTCAAAGAGCCGAGAGAAGAAGGGCCATGATTTCGCTGACATCGGAGTTTACGGACGGGAAAGGACGACACGCGCGAGGCTGGCTGTTTTTTGATGCGGAGTGCGCGTTTTGCACGCGCATCGCGCGATGGCTGGCGCCGATTTTGGAGCGGCGCGGATTGGCGGTGGCGCCGCTGCAGGATCCGCGCGTCGGCGCTCTACTTGGTATGACGCGCGATGAATTGCTGCGCGAGATGCGGCTTTTGCTTTCGGATGGGCGACAGTTTGGGGGAGCGGATGCGGCAGTAGCTCTGGCGCGCGAAATCTGGTGGGCGCGGCCACTTGTGTGGTTTAGCAGAGTACCTCTAGGGATGGGGGCTCTGAGGGGCTGGTATCGGTCGATCGCGATGCATCGGAGTTGCGCCGCGGTGACCTGTCCGGTTTCTCGAGTGACGAAGCGAGCTTAGCGCTCGAGAGGAGACCATCATGAAGGCCCTGCTTGTGCTCCTGTGGTTGGCCGGCCTTGTACAAATTCTTATTGCGGCTTCCAATCTGTTCCTGCCACGTAAATTAGATTACCAGGCTAACCTCGAACGCGTGTCGCCGATCATCCGGCAGATTTTCACAGTGCATTCGGTATATATCGTTGGCGTACTGCTCTTGTTCGCGGCGCTGACTCTCGGATTTGCTTCCGATCTCGCTAGCGGCAAAGGGCTAGGGAGATTTCTGGCTGCGGGTATTGCGGTTTTTTGGCTGTTCCGCGCGCCCGTACAGCTGCTTTATTACGACGCTTCTCTGCGCCGCGCGAACCGGCTGGGAGACATTGCGTTTACCACAGCGGCTCTGTTTCTGACCGTAGCGTACGGCGCGGCGGCGTTTCTGCCGCGCGGTTGACACGTGGCCATGACTCAGAAATCCAGAATACGGGGCGCTTTTCGTCCACCGATTTTGCTGGGTACCGCGATTTGGGTTGTTCTAGCAATTGGGAGTTTCTCGCCCAAAATACACCTCGGCATCATTGAAATGTTCGTTCTGCTTGGGCTGTGGATGGTTGTGCCGCTCGGCGCGGATCTAATCAAGGGCGGCGCAAATTCAAGGAGCAGCGGCGTTTTGGATTGGGTGCTGTTGACAGCCGCTTCGCTGGCCACTGTTTCGTTCTTTCTCGCCAACCGGACTGCGGCGGCTTGGTTCGCGGGTTCCTGGCTTGGGGTATGCGCCGCGTTTGCGGGCGATGGCTTGCGCCGGTTTGCGGCTCGAGGAATGAAATCCTTCACACAATTTTGCTTTGCGGCAGGGGAAGGATACTTGCTCGTCGCTGGCGCGTGGCTGGTCGCGTCGCGAGCTGGCTTCGAGCTTCTGGCATTTCGCGAACCAATCGTATTGCTTACCGCTGTGCACTTTCATTTTGCGGGGTTCGCTTCGGCTGTGTTTGCCGGGTTGACCTATGAACGATTTCCCGGGAGCCGCCGGAAGACGCTCTTGAGAGTCGCGCTTCTCGCCGTCGTGTGCGGGCCGGGAATCCTGGGCTTGGCGTTTTTGCTTGGGCCGAAGGTGAAGCTGGTTGCGGCGTTGTTGATTGCCGTGGGTCAGCTTGGGCTGGCATGCGGTATGGTGCTCGTCGGCATTTCCCTCCAGAACAGCAGCGGGCGCTGGCTGTTATTTGTGGCTGGTGCGTCCGTCGCCGCTGGGATGATTCTGGCGGCGGTCTGGGCGATGGGTGAGTATCCCTTGGAAGCGTTCGTCAATATCCGGCAGATGGCGGAATTTCATGGTGTGTTGAACGCGGTCGGATTTGCGGTTTGTGGATTGATGGGATGGACGCTCATCGAAGCAGAGCGAGCTGCCCTGAGTTGAAGGCGGCTCGGACCGAAGTCTGTGCCACCTGCGGCCGGCCACTCTCTGGTCTGCGGTCGCTACGGATGACAACGCCACTTGTACGGCGTATCGTATTTTTCGTGGCCCGCGTCTCAACTACTCTTGTGTTACTTGTAGGGCTGGCGGCAATTTCGGGCTCAGCCCAAAACGCGCCCGAGGGGCCTAGGATCAGCGTATCCACTCGGCTGGTTCAGGTAGGTGTTATCGCGCGCGATAAGAACGGGCCGGTCGCGGATTTGACGAAGGAAGATTTCGTTGTCCTTGACCGGGGAAAACCCCAGAAAATCAGTGTTTTCTCCGTCGAATCCAGCGTGTTCGCGGCAGCGCCTCCGCTGCCGTTGCGGCAAAACACGTTCTCGGACCTGCCAGGGTACGGTAGAAGCATCCCGAGGAGCGTCACCATCGTACTGCTCGATAACCTCAATACGCTATACGGGTCGGCGCCAACCATATTCGAGAACACGCCTCACTGGATGGAGGATCATGCCCTTGCCAATGCCAAGGCGCATCTGCTCGAATACCTCAAAAATCTAGGTCCAGAAGACCGCGTGGCCCTCTATGGGTTGAGCGACACCCTGCACGTGCTGTGCGATTTCACAAGCGATCGCAGCCAGCTGCTGGCCATCGTCCGGAACTACGATCCGCAGTCTCGGACGAGCCGGGAAGTCGTGGACCCTGCCGCAATTCATTTACCTGACCAACCCGCTGACGGGGTCCCGCCGCCAATTGATGCGGACCGAATGAACCTGGCAGCGGTGACGAACACATCGAGGGCCATGACGACGCTTGCCGCCCTCAAGGCCATTGCGGGCCACGTGGCCAACATTCCGGGCCGCAAGAATCTTGTATGGCTCTCGGCCAATCTTCCTTTCTCGGCGGAAGCCATGGCCGCTATTCTCAGCCCTGCGCAGATCGCCGCGTATCCTGTGGACGGGCGAGGGTTACTGCCGCGCAATTCTTTGACGCAGGAAAACGACACTCCACTCGGTGGGTTGGGATTGCCGAAACAGATGCAGGAGACGAGCGGTTCTGGAGAGTTCGGCGAACCTCCCGGCATCCACACCATGCAGCGGCTCGCAGAGCTGACCGGCGGACGAGCCTTTATCAACAGCAACGATCTCACGGGAGCTATCCGGGACGCCGTCGACGATGCTGTGGTTCTTTACTCCCTGGGTTTTTATGTGGATGCGCACTCCGCCGACGGGAAATTCCATGAACTGAAAGTGCAGGTGAGGCGCGAGGGCCTGAACATTCGTTATCCAAAGGGCTATCTGGCAGCCGAAGATGCGCCTCCCACCAAGGACCAGAATTGGAAGACGCTGGTAACGGCGGTGCAAAGCCCGATTGAATCCTCCGTCATTCCGCTAGAGGCCAAAGTGGAGCGCGTGAACCAACCACTGCCGGACTCCTTGAGTGTCCTGTGCTCGATTGACATCCGCAATCTTCGGCTCGTAGAGACCGGGGATCTGCGCAAAGGAGCTATCAGCGTGTATGTCCTTCAGCAAGATGGGACCGGCAAGGTGCTCAGCCAATGGAGCAAGACTTACGACCTCCTGCTTTCAGAGAAACAGTACGCGGCTCTTTTGAAGTCGGGCATGCCTTTCAGTCAGGATGTACAGCCCAAAACAGGCGTCACCACCCTGCGGGTGTTGGTCGAAGACCCGGCCACCGCCGAGGTCGGCAGCCTGATCATTCCGTTGTCCGAGATAAAGCAGTGAGCAGGGAACAGCAAGCAGTGAGTCGACGGAAAGCGTTTGCGGTTGCTCTGGGCGCATGGGTCCCGCCTGCGGCGGAAGGAATTTAAGGCCGAGGTCAGAACGGACGAGAGAAGAGGGATGGCGCTTGACAGAATAAATCTACATATGTAGATTAATGACGGGCCCGAGGACATTGGACCGGGCTTCTGGGGAGGGAAGAGCGATGCGTATATCACGGTTAGAAATCGCAGGTGGTGTGGCGCTTTTGCTTGCTGTGCTTTCGGTTGGCTTGCTCGCACAGGATCAGAGTTCGCCGAGCCACGAAGAACGACTGAAAGCAATCAATCTCGTTCGGGCCATCAATACGGCTGAATTTCGATACAGCATGGGCACCCGGAAGGATGCGAATGACGGTCACGGGCGCTTTGCTGGGTGGACAGAACTTTACGGCAGCGGATTATTGAACCAGTTGCAGGTTTCGGGGGAAGGACCCGAAATCATCCCGGGCTATCGCCTCGATTTGATTGTGTCGCCGGATGGGAACTCCTTCATGGTTGCGCTGCATGACAGGAAAGAGGGGGATGGGCTTTTCTCAGTCTTCAGTGACCAGACCGGAATCATTTACCTCGGCGCGCCACTCCAATAAAAGAGCCGAGCAGCCCTCATCTGCGGAGCACGGCGCGGGCCAGGGTGAAGCATTTCGCGAGGCGCCGGGGCAGCCCTAACTCAGTGTGGCGTAGAGAGCTTGTTTCCAGCGGGCGTTATCGATGGTCCAGAAGACCTTTGCTTTGTGGCCGGCGGCGAGAGGCGCGGACCAGGCCTCGCGGTTGCGTTCGTCATCGGCGACATTGAGGCGGTCGACTACCGTCATGCCGCGGGTGAGTTCGCTCTGCGTTTCGACTTCGAGGAAATGCTCGGATTGCGACGTGACGATGGACGGATCGAGGGCGATGGCCATGGCGACGGGGTCGGGAAGAGAGATGCCGTGTTCGCCGGATTGTTCGAAGAAGGCTTGTTGGGCGCGGCTGTTGCATTCGATGGCAAATTTGGCGGCGGGGGTCCCGAAACTCAGCACTCGCTGGATGTCAGAAGGATTGAGTACTGCTTTGCCGCGGCAGAGGTGCCAGCCGACGAGCTCGATAGGCAGGCCGCTCCTGACGACGATGCGGGCGGCTTCGGGATCGCACCAGATGTTGTATTCGGCGGCGGGAGTGACGTTGCCTTCGCAGCAGGGCGCGCCGCCCATGACTATGCAGCGGCTGAGTTTCGCGGCGATCGCGGGCTTCTTTTCAAGGGCGAGAGCGATGTTGGTGAGCGGGCCCAGCGTGACCATGACGAGGCCGAGGTGAGATTCGATAGTGCTGATTATGGCGTCGATGGCGCTTTGCTTTTCGGGAGCGCGCCGCGGGGAGGGGTAGCCGTGATCGCCCAGGCCATCGCGTCCGTGAAACCAGGACGCGCTGATGTGCGGGCGCTTTAGCGGCCCTTCGGCGCCTCTGAACACCGGCACCCTGGAATCGCAAAGCTCCGCCGTATAGAGAGCATTGCGGGTGGCTTGATGGACGTCCACGTTTCCTGCAACGGTGGTTATGGCCACAACCTCGGTTTGCTGGGAGCGTAGCGCCATGATCAACGCAACGGCATCATCGGAGGCTGTGTCGGTGTCAATCAGAAAGGGAAGTTTCACGCGACGCAGGATAACAAATTGCGACGCGAAACCTGGCACAAAAATCCGCGTGATCCCGGGGCCCGGCGTCCAGAAGTTCGCAAGCTGAGCCGAGGCTGGCGAAAAGCTCCCCTGATTGCCGGAACTACTTTTTAAGCTTCTTCGAAATATGCATTTTCACTTCTTTGCCGGTGACGTCGAGAACGTAGGCGTGCCGGCCCTCGACAGCGATTTGTGTTAACTCGTTGACGGCAACCGCTGGTCCGTGGCTATCGGTGTGGCGGTCCGGATTGTAGGAATATTCGACAAAATAGATCATGTCCTCGGTCTCAATGGTGTAGTGCATGGTGTTTTTGTCGCCCAACAATTTCGAGGACACGTCGGTTTCTGAAGTCACTTCCACCTTCGCTGGTTTCCAGTGCCGGTTATTGGCCGGGGACGTGGCCGCCGCGATCAGCAATACCAGGAGGAGAAGGCCGGGCCTTTTCATTGGGGTTCTTTCCTGAAGTATAGCGCCATTCGGCTCCCTACTACATGAGCCCGCTTCGGCGGGCCAGTTTCAGGGCTTCGATGGCGGCACCCCGGGCGCCGGCGGTGTCGCCGTTGGGGATGACGTGGATGGGTAGGCCGGTTTGCTCTTCGCGCTGATCGGGCATGCCGACGCGGATCTCTCTCATAAACCATTGCTGGAACTCTTTGCTGGCTTCGAGAGCGCCGCCGCCGACGATCAGGGCGTCGGGGTCGAAGGTATTGATCATTTCGTCGAAGAAGAGGCCCAGGGCGTGCGCCTGCACGCGGAAGATCTCCTTAGAGAGGGGATCGCCTTTGTCGGCGAGCCCGCGAACGAGTTTTGCGGCTTGATGGGGGGGCACGTTTCCGAGCTCGTGGCCTGGGTAGCGCGGCAGGAAATACGGGAGCAGATTGTTTTCGATGGCGGTGAGAGAGCAAAGGGACTCTAGGTCGCCGATGCGGCCGCAATTGCATACCGGCTTGATGCCTAGGGTGTCGGCGATGCTTTGATAGGGAATCAGGACGTGGCCGAGTTCGCCGCCGAAACCGTTTTTGCCTTTTACGACGTTGCCATCGAGGATGATGCCGCCGCCGTTGCCTGTGCCGATAATGATGGAGATCGAAGTTTCGCGGCTGTCGGCGCCAAAGATGGCGTAGTGGCCCCACAGGGCGGCGGCGTTGGCATCGTTCAAATAGGAGACGGGCTTGCCGAGTTTTTGTGCCAGACCATCGCGAATGTCGAAGCTGGCCCAGTTGGCGTGAACGAAGTTGGTGGAGCCCCGGGCACTGAGCAGGCCTGCGGCGCTGGCGGGACCGGGGGTATCGAGGCCCAGAGCGACGATGTCGGAGAGTTGGACGCCGGCATTTTTGGAGGCGATTTGGAGACCGTCGGCAATCTGGCGGAGGCAGACTTCTGGTCCCTGCTTGGCGAGAGAGGGATGCTCGCAGAGGTCGTCGATCAGAAATTTTTCTTGCGCGTTGACCAAGGTGTAGTTGACGGCGGTTCCGCCGAGGTCGACTCCGGCTACGACTGTCACGTGTTTGCTCCTGTGAAGTTCAATCTTTGCTCGGCCCAGCGTAGCAGAATCGAGGAGGATCGGCTAAGGTGGCGCAAATGCCGGGATCTCCCGCTCCACGGATCAGGGTTTGGAGGCCAGGGCGCCGCGGAGGGCGAAGAAGGCGGGCTTTGGGTTGAGTTGGGCGTCGAAGGGGAGCGGGCGCTGAGGCAGGCCGTCCTTGCGTGGGCGGAAATTTTGGAGCCAGGAGTCGCGGTCAGAAAGGCACCAGGTTAGGACGGCTTTTACGGAATTGTGGCGGAGGATATTGTCCAGGAAGCTGCGGTAAAGGTCGGCGACCTGGCGATCGCGTTCGGGGATGTCGGCGGGCATCGCGGAGTCGTCGACGTCGAGTTCGGTGACGAAGACCTGGAGGTTGAGTTTTTCAATTTCCAACAGAAATTTGTTTAGGCCGTTCCAGGTGGGAGTGCCTTGATTGGTGCGCAGGTGGGATTGGACACCGAGGGCGCGGAGGGGCACGCCTTTTTTGATGAGGCTCTCCAGCATGGCGAGGACGGCTTCCCGTTTGGCTTCTTGCGCGGGCGTGTCGGTTTCGATGTCGTAGTCGTTGTAGGTGACTCGGGATGCGTGGCCCGCCACTTCATTTGGTTTTCGGCGACCAGGATGGAGCATTGTCCGAGGACCAGCGGTGTAAAGTCGGGGCGCCTGAGCTGCGAGTCGGAGACAGCGGTGCCGAAGAGGAGGCCTTTGGAGCGAGCGAATTCGCGGAGTTTGGGGATTTCGGAGCGGCGCGATGAGCCTGGTAGTACGGAAGCGGCCAGGGTGCCAAGAGAGAGTTGGAGGAAATTGCGGCGAAGCATGGATGGGGAGAGAGTAAACGGTTCGATCGGAAATGTCATGTGGGCAAGTCCGTGCGCAGACAAGTCGAGGAAAAGAATATTACAGAGCACACAGAGGACACGGGGAAGAACGAATCACGCGCGGGCGGCGGCGCTCTGTTCTAGGACGCGCCGGTAGTAGGACTCGTAGGCGGGGATGACGTCGTTGGCGCAGAATTTGCGCTTGGCGTCGAGGCGGGCGCGCTGGCCCATTTCGCGGCCGCGGTCGGCTCGGGAGAGGATTTCGATGGCGTAGTCGGCCGCGGTTTTTACGTCGCCAGGTTCGACCAGAAAGCCGTCAATGCCATGTTCTACGACTTCGGGGACGCCGCCGACGTTGGTGGCGATGACGGGGACTTCGCAGGCCATGGCTTCGAGGGCGGCCAAGCCGAAGGATTCAAGTTGCGAGGGCATCAGGAAAAGATCGGCTACGGAAAGCTTTTCGTAGACTCCGTTTTGCTTCCCAGTAAAAATTACGTCTTTTTGCAGACGCTTTTTGCGGACCAGGTACTCCGCGGCGCCGCGGTCCGGACCATCGCCCATGAGGACGAGTTTGGCAGGCATTTTGGCGCGGACCAGGGCGAAGATTTCGACCACGTCCGTGAGGCGTTTTACGGGACGGAAATTGGAGAGGTGCATGAGGATAGGCTCACCGTTAGGAGCCCACTGTTCGCGGAGGCCGGGTTGCGGTTTGCGCGTGTACAGATCGCAATTCACAAAATTGGGGATGACTTCGATCGGGCGCTTGATGTCGAACTCTTTGATGGTTTGGTTCAGGAGATAGCCGGAGATGGCGGTGACGCCGTCGCTTTGCTCGATGGAAAATTTGGTGATAGGGAGATAGCTGCGGTTGCTGCCGACCAGAGTGATGTCGGTGCCGTGGAGCGTGGTGATGAAAGGCAGCCTGCGCGGAGCGGCCATGGAACGCGCGAGCATGGCGCTGACGGAATGAGGGATAGCGTAGTGGACGTGGAGAAGGTCCAGCGATTCGGACTCGAAAACTTCGAGCATTTTAGTGGCGAGGGCCAGCGTGTAGGGCGGGTGATCGAAGAGGGGGTAGCTGGCGACTTCAACTTCGTGAAAATGGATGTGCGGGTCGTTGGGGTTCATGCGGATGGGCGGGGCGTAGCTGATGAAATGGATGTCGTGGCCGCGCGCGGCAAGTTCCTGGCCGAGCTCCGTGGCAACGACGCCGGAACCGCCGTAGGTGGGATAGCAGGTGATGCCGATTTTCATGAAAGAGGATCTCCGCCGCCCTCAGTTGTCAATCGTGCGCAGATGAGGCAGCATTCTAGCGGCAAACGGCACCGTTGCGGGATTTCTGCATCTCTCGCGCACACTGACCGGTGATGCGCGGCTAGCCTCTGGACGAGGCCGCAAAGGCACTCCATTAGACGCGGGAGGGGGCAAATCCGTGACACGACTGGCAGGGAAGGTAGCCCTGATTACGGGTGGGGGGACGGGGATTGGGCGGGCGATCGCGCTGGCGTTTGCGAGGGAAGGGGCGAAGGTTGCTGTGGCGGGACGGCGCAAAGACAAGCTGGAGGAGACTTTGCGCGAACTGGAAAAGCAGGGAGGCCATGGACTGGCGATCGCCTGCGACGTGTCCCGGGAACGGGACGCGCAGCGCGCAGTGCAGGAGACGGCGAAAATCTTCGGGAAGATGAATGTGCTGGTGAACAACGCCGGCGTTCTGCACGTGGCTACGATTGAGGGGACCAGCGAACAGCAGTGGGACAAGCTGATGACCATCAATTTGAAGGGGCCGTTCTTGATGTGTAAAGCGGCGTTGCTCGAGTTTCGCAAGGCCGGAGGCGGTGCGATTGTGAATGTGGGGTCGGTGCTCGGGTTGGTGGCGATGAAGGATCGCGCGGCGTACTGCGCTTCAAAGGGTGGAGTGACTTTGCTGACAAAGGCGGTGGCGCTGGACTACGCGCATGAAAATGTGCGGTCGAATTGTATTTGTCCGTCGATTGTCGAGACGGAATTGGTGCAGGGACTTTTTGCAGCTTCCGAAGAGGGAAAAGCCCTGCGCCAGGCGAGGATCGGACAGATTCCGCTCGGGCGAATGGGACGCCCCGAAGATGTGGCGGAGATGGCGGTGTTCCTGGCGTCGGAGGAATCGAGCTGGCTGACGGGCGCGGCAGTGCCGCTGGATGGCGGGCTTTCGGCATACTGAGAGTTTTAGCGACGAGGGCCATTGGCCGAGGTAGCGAAGGGAGCAAGACAAGTTTATGGTCTCGGAATTGTTCAATGATTTGAAGAAGTATGAGGCGGCGCTGCGGCGGAAAACGAACGTAACCGGGGCGACTTCGCTGCTGGGTTTAAAGCTCGAGAGCCTGGAGAAGGGGCGGGTCGTTTTCACGATGAGGGTAAAGCCGAGGCACAAACAGCTTCACGGCGTGGTGCACGGAGGCGTCCTGGCGACGGTTGCCGATACCGTTGCAGCCATCGCGGCGTATACAACTGTTCCCAAGGGTACGGAGATCGCCACCGTAGAACTGAAAATCAATTTTCTAGAGGCCGTGCCAGGCGGGCGAATCAAAGCTGAAGGGCGTGTCTTGCGAACCGGACGAAATTTCGTCGTTACCGAATGCGAGATTCACAAAGAGGACGGCACACTGGCAGCCAAAGCGCTGCTCACGTTCGGCGCTGCGAGGGGCCATTCGATCAGCCCGCAGTGACTCTTCCGGTCAGAGGGAAGAAGTTCAACAGTTAGATGTTAGAACCGGTGCAAGAGCCGAACAGGAAGGGCCGGAGCGACTATTCGTCGCCGCCGGCTGCAGCCTCTTCGCCGTCCTTGTGAACGTATTTGATTACACGTTTGAAGATGAGCAGATTCGGACTGCCTTGCCGCGTGAGCTTGATGCAATCGCGATCGTACCACTCGACCGTGCCGCGAAGTGATTCGCCAGTGTCGAGAACCACGACCATCGGTGTATGACCTTGCATCTGCTTGACCCAATAGAAGTTTTCGGCGTGGGTCGTCTCCGGGGGGGCAGGTTTCTTACTAGGAGCGGGGCCGTTGTGAGAGATTCTTTGCGGCGGCTGCTCCTTCACGTCCGGAAATCCCGGGCGAAACATCCTGCGGTTCACCATGACTTCTCCTTGCAGCTAACGGTGGGGTGAGTTCATTGGGTGAGATGCATGGGTACGCCGCCGGGTTACAGTCAGGAACAGAAAAAATTGACATCGAACTGGCTGAAAGAAAAGGGACTAAACAGCGCGGTTGTGCAAGAAAACTCTACGATTCTGGTGCAAGCGAGGTGGCCAATGCGTCCAGGCCGAGCTGGCGATTCAAGTTGCGCCGCGCGCCCGCATGCAGCCCGTCGAAACCGGCGATGGCGCGCATAACCCACCGGGAATCAATGGAGTGGGCCAGCGCGGCGAGCTCTTTGGCAAGCGCAACATTTCGCAGGGCTGGTTCCTTTATGCCGGAAGTAAGCTCCAGGAGATCGGAAAGCAAGCCGTAGAAGGTGCCGAGCTGGTCTTCGAAGCTCGATTCGCGGTCTTTGGCGAGGGCGGAAGTCGAGGCGAAAAGCGGAGCGAAGCCCTGACCATGCGCGGCGCGCTCGAGGATACGCAGGGCGTTGCGGCGGCGGTCGGCGGTTTCTTCGACATTCATTTCCATGGCCAGGCCGGGGCTGCCTTCGGCCAGCTGGGCAGCGAGTTTGCGATCGGATGGTTTGCGATCCGTTTTATCCTTGAGAATGTTTTCCACGTCCGGCTGCGAGAGCGGAGCGAAATGAAATTGCAGGCAGCGTGAGACGATGGTGGGGAGCAGCGCATATGGCGACGGTGCAGTCAAGATAAGCGTGGCGGAGCCGGGCGGTTCTTCCAGGATCTTAAGGAAAACGTTGGCTACGTTCCAATGCATGGTTTCCGCGCCATCCAGGATGAAGACTCGCCGGCGGCCCATCGGCTGGAAGTACGCGGCGCGCTGAACGGCGCGGAGTTGGCCGATGCGCAGCATGGGCCGCGCCACGGGACTCTTTAGTCGGACGGGGTCGGGGACGAGAGCCCAAACGTCGGGATGCGTTTGCAAGATGAGAGGGATGCGCTCGACGGTGGCGGCGTCGGCGCTTTCGCCACGTTCGGCGAGACCTAGTTCGATGAGGTGTTCGGGGTCCGCGAGCAGCGCGACGCGCCTGCAGGTTTCGCACTCGCCGCAGAAGTCGTCTTTCAGGCGCTCGCAGTTGGCGGCCTGTGCGAACATTCGCGCGAGCGTGTATTTACCGAGGCCGCGTGGACCGCTGAAAAGCAGGGCATGGGGAACCCGCTCGCTGCGCAGAGCGCCGCGCAGGGCAGCGACGATTCGTTCGTTGCCGAGGAATTCAGAGAAGCCCATCGGTCAGTGGCCTCCCTTTTCGACGGGCTGCGAAAGAACTTGCAAGACGGCAGCGAGAATTTCCGTGGCGATATGCTTTTGAGGGCGCATCGAGCCGCGCGTTTCGTCGAAGCAGGGAATGGTCGCCCAGTTGGGACGGCGCGAAAGCTGATCGTACATGGCGGAGGCGTCTTCAAGATGGCGTAGGCTGGCTTCCTGCAAGTCTTGCTTAACCCTTGTGTAGCTGCGGGCGGATTTGCGCGCAACGAGTTCCTGGGCTTGTCGGGGAGGGACTCGGAGATAGAGCACCATGGTTTCTCGCGGCAGATTGTAGATGTTGTATTCCAAATGCTCGATCCATGAGACGAAAGCCGTACGATCCGCGGCAGGGGCCCGGGCCGTTTGATGGGCAAGATTCGAACCGATGTAGCGGTCGGCGAGCACGATTTTGCCCAGTTTCAGGGCTGTCTCCAGGCGGAATTTGGCTTCGAAGCGATCGCCTGCATAGAGCAGCGCGCTGAAGTGCGGGTCAACCGTTTCCAGCACGCCGAAATCGCCGTTCAGGAACTGGCCGACCATTTTGCCGAACCAGGAATCGTATTGCGGGAAACCGGTGGAAAAAACGGAGTGGCCGGCCGCGACCAGGGCTTTTTCAAGCAGTTCGACTTGCGTGCGTTTGCCGCTGCCGTCAATGCCCTCGATGGCGATGAGTTTTCCCGGCGAAGTCATGTCTGAAAGCCAGTCTAACCGCAGACCCTCAACGCCGCAACGCTGCGCGTGCTAGGATTTGAGTTCGAACCATTTCTATATGGCGACGACCTCGATCCGAGACAACCTGTTGCGGCTAGAAGAACGAATCTCTGCCGCTGCGCGGCGAGCCGGACGATCAAGCGGCGAGATTACCCTGATTGGGGTTTCGAAAACGCATCCGGCCGAGGCTATTCGCGAGGCTTATGATGCCGGATTGCGGCATTTTGGTGAAAACCGCGTGCAGGAGTGGGAAGGCAAGCAGGCCGGCATTCAGGGTTTGGGTGCGAAGTGGCATCTCATCGGGCATTTGCAGAGCAACAAGGCGGCGAGGGCCGCAAAGCTGTTCCATAGCATCGATTCCGTGGATGATTTTCCGCTGGCGGAACGGCTGGATCGTGCAAGAAGCGAATCGGGTGTAACCGAGAGGATACGCGTGCTCATCGAAGTACACATCGCCAAGGAAGAGGCGAAGAGCGGAACCGCCATCGAGGAACTTCCTGCTTTGGTGGAGAAAATCGTGGCGTTGCCGAAGCTGGAGTTGGCGGGGCTCATGTGCATCCCGCCATTTGCGGAGAATAGGGAAGAGGCCCGGCCGCATTTCAGGCGACTGCGAGAATTGCGCGACGGTTTGGCGAAGCGGCTGGCCTGCGTGCTGCCGGTATTGTCGATGGGGATGTCGCACGATTTTGAAGTGGCGATCGAAGAGGGCGCGACCGAAGTGCGCGTGGGCACGGCGTTATTTGGAACGCGCGGCACAATGAAAGCTGGCCAATGATCTTCACGGGGGATGGGGATGAAGCTGTTTAGTCCATTTCGGGTGCGAGAGATCGAACTAAAGAACCGGATTGTGGTTTCGCCGATGTGCGAGTACTCGGCGAAAGACGGCCATCCGCAGGCGTGGCATCTTGTGCATCTGGGGAGCAGAGCGATCGGCGGCGCCGGGCTGGTGTTTACGGAGGCGAGCGCCGTTGAGAAGCGGGGGCGAATTTCTTCGGCGGACACGGGGATTTACGAAGATGCGCACGTCGAATCCTGGCGGCCCATTGTTGAATTCGTTCGATCGCATGGCGCAGCTCCGGGAATGCAACTCGCGCACGCGGGTAGGAAGGCGAGCACCCTGCCTCCCTGGATGGGAGGGAAGCCTGTCGCTGTCCGAGATGGCGGGTGGGAGCCCGTTGGGCCGAGTGCGCTGGCCTTCGATGAGGGCTATAACGCGCCGCACGCGTTGTCCGCGAGCGAGATTGCGGAGATCGTCGGGGCATTCAAGAAGTCCGCGGAACGCGCGCTGGCGGCTGGCTTTGAGGTTATCGAGATTCATGCCGCGCACGGATATTTGCTGCACCAATTTTTGTCTCCGCTTTCGAACGCGCGGACGGATGAGTACGGCGGCAAATTTGAAAACCGCATTCGACTGGCGATGCAGGTCGTGCGCGCGGTGCGGGAAGTCTGGCCGCAGCGATTGCCGCTTTTTGTGCGCGTGTCGGCTACGGATTGGAAAGAGGGCGGTTGGGATTTGGCACAGACGATTGTGCTGGCCCGGGAGTTGAAGCCGCTCGGCGTGGATTTGATAGACGCCTCCAGCGGAGGAACGGCGCTCGGAGTGAAAATTCCTTTGGGCCCGGGATATCAAACCGTATTTGCGGAGGCGATTAGGAAGGAAGCTGGCATTTCCACGGGCGCGGTTGGCATGATTACCGAGCCCATACAAGCGGAAACGATTCTGGCGACCGAGCAGGCCGACCTGGTTTTTCTCGCCCGCGAATTGCTGCGCGATCCGTATTGGCCGAGGCGCGCGGCGAAGGTTCTGGATGTGAAGATCAAAGCCCCTGTGCAATATGAACGGGCCTGGTGAACGCTTGATGTTCCCGGAAGTCGCGGAGAATCTGGCAGCCGGAACAGTCTCGTTTGCGGTTCGCGTGCAGCCCCGGGCGAGCGCGGACGAAATCGTTGGAGTGATAGATGGCGCTCTCAGGATACGGCTGCAGGCGCCGGCCTTCGAAAACCGGGCGAACGAGGCGCTGGTCGAATTCCTCGCGTATCTTTTGAAAACACCCAAGTCGGCTGTTAGAATTCTTGCAGGCGAGCGCAGCCGCACCAAGCGCATCGAAATTCGTGGCGTGTCGAAACAGCAGGTGCTGGGGCTTCTGGCGCACGACGCGTAACCGCCCGCAGTTCTGAAACTCGGCGAATAGACTGGACGTCATCTGAACATGAGCGTTGATATCAGCGGGATACAGAGCGATCTGCGAGCCGCGAAGCTGGACGGCTGGCTGTTCTACGACTTTCGCGGGCGCGATCCCATCGCGCACGGGATTCTCGAACTTCCTCCGGGGATGCGCACGCGGCGCTGGTATTACTTTGTGCCGGCCAAAGGTGCCCCGCGCAAGCTAGTGCACAAAATCGAGACAGAATCGCTTGCGGCGTTGCCGGGTGAAACGCTGTTCTATGCCGGGCAAGAAGAGCTGAGAAAGAACCTCGGCAAACTTCTGGGGCGCGCGAAGAACTTAGCGATGCAGTATTCGCCAAAGAACGCAATTCCTTATGTGGCGATGGTGGACGCAGGGACGATTGAACTTGTGCGCAGCGCCGGCACGAAGGTGGTGAGTTCCGCCGATCTGGTTCAGAAATATGAAGCGTGCTGGAGCCCGGCGCAGCTGGAATCCCACCTGGCGGCGGGCGCGGTGATAGACCGCGTGGTGCGCGAAGCCTTTCAGCTTGCCGCCAAAAACGTGCGCGAGAAAAAGAAGTTCACGGAATACGATTTAAAGCTGTGGATTCTTAAGGAATTTGAGACGGCTGGCATCACGCTGGAGAACGGGCCGGATATCGCCGTCGGTCCGCACGCGAGCGATCCGCACTACGGGCCAACGCCGGAGAGCGCGTCGCCGATTCGCGAAGGAGATCTGCTGCTGCTGGACGTCTGGGGAAAAACGAAAGTGGCGGGCAGCGTCTATTACGACATCACCTGGGTTGGGTATCTCGGCGCGAAAGTGCCGGAAAAGATCGCCAAGATTTTTGGAATCGTTCGCGAGGCTCGAGACAAAGCCATCGAGCTGATTCAATCCAGTGTCGCAGCAGGCAAGCCGCTCGAGGGATGGCAAGTGGACAAGGCCGCGCGCAAAGTGATCGAAAAGGCCGGTTACGGCAAATACTTTTTTCATCGCACCGGCCATAACATCGGCCAGTCGGTGCACGGCAACGGCGTCAACATGGACGGGCTCGAGACGCACGACGTGCGGCACCTGATTCCGAAGACATGCAATTCGATCGAGCCGGGAATCTATCTGCCTGAGTTTGGCATCCGGAGCGAAGTGAATGTGTACGTTGGTGAAAAAGAGGCGCGCATCACGGGAGCCGTACAGAAAGAGGTTTTGGCGTTGCTGGCCTAGATCAAACGGATTCTTGTGAACGAGCACACGGAACAAAACATGGCAGACGAAAGCACGGGAGGCGGGGCAACCCCCCAGCCTGCTCCGAGCGAACTCGCTCCCACGGAACATGCTCCGAGCGAACTTCCTCAGAGGGGCGAGGCGCTGGCGTTTGCGATTGGTGTTGCAGGATGGCTTGTTCCGGGATTGGGTCACGCGCTTCAAAAAATGTGGGGCCGGGCTCTCGGCTGTTTTCTGACGGTAGGGGCTCTGGTTTTTCTAGGCGTTGGAATGCGCGGCAACGTATTCAGTTCCGAGGGCGGGGACGCGTTTGGAATTCTCGGCTATGTGGCCGATCTGGGCACAGGATCGTTTTATTTCGCGGCGCGGGCGCTCGAAACGCAAGGTTCGGATGTCGCGCACGCTGAAGGCGACTACGGAACGAGATTTCTTGCGGCAGCCGGTGTGCTGAACCTGCTGGCCGCGCTGCACGCCTATGAAGCGGCGCGAGGGCGGAAGGCGTGATTCTGGCGATCGCGTTTACCCTCAGCCACTTTCAGTCAATGACGCTTTTCGCGCTGCTCATTTCGGTGGCGTTCGGATTTCTGAGCCGCCGCCGGACAAACGAACGCGTAAAATACATCATCTGGTCGCTGTTTCTGTTCCTGCTGATAGGTGTGGGGATTGGCTGGGCGATGTATCCCTTCTCG
This sequence comes from Acidobacteriota bacterium, assembly GCA_013289955.1. Classification (GTDB taxonomy): domain Bacteria; phylum Acidobacteriota; class Terriglobia; order Acidiferrales; family UBA7541; genus Acidiferrum. The sequence continues at coordinate 249,204 of JABCYZ010000001.1, forward strand.
AGGTAATGCGAAAGCAGATCGCGGGAATAGAACCCAGCTTTTGTCGTTCCACAGGCAGAAATCTTACGTCGCACAATCATCCCGCTCCCAACGCAGTGCGCTGTCTGCCGGCACTATAAACATAAACATGCCGAGGACGACGAGTTCCAGTTGGAGGAAGCAATACCGAAGCGGAAGGGCTCGAAGTCTTTCAGCCGTTTGCTCGCGTCGAATCCTTTGCGCGCCAAGTGTGAAGCCGAAGGTCATACAAGCCATCTTCTGGCCTCCATCACGATGGGTTTTAGGTGGAAACTTCGGAAGCAGAATCGCGGGATGCGTTGGACAAACTAATAGGCTTGGTGAAATAATGTTTCAAGGCCAACTTAGCTCAGCTGGTAGAGCACCTCATTCGTAATGAGGGGGTCCCGAGTTCGATTCTCGGAGTTGGCTCCAGAATTCAAAGAGACACGGGGCCTCCCGCTTGTCTGTTGATGTTTTGCTTTTCTCTGTTCTTTAGTTTCTCTTCACTCTTTGGATGGCCGCATTTCCGCGAAGGTGGCATCCAGTTTTGCGCCTTGAATCTTTCGGAGCTGTATCCCCTCGAGGCTCGAATGAGCCAACCCAACCTTTGGCGGTGAAAGCACCAGTTCCGACGGGAAGTTCTGTCGTTAATCGAAAACCTACTTGTGCTTGCTTAAACTACAGAGTGCGTACATCAATCAGGGTATTGCTCCGCCCCATACTGTCGCGCACTTTTCCAGAGGGGCCAGATCAATGGCTAGATGGGTTTTCACATGCAAGAACTGCTTTGAGATTGTCCCGCATACCGAAATAGGGGGCACACTGATGGACTACTTTTTTCCTACAAAACCCAAAGTTCCTACCGAAGGGCAAGAGCTGGAATGCCCTCAATGCAAGACCAAATACGTTTATCAACAAAATGAGCTCCGGTATGAGAGGAACTGATGTTCACGTCTTTACGCGCATGCCGCATCAATCGGCTTTGGCGTTGATTGTAGCGATGACTGTCCGGCTGGGAATGTGCATCAATCGGAATTCGTTCGTATTGCCTTTGGCGACTTCTTTCAATTTATTGATGGCATCTTCGTGGCCGGTGATCGTGGCTTTCCAGATTAGCGCGCCATCCGGCAAGACTTCGAAAGCATCGTATTCACGAGTCATAATCCTTCCATCGTGAGCTTGCATTTGAGAGTTCTGGCTACGCTCCACGAGTATTAGGGCACGCTGTTTACCAAACTGACGAAAAGTATAAATCCTTTAAATTTCTGGCGTTCTCATGTGTCAGGAGTCTCAAACAGAGACAAGCCGGTAAAAAATACAAGGCTGGTTCCTTCTGGACATCAAGTAAATACCTGAGGCTACTGCGTATAGGTGTGAACTTTGCCGCCGACAACGACAGCAATATATTTTCCGCCTTCGAGAAACTGCATAACCTGTTTGCCTTCTCGCGTTAACTTTGCCCATCTCGATTTGGTATTTGGATTCTGTTCCAGTCCGCGCAACTCCCGGTCTTCAAAGCGGAAATCGATCTGTTTTAGTTTGCTCTTGGAGGTTTGGCGGACGGGATAGCTTTCGGCGTCGAGGTCGACGGTCCTCTTCTTGTCGACTAGGGATTGTTGCCAGACAGAGACTAGGACGGATTCAAGACTCGCGGACACGGAATGAGAATAGCAAACTCGTGGGCGCTATTGGGCCGGGGACCGGTGCATAGTCCGTTTTCCTTTCAGTTGCTCAGCTCGTCATGCTCATTGATTCACGCCGCTGGCGAGTATTCCCCCATCCACAACGAGCACAGAGCCAGTCGTGTAACTGGCTGCGTCGGACGCCAAGTAGATGGCGGCTCCGGCAAGCTCCTGGACTTCGCCGAAGCGCTTCATGGGCGTGCGCATGAGCCATTCGCTGCCGCGCGGCGTGCCTTCGAGCAGTTTTTGATTCAGCGGGGTGGGGAAGACGCCGGGAGCAATGGCGTTCACACAAACGCCGCCGGCGGACCACTCGACGGCGAGCGACTGGGTGAGCGATACGACAGCGGCTTTGCTAGCGGAATATGCGGAGACTTCCATCATTCCGCGAAAGGAACCGATCGAGGCGACATTAATGATTCTGCCGTAGCGGCGTTCCAGCATGTGCCGGCCGAAAATCTGGCACGCGCGCACCATGCCGGTGAGATTTGCTTCGAAAATGTCGTTCCAGTCCTTTTCGGAAAAATCGAGGGTGGGGGCTTTCTTCGTTCGCCCGGCGGAGTTCACGAGGATGTCGACTTTTCCGAAAGTTTTTACCGCTGCATCGAGCAGTGCTTTCAGCGAATCGCGGTCGGTGACGTCGGATGTCGCGCGCAGGGAGCGGCGGCCGAGCGCTTCCACTTCGCGTGCGGTGGACTCGACCTGGTCCGCTCGTCGCGAAGTGGGGGCGACATCGGCGCCGGCTTCGGCGAGGCCAAGAGTGATGGCTCGGCCGATGCCGGAGGTGCCGCCGATGACGACGGCTGATTTGCCGGTCAGATCGAGCTTGCTGTATGCCATATCGTTCGTCTCCAGAGAAAAATCGTAGTCGGATGAGGTCGCCCCGAGAGCGAGCGCCGTCCCGCTGACAGCGCGCTACCAGTTGTACATCGTACCGTCTAACTTTCGATTTACGGGCAAATAGGCGCGTTCGTAAGGGAATTTGGAGGCGAGCTTTTCGTCGTAGTCGACGCCCAGGCCGGGGCCATCGCCGGGATGCAGGTAGCCGTCGCTGAACGAATACGTATGCGGGAAGACTTCGTCGGTCTGTTTGGTGTGGAGCATGTATTCCTGAATGCCAAAATTGTTGACGGAAATGTCGAAATGCAAAGCGGCGGCAAGGGAGACGGGAGACAAGTCGGTGGCGCCATGGCACCCGGTGAGGACGTGATAGATCTCCGCGAGCGATGCGACTTTTTTGAGATGGGTGATGCCGCCGCTGTGGACGGTGGCCATGCGAATATAGTCGATCAATTGTTCGGTGATGACCGTCTTGGCGTCCCATATTGTGTTGAAAACTTCGCCGAGCGCGAGGGGCGTGGTGGTGTGCTGGCGCACGATGCGAAAGCCTTCTTGCAACTCTGCGGTCACGGCATCTTCGAGCCAGAAGAGGTGATAGGGCTCGAGGCTTTTGCCCAAGCGGGCCGCTTCGATCGGAGTGAGGCGGTGATGGGCGTCGTGCAGGAGATGCACGTCATCGCCAAACTTCAGGCGCAGTGATTCGAAGAGTTTTGGGACATACAGCAGATATTTCTCGGTGGACCAGAGATTTTCCGGAGGAAGACCTTTCTCGGCAGGTTCGTAGTAGAGCTTGTCTTTTGCAACGCCGTAAGTCGAGGGGATGCCGGGGATGCCCGACTGGGCGCGAATGGCGCGGTAGCCCATGGCGGCGTACTTGCCGACTTCATCGATCGTCTCTTCGATGTCGCGTCCATTGGCGTGGCCATAGACCATGACGCCAGTACGGCTTTTTCCGCCGAGCAGGTTGTAGACCGGAGTGTTGAGAGCTTTGCCTTTGATGTCCCAGAGGGCGATATCGATGGCGCCGATGGCGGCCATCGTGACGGGGCCGCGGCGCCAATACGCTCCGCGATAGAAATATTGCCAGATATCTTCGGATTGAAAGGGATCGCGGCCGATTAGGCAGGGGACTAAATGCTCGGAGAGGTAGGCGGCGACGGCCAGTTCACGGCCATTCAGCGTCGCGTCGCCGAGGCCATAAATGCCATCGTCGGTGTACACCTTTAGCGTAACGAAATTCCTGCCTGGAGAAGAGATCAATACTTTTGCATCTGTGATTTTCACCTGTCCTCCTCAAGTTGCCATCGATCCATCTCGCCTCAGCTTGCTGCCTGCCAGCGCGCAGGCCAGGAGGCAGCGCGGAACACTTCAGATGCGGCGGACAAGATCTTCATCCGTCGCTTTTGTATTGCGGACGAGCAGCAGAACAAGAATCATACCCACAAATGGAATCAAGCCCGCGATGATCATGAGCGGGTCGAACAAGTGCGTCCCGGTCGCGAGCCGCGCATCGGAAAGATGGCCTGCCAATTCGAAAACGACGATTGTACCGAGCGCAGCGCCCGTGCCGCTCAAGCCGCTTACGGTGGCCACAGATTCTTTTCCGTAAAGGTCAGAAGGTAACACGTTGGCGATGGTCGTGAAAGATGCGTAGGAAAACGTTGCAAGGCCGAAGAGGAGGGTGAGCAAATAGAGGTTCACAGTAAATATGGTGGGAATGAGCAAAGCGACACCGATCCCGCCGAAGACGACCAAAGCCTTGCGCGCGTTTCCGACAGACCAGCCTCGCTTAATCAAACGGCCGGAAAGCCAGCCGCTGAAGAAATTTCCAAGATCGGCGGCGATGAATGGAATCCAGACCGCGATGAGGCCGCTTTTGAGAGCGATGCCCTTGGCGACGAGATAGATGGGAAACCAATCGGCGATGAAGAACCAGACTGGGTCGGTGAAGCTCCTGGCAATGATCGTGCCCCAGGTTTGCGGAAGCTTCAGCAGATCGCGCCAGCGGGGGGCTGTTCTCGCCGGAGTTTCATCTTCCTTTTGGTCGGCGAGAATCATCTGCCGCTCGGCGGCGCTGATGCGAGGATGGTCTTGAGGCGGCTGATAGAGCCGGCGCCAAACGATCAGCCACAAGAACCCAAGCAGGCCGGGAACGACAAATGCAGGACGCGTGCCCCAGCGGAAATACAGCCAGAGAACAATAAAGGGAGCTATGGCTCCGCCAATGGAAGAGCCGCTATCGAATAACGCTGTAGCCAGGCCCCGTTCCTGCCTTGGAAACCATTCCGAGACGGCTTTCGTTGCGCCGGGCCAGTTGCCGGATTCTCCAAGCGCGAGAAAAAAACGGAAGCCCATGAAAGAATAGAGGCCGCGAGCGAGCGGGGTAAGAACAGAAACAATCGAATACCACAGAACGGTAAGCGTGAGTCCGCGCTTTGTCCCGATGCGATCCATCAGCCTGCCGTTGAGAGTTTGTCCGATGGCATAGGCGACACGGAATGCGATGACCAGATTGGCGTAGTCCGTGTTGGTCCAGTGGTAATCCTGTTTGAGATAGGGAGCCAGCAGGGAGAGCGTCTGGCGGTCGACGTAATTGATGACCGTCGAGGCGAACAAAAGCCCACCGATCCACCACCGGAGCGCCGGAATGGTGCGCACGCGGTGAAAGCCGGATTCTGGACTCCTTGGTTCTCCTTGAATGTTCATATGGAAGAGGTTTCTTGGAGCGTCGACGGAACCGCGCGGTTTCAGCCTCAACACTCCGCAGCGCACGGCCAACAGCCGCCAGGTTCTCCGTCCCGAAAAAAGGTATCTTCCCAGACGAATCAGAGAGTTTACATCACAGCTATTGGCAGTGAAATTCGATTTAGAGCTTTTAGTTCTTTCTTCTTGCGCCATTGCTTTTTGATATAGTGCCCGCACGATGCCCGTTGAATCGCCGAACCCACCCGCTTCTCCCCGTGTTCCGCTCACTCGAAATCAAATTCGGGGCTTTTGGGCTGCTTGGGGAGGATGGGCTCTCGACGGCATGGATTCTTTTATCTATGCGCTCGTTTTGCTGCCTTCGCTGCGTGAACTTCTTCCTCGCTCCGGCATCGTCGCTTCCAAAGGCAACATCGGTTTCTACGGCGGATTGCTTTTCGCTCTTTTTCTGCTCGGTTGGGGGCTGGCTTTCCTGTGGGGGCCAGCGGGCGACAAGTTCGGCCGTGTTCGCACCTTGATGCTGACCATCGTGTGGTATTCCGTCTTCACGTTTCTCAGCGCGCTCGTCACGAATGTTTGGCAGTTGGCGATTCTTCGCCTTCTTGCGGGAATCGGGATCGGCGGTGAATGGGCGATGGGCGGCACGTTTGTCGCCGAAGAATGGCCGGAAAGCCGCCGCCGGGCCGGGGCGGGCTACATGCACACGGGCTATTACGTCGGCATATTTCTCGCGGCGATCGCCAACTACGCGATCGGCAGCCGCTACGGTTGGCGGGCGATGTTTGCTGTGGGAGGTGTGCCGGCGCTGCTTTTGGCTTGGATACGGCATGGCGTTACGGAGCCATCGCGGTGGTCGGCAAAAGTAGAGGTGGTGCGCTCGTGGCGAATTTATCAGCCTTTCGCGGCCCTTTTTTCGCCGGTGTTGCGGCGGCGCACGGTCTTGAACTCCCTGTTCATGCTTGCATCGATTAGCGGCCTTTGGGCCGGGACGGTTTATGTTCCTCTAGCGGTAACTTCTCTCGCGGAAGCCGGGGGCCGCCTTGGACCGCAAGCCGCGCAGCTTGCCTCTCGCGCAACTATGCTGGTGGCGTTTGCCACGATTCTGGGATGTTTGGGGATGCCCTGGATTGCGGAACGGCTTGGCCGACGCGGAGCGCTGGGCTTTTTCTTTGCCTTGATGATGGTATTCATCGCGCTTACGTTCGGCAAAGTGTTCTATCTCGGCCCAAGCGCGCTTCCTTGGTTTTTTATATGTCTGTTTTTTCTGGGCTTCGGCGGCGCGAATTTTGCGGTGTATACACTATGGCTTCCGGAACAATATCCCACCGAATGCCGCGCCAGCGCTTTCGCGTTTTCCACTTCGTTCGCGCGTTTCGGCGGAGCGGCGATCACGTTTCTTGTCGGAAGCGGCGTGCAGCGGTATGGCTCACTGGGAATTCCCGTGGCGATGACCGCGCTGGCATTTGCCTTTGGTCTTATTTTGATCCCTTGGGGAGCGGAAACCCGGGGACAGACCTTGCCTGCGTAACGCCTAGATGACTTGGAATTCGCTGTAAGGGTAGAGCAGGAGTTTTGGGTACCATGAAGGACCGTCAAATCCGGATCGACAAAGGCCCGTTGATTGCAGCCAACAGACTCTGCCGCTAATTCGAAATCGAGCGCACGTCACGCCGTCCTAGCCGGGTTTCTTGGCTGGACGCTCGACGCGTTTGATTTCTTTGTTGTTGTGTTCATGTACGACGTCCTCTCCCGCCAGTTCGGCGTTTCCAAGCGGGAGATCATCCTTACCACCACGGCGACGCTTGCGATGCGTCCGATTGGGGCTGTCATCTTCGGCCTGCTCTCTGACCGCTTCGGCAGGCGCAAACCGCTGATGGCGAACGTGATCTATTTTTCGCTCGTCGAGCTCCTCTGCGGCTTTTCGCCCAACTACACTTTTTTTCTCGTCATGCGGGCCCTGTTTGGCATTGGCATGGGAGGCGAATGGGGTGTTGGCGCGTCGCTCACGATGGAAGCTGCGCCGGTGCGCTGGCGCGGTGTTTTGAGTGGCATCCTGCAAAGCGGCTATTCGATCGGCTATTTGCTGGCTGCGCTTGCCGCACGTTTTCTCCTCCCGGCTTGGGGATGGCGCCCGATGTTCTGGATTGGCGCGCTGCCTGCGTTGCTCGCGCTCTACATCCGGGCGAAGGTCCCGGAGTCGGAAGCGTGGAAGCAACATCGCGCCGCCAGCACCGGTCAGGTCTTGCGCACGGTGCTGCTTGAGTGGAAACGGTTTCTCTATCTGGTCGTGCTTATGACCTTCATGATGTTCATGTCGCACGGCACGCAGGATTTGTACCCGGACTTTTTGAAGGAAGTTCATCACCTCTCGGCCGCCGTAGTAGCGAACATCGCGATTTTCTACAACATCGGAGCGGTCGTCGGCGCAATCATCTTTGGACACTTCTCGCAGGTTGCCGGCCGGCGCAAAAGCATGATCGCTGCCATGGGAATCTGCTTAGTCATCATTCCTCTATGGGCGTTTGGGGGAAGTCTAGCCGTCCTCGTGATCGCTCCCTTCGTGATGCAAATGGGAGTGCAGGGTGCCTGGGGCGTGATTCCCGTGCATCTGAACGAAATGTCCGCCGACACCACTCGAGGATTGATGCCCGGACTTACTTACCAATTGGGGATTCTGTTCGCGTCGCCGACAAATACCATCGAGTACGCCCTGCGCGACCGCGTGGGCTACCAGTGGGCCATTGCCGGTTTTGAAGTCGTAACCATCCTGACCCTCGCCCTGCTCTTGCTGCTTGGGACCGAACGTCACGGGCGGAGCTTTATGCGAGATTCGCTCAAGGACGGGCCTGCCGCCACGCATTGAACAGCGCAGCGCGGGCAATCTACTCCATCTCGCCCGATCCTCGAATTCGAGCTTGGCGTACGCGTGGGGTTTTAGTATTTTCCAATACGCGAGTCCTCACGCTCACGGCAGGCAACGGATGAGTCTCGGAGGAACGTCAGAGATAACTGGAAAGCGCGCCATCTACGATGAATGTCGGACAACTTTTTGATCTCACTGGACGCGTGGCTATCATCACCGGCGGTTCCGTCGGCCTGGGCCGGCAAATGGCCGAAGGTTTGGCGGAAATGGGCGCCAATCTCGTTCTCTGCGCTCGCAAGAAAGAGCGTTGCGAGCAGGCTGCCGGGGAATTGCAGAGCCTCGGAGTCAAAACACTGGCGCTCGCTTGCGACGTCAGGAATCCCGCGGAAGTCCAAGCGGTCGTTGACGCCGCCATGTCTCAGTTCGGGCGTATCGATATTCTCATCAACAACGCTGGGACTTCGTGGGGGGCCCCTGTCGAAGAGATGCGGCTCGAACATTGGAACAAAGTGATGGAAACGAATCTGACGGGAACTTTTCTGTTCTCTCAATCCTCCGGAAAATTCATGGCCCTTCAGCGCCGCGGGAAAATCATCAACATAGCCTCCGTCGCGGGCATCCACGGGGCCCCGCCAGAGTTTCAGGCCATTGGCTATCACGCGAGTAAAGGCGGCGTCATTGCCTTCACGAAGGATCTGGCCTGCAAATGGGGAATCCACAACATTCAGGTAAACTCGATCGCTCCGGGCTGGTTTCCCACGAACATGTCCCAGGTCGTGATAGAACGAAACAAGGAAGAATTTTTGAAGAAAATCCCGTTGCGGCGATTCGGCAATGACCACGATTTAAAAGGCGCGGCCGTTTTTCTGGCTTCAGACGCCTCCGATTACGTCACCGGGCATGTTCTGGTAGTTGATGGAGGTCAAACCGCCTAAGCGGCACTGGATTTTACATGAATATTCCACTCACTCCACTTCGATGTTTGCGATACGCGGCGGAACAATTTCCGCGCAGGACCGCTGTTGTCTGCGGCGATCTGCGATTCAGCTATCTGCAATTTGCCCATCGTGCCGCGCAGTTGGCGGGCGCATTGCGCACGGCGGGCGTGAAACCCGGCGACCGCGTGGCCTTCCTCAGCATGAACTGCCATCGTCTGCTCGAAGCCTACTACGGCGTTCTCGACGCCGGCGCCATCCTGCTCCCGCTGAATATCCGGCTAGCTCCTCACGAGCTTGCTTTTATCCTGAACGACGCTCGGGCAAAGGTGCTCTTTCTTGAAAAAGATTTTCTCCCTATCGTCGATTCGTTTCGCCAAAGCACCACGACCGTCGAGAAGTTTTATCTTCTCGATGCCGCCCCTCAGGCAGATTGGCTCGCGCCCAAAAACTACGATGAGCTGCTTGCCGCCGCTGAACCCTACCGCACCGACATCATGGACATCGACGAAAATGCCGTGTCCGAAATTTTTTATACCAGCGGTACCAGCGCCACGCCCAAGGGCGTGATGCTGACGCATCGTAATGTTTACATGCACGCTCTTTACGCCTGCCTCACCGACGACCCTACTGCCGAAGCCGTTCACCTGCATACCATTCCGCTCTTTCACGCCAATGGCTGGGGCACGCCACACGCTCTGGCATTGACCGGCGGGAAGCACGTGATGCTGCGGCGCTTTGAAACCGCGACGATTTTTCGTTTGATTGAACAAGAACGCGTGCGGAATATGTGCCTTGTGCCGGCGATGGCCACGGCGCTTGTTAACTGTCCCGAACGGACCAAGCACGATCTGAGCAGCCTGAAGATCATAAATATAGGAGGCGCGGCCTCTTCGCCGACACTGGTCCGCGAGGCAGAAGAAAAACTCGGCGCAAGCTGCCGCTCCGGCTATGGCCTCACGGAAACTTCGCCGACGCTCTCGATTTCCAGAATGAAGCCCGGCCTCGATTGGCAAGGCGAGCAAAAATGCATCGGCCAAGCCATGACCGGCTTCGCCATTCCCGGCGTCGAACTTCGCGTCGTCGATACAAACGAAAAAGATGTTCCTCACGATGGCCAAAGCATTGGGGAAATCGTGGCACGCGGGGATGTGGTAATGGAAGGTTACTGGGGGCAGCCGCAAGCTACAGAGGAAGCGATGCGCGGCGGATGGTTTCACACCGGCGACATGGCCACGATCAACGACGAGGGCTACCTGCTGGTCGTCGACCGAAAAAAAGAAATTATCGTCAGCGGCGGCGAAAATATTTCTTCACTGGAAGTGGAAAAAGCGATGCTCGCCCATCCAGGCGTCTACGAAGTTGCCGTCGTTCCCGTTCCGGATGCGAAATGGGGAGAGGTGCCGAAAGCTCTGGTCGTCTTGAAGCCCGGCGCGCAAGCCACGGAAGCTGAGTTGCTCGAATTCTGCCGTGGCCGCATTGCGCACTACAAAGCGCCACGCTCGGTTGAGTTTTTCGAGAGCCTGCCTAAAACGGGCACCGGCAAAATCCTGAAGAGGGAGCTGCGCAAAAAATATTGGGGTGGCCAAGACACCATCCGGCCCGAATTTGCCAGCCGTAAGTGAGAAGTCTTATAAATCAGACATCCGTCCGTCCGGCGGCAACCGGGTGCGGGCGCGTTTCGGCGAAGCTTAAGAAACATTTTCTGAGAAAGAGCGGCCACCGATGAGCGACCTAGTTCAACTTGCGGAAGAAAATGGCATTGCCATCATCACCATCAACAACCCTCCGGTAAATGCGTTGAGCCCCGGTGTGCCAGAAGGCATTGCTGCCGCTATCGAACAGATGGATAAGGACGCTTCCGTCAAAGCCGCGGTGCTCATTGGCGGCGGCAAAACATTCGTCGCGGGCGCGGACATCAAGGAGTTCGGCAAAATCACTGCCGGCAAATCCGGCGGCGGGTTGGAGCTGCCAACTCTGCTTTTGAAAATCGAAGACTGCCGGAAGCCCGTCGTCATGGCTATTCATGGAAGTGCCTTTGGCGGCGGCCTTGAGCTCGCCATGTCCGGCCACTACCGTGTTGCAGTGCCCAGCGCGCAAATTGGCCAGCCGGAGGTGAAACTCGGCATCATTCCCGGAGCCGCGGGAACGCAGCGTTTGCCGCGCCTCGCGGGCGCGGCAAAAGCCGTCGAAATGTGCGCGGATGGCAATCCTATCAAGGCCCTGGACGCCCTGCACGCAGGCATCATGGATCGCTTGATCGAGGGCGACTTGTTAACCGGTGCCATCGCGTTCGCGCGCGAAATCGCGGACAAGCCCGTGCGCAAAACACGCGAGCGAAACGAAAAGCTCGGCTCGGCGGAAGAAAACGACGCAATCTTCGCCACCGCGCGCGAAAACGCCCGCAAAAAGCAGCGCGGCATGGCCGCGCCCCTCGCCGCCATCGACGCTGTCGAAGCCGCTACGAAACTCCCGTTCGATGAGGGCTGCAAAATCGAGCGCAAGCTCTTTATGGACTGCCTCTTCTCCGATCAATCGAAGGCCCTCATCCACGTTTTCTTCGGTGAGCGCGAGGTAGCCAAAATCCCCGACATACCGAAGGACACGGCGGTCATCCCGGTGAACTCCGCCGCGGTAGTCGGAGCCGGAACAATGGGCGGCGGTATCGCCATGGTCCTGGCAAACGCAGGCGTCCCCGTTCTCCTGAAAGAAGCCGACCAGGCTGCGCTCGACAAAGGCATCGCGAATATTCAGAAAAATTATGCGACATCGGTGAAGCGCGGCCGCTTCACCCAGGCTTTCGTTGACGAACGGCTCAAGCTGATTCAGCCGACGCTCGGCTACGATTCCTTCGCAAGTGCCGATTTGGTGATCGAAGCCGTCTTCGAAGGCATGGCGCTCAAAAAAGAAGTCTTTGCTGAACTCGATCGCGTCTGCAAACCCGGCGCCATCCTGGCCAGCAACACCTCCACACTCAACATCGATGAAATTGCTTCCTCGACCTCACGCCCGCAAGCCGTGATTGGCACGCATTTCTTCAGCCCTGCGAACGTGATGCGTCTGCTCGAAATCGTCCGCGGCAAAGCCAGCAGCAAGGAAGTCATCGCCACCTGCATGCAGCTCTCGAAAAAAATCGGCAAGATCGGCGTGCTGGTGGGGAACTGCCGCGGATTTGTCGGCAACCGCATGTTCCATCCGTATGTCCGCGAGTCCGTCTTTCTCTTGGAAGAAGGCGCCAGCGTCGAAGCCGTCGATTCCGCGATGTATGAATTCGGCATGGCCATGGGTCCGCTCGCGGTCGGCGATCTGGCCGGCCTCGATGTCGGCTGGAGGATCCGCAAGGAATATCGGCACCTGGAAAAGCCGGGGATCCGGCAGGCTTTTGCGGGGGACAGTCTTTGCGAAATGGGCCGTTACGGACAGAAAACCGGCGCGGGTTGGTACAAGTATGATGAAAACCGCCGCGCGCTTCCTGATCCCGAAGTCACGCAGCTGGTCCGCAAATGGGCCGCAGAAGCCGGTATTGCGCAGCGTCAAATTTCCAGGGAAGAAATTGTTGATCGCTGCGTCTACGCGCTCGTCAATGAAGGCGCGCGCATCCTCGAGGACGGCTACGCTCTGCGCGCTGTCGACATCGATATCATCTACCTCAACGGGTACGGCTTCCCGGCCTATCGCGGCGGACCAATGTGGTATGCCGACGCAGTCGGTCTGAAGAAAGTCTTCGATCGTGTCGAGGAGTTTCACCGGCGGCACGGCGAGCTTTGGGAGCCGGCTCCGCTTTTGAAGCGCCTGGCGGAAGAAGGCAAGAAATTTGCCGATTTCAACAAAGAACAAAGCGCAACGGCCTAGCGTCTCGGAGCTCGGAAGGGGATCGCTGTCTTCGCTTGCTTCAGATTTCTTCACTGGCTCGCGGTTTTTTCGGGTGACACATGGGACGCGTTTTTCTGGTTCGCCACGCACAAGCTTCTTTTCTTGAGTCCAACTACGACAAGCTCTCCGTGACCGGCGAAACACAGGCGCGCATCCTCGGAGAGTATTGGGCTCGCCACAAAGTCATCTTCGACCGGGTTTGCACTGGCCCGCGCCTCCGCCATCGCGATACGGAAAAAGCCGTGAGCGAAGCCTATGGAAAGCATGGCCTTGCTTATCCGGAAGCGGTGGTGCTCGATGAATTTGACGAATTCCAGGGTGACGTCGTGCTCGAGAAAAGCCTGGCACGCCTATCCGAGACCAATTCTCAAATTCGCGATCTCGAGGCTGCCGTTAAAGCTGCAAACAGCCCTCCGCAGCGCCGCAGAAACTTTCAAAAACTCTTTGATACCGTTGTCACCATGTGGGTGAAGGGGCAATTGGCCGTCGACGGCGTCGAATCCTGGGAAGCGTTCCTCGCCCGCGTTCATCGCGGGCTCTCCAAATTCCTCTCCACTGCCGGCAAAAGCGAAACCTGCGCCATTTTCACTTCCGGCGGGCCTGTCGCCGTTTCCGTGCAGCGCGCTTTGCGCCTTTCGCCACAGGACACCTTGCAAGTGGCCTGGATGCCCCGCAATTGTTCGTACAGCGAATTTTTGTTTTCGGCGGATCGCTTCACGCTGAGCACATTCAACTCGTTTCAGCATTTGGACGATCCCACTTTGCTGACGTATCGGTAGAAGCGAAATCAGGAAGTAAATATGGTTGACCTTCGGGATCAGACAACCGCAGTTCGCCCAGGAGAAGAGATCGATGTCGCGGGGCTCGAGCCTTTCCTTCGCGCACATTTCCCGGGCGAAACAGATGCGCTGGTAGTCCGCCAATTCCCCAGCGGCCATTCAAATCTTACGTATTCGCTGCGAATTGGTCTGCGCGAAATGGTGCTGCGTCGTCCGCCTTTCGGCAGCAAAGTCAAAACGGCACACGATATGGGCCGCGAATATCGCGTACTGTCAAAACTCCATGCCCACTATGCGCCGGCCCCGCGGGTCCTCCTTTTTTGCGATGACCTGTCCGTGCTGGGCGCTCCGTTTTATCTCATGGAACCAATTCACGGTGTCATCCTCCGCAGAGATGTTCCAGCTGGCCTGGATTTTTCCCCAGAAGTTGTGCAGCGAGTAAGTGAATCGTTCCTTGACAATCTTGCGCTTCTCCACAGTCTCGACTACAACGCCGTTGGTCTCGCCGATCTTGGCAAGCCCCAGGGCTATCTCGAGCGCCAAGTCCGCGGCTGGATCGAGCGTTACTACGGCTCAAAGACCCACGATATTCCCGAAGTGGAAACCATCTCCACCTGGATTCAAGAGAACATGCCAGCTTCAGGCGCCGCCGCTCTCATTCACAACGACTACAAATACGACAACGTGGTTCTTGATCCCAGCGACCTGACCAGAATTATCGGCGTCTTGGATTGGGAAATGTGCACGATCGGCGATCCACTCACGGATCTTGGCTCGGCGCTGGCCTATTGGGTGGATGCCAGCGATCCACCGGAGATTCTCGAGACTCGCTGGGGACCTACGACCTGTTCCGGCAGCCTGACACGCAGAGAGCTCGTCCAGCGTTACTCGCAAAAAACGGGCCGTGACGTTTCCGAGATGGCGTTTTATCTGGTATTTGCCCGGTTCAAGATCGCTGTCATCGTCCAGCAGATTTATTACCGCTATCACCAGGGCCTGACTCGCGATGGGCGCTTTGCCACCATGCCAGAACGCATCAAGCATTTGTTGGGTGCCGCCCTGCGAACCGCCGAAACCGGCACACTCTGATATTTCTCTTTCTGGCATCTGTTTATTTCTGGTTAGCAGCCACGAACCAGGGGCACGGCCCACATGGTCGTGGCGCAGCATGCCGCGCCACTGCCCGCCGAGGCTTGTTCTTCAAGATGATCTGTCAGCGGTAGTACCGCACAATGGATTCGGCGACGCAACAAGGCTTGTCGCCGCCCTCGCTCTCGATGATCACAGAAAAAGCAGCTTCATGCGCTGCGGGAAGCTCCTTGATAGTTAACAGAGTGACCCGCGCGCGAATCTTCGACCCCGCGCGCACCGGCGAAGGGAAGCGAACGCGATTCAATCCGTAGTTGATCGCCATTCCAACCCCAGTCCGAACTTGAATCACATCTTTCATAAACCGGCTGATCATCGACAGCGTCAAAAAGCCGTGGGCGATGGTCGTGCCGTACGGCGATTCCTTCTCCGCACGTTTGCGATCCAGATGGATCCACTGCCGGTCCTCTGTAGCCTCTGCGAATTGCGCGATACGTTCTTGACTCACCGTCAGCCAATCGCTCACACCAATTTCCTTGCCCACAAATTGCGTCAAGGAATTGGGCGTATCCACGATCACCGCCGCCACGCCGCCTCCTGGAAAGAACGACGGACACGCCGCCGGCCCCCGGCGAACATTAGTCCCATGGTGATTCGGTCCGCGCTTTTGTCCATTTTCTCAACTCCGATTTCGCGATCGACTCCACGTGCACCTCGTCCGGCCCGTCCGCAAGCCGCAAAGTGCGCACATTCGCCCAAGCGCCGGCAAGAAAGGTATCCGCAGAAACTCCTGCTCCGCCATGCGCTTGCATCGCGCGGTCCAAGACGCAGAGTGTCATGTTGGGCGCAACAACCTTGATCATTGCGATTTCGGCTCGCGCTTCCTTGTTTCCGACGGCGTCCATCTTATACGCCGCTTTGAGCGTCAGCAGCCGGGCCTGTTCAATTTCCATGCGCGACGCGGCGATATCGGCGCGTATCGTTCCTTGTTCGGAGATCGCTTTTCCAAACGCCACGCGCGCCTGCACGCGTTTGCACATCGTCTCCAGCGCCCGCTCGGCGACGCCGATGCATCGCATGCAATGGTGAATACGGCCTGGCCCGAGCCGCCCCTGTGCAATCTCGAATCCGCGTCCTTCGCCCAGCAACATGTTCGAAAGAGGGACGCGCACGTTATCGAACGCGATCTCTGCATGACCGTGCGGCGCATGGTCATACCCAAACACAGTGAGCAGCCGCACAATTCTGACTCCCGGCGCGTCGAGCGGCACCAGAATCATGGATTGTTGTTTGTGAGTTGCGGCCGTCGGATCCGTTTTCCCCATAAAAATCGCGACTTTGCATCGAGGATCGCCTGCTCCGGACGTCCACCACTTCCGGCCGTTGATAACGTACTCATCGCCATCCCGCACGATGCTCGCGCGAATGTTCGTCGCGTCCGAAGACGCGACCTCGGGCTCCGTCATTGCAAAACAGGATCGAATTTCGCCAAGGAGCAACGGCTTCAGCCATTTCTCCTTTTGCTCCGCCGTTCCGTAGCGCGCCAGCACCTCCATATTTCCGGTATCCGGCGCAGAGCAGTTAAACACTTCCGCAGCCATCGTGCTCCGCCCCATAATCTCGCACAGCGGCGCATATTCCAGGTTTGTCAGTCCCGCCCCACTCTCATCATTCGGCAGAAAAAGATTCCACAGTCCGGCAGCGCGGGCTTTTGGTTTCAGCTCTTCTACGACTCGCGATGGCTTCCAGCGGTCATGCTCAATTTCTTCGAGGTGGCGCTTCTCGTTCGGATAGATATGCTCATCCATAAACGCCTGCAACCGGCGTTGCAATTCTTTCGTCTTCTCGCTGAATTCGAAATTCACGCCATCGGCCTCTGCTTTCGCAACCATTCGAGCGCTGCCATCGACAAACGCGCGTCCTCGGACCGCCAGAGACTATTCATGGCGACTTGCCTTGCCGGATGATATAGCTTTTCTGGATTCAGAATGGTGGCAGCGATAATATACGACATCCCCGCGGCAAACTGGCCATCAAACCATTCTGCAGAGCGCCGGGGGCAACGTTCCTCGTGAAAAATCGCGCCAATTTCGTTCTCCGAGCCTACTTTCTCTTTTTTACTTTGATCACTCCGGGGAAAGCTCAGCCAGGGACGAACTGGTTCTCCGTGCCCCAAGCCAAGCTTTGCGTTACGGAGGGCGCGATCCGGCAGTCTTCGGGCAACCGCTTGTCCGTCGACGTCCCCAAGATGCGTGCGTTCGTCACGGTTGCCTCCACCCAAGATGTCGAAGCCCATTTCACTTATCTCGGCGGCACCCCGGGCGAAAAACCTCTGGGCTCCGGGGAAATGCGCCGGCAATTTGGCCTGAAGCTTCGCGCCCAGGACGCTTGCAATCTCGTCTACGCGATGTGGCGCATCGAACCGGAGTCCAAGCTCGTCGTCTCCGTAAAATCCAATCCCGGCCAGCACACCAGCGCGGAATGTGCCAACCGGGGCTACCAGAACATCCAGCCCGTCCACAGTTCGCCCGTGCCAGCACTGCGTCCCGGCGTTGCTCACACGCTTCGCGCGGAGATGAACGGCGCGGAAATGCGCGTCTACGCCGATAACAATCTCGTGTGGGAAGGAAGTATCGGGCCTCCAGGCGGGAATCTCCACGGCCCGGTGGGCATTCGTTCCGACAACGCCCGGCTGGCACTCGAACTTCGTGCTGGCCAGTCCAGCGGCGCTCATCCCGACTATCCATTAGCCTGTCGGCCCGGCTCAGAGGGAGAGTAGCGCCGCTCCACCGACATGGTTGTAAGCCTGCTGTTCAAGAAGCTAGACTTCGTTTGACGGAATCAAGGGTCAACACAGTTTTGTGAGGCATTCACTTGAGCAAGTCAAATCCCGCAGCACAATCCCCGCGTGAGACGAATGCACAAACCGGGTCCGAGCCACTGATTCGCAATGTCTCTGACACGGCCCGCTGGGTCGCCGTCTATCGCGCGCGCGAAACGGAGCGCCCTGACGCGCATTTCCGCGACCCTTTCGCCCGCCGTCTCGCTGGTGACCGCGGTGAACAAATCGCGAAATCCATGCCGCTCGGTCCCGGCAACGATTGGAGCATGATCACCCGCACCTGCCTCGGTGACGACTTCATCAACGAGCAAATCCAGCAAGGCGTCGACATGGTCATAAACCTCGCCGCCGGCCTCGACGCCCGTCCCTACCGGATGAAACTCCCGCCCGCCCTCAAATGGGTCGAGGTCGATCTCCCCGAGATCCTCTCCTATAAAGAAGAAATTCTGCGCGACGAGAAAGCCGTCTGTTCTCTCGAACGAATACGACTCGATCTTTCAAACCCTGCCGCACGCCGCGATCTCCTCGCCGAACTCGGCCGCCGCTCGAACAAGGCCCTGATCATCACCGAAGGCCTTCTCATTTATTTATCGCCGGACGATGTCGCGGGTCTCGCCAGGGACCTCGCCGCGCCTCCCAGCTTCGAGTCCTGGATTCTCGACCTTGCCTCGCCTGGGCTGATTCGCCTGTTAGCAAAGAGAATGGCCAAGCAGCTCACTGCGGCAGCGCCTTTTAAATTTGCTCCTCCCGAAGGACCGAACTTTTTCATCCCTTACGGCTGGAAGCCCGTCGACGTGCGCTCATTGCTCAAACACGCCGCGCGGCTGAAACGCCTATCCTTGCTATTCAGATTTTTCGCGCTGCTGCCCGAAACGGACAAGTCGCGCCGCGATCGCCCGTGGTCCGGTATGTGCCTGTTCAAAAAGCAATGAAGCAGAGTGGCAACGCTGGCGGCCTGAACAGAATTCCAGGAATCAATGATTTACTCAGGCAGGAAATTAATGCCCGACCGCTTCCGTCTTTCCTCGGCCGCCAGGAAAAATGCTCTTCACGATGACATAAAGCACGGGAATAAATAACAGGTTCAGCGTCGTCGCCGCAATCATCCCGCCAAACACTGTCGTTCCCACCGAAACTCTTCCCGCGCGCCCCGCTCCCTCTGCCAGCACCAGCGGCACCACGCCAAGGATGAACGCGAACGACGTCATCAGGATAGGCCGCAAGCGAATCCGCGCGGCTTCAATCGCCGCATCCACAATCGACATACCTTGCTCGCGCAGCTGCTCCGCGAATTCTACAATTAATATCGCATTCTTGCTGGCAAGTCCGATTAACATGACCAACCCAATCTGGCAAAAAACATCGTTCTGCAATCCTCGAAGCGCCTGCGCCCCGAGCGCACCCAAAATCGCAATGGGAACCGCCATCAGCACTATAAATGGCAGCACGAAACTCTCGTATTGGGCCGCCAAAGTCAGATAAACCACAATCAGCCCGAGCCCAAATAAGATAAGCGCCTTGCCCCCCGACTGAATCTCCTCGAGCGAGAGCCCGCTCCACTCGAATGCCATCCCTTGCGGCAGCGCTTTCTTCGACAACTCTTCCATCGCCGCGATGCCCTCGCCGGAGCTGCGCCCCGGGGCCGCTGATCCGTCAATCTCCGCCGAGCGAAAAAGATTGTAGTGGCTGATCACCTGTGCATTTTGCGTCGGCGCGACGCTGACCAAATTATCCAGCGGAATCATCATGCCCGTATCCGACCGCAGGTAATATTGCTCTATATCCTTCGGTTTCGAGCGGTACTTGCTGTCCGCTTGCACGTACACGCGATACGACCGGTTGTTGAAATCGAAATCGTTCACGTACACCGAACCCATATACACCTGCAGGGCGTCCGTCACCTGGCTCAACGGCACCTGCAAACTTTTCGCTTTCTCTCGGTCGATCTGGACCAAATATTGCGGGTCGTTCGCCGTAAAACTGCTGAACAAGCCAACCAGGTCTTTGCTGGCGTTGCCTTCCGCCGCGAGTTTATTCGCCGTATCGGCGATCGTTTGCAGCGAATTTCGCCCCAGGTCTTCCAGCTCATACTGAAATCCGCCGAACTGCCCCAAGCCTTGCACCGCCGGCGGATTGAAGGGAATGACCAGCGCTCCCTGAATCCCAAACAACTGTGCGCGCAAACGCTGGATGACCGCTGCCGCCGAATGCTGCTCGCCTTTGCGTTCTGCGAAAGGCTTCAAGTTGCTGAAGACCACCGCGCGATTCGGCGCCCCGCCAAACTGGCTGAATCCAGGAAGCGAGAACGCGCCCGCAATTTCCGGAACATGCGAAAGCGCTTCTTCCACTTTTGCGCAAATCCCCACCGTATATTGCAAGGACGCACCTTGCGGCGCTTGTACCGCGATGATGATGTAACCCTGATCGTCCTCGGGAATAAACGCGCGCGGTACTTTGTTGTAAATCCAGTAGGTCAATCCGAGCGCCGCGAAAAAAACCAGAATAGCGGCCCATCGCCAGCCAATAACGTGACGCACCGCATTGCGGTACAAGTTCGTTCCGCCAGTCACGATGCGATTGAACGCATGAAAGATTCTTCCTTCCGCGCGCTCGCGATGGCGTCCCAGCAAGATTGCGGAGAGCGCCGGAGTCAGCGTTAGCGCGTTGAATGCCGAAATGGAAACCGAAAACGCGATGGTCAGCGCGAATTGCCGGAACAAAATCCCCGTGGTGCCAGGAAAGAGGGCCACCGGCACAAACACCGCCACGAGTACGAGGGAAGTAGCGATGACCGCCCCAGCCACTTCTTTCATGGCGACCGACGCCGCGTTGTGCGGCTCCGTGATGCCCTCCATGATGTGCCGCTCGACGTTCTCAATCACCACGATGGCGTCGTCGACCACCAATCCCGTCGCCAGGGTAATTCCAAAGAGTGTGAGGGTGTTGATCGAAAACCCCAACAGCTTGATAAAAACAAACGTGCCAATCAGCGACACCGGAATTGTCACCGCAGGAATCAGCGTGCTCCGCCAGTCCTGCAAAAACAAATAAATCACCGCGATGACCAGAATGATGGCTTGCGCCAGCGTGATCAGTACATCCTGGATCGATTCGCCGATGACGGTCGTGGAATCAAACGCCACCGCATACTTTAGTCCCGGCGGAAAGCTCTTCGAAAGCCTCAACAATTCGGCTTTCGCGGCGCGGTCCACGTCGAGCGCGTTTGCCCCTGGAAGCTGCGTTACACCAAAACCGACTCCGTCGTAGCCGTTATAGCGCACCAGGACGTCGTAATTTTCTGCTCCCAGCTCCGCGCGGCCCACATCCTTCAGTCGCACGAGCGTGCCGCCCGTCCCGGTCTTCAAAATAACATTTTCGAATTCCGCCGGACTCGTCAGTCGGCCCACGGCCCTCACGCTGATCTGAAATGCCTGCTCGCCAGCGTTGGGAGGCTGGCCGATTTGTCCCGCAGCCACCTGCACGTTTTGCTCTTCGAGCGCGTTGATCACCGTCGAAGCCGTCAAGCCGCGCTCCGCCATCCGCGCTGGATCGAGCCACACGCGCATCGCGTACTTCCGCTCACCGAAAAGAAACGCGTCGTTCACGCCCGGCACGCGTTTCAGCGCGTCTCGCACGTAAACGTCAATGTAGTTGCTGAGAAAGAGGCTATCGTATTCCCCGTGTTCTGAATAAACTCCGGCCCCAAACACGAATCCGCTGGCTTGCTTTGTGACAATCACACCCGTGTTTTTCACTTCATTCGGCAGGCGGCCCAGCGCCTGGCTTACCCGGTTCTGCACGTCGACGGCGGCAAGGTCCACGTCGCGCGAGACGTCAAACGTAACCGTGATCGTGCTCACGCCGCTATTGCTGCTGGTCGACGTGATGTACTTCATGCTCGGCACGCCGTTGATGGCCTGTTCCAGCGGGATCGTCACCGCGGATTCCACGGTCTGTGCGTTCGCACCGATGTAGACGCTGGTAACCACGACCTGCGGCGGCGCTAGATCTGGAAATTGCGCTACCGGCAGCGAGGGAATCGAAATCGCGCCCGCCAGAATAATCATCAGGGCGCAGACCGTCGCAAACACCGGCCGCCGTATGAAGAAATCAACGAACAAGGCCGGGTTCCACCTTTATTTGGATTGAGAGAGAGCCGCTCATGGAATTGACGGCGCTCAGCGCGCCGCGGCGATCTTGCCGTCGGCCGGCTTCGCGCTTGGTTGAATCTGTTCGAGCACCGGAGCGCCGTCCTGCAGGAATTGCGTTCCGGAAAGAATGACGTGGTCGCCCGGCTTCAACCCGTCTAACACGGTGTAGTTATCGCCAGTCGTGTCGCCCAGTTTCAAGAGCTTCTGCCGCGCCACCGTCCCTTTTCCTTCGTTCACGGCCACAAATATGAACGCCTGTCCGTTAATTCTCAGCACCGCAAGCACCGGCACAACCGGCCCGTCGTGCGAGCCCCATGTCACTTGCGCCCGCACTTGTTGCGCGATGCGCAGCTTGGCCTTTGCATTCTCGACCGCCGCCTTGGCCAAAACTGTCTGGGTATCCGTCTCCACTTGCGGCGATACAAACGTAATGCGCGTATCCGAGACCGACTCGCCATTCTCACCCAGCAATCGCACCGGCAATCCCAGCCGCAAGTCCTTCGCCCGGTCCGCTGGAACATAGATGTATGCTTCGAGCGCTCCCGGCAGGTCCACCGTAGTCAAAAGAGTCGTAACGGCCACGCGATCGCCGACGTGTACCGGAATGTCCCCGACAATGCCGTCCGCCGGCGCGCTCACCTTGTAGTAATGCAGCTCGACCTTCTGCTGTTCTACTTGCTGTTCGAGCGCTTTCACTTGCGCAGCGATCGCGTCGTAATTGGATTGCGCGTTATCAAACTCCTGCTTGCTGGTCACTCCCGCCTCGAACAGCTTTTGCGCCCGCTCCAGCGAAATCTTTGCCAGCCGCAGATTCGCCTCCTGCGACGCCAGCGTGGCTGCCTGGCTATTCAGCGTTGCTTCCTGCTTCAGCGGATCGATCTGCAATAGCGGCGTGCCCGCGTTCACTTCGTCGCCGGACTTCACAAATATCTTCGTGATTTGCCCTTCCACCTGCGGATTGATCACCGCCGATTGCCGCGACTTCAGCACCGACAAATACTCCGTCGTGTCCGGGATGCGCACCGACTGCGCCACCTGCACCTGCACAGGCATGGCCGGCGGCCCGCCCGCTCCGGGTCCGCCTGCCGACGTTTTTCCCCCGCAGCCCATCGCCCATAGCGAGAGGCCGGCCGATAGAATCGGCAGGGACATTCGCCGCCCGCTCGTCGTTTTATGCAAATCTGGCATTGCTGGGACCATCTCCCCGGGTGTAGACGCAAATTTTACGACACCTTCGCGCCCCCACCAAGACGCAAAACACAGCGTTCTGGTTAGACGCCTAGAAAACAGGCCGGTTATATTTCTGGAAGGGGGTCCATCGGAAGTGCCCTGGCCCTGCTGCCGCACTTCTTCGCGTCCCAAGATTCCGTATTCCGCCGAGCCCCCTGACGGGCCAATAGCTCAATAAAAATCGCTCGGATCGATACGCTTGCCGGAGAGTCCCAATTGCAGCACTTCCATCTGGTCTTGCCGGTCGAAAACCTTGCCGGGGAAGAATCTCTTTGTGATGACGCGCACGCCGCCAAAGGCAATTCCCAGAACCACAGCCGCCACCATGAACACGCCAGTGCCAATAAAAATCTTCACCATGATGCTCGTTATTGGCGGGTCGGTAGCCGTCTGGCTCGCTTCGTTCCACGTCACCTGCGTTTCGTAGTCGGCAGCCTCCCGCAAGTTTTTCGCATACTCCGTCGAACTTGGCGACAACACCATCGAAAGCAGCGAACCCTTCCGCTCAATCTCCGTCCCCGCTTGTTTCGCCGCCGCCGGAACCACTTCCTCCAGATGATGAATATGCTGCTCGGCCAGCTGCGGCGTCGGGTATTCCAGCAGAAGAAGAACGCCGCCGCCATTGCCGGGATTGGCGTAGCGCGCCAGCATGGCTTCGGCGCCGGAAGAAAACCCTGCCGCATCGACCAGCACCGCCATGTCGGACTGTCCCAACTGAAGCAGCGCTGCCCGCATACCCTCCGGGCCCAGGGCATACCTTTCGGTTCCGAGCAACCGGCCCATCTTTGGCAGATACGTCCGAACGGGCGGCAGGGGCCCTTTCTCGCTGCCGGCTTCCACGGCCTTCACCAGCGCGTTCAGGTCTTCCCTGGAGATATTTGCCGTGGAGGACAGAACAAGGGTGCCCTCCAAAACGATCACGCCGTCTTTATCGAACGCAGACACCTGCCCGACGTTCGTCGGAACCATTCCGGGTCTCAACCACGAGGTATAAACCTCAAATGCGCTGCTCGGGTCATGATAACGGCCGCCCGAAATCCAAATGACCCTGTCTCCATCGTTGTACTGGCACGCGCTGAATTCCCGCATACCCGTTTCTTTCCAATTGGCAGTAACCGGCTTGGCGGCGCAACTGGCCAGCTTCCAGTTCTGGAATTGTTTCGGTAAAGGGCCCTCTTGGGCGGAGAGCTGCGGCGCGCTGAGCAGCGCTATACCGCAAACGAAGAGTGATAGTCGACGCATCCCTTGCTGTCGCTTAGACACCAACAGATTACCGTTGGTTCCTGGATTGTTCAACTGGAGTAACCGCAGCTGGCCGGCTCGGGGCGCCCTTGCCGGGCAGATTTTGCGTCATGCTGTTCAGGCTTTGCAGATAACTCGCCATGCCCTGATAAAGCCCTTCCGCCACGCGCTGCCTGTATTCCGGCTGCTTTAAGAGCTTCTCGTCGGCCGGATTGCTGAGAAAGGAAATCTCGGTAAGGATCGAAGGCATATCCGCGCCAATCAAAACTACAAACGGCGCTTTGCGCACGCCCCGGTCTTTCACCGTCTTGCTCGTTTTCTGCATGCGCTTTGCGAGCGAATCCTGGATATCTTCCGCAAATTCCTTCGATTCATCGATCTTCTCGTTGCGCGCGATCTTTTTCACCAGATCCTCGAGATCATGCACGCCCTGGTCCGATGATGCGTTCTCGCGTGCCGCTACTTCCATCGCTTCCGCCGAGCCTTTCAAGTTCAGATAGTAAGTCTCTACGCCGCGCGCCGCGTGGTCCTGGCTGGAATTCGCGTGTATGGAAATAAACAGATCGGCCTTGGCCTGATTCGCGATGTTGGTCCGCTCTTCCAGCGGGATAAACGTATCGTCCGACCGCGTGTAAACGATGTCCGCCCCGGGCAGCCGCTGCTGGATGATTTTCCCCAGCCGCAGAGCTACATCCAGGCACAAATCCTTTTCCATCAAGCCGGTCGGCCCGATCGTCCCTGTGTCGTGCCCGCCATGCCCCGCATCAATCACGATGCGTCCAATCTTCAACCCGAGCGCCCGTGTCAGCGTGGACTGCCCATCCCGCGTCGGCTGCGGCGCGTTGCTGGGCCGAATCAGGTCAGGTTTCGGATTGGTGTTCAGAACCGTATTCGCACTCGCCGAACTCAGCTGCCTCCCGTGAGAATTCTTCCCGCCAGCCGCGGTGCTGCGCGTCATGGCATTCGACGGCGTGGCGCTCGGCTCCACGCCCGGATCCTTTTCAGAAACGCTCTTCATGCTCCCGGAATCGCTCGATCCCGCTCTGGCGTCCTCACTCGCCTCCTCCGCGCCGCTTTGCGGCTTCGCGGGCTTTGATTTTGCGGTGCGCACCGCACCGCCATTCCGCACCGTGGAATACAGGAAGATCACAAGTTGCGGCGGATTGCTCAGCAGCGAAGCGGCGTAATCCTTCACTCCATCCACGTCCAGCACGACGCGCACCACGCCCGATTGATTTTGCGCGACGCGCACTCCCGTCAGCAAACTCCCGAAAACCTGCACGTTGCCCCGCGCCACTTCCGGCGTCAGGCGCGCCGAATGCAGATCAAAAAATATGCGGTCAGGATTGGCTATCCGCGCCGAGCTGTATTGCACGGTATCCTCGAGATCGATGATCACCCGCGTGGCGTCGGCATTCGCGCTCGCGCTGATCCGCCGGATGCGTGGCGGGCCCTCGGAGCCGGTTCGCCCGGTGGCTTCCACTCCGCCGTGCACGGGTCCGGGCGTCTCCGTCTCGGAGGGCAGAGCCGCGGGTGCCGCAGAGATCGGTGGAGCAGGCCGAGCCTCAGAAACACCGGGCGCATCGTTGTGCTGCAAAAGGGCCAGCTCAGCCAGCGCTTCCTGCGCCTCGCGTTTGCGCGGCGAGTGCGGATATTTTTTCAAGAAGTCCTCGTAGGTCCTCGAGGCCTGCGAGCTATCGCCCAGCTGATCTCTCTCTAGCTTTCCTATGCGCAGTAATGCGTCCTGGCTGTACTTGCTCGCGGGATATTGGTGTACGAGGAATTGATAGGAATCGACCGCCGACTGGTAATAGCTCCCCCCGAACCTGTCACCCATCTCGGTATACAGTTCAGCGACCGAAAGCAGGGAATCAGCCACTTCCGACGCTCGCGGCGTTATCAAATACACGCGGCGGTAGCTGGCAACTACCGTTTTGTATTCCGCCAGCGTGCGCTTCTCCGCCGGCTTGCCATTCAAATTCGCGCGCTGTTCTTCCGCGCGCGCAAACTGCGCGCCCGCGGCCTCGCGCTTGACCGCGCTCGTCGTGGAAGTGTCGCCTGCCGACTTCGCAAAACTCCCGGACGGATTTCCACAGAGCGCGCCCACGGCAATTCCCAGCGCCAGAAAAACTGGCGAAAGCCGGGCGAAGCTCCTGTTCAAATTTTTTCGGACCCCCAACATACGCGCCCTACATTCCTAGAAACCACATTAGTGTAATGGAAAAACGGGAACTCCTGTGGGCTTTCACTGCCCGGGGTCGCTATGCGATACCCCTGACGGCCTGCCGCGAAACGACCGCGTTCAGCGGTTCTTGCTTCAATCGTTCTTGAAGATGATGCGTCCGGTGGGATCGACTTCTCTGTGGATGGCGCGCGGATTTGAAAACGCGCTCTCAAGACGACCCGATCCAGGCCGGAAATATGCATCCTGTACCTTTTGCACGTAGTCCCGAGTTTCTCGGAACGCAGGGATGCCGTGAGCCCGATCAACAGCCCCCTCACCCGCATTGTATGCCGCCAGAGCCAAATCCAGGTTGCCATTGTAGCGCTCCAGCAACCACTTGAGATGTCTAACCCCGGCGTCGATATTCTGTTGCGGATTGAACACGTCATTTGCACCGTACCGTTGTGCCGTCGTCGGAATCAACTGCATCAGTCCCGCGGCTCCCTTGCGAGAGTAGGCGGTTGGATTCCAGTTCGACTCCGTTTCGATTACAGCGCGGACCAATGCTGGGTCCACGTTGTGTCTCTCTGCCGCTTCCTTTACGAGCTTTTCTGCACCGTCCCGATCGATATTCATTTCCGGACGGCTTCGGCCCATAAAGGTAGATTCCGCAGGAAGGTAGATGGTTTTGCGCGACTTGGCTGCTGCCAGCTTGACGACCACCGGCGGGTCGGCATTTACGAACATTTCCCGACCGCTGGGGTCTACCGTTCTGGCGATTTGGGCGCTCGCCCCGGGTGCAAAACAACTTGCACCTAAAACGAATGCTCCCAAATAGATGCTAGCCATTATTGTCGTGCGCTGTTTCTTGCGTTTGTCCATCTGGCCTCAGGGAAGGCTGTAGAACGGTGATGCCACTTCTGCCGTGTTCGGGGCACTCCGACTGGGCCGGAGTGACTCGTCTTGCTGACTAGGCGTGCCCTCTGTGGAAACCGCTGCGCTTGATTCACTGCCGCGCAAATGTCCCCCGCTGGACACGCTTCTGGCGCTGGAACCATCATAGCAACGGTTCTAGGAGCGCCGGGATGGTACTTAGGGCATTTTTTAGGGCTGATGTGTCTTTTCCGCCAGCCTCCGCCAAATCGGGTCTGCCGCCCCCGGAACCGCCGACCAATTTTGCCAGTGCCTGTATCAGCTTGCCAGCATGGACTTTAGCGGTCAGGTCCTTGGTCACCCCGGCGATCAGCGCCACTTTCCCGTCTTCGACAGTGCCCAAGGCCACCACCCCCGACCCAACTTTTTGTCTGAGAGAGTCCACCAATTGCCTGAGACTTTCCCTATCCATTCCCGACACTTCTGCTGCGATCAGCTTTACCCCTTTGATGCTCTGGATTTGCCCTGCCAGCTGGTCCAACTGGCTAAGTGCTCCTTTGCGCTTATGGCCCTCCAGCTCCTTCTCGAGCTGCTTGACGGTACTCGAGAGCTTCTCGACGGTAGCCAGGATGGAATCTTCGCTCGTATTTAACCGGGTGGCCAAATGCGAGAGGATTTGTGCCTGCTTCTCGTAGTGCTCGAGGGCGCCGATTCCTGTGACCGCTTCGATTCGGCGGACACCCGCGGCGATCGAGCCTTCGCTGACAATCTTCAGTACACCGATGTCGCCGATGCGATGGACGTGCGTGCCTCCGCATAACTCTTTGGAATAAAAGCCCCTTGGCGCGCGCTCGTCGGGGATGGTGACGACGCGGACGTTGGCTTCGGGGTATTTGTCGCCGAAGAAGGCGAGCGCTCCCGAAGCGAGCGCGTTATCCAGGGAAGTAATCTCGGTGCCTACTTCGGTGTTATGCCGGATCTCATCGTTGACCTGCTGCTCGATGTCCCGGAGCTCCACGGCGTCCACGTGGGCGAAGTGGGAGAAGTCGAAGCGCAGCCGTTCGGGCGCGTTCAGCGATCCCGCCTGCTTCACGTGTGTTCCCAGTACGTTGCGCAGGGCTGCATGCACCAGATGCGTCCCCGAGTGGTTGCGAATAATCCGCGAGTGCCGCTCGGCGTCGGCCGCGACGGAGACGCGGTCCCCGACCCGCAGTGTTTCCTTTGCGTTTACGCGATGTGCGACCAGCCCCGCCACGGGATAGTACGCCCCGGTGACTTCGGCCAGCAGTTGCGCACCAGAGCTATCGTAGAACCCGCCCGTGTCCGCCATCTGTCCGCCCGAGTCGGCGTAAATCACGGTGCGGTCTAGCACGACTTCTCCCGATTCGCCACCCTTCAGCTCGCTAACCGGCCCGCTCTTGGTAAGAATCGCCTCAATCCGCGCGTCTTTTGCCGAGGTGCCATGGTAGAAATCCTTCTCCGTCCTGAACGTTTCCGCAATCTTCGCGTACGCCGGGTTCACCGCCTCCTTGCCCCCGCCGCCTTTCCACGAGGCTCTGGCTCGTGTTTTTTGTTCCTCGAGAGCTCGATCGAAACCATCTTGGTCGAACGGAATGCCCAGATCCCGAGCCGAGTCCAGGATGAAATCTAGAGGCAAACCATAAGTATCGTAAAGCTGAAATGCCTGGCGGCCGGGATAGGTCCCTTCCGTCGCCTGAGACGGGGTGCCGACGAAGGCGGTCAGTGGCCGCAGCTCATCCTCCAATTTCTCCAAAGCAATGTCCAAAGTTCGCGCAAACGCTTCTTCTTCCGCTTTTACCAATTTGGGTACGTGCGCAAAAGACGGCCCTCGCAGCTCGGGGTAAGCGCTTTCCATGAGCTCTTGAACGGCGTGGACCATTCCCGTCAGCACGACAGGCTGCTTTTGACCGAGCAGCCGCGCATGACGAAAGGCCCGGCGCATGATCTTGCGAAGCACATACCCACGGCCTTCATTGGAGGGCACCACGCCGTCGGCTAACAAGAACGTCGTGGCGCGAGCGTGATCAGCGATAACGCGCAAGGAAGCGGCTCCTCCCCTGCCTTCTTCGATTTTCTCTTCCCGATTGAAATCGACGCCACATAACTCCGCCGCCCGCTTCAGCAAGGGAAGAAACAGATCCGTCTCGTAATTGGAGATGACGCCTTCGAGGACGGCGGCGACGCGCTCGAGGCCCATCCCCGTATCAATGGAGGGCTTCGGCAGCGGCTCCATGGCAAGGCAGTTGGGCCCGTGCGTATGCTTCGTTTTTAGCCCCGCGATGCCTTGCGGATCGAGATTGCCCTCATCGAGGGACGCTCCCGGCCTTTCGCAGGCCCAGTAGCGGTTGAATTGCATGAAGACGAGATTCCAGATTTCGACGTAACGTCCGCAATCGCAGGGAAACTTGCAATCGGCATGCTTTTCCTCGGAGGCTTCGGGCCCCATGTCGTAGAAAATCTCGCTGCACGGTCCGCAAGGACCAGTGTCACCCATCGCCCAGAAATTATCTTTCGGACCTGGGATCGGAACGATGCGGTCTGAGGGCACATTTTGAGCGAGCCACAGTTCTCTCGCCTGCTCGTCCACCCCGAGAGCGCCAGACCACGCCTCGGATAGTCCACCAAATATGGTGACGTAGAGCTTGTCCTTGGCGATGCCGTACCACTCCGGCGACGTGACCAACTCCCACGCGTAGGGGATGGCCTTCTCCTTGAAATAATCGCCGAAGGAAAAATTGCCCATCATCTCGAAGAAGGTGTGATGGCGCTTGGTGAAGCCGACGTTTTCAAGGTCGTTGTGCTTGCCGCCGGCGCGCACGCATTTCTGTGCGGTAGTGGCTTTGTTGTAGTCGCGCTTTTCGAGGCCAAGGAAGACGTCCTTGAACTGGTTCATGCCGGCATTGGTGAAGAGGAGGGTGGGGTCGCCATGGGGAACGAGCGAGGAGCTGCGTACGCGGCGGTGGCCTTTGCTTTCAAAGAAGCGCAGGAACATTTCGCGGATCTCGTTTCCGCTCATTTTCGTGTTCTCAGGCGGCGTCATGGGTTCCCAACGTCCTCACAGGCCGGAAAATTGTCGATCCGGGCAGCAATGGAAGTCGCATGATTATGGCAGAGGGCGCAAGGGGCGGCAATCAAAGCGCAAGGGTACCCCGCTCCAGGCGTTTTTTGTGAGAGTGGCAAACCGAGGGGGAACGGAGTTTAGCAGAGATCACGGAGACCTGCCGGGCGGGCCGAAGCGCCTTCATTCGATAGATGACAAAGGTCATGGGCGGGTGGCAGTGAGTCTCGCGAGTGTGCGAATGGGGACAGCGGCCAGCGCCGCGCACGAGGTAGCATCGAAGCTGCATGGAGTGGTTGGAACATGCCGCGTTCTAAGTCGAGCGGCGGCAGGGGAAAAAGGAAAATCAGATGAAAATGAAGATATCGTTACTTGTGGGCGCTTTCTCGCTTGCGCTATTTATGGCTGGGTGCACCGCTGCTCCAGCAGCTGCGCCTGTGGCAGGCCCAGCGGGACCGCAAGGCGCAACGGGCGCGACGGGAGATCCGGGCCAAGACGCCACTCGGCGTACGGAGGAAGAAAGACGCGCTGAGGAAGCAAGACGAGCCGAAGATCAGAGAATTACGGACGCGCGAGCTCGAGACAGCCACGATACGGGTTGCCCGGGCGGCGAGCACGTTTTTACAGCTCCCGATGGAAGAAAGAGCTGCGCCAGGGACTGAAGAGCTGATCTGAGTCTGCCAGAAACACACTAGATGCGGCGTTTCTGAATCAGGGCATAGCCCAAATTCGAGAACGCCGCTCTCTGATACAACCACACGCCTCGCCTGACAAGCGCGCTGCCTGTTTCCATGCCGTGGTGCGCTCCCGGAAGGCTGAATCGATGCTCCTCGGCAGTCCAAAAGCAATTTGTGACGGCAAGCATCCAGAAGCCGGCAAGAAAAACCAGGCCAGAAAAAGCCGCCACAAAACCATGGAACTGTCGCCGCTGAACCCGCCAGAGAAGCGCTTCTGCCCGTTAACCGACGATGTGGGCATCAGGCGTGGAAGAAATACACCTGCGTGGCGGAAGCCCGGAGTTCTCTCCGAGCCTTGAGAATCTCGAGGCTAGGGTGCTCGGGGGGTGATCATGGACGTCAACCCCGCGGAAATGCGGCCCAAGCAAGGGGCAGCGCCAGAAGCCGTCCAATCACGATCCACAAAACAATCTCTTCAAAGACACTGGATTCGAGAGGAGCCTCGGAAGAGGCATGTGTGCACCCGACACCTGCCAAGGATTGCTGTTGGCCGCGCTCTCCAAAATGCCTGAAACCCTTCGGGAATCAGAACCATCTCAAGAGGCAGGGGTTATAATCGCCGCAGTCCCCGTTCCGCGTGGAGGTTTCCGTGCTTCTTCGACTGAGCCTGGTTCTGTCGCTCGTACTTTTGTTCGCGTGTCTCGCGCCTGCCAACAAGAAAAAAGATACCTTGCCGGCAGAAGTACTTGCGGCGCAAACCGTCGTGGTGCTTGTCGATCCAGATGCGGGTATGTCGACGGCGGCACCGCTCGCCAACAGAACTGCGCAAGAAGATGTGGAAAAGGCGCTGGCGAACTGGGGTCGATTGAAGCCCGTCCTGATCGGGAATACGGCCGACCTCGTCATCACCGTGCGCAAAGGCAACGGCAAAATTGTTCAGCCGACAATTAGCGGCGAACCCACGAATGATCGTCCAGCTGTGGTCGTGCCAACCGACAACGGCATCCATGTCGGCGTGCAGCAGGGGCGACCTCCGGATTCTACGCAAGCCCCGCCTGGTGACACGTCGCCGCGCCTCGGTGGCGAGGTCGGGCCCACCGAAGACACGTTTCTGGTTTACAGAGGCGGAACGGCGGGTGAGGCGCTCGAACGCGCTCCCGTTTGGCGCTATGTTTCGAAGAATGCGTTGCACTCGCCCGATGTGCCGGCAGTGGCCGAATTCCGCAAGGCCCTCGAAGCGGCGGTGAAGCAACAACAGCAACAGCAGAAGCAGCAAACCAGTTCTAAACCCTAGTAGTGGGTCAGTTTGAAATTTGACCCGTTCCCGTTAGGTTTTGACCTTTGAATCTAGCGGCTATTCGGGCGTACGCTTGCTCTGTATGGACGACCAGACGAACCCCATAAATTCGGGCGGCGATAGGTGGTCACGAATGCCCTGGTGGATTTGGCTGCTAGTATTTTTGTTTCCGGTGGTGCTTCGGCCATGGTGGATCGCCATTATCTCCATTGCGCTATACGTTCTATTCTTGAGGCTCGTGTTGGGACCTTTTCCAGTAAAGCGAAATCCAAACTAACCAACGGTGCCTTGCGTTTCTGCGCCGTGTCCCTGCAAAATTCTAGAGTTTCCGGTACCGCTGCGAAAAAATGAAACTTTCCTTCTCTATCGCTATCGGAGTCGATGCTCCCGTGCTGGCCGCACTGCACTGCGCGGTGGCAGAAGATTTGACCGAGCGCTACGGGCGCGGGCCATGGTCCTGGCGCACGACGGAAAAAGGCGTGCTGCTTGGCATGCGGCGCTCGCGTGTGCTCGTCGCGCGCAAAGGCGGAACAATCGTCGGAACGCTCCATCTTCCTACCAAAAAGCCCTGGGCGATTGACGTCTCCTACTTCACGCCGGTCACAAAGGCGCTCTATCTGATCGGCATGGCCGTTCTTCCCACCATGCAACGCCAGGGAATCGGCCGGCAGCTAATCAGAGAAGCGGTGAAGCAAGCCCGCGCTTGGCCCGCCGATGCGATCCGCCTTGATGCGTTCGATGCGGAGGCTGGCGCCGGCGCATTCTACGCCAAGTGCGGTTTCCGCGAAGTCGGGCGCGTGGTCTACCGCAAAGCCCCGCTCGTGTATTTTGAGTTGGTCTTATGACCAGTCAGGGGAAGTGATTGTTATTCCGTCAGGACCAATTCATCAGCGTCCAAGGACCAAAACGTGAAACGTTCCCTCGATCGCTGGCCGTTGCGGATGCGGCCGATCCGTTGTTGGAGCGGGGGCTTCGCCGAAGTCCGCCGTATCCAGGAACAATTTGTGGGTTCTGGTGTCCAGTCCCATCGTTTTGGCGCCGTATTCTGTCGTGATGGTTTCAGCTTCGCTGAATTTGCGGGGCGAATCCTCGTGGAATAGGTGAACCTTGCCCTCGCGGGTGGAAACGAAAATCATCCCGGTTTCCGGATCATAAGCAGCGGCATCCACTCCCGCGGAGATGGGGAAAGACTCCAAGACTTTTCCGGAGTCGGAGTCGAGTACGACCATCATCTGCGGATTGCGCCCGGCGCTGAAGAGCCGGTGGTGCTGGATGTCCATTGCAAGAGCTGTCGGCGCTCCGGTTGGAGCCAGGGGCCATCGCGATTTAATCTTTAGTGAGCTGGAATCGAGAGCCACGAGTTCGCTTTTGTCTTCCAGATTGATGAAGACCGTTCCTTTGCCATCGGCCACGGCAAATTCCGGACCGCCGCCGAGGTCAATTTTCCCCACTACGCTCCCATTCCCGGCATCGATAACCGTCGAGTTGTGCGGATCGCCATCCATCACGAACACACGCTTCGTGAACGGATCGTAAATAATGCAGTCGGCGTCCTTGTCCGCCTCGATCTCGCCAGTCACCTTCAGCGTCTTCAGGTCGAAGACGATTACTTTCCCTGCAGCACCGTCGCTGATAAAGCCGCGGTTAAATTCGCTCGCGACGGCTACCCCGTGATCCTGTTTCAAGCCGGTGATGTTGCCGACGAGAACCCCGGTGTCAGCGTCCATGACCTTGATTTCTGTGCCGTGTGAGAGGTAGACCCGGCGCGCGGCGGAATCGACCGTGATGTAGTCGAAATACTCGCGAGTGCTGCCTTCGGCTGCTCCAAAACTATATTTCTTCAGCAGATGATAGGTGTCCGCAGCGCCCATCAAGAACGAGCACGCAGCTAGCAGCATTGCCAGCGCGCCAGTTGCGAGTCTTAGGAAAATATTTGCCTTCATCCGAGAACTCCTTCTGATGGAGGCCATTCCCAACTTAACTGCCGTAGAAACGATTCGGCACATTTAGCTCGGCTCTCCGTCAGTGAAGGAAACTATCGCGTGGCGTCTAAACGGAGGATAAATGGCGGCCATTCCGCGGCCTTACTCGTCGCTTCGGACCGGCGTACCACCCATCTCGACATGTTCGGCTTTCTTGCTCGCCGGGCTCATTTCGCGTGACGCAAACTTCATCCGCACGAGCCAGTTTTTCCGCAAATTGACGCCATAGAACGGCACGAGGAACAGCCCGCGGAACAAATCCTTCAGTAAAGCGCGGTGCTGGCGGAAGCGAATGAATCCGCGCCAGCCGAGCTTTCCGAGCAGGGAAAGGCGCAATCGTACGAGGTGGAAGGCCATTTTCGACAAGGATGCCGCAATGTCTTCCTCGCGGTGGAACTCGTAATACCCGAAGTTCATGGACACGCCGGACTGTACTTTGATGAAATTCTCGAGGGTGCAATTTTTCGGATTGGCGGCGACTTCCTGAATCAGCTCCTGGATTTTCTTGGAATCACCCTCGAGGGTTTCGAGGCTGGAAAACCAGTTGATCAGTTTCGCGCCGAGCGGATCCCACAGGTAGTCGTTCATCACCAGAGGAAGGGCCAGGTGAAAGAGTTTGGTCACCGCCAGATGCACAGCAAGATGGCATCGATAAGCATCGCTCATGCACGCATAGAGCCGCGTGGTATCGCGCGTGACGCCGCGTTGAAAGGCGGTAATGACCGTGTCGAGATCCTTGGTGAACTCCCGGGTGTCGAAGCCGTTTAACTCTCTTTGGATGATCGCCGCGATCTGGCGGATTTGCAGCGTGGACAGAGCCAAGCCAACGCTGTAGAGCGGGTCGACGGTGTCGCTTGCATCGCCAATGATGTACCAGCGATCGGGTGAATAGCGCTGGCGGCACTCCCACATATAGGAGTGGTAGTAGTTCGTGTCGATGACCGTGCCGGTGTGGATCAGCTCGACGAGCACCGGGTGTTCACGGCCGACGCACTCGAGAAACTGCTCCGTGGTGCGCACTTCGCCGTGCGGATAGACGTCCTTGCGGTAGGTGATGCCGATGCTGACAAGCGGCACGTTTTCCGGCGAGCGCATCGGGATATACCAGATCCAGTTGCCTTTTCCGAAGAAATGATGCGTAGCGTAGTAAGGAACGTAGCAGCGGTTTGGCGTTTTGATGGCCTGGAGGTGGCTCAGAATCTCGTGATTGAAGTTCGCCAGGCGGAACCAGAAAACGTCTTTCTGTTCGGTGACCTTTTCCTGGAGTTGCAAATGTTTCTGCAGCACGCGATTTCGGCCGGTGGCATCGACGAGCCAGCGCGCGGTCAGGGTTTGTTTGGCGCCTGCGGGGTCCTGGATGGTTACGGTGTGCGGGCTGCCGTCGGTGCTGATTTCGACTCCCGCTACCGTGGCGTCGATCAACTCGACCCCGTTCACCGTGTTGCGGTCGCGCACCTCTTTATCGAAAGTGAACCGGTTGATTTGGAAAGAGAGGATCGGCGGGGCCGTCGGAATCTCGTCGACGATGTAGGTGCGATCCGCGGGATTGTCGATATCGGTCTTGAAATAATAGGTGAGGCCGTATTTCGGGTAATGCTTTTCCACGAGGTACTCGCCAAGGCCGAGTTCGAACAGAAAATCGACACTCACCTCGACCAGGGACTCCCCCACAATGGGGCGATTCTTGTGCGGGCCCTCGACTACGGCCACTTTAAGATTTGGAAAACGCTTCCGAAAGTAGGCGGCGGCAAGTTGTCCGGTTGCTCCGCCTCCCATTACCAAAACATCGCTCGTCATGGGCATATTGGTTTAAGCTCTGCGAAGTCGTTGAGTAGAAATATCATGCGAAATTGTGCGAGAAGCGGGCCGAGAAATCCTAACACAGCCAGAAGAAATGTACCGAATGCCCGCCCGCGCTATCCGCTGGCAAATTGGCATGGCGCCCGCCTAGCGACAGCTCGAAGAATTTGAGACAGGACGCGAGGCCGGCGTTGCTAGACTTGTTTCCTGGAAACCGCGGCGAGCAGGCCGCGCTACCGTACTTTACAAACCCGCCAGAATCGAGGGATGCATTGGCCGTCATTAAATTTGACTATAGCGTTCCGCTGGAGAAAACCATGGAGTTTGAAACGGTCTACCATCCAAATTTGCAGCTCGACCTTTCTGAGAAACGGGAAGTCTGGAATACACCGGGCGCTTTTTTTGTGTGGATGCTTGTGGATGGCGAGCTAGCTGGCGAGTCCTACGGCATCCCGCTCGCCAGCCCCACGGATTTTCTCGATGATCTTTTGGTTCTGCCAGCCAGGGAAAAAGAAAATGCGGTGTGCTGCTATTCGAACACGATCCTTCCACCTTTCCAGAAGAAGGGCTACGGAGCCATTTTGAAAGCGCACTGGCTCGGCTTGGCCGCCGGTAAAGGATTTGACGTTGTCTACGGCCACGCCCGGCCCGGAGGCAGCCAGGCGCTGAATGCAAAATTCGGCGCGGTTTTTCTGGAAGATCTGCCGAACTGGTTTGGCTCGGGCGAGGACTACCGAAAGTACCGGCTCGTTCTCGACGCGGACAGCATGTCGTGAAGAAGCCCTCGAGAACGGCTCAGCTGAAGCCGAGAATGGGGTGCGGCGTGTATGGGGCCTCGAGGGATAGAACCTCTTCCGGCGTAAGTTTTACGGAGAGGGCTGCGACGGCGTCGGTCAGATGATGAGGCTTGGTGGCTCCGACAATCGGGGAGGTCACGAAGGATTTGCCCAGCATCCAGGCGAGTGCGATCTGAGCAGGGGGAATGCCGCGTTTTTCGGCGACGTCGCCGAGACAGTCGACAACTTTGTGGTCCGCGTTTTCGGTTTTTTCGTAGAGAGTCTTCGCGAAAAGATCGGTTTCCCAGCGCTTGGTAGTTTCGGCTTGCCACGGGCGGCCGAGACGGCCGCGGGCGAGCGGACTCCAGGGGATGACGCCGACGCCTTCGGACTGGCAGAGCGGCATCATTTCTCGCTCTTCCTCGCGATAGATGAGGTTGTAATAGTTTTGCATGGAGACAAAGCGCGTCCAGCCGTGAAGGTCGGCGACGTAGAGGGCTTTGGTGAATTGCCAGGCGTACATGGAAGATGCGCCGAGGTAGCGGACTTTGCCGGCTTTGACGACGTCGTGGAGGGCTTCGAGGGTTTCTTCGATGGGCGTTTCGTAATCCCAGCGGTGAATTTGGTAGAGGTCGACGTAATCGGTGCCGATGCGTCGGAGGCTTTGGTCGAGCTCGAAGAAAATCTCCTTGCGGGAGAGGCCTCGGCCGTTGGGCTCGTCGCGCATGACGCCGTTCAGTTTTGTGGCGATGACGACGGATTCGCGGCGAGTGTTGGCTTTGAGGAACCGGCCGACGACTTCTTCGCTGGCGCCGGCGGAGTAGACGTTGGCGGTGTCAAAGAAGTTGATGCCGAGGTCGAGGGACTGCTTGAGGAAGGGCCGGCTTTCTTCTTCGTCCAGGGCCCAGGCGTGGCTGCCGGGCTTGATTTTGCCGGTGGCGGGCTGGCCGTAGGTCATGCAGCCGAGGCAGATGCGCGAAACTTTGAGGCCGGTCTTGCCGAGGTTGACGTAGTCCATCGTTTCTCCCGAGTGCAGAGCTAATTCTACAGGCGAGTGCCGAAGTTTAGGATGCGGAAAGCGTAGAGCGGTTGCGCGAAGACTTTGGTCGGGCGCCCGCTAATCATCGGGCGCTGATTCTGTCCCTGGAACTTCCTCGCGGGTGACGGCTTTGAGTTCGCGGCGGACGACGTCGGCGGAAAAACCCGCCCGCAGAAGGCTGCGGTACATGGAGGCGATCTTGTTTTCGTTGATTTCGCCGCGGAAGGAGCGAAGCTTGCGTTCGAGGCGCTGGCGGACGATGGCAGATTCGTCGGTTTCTTTGGAGGTTTCGACGAGGGCGGCTTCGATGTGGCGGTCGGGGACGCCGCGGGCGCGCAAATCGCGGGCGATGCGGAACTTTCCTTGACGGCGGATTTCCGTGCGCTGGCGGGCGAATTGTTTGGCGAAGCGCCCATCGTCGATCATTTTGGCGTGCTTCAGGCGATCCATCACGGTTCGTAGAAGCTTGTCGTCTTCTGTCCGGCGGCCGAGCAGTTGCTTCATTTCATGAACCGAATACGCGCGACGCATCAGGGCGCGGACGGCGGCTTCGTACAGTTCGGTCTCGGTGCTGACTTGCCGTGGCTTCCTGAACATAACCCAAGGATAGAAGAGAATTCGGCAAGCTGCTAGTCGTGAGGTGAAAATGAGGAAAAGCGCCAGCATGGCTGAGTTGCGGAAGGAGTTCGGCTTCGGATGCGCTGCTTCTCTCGCCCGGCGTGGTCCTTGCGGCGCTGATCGCCGCCAAGACTTTGGCATCGGCGCCAGGGGGTTTGAGGAGCGGCCTTTAGGAAGCAACGGGAGCGCACGCGAGTCCGCTCGACTGGATATCAAACGCGATGTCTTCGGGAAGGATATCGCCCGCCACTAGGGCCAGGAGTTCAGCTTTGCCGAGCCGGCGAGGAGAGCAGTGCGCAGCGGGCTCTGAAGGAAAGATCATCGCAAGAACGCCGATAAGGAAGGTGAGAGATCGCTTCCTTTCTTTGAGGTCTCTTGAGTGCGTTGCGTTGCGGGTTGCCCCGGCACCGAATTGCGCTTCGGCTACTTGCGGGCGAAGCGCTCGAAGTCGGCCATTTGGCGCTCCATTTCCTCGCGGGCGGAGTCGGCGGCGGAACGGATGCCCTGGATGCGCAGCTGGAATTCGTCTGGGTTTGTCGAGCGGAGCAGGGCTTCTTCGAGGGTGATGAGCTGCTTGGTGTAGAGATCGAAGAGCGACTGATCGAAAGTCTGCATGCCGTACTGGCTGGTGCCGGCGGCGATGGCGTCGTGGATGAGGCGCGTCTTGTCGGCGTTGATAATGCAATCGCGGATGTAGGCGGTGGCAATCATGACTTCGACGGCGGGGACGCGTCCTTTGTCGTCGGCGCGGCGAACCAGGCGCTGGGAGACGATGGCTTTGAGCGTGGCGGCGAGCTGCAAGCGAATCTGTTTTTGCTCGGGCGGCGGAAACACCGCGATAATACGCTGGATCGTTTCCGTGGCGTCGAGGGTGTGCAACGTGGAGAAAACCATGTGTCCGGTTTCGGCGGCCAGCAGCGCGGTCGAAATGGTTTCCAGGTCACGCATTTCGCCGACGAGGATGACGTCGGGGTCTTGACGAAGGGCAGCGCGCAGCGCCGTTGAAAAGTTTGCGGTGTCCACTTCCACTTCGCGCTGATTGATGAAGCTGCGCTTGTCACGGTGCAGGAACTCGATCGGGTCTTCGATGGTGATGAGGTGATCGGAGCGGTTGGCGTTGATGCGGTCGATCATGGCGGCGAGTGACGTGGATTTACCGGAACCGGTGGTTCCCGTCACGAGAACGAGGCCGCGCTGCTCTTCGCAAATCTTGCCGATGACGTTGGGCAGATTCAGTTCTTCGATGGTGCGAATTTTGGTGGGGATGACGCGAAGGACCATGCCGACATTGCCGCGCTGCTGGAAAACGTTGACGCGGAAGCGGCCGAGGCCGGCGACGCCGTACGCCATGTCGAGTTCGGCAGTTTCCTTGAACTTTTGTTTTTGGCG
Organism: Acidobacteriota bacterium; assembly: GCA_013289955.1. Taxonomy (GTDB): domain Bacteria; phylum Acidobacteriota; class Terriglobia; order Acidiferrales; family UBA7541; genus Acidiferrum. Next base: position 289,127 of record JABCYZ010000001.1, read on the forward strand.
ATTGGTCATCATGCTGAACGCCATGGAGAGCATTTCTTCCGGCGTGATGCGGGGGACGTCCGTTATCGGTGCGAGCAGGCCGTCGACGCGCAGGTAAGGGTGGTTGCCAACTTTTAAATGGAGGTCCGAGGCCTTGTTTTCGACGGCGCGCCGGAGAAGATCGTCAATGCTAATTGCCATGTCGTTGTGAGCTCCGCGAGAATACGACTGACTTCGGACGTTAGCACCCGAAATAGGGGCGGGCAAGAAAGGCGCGCTGTACGGTTGCGCGGTAGTCACCTGAACGAAAGGACAGTGTTTCGCGGCCGGAATCTCGGATCGGGTGTTCCTTTTTGTACAGAGGATTTTCCGGTGTAAGGGAGCCTAGGACTTCTTCAGGAAGAGCGAGTCGTAAAGAAATCCCGCCAGGAAACCGCCGGCGAGCGGGCCGACCCAGTAGATGCCGTGATTTTGCCAGTGGGAGGACGCGAGCGCAGGTCCGAAAGCGCGGGCAGGGTTGAGCGCGCCGCCGGTGAAGGGACCTGCCACCATCATGCCCAGAACGATGCTGATGCCGATGGCGAAACCGGCGACGGGGCGGAAGGAGGAGGATCGTTCATCGACCGCAGTGGCGAAGACCGTCAGGACGAGGAAGAACGTGGCGATGCCTTCGAGAATCATGCCGTTGAGACGCGTGAAGTCGTGCGCGAACATGGGCGTGCCTAGGGCAACTGCGTGCCAGGTTTCCTCGGGAATGACCGCTTTCAGGAGAAACGCGGCGGCAGTGGCTCCGGCAAGCTGCGCGGTCCAGTAGGCGACGGTGTCGAGTGTGTTCAGTCGCTTGGTGACCCAGAAGCCTATGGTAATGGCTGGGTTAAAGTGACCGCCGGAGATGTGGCCGAGCGCGCATACCAGGATGGCCATGGCCAGGCCGTTGGCCAGCGCGATTCCGAGAAGCCCGAGTGCGTTCGAGGAGTGCGGGTACCAATCCACGCATGCGGCGCCTGCGCCAAAAAAGACCAGAGCGAACGTGCCTATGAATTCAGCCGTAAGCTTCTGCCCAAGGTTGTACATCAAGGAGCCTCCCGGCCGGGGAACGAGCCGTGTCCGCTGCGACCGGGAAGGATTCTATCTGGAACCGAAAGAGAAACGCCAGCCTTTCGCCGACTGGCTATTGCACGAGTTTCCGAATAACGGATCTCCGAGCGTTGCCGGACCAGCAGAAAAAGCAAGTCGCCTTCCTATTCCAGCCTGAGGTCATTTGGGGGGAGTGGAGACGACCGCGAGTTCAGAACCGTATTTGCCCGCCGCGGCATGCGGGTTTGGCCAGCTGACTTCCAGCGCGGCTTCCTTGCGAATGAGAAATTTCGAGCGGCGGTCGATGCGAATATCAAGAATGTTCGAACTATCGGAGACGATCTCGGCGAACCCTTCTTTTTGCACATGCAGGCTCTCATCGGCACGGTACAGCACCACGCGCAAGGGATGCGCCCCAATAGGGAGGGAGCAGTCGAAATGGAGCGGTTCGCCCAGATGAGAGGCGTCCAAGCGGGTCGATACGAGGAGGTCCTCGCCGGAGTAGACAGCGAGGGTTTCCTCGGCGATAGCGGAGACGATCTCGACGCGAAGAGAAGCGAGTTGCTTCTGAGTGGGCAGCTGGGCGCTGCTGGATGGGACAGAAGACGGGGGTTGTAGAGGAGGCGGTGCGGGACGCGCCTGCGCGGTCTTCAAATCGGAGCCGCGTTGCCCTGGGGTGGATGATTTGGCGCGCGGAGAAATCTTCATGGTGGACGCCTCGGAGATGCGTGGCACCGGTTCGGGTTTCATGGAGACAAACAAAGCGCCTGCGGATGGCGGAGTTACGGTTTCAGAAGGGGTGAGACTGGTCGCCGCGGTAGTGATGGAGGAAGGCACGGCGCCCAGGGTCGTCGGAGTGGCGGCGAGGCGATCGACCAAGCCCGCTGAAGCCGTCGAGCTCGGGATAGCGTGTTTGCGAAGTGCAGAGGCAATGGAAACCCCGGAAACGAGAAGGAACAGAACGGAGGCCGCCATCCACAGCTCTTTTTGCGGGAAGGGCCGCTTCCACGAGGAGCGACCGGGGCGCTTGGCGGCGCTGGAGTGGGAGCCCAGAGGTGCCGCGACTGTCTTTCGCGCGAAGGGGTAGACAGAGGCGGCGAAAGCCTCGGCGGTCGAGAATCGGTCGTCGGGGTTTTTTGACAGGCAGCGCATCACGACCTCGTCGAACGCCGTTGGGAGCAGAGGATTGTGATGAGATGGCGGCAGCGGGGCGCTGGAAATGATTTGGGCGCATACGGCCTCGACGGAATCGCCATCGAACGGCCGCTTGCCGGTCGACATCTGGTAAAGAACGATGCCCAAAGAGAAAAGATCGGAACGGCTGTCCTGCAAATTGCCGAGAATCTGTTCCGGCGAGAGATAAGCAGGAGTGCCCATCAGATTTCCGCTACCGGAGGCCTGCGTCGAAAAGCGGGCAATGCCGAAATCCCCGAGCTTCACCTGTTGATCGAGGGTCACGAGAATATTGGCGGGCTTCACATCCCCATGAATGACACTGGCGCGATGGGCTTGGCCGAGTGCGGTCGCCAGATCGCCCGCCCACACGGCGGCTCGAGATAAGGGCAGAGGGCCGGCGTCAAAAAAGGACTCCAGCGTTTTCCCCTCAACATATTCCATAACGAAATAAGGCGCGCCCTCGCTGTTTGTGCCAACGTCGAAGAGAGCCACAATGTTGGGATGCGAGAGGCCGCCGATGATCTGGGCTTCGCGGAGAAATTGTTGCTGGAGATCGCGGGAGCCAAAACCACGAAGCAAGGTTTTTAGAGCAACGGTGCGTCCAATGACGGTGTCACGGGCTCTATCGACACGGCTGGTGGCGCCAGTGCCAAGCGATTCGAGAACTTCATATCGATTCTGCGGAGTGCTCATAAGCTGCGGGTCGGATGAGTCAGGTGCCCCAACTACAATGCGTAGAATGGATGAAAGCGAGGGGCTGAGGAATCCCCCAAAGGTCCCTAATTAGAAAAACTCTAGTACCAGCCCAGGGCGTCCCGAAGTGCACATCGGGGATGAGGAGGCCGTGGCCCTGGTTAGCGAGTGGTTGCCCCTACCGGGGTGTTTACCGGGGTTAGCCAGCTGTGGCGATCGGGTTTGCTGCCGCTAGTTAGGGCGAAGAACTCTTCCTGGAGGCGGCGGGTGATGGGGCCGGCGACGCCTTTGCCGACTTGGATTTTGTCGACCGAACGGATGGGCGTGATTTCGACCGCGGTCCCGCAGAAGAAGACTTCGTCGACGATATACAGCATTTCGCGGGGGATGACCTGTTCCTTGACGGGAATGTTCAGATCTTCCGCGAGCGCCACGACCGTGTTACGCGTGATGCCCGGGAGAATGCTGGTGGCCAGCGGAGGCGTATAGAGCGTGCCGTCGTGAACAAGAAAGACGTTCATGCCGGAGCCTTCGCTGACGTGGCCGCCGGAATCAAGCGCGATGCCTTCGGCGTAGCCGTTAAAAGAGGCTTCCATGCGGATGAGCTGCGAGTTCATGTAGTTCGCGGCAGCTTTCGACATGGCCGGGAGAGTGTTTGGGGCAATGCGCGCCCAGGAGCTGACGCCGACTTCCACGCCCTTGGTGAGCGCATCCGGGCCGAGATACGCGCCCCAGTGCCAACAGGCCATATAGATGTCGATGGGGGAACTCAGCGGATTCACGCCGACCTCGCCATAGCCGCGGAGGACGATGGGCTTGACGTAGCAAGAAGTCATTTTGTTGAGTCGAACGAGTTCGGTAGCGGCGTTGCAAAAATCGTCGAGAGTAACGGGCAAGTCCATGCGATAGATTTTCGCGGAGTTGATGAGGCGCTGCATGTGTTCGCGAAGGCGGAAAATGGCGGGGCCTTGCTTTGTGTCGTAGCAGCGGATGCCTTCAAAAACCGCGGAGCCGTAGCTCACGACGTGCGACAGGACGTGAAGCGTGGCGTCGTCCCAGTTGATCCACTTTCCGTTGTGCCAGATTTTCTCGGTTTTTTGGATGGGCATGGCTGTGTCCTTTTAAGTGGCGCCACTCGCGGTAAAGCCTGAAAGGGCAGAATACGGTACGCGGCGGGGAGCGTCAATGAAGTGTAGGTGCGCTAGTGTCGATTGCAAACTCCAAATTGGCGCGTCGAATCCGAGGTTTTAGAAGGGGCTGTTCTTCTCCTGCGGCTGGGGGTTGGGCTTTGTTTGATCGTTGTCTGGAGAGTCCAAGGAACGGAACGTTGCTTGCGCTTGGGGAAGAATCTTTCCGTTGCCGTACTCCCAGACGCCGAGCAGAAAAAATGGCAGCGCCGTCAGGATGGCCATGAGCTTCCCGCGTCGCGGAATTCTCGCTTCCGGCTCCCAGCGAAAAAGCTGCGTGGCTACGAACAAGGTCAGCACGGCCCAGATGAGCAGCGAACAGAGCTGGACGAGCAGCTTCCAGAAGGGAAGGGACAAATACAAAGCGCTCTGCAAGGCACTGACGAGATAGGTGGCGGGCAGAAAAAGCGCAACCCTCTGCGCGACTTTCGGCAAGTACGGTACGGGCAGCGTAGCGCCGGAGAGAAAAATCAGCGGCAGCCAGATGAGCTGGTTGATCACCTGCGTTTCCTGCATGGTGTTGGTCACACTGGCAACCACCAAGCCGAGGCAGCCAAAGGCGACAGTGCCGACGGCCACGAAAATAGCCAGGGAGACGAGATCGCCAAAGCCGGAAACATGGAAGATGACGCGCGCCATGATCAGTTCTACACAGACGGTCGGGACAGTAAGCACGAAATTTGCGAGAACACTGGAGGCCAACATATCAACGGCGCTTACCGGCGCGATGTGAAAGCGCCGGAGAATGCCCTGTTCGCGAAACGTGACGAGAGCCGCGCTAAGCCCCCAAAAGCTCCCCATGACGTTGAAGGCAATGACAGGTCCCAGGAAGTAGGAGACCAGCCGCGGATGGCCCTTGGCGAAGACGCCGGCGTAGAGAAAGAACATGCCAAGCGGGAAGACAACGCTAAAGAAAAAGAACATGCGATTGCGCATGGCGAGCTGCATCCGCATGCGGGTGAGTGTGGCGAAATTTCTCAATCGCGCAACCTCCTTCCGGTCATTTCGATGAACACGTCTTCGAGAGAGGGTGAAGCAATCTCGAGGCTGACGAGTTCGTTGCCTTCGGCTTCGAGGTGTTTCACGAGATCGACGATGGTTCTTGGAGGACGGTGAGAGTGAATCACATAGGCTCCGTCCAATTCCCGTGCGTCGGCGACGCCTTCCAGATTCTTCAGGGCTCCGTCTGCCTCGGGTTTTGCGAGACGGACTTCGATGCGCGTGGTGCCGCCGGAACGCGTTTTGAGTTCGCGAGGAGTGCCGAGGGCGACGACCTTGCCGTGGTCGACGATGGCCACGCGGTCGCAGAGGCGCTCGGCTTCTTCGATGTAGTGTGTGGTCATTACTATGGTTTTCTTTTCGCGCTTGAGTTCTTCGATGATGTCGTAGATTTCGCGGCGAACCTGAGGATCGAGGCCGGCCGTGGGCTCGTCGAAGAAGAGCACCTTGGGATCGTTGACGAGGGCCATGGCGAGGGCCAGTCGCTGCTTCTGGCCGCCGGAGAGCTGACTGTAGAAAGTGTTGCGCTTTTCTTCGAGACCGAAGCGCTTGAGGAGTTCTTCAGGATTGCGTCGTCGTTTGTAGAAGCTGGAAAAGAGACGCAGAGCCTCCATCACGCGAAGTTTATCGGGAAGAGAAGTAGATTGCAGAGCGGCGCCGATTTCGTGTTTCAACGCGTGCGAATCGCGTTGCGGATCCAGCCCGCAAACCGAGACCCGCCCACTGTCCAAATCGCGGAGGCCTTCGAGAATCTCGACCGTTGAAGTTTTTCCTGCGCCATTCGGACCGAGGAGGCCAAAGACTTCGCCTTCGTCGACAGAAAAACTTACGCCGCGAACGGCGTGGACGTCGCCGTAGCTCTTGACGAGGTCTTCAACTTCTAGGATGGGATTTGTCATGAATATTCGGCGCTACACGGCGCTGCCTAAAGGTGCCCCCTAGAATAACGCAAGTGCTCGCTTTACTTCGGGGCGTAGAAAAAGTAATCGGCGGAATACGGCACGCGGAGTTCCTGGCCGGCGTGCGAGGCGTCGCAGCCGGACGCGGGGGCTTTGCCGCCTTTGGTGTTGAGGCGCTGAATGGATGTGGCGCGCGCGAGCACGCCGCCGCCCTCGTGGGTAAGGATATTGACGAGAAGCCAGGGAATGGAATCTGCGTCGGGAGAAGGCACATTGGCGACAGCCTTGCCGGTGACGCGGCTGCCGTCCTTTGCTTCCCAGGACGGCCCGGCGAAATGTTTGCCGAAGAGTTTGCCCTCTTCGTCGAAGAGTTGGGCGTCGGGAGCTTTCAAGGTCCAGGCGAATTGCGCGGCATCACCCTTGCAGGTGTAGACCTGGTCGCCTTTGGCGCGCACGCGCAGAAGAAGTTGTTCGCCGCCGGGCGGCTGGATTTGCGGCGGCACTTGCTGCCCAGCAACGGAAAACGAAAAAAAGATATTCGCGGCAAGCGCCGCGACGAACGCAAATCCACCAACGTTGGTGCGCATGAAACGATTCCTCCAGTGAGGGCAGAACTTCAGCCGACAACATGAGCTTATCTGTGTTAGGTCAGATCGTAAACCGGTTCCAGGCGCGCATTCGAGGAATCCACCTGGGAACGTTGCGGCAGTATAGCCCGTAGTCCGCGCCAAACAGCTTTCCTAACGTCGGCTCCTCGTAGAAGCGGACAAACAAGGCGATTCCCACCACAGCCACGGAAACCACGGTGAGCGCCGCGACATTGGCCCGCCCAAAGATCACCCAGAGGCTGAGCCAGCCGACGAAGAACCCCAGATACATCGGGTTGCGTACATGGCGGTAGAAACCCACCACGACGAGTTTCTGCGGGGGAGCCATGGGTGCGGGGGTGCCGTGTCCTGTCCAGCCGAAATCCCAGATGCAGCGAATCGCCACGGCGAAACCCAAAACGCACGGGATGACGGCAACCCAGCGCCAGCGCAGCGCCCCATCGGCCTCAACGCGGAAGCCCAGCCACGGCGGCAGCAACCAAAACCAAAGTGCAAGGAAGGCCGTGCCTACGGCCAGTGAGGCCAGTGCCGTCGGCCAATGCGAACCAAGATTCGTATCTTTCAAAGCTCCAGGCTGTCCGTTCGTCATGACTTGCTCCGTTATTGCCAAGGCAAGGGAGGTTACGTCTATATACGCGATCGAGGGCCGCTATGTTACAGGGAGCAAAAAAAACAACACGAAACGGGCCTTCGACTCGATCGCTTTGCGCTACGGTTCACCGGCCGTGCCGCGGTTTTTCTGTCGTGGGGCAATCACCTCCAGAAGGCTAACCCGTGATTCCGGTAGCGCAAGGAACGATTTTTTTTGGATATGGATTTGGCCCTCAGCGGCAAAGAATCCGCTCAGCGGGGGGCGCTCGACCTGCGTGTTTTCTTTGCCGAAGATGATTTTTTGCCGGGCGGCGTCCAGAGATGTTTTCTTAGGCTGATGCGGGATTCGACGACGGGAATGCCTTCGGACTCGAGGAGCTTTTTCTGAAGGGAGGCGTAGGGTTCGCGGATCAGGATTTTGCCGTTGGCGCCGAGGACACGATGCCACGGAATTCCCTTTCCTGACGGAGTAGCGCCCATCGCGCGGCCGGCAGTGCGCGCGCCGCCGGGGAGACGCAAGGCTCGAGCGAGGGCTCCATAGGTAAGAACCCGGCCGCGAGGAATTTGTTTCACCAGCTTGTAGACGGGATCGAATGACACGGTGGCGCGACTCCTGGCACTAATACTTTGGACAGATCTTGCCAATACGCGCGAGACATCCTAAGTGCAGGCGGGAGGTGTAACAAGAGAAATAATCAGCGCTACGGTGTTCTATGAAGTGAGGCGTTTTGATTTATACCGCAACGCCAGCGCGAAACAGCGTGACCGCCGGAGACTGGCCAGCATGACCGGCTGCGAGGGAGTAGGACAGGATACAAAGCGGGCCGGCGGGCATCTAATCGAGCAGGAGAAAAGAAACTGCGAAGAAAGACGACGATAAAGGAAATCAATGAAACAAAGCGAAAAAACGAATGAGCGAATGTGGAGCAGGTTCGTTAGGTTGTACGCATTACCGATCGAAAACAATCGTTTGGGCTAGTACGGAACGTTCATTGACGGCGTAGTGGAACGAAAGTACACTACAGGCACGATCAATGACTCGAGGTCAGGTTATGGCTTTTGTCCGCCGGAAAGGGAATTCGTTTTATCTGGTGCACAATGTGCGCCGCGGCGGAAAAGTGCGGCAACTGCATCTTGCGCGACTCGGGGAAAGCGCGCGAATTACAGACGAAGTGGTGCGCGAGGTTTCGAAGAAGCATCCCTTCGTGGACTTGAATTGGCGCGCTCTGCGCGCACAGACGAGCCAGCAAGTGGATCTAGCCGATGCCAGCTCTCCGGCGACCCAGAAGCTCGTCTCGAACCTGCGAGCGCTCAATCTCGACCTGGCGGACCTCTTTCCGCCGCTTCTCCGGATTTCTGAAACGCCCACGGTGGCGCGAGAGCTATTAGTGCAGCTGCGGCTTTTGCAGTCCACACTTCAGGTGAAACTGCATCAGTTTGACCGGAAGCGCGGGCGGTTCAGCAACGCGACCTTGCGGATGCATGGCCGCTAGGAGGAGACTATGAGCTCCCAAATACTGCCACTCGATCCAAATCTGCGAAGCAACACCACGATTGAATTCCAGACGGCGTTGCGCTCGAAGATCGTCGGACAAACGGAAGGCGTGCAGGCGCTCGTGGACCTCTATCAGGTCTTCTGCGCGGGCTTGAACTCGCCAGGGCGGCCGGTCGGGAATCTCCTCTTATTGGGGCCGACGGGTTCGGGCAAGACGCGGATCGTGGAAGCGGCTGCCGAGATCCTGTTTGGAGACGCACGCGCGTTGATCAAGGTGGATTGCGCGGAGTTTCAGCACTCGCATGAGATTGCTAAATTGATTGGCTCGCCTCCTGGATACCTGGGACACCGGGAAACTCATCCGCTGATCACGCAAGAGGAATTGGCCAAGAGCCATACGGAGAAGCTGAAACTGAGCTTTCTCCTGTTTGACGAAATTGAAAAGGCATCCGATGCCTTGTGGCAGTTGCTGCTGGGGATGCTGGACAAGGCGACCTTGACCCTGGGGGACAACCGCCGGGTGGATTTGTCGCAAACGGTGATCTTCTTGACATCGAACCTTGGCGGCGGGGAGATTACGGAGCTCATGCATGGCGGTATGGGCTTTATTCAGCCCACCGACAAGCCGGTCGCAGGACTCGACGAGAAGGTAGAGCGGACGGCAATGGAAGCGGCGAGGAGAAAATTCTCGCCAGAATTTATGAACCGGCTGGACAAAGTGGTAGTGTTTCATCCGCTGAAGCGGGAACAACTTGAAGAAGTACTTGAGATTGAGCTTGGGCAGGTGCAGCAAAGAGTGCTTGAAACAGCGAAAGGGCAGTTCCTGTTCCGGGTCACGTCGGGCGGAAGAGACTTTTTGTTGCAGGAAGGGACGGACCAGCGTTACGGAGCTCGCCACCTGAAAAGGGCCATCGAGCGCTACGTGGTGTATCCTCTGGCGAATCTGCTGGCTACCGAGCAAGTACACCTGGGAGATTTGGTGTGCATTGATTGGGACCGCCATCACAAGGAATTGACATTCGCTCGGGAGGGTGAAGGCGCCCTGGTTTCTCCGGCCGTGCCCCAGATCGGACAACTCGCCGCAGCCGCGGAAGTAAAAGACGGCAAGACGGCGGACCCACCTGCGGAAGTGGTGGTTGCCGAGAGAAGAGTGCGCGCCGCGCAACCGTCTGTGGCTCCCGCGGCGGCTCCGCAGGGGCGAAAGAAGTCGGATCGTTAGAGAAATCTATCCATGGGAGGAATTTTGGGGGCGCACCCGGTCGGGCGCGCCCCTTTTTGTCGTCGACACACTGACAGAAACTGTTTCATCCTCTCACTTTGAACCTCGATGGAACACCGTCTCACGGCGTGAGACGGTTTCCACAACTGCAATACTCGTATGTCATTGAGTTTGTGCCGGTTTGTGACCACACGAGTGAGGGTGCGGATTGGCAGTTCTCATGCTCTATTTCCCTCCAAGCGCATGGCTGAGACGCATGGAGCGTCTCGGGCAAGTGAATGCGGAAGGGAAATAAAGCTATGAAAGCCGCTGCAAGACAGCAACTGGATCCATCCATTCGCAGCACCGACAGCCGAGATTTTGAAGGAGCCTTGCGCGCTAAGATCGTCGGACAGGCGGAAGGGGTGCAGGCGCTGGTAGACCTCTATCAAGTTTTCTGCGCGGGGTTGAACTCACCAGGGCGGCCTGTGGGAAACCTGCTGTTCCTTGGCCCGACGGGGTCGGGCAAGACACGCATTGTGGAAGCGGCTGCAGAGATTCTGTTTGGGGATGCGCGCGCGGTAATCAAGGTGGATTGCGCGGAGTTCCAGCATTCGCACGAGATTGCCAAGTTGATCGGTTCGCCTCCGGGGTATTTGGGACATCGCGAGACGCACCCGCTGATTACCCAGGAAGCCCTGGCGGCAAGCCATACGGAGAAGCTGAAACTGAGCTTTTTGCTGTTTGACGAGATCGAGAAGGCATCGGATGCCCTTTGGCAGTTGCTTCTGGGCATGCTGGACAAGGCGACCTTGACCCTGGGGGACAACCGCCGGGTGGATTTGTCGCAAACGGTGATCTTCCTAACGTCGAACCTGGGCGGCGGCGAGATCACGGAACTGATGCAAGGCGGTATGGGATTCGTGCAGCCGAAGGACAAACCGGCCGCGGGGCTGGACCAAAAAGTCGAGCGCACGGCAGTGGAAGCGGCGCGCAGGAAGTTTTCTCCAGAATTCATGAACCGGTTGGACAAAGTTGTGGTTTTCCATCCCCTGCGCCGGGAACAACTCGAGGAAGTACTTGAGATTGAGCTTGGGCAAGTACAGCAAAGGGTTTTGGAAACGGCGAAAGGGCAGTTCCTGTTCCGGGTTACGGCGGCTGGAAGAGAGTTCTTGTTGCAGGAAGGAACCGACCAGCGATACGGAGCACGACACCTGAAGAGGGCGATCGAGCGGCACGTCGTGTATCCACTGGCGAATCTGCTGGCTACCGAGCAGGTGCACCTGGGAGACCTGGTGTGCATCGACTGGAACAAGGACCATGAAGGTCTGAGCTTCGTTCGCGAAGGCGAGAATTTGGCGATACCGGCGCGGCGGGTGGAGACCGTTGCTGCGCCGCGAGCTTCCCAGGCGAGAAGCGGCAGGAGCGTTGAAGCGCCTTCCACGGCGATCGGGCCGGAGCCCACGCCACGCATGGCGCGCTAAGCAAATTTTTAGTCCAGCCTTCTGTATTCCGAAGAGCCCGAGAGAAACTCCTCCCGGGCTTTTTCTTTTGGTTGTGCCGCGGTGTAAAGTTATTGAGAATGGCGGAGATTTCGCATGCATGAGCGCGCACTGGTTGATTTGGCGAAAGTGTGTGGCGCTGCGAAAATCGGACTGCGGTTTGCGCGGTTGGGGGAGTGGGTGTGCTTACTTCGGCGAGCGATGTCTGTCGTTTTGCTTTGCTTGCTGATTCCGCCCTGCACACGAGCGCAGCGGACGCAGTTCAAGCCGGGATGGAACGCTTATTCTCCACAGCAAGACATCGACTTGGGTAAGCAGGTTGCGGTGGACGCCGAGAAACAATTGCCGCGGTGCAACGCTCCGAAGGTCGACGCTTATCTGACGGAGCTGGGCTGGAAACTGGTCGCGAAGCTGCCAACGGAAGGAGTGAAGTACCCGTTCGAGTTTCATTGCGTGAATGACAAGGCCATCAACGCGTTTGCCTTGCCCGGCGGATATGTGTTCGTGAACCGGGGGGGCATCGAGGCCGCGGACAATGAGGCGCAGCTTGCCGCAGTGATGGCGCATGAGCTGTCACATGTAGCGCTGCGGCATGGGACAACGGAAGCGACAAAGGCACGGGCGGCGCAGGGCTTCGTGGGAATCCTTGGAGCCATTTTGGGAGACAACGCCGGGGGAGCGCTCTTAACCGAGCTCGGGAGATTCAGTGCAGGAGGTGTTCTGCTGAGGTATTCGCGTTCCTCGGAGACGCAGGCGGACGTGATGGGCACACAAGTCCTTTACGATGCGGGCTACGATCCGCGGGCGCTGGCGCAGTTTTTCGAGAAGATTGAAGCCGACAGCAAAGGGCAGAATCCACCGGAGTTTTTCTCGGACCATCCAAACCCGGAGCATCGCGTGGAGCGCGTGGACGAGGAGATCGAAAAGATGGGTGGGTTGCCGGCGAAGATCAAGAAGGATTCTGCGGAGTTTGAGACCATCAAACGCGAGGTCCAGGCGCTGCCAGTTGTGAAGAAGGAGACTCTGGGAGGCTCGCCGATAGCCAGACCGATTGGGCCGCCGGCGCTGCCTTCGGCGAATTATGCGGAATATCAAGCGGCCGCCTACCTAATGAAATATCCAGACAACTGGAAGAAGTACGGAGAGAAAAGCAGTATTTCGTTCGCGCCAGACGGAGGCGTGATGGAGGGTAGCGACGGAGAAGCCGGTCTGGCATACGGAGTCATCGTGAGCGTAACGAAAGCCGAGGGAGATGCCAGCGACGCAGAGACGCTGGAAAAGGCGACACAGGAGATGATTGCTCTGCTGCAAAAAGGCAATCCCAAGATGAAAATTGAGCGACAGCCAGGCCGGGTGCGCGTGAATGGGCTGGCGGGACTTTCCACCCACTTAAGCAATGAATCTCCGGCGGGCGGCGAGGAGATGGACTGGCTGATCACGGTGATTCGGCCAGAAGGGCTGGTGTCTTTCGTGTGCGTGGCGCCGCAGAAGGATTATGAAAAGTATGACAAGACGTTCTCTTCGATTCTGGATAGCGTCAGGTTTCGGAAGTAAGGAGGCTGCTGCTCGAGGCGAATCCGAAGAGACGCAAGTGAACCGCGACAGCGAGAGTAGATGGTGAAGAAATAGGGCGTTCCGAATGGATCGGAACGCCCCATGGATTCGTGCGTGTTTATCCGCTGGCTACCATTTTCTGTCGTCGCTATCGCCATCGCTGAGCAAGAAGGGAAGGACATGAACCTGTTCCTTCCGAACGGCCTGAAGCTGGTTGGGATCGATTCCGAGAACTTTGAGAATCGTGGCTGGAACCTGCTGGTTTGAGACGGGAGTCTTGACGGTAATGGAGTCAAGGCTCGGGTTGGAGACCAGCAGCGCAATGTGCGTGTCGTCTTCATTGAAGCCGCCGTGCTCGGCGATCTTGGTGCCGCCAGTGAAAATAACTCCGGTATTGACCTTGAGAATGATGTCCGGAGTGCGCGGATCGTCGGCGGGACTGTTGAATTTGTTCTGTAGTGATTGGCCCGCGAAGATTTCCTGGATGCCAAGTTGGGCTTGCACTGCAGGGTCGCTGATTTGTTTTACGACGCTGGTGACCAGGGACGGGCTAGTGAGCCAAATAAGAGACCCGTCGTCGGAGATGTCGAAGGCATCCGCTGCGCCTAGAGTGGCTGTGGGCTGACCGCCTGCGATGTTGTGGTTTTTGGTGATGTCAATGGGTGACTGTCCGTGCTTGGCGCCTACGATGATGAGCGTGGAATCGTAGATGCCTTCCTTTTTTAGCTCAGAGACAAACTTTCCGATCGATTGATCGATAAAGTCGAGTTCGCTTGCAAGGCCAGGGTTTGGCGTACCGAGGACATCGGCGTAGCCGCCGCTGTCGCCTGTGACGGGGTCTACCTTCAGCTTTTCGCCAACGCTAACGGCTTGGAAATTCGTACCGAAGATGGTCGGGACGCCGGCTTTCTTGGAGCGGTCGTGAGTCCACCCGTCGATTTGGTTGAGGACAGCGACAACGTGAGTCTCGTCGTAGCATTGGATGTCGGCGAAGCTGTTGGTCCAGCCATCATCAACGGTGGCGTCAGCGAAGGGTACTGGAGTGCAACCAGGGAAATTGAGCGCTACGGGTATCGAATTGATTTCCGGGCCATAGAAGTCGTCGACGCCTTTACCGCTGGGCCCATTCGTCCACTCATACGAGGGGTGCTTGTCGGTCCACGCGGTGCGGCCGCCATTGGCCTTGATCACTTCAAACATGGTGTTAACGCGAAGATACTGGTGAGGATAGATCGGCGCGCAATTGTTTTTGGGATCACGCGGAAGATAGGCCGGATTGATGCCTCCTCCGCCATTAAGCTGCGTCAGGTCGATGTCAATTCCTTCGTCATATTCGACTACCCCGCCGATGGTGCCGGGGCAATTACCTCCGCTACTGCCGACGCCTGCGTTGCCAGTCAGTTGTGGGGAGACGGCGCGATTGTAGGTGACGTCATACCAAAAGCCGGCGGTGGTGGGTGATCCGCCGGTCACCAGGGAGGAGAGACCCGGGAACGAATCGGAAGGAGTGGAAGTGGAAGCGTTGGTGTAGGTGAAACCGTGGCTGCTGAGTTGCGCAAGGGTGGATTGCGGATGTGAGTTGACGTAGTTGGATAGATCGAGCGCATGGAGGCCGTCCACGCTGATGAGCAGAACGTGTTTAATCTTATAAGCGTCAAGCTCATCGTCGGCGCGGACCGGACGCGCAAACGTGGAGCCTAGAAGACCGAAGGACAATGCGATTGCCAGCAATCTTTGTTTCAAGTGAGTCTCCTTTAAAGTTGGGAGGCGTTCTGACGACTATTCCCGATAGTAGAGTCTGAGGAGAGCGTGTTACTGGACGGAGAATAAGACGTAACCGGACGGTGAAGCATCGGAAAAATTCTTTTATGCATTTCCCTGGGAGTACAGACGGAATGGCACTCGACAGGAGACTCAAACGGCCATTCCGACCTGGAGGGACTCCAAAGCTGCGATTTTCTTCAGCCTCCCTCGCAATCAACTATTAACGGTAGTTTGACGAAAGACTAACGCGGTCCTGCTATTGCTCCAACCGAGGAGGCTTTCTGATGATCCGCATGAAATCCGCAGCAGCTCTGGCAACAGCTTTCTTATTGACCACGTCCCTGTCCCCGGTGGCATGGGGACAGGACCATGACCACTTCGGCGACCGAAACGGGCACAACATTCGCCACGTTCTGCTCATCAGCATTGATGGAATGCATGTCTTGGATTATCTCAATTGCTCCCGGGGAGTCAGCGGAGCCAACAACGGCCAACCCTACTGCCCCAATCTCGCGGAGCTGGGTGAAACGGCGGTGAATTACCTAGATACGTCGACTTCAAAGACGTCCGATTCGTTTCCTGGGCTCATGGCTTTAATGACAGGCGGTTCGCCGCGCAGCGTTGGAGCATTTTATGATGTCGCCTATGACCGCTCGCTAGACGCGCCAACAATCACCACAGGCAACGGAGTAGCCGGTGGCCCCTGTACCCCAGGAGCCGTTCCCACGGGGACGACGACGGAATACGACGAGGGCATCGATATCGATCAGACGCAGCTCAACGGCGGAGCGCCGAACGGCGCTGACGGAGGAATTCTCTCCATCGATCCGAGGCGGCTGGTTCGCGATCCGGCCAAGGGTTGCGCGCCCGTGTACCCATGGAACTTTGTGAGGACGAACACGATCTATGGGGTCATCCATGCTGCGGGGGGTTACACCGCGTGGTCCGACAAGCATCCTGCCTACTCCGCAGTCTCCGGTCCCGGAGATGGAACGAACATTGACGATTACTACGCTCCGGACATCAATTCTATTCCTGTGAATCTGCCCGGTGTGCCCGGCTGCAATCCACTGCCTGACCAAACCGCCGTCGCCGCATCGAACGCATGGACGGACAGCTTCCAGAATATCCAGTGCTACGACACGCTTAAGGTGAACGCAGTTCTCAATGAGATCGACGGCAAGACGCACAACGGGAAGTCCCGAGCGCCGGTGCCCAACCTCTTAGGCATGAATTTTCAAGTGGTCAGCGTCGGCCAGAAACTAATCGAGAAGTCCGTCGGCCTGAAGGGCGGCTACCTGGACGCAGAAGGCACTCCGACGCCGTCATTGCTGGTCGAAATCGCGTTCGCGGACGCATCGATCGGCAAGATGGTTGCCGCACTGAAGAAGAATGGTGTTTACGACTCTACGCTCATCATCATCACGGCCAAACACGGGCAAAGCCCCATCGATTCCGCCCGCTACACCGGCATTAGCGCAGCTGGCCCGGTAACGACATCACCCGCTACTATCTTGGACGCCGCGGGCTGCTTGCCTCTTTCCGAGTCGCCGTCCAACCCCACAGGCATTGGGCCAACCGAGGATGACGTTTCGCTCATCTGGCTGAACTCGACCTGCAGCACGCCGAGCGCTGTCAGCATGCTCAGGACACAGTCACCGGCGACGACTAATATCGCAGGAATCGGGCAGATTTTCGCGGGCCCGGGCATCGCGCAGATTTACAATGCGCCGGGATTGCCTCCGAACGGTGACCCACGCACACCGGATATCCTTGTCACTCCGAATACCGGCGTTACCTACTCCGGCAGCAGCAAGAAACTGGCGGAGCATGGTGGATTCGCACACGACGACGTCAACGTAATCATGCTGGTGTCCAACCCGAGCTTTAACGCAAAGACGGTTACGACTCCCGTGGAGACGATGCAAGTTGCCCCCACAATCCTAAGAGCGCTGGGACTGATCCCTTTAGCCTCGAGGCCGTGCAGAAAGAAGGCACTACCGTGCTGCCGGGACTCGACTTCGATAACAGGTAACAGACTGAAGTCAATAATTGAGGTGGCGATAAGCGGGCGTCCTAAAGGCGCCCGCTATTTTGTGCATGGAAGACGCCTCAGCAGGCATGGAGCGGAACGGGGAGGAGTTCTCTCGGGCTGACATTAACTAGAATCAGTACTCTCTCAGTCGGCGGCTTCGGAACGGGCGGGTTGCGGTTTCCAGCGCAGAATCGGTTTGCGGGCGGCGCCGACTTCATCAAGGCGACGGACGCGCGTGGTATGCGGGGCGGTCTTGACGAGTTCGGGGTTTGTGGCGGCCTCTTCGGCGATCGAGCGCATGGCGTCGATGAAGAGGTCGCACTCTTCACGGGATTCCGATTCGGTGGGTTCAATCATCAGCGCGCCAGGAACGATCAGGGGGAAAGCGGTGGTGTAGGGATGGAAGCCGTAGTCAATGAGTCGCTTGGCGATGTCCATCGTGTTGACGCCATTTTTCTTCTGGATGGCGTCGCTGAAGACGACTTCGTGCATCGAGGGCAGGGAATAGGGAAGATCGAAAACGCCTTCGAGATGTTTGCGAATGTAGTTAGCGTTGAGCACGGCATCTTCCGTGGCCTGACGGACGCCGGGGCCGTAGGCGAGGATGTAGGCGAGAGCGCGGACGAGTACGCCGAAATTTCCGCTGAAGGCTTTGACGCGGCCGATGGAGTCCGGCCGCATTTGATCCAGCGCGAGGCGGTCGCCTTCTTTTTCTACCAGAATCGGCACGGGGCGGAAGGGTTCGAGGATTTTTTTCATAGCTACCGGCCCGGCGCCGGGGCCACCTCCGCCGTGGGGCGTCGAAAAAGTCTTGTGCAGGTTGAGGTGCATGACGTCAACGCCTAGGTCGCC
Source organism: Acidobacteriota bacterium (assembly GCA_013289955.1). Taxonomy (GTDB): domain Bacteria; phylum Acidobacteriota; class Terriglobia; order Acidiferrales; family UBA7541; genus Acidiferrum. The sequence continues at coordinate 306,736 of JABCYZ010000001.1, forward strand.
GGGGCGCGTGATGCCGGTGAGGGCATTCATGTTGGCGCCGTCCATGTAAAGCAGCGCGCCCTTGTCATGCAGAATTTGCGCGATTTCCGGGATGCGCTCTTCGAAAATTCCGAGCGTGGAGGGATTGGTGATCATCAGCGCGGCGACGTCGGGAGTTACGAGGTCGCGCAGCTTATCGACATCAATTTGGCCATGCGATTCAGATTTGATGTTTTCGACATCGTAGCCGGCGATCACTGCAGTAGCGGGATTTGTGCCGTGCGCGGAGTCGGGGATCAGGACCTTTTTGCGCGGATTGCCCTTTTTTTCGTGGTACGCGCGGATCAAAAGCAGGCCCGTCATTTCCCCATGCGCGCCAGCCGCAGGCTGAAGGGTGATCGCGTCCATCCCGGTGATTTCCAGGAGGCATTTTTCGAGGAGTTGCAGAATTTTTAGGCAGCCTTGCGAGAGTTCTTGCGGCTGGTAGGGGTGCTCCGTGGCGATGCCGTCGAGGCGGGCGACGAACTCATTGACGCGCGGGTTGTACTTCATCGTGCAGGAACCCAGCGGGTACATGCCGAGGTCGATGGCGTAATTCCAGGTAGACAGGCGGGTGAAGTGGCGAATGACCTCGATTTCGCTGACTTCGGGAAAGCCTTCGACGCCTTCGCTTCGATGATGGGGGCCCAACGATTTTCGGGCGTCGGCGGCGGGGACGTCGAGCGGAGGCAATTCGAAGGCGCGCTTGCCGGGCGAGGACTTCTCGAAGATTAAACCTTCGTTTTGATTGGTGTGGCGCGTGGCTTTTTTGATTTTGTCGGTCATAGCTTCCATTTGCGGCGGGCGGGTACGGCATGCCGTGCGCCTACGAAGATAGATGCGTTCAAACGGGTTGCTCCAGGGCGCGGCGCAGGGCGGCGGCGAAGCGTTCGATTTCGGCGCGGGTTGTGGTTTCTGTGACACAAACCAGCGCGTGCTTTGTCAGCTCCGGATAGGCTGTGCCCAAGACGAATGGGCCGATGATTTTTTCGCGCTGCAGATGGGCGTTTACGATTTTGACGGAGCGCGGGAGTTCGATGGTGAATTCGTTAAAGAATGGGGCATCGAAGGCGTGGCGAACTCCGGGTATTTTTACCAGCTCGGAGAGCGCGAATTGTGCCTTCGATAGATTTTGGTGTGCCATCTCGGCGAGGCCTTCTTTGCCGAGGAGAGTGAGATGGACGGTAGCGGCTAGAGCGCAAAGCGCTTGATTGGTGCAAATGTTGGAGGTGGCTTTCTCGCGACGTATGTGTTGCTCGCGGGTGGCCAGCGTCAGGACGAAGCCGCGGCGGCCTTCTGAGTCGGTGGTCTGTCCGGCGAGGCGCCCTGGCATTTGACGAACAAACTTGTCGCGAGACGCCACCACTCCGGCGAACGGGCCGCCGTAGCTCGGCGCAAGACCGAAGCTTTGCGCTTCCATCGCGACGATGTCGGCTTCTCCTGGAGGACGCATCAGTCCCAGCGAAACGCCTTCCGTGATCGCGGTTACTAGGAGCGCGCCCGAAGCATGTGCGGCGTTTGCCAGCGGACGAAGCGTTTCGATCACGCCAAAGAAGTTTGGCGATTGCACGACAACCGCGGCGACATCGTCTTTGAGCGCGGCCTGCAACTCTGTTTGATCCAGCGTGCCGTTTCCGCCATAGCCAATCTCTTCCACGTGCAAGCCGGAATTCTTGGCGTAGGTCTTCAGGACGTCGCGGTATTCCGGATGGAGGGAGCGCGCCACAAGAATGCGGCCGCGGCCGGTGAGGCGCTCGGCCATCAAGACGGCTTCGGTTGTGGCCGTGGAGCCGTCATACATCGAAGCGTTGGCGACTTCCTGCCCGGTGAGCTGGCACATCAGCGTTTGAAATTCGAAGATGGCTTGCAGCGTGCCCTGCGTGATTTCCGCTTGATACGGCGTGTACGACGTCAGGAATTCTCCGCGTTGGATGATGGCGTCTGTCACTACCGAGCGAAGATGGTTGTAAACCCCGGCGCCGAGAAAACTGGTGTAGCCGCCGGAATTTTCCGCCGCGCGAGCTTTGAAAAAATCGATGACTTCCGTTTCCGAGAGTGGCCCTGGCAAATTCAGAGCTTCGCGAAGCCGGTAACGCTCCGGAATGCTTGAGAATAATTCATCGATCGATTTTGCCCCGATGGCGGCGAGCATGTCCTGCCGCTCGGCGGGACTTTTCGGAAGATAGCGCATCAGGCGGAGGCTTCCTTGCTTTGCGAGGCGATGTAGGCTTCGTAAGCAGCGGTGTCCATCAGGCCGCTGATCTCGGCGGGATTGGCGAGCCGCACTTTGATGAGCCAGCCTTCGCCATGGGGATCGCTATTGATTTTCTCCGGAGTGTTGTGCAGGACGTCATTGGCCTCGACGACTTCTCCCGACGCGGGAGCATAAATGTCGCTGACGGCTTTCACCGATTCCACCGTGCCAAACGTTTTGCCGGCTTCGGTCTTCGAGCCAACCTTAGGCAGCTCGACAAACACCACATCGCCAAGTTCATGCTGCGCGTAGTCAGTAATGCCGATTGCGGCCACGTCGCCCTTTACGTCCACCCATTCGTGTTCTTTGGTGTAGCGATAATTCGCTGGATAGGCCATGTTCAAATCTCCTTAGTCGGTCGAAAAATATCGTTTGGCACCGGAATCCCATAACTCTAACCGTTTGATTAGCTCCGGGGTGCAGCCGCGGCCTCTTCTAGCGACTTCTTCAGATCTGGATGCTCCTCGAGAACTTCCATCATGGAATCCCGGCCTACTTGTTCCCCCAGCTTCATGCCGGCTCCCTGGACTTCAAGAAGCACTTGCGGCAAAACGGAAATGACCTTTTTACCGAGCGGAGTCCCGTAGAACTTGGTCAAACCCTCGATGTCTTCCAAAGAAAAATACCTGTCATAGACAGGGATGGCAAGTTCGATGAGCCGATCCACGCTGAGTCTAGACTGAAACTTTTGAAAGAAGAGGTCAATAAGTTGCGGGCGATACTCCCCGGGAGGAAGCGAGGACTCGAGCATGGGTTTCATTTTGCCGCTCATACCGGCGAGCACTTGCCGCATGGTGTCCCTGGTGCCTTCCACCTCAAACAGTCTGCGGATGGCAGCGTCTTTTGCGGGATCGACGGCAGGAGCCGCTTTTTCGGCCGGCCCCGCTGGCGGCTCGGACGGTTTCGTCTGTGTCGGGGGGCTCTCTCGGGGAGCAGTTGCACCTTGCTGCGCAACCGCCGCGAGTGGCGCGGTCGAGAGGAGGAAGAAAACCGCGGCGATTTTCACGAACGCTCCTTGTGCGTGATAGTTGCTATCTCTTGGGCCGTTTGTAGAACGGTGTCGCGACGACCTGCGCTTTGCACCTTTGCTGACGGATCTGCACGTAGATCGCAGTACCAAGCGCCGACATGGCGGGCGGGGCATAAGCGAGCGCAATATTTTTGCAAAGCGTCGGCGAGGGCGAACCGCTGGTGACCACGCCGATGACCTCACCGTTTTCGTTACAACAACAATATTCATCGCGAGCGATCCCGCGGTCGACCATTTCCAGACCAACCAGCGTGCGCGTGACGCCTGCGGCCTTGGCACGTTCCAGCGCCGCGCGTCCGATGAAATCGCCCTTCTCCATTTTGCAGTAACGATCGAGTCCCGCTTCCCAGACATTGATTTTGTCGCTGATTTCGTGCCCGTAGAGCGCCATTTTGGATTCGAGACGAAGCGTATTGCGGGCGCCGAGACCGCAGGGAATGATGCCGAACTCGCGTCCCGCTTGCATCACCTTGTTCCAGACCATCTCACTCGTGGCGTCGTCAGAAGGGACATAAATTTCGAAGCCGTCTTCGCCGGTGTAGCCGGTTCGCGCAATAAGCGTGTTTTTCAAATTGCAGACGGTGCCGTGCGTGAACCAATAGTTCTTGATGATACCGAGATTTGCGTCGGTCAGCTTTTGCAGCAGCTCTTGCGCGCGAGGACCTTGTATGGCGAGCTGGGTATACGCGTCGCTAAGGTCTTCGACGGCACAGTCAAAGCCTTTCGCGTTCTCTCTAACCCAGTTGATGTCTTTTTCGCGAGTGCCCGCGTTGATCACGAGCAAATAGTCCTCTTCACCAAGACGGTGCACGATCACGTCGTCTACAAACGTTCCCGTAGGATAAAGCATCGCCGAATAGTGCGCCTGGCCGATCGCCAGCTTCGAAGCATCGTTCATGCTGATGTGCTGTACGGCAGCAAGAGCGCCGCCCGGGGTGCGTCCGCTGCGAATGCGAATGTCGCCCATGTGGCTGACGTCGAAAACACCCACCCTGGAGCGCACCGCTTTATGTTCCGCGACCAGGCCGCCGCTCGCGGGGTACTCGACAGGCATATCCCACCCGCCGAAATTGACCATTTTTGCGCCCAAACGGCGGTGCACCGCGTTCAGCGGCGTCTTGCGCATTTCGGCGATAAAAGGAGTCGTGACAGATTCCATTCCGTTTGCTCGGGAAGAAATTGATCTTAACACGCACCTTGAAACGGGTCAAAGAAGGGGCATGCAACGGGAAAAGCGAAAGGGCTTGACGGAAAATGGATGTGCGATGCCGCCACGAGGCGTGTAATAGAGGAAACGCGGCACGGCCTGAATGTCCAGCTTGCTGGGTTCTGCCAACGTCAGGTAGAGTTTTCCTGGAGGCTCCCATGGCGGGTCCCATCGTTTGCGGACAATGTGACAAGACGGAAGGCAATTGCAGCTGCGAAAAATACTGCACGATTTGCAAGGGGCAGATCAACGTGAAGCTCTGCGCAGACGGACTGTATTATTGCCCGGACTGCCGGGAAGCTTGCGATGTGGCCCTTGCGAACAACTACAGTGACCGTTGATTTCAAAGTCATTGAGTTGCAGATTGATCCCGATGCGCGGCTGGCGGCCGCGGCAGGAGGCGCGGCTCGATATTTGGCCGAGGCGGCCGGCCTGGCGAGCGAAGAAGCGGCTGTGCTGCAGAAGTCTATCGTCGCTGCTTGCCTGGAATCGTTTGAGAATTTGACCGGGGACCACTCGCACCTAACAGTGACACTTACGCGTTATCCGGACCGCATCGAAATCGCGCTAGCTCATGAGGGCGACGCGGCGCCGGCCGTGGGACTTGACCGGATTGCAGGGTTTGCGAGTCAGGTTGGCGGATCAGGCGGGCTGGGGGGAGTCGATCGCGTTCAGTATGAAGCGCGCGGCGGGCTGGCGATAACGCGATTGACGAAATATTTGGGTCATCTTCCGCCCATCCAGTAAAGCCCTCTAAAAAACAAAAGAGCCGGGCGCGACACCGTGTCCGGCTCTTTGTGTTTTTGAAGTGTGGGCCTTGCAAGGCTACATTTTGAAAGAGAAAGTATTGTGTTTGATGAGCGAAGTCATTTGATCGTCGCTCAGGGACATATGCAAGGTCACTCGGTCGCCTCCCGGAGTGATGCGAACCTGATCGAGCAGTGCGGCAAGGTCCGGATTGTCTTTTTGCGCCTGATACCTCTTATAGAGGAAACCCGCCTGCAGCAGCTGCCCAAGCGTGTTGGCGTCATCGGTGGAACCGCAGATGGCCTGGACCTTTGCGTCCAGGTCGCTTCCGGCCTCGATATTGATAATGGAGTTTTGCATGCGCATCACGAGCTTTGCAGCTTCGGGGAATTGTTGGATCTCAGGGGCCAGTTGCTGCATTGCCAAGCGAGTATAGGCAGGATTGGTCACGAGCCATACGGAGCTGCCAGTGTTGGCCTCGTTGATCAGCGAAAAGAACTTGTCGTTGCGCATCAGGCCATCCTCATCGCCGAAGCGCACGCTGATCATTTTTTCCAAAATGCTCCTGTGCCCGTAGGCGGCCGTGCTGGCATCGATGAAGACGAAGAAGAGGTCCGCAGCGCCGGTTCCGGTACCAAACGCGTAAAAAGTATAGCCGTGGAATGAGGTTGTGGGGAGCTTTTGCCTCTTGAAGTAAGCGGCAGTCGAATCCTGATTGAAATTGCCCAGCGCTATCCCAACCATCTGTTCGCCATTGGGAACCGCTTCTGAGCCAGAGCCTTCGGTCTTGGAGTTCAATCCTTCGGCGACAAGAGCCCAGGCAATCTCATCGACCTGGCTGTTGGGGTCATTGCCGGTAGAAGCCAAGAATTTCTCGAACTGGCGAAACCGCTCGGGAAGCACTTGCTCTTGCAATTGCGGAAACCATTTCAAAGTGCGGGCTTTCTTCAGGTCGGCATAGCCGAATTCGCCCACGTCCTTGGGGAACATTCCGATCACATTTGCCCCGAGTGTGCCAGCTTGCGCCGGTTTGGGCACCGCCAGTGCCATGACCAGCAAGAGGCCCGTAGCCAAAGGTCTGCAAAGCGCCGCGCCAGTCCTGGCCGGGCCTGAATTCGCTGTAGACTTCATGAAGAGCTCCTTTCAATGGCTGGGGGAAGATCTATTCTACGCGGTCGTCGAGCGGGGCGCATCGCCCAATCGCTCGCGAAGAGAGGCGACTCTGGTTCGCATCAGGGCCACGTAGGCGCTATCGGAAATTCCATCGAGATTGATCTCGACATTCGCTAGAGCCCCGCGTGCCCCCGCCGCGGCCATGTAGCGTGCTACTTCCAAGTCTGACCTCATGGATGCGGCCGCGATAGCATCCAGTTGTCCCAATCGTTCGAAAAGGGCAACGGCATGCTCGGCCACCTCGAGGGGGACTTGCGAGGCACCTTTTGTGGCGGTTTGGATGGAGGCTTCCCGTTTTTGCACTTCCTCGACATTGCTTTGCGGCAACTTGAACGAGGTGATTACGGCGTCGTAGGAAGCCGCGTCGCGGTCGATAGCATCTGCAAGGTCGTCAGCGATCTGGCGCAAGGCATCCAGTTCCGCAGAGAGCCTGTCGACATAAGCCGCCTGAGACTTCTTTTTGCGAGAAAGGCCAGCAACCATGTGGGCCAGGGAAGCCGCCAACGCGCCCGCCATGGCAGAAACGCTGCCGCCTCCCGGCGTCACTGTCGGCGCCGCCACAGCTTCCAGAAACGGGCGAGCCAGGCTGGCGAATTTGCCGGCCTTGCCTGCTTCGAGCGGAGCGCCGCCGAGAGCAGCGGCCAGCTTGTTTTCAAACACCTGAGCCGGGGAGAAGTTCTCCAATTGCAGGAAAAAGTCCGCCGCCATTTCGATTGCTTTTTTGGGGATGAGGCCGACGATTTCGCTGCCAACAGGCACGGCGCCATGGCGCTCCGCTTCGCGCTTCACCATTTCGTAGACGCGGTGCATCGGAGTTTGCTCGAAATCAGTGAGATTAATGGAGACTTGGGCCAGGTTGCGTGCCTTCAGTTCCACTCCCATGGATTTGACGTAACGGAGGCCGCCCGAGGAAAACCGGATAGCCTTTGCGATTTTGTTGGCGATGCCGACGTCCGGAGTGTTCAGGTTTACGTTGTAAGCGATCAGAAATTTGCGCGCGCCGACTACGGTAACACCCGCCGTCGGATGCAGCTTCGGCTCGCCGACGTCCGGCTGGCGGTCGTGATTGTGCTTCATCTCCTCGCGCAAGCCTTCAAACTGCCCGCGGCGCACATTTTCCAGGTTGACGCGGTCCGGCCGCTTCGCCGCAGCCTCATAGAAAAACACCGGAATTCTGTAACGCGCCCAGATTTCGTGCCCGGTACGGTGTGCCAGAGCGACACAGTCTTCGATGGTGACGCCCTCAATCGGTATGAACGGCACGACGTCCGTCGCGCCCACGCGGGGGTGCGCTCCGGCGTGCTTCGTCAGGTCGATCAGCTCCATGGCCTTGCCGACCCCGCGCAAGGCGGCCTCCGCCACGGCCTCCGGCTCCCCCGCCAGAGTCAGCACGCAGCGATTATGGTCCGCGTCCATTTCGCGGTCGAGAACGTAAACACCGGAGACGCTGCTCATCGCTGAAACAATGGCGTCGACTTTCGCCGGATCCCGCCCCTCGGAAAAATTCGGCACGCATTCAATAAGTCGTTTCATCCTAAACGTGTCCCTCGTGTCTCACCACACCATCATAGGAGATTTTGCGCCTCCAGAGCCATCTGCGGTCCGTGTAAAGTGCTTCGGAAGCGCCAAAATGCCATTCAAGGATTACTTGGGAGGCTTAATAAAAGGGCTCGGTGGAGGATATCTCTTGTCGCCCGCCGGAGGCATCGGACGAAAATCCTTGCTCACACGGGGCAGCGCAGGTGGCGTGTATTTTTTCGATGGCATCGACGCCAATGGCTTTCTCTCTGGCTTCCTGGGAGCCTGCTCGCCCTTCATGAACTGAACGACCTGCCGGATAAAAAATACGATTCCTACGATCCAGAGCCCAATGATCGCAGATTCATAGAGGCTGTAACCAAACGCCGTAAGAAAAAAAGTGGCGACCACGAAGAGAATTCCCAAAACGGGATAAAAGTGCTCCGATAACAAAGACTTCTGCTGCGTCCTCTTTACTTGGAGGACTTTAATCTTTTTGACCGGTTTCTTTTGCGGGTTAGGTTTTGGCTTTGTCGGCGGCATGGACCACGACACCCCGCTTCATGGTCAACCAACAGGTATTCATTCCAAAATAATAAGGAATTTCGCGGTAATCGGCCACTTCGAAGACTGCCAGGTCCGCCAATTTGCCAACCCCGAGCGAGCCCAGGCCCTTTTCGCGGCGCAGGGCATAGGCCCCGTTGATGGTCGCGGAGGTGATGGCTTCAGCGGGGGTCATCCTGAGTTGGCTGCAGGCCAGCGACAAGATCATGGGCATGCTCATGGTCGGGCTCGTCCCGGGATTATAGTCCGTGGCAAGAGCAACGATGCAGCCTGCATCGATGAGCTTGCGGGCTGGCGCGTATTTTTGCAGGCCAAGATGGAAATCACAGCCGGGAAGCAGCGTTGCCACAGTCTGCGATTTGGCCAGTGCAGCGATGTCGCTTGCATTGATTTTCTCGAGATGGTCGCAGCTGGCCGCGCCGAGTTTTACGGCGAGTTGCGTTGCTCCGGTGTGTGTGAGCTGTTCCGCATGCAGCCTGGGAACCAGGCCCTCTCCCCTGCCAGCTTCGAGGATCTGCTGGGCTTGCTCGCGAGTGAACGCTCCGCGATCGCAGAAGACGTCGTTGAATTCCGCGAGCTTCTCTTCGGCCACTTCGGGGATCAGTTTCTGGGTGAGCAGCGCCATGTAGCTATTCACTCCCGCGGACGATCCGCGATATTCAGCGGGAACGACATGCGCGCCGAGAAACGTGGAGACAATATCCAGAGGCTGCTCGGCGGCAAGCTCCTTGTGCAGCCGCAGGATTTTCAATTCGCTCATAACATCCAGACCATAGCCGCTTTTGGCTTCGATCGTCGTCGTGCCGTAACCGGCGAATTGCGTGAGAGCCCGCCGCGCGCGCTGTTTCAGGGCTTCCGAAGTGGCCGCGCGCAGCTTTTTCACGGAGTTCAAGATCCCACCGCCCTTTCGGGCTATTTCCTCGTAGCTCGCACCCGCGATTTTTAGCTCATATTCTTCGGCGCGACTTGCGGCGTGGATCAGGTGGGTGTGCGAATCGACAAAGCCTGGCAACACGACACGGCCGCCAAGGTCCAATTTTTCCGCGGCGGCCGCTTCGGGCAGCGCTTCGATCTCCGGGCGCGTCCCCACGGCTGTGATCCAGCCGTCGCGAACGAGCAGCGCCCCGTTCCTGATGATGCCAAGATTGGCAAGCGCCGCTCCGCGGCGCGGGCCGCGGCCGCGCAGCGTCAGAAGTTGTGAAGCGCCCGTAATGAGCAGGGAAGTAGGCAAGGCCCAAGTATTATGCTGGATAGAAGATGCGAGTGCACGGCAGGAGTGTGACAAGGCATTCCTCGCTGTCTCCTGCTTTTTGCCGGCAATGTGAAAAAAACGGACAGACAAGAATCGCTGTCCTGCTTCACGCGCTTATGGCTTGGCCTTTATAGGCCGGAACAAACGCTTTCTGTACAAATTCTTCGTAGGATGTCGGCGTAGTGTTCGCCGCTGAGCGAGGTTCGAGCGCGCACATATGTCCGCTATTCAGCGAATCGCACATCTCGCATAGCAGCGTTGCCATATCTTTCGACATGCCCATCTGGGTCATCCCTTGAATCACCTGCTCTCGAGGCAACTGAACGTAGGTGAGATTCGGCATCCCGATGGCCGCTCCAGCGATCTTTGCAATTTCCAGATACGTGAGGTCTCGCTGGCCCAGAAGCTCGCGCTTCCGCTGGCCGGCGAAATCGAGTTTGAGAAGCGCGTCGGCGGCCGCAGCGCCGATGTCACGAGTGGCGATCACAGGCAAGGCGAGGTCCGCATGGACGGGGCCGGCCATCATTCCAAAACTCTTGATGATCCCAACCTGCGGCAGCGTATTCTCCATGAAATAGCCGGCGCGCAAGTAAAGCGCATTTAGCCCAGGTATTCGAGCAAGCCTTTCCTCCAGGATGTGAAGCCCAAGCACGGGGCCGGTCTTAGCCGCCTTGTCAGCGCCAAAGCTGCTGAGGATCACTGCGTGCGTGACGCCTGCAGCCTCGAGTGCATTCGCTATCGACTCTGTCGACTTGTCCTGATGCTCGCGGTAATGCGGGCTGGCCGGATCGGGAGGCAGCATGGCATAGACGGCGCGCGCGCCGGTAAATGCTTTGGTCAAAGCCGCGGAATCTGACAGGTCCGCTTCAAACGCTTCCGCGCCTCGAGCAGCGAGCTTCGAAAGACGCTCCTTACTGCGCCCTACGACGCGCACCTTCTGGCCCTTGGTCAACAGCATTTCGGCGGCGACACTTCCCGTATTTCCCGAGGCTCCCAAAATGACGTACATGATTTCCTCCTGCTGCACTGCTGCGAGTAGGATGCGCGGCAGAGCGGGGAAGATACTCTCTAGAACATGGGGATTTTGACGCCCGTCTTTTTCGCGAATGCAATCGCCTCGGGGTAGCCGGCGTCCACATGGCGCACGACGCCCATGCCGGGATCGTTCGTAAGGACGCGCTCGATCCGCGCGGCCATTTCTTTTGTTCCATCGGCGACCGTGACCTGCCCGGCGTGCTGCGAGTAGCCGATGCCCACACCACCGCCATTGTGAATCGAGACCCACGACGCGCCGCTGGCGGTGTTCACGAGCGCATTGAGCAGGGGCCAATCGGCAACGGCATCGGAACCGTCGAGCATGGATTCTGTCTCGCGATAAGGCGAAGAGACCGAACCGCAATCGAGATGATCGCGCCCCATCACCACCGGGGCTTTCAGCTCTCCGCGCGCTACAAGTTCATTCAGCGCCAGCCCGAATTTGTCGCGCTCGCCGTAACCCAGCCAGCAAATGCGCGAAGGCAATCCCTGAAACTTCACGCGTTTCTGGGCAAGCTTGATCCAGCGCCTCAGGTGTTCGTCGTGCGGAAACATTTCGAGAACGAGTTGATCGGTCCGCGCGATGTCCGAAGCTTCGCCGGAAAGCGCTGCCCAGCGAAACGGCCCTTTGCCTTCGCAGAAAAGTGGACGGATATATGCCGGCACGAATCCCGGGAAGTCGTAGGCGTTCTTGACGCCATGTTCGAACGCAAACGTTCGAATATTGTTGCCGTAATCAAACGTAACCGCGCCGAGCTTCTGCAGGGCGAGCATTCCCTCGACGTGCTGCGCCATCGCCCTAAGCGCGTGCTTGCGGTACTCCTGGGGATCGTTTTTGCGCAGCTCCAGTGCGGCTTCGAGCGATATGCCATTCGGCACATAGCCGGCGATAGGATCGTGGGCGCTCGTCTGGTCGGTCAAGAGATCCGGCACAACGCCGCGCCTGGCCAACTCCGGAATCAAATCGGCGCAGTTGCCTACCAGCCCGACAGAAGTAGCTTCGCGCTTGCGGACGGCGTTTTTCAGGATGCGCAGCGCCTCGTCGAGGCTCGTCACCATGACGTCGCAGTAGCCGCCCTTTACGCGCCGCTTGATGCGCTCGGGGTCGACGTCAATCCCAAGAAACGCCGCGCCGTTCATCGTAGCGGCCAGCGGTTGCGCGCCGCCCATGCCGCCCATGCCGCCGGTCACAACCAGTTTGCCTGCTAGGTCACCGCCAAAATGCTTTCGAGCCGCCGCTGCAAATGTTTCGTAGGTGCCCTGCAAAATTCCCTGCGTGCCGATGTAAATCCAGCTGCCCGCGGTCATTTGGCCATACATCATCAGCCCGGCGCGGTCGAGTTCGTTGAAGCGTTCCCAATTGTTCCATTGGCCGGTCAGGTTGGAGTTGCAAAGAAGGACACGCGGCGCGTAGTCGTGCGTCCGGAAAACAGCCACCGGCTTGCCCGATTGCACCAAAAGTGTTTCGTCCGATTCGAGGGCCTTCAACGACCGGACAATCGCGTGAAAACATTCCCAATTCCGCGCCGCTTTCCCCGTCCCGCCATACACCACCAAATCTTCCGGCTTCTCGGCCACTTCGGGGTCGAGATTGTTCATCAACATGCGCAGAGCCGCTTCCTGCTGCCACCCCTTGCAAGAGAGCGCCGTCCCCCGCGCGGCGCGGAAGGGGCCTTTGGACAAAGAGCCGTCGGCTAATGTTCCAGAAATCGTTGCACTCATCGAGGAACTCCGCGTTTCATCTTAACGCAGGGCTGCTTTCTCTACCACATCGGCCAGGCGGGACAGCTTTGTGTGCTGGCCGCGGACAGCGCTCGAGCAGCGCGTCGGGACCCGCACCAGTACCGGAGTTGGATTGCACGCCGAAATGGCCTAGGGTAAAGTCAAGGCATCCGATGAACTACGGCACGCTTCCCTCACGGTTGCTCAACGCTGTCGACTCCCTGCCGAATCCGCGCGCGCAGATGTTCCGCAGCGCCGATGGCTGGAAGCCCATCGCTTCTGAGGAATTCTTGCGCCGCGTCGCGGGGCTTTCCACGGCTTTTGTCGAACTTGGCGTGAAGCCGGGAGACCGCGTCGGCCTTTTTGCGGCCAACCGCCCGGAGTGGCATACCGCCGACTTTGCGATCACGGGGGCGGGGGGCGTCACCGTTCCCGTCTATTTCAACGAATCGCCGGAGCGCATCACCTATATTCTGAAGCATTGCGGGGCAAAGTTCGTCTTCGCCGCTGGCGCACCGCAAATGCACAAGCTACAGTCCATTCGCGCGCAGCTCCCAGAGTTGGAGCAAATCATCCTCGCGGATTGCGGATCAGAGCTGCCACCGGATTATCTCCGCTTCGAGACTCTGATCGCCACTGCTGGCGGCGCCGACGTCGCGTCCTACCGAATGCGCGCGTCGCAAGTCCTGCCGGGCCAACTTGCCTCGATCATTTACACTTCCGGCACGACGGGCGAACCCAAGGGCGTCATGCTGACGCACACAAACTTTTGTTCAAACGTCACGGACTCCTGCGCCAATGTGAAATTCGAGTCGAAGGAGGACGTTGCCATCTCCTTCCTTCCGCTTGCCCACGTTTATGGCCGCACTCTGGACTACGCCCACCTTTTTCACGGCGTGACGATTGCCTACGTCGAGGCGGTCGAACAGGTCGCCGGAGCCCTCCTTGAAATCCACCCCACCCTGCTGGCCGCCGTACCGCGGGTCTTCGAAAAAATCTATGCCCGCGTCATCGAGCAGGGAAGCAAGCAGACCGGGCTTAAGCGCAAGATTTTTGACTGGGCACTCGAAGTTGCAAGCCGCTCGGCCCTCTGGCGTTCCGGGGAACAGAACGCCGGCGCAAGTGTGAAGATGGCATGGAAGTTTGCCGACAAGTTGGTCTATTCGAAAATTCGCGAGGGAACCGGCGGAAAGTTGCGCCTCGTCTTTTCCGGCGGCGCCCCGCTTCTGAAGGAACTCGCCGAGTTTTTCTGGGCCGTGGGTGTCCCCATTTATCAAGGCTACGGCCTTACGGAAACTGCCCCGGTTCTGACATCCAACTATCCGCAAAACAGAATGGGCAGTTCGGGCAAGCCGATTCCCAACGTCGAGCTTCGCATTGCCGAAGACGGCGAAATCCTCGCCAGGGGTCCGTGCGTCATGCAGGGCTACTACAAGAGCGTGGAAGCGACCCGGGAAGTGCTAAGCGCCGACGGCTGGTTCAGCACAGGCGATATCGGCTACCTCGACAAAGACAACTACCTGTTCATCACCGACCGCAAGAAGGATCTGATCAAAACCGCCGCGGGTAAATTCATAGCGCCGCAGCCTATCGAAAACGCGCTAAAGACCAGCCCATTCATCCTGAACGCCATGGTAATAGGCGACAAACGAAAGTTTGTTTCGGCCCTAATCGTCCCGAATTTCACGATGGTCGCGGCGAGGGCCGCCGAACAGGGAATCAAACTTTCTTCGAACCAGGAAATGGTTGCGCATTCCTTCGTGCGCTTGCTGATTGAAGGCGAAGTGAAGCGGCTGACCGCGAATCTTGCGCAATACGAGACTATCAAGCGCTTCGCGCTCCTGCCCGAAGACTTCACGTTTGACAGCGGGGGCCTTACTTTCACCCTAAAGCTCAGGCGCCGCGTAGTCGAGCAGCAGTTTCACGATGTGATCGAGGGCCTCTATGCCGACGTCTCCGAACCTCGACCCATCCTGCAAAATTAGGCGCCAGGATTCCCGGAGCGTCTATCCACTTCTTCCTCTAGATAGCTGAATTCCCGGGCTCGCTTTGGCGTACTCCGGGCCTCCCAGAAGAGTATTCCCCCTTCCGATTTGTAGCGGAGCCCGCGGAGGTCTAAAATCCCAGTGGGGATACCAATGTCCGATGAACTGATCATAGCCGGCCGCGCCTTCAAATCTCGGTTGATTGTGGGCACCGGCAAGTACCGCAACTTTCCAGAAATGGCTCGCGCTCACGCCGCTTCGGGCGCAGACATGGTCACCGTCGCCGTCCGCCGCGTCAATCTCACCGACCGCTCCAAAGAATCGCTGCTCGACTATGTCGACCGCGAGAAAATCTTCATCCTGCCGAACACCGCTGCCTGTTACACGGCCGAGGAAGCCATCCGCACCGCCCGACTCGCCCGCGAAGTCGGTCTCTCTAATTGGGTCAAGCTCGAAGTCATCGGCGACCAGCAGACTCTCTTCCCTGACACCGAGCAGCTCATTGAAGCCACGCGCGTCCTCGTAAAGGAAGGCTTCGTCGTTCTTCCCTACACGAACGACGACCTGATCGCCGCGCGCAAACTCATCGATGCAGGCGCCGCTGCCGTCATGCCGCTTGCCGCGCCGATCGGATCCGGCCTGGGCATTCAGAATCCCGCCAATCTCCAGATCCTCCGCGAGCGTATCACCGAGGTTCCGATGATAGTCGATGCAGGTGTAGGCACCGCTTCTGACGCTGCGGTCGCCATGGAATTGGGTGCGGATGGCGTTCTTATGAACACGGCCATCGCCGAAGCCGCCGACGCTGTCCTGATGGCGGAAGCCATGCGCGAAGCCGTCTCGGCCGGCCGCAAAGCCTGGCTCGCGGGCCGCATGCCGAAGCGTCTTTACGCTTCCGCTTCCAGTCCGCTCAGCGGTGTCGTCCGCTAATTGAGTACGCAACCCCATAAACGCATTTCTGGCTGAATCGTTTTCTGAATTCCTCTCTCTTGTGTTTTGGAACGGGAACTTTCGGATGCTTCGAGCCGTATCTTGAAAAGGATATACGAGGCAACGAGCGGAGGAACCATCGGAGGCGGACTTGAAACGAATCGGCGTAGGAGTCTTCATCGGTGCTCTGGTTTGCGCGAGGATCTCTGGAGCGCCAGAGATCGTAACTGCAACAGCCCCTGGCCCGGAGTCCGGGCCTGTCATCCAGATCGAGGACGTCACGCTCTTCTACAAGGTCTACGACGCCGCGGGCGGACACCCGACCGCCGATCAACTTCAGCACGACTATATCGATCCCGGTTCGGACGGCCTTCACCACCTTGCCGAGGCGCGGCGCGTCACCGGGGCGGCCATCGCCAACAACCTGGCCGCGCATCCTGAAATGTATTCCGACGCCAAGCGCTGCATGACCGTGTTGCCTCGCGTGCGCGAGCGCCTGGAGGTCGTGCTCCTCAAATTGGGTCAGCTCTATCCGGATGCGAAATTCCCGCCGGTGACGATCGCCGTCGGCCGCGGAAAACCAGTGGCCATCGGGAGTCCCGTCTCTGGCGTCCAAGTGGGCCTGGAGGCACTTTGTGCAACGAACTGGCTCCATCCCAACGTCGAGGACCGGTTTGTGCACGTAATCGCTCACGAATATGCTCACGTCCAGCAAGCGCGCTCGCTTGTTGATGACGAGCATCCTAGCGTACTCGAAATGTCCTTGATTGAAGGTGCGGCCGAATTTACCGCCGAGATGATTTCAGGTGAGGTCTCCAATTCCCAGTTACGCTCCTCGACGAAAGGTCGCGAAATGGAGATTGAGACGGTCTTTGTCCCTGACGAAGACAAGACCGATATTTCCAAATGGCTCTACAATTCCACGCTGGAAAAACCTGGCGACCTCGGCTACTGGGTCGGATATCGCATCGTCAAATCCTATTACCAGCACGCCCCCGACAAGACCCGGGCATTTCGCGAAATCTTGCAAATGACCGATCCAAAGGCGTTTCTGGCCAAAAGCGGCTGGTATCCCGGCATTCAGCTCGAATAAAGCGCGTAGCCGCCACGCGACCGCGCGCTGCTGGTAAGGCTCTCAGTTTTTCCTTGAGGGGGAATGGTTTGCCCAGCGACGTCAGATGGCGGCCCTTAGGGGCGTTGTCGGCTAATTTAGTCTTTTGAAGTTGGCCGGTTCTGCCCGGGCTTGGCTTCCGACTCTTTGATCATCTCCGCGGCTTGCTGTTGCAGATCCCGTGTCATTGCATCAATCTTCTGCTTCATGATCGGCATCATCGTCTGCATCGCTTCCGACGTGATGGCGGGCATCTCTCGCAGGAATTTTTGCCCGGTGGGGCTCGAATAAAACGCGACCAGATGGTCGATATCACCTTTGGTGAGATGCTTTTGGTAGATCGGCACCATGGAGTCGAGTATTTCGTCCCACGGGAAACTTTTGATCGTGTCATCCATCAATTTGTCCATGCGCGCCTCGAAATCGGCGGGCAGTTTGTCTTTATCCTTCTCATATTGCTCGTGCATCATCTGATGCATTGGTTTCATCATCGCGTCAATCATCTTGGTTAGCATCCCCCGCGATTGCATGACCTCGAGGTATTTTTGTACATCCTCTTTGGTCGCCGGAGAATCTGCGGGGGACTGCCGCGCAAAACCGATCGCGGAGGTGGAGAACAGAACAATCGTTGCCAGTACGATGCGTTTCACGGGTTGCCTCCCATTGTCACTTTCGAGAGTAACCCAGGGCGAGACGCCGCAGGTAACGTTATCTTTTTGACTAGCACGTTACGCTTCAGTTCAAGACCCAATTTCCCGAATGCGAGCCGCTCTGCCCAGCCCTCTAACAAAACAGGGGAGGCGGATTGTAATCCGTCTCCCCTGTATGCACTTTTGTGAACTGCTTCCGTTCCGTTCGCGTCCACGCGTGTAAACGAAATTCTGTGGACGTCAGTACTTACCGGGATGATCGTGACGCCAGTTCCAATAGTCGCGCTGCTGGTCCTTGTTCAACCGGTTGAAGTCGCGGTATTCGTAATGTCTCTCCCCTGCCCAGGCACGGTAGGCGCGTACCTCACCGTCGTTCCACGGATGATAGTCCGCGTGATACTCGTCGTAATACCGCACATGTGCGGCGCATCCGCTGGTCAACAGCGGCGCAAGCATTGCCGCACCCAACACCAGGGTCCCCACGGTTCCCTTTAATCGCAACATTTCGCAATCCTCCTTAGGATTCGCAGCTTCTCATCGCCATCTTTTGCTGACCATACAGCGATTCGTGTAAAGTCCCCCGGGGAATTACAGGGCTCTTGTTTGTCAGCTATCCATAAAACACGAGAAGCGCGGTCAAGTTGCGATTGGCACTGAATCTTTTCTTGAAATTTCAGCCAGGAATGGAACGCCACTAGGCCTGAGCTGTTTTTTTCGCCTGTTCAGAATCGTAGCTTTCGCCGTAAATCGGCGGCACCTTTGCTCCCATAGATCGCAAGTACGCGCTCAGTTGCCCGCGATGATGAATCGTGTGGTGGACTCCAAGCATTAAAAATGCTACCGCCGGCCGTTGAAACATCCCGCGAAAATCCACCATCTTCATCAACTGTTCGCCCGTCAATTTCGACAGCGCGTCCAGTCTCTCGGCATAGGCCTTTTCATACCAAGCTGCGATTTCAGCTGGTGTTTTCAGCGCTGCGGGAAGCAACGCGCCTGTTTCAAACTTTCCATTGATCACGGTATCCACAAAACGAACATCCGCCGCTGCGATGTGCCTCACCAGCTCGTCGGCAGTTTTGGATACCGGGTCGGGCCGGTAATCCGCCTTGCCGGCAGGTACTGCTTCGATCACTTTCTTCGTTACCCGGCTCTCATTCTTCAATGCAGGCAAGTACAGCCCATGCAGCAAGAACAACGCATTTTCCGCAGTCATCTCTTCCATTTTTGTTCCTCTTTTCAGGCTATCAGGGTTGGCCGCTTCTTCCACGTCCAATACTCTCGCGCTTTTCGCATGTCCAATGCAACCTCCCGTATCGCGCGGGCAATCACACCCATTCCGTGTGCTCTCTCGGGGCTGGCTCAAGGTGCCTTCTTGTCTGTGTCGTATAGTGCTTACGGAGACTACTGTTCGAAGGGTCAGGATATCAGCAGTGCACAACGCCGCCGCTCGATCCCCCCGCCTTGACGTGCTTTCCCCATACTTGTATTCACAGAAACGAAAGGTGAGCGAACCCGATGCGCCTGATTTTTGCCAAGCGAGTCCGTGAATGCCCAGTCTGCGCCAGCGGTTCCGTGCGAAGATCCAAAAGGAAAGGAATTGTCGAGCGCATCTGGTTTCGCTTTGCGTTCGTTTGGCCCTATCGCTGTAAAGATTGCGACTCGCGATTCTGGAGTTTTCACCGCGCTTATCAGAGCTCCCATCGAGTTACGGACGGCTCCTACGTCCGATTTCGCTCTCAACTCTCGCAATAATTCCGACTTCTAGTTCGTCATAACCCCGATTTTCGTCTTGCCATCCACGGTGAAGATCCCGCCGCTCATTCATACCGCAGTGTCTGGATCGGATCGACCTTCGTTGCTCTCCGCGCCGGTATGTAGCATGCCGCGAGTGCGACTCCGAAGAGCACAGCCGTCACGCTGGCAAATGTGGCCAGGTCTGTCGGCGTGACTCCAAAAAGCAGACTGGCCATCAGCCGCGTGAAGAAAAGCGCGAGGAGGAGACCGCAGGCGACTCCTATCGCAATCATCCCCGCTCCTTGTTTCATAACCAGCCCAAGCACATCGCCCGTTTGCGCTCCCAGCACCATGCGCAAACCAAACTCCTTCGTTCGCCGCGCCACCGAATAGGAAACAACTCCATAGATCCCCACCGTGGCGATGGCCAGCGCGATAACCGAGAAGAGCGTCAGGAGCAATGTCAGGAAGCGCGGTCGTGCCTGCGCCCGCGAAAGAACGTCGTCCATCAGGCGTACGTCTGCGAGGGGAAGCGATGGATCGATCTCGTTCATCTGCTGGCGAACTTGCCCTGCAAGAGCCCGCGGATCGCCGCCCTGTGCCCGCGTGACCACGTACATGTCCGTCTGGCCTGCTCCGGCTGGCTGCCGGAAGGGAAGATACAGCTCCGTTCCCGCTGGCCGGTCCAGTCCGGCGTTCTTTACGTCATCCACCACTCCGACGATCGTGCACCAATCTTTGCCTGGACGCACCCGCCGTCCAATGGGGTTCTGATTCGGCCAGAAAGTCTTGGCCATCGCTTCGTTGACAATTACGACTTGCGGCGCGTCCTGTACGTCGCGCTCGTCAAACAAACGGCCATCCATCAGCCGGATTCCCATCGTCGCAAAATAGTCTTTGCTCACTGCTTGATAGAAATCCACATTTTGGATGGGCCCATCTTTGGTCATCACAAATCCTTCAATCTCTGTGTCGTTCATGTTTGGTGGACGCATCGGCGCCAACCCGGAAACCAAAGCCGCCGACTGCACGCCGGGTAGACTCGTCAAGCGCCCATCGAGCCGAGTCCAAAAATCTGTCATCTTGGCCGTGTCGGTATACGTTCCGCTGGGCAACGACACGCGCATCGTAATCACATTGCCCGGGCGCAGACCGGTGTGCACCTCTTGCAACTTCCAGAATGCCCTCAGCATCAAGCCGCACCCGATGAGCAGCACCAAAGCCATGGCAAGCTCGCCGGCAACCAGCGCCCGTCTGAAAAACTGCGCTCCCGCGGCCGCGGTCGTGCTTCCGGCGGTGTCCTTCAGCGATTCCGATATCCCGCTCACGATCAGCGGCGCCAGCGGCGCCAAACCAAAAAGGACTCCCGTCACGGCACTCACCGCCAGCGTGAAAACCAGGACGCGCCAATCCATCGCGATTTCATCAGCGCGCGGTATTCCTCCCGCATTCGTCAGTTGAACCAGCCGCACTCCGGCGTACGACAGTGCTACGCCCAGCCATCCTCCGCACAACGCCAGCAGGATTCCCTCGGTCACAAACTGTCGCGCCAGCCGCGCCAGGCTCGCTCCCAAAGCGCCGCGAATGGCAATTTCTCTGCGCCTCGCCTCTGCCCGCGCCAGAAGCAGATTCGCCACATTCACACTCGCGATCAGCAGCACAAAGGCCACTGCTCCCAGCAACATCAGCAAGGCCGGCCGCACGCTCGAAACTACTTCCGCCTGCAACGGAAAACTCACGATCGTGTGAGTCTTCGGATCAAAGCTGTGCGTGTGGGGCGCGCGATTCTCTCCGTAGCTCTCTACGAGAGACTGCAGTTCGCCTTGCGCTTGTGTTGCCGATACGCCCGGTTTCAGCCGTCCCAGCAGGTAGTAGTTGTGGGAGCCGCGTCCTCCCGGCTTTGCCGGGTCGAGCTGCAGCGCCGTCCAAACTTGCGGCGGATCCTGTTCGCCGGGCGGAAACTGAAATCCCTTCGGCATCACCCCGATGATCGTGCACTTCAAACCATCCAGCCGCGTTTCACGCCCCACGACGTTGGGATCTCCCGCAAATACGCTCTGCCATGTCCCGTAAGAAATGTCCGCGACGACGGAAGCTCCCGGGATGTCGTCGGATGGCGCGATTAAACGTCCGCTCACGGGTGATACTCCGAGGGTTTCTAGTAGTCCACCACTCACGGAGGCAGCGTTCACCCGCACTGGTTCCACTTTCCCGGCTAGATTCACGCCGCCCGCAATCCATGCGTCGAGCGCCGCCCAGGAGTGCGCGTCCCGCTTCAAATCGATAAACTCCGGCCCCGAAGTCCAGAATCGGTGCAGCCCGCCATTCGGAAACGTCGGAAACTCCGTGTACACGCGAACCAGCTGCTCGGGGTGCGAAAAGGGAAGCGGCTCGAGCAGCACGGCGTTCACCACCGTGAAAATCCCGGTCGTGGCTCCAATTCCCAGCATCAAGCACAGCACGGCCGCTGTCGTGAATCCCAGGTTCTTGCGCATCATCCGAAGCGCAAATTGCACGTCCTGCCGCAAGGTTTCCATCGAGACCCTCCGCTACATGGGAATACGTTTGAATCGGGCCCAAGTTCCGCTTCTTGGAGCTTCAGAAACAACAGACGTGCCAAACGTGCCTTCGGCTCTCTGCCTTTCATTCCGTCCTGAACAAGAAATGCCACGTCACATCCACCAAAGCGTGCACAATTGCCGAGGCAAAAATCGACCCCGTCTTCCGCCATGTCCACCCATAAAAAATCCCCGCAATCGACGCCAAGATCACATAGCGCCAATTGGGAAATCCCAAGTTTGTAATGTGCGAAAACCCGAACAGAACCGAAGCCGTCCACCATCCCGCCAAATCGCTCCTGGACGACCGCGCCAGCATATTTTGCAGCAACCCGCGAAAAAGAAATTCTTCCGGCCACGCCGTAAAAAAGAAAATTCCCAGCGCAGTGAACAACAGCGAACTCCAGGCATGCCACTGCGGCGCGAACGAAATGAAGCGCATCGACGTTCCCAGCGGAATGGCGACACAGCCGAACACAGCGAAGCTGCCGAGCGTGAAAAGTCCCCAATGGCGGCCCCAACCAATCGAGTAGCCGATCCCATCCAGACGCCGCAACAGAACGAACACCGCCAGCGCCACATTCACCGCCAGCAGGACCGTGAAAACATACGCAAGCCGCCCGCTCGGATAAGGCCACAGCCAATGTGAGGGGCCGAACTTCACCGCCACCCACACACCCGCGAGTGTCAAGAAATCCTGCCATGTGCCTCCAGGCTTCCGCTCCGCCGACGCCGTCAGCGCCATCGGCACAAAGACCAGACACGCCACGGCACCGGCCCGCCCCAGCGTAAAAGTATTTGTCCCCAGCCCGTAAATCAGGTATGCAAGGAACGCGGCGGCGCCCAGCGCGATGCCTCCGCCGGGATCGAAGCGCGCCGTAAGACTGTCAGCAACACCGCGCGCGGCGAACAGCAGCATCACCAGAAGAAAGAACGCAAATGCCGTCAGCGTGGCTGCGAAGTCGCGGCCGCCGTAGCCATGCCATGTGGCGTAAAAGGTTCCCGTAAGACACAATCCGGCCCACAGGCCGAGCATCGGAAGCACACCGAGTTGGCGCGTCGCTGACAAATTGCCTGCTCAACCTTTGAAAAGAAAGAGAAGATTGTAGCGCATACACATGGCATCCCAAATCGAACGACACCCTCTGCCGAACCACGCTTGGCGCTCTGGAGCGAGCGTTCCCGACGAAGAGCGCCGACCATGAAGCGCCTCTCCTACATCGACTGGATGCGCGGCCTGGCTTGCGTCCTCATGTTTCAAACGCACTGCTACGATTCCTGGCTGAGCCCACAGGCGCGAAACTCCCCCGCCTTTGTCTGGTCGCAACTCGGCGGCACGCTTCCCGCTCCGCTTTTCATCTTTCTCTCTGGCGTTTCCTTCGCGCTGGTTACAGAACGTCTCCGCGAAAAAGGAGCCACTCGCGGTGATGTCGCAAAAACAACCATTCGCCGCGGCGCCGAGGTTTTCGCCCTCGGTATGCTTTTCCGGCTTCAGGAATATGCCCTCGGCTACCGCTGGTCTCCCTGGACCGACATCCTGCGCGTCGATATCCTGAACATTCTCGGCCTCTCGATGGTTCTGATGGGCATTCTCTGCTGGCTCAGCGCAGTTCCTGGCCCTGCCGACGCCAACGTCCCCGCTCCTGCCGTTCCCGGAACCGTCAGGTCCTCTCGTAACCGCGCAATCTTCGCTGGCCTCTTCACGGCCGCACTGGTAGCCCTGGCCACCCCGCATCTCTGGACCACCTATCGCCCGAGCCAGCTCCCTTGGCCACTTGAGTCCTACATCAATGGCGTCCACACCTTCGGCCATCCCCAACCCTGGCTCTTCCCTCTCTTCCCCTGGTCCGCTTTCGCGTTTGTCGGCCTAGCCGTCGGGTTCTTCCTCTTCACCGATCTCGCCAGGCGCCACGAAGCTCTCATTTTTGCAGCCCTGGGTGGGACCGGCATACTCTCCTGTTTCCTCTCCATCCAATTCGATGAGTTCCGCCTCCAGCTCTATTCCCAATACGACTATTGGCACACCAGCCCAAATTTTTTCCTGATGCGCTGCGGCATCCTCCTGATTATTTTGTTCTGCGTCTACGTCTGGTGCCGCTGGGGCCTAGCCCAATTGGGATTCAGCCCCATCATCCAGCTGGGCAAAACCTCGCTTCTCGTCTATTGGGTCCATATCGAGTTCGTCTACGGTCGCCTCTCGATCCTTCCAAAGCGCCAATCGAGCTTCCCCCTGGCCACCCTCGGCCTCTGCATCATCTTCTTAGCCATGCTGGGGCTCTCGCTGCTTCGCACGAACTGGAAAAATCGCCACCGGAAAACGCAAGAACTGGCCGCGGCGGCCGTATTGACCTGACAGGCCAGCCTAAAGAAATCAAATTGTAGGAGGGAATCAACCTCAACCGGCGCTCTGGCCTAGGGTTTTACGACGGAGTTCTGTTCCAACTGCTGCCCTGCGGGAATCCTGATAATGATCTCGCCAGGTCGCGCCAAACCCAGATCATCGCGCGCGATTTTTTCAATCAATCGAGGATCGCTATTCAGATCCTTCACTTCCTGTTCGAGCGCTGCATTTTCCCTGCTCAACGCGTCGAGATTCGCCTTCACCTTGCGAATCTCGTCTTGCGTCCGCCGCATCGCCAAGAATCCGTGCGTCCCAAAAACGTCGTGCACAATCATCACCAGCATCAGCAATCCCAAAAGCCCGCGCCCATACTGCCGCATCAGCGACCGGATCTTCTCCTCGAGCGGCACGTTCTTCAATTTCCTCTTCAGTTTTCCAATACCCACTTCGTCGCCTCGCTCGTCAACTTCGCCGAAGCCTCTGCGCTATTTGCTTCCACATACAGGCGCAACAACGGCTCCGTTCCGGACAGCCGCAAAAGCATCCACGAGCCATCCTCAAAACTGAATTTTGCTCCATCCGTCCGGTCCATCGATACAACTTTCCGCCCCAGCAGTGTCGAAGCGTCCACCGCCGCCTTGTTTACAGTGTTTGCCTTTTGTTCGTCATGCAAGTGCAAATTTGCGCGCATCGGCCAGAATTCTCTTCCCACTTTCTTAAAAAGCCGCCGAATTTGTTCGCCGAGCGAAGCTCCCCGTGCCGCAATCATCTCCGCCACAAGCAAGCACGCCAGAATCCCGTCCTTCTCAGGCACGTGCCCGCGGATCGTCAGCCCCGCGCTCTCTTCTCCGCCCAGCGCTATCTTGTCTTCGCGAATCAATTGCCCGATATATTTGAATCCCACGGGCGTCTGAAACGTTTTCTGTCCATGCGACTTCGCCGCCGCGTCTATCAGCTGCGAAGTAGCCACGCTCCGCGCCGCCGGCATGTTCCATCCACGCGTCTCGACGATGTAGTCGTACACCAGCGCCAAAATGTGATTCGGCTGAATCCAGGTCCCGTCGCGATCGATTATTCCAAACCGGTCCGCGTCCCCGTCGGTCGCGAGCCCCGCCGCCGCTCCCGAATCAACAACCGCCTTGCCTAACGGCGCCAAATTCTCCGCGCTTACATCTGGTCCCGTCCCATCAAACAAACAATCCCGATCCGTCCGCATCGCTTCAACAGCCACACCGTGCGCGGCAAGCGCGCCATCCAGATATCCCGACCCACACCCATGCAAAGCGTCCGTCACGAATTTGACGTTCGCTTTCCGCAGCGTCTCAAATCTCACCAACTCGCCCAGCCGCTTCAAGTAATTCTCGCGAAGATTTACCGTCTCCGTCTTCACTCCGTCCGAAGGCACCGCCGGCGAACTCGGATAAGCCCCGTCTTTGGCGATAATCCTCGCCACGCGTGCCTCAATATCCCTAGTCACTTCCGGCAGCGCCGGCCCCGCATCGGCCGAGGAAAACTTCAGCCCATGGTATTGCGCCGGATTGTGGCTGGCCGTGAAGTTGATCGCCCCGTCGAGCTTCGACCGCAGGATCTCGTAGGCCACCGCAGGCGTTGGCGTAAACGTCTCACAAAGCAAAGTCCGAACCTTGTGCGCCTGCAAAATCGCCACGGCCAGCTGCGAAAACTCCTCCGAATAGAATCGCGTGTCGTACCCAACCAAAATCATCGGATTCCGCATCTTGCTGTTCACGTGCTCTGCGATAGCCGTCACCGCCAGCCGCACGTTCGCAAACGTAAAATCGTCCGCAATCAGTCCCCGCCAGCCCGACGTGCCGAACTTGATGGGACTTGCGTTCATCATGGGAGAAGCGCTCATACCGTCGTATTCTATTCCCAGTTTCCCGAAGACGAAAGCTTTAGAAGGAATTTGCGGAGAGAACTACATGAAGTCTGACGAAAAGCACTGGCTTGTGCTCGTGACCTGCGCCAATCCCATTCAGGCCAAACTCATTGCCCGCAGCGTCGTCGAAAAACGCCTCGCCGCCTGCGTCAGCATCCTCCGCAGCCCGATCGAGTCCCATTATCGCTGGAAGGGCAAAGTAGAAAAGACGCGCGAACTCCTGCTCCTGATCAAAACCACGGCAAGAAAGCTGGGCGGCCTTGAAAGGGAAGTGAAACGCCTCCACAGCTACGAAGTCCCCGAATTCATCGCCCTGCCGATCGCCGGAGGCTCTAGAGCTTACCTGGACTGGCTCGAGGAAAGCACATAACACCGCGAAGAGCGGTTCTACCGGAACCCCCTCCATCGGAAAGCAATCGCATCGGCGTCCCTCCCAGAGGCATCTTTGCCGCTCGCTACCCGCTTCTTTTTCACACGTACAACAATGCCTGATCCAAATCCGCCATAATATCCTCCACGTCCTCAATCCCCACCGAAATCCTGACCAGCCCTTCCGTTATCCCGATCCGCTCCTGTACTTCCTTCGGCATCGAAGCGTGCGTCATCTGGGCGGGCAAGGAAACCAAAGTCTCCACTCCGCCCAAACTCTCCGCCAGCGAGCACAATTTCAATTGATTCAAAAATCGCCTCGCGGCTTCCAAAGAACCCAGATCAATTGCGATCATCGCTCCCGGCCCTTTTTGCTGCCGCCGCGCAATATCGTGCTGCGGGTGGGTCGGTAGTCCGGGGTAATGTGTCTTCCGAACTTTCGGATGCGCGTCCAGGTGACGTGCCACGGTGATCCCATTCGCGTTGTGCTGCAGCATACGAATGGCCAGCGTCTTTAGCCCCCGTGAAATCAAGAAACAATCCATCGGCGCCAGCCCCGCCCCGGCGGACCTCTGGATGAAATAAATCTTCTCCGCGTCGTCCGGCCGCGTCAGCACCACCGCTCCGCCGGTAGAATCGCTGTGCCCGTTCAAATACTTCGTCATCGAGTGCACCACGATCTGCGCGCCAAGCTCGATGGGCCGCTGCAAGTAAGGGCTCAGAAACGTATTGTCGACCGCCAGCGTCACATTCCGCTCGCTAGCCAGTTTCGCGATCGCGCCAATGTCTGTCACGCGCATCGTCGGATTCGTAGGCGTCTCGATGTAAATCAACTTGGTGTTTGGCCGCAACGCCGCGAGCACGCACCCCGGGATTGAGGTATCCACAAAACTAAATTCCAATCCGAAGTGCACGAGCAGCTGCGTCGAGAGCCGGTACACTCCTCCGTACACCGCTTCCGACAGCACGATGTGGTCGCCCGGCCGGTAGAGACGGAACACCGCGTCGACGGCCGCCATTCCCGAAGTGAAAACATACGCGCTGTGTCCGCCTTCCAGTTTTGCCACCGTCCGCTCCAGCGCTTTCCGGTTCGGATGGTTGGATCTCGCGTAGTCATACCCCTTGTGTTTGCCCAGTTCTTCGTAGACGTAGGTCGACGTCTGATAGATCGGCGCAACGATCGCTCCTGTCGCCGGATCAGGCTCCTGACCGACGTGAATCGCGTTCGTGGCAAATCCCATGGTGATCTCCTCTTACTTCCTGAACCTTATTCTCATGCGGCTAGCCCATGGCAGCACGGAAAATCTGCTGCGGTTCCCCGGCAATGTGGAAGTTGCGGGACTAGGGGTCCTTCGCTGCGCTCGCGGCTCTCAAGTACCTGCAGAGCAGATTCTTCAGAAGTTACAGGACCAACACCAGTGAGTCAAACTCGCCGCAGCGAGTTGTTGCGTGGGATACATCGCTGCGATTCCAATAGCCGGATTCCGCCGAGCAGCATCCCGGCCTGCATTTGCATCTTAGCCCTCAGCGGAGTAACTTGAGGCCGTAACGTCTTTCCTTGGAGGATGGGGTCCAAAGGAACATGAGATTTATTCGCTCAAAATGGGGTTGCCTATTTCTCTCTTTGCTGGCCGCGGCTGCCGTTTGTGTTGCTGCCCAGGACTCGGCCGCGCCCGCCGCTAAAGCTCCGTCACAATCCGACGAACCAAACCGTTTGACGATCGAAGTCACTGGCGGCGACAAGGCCGTTCCCGTTGAGAACGCCAGCGTCTATGTGAAGTACATCGAAGAGCACGCCATCAAGAAGGACAAGAAAGTCGAATTAAATGTCAAAACCAACCGCGAAGGCATCGCGCATGTCGCGGCAGCCCCTCTCGGCCGCGCTCTCGTTCAAATTATTGCCGAAGGTTGGAAGACTTATGGGCGTTGGTATGACATTACCGATCCTCACCAGGTCATCAAAGTGCGACTTGAGCGGCCGCCGAAGTGGTACTAATTTGTCTCTTCTGGCGGAAATTGCTGGCGGAACATCACCGCTCTCTCGATGTTTAGGTTTTCACTCTGGCACTGATCTGATTTTACGTGCCATGCGTCGCGCAACATCTTTCCTCTTGCCGTAAGATTCCCGCGAGGAAAAAAAACAATTGCCCTGAAATTGTGCAAACAGCATCAGGCCGTTGAAGAAAGTGAAGTTAGCTCGCATCGCCGCCTTAATTTCCACACACTTATCAACAATTGTGTTGAAAACTTAATCGTCCAGAAATATTTTTCCTGCGGTTCGGCACAACTCTTGCCTCGATCCTCTTTCCGAATTTTGACCGGCCTCATCGCCAATGATAGAGTGGCTTGTCGGATTTCCTGATGAATGAGACCTTTGACGGAACTTTCTCCTTATTCCAAATGCTTTGGGGCAACATCGTTGCCCGTCCGCTGCGCAGTCTTCTCAGCGTGATCGCCATCGCCATCCAAGTCATCTTGGTTCTTCTCATTGTGGGATTCACTTCGGGAATTATTTCCGAGTGGGGAAAACGCGTCGAGGGCGTCGGCGCCGACCTTCTCGTGCAGCCTCCAAACTCTTCCATTTTCTTTGCTTTCTCGAGCGCCGTCATGCAGGAATCTCTGGGCGACAAGATTGCCTTGCTTCCCGGCGTCGATGAAGTGGCTCCCACTCTTATCCTCACGGAACCAAAGAACTTGACGCTCGTTTACGGCATCAACTACAAGCGCTTCAATGCCCTCAGCCGCGGATTTTTATTCCGCGCGGGCCGTCCGTTCGAATCTCCCGACGAAGCCATCGCCGATGACATCATCGCGCAAACCAAACATTTGAAGGTCGGACAACAGATCACTCTTTTAAATCATACGTTTACGGTTTGCGGCATCGTCGCCCATGGCAAAGGCGCGCGTTATTTTATTCCTCTCGAGACGGCACAGGAGATCGCTGGCGCCGAGAAACGCGTCTCTATGTTTTACGTCCGGAGCAAGGGCGATACCGAAGCCGCCCGCGCGCAAATTGTTGCGCTCTCTCCCTTGGACAGTGTGCGCACGACCTACGAACTCGTCACCCTCATGAGTTCCTCGAATCTTCCTCAATTGAAGCCCTTTACCCGCAGCATGGTCGGGCTAGGACTCGTCATCAGCTTCCTGGTCGTGCTTCTGAATATGCACACCATGGTCATGGAACGGACTCGCGAGATTGGCATCCTCAAAGCGCTTGGTCTTTCCAGACTGGGAATCCTTCGCATGTTGCTCGGCGAAACTCTCCTTCTTACCGTCTGCGGATGCTTGCTCGGAATAGCGCTCACCTTTGCCTTCCAGGCCGTCATGAAAGAGACGAACCCCAGCCTCATGATTCTAATTACCACGCAATGGGTCTTTTCTTCCGCTCTGCTAGCTCTCGTCGGCGCCTCCATCGGTGCCATCTATCCGGCTCTGCGCGCCGCAAGTTACGATCCGGTTGTTGCCCTGGCTTACGAATAATTTTCTTTCTCGCCTAGCAGTGCGCTCTCCCCCATTGCTTCACCTTCGCCAAGCTGATAATTTTGGGGCACTCCCCGCCTGCTTGGCCCTGGAAAACCCCGCCATCTGGCGGCGCAGAGCAAACTAAGGAGCTCCACGATGAAGCCACTGCACGTAACGCTTTTGGCCGCAGGCTTAAGTCTGGCCGCCGGAGCCCCGGCCCGCGCTCAGATGGGCATGGACTTTTTCAAGAAGCCGGCGATCGCCGATCTTTTCAAGCCCGTAGTGGGAAGTGGCTCGGTCTATGAAACCGAACGCGACCAGAAGAAAAGCACCATCGAAATGACAGTGGTCGGCCAGGAGTCCGTCGACGGCAAGGACGCCTTTTGGCTAGAATTTGGCCATTCTGATCAACGAACCGGCAGGATGGCCTACGCGAAAATGCTCGTCACAAAAGATGACTTCCAGTTTCATCGCATGATCTTTCAGCAGCCCGGCCAGCCGGCCATGGAAATGCTCATGAACCCGGGCGCGCAGCAGCGATCTCACATGGCCGACGAAATGGAGAAGTGGCACAAAGTTGGGGAGGAGACCATTACCGTCCCGGCGGGCACTTTCCTCTGCGATCACTGGGCCAAAGACGATGGAAAAGGCGATGTCTGGGCGAGCTCCAAGGTCACGCCCATGAGTTTGGTGAAGGAAGTCACCCCGACGAACTCCATGACGCTGGTCAAGGCGATTTCCGATGCCAAGGACCACATTACCGGGACTCCTATGAAGTTCGATCCGGAAGCGATGAAACGCCAGATGATGCAGAAGCAGAATCCTCAATGAGTTCTGGGGCCGCGGGACAAAAGGCTAAAAGGCACTCGGGTCAGAAGGAAGGATGCCCGAGCCTGGGGCTGTCCTTCTTCCACTTTCACCCTGCCTCAGGAGGCTGGCGCGAACGCCGCTAGTTCGCTCGAAACGTCATCGATCGTGGCCAGCGGGCAGGAGACATGCACGATCTGACCGGGTTCGTTCGCGTCAATCAGCAAATTGCCGTTATGAGTGCGGATGCGGACATATTGTGGACCGTCGTGGACTTCGACAAGCTCCGCTTCCGGATATTTCTCGAGTTCTTTTGCCACGGCGTGCACCAGCGGCATGAAGTTCCTGGCCCTTTCTCCGGCATCGCGCATCCTGTCCCGGGGGATGAAGTGCATCGCCATCGGTACAATCGCCGCCGGCACCCAGACATGCACGTGCGAACCCTTACCGTGGGTTTCGTCTACATCGACGCGGAGCAATCCTTCGTGAAACGTATAAGCCCCCGCCATTGCCAACGTGGCTCCAAATCCCAGAGCGATTTTCCCGAGCAAAACCATTTCTCTTTTCCTTTCCCGTCCCTTGCTTCTTGTGCGGGACTACCCCTGGACCGAAACGAAACTGGGAATCCTTTTTTGGTCAGTCCGTCGTGACGTTCTTCGAATCCAGCCAGACCCGGATGGTGTTGTCGTCATCTTTCACGGAAACCAGCTCAACGTCGCCCTGCCCGGCCAACGCATGCAGTCCAGCCACGATATCCAGCTCGTCTTTGGAGCCGGACAGCAGTGCTTCGACCACTTTCAGGGGAACCTTGACCTCTACTTGCGAATGCTTCGGCTTGTTTTTGTCGTGTACGTGAACGAACAGCATCCCTTCCTTCTTCATCACGCTGATGTCCGCATCGTTGCTTTGTACGGTCACAAATTCGCCATCTTTGCTCGAACGGACAGCTTCAAACAGTGTGCGAACATCCACGCCATCGCAATCCATGCAGCCGATTCGGACTTTCCCGTTGTGGAGGCGGTCATGGTCAATGGCCGGCAAGACTTTTTCCGCTAACTCGAGTGGAACATTCACCCGGACAGTCTCGCCTTTGGCGTTGGTGCTGATGACGCGCACGTGGAGCCAGCGATCTCCATGGCTGCCCGTGCTCGAAGTGCTTGCGCTCGATTGTGCTCGCGTACCCAGGGGCGCGAAAAGGGATGTGGCGGCCAAAAAGGCAATTACAGGGAAAAAGTGCCGGGTGCGGCTAGTCATAGCGGGATGCCTCCTTTGGGCATTTGGAGAGAGATACGAAGGTCGGTTCCGAAAAGTTTCCTGATTCTCCGCTTTGACTCCCTGGCACCTCGGGATTCGCCAGCGGGCTCTCCAGTGCCCTACGCAACTCAAACCCAAGCCGGAACCTCGCCCAAGCTGTTCCTGCGGTCCTTCGCCCGGTCCCGGCTGGCACTCCCCACCGTCGCGTCTCCTCATTCCCCATGCCCTGTGGTACATTGGCGGCACGGAAGTCCAAATCGCGCAATTCCCTAGGTTCGAGCCCAGTCCTCTGACGCCTGCGCGGTTTTCTTAGGCGGTGGGGTGTGAAAGACTTTGCCCTGTGGCTGAGCCGGGTTGGCGCCCTGCTTTGCACGTGTGCCTTCGCCATCCTCTCGATTTCCATGGCCCAGCAGCCGTCATGGGACGTAATCATGTCCGCCGCCGGCAAAGCCTATCAGGACCGGAACTTTTCGGAGGCAGAGAAGCTCTACGCCAGCGCCCTGCAGCAAGCGGAATCCTTTGGGGCCGCGGATCCTCGACTAGCGGCTAATCTAAACAACTTGGCTGAGCTTTACAGGCAACGCGACCGATTCCGTGAAGCCGAGCCGCTCTACAAGAGGTCGATCGAAGTCTGGGAGAAAGCCCGTGGGGGGCAGGATCCCTCTCTGGCTCCTGTTCTGAGCAATCTAGGTGAACTGTATCTTGAAACGGGACGCTATCCTCGGGCGGAGCCCCTCTTCAAGCGCGCCCTTGCGATTCGCGAGGCCGCTTACTCCGCGGAGGATCCGCGTATCGCGGCCAGTGTGAGCCTTCTCGGCGAGCTCTATCGCCTCCAAGGCAGATTCGCGGAAGCCGAGACCTTGCTCAAGCGTTCGCTGGATGCCGAGGAGAAAGGGTCGGGTCCCGCGAGTGCGGCTTTGGCAACGCCGCTCAGCAATCTCGCCGAACTCTATCGCGCCATGAACCGCTATCGCGAAGCGGAAGAGCTGTACTCTCGGGCCATTTCCATTCAGGAAAAGGCGCTTGGGCCAGAACATCCCGACGTGGCCGTTACTCTGAATGACTTGGCAGAACTTTACCGCAACGAAGGCAAGCTCGCCGAAGCCGAACCCCTCTACAGGCGCTCGCTGGCCATTCGCGAGAAGGCCTTTCCTCCTGGTGACACCCGCGTAACGACCGCAATCAACAATCTTGGCCTGTTGCGCGAGGCTCAGGGCAACAACACCGACGCTGAACTCCATTTCCGCCGGGTGCTTGACCTTCGCGAAAAAGCACTCGGGGCCATGCATCCGGATCTTGCGGTACCGCTGATCAATCTGGCGGAGCTGTACAAGAATCAAGGGAAATACTCCGGAGCCGAACGTCTCTACAAGCGCACCCTGGATATTCGAGAGGCAGCGTACGGTCCGGAGCATCCTGACGTGGCGGCAAGCCTTGTAAACCTGGCACAACTGAAACAGGCGCGGAAAAAATACGGCGAGGCAATCGATCTGCAGCAACGCGCGCTGGCGATTCGCGAGAAAGCGTTTGGTCCAGAACATCCTGTTGTAGCTTCGAGTTTGAACAACCTGGGCGAGCTGAATTTTGCGCGCAAGAACTATATGGAGGCCGCCGCGCTGTATCAGCGTGCGCTGGCCATTCGTGAAAAAGCGCTGGGGCCCGAGCATCGCGCCGTCGCGCAATCGCTGCACGATCTCGGAGATTTATACCGGATCGAGGGAAGATATTCCGAAGCTGAACCGTTGTACGTTCGCGCACTGGCGATTCGGGAAAAAATTCTCGGAAAAGACCATCCGGACGTGGCCGCTTTGCTGGAAAGCTATGCGGCGTTACTTCGTCAGACCGGTCGGCCAACCAAGGCCGAAGATCTCGAATTGCGTGCGAAGCAAATCCGCGCGGAGTCTCCAAAGACACCAACGAGGACCGGATCACCGTATACATGATGTATCCCTAGCTCGCCTGCCATTTGAGGAAAACTGCTGCAAGGGGCGGAAGGGTGAGACAAAGAGAGTGGGCGCGGCCTTGCGACGGCTGGTTTGAGGCGTTTTGACCCCCTAAATTGCCGACGTTCGAGCCGCCGTAGCCTGCTGCGTCCGTGTTGAGGATTTCGGAGTAAAAGCCCGGTTGGGGGACGCCGATGCGGTAGCCTTCGCGGACGACCGGGGTAGCATTGAGAATAACGATCAGCAGGTCCTCGGGCTTCTTGCCGTGGCGGGCGAAGGCGAAGACGCTGTTATCGGCGTCATTGGCGTCAATCCACTCGAATCCCTGCCAATTGAAATCGACTTCATGCAAAGCAGGCTGCGCGGCGAGCAGCTTGTTGAGATCGCGGACGAGATTTTGCACGCCGCGGTGCGAATCGTATTGGAGCAAGTGCCAATCGAGGCTGTGCGCCTCGCTCCATTCACTGCGCTGCGCGATCTCTTGGCCCATGAAGAGGAGTTTCTTGCCGGGATGGGCGCACTGATAGGCAAGCAGGAGGCGGAGGTTTGCAAACTGTTGCCACAGATCGCCGGGCATTTTGTGGAGGAGAGAGTTTTTTCCATGGACGACTTCGTCATGGGAGAAGGGAAGCATGAAATTCTCGGAAAAGGCATAGAGCATCGAGAAGGTCAGTTTGTTGTGTTCGTATTTGCGGTGAACAGGATTCGCGGAAAAATATTTCAGCGTGTCGTTCATCCAGCCCATGTTCCATTTGAGACTGAACCCGAGTCCGCCGAGATAGGTGGGGCGCGTTACGCTCGGCCAGGACGTGGATTCTTCGGCAATGGTCAGAATGCCCGGGAAGCGGCCGTAAGCGACTTCGTTCATGCGCTTCAGGAACGCGATAGCGTGAAGATTTTCGCGGCCGCCGAATTCGTTGGGGATCCACTCGCCCGCTTTGCGGGAATAGTCGAGATAGAGCATGGAGGCGACCGCGTCCACGCGCAGGCCATCGATGTGATATTTGTCCAGCCAGAACAAAGCGTTGGAGATGAGGTAGTTCTGGACTTCATTGCGGCCGTAGTTGTAGACGAGCGTGCCCCAGTCGGGGTGTGTGCCCTGGCGCGGGTCGGAGTGTTCGTAAAGATGCGTGCCATCGAACTCCGCCAAGCCGAACGTGTCGCGTGGGAAATGAGCGGGAGTCCAGTCGAGAAAAACGCCAATGCCAGCGTGGTGGCAGCGGTCGATAAACTCCATGAATTCAGCGGGGGAGCCGTAGCGGCTGGTGGCGGCGAAGTAGCCGATGGTCTGATAGCCCCAAGAGCCATCAAAGGGGTGCTCCATAATGGGAAGCAGTTCGATGTGCGTGTAGCCCAGATCTTTCACATACGGAATGAGCTGATCGCCCAGTTCGCGATAGGTGAGCCATCGATTGCCTTCCTCGGGGACGCGGCGCCAGGAGCCGAGATGGACCTCGTAAACGGAGATGGGCGATTCAAGCCAGTTTCTTTGCGAGCGCCGGCTGATCCAGTTGGCGTCGGTCCAGACATAAGTGTCGAGTTTCGCGACGACCGAGCCGGTATTCGGGCGGAGTTCCGCGCGGAAGGCGTAGGGATCGGCCTTGAGAGGGAGCATGTTGCCCGTGGGGCCGATGATTTCGTATTTGTAGATGGCGCCTTCGGCGAGTTCCGGGACGAAGAGTTCCCAGATGCCGGAGGAGCCGCGGGCGCGCATGGGATCGACACGGCCGTCCCAGCGGTTGAAGTCGC
Organism: Acidobacteriota bacterium; assembly: GCA_013289955.1. Classification (GTDB taxonomy): domain Bacteria; phylum Acidobacteriota; class Terriglobia; order Acidiferrales; family UBA7541; genus Acidiferrum. The sequence goes on from JABCYZ010000001.1 coordinate 342,046, forward strand.
CAACGAGGCTGACGCGGCGCGCGCTCGGTGCCCACACCGCAAAATGGACGCCCGGGACGCCTTCGAGCTTCTTGAGATGGGCGCCGAGCTTTTCGTAGGTGTCGTAATGGCGCCCTTCGCCCATGAGATGAAGATCGAACTCGCTAAGAAGAAAGGGGAAAGCATAGGTGTCGAAGGTCTCGACGGTCTCGCCGTGGCCGGTGCGGTAGCGAATGCGATAGGAGGACGGAGCCGGCCGTCCTTGCTGCGAATCAGGGAACGCAGCTTCAAAAAAGCCTTCGGGGCGCAGGCGGCGCGCAGCGATGGGCTCGGAGGCTCCTTCAAGGAGGACACTGGCGTCGGCGGCGCCGGGGCGGAAAAAGCGAACGAGCCAGCCGTGGCTGGTTGGATGAGGACCAAGGAGAGCGAAAGGATCGGCATGGCGGCCTGAGAGCAGGGCATCGATCTGGGCCTCAAGCTGCGGGTCTTTTGCTGGCACTTGTCTGAAGTCGCCGGCGAGCGAAGAGGGCGCTGGCTGTTTTTTGTCAGGCATGGGGCTTGGCTCCTCAGCAGTCGGGTGCACCCGATGGGAGAGGAGGGGTACAGTCTACCGTTTTCGGCGTGGGTAAGGACAGGAAACATAGTTGGCTTTGCACGACACGAAAATTAAGAAGGCTCACGCGTAAAGGTGATGTCCGAGACGCACGGCGCCGCCATGCGTATAAGGAACTGTCCCCGACAGATAGGCTGCCCACCGGCAAAGCCGGATTCGATTTGGAGCGGCTCTACTACAGCTATCAGTACTTGCAACCTGGTGTTCACGAATTCTTAACCTCGCGGAAAACCTCCAGTCGACCTGACGTGGGAATATGCGTGCGCCTTGGAGGGCTATACTTGTGAAAAAACGGCGTACTTTGGCGGTTTTGGCAGTCGCAACGGCATTGGGACTCGCGGCGAGTGTGTTTGTCAGCAAGACAGCTGCAAATGACGATGATCGCCATTTGAAACAGTTTAAATTTCAGCCGGACACTTTGGTGCTTAGCCGGAGCGTCTATACCGGAACTCCCGGGACGATTGCAGTGGGGGAGACTCTGCCGCCGGGATGCGTGGCGGGGACGATCACTTTGCCGCTGCTCGCTGGAGGGACTACTACCGTCAAGATTAAGGCCGGGAGTTCTTCCGGGTGCAACACCGCGGTGGCGGATGGTACGTATCCGACGGTATTTAATAATGATGGAGCGGATGGGAGCTTTGGGATCACTTCGCCGATCTTCCTGGACAATATAACTACCGACGGATGGCTGTTGGACACTTTGCCGATTCCGAGCGACCAGATTGTGACGAGCTTTAGCTCGAAGTCAGAACTGGCGTTGAATTTGGCGACGGATGGAAAGTCGATCACATTTGGTGGGTACCGGGGTGGGCCGGGATTCGTGACAGGGCCGAACCAGCTGGATGTGTCGAACTCGAATACGCCGGGTGTGGTGGATCCGACGAATCCAGTTTCATCGCAATACTATCGGTCCGTCGGAGAAGTGGAGGCGGATGGGCACCTCACGATTACGGAAGGGAATGGCTACAGCGGGAACAATGGGCGGGCAGCGATCAAGGCGCATTCGCTGTATTACATGACCGGGAATGACAACAACGGAGGACTCTCGGCCAGCCAGCTGACGGGGACGCAAGTAGGAGTCAACCTTGTCACCTCTACCGGAGTGGAATTGCTTGTGCCCGGTCAGGCGCCTCCTGTGCCGCCAAACATTACCAAAATTGGGGAGTTCGCGGTTACCCAGGTGGGGTACACGACGGCGGACAAACCGGGAAAAGACAATAACTTTCGCGGTCTGACGATTTTTCATAACACTTTGTATGTGACGAAGGGGAGCGGCGGCAACGGGATCAACACCGTGTATCAGGTCGGAACCGCTGGAGTCTTGCCGACAGGGTCGACGGGGGCCCTGATGGCAGAACCGATCACGATTTTGCCGGGCTTTCCTACGACTCTTGCAAGCGGGACGGCTCTCGATGGAACTACCGGGAACCCGGTAGCGTTCCCGTTTGGCCTGTGGTTCGCGGACGAGAAGACGCTTTACGTTTGCGACGAGGGTGATGGGACGCTGGTGACCCCGGCTGTGAATGGCAATGTGGCGGATGCGGCGACGCTGGCGACTGCGGGCGTGCAGAAATGGAGTCTGGTCAGCGGGACATGGAAGCTGGACTACGTGCTGCAAGACGGGTTGAACATTGGCGTGCCGTACAGCGTTCTGAACTATCCGGCGGCGCTGAATCCGGCGACGGATGGCTGCAGAAACATCACCGGCAAGCACAACCATGACGGCACGGTTACCATTTATGCGGTGACGTCGACGGTGAGCGCAAGCGGCGACCAGGGGGCGGACCCCAACAAATTGGTGAAAGTGACTGATTTGCTCAGGGCCACGACTCTGCCGCTGGGCGACGGAGATCAGGATCGGGATGACCGCTTGGGTCACTTCGTGACGATCCGGGCGGCGCAGTCAGGTGAAGTGCTGCGGGGAGTGGCCTTTGCGCCGAAGGATCGTGGTGACGATGAGGATAGGTGATAGCTGCTGAGACGGGCGGATTAACGTACTGCCTCTGGCTCCCCGGGCTAAAAAACAGCCCGGGGGGTTTTTTTTGGGGGGAACCTCAAGAGCTGATTCTTGGGGGCCAAGAAACAGAAGTCTGGTCGCTGTGCGCGGGAAGCTGGGGCAGAGCAGTGCCTGCCCCTACGGAAGATTTGGCGCGCGGCGAGAGTTTGAGAAGACTTTGAATTGCCGGGAGAGGTAAGATGCGTGGCACGATTCAGAAGCGTTGAGAGGAATCATGCGAAATCCTGGTTGGTGGCGCGGATTTGGAGTTTTCGTTTTGGCGGGGGGTTTGGTGCTGACGAGTGAGAGTGCGGATGGACAGGACCGCTCGCAGACACGGTCGATGGTGATTTCCAAGGGCGGGATTGTGGCTTCGGAGTCGCCGCTGGCTTCAGAGGCGGGCGTGCGGATCCTGGAGCACGGCGGGAACGCAGTGGACGCGGCGATTGCTACGAATGCAATGATGGGCGTGGTTGAGCCGATGATGAACGGCATCGGCGGAGATCTGTTCGTGATTGTGTATGACGCAAAGGCCAACAAGCTTTACGGGTTGAATGCCAGCGGGTGGGCGCCGAAGAATTTGACGATTGCGTTTTTGGAAAAGCAGGGATTGAAGAGCATGCCGCAGACGGGCGTGAACTCGATCACCGTGCCGGGCGTGGTGGACGGTTGGCAGAAACTGGCGGACAAATTTGGGCGGAAAAAGTTGAAGGAAGATTTGGCTGCGGCAACTCGAGTGGCGCAGGACGGCTTTCCGGTGCCCGAGTGGGACGCGGCGTATTGGGCGGCCGAAGTGGATCTTTTGCATACGGACGATGCGGCGACGAGTCTTTATCTGCCTGGGGATCATGCGCCGAAGGTGGGGGATATTTTCAAGAACCCGGATTTGGCGGCGTCCTTGCAGCAAATCGCCGATCACGGGAGGGATGCGTTTTACAAAGGAGAGATTTCGAAGAAGATTTTGGACGCGATGAAGCGGCACAACGGCACGATGACAGAGAAGGATCTGGCGGAGTACTCGAGCGAATGGGTCGAGCCGATTTCGACGACGTACCGCGACTGGACAGTTTACGAGATGCCGCCGAACGGGCAGGGCATGGCGGCGCTCGAAATGCTGAACATAATGGAAAAATTTCCGCTGGGAGAGAAGGATTCGGGGTTTGGCTCGACGAAGGCCCTGCATACGGAGATCGAGGCTAAGAAACTGGCGTACGCGGACATGGGGAAATATTTGGCAGATCCGCGGGGGCAGAAAATTCCGGTGGCCACGCTGATCTCGAAGGAGTGGGCGGCAGAGAGAGCGAAGCTGATCGATCCGGATAGAGCGGCATGCGATATCGCAGCGGGAGAAATTGCGGGCGGAAGCGATACCACCTATCTGACGGTGGTGGACCGCGACGGAAACATGGTGTCGCTGATTCAAAGCAATTACTCGGCGTTTGGATCGGGCATTGTGCCGGCGGGGGCAGGATTTGTGATGCACAATCGCGGCGGGTTGTTCACCCTGGATGCGTCTTCGCCGAATGCGTTGGCCGGGCACAAGCGGCCGCGGCATACGATCATTCCGGGGTTCGCGCAGAACGGCGACAAGCGCATCGCGTTTGGAATTATGGGCGGTTGGAATCAAGCGCAGGCGCATGCGCAGTTCATAGCCAACATTGCGGATTTCAAGATGAACATTCAGGCGGCGGTGGAGGCGGCGCGGTTCACGAAATATACGTTTACGGGTTGCGACGTGGAGATGGAAAACCGCTTCGGCGGGAAAGTGCGGGACGAATTGACAGCCAAGGGGCACCAGATCAAGGTACTGGGGACGTTTTCGAGTCGCGTGGGAGGCGGGCAGGCGGTGCTGCGGGATTTTCTGACGGGCATAAACTATGGAGCGTCGGACCCGCGGAAGGATGGGCAGGCCGCGGCGGAATTGCCATTTGAGTAAGGAGCTGACCGAGTTCCTACTCCCCGTGATCGGTCGGAGATGGCGAGGGAGGGAACTCCTTGGGAGTGCGAAAAAGGGGAACGAATGTTCCCAGGTAAGGCGAAGTACAGGTCCGCGGATTTACTAAGACATCTGTTTTGAAGGGTTTACGAGGTACAGGCTTGGCGGATGACTTGCACCTGTACCAAAGGCCAGGGACGGTGCCCCGCAGCTACGCCTCCTGGCTACGGAGACTCCATGGGAGTTGAACGGGTTGCGCAGAGCTTCTTGAGGTACGTGGCCTACTCCATGCTTTGTTTTGTCTTAAATCCTCCTGCTAAGGCTCAGACTGTAGATGTATCGGGGAGCTACCAGTGCACGCAGGCCGTGGTGCAGGGGAAAGTGATCGCCTGCACGGCGGCGCCGCTGATCCTGAAGAATGATGGGCATTTCGAGCTCCGGGGCTGGGAGGGGAGCTATCTTGTGGATGGTTCGTGGGTGGAGCTTTCCGACGCGCTGACAAAAGCGCGGGCGAAGATTGAGCCAGGACACAAGATCGTGTTGCGGTATTTCGGAAAGCATGGCTGGGCGGAAATGACCTACGAGCGGCGCGTGGCGGAGATGGGGAAGACGTCGCTAGGTTGATTTGACGGCGTGAAGCAATTCTTCGGCTTGTAGCGGGCATTCTGGCGCATCAAAGTGCCTGTAGTAAGCAAAGACTTCAACGTGCTGAGCCAGACTTCGCACTCTGCGCGAGATGGCTGTGCGATCGTCCGCCGAGTATCCTTCCTTTCGCAAACGTAAATAACAAAAATCGGCAGTTTGCTTGTCGATCGTGACCATGTCATCGCTTTCGGCGAGGCACAGCGCGACATTTCGCCTGGCCAGGGCGCCGAACACATCCTCGACAAACCACGATGCGTTCCGAAATTCGATCGTGCAACGGGTCTTGTCGGGCAGTTCCGCTAGAAAGTCCTCCAACAGTTTCAAATCAAACTTCAGATTGGGTGGCAGTTGAAACAGCACAGGGCCAAGTTTGTTTGCTTCTTCGAGAGGCTTTAGAGAGGCGATGAATTTCGCGGTCGCATCGGTTACGTTTTTGAGACGCTTGATGTGCGTGATGCTCTGGTGCGCCTTCACGGCGAATTTGAAATCAGGAGGAGTTGCCGCAATCCAGTTGCCGAGCAATTTTTCGGTGGGAAAGCTGCGAAACGTGTAGTTGACTTCCACGGAGTTCAGCCGGCTTGCGTAGAAGCCGAGGAATTTGGCCGAGCTCAACTTGGCCGGATAGAAATCCGGCTTCCATTTCGCGTAAGCCCAGCCGGAAACACCGCAAGAGACTTTTCCCATAATTGGCGGCAACTCCTTTGAGTCTTAGTGTACGTCGGGTTGCCAGCCGCGGCCGCGGAGGACTTTGCCTGCGGTCGCGCCGGTGAGTTTGCCGTGCTCGTATTCGATCTGGCCGTTGACGATGGTGTAGGCGATGCCTTCGGAAAGCTGAGCCGGGCTAACGAAGGTGGCTTTATCGATGATTGTGGCGGGATCGAAGATGGTGACGTCGGCGAAATAGCCGGGCTTCAGGATGCCACGGCTTTCGAGATGTTCGCGTTGCGCCGGGAACGACGTGATTTTGCGGATGCCGAATTCAAGAGGCATCAGATGTTCGTCGCGAACGTAATGGCCGAGAAAGCGCGGCATGGATCCGAAAGCGCGGGGGTGCGTGTGCGCCTCAAAGATCGGGCCATCGAGAGACATTTCGTTGGCGTCGAGGCCGATGCTCGTCCAGCGCTGTTCGAGCCCGGTGTGGATGTCTTCTTCGCTGGCCATGAAGTAGAGCGCGCCGGTTTGTGCGGAATCGGCGATCACGAAATCCATCAGCGTATCTTCGGGAGATTTTTTCCAGGTCTTGGCGACGTCCGCGACAGTTTTTCCTTCGAACTGTTTCAGTTCGGGCTTTTCGATGGAAGCGAGAAGCACGCCCGCGCCGCCGCCACAATCGTAATAGAGATTTTCCCAGTTGGGATGATCGCCCTTCAATTCCTCTTTGATGCGTGCGCGCACGGCGGGATCTTTCAGGCGGGCAAGAAGCTTCTGCGTACCGCCGTCGGCGACCCAGGGCGGGAGAGCCGAGGCGAGCGCTGTGCCGCCCGCGGGATAGGGATACATGCTGGCGGCAATATCGAGGCCGGAATCGCGAGCGTCCTGAATTTTTGCCACAACCTTTTTCATGTTGCCCCAGCGCGCTTTGCCGCTGACTTTCAGATGGAAAACCTCCACCGGAAGATTGCCCTCGCGGCCGATGCGAATGGCTTCATCCAGAGCCTGCATTTCGGAGGCACCTTCGCTGCGCATGTGCGTGGCGTAGAGGCCGCCGTACCTGGAAGCCACTTTGGCGAGCGCGATGAGCTCGTCGGTCTTCGCGTAAATATTCGGCGGGTAAATAAGGGCGCTGGAGACGCCGAGCGCGCCGTCTTTCATGGCTTGCTCGACGAGCGCTTCCATTTGCGTGAGTTCGGCGGGAGTGGGAGCGCGATCGTCATCGCCGATGACGGCTTCGCGGACTTGCGCGGAACCGACATAGGTGCCGATGTTGAGCGGAGTGCCTTGCTTTTCGAGGCGGCGGAAATAACCGTCGAGCGTGGTCCAATCCACCGTGAACTTGAACTGCTCGAGGAGGGGCCTCATCGAAGCGAGAGTTTTTTCAGTCTGCGGAGCGATGGAACCGCCTTCGCCGGTGATTTCCGAAGTGATGCCCTGGGAGAGCTTGCTGAGAGAACGATTGTCAAGAAGAAGAGACCATTCGGATTGGCCGAGCATGTCGATGAAACCGGGAGAAACGATTTGGCCTTTGGCGTCGATCTCGCGCTTGGCGGTGGCGTTGCTCAGATTACCGATGGCGGCGATACGATCGCCCTGGATAGCGACGTCGGCGGCGTACCAGGGATTGCCGGTGCCGTCGATGATGTGGCCGTTGCGGATGATGATGTCGTAGGTCGCGGGTGCGGAGGCGGGCGCGGATTTGGAAGCGGATGCTGCGGGAGCGTCGAGCGGGGCGTCATAAGCGGCTGCGGCGATTTCGCCGAGGGCTTGGCCACCAACTTCTTGTGCGGCATCGGGATCGGGCGGCAGCGTGACGTGATTAACGTAAGCGCCGAAGGCCAGCTTCCTGCCGCTGGCGGTAATGACAAAGCCGGCGAGGCCTTTGCCGTTGAGCATCATTTTGCCATTGAGCTTGTCTTCGGAGCCGAAGGTGCCGGTTTTTGCGAAGACGTGGCCGGCGCCGGGATTGTTCACCTGAATTTTGGCGAGCGTTCCGTCTTTGCCGAGAATTGGAAGCGCTTTGAAGAAAACGGGGAAGTCGGGCCGCGTGCTCCAGTAGGCCATGTAGTGAGCTATGAAGTCAGGGCTGAAGAGATCGGCCCAATCGCCGCCTTCGCCGTCGCCTTGCGAAGCGCCGGAGAGATCGAGCTTGGCCTCTTGCAAAAAGGCGCGTTCCGTTTTGAAGCCCGCATGGACGGGATCGTTCCGATCCTTCGCGATGAGTGCCCCGAGAAGATACGGTCCCATGCTGGCATGAAGGTTCTGGCTCACCTTGAGTGTGACTTTCACTTCTTCGGCTAGGGGCAGCGAAACGTGTTCCGCAACCTGATTGTCGGCCGTGTAGAGACGAGCGAGAGACTTGAAGTCCGGCGCGGCTGTGTTTTTGGAAGCTTTGATTTCGACGCCCGCGGCGGAAAGCGATTCAGCGAGAACCGTTTCGGCAAATTTTGTGGGTGAGGGAACACCATAAGGCGCCGTAATCGGCTGCGAGCCGAGCGGGAGGCTGCCGCCGAGAGTGACAGTGATTGTGCCGTCGGGATTGGTGACTACGGCTGGATCCTGGATATCCGCCTTGGCCCCGGTTGCTGAAGTGGTGAGATGGTTGACGAATGTGGCGTAAGCGCTTTTAGGTGAGACGGCAAGAGAAACGGGATCGCCTGCTTTTGCGCCGGGCGTGGCGACGAGGTCAATCACGTTGTCGTTGACGACGATGCTGGAGATGACGTCGCCAGTGCCGCCTTCTTTTCCGCCGTCGGGAAAGAGGCTGGCATCAACAAGGACGCGGCCTTCCACTTTGTGAATGCCTTTGGCGACGACGGCTTTGGCGAGCTCCTTGATGACCGCGAGCGGATCGCCCGCTACAGCCGGGCCGCCGTAGGCGTGGTCTTCATCGACGAAAGAGAGAGAGCCGTCGGACTGGATGCGATTGGAAAGATTAGGATCGCCGCTGGCGACAAGAATCAGGTCACCTTTCAGAGTGCCTTTTTTGTCGACGGGGCCAGTGCGGTAGATGACGGTGTGAAAGCGGAAGTCGGCGCCGAATTTCGCGAGCACAGTTCCTTCGGTGAGGGTTTTCGTTGTGGAGGCCGGGACGAAAAGCTTATTGGCATTGAGCGAGTAGACAATTTTTCCCGTAGCGACGTCGTAGAACTCGACGCCGAAATTTGCGTGCGCGAATTCGGGACGGTCCATCACTTTTTGAATACGCTCGGCGAGAGTGGCCGTTGACTGCGCGTGAACTGAATGCGGCACACCGACAAAACCAAGCGCGAGACCGAGCATTGCGCACAGCTGGAAAAAGCGGCGGTTGGTTTGCAAGGCAAAATCCTCCGAGAAAATCGGTTGGGACTTGCGTGCGCTATTGGGCGCTGGCGAGTCCTTGGCCGGAATCTAAATCTTCAAACTTGATGTTCAAGATCGGGTATTCGTGCCAATCCTTGTAATCGAAGTGCCACCACTCGTGTTCGTAGACGGTGAAGCCTTCGGACTCCATCGCGCGGCGGAGCAGGTCGCGATGCCAGCGCTGCAGCGAAGTGCCTCCGGGATAATCCGGGAAAGAGCGAGGAGACATTTCGTCGTACGTGCCGGGCATTTCGATCGGCTTGCCGGTAGCGAGATCGTAGAGCGTTAGATCAGCCGCACAGCCGCGATTGTGCCGCGAGCCTTGCGACGGATCGGCAACGAAGATTTTGCCTTCAGGAGGAGTGGCGTCCCAGAAGATTTTCGTGACGTACCAGGGGCGGTAGGCGTCGTGAATGAGCAAGCCGTAGCCAAGGGGCTGAAGTTTGTGGAGAGCATGGACAAGAGCTTCGGCGGCGGGACGCTGCAGGAACGCGCGCGGCTGCGTATAAACAGGCGTGCCGAGAAAATCGTTCGTCGTGGCGTAGCGAATGTCGAGATGGATAGCGGGATCGAGCGTAGTCAGTTCAACGAGTTCCGGCTTGCGAAAGGGGCCCTTTTCTGGAGGAGGGGAGGCCCGAAGAGCTTCCTGCCGGAGTGTGTCCACGGGCTGAGAGGGCCTGATACGGAAGGGGTGTGAGGGATCTTTGCCAGGATCAGTGCGGGTGTAAGCGGAATTGAGATAGGAGAACGCGATCACGTTGCCCGCGTCATCGCGAATTATGTCATGACCGGGTACTTTCCCCCCGGCTTCGTTTGAGGGGAATACAATCCCGTCCGCTATGGAGAAAGGCCACGTTTTCCCCGTGTCTTCCCTCCAGTAGAGTTTTCCATCGTCTTCGAGTAGTACGAAAGTATGCTTGGAGTTGCGGTCCTCGTCCGCATAAATGCCCAGCAACTGCTTCCATGCAAAAGACACATCGGACGGTTTGGGGCCAGGTTCGAGAGATAGGGAAGCTTGTCCGTCGAGGATGCCCGGGGCCCAGAGTAAAAGCGCGGCAAGGAGCAGAGGCAGCAGCTGAAAGGGAAAGTTTAATTTCGATTTCGCCGATTCGCTGATTCCTCTGACTGATTTGCTGCGAAGCATTTGCTTGTCCATTGGCCGATCAAGCCATCCGTTGCAGGGCGCGAGACATCATAGCCGAGAATGAGAATCTGTGCGAGATACAAATGTTGCCAAATCGCGATGGGTCACGGCGTTTAGGAGAGTTGCGTTCGATGACACGTCTCGACAGTGCCTCTTCTGCCGTCGCGCCATCAGCTGCGTCGAGAAACGATTGTTTCACTATAGGGTGCAATGCCCTTTAGACGGTGTACCAGCGGAAGCCTTTGCGCTGCTCTTCGGCGATTTCCTTGACGATGGCAAGCGTCTGCGGGCGGCGGTACTGGCCGCAGGCGGCGAGGATGGCGTTGACGAGGGCGACGGGCGCCGTGTACGAGGCGCCAAAGGAGGTGGATTCGACGCTGGCTAGAAAAACTTCGTCGCATTCGCGCGCAAGGGGGGAAACATAAGTGTCGGTAATGCCGACGCAGTAAGCGTCGCGGGCCTTGGCCAGATGTATGCCTTCGACGGTTTGGCGCAGGCCGCGGCGAAAACTGATCGCGAGCACGAGGTCGCTCTTGTTGACGGTGCGAACCAAGTGAGCGATGCGCCCCGCAGAGGTCGCGGTGAAAACCGGCAAGCCTAGCAAGGTGATTTGATACTCGAGATAATCGGCGAGAAATGCTGCTAGATCACCCGCGAGGAGCACGATGCGGCGCGCATCGTAGACACGCTTGGCAAGGGAGATTAGGCGAGAGGCATCGAGACTGTTTTTAAGACCGTGCAGATTCTTGAGGTCTTGCTCGAGGGCATCACGAACGTAGGCGGGCATGCTGGTCACCTTGCCCGCGGATTGCATGGTGTCGAGCGAAGTGGCGAAGGCAATGGAGAGATCGTGGAGATGGCGCTGGAAATCACGGTAACTGGCAAAGCCGAGTCCGCGCACGATGCGAACGACGGTCGCGGGGTCGGTCTTAAGGCGCTTGGCCATGGCGCGCACGCTGAGGAGGACGTAGTCGCGGGGATGCTCGAGAATAGGACGAATGATTTCCTGGCGCTTGGCGCTGAGGAGTTCGATGCGCTCCGCGAGTGAAGGAGCCGAAACTTGAGGGGGAACCTGTGGTCGTTTCATGGCGCCAGAGAATTGCCTAAAAACTGAGGCGTGTCAACTATGACGAATAGTTAATTCTGATACCCACCAGAAGACAAAACGCCAAAAAGAACAAGGTTCTTCGAGGCAACCTCGCCGGAGCCTGTGTGCCGAACAATTCAATCAATGCGCGTTCAAGAAACAACGACGGATGACCCGCCAAATTGTTTCACCCTTTTTTTGAGGCCGCGGCTTTTTCTTCGAGTCCGGGAGCGATGACGGGCTGAAGGAAGGGCATCATGGCGCGAAGTTTGGGGCCGAGTTGCTCGACGGGGTGGCTTTGCTCGCGCTTGCGGGTGGCGAGGAAGTTCGGGCAGCCGGCTTCGTTTTCCTCGACCCACTTCTTCGCAAAACTGCCGTCGCGAATTTCGGAGAGGATCTGGCGCATCACTTCGCGGGTTTTCTGGGTGATGATGCGCGGGCCTGCCGTGTAATCGCCGTGCTCGGCGGTGTCGCTGACCGAATAGCGCATGTAGCTGAGGCCCCCACGGTAGATGAGGTCGACGATGAGCTTGAGTTCGTGCATGCACTCGAAATAGGCGACTTCAGGTTGATAGCCCGCGGCTACGAGCGTATCAAAGCCCGCTTTGATCAGTTCACTGACGCCGCCGCAGAGGACGGCTTGCTCGCCGAAGAGATCGGTCTCGGTTTCCTCGGTGAAGGTGGTTTCCAGGACGCCGGCGCGAGTGCAGCCCAGGCCTTTGCCGTAAGAGAGGGCGAGAGCTTTCGCGGCGCCGCTGGCGTCTTGTTCGACCGCGACAAGCGCTGGCGTGCCGCCGCCTTCCGTGAAGACTTCGCGGACGCGATGGCCAGGGGCCTTGGGCGCGATCATGGAGACGTCGACGCTCGCAGGAGGCTTGATCGTGCCGAAACGGATGTTGAAGCCGTGGGCGAACATGAGCGTTTTGCCCTTCTGGAGATGGGGCTCGATTTGTTCGCGATAGAGCTTGGGCTGCTTGGTGTCGGGCGCGAGAATCATGATGACGTCGGCCCATTCGGCGGCTTGCGCCGGGGTGTTGACGGTGAGGCCTTCTTTTTCGGCTTTGGCGCGGGAGGCGCTGCCTTCGGGGAGGCCGACGCGGACGCTGACGCCACTGTCGCGGAGATTTAGAGAGTGCGCGTGGCCTTGCGAGCCGTAGCCAATGATGGCAACTTTCTTGGATTGGATGAGAGCGAGATCCGCGGAGTCGTCGTAGTAGAGATTTGCCATTTTTTCCTCTTGGGCCGGGTTGCGGCCTGGATTTAGAACCTTTCCAACTCGTCCTCTGAGACCCTGGCCAGGAGAAGAGCCAAGAGCAGGGCCCGAAACCGGGCGATCGTATGTTTGATCCCTCTCCGCGTTTTTCTGAACGTTGCTGATAAAGGACTTAGCGCAGCTGGAAGTCCCTGCCGTAGGCCCACGCAAGCCTACCTCGTCACGACGGCCGGCGCTTGAGTCTCTCGAGGGGCCGGCGGACGAAGCAGGTCGCCTCCGCGGGTCATGCTGATGCGGCCGCTGCGGGCCATTTCGAGCACGCCGAAGGGACGCAGGACTTCGAGCAAGCCGTCGATTTTGTCGACGGTGCCGGAGACCTCGATAATCAGCGATTCGGGAGCGACGTCCACGACGCGGGCGCGGAAAACTTTGATGAGCTCCATCAGATGAGGACGCGATTGCTGGTCGGCGAGCACCTTGATGAGCGCCAGGTCGCGCTCGAGCAGCGAGCGTTCGGAAATGTTTTCGGCGAGAAGAACGTCGACGAGTTTTTCGAGGCTGGCTTCGAGTCGATGGCCGCCTTTCTCATCGGTGTGGGCGACGATGGTCATGCGGGCAATTTGCGGATTATCTGTTGGCCCGACCGTCAGGGAATCGATGTTGATGGCGAGGCGGCGTGCGAGCGAGGAGACGCGGTTGAGCACGCCCGGTTTATTCTCGACATAAGCGACTAGTGTTTGCATGTGCTGTCCTCTTTGGTCATGGCTGTGTCGGCGGCGTTCATGGCTCGGTCGCTGTTTCGACGAGCGGATTATTGGGACGGCGAATCATTTCGTGAAGCGATGCGCCCGCTGGAACCATCGGGTAGACGGAATCTTCCTGCTCGACGCGGAAGTCGATGAGAACGGTTTCCTTGGATTCGCGCGCAGAGCGGATAGTGGGGAGCACATCGGCGCGCGCGGTGATGCGTTCGCCGCGGATCCCGAAGGCGTTTGCCAGCGCCGCAAAATCGGGCGCGACGAGGGGCGTCGCGACGTAACGCTTGTCGTAGAAAAATTCCTGCCATTGGCGAACCATGCCGAGAAAGCCGTTGTTGATGATGGCGATCTTGATGTTGATTTTTTCCTGGACGATGGTAGCTAGCTCGCACATGGTCATCTGGAAGCCGCCGTCACCAACGACGACCCAAACTTCGGAGTCTGGCTTGGCGAATTTGGCACCGATGGCGGCGGGCAAAGCGAAGCCCATCGTGCCGAGGCCGCCGGAAGTGATCAGCGTGCGCGGCTGGTTGTGATGGTAATACTGCGCTTCCCACATTTGATGCTGGCCGACATCGGTGACGACGATGGCTTCGCCGCGTGTTTCTTTCCAGAGGTCGTTGATCACATGAGCGGCATAGAGGTGGCCGTTGTCCGGGAGGCTTTGGATGTCGCGCACGGCGGAATCACCCCTTAATTCCCTGATATGCGCGAGCCAAGGGGCTCGGTCGGGATTTACGATGTGCGGGATCAGCTTTTCGAGGGTCTCGCGAGCATCGCCGATGAGGGCAGCGTCCACCTTTACGTTTTTGTTGATTTCGGCGCGGTCGATTTCGATGTGAATTTTTCGAGCGCCCTTTGCGTAGGTGCGCAGGTCGCCGGTGACGCGGTCGTCGAAGCGCATGCCGACGGCGATGAGCAGGTCGGATTCCTGGATGGCGTGATTGACCCAGGCTTCGCCGTGCATGCCCATCATGCCGAGGTTCATGGGATCGGAAGCAGGGAAGCAGCCGATGCCGAGCAGCGTCATGGCGACGGGAATGTCGCAGGTACGGACGAATTGCTCGAACGCGCGCATGGCGCCGGAAAGCATAATGCCGCGGCCGGCGAGAATGATCGGGCGCTTGGCGGTATTGAGCAGTTCGACGGCGCGATCGAATTCTTCCTGGTTATGATCATTGCGGACGCGCTTCTGTGGAAGCTTCGGAGTGGAAGCCTCCCAGTCGAATTCGCAGGAAGCTTGTTGCGCGTCCTTGGTGATATCGACCAGGACCGGTCCGGGGCGTCCGGTATTCGCAATGATGAAAGCCTCGCGGACGGTGCGCGCGATATCTTCGGCGCGCGAGACGACTACGTTGTGTTTGGTGATCGGCATGGTGATGCCGGTGATATCGATTTCCTGAAAGGCGTCGGAGCCGAGCAGCTTGCTGCTCACCTGGCCGGTGATGCAGACGACGGGAGACGAATCAAGCATGGCGGTGGCAATGCCGGTGACCATGTTTGTTGCGCCGGGGCCGCTCGTGGCCATGGCCACGCCAACGCCGCCGGTGGCGCGCGCATAACCATCGGCCATGTGTGTGGCGCCCTGTTCGTGGCGCACGAGAATGTGGTGGAGCTTCGATTTGCCCAAGGCGTCGTAAACGGGAAGAATCGCCCCGCCGGGATATCCAAAAATATGCTGCACGCCCAGCTTGGTGAGCGATTCGCAGAGGATTTCTGCGCCGGTGAGTTTCATAGGGTCCTTCCCAATTGCGCGTGCGTAGGATTCGGCGCAACTGCTTGAGGCTGAGTTGGTGATGCAAAAGATGCGGGCACCGCAGTGACTGCGCCGACGGCGGCCGAGGAAACGAGCAAAGCGTATTTGGCCATCACGCCGCTTGTGAATCTCGGCGCGGGAGGCTTCCACGAGGCGAGGCGTTTTTGAATTTCGGCGTCGGTCAGTTCTACTGCGAGCTTGCGGCTCGGAATGTCGAAAACAACTATGTCGCCATCGTCGAGAGCGGCGATGGGGCCCCCGTTCGCGGCTTCGGGAGCGACGTGGCCAACCATGAAGCCGTGCGTTGCGCCGGAGAATCGGCCATCGGTGAGCAGGGCGACGGAATCGCCGAGGCCCGCGCCGACCAGCGCGGCCGTGACGGCCAGCATTTCACGCATGCCTGGGCCGCCCTTAGGGCCTTCGTAGCGAATCACGACCACATCGCCGGCTTTGATTCGATTCTTCTCGATGGCGGCGAAGGCAAGTTCTTCGTTGTCGAAAACGCGTGCGGGGCCGCGAAAGTGCCGGTAATTGTGGCCGGCGACTTTTATGACGCAACCTTCCGGCGCGAGATTGCCTTTCAAAATGACGAGGCCACCGGTCGGTTTCAAGGGCGCGTCAATTTTTCGGACGACTTCCTGGTTGGGCGTTTCTTTTGCTGCGGCAGCTTCTTCCGCAATCGTGCGGCCTGTGACGGTGATCTGGTCGCCCTGAAGCATCTTCGCATCAAGCAGCCGTTTGGCTACGAGCGCCGTGCCGCCAGCCGCGTAGAGATCGGTGGCGACAAAGCGGCCGCCGGGTTTGAGGTCGGCGATGATGGGAACCTTGGCGCTGATGCGGTCGAAGTCGTCAATGTCCAGCGGTATGCGCGCTTCCTTGGCAATCGCGAGCAAATGCAAGACGGAGTTTGTCGAGCCGCCGGTCGAGGCGACTCCTGCGATGGCGTTTTCGATGGCGGCCCTGGTGATGATCTTGGATGGCGTGACGTCCTGACGCAGAAGATCCATGACCAGCTCGCCGGCGCGATGGCCAGCGTGAGCTTTACCTGAATCCGTGGCAGGTACGCTTGAAAGGCCCATCGGTGCGATGCCGAGAAACTCAGAAACCAGAGCCATGGTGTTGGCGGTGAACTGTCCGCCGCACGCGCCCGCTCCGGGACATGCGCTTTCTTCCAGCGCCTTGAGCCGGACATCGGACATATCGCCGTGCGAATGGCTCCCGATCGCCTCGTAAACGTCCTGGATCGTGACGGAATGGCCTTCAAATTTGCCCGGCGCGATAGAGCCGCCATAGAGGACGAGGCCGGGAATATTCAAACGCGCCAGGGACATGATGCCGGCCGGAATCGTCTTGTCGCAGCCCACGAGAACCACGAGAGCGTCAAACATGTTGCCACGGGTGACGAGTTCGATGGAGTCGGTGATAACTTCGCGACTGATCAGCGAAGCGCGCATGCCCTCCGTGCCCATGGTGATGCCATCGGAAATGGAAACGGTGTTGAATTCGAGAGGAGTGCCGCCGGCGGCGCGTATGCCGTCCTTGACGTGCACGGCCAGTTCGCGAAGGTGAAAATTGCACGGGCCGATTTCGATCCAGGTGTTCGCAACGCCGATGAGAGGTTTGCTGAAATCGTCATCGCGAAGCCCGCAAGCGCGCAGCATGGAGCGTGCTCCGGCACGATGCGGACCGTCGATCAGGGCGCTGCTACGAGACTTCAACGAAGATGCAGTCACAGTTGCGTTCTCCTCGCGGGCTTTCTCAAGCCGTTGCTTGGGATTATGCGCCCAAAAAACTTGAGGCCATCATCTTGGTTTTGATGATGGCCCCGAAACTCTCCGGTGATGCTGTCTTAGGCGGCCATCATCTATAGTGTTGCACCCCGTACGATGACAGGGATAATTCGCACGGCCACGCTAATTCGAGCGCCCCGCAAAAAGGAAGCAGAGCCAGGCCGGTAATTCGAGATGGCGACAGCAGTCATGATGAGCCGCCATGAAGATAACAGGATGGGGGCCGGGAAGTCAATCAGTCAAATTAATACTTTTGCTTACAGAAATAAGCACTGCTTATGCAGAAATCCCGTTCCGAACGTGCCAGCGGAAGGGGTTTTTCGAGTTTTTCGAGGCACACTTTCCGCGCAGGAAGCATCTAAAAAACCAAAGTTTGGGTCTGCGTATTGCGCGCATGACCTCTTGGGGCCAGAGCGCAAATGGCTGCCAAGGAGAGAGCCTCCGGACGCTTGTTTTCGTCCCAGGGTTTAGGCTGTTCACAATTGCACAGGTGGCCGTCCCCAGCACCGCTATAGTTATAATCGGATTCAGTGCAACCGTGGCGGCCATGTCCCTTGGGGAGTAACAGCACACGGCAGCCTAGCCGGTCCTTACAGTTTGACCGGCTGGAAGTTTCTCTCGCCATTGGAATGCCCTCAGTTGTTGACCCTTCCGATCTGCGCAGGAAATCTGGCTTTTGGGCGGAGGATGCATGGCGTATGACACGGATGTGTTCGTTGTTGGCGGAGGTCCCGCCGGGCTGGCCGCCGCGATCGCGGCGCGGGCGCATGGTTTAGGCGTGATCGTTGCGGACGGCGCGAAGCCTCCTATCACAAAAGCATGCGGAGAAGGGTTGTTACCTGAGGGACTAAAGGCCCTCGGTGAACTCGGAGTCGAGCTGCGCGGAACGGATGGGTGCGCCTTCCGGGGCATTCGGTTTGAGGATGAGCGTGCCTCGGTGAGTGCGAGTTTCCCTGGCGGGATGGGACTTGGAATACGGCGTGAGATTTTGCACCAAAGAATGATTGAGCGCTCCGAGGATTTGCGCGTTGGTTTGCTTTGGAATACTCCGGTGACGGGGCTTTGGAAGGAAGGAGTCGTGGCCGCCGGGAATAAAATACGGGCCCGGTGGGTCATCGGTGCTGATGGGGGCCGCTCGAGGGTGCGGTGGTGGAGCGGCCTTGAGAGCCCGGCGCCGCGGAGAAGGAGATTCGCGTTTCGAGTGCATTACCGGCTGGCGCCGTGGAGCGAATTTACGGAGGTTCATTGGGGCAAAGAAGCGCAGGCATACGTAACGGGAATCGCGGAACAGGAAGTTTGTATCGTGTTGATTTCAAATCGGCGCGATACACGCTTTCACGAAACGCTTGCGGGATTTCCGAAATTGGCGCACCGGCTCAAAGGTGCTGTGCAGTCGAGCGCCGAACGCGGGGCGGTGACGGGCATGTTCGAGCAGAAAGAGGTTTATAGAGGAAGCGTTGCGCTGGTCGGAGATGCATCAGGCAGCGTGGATGCGATTACCGGCGAGGGACTATCGCTCAGTTTCCGGCAAGCAGCAGCGCTTGCCGATGCCCTTGCTGAGGGCGATCTGAGGCGTTATCACACCGCGCACCGACGTTTATTCCGGCGGCCGCGGATCGTAGGGAACCTCTTACTTTTGCTCGACCGGCGGAGTAGTCTGCGTGAACGCACCATGCGGGCGCTCGAAGCTACGCCGCAACTCTTTGAACGCGTTCTCGCCTACCACGTGGGAGAGACGCGGCCGCTCGAGCTGACGGCGGCCAGCGCGGCCTTCGGCTGGCGCTTTCTGACGGCGTGAGGGGGATGGCGATGAAGGCGCAGCAAGACAGGTTCTGCGGAGATCGCCTTCGGCTTGCTTGCATTTGTGCCTTGCTGGCTCTTGCGGCGGTGCGCGGCTGGGCGCAATCCGCGCAGCCATCCGCACGGACCGATCCGGGGGACGTAACAGTGAGTCTCGATCCCGCCGGGAGCAAATTAGACTGGACGCTTGGCAGCACGCTGCATACCGTGCACGGAACGTTTATCCTGAAGCGTGGCATTTTGAAGTTTGACCCGGCGAGCGGGAATGCCAGCGGCGAGTTTGTAGCAGATGCTACCAGCGGCCAGAGTGGCAACGATTCGCGAGACAAGAAAATGCACGGCGAGATTCTTGAGAGTGGGCGCTATGGCGAAGTGATTTTTCGACCCAACCGAATCAATGGAAAAGTCTTGGCGCAAGGCGCGTCCAGTGTGCAGTTGCACGGAACTTTTCTTCTGCATGGCGCCGAACACGAATTGACGGTACCGGTAGAGGCGGAACTGAGCGGCCACCGATGGAAGGGTTCCGCGAAATTCAGCGTGCCTTATATTCAGTGGGGATTGAAGAGTCCGAACACATTTTTACTGAAGGCAGATCCCGTGGTGGAGATTGCATTGGAACTCAGCGGCACGCTCGAGGGACCAATAGCGCCCTGAGGCTCGCTATTCTTCGGCCTCCTGGGTGACGATGTGAACGTCGACGGGCGGTGATTCACGCAGGAATCGGTGCACTGCCGATAGGTAGAGATATTTGCGCCAGTCGTGAATCGGGGCCCGGCCGAAAATCACCTGCGTAATATGCTTCGTGCGGACGAACTCGGCGACGCTATCGGCCACGCTGCGCCCCTTCAGGCGGATAACTTTGGCGCCCAGACTCTCGGCGAACCGCAAATTCGCTGCCAGGGCGCCTGCATTCGTCTCTTTCGGGCCAATTTCACGCTCCACATGAACGACGTATAGCTCCGCATCCATCCGGCGCGCCATGCGAGCACCGCGAGCAACAAGATACTGGCCGGCGGGATTCCCGGAAATACAAATGGCCATGCGTTCGCGCACCCCCCAATTTTTGCGGATGTCCTCATCTTCCATGTAGGTTTCGAGGCTGCGGTCAACCTGTTCGGCGACCTGCCGCAAAGCAAGTTCGCGGAGAGCGATCAAATTGCCGCGGCGGAAAAAATTCTTGAGGGAGCGTTCCACCTTTTCGGTACTGTAAACGTCGCCGCGCTTCATGCGGTTGTGCAGGGCTTCCGGAGTTAAGTCGACCATAACGGTCTCGGTGGCCGTCAGGGGGACCCAGTCCGGAACGGTTTCGCGGACGGTAATTCCCGTGATCGAGCGCACCACCGGCGCGATACTCTCGATGTGCTGGATGTTGAGAGTCGAGACGACGTCAATCTTGGCGGCGAGGATGTCCTGAATGTCCTCGTAGCGTTTGCGATGCTTGCTGCCGGGAATATTGGTGTGTGCCAATTCGTCGACCAGCACTACTTCGGGCTTGCGCGCAAGAATGGCGTCCACATCCATCTCTTCGAAAACTGTGCCCTTATATTCGATTTTTCTGCGCGGGACGCTTTCGATTTGCGAGGACAGCTCTTCGATGCCCTTACGGCCGTGAGTTTCGACGACGCCAATGACCACATCTTCGCCGCGGCTCCGGCGGCGAAGCGACTCGCTCAGCATGCTGTAGGTCTTGCCAACGCCCGGGGCGTATCCCAGGAAAAGCTTAAATATGCCGCGCGCTTTCTGCGGCGGCGAGGCGACTTCGAGCCATTCCTCGGGTCTCTTGGGCAAGGCGACAGGTTCTCCGTTTCAAATGGTGTGCATGCGATAGAATAACAGGATGCAGAGAATGCTCGCCGGGCGCGCATTCGGATTCGCCGTGTCGCTGGCAACCGTCGCCGGGATCACCGTTTTCTATCGCCATGCGCGCGACGTCAATCAGACAACCATCGCGCTTACCTTTTTGCTGGCTATTCTAGCAGTTTCGGCCGTGTGGGGGATGGCCGTGTCGGTCTTCATGTCCGTTGTGGCAGTGTTGACGATTAATTACTTTTTCCTCCCGCCGGTTGGGACCTTTACGATTGCCGATCCGCAGAATTGGGTGGCGCTGCTCGCGTTTCTGGTGACTTCCATCATGGGGAGCCAGCTCTCGGCCCGGATTCGCAAGGAGGCCGACGAGGCGCATCAACGCCGCCGTGAAATCGAGCGGCTGTATAGGTTCAGTCAGAAACTCTTGGCGGAAGGGAATGTCATCCAACTGATGAATGCCATTCCCAACTATATTGTGGAGAGTTTCGAAGGCGGGGCAGCCGAGCTTTTTCTCCCGCAGAAAGACAAATTTTACCGGTCCGGGTTCGGCGCCGCGCATCTGGATGAGGAGAAAATGAAGTCGGTCTTTCTTCGGGATGAGGCAATTTTCGAATCACAGGAAGGGTTGTACTTTATCCCGGTCCGGATGGGCGTTCGTCCCATTGCGAGTTTGGGGATTTCCGGATCGCGGCTTTCGCGCCAGACGCTGGATGCCGTTGGCAGCCTCGTGGCTATCGCGATTGAGCGGGCGCGCGCCGTCGAAAAGCTCGGAGAGACAGAAGCCGAGCGCCAGGGGGAGCGCCTGAAGTCCGCTCTGCTCGATTCCATCGCACACGATTTTCGCACGCCGTTAACGTCCATCAAGGCCGCGACGACGAGCCTTTTGGGTGAGCAAACTCCTGCCCGTGAACAGACGCGAGAGCTGCTGACGATAATCAATGAAGAGTGCGACAGGTTGAACCGGCTCGTCGAAGAAGCAGCGGAGATGTCGCGGCTTGAGGCGGGCGAATTTGAACTGAATCTGGCGCCGACACCGATCGGCGACATTATCGAGGCCGCGCTGGCCCAGTGCAATACAGCGCTCGGAGGCCGCAGTGTCATTGTGAACTTGAGTCCCAACCTTCCCCGAGTGCGCGCCGATTTGGACCGCATCAAGGATGCGCTGGTCCATCTAATTGACAATGCCAACATTTATTCGCCGAAGGATGCGCCCATCACCATTTCGGCGGATCTTGTGGGCGAAACCGTCACAGTCAGCGTGGCGGATCGGGGACCCGGCATCGATGATTTCGAACAGGGCATGATCTTTGACAAATTTTATCGCGGCAAGGATCAGCGTTACCTCGTGCGTGGGACAGGAATGGGTTTGCCGATCGCGAAAGCCATCATCACGGCGCACAAGGGGACGATCTCGGTGACCAGCCAGCTCGGACACGGTTCGGTTTTCTCATTTACTTTGCCTGTGGATCGCAATGCGGGGGATACGCGATGAACGCCGCTTCCATTCTTGTGGTGGATGACGAACCGCAAATCCGGCGCGTCATGCGCACCACTCTATCCAGCCACGGCTACGTCATCCGGGAGGCGACGACGGGCGAAGAGGCGGTTGACGCCGTGCGCAAGGAACGGCCCGACCTGATTTTGCTCGACGTCAACATGCCAGGGATCGGAGGCATTGAAGCCGCGCGCGAGATTCGGGAAATGTGCGACGCGCCGATCATCATGTTGACGGTACGTAACGCCGAGCGCGACAAAGTTGTCGCTCTCGATGCCGGGGCCGATGATTACGTGGTGAAACCCTTTGGAATCGAAGAACTGCTCGCGCGAATCCGCGCCGCTCTCAGGCGGTACGCGCCTGGAGATGCGATTCCTGCGTTTACCGCCAAGGATTTGACGATTGATTTCGAGAACCGGCTCGTGGTGGTGCGCGGGAGAGAGGTGCATCTGACGCCAAAAGAGTTTGATGTTTTGAAGCACTTGGTGGGCAATATGGGAAAGCCGCTGTCGCATCGCAGGCTTTTGCAGGCCGTGTGGGGACCGGAGTACGGGGAAGAAACGGAAAACCTGCGCGTAGTGATCAATCAGCTGCGCAAAAAAATCGAGAGCGATCCAGCGCGGCCGAAATATATTTTGACGGAACCATGGGTTGGCTACCGGTTTCTGGCACCCAAGGGCGCTCCTGCAAAATCCGCCTCGCGGAAAAGTTGAAAATTATTGTCTGGGATGCGATAGGTCGAGATCGATATTCAGCTCGACGACGTTGACGCGCGGCTCGCCGAACAAGCCGAATTGTCTTCCCAGCGTATGGTTTCTGACCAAGCCGCGTAGATCTGTCTCACTCATGTGGCGCTCTCTGGCAACCCGGGGTATCTGAAACTCGGCGGCGGCTGGGGAGATTTCCGGATCGAGGCCTGAGCCTGACGTTGCGACGAGATCGACGGGGATGGCGGCGCCGGGATTTTCGGCATGCAATTTTTCCACGTCACCTTTCACGCGATCCAGTAGCTGTCGGTTGGTAGGCCCCAGATTGGATGCGCCGCCGCTCGGCGCGACCGGATCGTACCCGCTCCCTGCGCCGGAAGGGCGCGGATGAAAATACCAAGCGGCTGAAAAAGGCTGGCCGATGAGCCGGGAACCCACGACCTGGCCGTGTTGCACAATCATTCCGCCGTTGGCCTGTGCGGGAAAAAAGAGCTGCCCGAGGCCGGTGACCGCGAGGGGATACAGCAGTCCGAAGAGGACAGTTGTTACTAGCGTCATGAGGATGGCAACTCGCAAATGATGCTTCATAGGATTCTCCCTCGAGCCAAGTGCAGGTAGGTAATCGCCATGTCTATAAGTTTGATCCCCAGAAATGGCGCGACGACGCCGCCAAGGCCGTAGACGAGCAGATTCTGGCGAAGCAGGGCTGCGGCTCCGACAGGACGATATCGAACACCGCGCAGCGCCAGCGGGATAAGCGCGATGATGATCAGCGCGTTGAAGATGACCGCCGAGAGGATTGCAGACTCTGGCGTGCTAAGCCGCATTACGTTCAGAACTTCGAGCTGCGGAAACGCCGCGGCGAACATTGCCGGAATGATCGCGAAATATTTCGCAACGTCGTTGGCGACGGAAAAGGTGGTGAGCGCGCCGCGGGTGATGAGCAATTGCTTGCCGATTTCGACGATTTCAATGAGCTTGGTCGGGTTTGAATCGAGGTCGACCATGTTGCCCGCTTCCTTGGCGGCTTGCGTTCCGGTGTTCATCGCGACGCCGACGTCTGCTTGCGCGAGGGCAGGCGCGTCGTTGGTGCCATCGCCGGTCATGGCCACAAGTTTTCCCTTCGCCTGTTCGCGCTTGATGAGCGCCATTTTGTCTTCGGGCTTGGCTTCGGCGAGGAAATCATCCACGCCGGCTTGCCGCGCGATGGCGGCGGCGGTCAGTGGATTGTCGCCGGTGATCATCATCGTGCGGATGCCCATGGCGCGCAGGTGTTCAAAGCGCTCGCGCATCCCGCCTTTCACGATGTCGGTCAGGGCGATGGCGCCGAGCACATGACGATTCTGTGTTACCAGCAGCGGCGTGCCGCCGCCATTCGCAATTTCGCGCACGATTTGTTTGATCTCGGCCGGAACAACCTGCCCTTTTTCCGCAACATACTTGTCGATGGCTTCCGGGGCGCCCTTGCGGATTTCCTGGCCGTCCATGTCCACGCCGGACATGCGAGTTTGTGCTGAAAAGGGAATGAACATTGGATTATGAGGAGCGAGTTCGCGTCCGCGGAGTCCATATTTTTCTTTTGCGAGCACGACGATGGAGCGGCCTTCCGGCGTCTCATCCGCAAAAGAGGCAAGCTGGGCCGCGCTGGCGAGCTCCACTTCTGTGACGCTGGGGCAAGCGTGAAACGATGTCGCCTGCCGGTTGCCCAGGGTGATGGTGCCGGTTTTGTCGAGCAACAAAACGTCCACGTCGCCGGAGGCCTCCACGGCCCGCCCTGACATGGCAATTACATTGCGCTGAATCAAGCGGTCCATGCCCGCGATGCCGATGGCCGACAAAAGCCCGCCAATGGTCGTGGGAATCAGGCAAACGAGCAGCGATACCAGAACGAAGATAGTTTGCGGCGCGCCGGAATAAACCGCAAAGGGCTGCAGCGTGACGACGGCCAGCAGAAAAATAATGGTCAGACCCGCCAGAAGAATATTAAGCGCAATTTCATTCGGCGTTTTCTGGCGCGACGCGCCTTCCACGAGGCTGATCATCCTGTCGAGAAACGTTTCTCCTGGATTTGAAGTAATGCGCACGCGGATCTCATCGGAGAGAACGCGCGTCCCGCCGGTGACGGCCGAACGGTCTCCGCCAGATTCGCGAATCACCGGCGCCGACTCGCCAGTAATCGCCGATTCGTCGACTGAGGCCACGCCTTCGACAACCTCACCATCGCCGGGAACGAATTCTCCGACAGCAACCAGCACGTGATCACCGGAGCGGAGTTTTGAGCTTGGCACAACCTCGGTACAACCGTCCGGGCGCAGGCGCCGTGCTTCGGTTTCTGCCCTGGCCTTGCGCAGGGTCTCCGCCTGGGCCTTGCCTCGTCCTTCCGCCATGGCTTCCGCGAAATTGGCGAACAGCACGGTGAACCACAGCCACAACGTAATCTGCAGGCCGAAGCCGAACTCGCCACTGTGGTGGAGGGTATCGCGCACAAGCTGGATCGAAGTAAGAAGCGCGCCTACTTCCACGACGAACATGACCGGATTCTTGATCATCGTGCGCGGATTCAGCTTCCGGAAAGAATCCACGATGGCGGTTTTGAGGATCCTGGTGTCCGTCAGTGCTTTTGACTTCACTTGGGATGCGCGGTCCATGGTTTCCTTTAAAAAGGATCTTCAAAAGGCCTTGCCGGAAAGCATCAGCAGATGCTCCAGGATGGGCCCCAGGCTCAGCGCTGGAAAAAAAGTCAGCGCGCCCACGATCAAAATGGTGCAGATAAGCAGAATGGTGAAGAGCGGGCCGGTCACCGGAAAAGTGCCCAGGGAGGCTGGCGTCATTTTTTTGCGCGCGAGATTTCCCGCGATCGCAAGAATCGGAATAACCACAAAAAATCTGCCGAGAAGCATGGCAATCGCGGTGCTCGTGTTGTACCAGAGAGTGTTTGCGTTCAAACCGCCAAACGCCGAGCCATTATTTCCGACCGAGGAAGTGTAGGCGTAGAGAATTTGCGATAAACCATGAGGGCCTGGATTGGAAATGCTCGAGGTACCAAACTTTGCTACGACGGCAATCGCGGCAAACACCAGAATAGTCAGGGACGAGATGAGCACCGAAAGCATGGCCATTTTTACGTCGAAAGCCTCGATTTTCTTGCCCAAATACTCCGGCGTTCTTCCCACCATCAGACCGGCTATGAACACAGCAAGGATGACGAAGACGAGGATTCCGTACAGCCCCGAGCCAACTCCGCCAAAAATAACTTCGCCAAGCATGATGTTTACAAGCGGGACCATGCCGCCGAGCGGCGTGTAGGAATCATGCATGCTGTTTACTGCGCCGCAGCTGGCGTCGGTCGTCACGGTCGCAAACAGAGCTGAGTTGGCAATGCCGAAGCGGACTTCTTTGCCTTCCATGTTCCCGCCGGAATGGAGCGCGCTGGCCCTCTGGTCCACACCGGCAAGTTCGGGATTTCCTCTCGCTTCCGCCCAATATGCCGCTGTCACGCCAACAAGAAATAATGCCGTCATGGCACCCCAGACGGCCCATCCGTGCCCTTGCGATTTCGTCATGCGGCCGAGTGTGTAGGTCAATCCGGAAGGAATCGCAAAAATCAGGATCATCTCGAAAAAATTCGTGAATGGCGTTGGGTTTTCGTAGGGATGAGCGCTGTTGGCATAGAAAAACCCGCCGCCATTTGTGCCAAACATTTTGATGACTTCCTGGGATGCCGTTGGGCCGACCGCAATCACTTGCCGGGTAACGGTCTGCGAAGCAGCCTTTCCGTCCGGTCCCTGCGTTTCTACGGTCTGCGGCTCGACGAGCTGCGCCGTGGTGTAAGGCTTCAGGGTCTGGACCACGCCTTCTGAAACCAGAACCAGTGAACCGACCAGGCAAACGGGCAAAAGAACCCATAGAAAGCAACGCGTCAAATCCACCCAAAAGTTACCGATGGTTTTCGATGCATGCCGCGAAACTCCGCGGATGACCGCGATCGCGAGGGCAATGCCGACGGCCGCTGAAGCAAAGTTGTGGTAAGCCAAACCCGCCATCTGCGTGAGATAACTCATCGTTGTTTCCGGCGTATAGGCTTGCCAATTCGTGTTGGTGGTGAAGGATACCGCCGTGTTCCAGGCAAGATCCGGCGCCACATTCGCGAGTCTCTGCGGATTCCAAGGCATCCACAGCTGCAGTCTCTCGAACAGATAAAGCAAAATCAGCGAAACGGCGCTGAAAATCAGCATGGTCGCGCCGTATTCCTGCCACCGCATTTCCTTGTTTTCGTCCACGCCGCACAGGCGATAGATGAGGCGTTCCACAGGACGCAGAACGAAATCAAGGAATGTTTTCTGCCGTTCAAAGACGCGTGACAGGAAAATCCCTATGGGTTTTGTAATGAGAAACAACACCAGCAGGTACAGACCGATTTGAAACCAGCCATTCGCGGTCATGCCTAGAAGTTCTCCGGTTTCAGCAGCGCGTACATCAAATAGCCAAAGAGAAGCAAGCTGATAAGAATCAGGACAGCATTTTCAAGCATCGGGAACCTCCGCCTTACTTCAGCCGTTCGCAGCCGCGCAAATAGCCAATCGCGACAAGGAAGAAGCCGATCGTCACTAAGGTAAAAACCAGATCTCTCACACGGCTCTCCTTTTTTTGGTCTCCGTGAGGACAGGCTCGCCAGAGCCAGCCAACTTGCGGCAGGGTCCAGCACAGCGCTCCCCGGGTTGGCCGAGGTTCATGCGTCGAGAGTACAAAACGAGATCTTAGGATACGCGGCGAGCCTTAGGAAATGGTGAAACGAATCTAAAGATTTTGTGAGGACCGAATTTGGCCGGTGGCCGAGGCTTGCCCGCTCGTCAGTGACCGTGGCTCTGTGGCCAGTAGGTGATTTCGAACGAAGCCGTCACATTTTTCTGCAGACCGGGCGCGAGCAGCGGGAATTCCCATTGTTCATATTGGACGATGGCCGTGGCGCCGATGGCCGGCCTTACCCAATAATCCGCGCGCACGGAGGCATCGTTGACCGTGCCTCCATTCGGAATGAGTTTGTTGTCGACTTTGACGTGCCTGTAGCTGACTTGAATGGAATTTTTGGGGGTTAGCCAATAACGGCTCCAGGCCTGGATTCCCGCTCCATCGCGTCCCACCCAATCGCCCATCAAGAAACCCCGATTGGTGTAGAGATCGTGATAGTAGTTGTCCCAATAGATGTAGCGGCCAGGGACGTCTGTGCCCACAGTGTTGGTCAAAGGCGCCTCGACACGGAAATCCAGCTTAGCTATTCCTGGAAAGTGCGTGAGGTAAAGACCCGGACTGAATCCGGCGCGGCGCGGAGCCGCAAGAGGAGAGGGATCGTCGGCGGAAATGGAATCATTGTAAATGGTCAACCATTTTCGCAGGTAGGGAATGCGGTAACTGAAGTCAAAACCGCCGTCGCGTTTTCCGGGATCCTTCTGGGCGGGCTTTTCAAAGTAGCTCGTGGCACTGAAATAGGTCAGAAAAAGCCGATCTAGCGTGAATGGCCGTCCCTCTCCGCCCACTTCGACGGTACGGGTAAACCCGAACTCGAGATTTGGCGTCGGTTTGAAGCTGATCTTCTCGCCATGAAAAAAGGGCGCGGGCGAGAGCAGGTTCCCCTGCAGGCGGCCAAAAAACGCATTCCAGCGCATGGGGCCGAGGAATCGCCCAATCCACGGCAAATGAAACGGCGAGACGCGATCGATATGAAACATGCGAACAGGCGCGGCGTTGTCGGAGAAAAGCAGCGGGCCGCTTTCACCAGGTCCCCACCACTGGCTTTCTTGTCCGTAGGACAGTTGCCAGTTCAGGAGATTCAGTCCAACGTAGGCGTCGAGCAGCCTTGCCTGATTCCGTCCGGGCTGCGGGCTGGCGGGCAGGCCAGGATTATCGTCTATAGTATCGATGGCGTTCTGTACCACAGGCGAATTCTCCGGGCCCGATGGCGCGTGCTGATACTCGCCGCGCAGGTAGACGACCCAGCGACCGGCGGTGGCCCATCCGGAGAATCCTGCGATGCTATTGAAGCCTTGCTGAAAAGGCCGTCCAAAGTCGTTGTAAATCGTTTGGCCAAAATGATAGCCATCCGTAAGCGGCGGCCCGGAAATATCTGTAACGCGCACGTAGACGGATTCGAGATGGATCGCACGATTGCTGCCGCCCGCGAGCAGCGTCAGCTCGGGACGAAACTCCTGGCGCAGAGAATCGTACAGTTGGACGGGCATCGAAGCGGGGCTGGCATCCTGCAGCCGGTCGGCAGCTTCGGAAACCATTCTGGCGCATTCGAGCCGGGTCCAGGGACGCATGCCGAGGATCCCGTCGGTGATCACGCCGGAAGCAATCAATCGGTCAAATAAAGGATAGATCCAGCTGTCGAGCGGCACGTAGGGCGAGCCCATTTGCGAGGGCGTGCGGTCCGTTTCGACCAGCGACCTATCGGAAAGACTCTGCGCCACGCTTCCACCCAAGTCGGGATTATGATGGGCGCGATAAGTCTGCCAGCCGGTCAGCCATCCGATCCCGGTGCCTGCGAATGCATCAGCAGGGAAATGTTTCTCTCCGCGAACGCGCGCATACGTGATTGCGGCCGCGGCGCCATACGCGAATATCTTTGTAAACGGTCCGGGATACTCGTGACTGATGACGCTGGCGATGGCCCACGCCGTGGTTGCATGGGTCGAAGGAAAGGAATCACCACCTTGCCAGAATTTCCCCTGAAAGGAATCGACGCCGGGCCGCTCTCGGCCCGTAGCATAACTGAGTGCGGTTGCGACAAATAGGCCATCCAAGGCGGCCTCGCCGCTCAGCAGCCCGGTCTCGCGCTTGTGTTCGTCATTGGTTGCTTTACCGAGCAGGTAGAAGCCTGCGCCCGCGCCGGCCATTCCGAGAAGACCGTAGTTTGAAAGACTTGTGTAATGCCGCAGCGTAGGTGGGGAATTTGACAGATGGAGACTCGCGTCTCGATCCGTCACCAGGAATCCAGCCGTGAGCCCCACAAAGGGCACCAGCCATGTTGCATCGCCTAGCCGGAGGTGCGCAGGACTTGTCCAGATGGCTTTCTGATCGCGAGCCAGATTCTTGAGTAGCGCTGGCCCCAAAGCGTTCTCGGGAGCTGCCGCTGGCTGCCCGGTGTTGGAGCTTTCCGTGCCTCCCGCCGCGGTTGCCGTTCCGTCCGGCTGTCGAATGTTCGAAGCTTGCTCTGGCTTCTGCTCGTCTCCCGCTTGAGGCGTTTTGGCAGCGCATTTCGCGCTGCAAACCAGAGCGATACAGCACACCCCCGCCGCGCAAAAGTATAAAACTCCCTTGCTCATTCCCAGGCCTTCTAAAAGAGGTTCACAGCGCAACTACAGAAGGCACAAGGTGTGCCACAATCCAGCAAAATTCGCGTGCCGGGGAAGAACGGTAAGTGGTTATTCATGAATATGTTGCCGACCTGCCGGCGGAGATGGCACAGCCTGGACGCGGAACGTTTCGAAAGCGTTCCAATACGGTCCAGGACTCATTCCAGTTTGGGTCAGCGAACAGAGGAAAAGAAGCCCCGCTTCACTGCTGACGGCAGGGCGGAGGTTCTCAGATCGGGAGGCGCAATTTCGCCTCGCAGCCACGGCCGTCACGGCGGTTTTGAAGCGTCAAGGTGCCGCCGTGGGCTTCGGCAATCTGGCGGCTGAGGACGAGGCCGATGCCAGATCCGCCCGGTTTGGTCGTGAAGAAGGGAACGAAGAGGTTTGCCGTGTTGGAGATGCCGGGGCCTTCGTCGAGCACCGAGACTTCGAGATAAGAACTGTAGCGGGCCCAGGTCAGTTTCACTCCTCCACCTGTTTCGTGCGCCGCATCGGCGGCGTTGTGAACGAGGTTGATCAGAAGCTGTTCGAGCTGATCGGCGTCCGCCGAAATAACCAGAGGCGGACCTTTCTCCAGGCGTACTTTAGCGCGCGCCTCCAGCTTGGCGACGCGCGTAATCCACTCCGTCACGTTGACGGGGGCGAGTGTTGGCTGCGGGAGCCGCGCGAGGCGCGCATAGGCGGCCATGAACCGTCCAAGCGCTTCCGTGCGCGAGCGAATGATTCCGAGGCCATGGCGCATGTCTTCCAGAATCGAAGCAGCCGCGCCTCCCTGCAGTTCTGGCACGTTGGCCGTCCCCAGAAGCCCGCTTTCCAGGCTCTGCGCTACGGATTGGATGGGCGCCAGCGAATTATTCAGTTCATGGCCGAGAACGCGGATAAGCCGTTGCCATGCTTGCCGCTCTTCGTCGCGAAGCGCGCGGCTGAGATCACTGAGCACAATTAGATCGTGCGGCAAACCGCCCTGGCGAAAGGAGCCGCGCCGCACTCCCCAGCGGCCCGATCCGCCAGGAAAACTCAGCTCCATGGTGCGCGCTGATTCGCCATCGAGACAGGCCTCAAGGCCGAGCTCCGCGGCAGTGAAGCCCAGAAGCCGCTCGCTGGCTCTTGACAGAAGGCGCTCCCCAGCGCGATTGACGAGGCGCAACTGTCTGCGGTTATCGAATGTGAAGATGGCCACGTCGATTTCTTCCATGACCGCGCGCAGCAAACCGGTGGCTTCGAGCGCGCCCAAACGTTGCGAGCGGAGCGTTTCGCTCAAGGCGTTGACTTCCAGCATCACTTCGCCGAGGGCATCATCGCTGCTGGCGTCGCGCGCCCGGAAAGAAAAATCCTCTTCCCTCATCGCGGAAAGGAGGTTCGACAAAGTTTGCAGGGAAAAGACCACGCGGTGCCGCAAGGAAAGTGCGAAGCCCAGCCACAAACTCATAATCAAAAATGTAAGCGTCCAGGCAGTTCGCGACGAGTACGGCCCGTTCCAGAGGAGAATCAGTGCGATCAACGAACCGGGCAGTCCCGCCGCCAGCGCCAGAAGCTGGATGCGACGTTCGTACGTGAGGCGTTTCATTCCAAGCCGTGTTTTTGCAGCCGGCGATACATCGCACTGCGGCTGAGTCCCAGTGCTTTGGCCGCCTGGCTGACGTTTCCGTCGTGGCGAGAGAGCGTGCGCTGGATCAGGTGGCGCTCGACTTCGTCAAGGCTCATTTCCTCGAGGCGCATGGCGCCGCCTGCAGAGCCCGTGCGCAGGCCGAGGTCGGCAGAACGAACCAACTGGCCTTGAGCAAGAAGCACGCCGCGCTCTACCGAGTGATCCAGTTCGCGCACGTTTCCTGGCCAGGGATGTTCGAGCAAGAGCTGCGTCGCGCCAGGATCGAAGCCGGAAATGCTCTTGCGATAGCGCTGTCCGTACCCGCGGAGAAAATGGTGGGCCAGCAGGGGAATATCTTCGCGGCGCTCGCGCAGCGGCGGAAGATGAATTTCGATGGTGTTCAGACGGAAGAGCAGGTCCTGGCGGAAACGCCCGGAGGCCGCCTCGGTATTCACATCGGCGTTGGTGGCCGCCAAAACCCGCACGTTTACGCGCCGTGTGGAAGAAGAGCCGACGCGCTCAAGCTCGCCGGTTTCGAGGACTCGCAAAAGCTTCGCCTGCAGATTCAGAGGCACATTCGCGATTTCGTCGAGAAAAAGCGTACTGCCTTCGGCAAGCTCGAAACGCCCGACGCGATCGTTGCGGGCGTCGGTGAAGGCGCCTTTCACGTGGCCGAAAAGCTCGCTCTCGAACAAGCCTTCCGAAAGGCCGCCAGCGTTCACCGTCACCATCGGCTTTCCAGCTCGCTGCGAAAGCGCATGCAAAGTCTGTGCAACCACTTCTTTTCCGGTGCCATGCTCCCCAGTGATCAGGACGCTCGCATCCGAAGGACCTACGCGGCCGATTAGGTCGAGGACTGGCTGCATCACGGCCGCTTCGGCGATGAGTGTGGGGCGCGACTCGGCGCGGAGCAAGCGATTCTCCGCTTCGAGCCGCGAGGCCTGCCGCAGTGCGTTACGCAGATCGATCTGCGTGCGCAGGATCGTCAGCAGCCGCGCATTGTCCCAGGGCTTTTGGATGAAATCGCGAGCTCCGCGCCGCATGGCTTCCACGGCGACTTCCACGCTGCTCCAGGCGGTCATCACCACGACGGGCAGCGTCGAATCCGCCGCCTGGACGCGGCTCAGCAGGTCGAGCCCCTCCTGTCCGGAGGTAGTGTCCCGCGCGTAGTTCAGATCCATGATCACGGCATCGAACTCGCGCGACTCGATGGCCGCGAGCGCTTCCGCGGGCGAGGCTGCAGATTGGGTCTCATAGCTCTCTCGTTTGAGCAACAGGCGCAGGGCGTCGCGGATATCGGCCTGATCGTCGGCCACAAGGACGCGATAGGGATGAATCGTAGGGTTTTTCATTCGTGTCGGAAGCTAGTCTCTATTTTAAAGCCGCTGCGACATCAAAAGCCAAAAGAGCGATAGCTGACGCGGCGGCACAGTCTTTATTCATAGCGGAGTGCGACAATTGGATCGACTCGAGTCGCTCGCCGTGCCGGCAACCAGCAAGCCAGCAGAACGATCGCCGCCAAAGCCAACGCGCCCGTTGCGAACGTTGGCACATCCAGAGCGCCGACGTGAAAAAGCAAATTGCTCATCAAGCGCGTCAGTGCCATTGCGCCCGCAAGCCCCGCGGCGATCCCCGTCAGCGCCAATCGCAAACCTTGCCGGAAAACCATTTCCAGGATTTCTCTTTGGCTGGCTCCGAGTGCCATGCGAATACCGATTTCATGTCCGCGCTGCGTGACCATGTAGGCCATGACTCCGTACACGCCAACCGCTGCGAGGAGCAGCGCCAGCACGGCGAAAGAGCCGATCAACAGCACGGAGAGCCGCCGGGAAGCTGTGTTTTCGTTGACGATGTCCTCGAGCGGACGGAATTCGTAAAGCGGTATATCGGGATCGAGGGATCGAATCGCCTCTCGCAGTCCCGTCGTCAGCGCAGCGGGATCCGTGGCCGCCGCCGAGCGCACTACGATGCTGCCACCCCCGGCTGGCCGCTGCGCTTCTGGGACATACATCTCCACACGCGAAGGCTGATCCACGCCGTAGTTCTTCACATGGGCCACGATGCCGACGATCGTCAGCCAATCGGGCTCTTGCCCAGCTGGGGGAGGGCCGCCGCTGTAGATCCGTTTTCCAAGCACATCCCCCGCAGCAAAGTTTTGTTTTGCAAATGTTTCATCGATGATGCAGACGTGTTGCGTGTTCTCGTTGTCGTGGTCGTCGAAGTAGCGCCCGCTTAGCAGACGCATGCCCATCACTGGCATCGCCTCCGGAGAAACGCGGCTTATGTCTGCGCTCGGCAAACGCCCCGGCGGCGGAAGCGGCCTTCCCTCAATCACGTAAGCGTTCTGCGCTCCGCCGAGCAGAGGGTTTTTGTACCCGGCGGCTTCCACGCCCGGAAGCGACTGCGCTTTCAGGACCAGTTGGCTCACAAAATTACGGCGTTTGGCATCGTCATTGTATTTCGCATCCGGCAGGGACAATCGCGCAGTCAGGACGTTTGCCGGGTTGATGCCGCCATCAGCCTGCAGTACACGAAACAGACTCTTGGCCATCAATCCCGCTCCCACCAGAAGCACCAGCGAGACGGCAACCTCTGCGGCAACGAGAAAATCCCGCAAGCGGCGGCGTCCGCCGCCAGCAGTTCCGGTCCGGCCTCCTTCGCGAAGCGTTTCCTGCACGTCCGCTCTCGAAGCTTCGAGCGCAGGGAATATCCCGAAGACGACGCCAGTAACGATAGAGAGGCAAAACGTGAAGAAGAGTACGGAACGATCAGCGGAAACTTCGTCCATGCGCGGCACACCCATGGGCGTGCCACGGACAAGCGCGGCGGTGATCCACACCGCCAGGAGCAGCCCTAACATGCCACCGGCCAGCGAGAGCAGCACACTTTCCGTGAGCACTTGACGCACCAGCTGCCAACGACCAGCGCCCAAGGCTATCCTCACGGCCAACTCCCGATGACGCTCCACCCCGCGAGCGAGAAGCAGGTTGGCGATATTGGCGCACGCGACCAGGAGCACGAAGCCAACCGCCCCCATCAGGACGAGCAGCGAGGGGCGCACGTCCTCAACGATGGCATCGAGGAGAGGCTGCAAAACGACACTGTCGTCACCGTTCGATTGGGGATAGAGCTCGTCCAGATGCCGGGCGATGCTCTTCATTTCCGCGCGGGCATGATCTACGGTCACTCCGGGCTTCATGCGGGCGTAGGCATAGATTCCCGGATGGCTGCCGCGATTTGACTCTCCCCCGAGCTCGTCTTCAAGCCGCCAGAGCGAGGTGAAGAGGTCCATCTGGCGCAGACTGCCATGCAGCCGTGAGGGCAAGACTCCGATCACCGTGAAGGATTGCTGATCGAGTACAAGCTGCTGACCGACAATGCGGGGATCGCGACCGAACCGGCGCTCCCAGAAGCCCTCGCCAAGCAGCACCACCGGAGCTGCGCCAACCTTGTCATCTTCCGGCGTAAGCTCCCGGCCCAGGATCGGTCTGACCCGCAAGGTGGGGAAGAAACCTGCCGTAATCCTGCGGAGGCGCAAGCGCTCCGGCTCGCCTCTGCCGGTCAGGACCACATTGTCGCTCTGATATCCCACCATGCTTTCAAAGACAGTGTTTTGCGCGCGCCAATCGTTGAAATTCGCCATGGATATGCTCATCTCGGGCACTTGTTCCGACCACTCTCCGAGGTAGACCAGGCGATTGGATTCGGGATAGGGAAGCGGCCGCAGTAGAACGGCGTTCACGACGCTGAAGATGGCGGTGTTAGCCCCAATGCCGAGCGCAAGCGTGAGAACTGCTACGGCCGTGAAGCCCGGACTTCTGAGGAGCACGCGGAGGGCATAGCGCATGTCTCGAAGCAAATCTGCCATGTCGTCCCTTCTCGAGAAACTGAAAAAACTAGCGGGTTTCCGGCAAGGTGTCAGCCGACCCGCGCTGCATTGCTGGTTTCGCTGACCACCCAGCCGTCTTTCAGTTGAATGACCCGATGGCTGTAGGCGGCGTTCCTCTCCGAGTGCGTCACCTGAATGATGCTGGTGCCGGCTTCGTTCAGCTTACGGAAAAGCTCCATGATCTCTTCGCCTTGCGCCGAGTGAAGATTTCCTGTCGGCTCATCCGCGAGAATCAGTTTTGGGCTCTGAATCACGGCACGAGCGACGCCCACAAGCTGTTGCTGCCCGCCCGAGAGCTGATTGGGGAACAAATCCTTTTTGCCAACGATATTGAAACGGTCCAGAATGTCACAGACCAAGCTGACGCGCTCTTTGTGGGGGACGTTTTTATAAGAGAGCGGGATTTCCAGGTTTTCGAACACCGTCAAGTTGTCGATTAAGTGGTAGCTCTGAAAAACGAAGCCAATGTTGGCTTTGTGGAGCTCGTTGCGCTTTTTCACGTTGAGCCGGTGAACCGGCTCTCCATTGAAGTAGTACTCGCCTGTCCAGGAGCCATCAAGCATCCCGATGATGCTCAGCAGCGTCGATTTTCCGGCTCCCGAGGGGCCCATAAAGGTGACAAACTCGCCCGGCTGAATCTCCAGCGACACGCGGCGTAAAACGTAAAACTTGCTGCCGCCGGCTTCGTAAACCTTCTCCATGTTTCGCAACTGAATCAGTGGTTCCACGCGCGCTCCTTGGCCGTTATTAAGATAACGCCCGAATCCTCAATCCGTTTCGAGACTATCACACTTAAATCCGCGCCGCTGTGGGCCTCGGGGGAGGGGCAGACCTGGCCCACGAGAGGCAAACCGCGGGACCAGCGGGTCGCGGCTGCCGTGGATGACGCGGGCGCCTCCCGTACCACGCGATAAGCTCGTCCAGCCCTTCTAAGGGCGGGGCGTGACAGATTTATTCATAGCGCAGGGCGGTGAGGGGATCCATGCGCACGGCGCGCCGCGCGGGGAGGTAGCAGGCGACTGTCGCAACCGCAGCCAGAAGCAAGGGAAGCGCTACAAAGGCGAAGGGATCGGCCACTCTCACGCCAAAGAGAATGCTCGAGAGTGCGTAGGCGATTCCCAAAGCCATCGGCAGACCGATGGCCATGCCGACAATCGTCAGGAACAATCCATTCCGCAGGATCAACCGCTGGACGTCATTCGACGTTGCGCCCATGGCCATGCGCACGCCAATCTCGTGCGTACGCTCGCCAACGGAGTAGGACATCACGCCGTAGATGCCGACCGAAGCCAGAACCAGAGCAATAAGTCCCAGAATAGTCATCATCGCCGCAACATAGGCGATACCTACAATCGAATTCGTGATGACGCGGTCAAAGGGCAGCACATCGAACAGAGGAAGGTCCGGATCGACTTCGCCGACCGCACTTCGCACCGCCGAAACGGAAGTCAAGGGATCACCATTGGTCCGCAAGACCAGAGAAGTGTAGAAAGGGGGCGCTTGACGATAGCTGCGATAAATCGTCGGGTATTCTTGCTTGTCGACCCACGTGTAGTGGACGTCGTCGACGATTCCCACAATCGTCAACCAGGGGCTGTCCGCGTCGGCCTTCCCGATTTTGAGCTTCTTTCCCAAAGGATTTCCGCCAGAAAAGTAGCGCTTTGCCACGTTCTGGCTAATCACCGCCACTGGCGGCGTGGCATCGCCGTCCGAATCACTGAGTTCGCGCCCGCCGCGCAAACCAATATTCATCAAACGAAAATAATCCGGGCTGATCGTCTCGACAATCGTGCTGGGTGTCTCGCCACGCTCTTCAGGAGCGCGCCCTTCGATCGTGAAGGGACTCACGCCCGTGCCACCGCCGCCGGCATAAGGTACGTAGGTGGCGAGCCCAGCGGACTGGACATGCGGCAAAGCAGCAAGCCGCTGCAGCACTTGGGCGTAGAACGCCGTGCGGCCCGGTTTTTCCTTGTACTGCATTTCGGGCAGATCCAAGTTGAGCGTCAGCACCGTCGCGGGACGAAAATTTTCATGCACGACGATAAGCGCGCGAAAACCCTTAACGAGCAGTCCCGCACCAACCAGAAGGATGAGCGCGAGCGCGATCTCGGCGATTACGAGAACGCTACGCAGGCGGTGCCGCGACGGGCCTGTGCTTGCTCCCCTGCCGCTCTCCTTTAGAGTCTCACTGATGTTGGTTTCTGAATGGAGCCAGGAGGGAGCTATCCCCGAGACAATGCCGCTCGAGATGGCGATGGCCAGAGTGAACAAAAATGCGTTGGCATCGAGGCGTATCGTGTTCCAGCCGGCGATGAATTTCGCAACCTCAGGAGGCATGTGGCTCACAATCAAATAGACCCACCACATGGCGAGGAGCAGGCCCAGCACGGCTCCAGCGAGCGAAAGCAGCACACTCTCGGTCAGCAATTGCCGGATAATGCGGCTCCGGCTCGCTCCCATCGCGGTGCGTACGGCAAGTTCCTTGTGCCGCCCGGTCACTCGCGCAAACTGCACATTGGCCACATCCGCGCATGCAATCAGGAGAACAAACCCCACAGCGCCCAACAACAAGAAGGTGAACTGCCGCGTGAGACTATCTGTCGCAAAATTGGGAATCGTCAGCACGCGAAGCGTCCAGCCTTTATAAGCATCGGGATAAGCTTCGGCTTGCTGTACCGCGATGGTGCGCATCTCGGCGGTAGCCTGTTGAACAGAAACCTGCGGCTTCAGGTGGGCCAGCACCCACAAGTAGCGTGAGTCACGAATCGTCCGTTGCTTGGCATTAAAAGAGAGTGGCACCCATGCTTCTGCGGGCTTCGGATAATCAAATCCCTTGCGCATCACTCCGACAATTTCAAGGGTCTTGCCATCGACTTTGATTTTCTTGCCGAGGATCAGCGGATCGGACGCGTATCGCCGCTCCCAGAGGCCGTAACTGAGGACGATGACTTGATCTTTTCCAACCTGGTCTTCTTCGGGTAGGAAGGTACGGCCCATAAGGGGATGCACGCCGAGCAAATCGAAGAAATTCGGGCTGATCGCGAAGGCTTGTGCCTTTTCAGCTTCCCGGTCGCCGGTTAAATTGATGGTGTCCCAAACGTACGCTCCCATTTTATCGAAAGAGTGCGCTTGTGCTTTCCATTCGAGATAGGTGACTGGCGAAACGGAATTGGTGTCAATGCCCTGGGAGGGGCGCGAGTCGACAAGAGCCACAATGCGGTCCGAATTCTCGAAGGGAACGGGATGGAGCAGGAAGGCTTCAGCCACGCTGAACATCGCTGCGTTTACGCCGATGCCCAGCGCCAACGCGGCAACGCACACCAGTGTGGTCAGCCGATGCTTGACGAGCATCCGCACACCATAGCGGATGTCCTGCCCGATGGTTCCCATAACGGCCCCTTTTGAGTCGGACGCCTTCCTACACGCTGACGCCGGCTTCCTTTGTTTCTTCGACGATACGGCCGTCAAACAGGTGGATGGTGCGTTCCGCGAAGTTTGCGTAGCGCTGGTCGTGGGTCACCATGCAAACGGTGGCGCCATTGCGGTGCAAATCGCGGAGCAGTTCCATGACGGCTTCGCCGTTCTTCGAGTCCAGGTTACCGGTCGGCTCGTCGGCCATCAGGATAAGAGGATCGCCGACCAGAGCGCGGGCAACCGCGACACGCTGTTGCTGACCGCCCGAGAGTTGCGAGGGGTAATGCCGCAGCCGGTGGGCCATGCCGACGCGTTCGAGCGCGTTCTGCACCTTCTGCTTGCGCTCCGCGGAGCTCGTTCCGCGGTAGGTCAGCGGCAGCTCCACGTTCTCGTACACCGTGAGGTCGCCAATCAGGTTAAACGCCTGGAAGATGAATCCGATCTCGCGATTGCGGATGCGCGTGCGCTCGCTGATCGTGAGCTTCCCGACGGGCTGACCATTCAGCATGTAGGTCCCGTCGCTCGGCGAATCGAGCAAGCCCAGAATCGAGAGCAGCGTCGACTTGCCGCAGCCCGAAGGCCCGGCGATCGAGATGTATTGACCTTTCTTGATCTCGAGATGGATTTCCTCAAGTGCATGCGTTTCCACTTCGTCGGTCAGGAAGACTTTCTTTACGCCTTCCATTTTGATCAGTGTAGCTGTGTCTGACATTTCGTCTCCTTAAGCGATATTTGACTTGAAACTCATCCTACAAGCTTTTTGCCGTGCTCCCGACTGCTGATTCACTCGCCCAAAACCGGTACGCTCATTGATAACGCAGGGCCACCAGCGGATCGACGCGTGTGGCGCGCCTTGCGGGAAGGAAGCACGCCGCGAGCGCAATAAGGCCGATTAATCCCAGACCGAGAGCGTACACCGCAGGATCGCCAGCGTGCACTCCATATAACAGCGATTCGCTGAACCGCGCCAGCCCGTAGGCGAGCGGAAGGCCCACGCCGACCCCGAGCAGCACCATCGATCCGACTTCTTTGACGATTAGCAAACGCACTTGTCCGGCGACGGCGCCCAGCGCCATGCGGATTCCAATCTCCCGCGTGCGCTGAACCACCAGATATGCCAGCACGCCATAAATCCCGAGCGCCGCCAGCAGAGCAGCAAGGCCGGCGAAAGCCGCCGATAGTACTGCGACCATCCGCGCCGAGAACAAATCCTCTTCCACCACGCGCTCCATTGTCTTCAAATCGTAGACAGGCAGGTTAGCATCCATCTGGCGGACTTCGCCCTGCAAAGACGTTCCGAGCAGCAGCGGGTCTTGCGTTGACCGTACATAAAATGTCATGCCCGTTATTTTGGTCCTTTGCGCGTAGGGGACATACACGTATGGCTGGACCGCGCTGCTCACATGCTCCTGCTTCACGTCCTTCACGACGCCCACGATTTCGATGTCCGGCTTAACCTTGTTGCCGCCGCCAAACGCAAAGTGCGCGCCAATCGGATTCCGGCCGGGGAAAAACCGTTTCACCATCGCTTCGCTTGCAACCGCCACCTTCGGTGCCGTGGCCGCATCCCCTTCTCTGAATTCACGGCCAGACAGCAGTGGAATGCCGAGCGTCGAGAAGTAGCCGGGACTCACCGCGACGCGGTCGACGTCATCCAGGTCTTCGGGGATTTCAGGGCTCCCTTCAGCGGTGATGTTGCTGCCTTCGTCGTCGCCGGAAAGCGTGGCAATGTCTCCTGTCCCGACGGACCTGACACCGGGCAGGGCCGCGATGCGTTCGCGGAGTTGGTCGATCAAGGCAATCGAACGGGGAGTGTCGTACCCATTCAGAGGCGGCTCAATCGAAAAGGTGATTACATTGTCCGTCTTCAGGCCCAAATCCTGGTTTCTGAGATTCCACAGCGAGCGCATAAATAGTCCAGCGCCAGCAAGGAGAAGCATCGTGAAAGCGACCTGTCCCGCCACAAGCACTTTGCGGAAGCCCACGTGGGCCACGCTGGCGGAAGAAGTCGAGCCCTGGTCCTTGATGACATCGGACACGCCCAGGCGCGTCACGCGCCAGGCGGGGATCAGGCCGAAGAAAATTCCAGAAAGAATCGTCGCGGCAAGCGCAAACGTCAGCACGCTCGGATCAAGTTTGTCGGTCAGGCCTTGAATGCCCGCGTTGGCGACCACGATCGGAGTCAGGATCCTCATCAGCCAGGTGCCAAGCAAAATGCCCAGAACACCGCCTCCGAGCGCGCACAACAAGCTTTCTGCGAGCAGTTGACGAATCATCCGGCCGCGGCTTGCACCCATCGCCGTGCGGATCGCAAATTCGCGCTGACGCGATGCGCCCCGGGCTAGCAGCAGATTTGCCACGTTGGTGCACGCAATCAGCAGCACCAGCGCCACCATCACGAAAAGTGTGATGATCTGGGAACCGGAATCGCGTTGCAGAACGGTTCGCCC
This sequence comes from Acidobacteriota bacterium, assembly GCA_013289955.1. Taxonomy (GTDB): domain Bacteria; phylum Acidobacteriota; class Terriglobia; order Acidiferrales; family UBA7541; genus Acidiferrum. The sequence goes on from JABCYZ010000001.1 coordinate 383,460, forward strand.
GCGGGCTCCGGGGGACAGCGAAATCTTCTTGTTCAAAAATTTCTGGCGCTTGTCTTCATTCCAGCCGGACTTGATAAGTGGCAATTGCTCCTCAAGGAGAGGCCGATACACGGTGTTAATGCCCGCTTCGGCCTGCTTCTCAGAGACTCCTGGTTTGCGCCGTGCCAGGACCTTTATCCAATAATCGTTCCACCCGTCGAGGGTTTCACCCGAAAGCGTCATCTGCGCTGTCATCATCATCGGCACGAAGATGTCCGGGGTTTGCCCTACCTGTACGCCAAAAAATCCCGGCGGCGAAACTCCCACAACAGTCATCTCGACGTTGTTGATCAGCAGAACCTTGTTCAATACGGTCGGATTGCCGCCGAAGTGACGCGTCCAGTAGGGGTAGCTCAGTACAACCACCGGCTGCGCTCCCGGAACGCGGTCGTCGTCCGGAGTGAAGACTCGGCCGACCGCAGGCTGCACACCCAACACCCCGAAGTAGTTCCCGGAGACCAGTTCGCCCGTGGCGCGATCGGTTTGTCCGTGGTTGGCAACACTGGCAGAAAACGTGTAACGCGCCAGAATTCCAGAAAAAACCGAGTTGTTGTCGCGCAGACCCTTGTAGATCGGGTAGGAGAAGGATTCCGTCGAGTCGCCGTCGCTCGAGATGTGCCCGGTTGCAGGTCCCGGGGCCCGCAGAATCACCAGCTCGCCGGGGTTCTCGACAGGCAGTTGCCGCAGCAAGATCTGGTTCATCAAGGAAAAGATTGCGGTATTGGCCCCAATGCCCAAAGCCAATGTAATCACAGCAATCGCCGTGAAGCCCGGGCTCTTAGAGAGCATCCGCAATCCGAACGTGATGTCTTTCCACAGATTCTGCATTACACATTCCCCATAATCTTTGCCAGCGAAGAGAGGCTATTCATAGCGCAATGCCTCGATGGGATCGACCCGCATCGCTCGGCGCGCAGGCACCCACGCAGCCAGGAAAGCGGCGATCAACAGCAAGAGCAGCGCTGCGGCAGCCGGCCACGGATCCCGCACGGAAACCTCAAACAGGAGTGAGCGCAAAAGCTTCAGGGCATACCAGCTTCCGAGGAGTCCCAGCAGCGCACCCGCTATCGTCCAGCGCGCCACGTTGGCCATAACCATCTTCATAATCGTGCGCGGCGAGGCCCCCAGTGCCAGCCTCACGCCGATTTCCCGCGTCCTCTGCGACACCAGGAAGCCGACGACGCCGTAAATGCCGATCCCGGCCATCAGGACGCCCATCCCTGCGAAAAGAGTCAACAACATCGCGTTAAATCGTGGCCGCTCCGAGAGCTTTCCGACCCGCTGCTTCATCGTCTGCATAGTCACAGGCACACTCGGATCCAGTCTTGCCGTTTCCTGGCGTAGCCGCTTGGCGACGGTCTCTGGATGTATTGCCGTCCGCAACGTGATATAGCCCTCCTGAAAATGCCCGGCGGGATCCATTTTCCATGGAACGTAGTACTCAGGGTCAGACGGTTCTCGGAGCCCGTTGTTTCTGACATCCGCAGCAATTCCCACAACTTGCCGCCAAGGTCCCTCGCGCTCCATGCGGAGGCTTCTGCCGAGCGGGTCCTCTCCCGGGAAGAGCCTTTTAGCCAGAGCTTCGCTCAGGATAACCGGGTTTTCGCTCGGTCCAGTATCGGCCTCGGAGAACGCTCGACCCCTCACGATGGGCACACCGAGTGCCGAGAAGTATCCAGGAGTTACCGACCTCCATCCGACCATCCCACCCCCACCATTCGGGACCGAGGGCCGAGCTGGAGCTTCGATATGGGAATAGGTGGTGGCCATAGATCCGCCGAACGGAGGGAGTGTGTCGCTGATGCCTATGGCAATTATGCCCGGCATCTGCCTCAATCGGCTCAGAAGCTCTTTGAAAAAAGCGACTTGCGACTGCTGTGAGGGGTACCGGTACTTTGCGAGGGTAATCCGGGAGGTCATGACGCTCTCGGTATCCATCCCCAGCGGCACGGCCTCCAGTCTCCACAAGCTGTGTAACAGCAATCCGGCACCCGTCAATAGAATCAAGGAAATGGCAACCTGCGAAGCTACGAGTATTTGACGTAGGAGGCCGCCAGATGTCTGGCGCGACGCTTTACCTGCCAAAACCTCAGGCGCAGGGTGCCTCATGGCTGGCGCCAGCCCAAACAGCGTTCCCGACACAAGCGACACGCCCACTGTAAAGAGGACGACTCGCGCATCCAGACTAGCCTGCTGCAAGTGCGGAATCCCTTCCGGCGCAATGGATTCGAATAGTTGCAAAAGGGAATACGCAAGCCAGCATCCGATGGTTCCCCCAATTATTCCGAGCAACAGGCTTTCGGTCAGATTCTGACGGGCCAGTCTCGCTCGGCTTGCCCCGAGTGCAGCTCGAACCGCCAACTCCTTCTGCCGGCTGTTCGTACGGGCGAGCAGCAGGTTAGCAACGTTCGTGCAGGCCACCAGCAAAACCGCCATCACGGAGCCAAGCAATACCCAGGAAGCACCCTTGGAGTCTGCCACCTGGCGGTCCCGCAAGGAGCGCACGCTCAATCGCAATCCATCCCGGAATTCCGGCCCATACTGAGGAAGCGATCTCTCAAAGAGTGGCTCGAGCGCTCGAAGCGACTGCGCGATCGTGACTCCCGGTTTCAATCTTGCAAACGCCCGCAAGATGCCTTGCGGACCATTCCCCTCGAGACTCGCTTCGTCGAGCGCCTGGGGAACAAGCATGTCTGCCTTGCCGGGAGTGGGCATTTCAAATTCAGCTGGCAGGACACCCACAACCGTCGTCGGCTGGCCGTCCACCGAGATACTCCTGCCCACAACCGCTGGATCGCCAGCAAACCGCGAACGCCAAAGCCCGTAGGTAATCAGCGCCACGCGCGGCGCGTGCGGCCGGTCTTCTTCCTTCGTGAAATTCCGTCCCAGGATCGGCTCTATGCCGAAGGTTGTTAAAAACGTTGATTCCACCAGCGCGCAATTCAGCCTTACGGGATTTTGCCCCGTTAAATCGCAATCGGCTCCGCCCGGGGTAAACGTCGTCATGGACTCGAACGGCTTCTGCTCCGCGCGCCATTCGAGATAGTCTTTTGCCAGCATGAACTCCCGCGGCTCAATCGGCGCAAACAATCCAACGGACACCAGCTGTTCATCGTGAGAGTAGGGAAGACTGCGGAAAAGAATCCGGTCGACCACGCTGAAAACTGCGGAGGTTGCGCCGATGCCGAGTGCCAGCGTCAGCACGGCAACCAGCGTAAACGCCGGCTTGTTTGCCAGCATTCGCAGCGCGTAACGAATGTCTTGCCACAGTGAAGACATCAAAGCTTTTCCACTCGCATTCCTTCGCCGCAAAATCCGAAAATTACTCGTATCGGAGCGCCACCATGGGATCCACTCGTGCCGCTCGCCGCGCCGGAATGTAGCAAGCTGCGAGCGCCACGAGCGCCAGCAGAAAGATCACTCCCAGAAAGGTCAGAGGGTCCTTTGCACTCACGCCATAGAGCTGGCTCTTCAGGATGCTCGACACCGCCAGTGTTCCAACGAGGCCAATTCCCATCCCAAGGACGGTGATTCCCATACCTTCCTTGAGAACCAGCCGCAAAATGTCTGCTTTCTCCGCCCCAATGGCGACGCGCACACCGATTTCATGGGTTCTCTGCGCCACGCTGTAGGACATCACACCCAACAACCCGACAATGGCCAGCAGCACCCCAGATCCGGCAAATACCGTGCACAACACGCTGGTAAACCGCCGCTGCGCCACGGAAGCCGCGACATATTCCTCCATCCGCATTGCCCGGTAAATCGGCAGTTCCGCGTCCTGTGCCTTTACCTGAGCGCGCATGGCCCCCAGCAAAACCATCGGATCGGCTTCGGCCCGCACCACGATGTACATCTCTCCAATGGAATTCTGTTCGTACGGAACGTAGGACTCAGGATCGGGCGGCTCCCAAAGGTTTCTGTGCTTCACGTCACCCACAACCCCAACAATCTCGCACATGGAGTCCGACTTGCCGGCGGACATTCCCGGCTTGATGTGTTTGCCGATGGCGTTCTCGTTGGGGAAGAACTTCCGCGCGAGCGTCTGATTGATGATGATGACGTGGGGAGCGCGGCGGTCATCCCGCTCGGTGAATTCGCGCCCCGCCACGAGCGGAATCCGCATGGTTTCAAAATAATCGAATCCCACCGCGCGAATTTGCGTACGCGGCAGGTCGCTCTTGGCCATTGGCTTTCCTTCGATCTCAAACGAAGTTCGCAGCGTGTCTCCGGAAAGAGGCAATGGCATCACGCCGCTCGCGTTTCTCACGCCCGGCACTGTACGGATCCGGCCAAGTAGCTCTCGGAAGAAGTCCGCGGACTGCTCGGGCTTTCCGTAGCGCGAGTCCGGCAAGTCCAGATTGAATGCCATGACGCCGTGCGAATCGAATCCCGGCGATTCATGCAGCAGATGAAATACGCTTTCGATCAAGAGGCTTGCGCCGATCAGCAGAACCATGGCGAGCGACACTTGCGAAATCACCAGCAGAGCACGCAACCTCGAATGTCCCATTCCAGCGGTCGCCGTGCGGCCTCCTTCTTTCAGGGAGCGAAACAGATTAAAGCGGGAAGCGTGTAGCGCGGGAGCGAGGCCGAAGAGCACGCCCGTAACCAGCGAGACGGTCAGTGTGAAGGCTAGCGCGCGCAGGTCAATCCCCGAGGAAGCCAGCCTGGGAATCCCCAACGAGGGAAGGTCCCTAAGCGCGGCTGTTCCCCAGACGGCCAGGAAGAGCCCAAGCGCGCCGCCCGCCAAGGAAAGGAGCACGCTTTCGGTTAGAAGCTGCCGGAGGATTCGGCTCTTGCCCGCGCCGAGGGAAGCGCGAATGGCCATTTCACGCTGCCTGCCGGCCGCGCGAGCCAGCAAAAGATTCGCGGCATTCGCGCAAGCAATCAGGAGCAAAAACCCCACTGCACCCAGCACCATCAGCAGCGCGGGGCGCACGTCGCCAACCAGCGCCTGAATTTCCGGCTGCATGCCCAAGCCCATGTGAGCGTTGGTATCGGGATACTGTTTTGCCAGAGCGGCGCCAATCTTCGCCGCCTCCGCGTTTGCCGCTAAAAGCGTAGCTCCGCTGTTTAATCTTCCAATCACACCAAGAAAATGCGAGCCGCGCTCCGTTATGTTCTTTCCTTCGACGGCGATCGTCGTCCAGAGGTCCATGGGTTGTTCGCCGAGTGGAAATTCGAAATCTCCGGGCATGACTCCGGCCACGGTGTAAGGTGTCCCGTCCAGCACAATCTGCTTGCTCGTGACGTTCGGGTCGCCGGCAAACCGCGACTTCCACAGCCGGTAGCTCAACATCGCCACGTGCGTTCCCGGCTTGTCCTCAGCTGCCGAAAATTCGCGCCCAAGTATCGGCGGGACGCGTAGCACGCGGAACACTTCCGCAGAGACGATTCCCACCGCAAGGTGAACGGGATCGCCCAGACCCGTGAGCGTCGAAGAGCTCTCGTCGTAAGCCGCCGCGGCTTCCAGAGAATGGCTCTGTGCGCGCAGATCCGCGAAATCCGGATAACTGAGCGGCCGGCCCGTCTCGCCGCTCCTCATGTCCACTTCGTGAATCGAAACAATCCGCTCAGGTTCGGGGAAGGGAAGCGGCCTCAGAAGCACCGCGCTCACCACGCTAAAAATCGCTGTGTTCGCTCCAATCCCGAGCGCCAGCGTGAGGACAACGACAGCCGTAAAGCCGGTTGTCTTTGACAGCATACGCAGCGCGTAGCGAATGTCCTGCCACAACATCAACATGCAAGTCCCCCCATCATTTCCTGCCCACTCGAACAAGCTCTATTCATAGCGCAGAGCCACAACAGGACTTACTGCAGTCGCTCGCCGCGCAGGGATGTAACTCGCCAGGAGCGCGATCCCCACCAAAAACGCAGGCACAAACACAAAAGCAATCGGATCAAGCGCGCTGATTCCGAAAAGCATGCTCGAGAGCACCCAGGAAACGCCCGCGCAACCAAGAATTCCAATCGCGCCGCCGATGATCACGGGGCGCATACTTTGCCGCAGCAGCAACCTCATCACGTCCCGCCCATCCGCCCCCAGCGTCATGCGAATGCCAATCTCACGCGTCCGCCGGCTCACCGCGTAAGACACCACTCCATATACGCCGATCGAGGCCAGCAGCAAACCCAGTGCGCCCAGCGAGCCGGCAAGCGCCGCAACGATCCGAGCCGGCGTTCGCCAGACCTCCATGTTGTCTTCCAGGCGGGCCACATCGACCATCACGTCCGGATCGATCCCGCTCGCCGTCGCCTGAACCCCCGCGGCCACCGCCAGAAATCCCCGGCCGCCGTGAATCATGAGATGAAGCTCGGATTGCTCCTTCGGCCCTGCCGGCAGATAAACATAGAGTTTTGCGTTCTCGCCGAGATGAGACACTTGTGCGTCCCGAGCGATGCCAACAATCTCGAGATCGGTATCTTTTCCTTCGCGCAGGATTTTCCCGATGGGATCCTCTCCCGGCCAGAGTTTTCGTGCGGTGGCTTCTGTGACGATCGCCACCTTGGCTCCGGCGTGCACCTCTTCTTCGGTGAAGTCGCGTCCGCGCACGATGGGAATCCCCAACAACGAAAAATATCCCTGCGAAATCGCATTGTCTTCGATTTCATACTCATCAGGCTTGCCGGGAATGGAGAAACCGGTGAAGCTGTGACTGTCGCTGAGCGGCGTCTCTGCTGTTTCCACGACACCGTCCACGCCGGGTAATGCTGCCACTTTTTCTTTCAATCGCTGTGTGAACTCAGCCGCGGGCTTTGCTTTGTATCCCTGGGTCCGCAAGTCCAGAGTTACGACCGATATTCCGTTCATCGCGAAACCCGGATCAACCGTCTGCGCAAAGTAAAGGCCGCGAAGCAACAAACCCGCCGCGATGAGCAAGATCATGCAAACCGCTACCTGCGCTCCCACCAGGGAATGCCGCAGGAGCCCGCCGCCTGCACGCCCGCCGATGCCGCCTTCGATATTCTTCAGCGCTGTAGTCAGGTCGGCCCGCGATGCTTCGAGAGCCGGCGCGAGCCCGAACGCCACGCCGGTCAAGAGTGTGAGCCCCAGCGCGTATCCCAGCACGCGAAGGTCTGGCGCCATATTCAAAGCCAGTGGCGGAAATCCATGCGGCAAACGGGCAATCACAAAATGCGAAATCCCTTCGAAGGACCAAAACGCCAGAACCGACCCGAGTGCGCCTCCCATCAGCGCCAGCAACACACTTTCGGTCAGCAACTGCCGGATCAATCTCCAGCGGCTGGCACCTACCGAGAGCCTTACCGCAATTTCCTTCTGGCGCGCCGTCGCGCGCGCCAGCATCAAGTTCGCGACGTTGGCGCAAGCAATCAGCAAAACCAGGCCAAACCCGAACAGAATGACGGCTGCCGCTCCCAACACCAGATTATGTTCTTCCGGCCTGCCAAGAAACGTGGCCGTCCGAATGGCTAACACCGTTTGCCGTCCCGGATGCTGCTGATCAATCCGGCTGGCGATGACCCCCAAATCCGCCCGCACTTGCCCCATCGGGGTGCCAGGCCGCACGCGGCCAAGCAAGGACAGCCAGCTGACGTTGGCATCCCCAAGGAAATCGCGGTCCGGCTCCATCGCCGGCTGCATCGTGATGGGCACCCAAAACGCGCTCGGAACCGGCTCCGTGCCTCCGAATCCCTGCGGCGCGATGCCGATCACGGTAAACGCCGTGCGGTTCAAGATCACCCGTTTACCGACAAGCGAAGCGTCTGCCCCGAACGAGCTTTGCCACAGCTCGTCGCTTAACACCACCACGGCGCCCTGGCCCGGCGCGGCGCAATCCGATTCGACGAACCCGCGCCCTTTGGCAGGCCGCTCACTCAGCACGTCAAAATAATTGCAGGAAGTCAGCTGCCCGTAGAGCTGCCTGGCCCTTCCGCCGGCAAGCGTGGCGTTCAGAAATGGTTCGTAAGCCAGCAAGCCCGAAAAAACATGGTTATTCGCGCGGTAGTCCTCGTATTCGGAATAAGAAAAAAGAGTCGGTTCGCCGTGAACGCTGCGGTTGACGGTTCCGTGAAAAATCTGGTCCACGCTGACAACCTGCCCCGCGCCCGGCACCGGCAGCATCCGCAATGCAGCGCCATTCAGCACCGAAAAAATTCCCGCATTGACGCCGATGCCCAAAGCAATGGCCAGCACAGCGACTGCCGTGAACCCCGGGCTTCTTCCGAGCATGCGCAATCCGTACCGGATATCTTGTAACAGGACTTGCATCAGCTCCTCCTACTCATAGCGCAACGCCACCATCGGATCGACGCGCGTCGCCCGCCGCGCCGGGATGTAGCAGGCCAAAAATCCAACGGTAACGAGCAAGCCGCACACCGCCAGAAACGTCCACGGATCCGTGGCGCGAACTCCGAAGAGAAGTGTTTCGAGAAAGCGCGTCGCTAGGAAGGAAGCGACGATACCGGCTACCGTGCCAAAAATCACGAGCACGAGACCCTGCTTGATCACCATGCGCAATACGTCAAGTCTCTGCGCGCCCAGCGCCGCGCGAATGCCGATCTCACGCGTGCGCCGCGCTACTTCGTACGACAACAATCCGTAAAGTCCAATGCACGCCAGCAGCAATCCGAGCAACCCAAAAAGGGAAGAGAGCCGGGCCACCAGCCGCTGATTGACAAGCAAACGGTCGATCGTCTGCGTTTGCGTTCGCACGCCGAACACCGGCAGGTTTTCGTCCACATCGTTGACGATCCGCCTGACGGCCGGGATCAGCGCCGTAGGAGCCACTGCGGAACGCAATGCGAAAGTCACCTGCCCATTTTTCAAAAGGACGAACGCGGTCGGCTCGTCCGCTTTGCGCATGTCGTCATATTTTGTATCGCCCACCACTCCGACAATTTCCCGTCGCGCATCACCCTCGTCCGTTCCGCCAAGATGCATCCCAATCGCGTCCCTCGACTCCATGAATTTCCGGACGAAGGCTTCGTTGACGATCACCACTTCTTGCTTCGCGCGCATGTCCGCCGCTCGAAAAGTCCGCCCTTTTATGAGTGGAATTCGCATCGTCTCGAAAAATTCCGGGCCCGTTGCCAGCATTTGCACGTCGACAGAATCCTTCTCCGGCCGTCCCTCGATATGGACTTCCGACGTCCAGAGTCCTCCATCCAGCAGCGCGTCCGACGAGTAGCTCGCCGACACCACTCCCGGCAGCGCGGCAAGCCGCCGGGTCAGTTCGTCATAAACGTTTTGAATGTTGTATTCCTTGTAGCCCGCGAGCGTGGGATCGATCGAGAAGAGCAACACATTGCTGGTGTCAAATCCGGGATGGATACTTCTTAGTTTCCCGAGTGTGCGCAGCAGCAGCCCCGCCCCGATCAGCACCACCATCGACAGCGCCACCTGCGCCACGACCAGCGAACTGCCCAGGCCGAACCGCCTCCCGCCCGCATGACCGGCTGCCGAAATACTGCCCGCGTTCTCTTTCAGCGTTGGCGCCACATCAATCCGCGTCCCGCGAAATGCCGGCGCCAGCCCAAATCCAATTCCGGTCACCAGGGCCACGCCGATGGTAAACAGAAGCATTCTCACGTCCGGATGCAAATCGAGCTGGAGCGGATGATAGGCATTCGCAGCGAGAAATTCCGCCAACCCGGTCGCGCCCCAGAACGCCACGAGCACTCCCAGCGCCGCCCCTGCCACGGAAAGCATCACACTTTCCGTCAAGAGCTGTTGAATGACGCGGCCGCGGCCCGCGCCCAGCGCCAGCCGCACGGCCATCTCTTTTTCCCGAGCTGTCGCGCGCGCCAGCATCAGTCCGGCGACGTTCGCGCACGCAATCAGAAGAATGATCCCCACGGCCGCCATCAACAAGTAAAGCGGCTCGCCGAAATTCGAACGAAATCCAGTCAACGCGTTCTGCGCCGGCACGAGCAACACTTTCGGATCATCCGATTCCTTCAGGGGAGGTTCTTCACCGTGCAAAGTTTCATTGCGGAAGAGCAGACTCACCGCCGCCTCCGCCTGCCCCGGCACCGTACCTGGCTGCAAGCGTGCGACAAGCGTCAACCACCAATTTCGTGCTTCGAGGGATCTGCCGCCCCACCGAAGTCCAAGTGGGACAAGCTGCGTGAGCGGCAGCCACATGTCCAGTGACTTTCCCGGCGTAAGTCTTGTAAAACCCTGCTCCGCGACGCCCACGATCGTGAACTCCACGCCGTTCAGCCGAATTGTTTTCCCGACCGCCCCCGGAGCCCCGCCGAAAGCGCTCTGCCAATAGCCATAATTGAGCACCGCGGCTGGCGTTGCGCCAGGCTCCTCATCCGAAGGCCCCAGCGTTCTCCCAAGCCGGGCATGCACACCGAGCGTTTGGAAGTAATCTCCCGAGACCAGTTCTCCCCTGGTCATGCTCGCAGGACCGTTCCCGCTCAGGTCCAGCTCTGCCGGACCGGCAAAAGCCGCAACGCTCGAAAATAGAGTCTTCTGGTCACGGATCTCTTTGAAAATCGGGTAAGAAAAGGAACAGCCGCCCGAGTTCGGTCCGGGTCTGTCCCGATTCTGGCTGGCGCAATCGCCAAAACTGCTCGTGCCAATGTTTTGCGGCCAAGAGTGGGCCGACCATCGCGGCACCACCAGCTGTTCAGGATGCTCGACTGGCAGCGCCTCGAGCATCACTGCATTCACCAAACTAAATATCGCTGTATTTGCGCCGATGCCGAGGGCCAGCGTGGCAACGGCTACTGCCGTGAAGCCCGGATTCTTCGCCAGCATTCGCAAGCCATAGCGAATGTCTTGCCAGAGAGTCTGCAATGGGCCTCCGCAAGAAAGCCAGAACTTCCTATCTACGGAATGAGAGAAATAAAGATCGAACTCGTTTAGGGGCCAGCCGACACCGTCCCAGGTACGGTTACTTCAGCCGGATCCGGTCGAAAGCATCCCAAGCCGACATATCCGACAAAATCACTTTGTCGCCGACTTTCAACCCATCCAAAATCTCGATCGTATTGACGGAACTCCGCCCCAGCTTCACGTTTACGCGCGTCGCTTCCGAGCTATCCTCTGTCAGCTTGAAGAGTCCAATCGTGCTGTCGGATTGCCCGTGCACCGGCCTGCCCACATAGAGCACATCCTTCAGATTCTCGAGCGTGATCGTCCCGTCCACGCTCAAATCCGGCCTCGCGCCCGGCGGAAGAGGATCATCGATCGTCACGTCCACCGTCACGGTACCGTTGATGACTGACGGATCGACACGCGAAACATGACCTTCCACGATTCCATTGCGCGTATCGATCGACGCCTTTTGTCCAGGGATCACATCCTTCGCCTGCGTTTCGGCAATCTTCACTTCCGCTCTGAGCTTCCTTGGATCCGCCACACGCGCAAGGTTCATTCCCGGCGTCACGTGCTGCCCGACATCCACCGGCAGAAGCTGCAGCACGCCGTCGATGCCTGCGCGCACATGGAGCCCCTCCAGCTGGCTCCTCTTCAACCCATAGAGCGCCTTCATCTCCTCAACCTTGGCCTGCTGTGCCGCAAGTTTCGCATTCGCAGAATCGGTCGCGATTTTTGTCCGCTCGCCCTCAAGTTCCACGCGAATCTTGAGTTGCTCTACCGTCACTCTGGACTTCTGCTCGATCAGCTGTGAGGTGAGCCCTTCCTTTGCGAGCTTTTCATCGGTATCGTGCTGAATTTTCGCCTGCTCGTAATCGCTCCGCACGGAGGCTTCCGTGGACTTCTGGCTCATCAGGTCGCTGTTGACCTGCACTCTCAGGTTTTGGTAGTCCGCCTCTGCTCCCTTGAGCTGGTATTCCGCATCGACCGCATCCTTCTGCACCGTCGGATCGCTCAATTCCATGATGATGGAGTCTGGCTTGACGACGGCCGGCGGTCGCAATACCCACTTATCGACGTGCGCATCGGTCTGCGCCGCGATCCAGCGGATGTCTACAGGCACGAGCGTCCCCAGCCCGCGCACTTCCCGCAGCATCGGCCCGCGCTTCACGGTGTCCGACCACACCGTCCCAGCGTCCACCGATGGCGCGGCAGGCTTCAGCTTCGACAGCGCGTACGTCACGCCGCCCAGCAACATGAGTGCGACGGTCCCATAGGCAATCCGCCGGATTTTCTTAGCTCTTGCGTTTGATGGTCTTTGGATGTCCATAGTAGTTATGCCCTTCGTAGGGGCAAATCCCTTGCCAACAGAATTCGCCTAAAGCCTCATTTTGTCAATATCTTACGGGACCCTCTCGGCGCCAGAATCCCTCCGCTCTGGCCGAATATGGGAATACCTGTCCCATGACCGGACACTCCCCAACGGCGCCTCTATTCCGCTTCCCCTTTTTGACGCCACATATAAGGATACGTCCAAACCCCGGCAATGTTCGGTTCCCCTTACCCCTCGCTGAACTGCTCCCAATCGTGATAGCCTCCCGCCGCGGATTCTCACAGGGGGGCGGGCTATGCGCTATTCCCAACTCGTTTTGGTGTTCATCCTCTCGGGCACACCGCTCCGGGCACAAGACCAGCCAGAAGGACCCAAGAGCGAAAAAGCACAGAAGTCTTACAAGGAAGCCCTCGAATATGTTCACAAGCACAGAACGGACTTTGCCCTCGACAGCTTCAAGAAAGCCGACAGGCAGGACGAAGCCCGCTGCACGGCTTGCCAGAAGAAAATGATCCAGTACGGTCTCGAACTTCACGACTGGAAAGCCGCTCAAACTGCCGCCGAGGAGATGGTCCGGGAGGCCCGGGGCGACAAGACCGTCGCTCTCGCGCATTTCGAGCTTGGCTATGTTCTTTTCACCGAGGGGCTGGACAAACACAAGGACGAACTCTTCACCCGCGCCCACGACGAATTTACCAAATCGCTCGCTTCCTTCGGCAATTTCCCGGAGGCGGTTCTTTCCAATGGAAGAGCGCTCGCCCACCTCAAACAGGATGATGCCGCAAAAGCGCAGTTCGAGAAGTACGTGAAGATGAAACCCGAGAGCGATCCACTGCGCCAGCGCGTCCTCCGGTACATCAGCGAGCCGGAATTGGCTCGCGCCAGAATGGCTCCGGCGTTCGCCGTCGACACCCTCGACGGACAGCACGTTTCCATGGACGATCTGACCGGAAGAGTTGTCCTGATCGATTTCTGGGCCACCTGGTGCGGACCATGCCGCGAAGCCCTGCCGCACATGCTGCAGATCGCGAAAAAGTTTCAGGGTCAGCCACTCGTGGTGCTCAGCGTCAGCCTCGACAGCGATGAGCAAAAGTGGAAGGAGTTCATCGCCAAAAACAACATGACCTGGCTTCACTATCGCGACGGGGGCTTCACCGGCTCCCTCGCAAACCTGTTCGGTGTGAAAGCCATTCCCCAGACCTTCACCATCGATGCCGACGGCGTCCTCCAGGACCAGCACATCGGCGACGCGTCCATCGAGGGCAAACTCAAGAAGCTGGTAGCCCGCGCTCAGGAATTGCAAGCCACTCAGAAGCCGCTGCAGTAGCTGCAGTGAGGGATATTCTCGATCCGCTATTTCGCCGCTTGAGATACGGGCCGCTGCCAGCCAGGCGCGGCATAACCGTGCTCGGCAATTCGCTTCCCAATCTCCTGATACACGCTCGCATCTTCGGGCTGCCAGGTGGCCAGGCCGTCCACATAGCGGTTGTACATGCAGAACGCCGCCGCGATCAATACCGTGTCGTGGATTTCCTTGTCGGTCGCGCCGCTCTTTCTGGCCTTCTCCACGTCCCCAGCCGTGACGTGCTTGCCGCCTTGCTGCACTTTTCCGGCGATCCCGAGCAACGCTTTCATCTTTTCTGATATCTCCGTGGCCTCGAAGTTTTTCTTTACCCGGTCAATCAGTTCGTAATCGCCGCCCAGCTGCTCGGCCGCCGCGGCACCGTGCGAGTGCTGGCAGTAATAGCAATCGTTTTGCGAAGAGACATAGGTGGCGATCATCTCTCGCTCCCAGGGAGTAAGGGTATTCGGCCCGCGAAGCAAAATTTCGGCAAGTTCCCGCAGCGGCGTCGTTGTCTCCGGGCTGAACAACATCGGACCGCGAATCCCGGGCATTCCATCCGGAAGCGTTATGTGCGCCATGAGGACCACCTCGATTTCAAAGGACCTGCAGTCGCCGAAAAACGCGGCTATTGGAAGCCATCTGGACGACCGCGACAATAATAGAAAACCATTAGCCGCTAGGTGGTCGGCGGAGTGGGATCGCCGCAGCCGACGTACTCCATCAGCACGCGATTGCCCTTGTATTCAAGGTCGTCGTGAATCCCGGTCTTGCTGGTGTAGTAGCCGCGCACCGTCAAGCGCTTTAGTTCGTGGAAAAATTTCACTTCCGGAATTTCGGTCAGCTCCGCGTTGTCAGAAAGCACCTGGATGACCGCGATCTTTTCTTCCGTGCTTGCTTCGACGAATGATTTTCCGTTGTAGTGCTGGCTCATGGAATCGACCAGTCGCAGTCCTTCGCGCCACAGCGCTTTCTGCTGGTCGTCCGTGCTCTCGCCGACCATTTGCTCGATATAGTCGGCTACCTTTGCCGTTTTCGCGCCGCCCGAGTGACTATCGGCAGGAAGGATCGTCTCCGACAATTCCTCGATGAGCGCGTGCTGCCCCGGCGTAAAGAAGCGAGCAACGGATTTCGCCTCCGCACTCACTGCGGCTGGCGAGCCGGCCGCAGGCGCCGCTGCGCTCTGCGCTTCCCCCGCCAAAATTTCGGTCGAAGGCAAAGTCAGCGGCAAAACCGCCGCTCCGAGAGCCGTCGCTGAGGTTTTCAGCCACTGCCTCCGGTCCTGCTTCAAATCGATGGGTTCCTTCGCGGACATGGATTCTCCTCGAGTTCTCGCTGGCTTCTCTCAATCGCTCCTCGGGCGGCTACAACTCGTTCTTGGCCAGCTGGTCGGCCAGGTAATCGCAGGAGCGCCAGCACAGCGCCATAATCGTCCAGGTTGGATTCTGGCAGCTGGCGCTGACAAAGGCGCTGCCGTCCACTACAAACAAATTCTTCACGTCATGCGACTGTTGAAATTGGTTCAATACCGAGGTTTTGGGATCGTTTCCCATGCGCGCCGTTCCAAGTTCGTGGATTGACCATCCTTCCGTAAGCACGCGGTCGCTCACATAGATAATCTTCAATCCCGCGGCCTCGAACATCTCCTGCGCTGTTTCCTTCATGTCCTTGGCCATATTGTGTTCGTTCTCGCCAAACTTGTAATGAAAGCGCAGCGCCGGAATGCCCCATTTGTCTTTCACTACCGGATCGAGATCGACGAAGTTCTCATAGCGCGCCAGTACTTCTCCAAAAGCGCCCATGGCGATATACGAACCCTGGTTTTTGCGAATCTCTTCCTTGAAAGACGCGCCAAATCCAGAGCTGTCCGTACCGGGCGGAAACATTCCGCTTCCGCTGCCGCCCTCAAACCCGTAACCACGGATGAATTTCGGATGCTTCTCCGCCAGATTGCGGAAGCGCGTCAGGTAAAATCCGCCGGGCCGGCCGTCGTCGAGCGTCGAAGGTTTCCCGACAAGATCGGTCGCTTGCCCGGCGACGTGTGGCCCCATGACGTGCTCGCAAAAATTGTGCCCGACGTGCCCGCTTGAGTTGGCGAGCCCATTCGGATAGAGCCGCGACTTCGAGAGCAAAAGAAGCCGCGCCGATTCGAGCGTCGATGCCGCCACGATCACAACCTTCGCGCCGACCGTGTAGTCCTTCATCGTCTGCGAGTCGGTGAAATGCACGCCGGAAGCCTTGCCGGTCACGGGGTCGACAGTGATTTCCCGGACGGTCGAATTCGTTCGCAGAGTAAGGTTACCGGTATCCAGGGCGGGATAGATCAGCCCCGTAGGCGAATCGAATGCGGCATGAATATCGCAGCCGCCTTTTCGCTCGCACGCGCCGCGGCTCAGGCAACGGCTGCGGTATTTGTTGTGCTTCAAGCCGTCGCTGGTAACGCCCGCGCGGTACTGGGTAAGAACGCGCCCCATTTTCTGAATGCCTTGTTTGAGCGTCACTTCCGCGCAATTCAGCTTTGTGGGCCGCTGGAAAATGCTGTCCGGCAAATAGGGGAGATTTTCTTTCACGCCGGTAATGCCGAGATAAAGATCCACCTTGTCGTAATAAGGAGCGATGTCGCTGTAGCTGATCGGCCAGTTCTCGCCAAAACCGTCGCGATCTCTTGCCTTGAAGTCGTAATCGGAGAGCCGCAGCGCGAGACGTCCCCAAATATTTGTCTTGCCTCCCAGGCAGCGCGCGCGAACCCACGCGTAATTTGTGCCGGTGTAGGGATTTTCCCGTTCGTTGACCACGATGTTTTTCGTGTAGTCGCTGCTGCCAATGTAGCTGTAAAGATTCTTCGATTTTTCAAAGCCCGGGCCAAACGGCGGCCTGCGAATGGTGTACTCATTGTGATTCAGAGAATAGGAACCTGGCGGAAGCCCGCCCCGGTGCGCATTGTCATAAGGCCATTCCATCGAACGCAATTCCTGCTCGATGTTCAACTTCTTTCCCGCTTCGAGCAGCAATACCTCGAGTCCATGGGTCGTCAAAACATGGGCCGCCATGCCTCCGGCTGCGCCCGATCCAATGATCACGGCATCATATTTCTTGCTCAGGTCTGCTTCTGGCTCGGCCATAGAAAGACTCTCTTTCCGTACTTCACAGCGGCGCAACCGCATTCAACAATGAACCTCTCCCGGTGTCCAGTTCAACCTCTTCTTTCCTCGCCCTGTACCCCGCCCGGCTCCCCGGCACCTCAGTGATACAATTTCGCAGCCATGTCTCTGAACGAAATCGCGCAAGCCCACCTTGTTCGCACCGTCCGCCTTCGCGGCATGGATTTACTCAACAATCCGGCACTCAATAAAGGTACCGCTTTCTCCCGAGACGAGCGCGAAAGTTTCGGCCTCCAAGGTCTTCTTCCTCCCGTCATCGAGTCCCTCGACGATCAGTGTATTCGCGCCTATCAAGCTTTCTCTCTGAAGACCAGCGATCTCGAACGCCACATCTATCTCCGCCAGCTGCAAGACACCAACGAAGTCCTCTTCTATCGCCTGCTCCTCGATCACATCGAGGAGATGCTGCCTGTCGTGTACACGCCCGTTGTCGCGCTAGGTTGCCAGGAATTCAGCCATATCTACCGCCGCCCGCGCGGCCTCTTCATATCCTATCCCCTTCGCTACTCGATTTCCGCGCTGCTGCGCAATCATCCCAATCCCGAAGTCGACGTCATTGTTGTCACGGACGGCGAGCGCGTTCTCGGTATCGGCGATCAGGGTGTCGGCGGCCTCGGCATTCCCATCGGCAAACTATCGCTTTACAGTCTCATCGGCGGCATTCATCCGGGGCGCACGCTGCCGATCGTTCTCGACGTCGGAACGAACAACGAAGAACTCCTCCGCGATCCGGAATATCTCGGCTGGCGCCACGCGCGCATCACTGGCGCCGAGTACGACAGCTTCATCGATTCCTTCGTGGCCGCCGTGAAAGAAGTTCTTCCTTCGACGCTCCTCCAGTGGGAGGATTTTTCCGGGGTCCACGCTCGCCCGATCCTGAATCGCTATCGCGATCAGTTGCTCACCTTCAACGACGACATTCAAGGCACGGCCGCCGTGGCGCTTGGCGCGACGCTGGCCGCCGTTCGCGTCGCGGGCTCGTCGCTTCCGGAGCAAGAGTTCGTATTCCTCGGAGCCGGCGCGGCAAGCACCGGCGTCGCCGATTATCTTCGCGCCGCTCTAGTCACAGAAGGGCTTTCGGAACTGGAAGCGCGCTCCCGTTTCTGGATGGTGGATCGCGACGGCCTGCTCCATTCAAGCCGCACGGATTTGACGCCGGAACAGCGTGTTTACGCGCAGCCCTCGAGCCGCATCTCCCCGTGGTTCCGTCCGGGCGGCGAGACGCTCGGACTCGCCGACGTGATTCATCATGTCCGGGCAACCGCGCTCATCGGACTCTCCACGGTGGCGTCGGCCTTCACCGAGCCCATCGTTCGGGAGATGTCTGCCAAGGTAGATCGCCCAATTATTTTTCCGTTGTCGAATCCCACCGAACATTCTGAGGCCAGCCCGGCGGATTTGTATCGCTGGACGCACGGCCGCGCTCTGGTCGCCACGGGCTCGCCTTTTCCCCCGGTAGAGTATGGCGGCCGGACCATCCCGGTTTCGCAGTGCAACAATGTCTACATTTTTCCTGCCGTCGGGCTTGCCGTCGTTGTCTTGCGACCCTCAGCGGCAACCGCCGGCCCTCAGCGCATCACGGACGCCATGATGATCGCGGCCGCGCGCGCACTCGCCGAACATTCGCCCGCTCTCGGAGATCCCTCCGCGCCGCTTCTCCCTGCCTTGAAGGATCTTCGCAGTCTGGCTGTCGAAATCGCTTTTGCCGTGGCCCAGGAAGCTACGCGTTCCGGCATCGCCCCGGCGTTCGAGTCTTCCGCTTCGCTCCGCTCGAAAATCCTCGCCAGCCAGTGGTCACCAGCCTATCCAGCGTACATCCCTCCCTCCCCTTGACCGCGACGCTCGGAGCGCCATCGCGGCGACTTCGAGAAGTTTCGTTTCCTATTCTTGGTTGCCCTTTCCAACACAGTGTTTTCGCCTCTCTTCCTTTGGACGCAACCTCCGCTGGTATCCTTTTTATTGAGCAGAGAACAATCGTGCAATACAACCTTGCCCATCCTTTTTATGAAAGCTCTCTTGCTCATCCGGGCGGCCTTGCGCTTTCCGTAGGCGACGCGCAATTCACATATTCCGCTTTGCGCGAGCAAGTCCAGCCCATCGCACGCTGGCTGTTGCATCATTCGGCTTCGAGCGCTCCGCGCGTCGGCATTCTCGCTTCGCGGACCCCGGAGACCTATCTCGGCATCCTCGGCACCTGCTGGGCCGGCGGCACGTACATCCCGCTAAGTCCGAAATATCCTGAAGAGCGGCTCCTGCAACACTTCGAACGCATTGCGCTTGACGCGCTGATCGTGGATTCGAACGGCATGGCTCTTCTGACCGACCGCGTACTCAGCCGAGGTCCGCGAAATATCCTCACTCCCGGAAGTCCGGCTTCCTCGGAGCGCCAGCTTGAGGACGGCACAAAAGCAGTCCTTTCAGGCCGCGACGCCCTCCCGGCTTTTGATTCTTCTGATAACCCCGTCGAAGTTTCTCCCGACCACACGGCCTACATCATTTTCACCTCTGGAACTACCGGCATCCCCAAGGGCGTCATGATTCCCGCCAGCGCCGTGAATCACTTTGTCGAGGCTATGCAATCACAATATTCCATTCAGCCAACGGACCGTATGGCGGGCCTCACGGAAATTACCTTCGATATTTCCGTCTTCGATCTTTTCGTGACGTGGAAATACGGCGCCGCGCTTCTTGTCGTCCCCGCGACGCAGATGATGGCTCCGTCTTCTTTCATCCAGCGTTACCGGCCCTCGATTGTCTTCACCGTTCCTTCCATCGCCGCCGCCATGCAGCGCATGAAATTGCTCGCACCGAATTCGATGACCAGCCTGCGCTATTCTTTTTTCGCTGGAGAGCCGCTGCCCGTGGCGTCCGCCTCCATGTGGAAGGCCGCTGCACCCAACAGCATTGTCGACAATCTTTTCGGTCCCACCGAAGCGACAGTCGTCTGCATCGGGCAACGCTTCTATGGCCCAGAAAACGCCACCCCCACGCGCGGCGTCGTCCCCATCGGTACTCCCTTCCCCGGAATGGAGGCAGCGATTGTCGACGGCTCGCGAGAGTTCGTCGCCGACAACCAGAATGGCGAACTTCTGCTCTCGGGGCCGCAGCTAAGCTCAGGATATTTCGGCGACGCGGAACTCAGCAGCAAGTGCTTTCCCACGCTCGCCGGGCGGCGCTGGTATCGCACGGGCGACTTGGCCTATCGCGACACCTCCGGCATTTTCCATCACCTCGGCCGAATCGACAACCAGGTGAAAGTGCTGGGTCTACGCGTCGAACTGGAAGAAATCGAAGCCCACTTGCGTGAAATCTACGAAACGGACTCTGTGGCGGCCATTGCGTGGCCCGTCGAGCACGGCTCCGCCAGCGGCATTGTAGCTTTCGTCTGCGGGCGAACGGGAGCGGACGATCCTGCCCTGAAAACGCTGATCAAAAAGCGGCTGCCGAGCTACATGGTGCCGTCCACCGTGCATCACCTCGAATCGATTCCGCTGAACGCCAACGGCAAAGTGAACCGCAAAGAACTTGCCGAGCTTCTCTCCCTGGGGAAGCTGTGAGTGGCGCGATGGAAGCCTCGGCGGCAATTCCATCCGTGGCGTGGCCGCAAAGGCTTGCGAATTTCCGGATCATTCCGCCAGTCGAAACCTATCCCGTCGTCACGAAATTCGCGAAGACAGCTATCGGAAAACTGTTCCTCTTGGCGCTCTTCGCTCTCGGACTGCGATTGGCCATGCAAGATTGGCTCCCGCTTAGCGTCGGCCTGGCCGCAATCACGTTTGTTCCCGTCCGGCGCAGAATCCTCCTCACCATCCTCACTCTTCTTTTTACCTTTGCTGTTCCGTGGGCAAAGTGGCCGCATCCTCTGTACACTTCCGCGTTGATCGTTTTTGTCATTGGCACCGGAGCGATGCTCTTTTGGCTCGCCGTTGCGTTGCCGCGCTCTTTCCTCGGGCGCCATCCCGTCTTCCTTCTTCTCAGTGGCTATTCGGCGCTCATCATTTTCGCGGCTTATTTTCCAAACGACACCCACTGGTATTTGACGGTCTGGGAGTTCACCGCGACCTTCGGCGCCTATCTTTGGTTCATCGGCTACTCTTTGCTGGATTGCCGCGCGCCGGGCCGCGATGATTTCGCTTTTCAACTCGGCACCTACCGCCCTTTCTGGGGCTCGCCAACCACGCCGTTTGTGAAAGGCTCGGGCTATTTGCGCCGCATCGAAGCCAAGGACGCGGACCAGCTTGCCGTCACGCAATTGAAGGGGCTGAAACTGCTTGCCTGGTCGCTGTTGATCAGTCTCTTCACGAAGTATTTTTCGCAATACGTCCACGGCTCCGTGGGGATCCCGACCTTTGCCGATGCGTTCTTCCACAGTGTGAACCGGGCTCCGTTTCCCTGGTACACCTGCTGGGCCAGCCTCGTCACCGGTTTCCTCGACGATATGCTCGCGATCTCCATCATCGGCCATCGCATCGTGGCCTGCTGCCGCATGGCGGGGTTCAACGCGCTGCGCAACACCTACCGCCCGCTTTCCTCGCGAACGATCGCCGAATTCTGGAACCGCTACTACTTTTATTTCAAAGAGCTGATGGTGGATTTCTTTTTTTTCCCCGTTTTTCTGAATTATTTCAAGACCCGCAAGAAGCTCCGCATCGCCGTGGCCACGTTTGCCGCCGCCGGATTTGGAAATGCTTTTTACCACTATGTTTTTTATTTGAACTACATCTCCCAGCTGGGCTTGTGGCGCTCGCTCGCGGCCTAT
Source organism: Acidobacteriota bacterium (assembly GCA_013289955.1). Classification (GTDB taxonomy): domain Bacteria; phylum Acidobacteriota; class Terriglobia; order Acidiferrales; family UBA7541; genus Acidiferrum. The sequence goes on from JABCYZ010000001.1 coordinate 404,886, forward strand.
CACGTCTACATCTTCTATTGCACCGTGCTGGCCACGGCCATCTGCATTTCACAGCTGCGCAAACGGGGCCCCGCTCCATCGGGATATTTCCGCGGCCACCTTGTCCCAACGTTTTGTGTCGCTCTTTTTTATTGCCTGCTCCACGTTTTCGACTACACGGAGCGGACCTATCCGATTTCGGAACACTTTCGATTTCTCGCGCACCTTTTTAATCTGACGATCTGAGGAAAACACATGGACCACCGGGAAGAGATTCGCAGTTTCCTGAAAACATTGCTCCTGGACAAGGGCGACAAGCAGCCCTTCTCGGATGATGCCTCGCTGCTTCTCAGCGGACGGCTGGCATCCGTGGACGCGGTCGAGATCGTAGTTTTTCTCGAGGAAAAATTCAGCGTGAACTTTGCCGAACTCGGCTTTGACCAGGTCCTGATCGACAGCGTCGACGCCATCGACGCGCTCATCCCCGCGGTAAACAAATAGTCCGCCAATCGATTCCGTGCCGGACCGGCATTCCGCGAAGCTCCAGGGAGGCCATTGGCGGCGGGGAGCCTAATTGCGCGTGAACGTCAGTGTAACGCGCTCGGTTTCGTCGACGATTTTGTAGTCTGGCGGTGGTTGGAACAAAGTCAGCGACGGTTGTGAGAGTTCGATGTTGGTAAGACGGCTGGTACCCTCGCCGTTGCGAGGATCGCTGTCCTTGGTAAGAATGGCGACCCTGAGATCGGAGGAGACCCAGCTCTCGCGCACGACGGTGATGGGGCGGTCATTGCCTTCAAGTCCTGCGGGGATAATTTCGGTTGTTCTCGTGCCGTCGGCGGGTAGGCCTTCGATGGTTTCTGAACCGAGCGGCTCCGTCGTCCTCTTTGGCCCTGACGGCTCCTGTACGGTCACCGCGCTCTTCAGCTCCGTGATGTTGGTTCTTACGGCCGGCGCCGGAGGAGCTCCGGGCTGTCTCACCTGTAGTGCGTACCTGTGTGCAATGTGATTTTGTGTTTCGAGGATATACGCGTAACCCGCCACGGGATCGCGAATTTCAATGAGCAGCCTGTCCGGGTTCTCGGCAGCGCCCTGGCAGATGGCGCGCTCCGTCCTCAGTCTGCCCTGCGAATCGCGGTAGATTCTTTCCGGAGGCGGGGTGCGGGTGATGTGGGTCCCATCGGCCAACGTTTGGACAAACGTGTATTCGCGCATGGCAGAATACGGCGCGGTCGTCCCGCTGACCGCCGTGCCGCGGATCGGGCCGACCGTTGTTTGACAGGCTATTTGCTGCGCGGGCGGAGGCACAGCCGGCTGTTGCGCAACGGCGGAAGTCGTTTGGGCGAAGTCCACGGAAGCGAAGAAGCAAAGCGAACTGAAAACCAGGGTGACCCGTATCACAGGTTTCATTTGGTTCCCCCATCGCCGAATCGACACCCGGCGATATGTAATTAAATGGTACTGCTCTTCTTGATGCTGGACAACGGTCGAGAGTTGGCCGCGGAGTTGTCCAAAACGGAACACCCGGGCGGAGCGCGGAATTAACGGGAGTATAAAAGGACACGCCGAGTACGGGCTGCTGGCATACAATCGGGCCATCAGAGAACAGACTCTGTGGCCTCTTTGACGGGAGCCGGCTTATGAGACTCGGAATCCGAAAGAACTTCAAAATTCTTGCGCCGGGAAACTTTCTGCGGAAGAGAGTGGCTTACAGTCTGGTGATTGCACGGTTGATTTTGGTGCCCGTGATTTTCCTGGCGGTCTATTACCTCTTCGAGATGGGATGGATCGTGGATCGCATCGTGAACGTCGACGCCCCGGCGGCGACGCTGGCGCAACAAGCCTCGATTGAAATGCTGGAAGCGCGCCGCGCGGAAAGAAACTATCTTTTGCTTCATGATGCGAGTTATCTCGATGTGAACCGCGAATCACGCGATCGAATCAAACAGATTGTGAGCCAGATCCAGGATCTCGAGCCGCAAGATATGGGCGAAACGCAGAAGGTTCTCGAGGCGCTCGGCACCTACGAACAACGGTTCGGCGCGGCGGTTGCCGCGATGGGGCAGCCGGGGCAGGGAGATGCGGACCGCATCCAGGCCGTGGTGCGCGCTTACGAAAAAGACTTGAACGATCTCCTGCGAGGCGCAAAGCTGAAAAGACGCGAGCAGTTGATTGAAGAGCTGCGGACCCGCGTCGGGTCATTCGATACGCAGATCTCGGAGACCGTTCAAGCAGGCAATCCCGCACTTGCGCCCGTCACGGCGGATTTGCAAACGTCGAGCCAGGAAGTGCTCGTGTTGCTCTCTCTGCTTGAGACAGAGAACTGGAAGCGCGTCGAAAGCGATCACAAGGAAGCGCGGCGGTTAATGCACTCGGCCGAATGGGCGCTAAGCATCGTGTCCGCGATTACGCTGTTGTTCAGCGTGTGGGTGAGTTTTATCCTTCCGCGGCAGGTGGTGAAACCGCTGATCAGTTTGCGGGAGGCGGTGGATCATGCAGCCCAGGGGGACGGCGCGATTGAGCTGGAGATTGAGGGGCGCGGAGAAGTGGCGGAGCTGGCGCGCAGTGTGCGCAACCTGATTGTAAAGCTGCGGCAGCATGTGTGAGTCGTCTTCTTCCCGGAACACGGTCAGCGCGATGTCTATTTGGCGAGCGCCGAGAGACGCTTGACCAGTTCATAGAGGAACTCCTGGCCCTCATAGAAGGCCCGCACGCCCATCCGCTCGTCGCGCCCGTGAAAACGGATGTCGTCGCGGTCCATGAAGAATCCCTGAATCCCGTAACAGGGAATGCCTTGCGCCCGGAGATAGCGCCCGTCTGTTGCTCCCATCACCATGATGGGAACCGTCGGAACGCTGGGCCACATTTCGGTGGTGATATCGCTCACCGCTTTGAGGAGATCGGGGCGCAGGGGAGAAGCGCCCGCCTTGCTGAAGTCGCTCAACAGTTTGACGCTGACTTGGTCGTCCGCAACCACTTTTCTCAAGGCGGCTTCGACATATTCTGGCGAATCCTCCGGCAGCACACGGCAATTCACAGTCGCGTCTGCCAGCTGCGGCAGCGCGTTGATAGCGTGCCCGCCCTCGAGCATGGTAGCGACGCAAGTCGTGCGCAGCGTGGAATTCCAGGCAGGAGAGGCGGCAGCCACCTTCTCCATCGCCTCTTCTGAACCGGAGGCAACCTTTCCGAGATCATCCTTGATAGGCCCGGTTTCGATTTTTGCCATCTGCTCGAAGTAAGCCGCGGTGACCTCATTCGTTTTCAGCGGAAACCCGAAATCGCTGAGACGCGACAAGGCTCCCGCGAGGTGGTAGATGGCGTTGTCGTGCACCGGCATCGAGCTGTGGCCGCCCTTGTTACGCACTTCGAACCGGAAATTCAACACGTATTTCTCGCTGACCTGCAAATCATTCGAGATTTTCTTTCCTTTGGATTCTTCGCCCCAGCCGCCTTCATTCAGAGCAAATTCCGCCTCAATCAGGTCGCGGTGATTTTTCAGAAGCCAGTCCACTCCATTGTACGGACCGCCGCCTTCTTCGTCGGCGGTCAGAGCGACGATGATGTCGCGGTCAGGCCTGAAGCCTTCCTTTTTGTACTGAATGAGGTTGGCGATCCAAACAGCCGCCTGTGCCTTGTCGTCTCCGGTCCCGCGGCCGTAATAAAAACCATCCTTCTCGATGAATTGAAAAGGATCCGTGCTCCAGTCTTCGCGCTTGGCTTCCACCACATCGATGTGCGCGAGGAGGAGGATCGGCTTGCGCGCGCCCGTGCCGTGATAGCGCACGACGAGGTTGCCTTTTTTAGGAATGGCGCCGCCGGTGAAAATGTCCGCGTCGGAAAATCCCGCGGTTTTCAAGCGCGCCACGGCTATGTCGACAACAGGGGTTGTGGCGCCAGTCGTGAAGCCGGACGGGACTTCGATGAACTGCTTGTAGATATCATGCGCCAGCTGCTTTTCGGCCTCCGGTCGAGTGGTTTGGGCATTCGCCGGGGCAGCCGACAGAAACACCAGTGCCAGCAGCTTGGAAGCGAACCAGAATTTCTTGTTTTGCATGGGGGGATTTTTGCACGGCGGCGGGATTCTGGCAACTTGCCCAGATCCTGTTGCGGCTCCCGGGTTCCGTGAAACCATAGAAGAAATCGAAGGCAATGGAAAAAAGATGCAAGCTCGGAAGCAAAAATCGTTCTAAGGATGTCCCTGCAAGCAACCCGGCGCCCAGAATGCTAGTTCTAACGAGGTAACAAACAGGAGTAAGCGCGCCGCTCGCCGAGAACGGCGGCCAGTACTTCTGGACGGTCCTCCATTCCCCGGGTTGAAAAGTGCCACCGCCGAGGCAATTTCACGACGCTAGAGGTGTCGAAAATGACCAGCTCAAACGCATCAACCGCTCTCTCGATCGAAAATCGCAGGTCCTTGTGCTTCCTCGCTTTCGCAATCGCCCTTCTTTTCCTCCCTCTGAACAGATCTTCCGCGCAGAGCGCGCCTCCGGGGCACGCGCCCGGATGGGTAGTGATCACCATCGGCGATTATCGTTCGCTGCATGCCAAAGCCTATCCGCCCGACCGCGAGCCCGAAGGCCCGCCGGTCGAGGCGACGCTGACGCGCGTCGATTACGACTTGCGCATCGAAGGTGACCTCGCCAGAGGCCGCGCAAGTCTCACGGTCGATGTATTAAAGGACGGCTGGGTGCGCGTGCCGATTCCCGCCGGATTGCTGGTGCGCGAAGCAAAACTCGACGGCAAGCTCGTTTCGCTTGTGCCCGGCCCCGCCGGCAAGGCTTCCAACCAACTCTGTGCGCTACTCTCGCGGCCGGGCCGATCCGTCTTGCAGCTGGATATTGCCCTGCCCGTCGTTTCCACCGCCGGAGAGGAGAGTATCTCCCTACCCTCCACCGCTTCCGGAGTCACGCGCGCCTCGGTTCGGCTTCCCAGGCAGGGCGTCGACATCAAGTTGACGGGCGGACTCTTGGCCGAGAAATCAGAACCCGGCGCGGAAAGCAAGTGGCTTGCCTACGCGCGGGGCAACGAGCCGCTGACGTTCACATGGAAAAGAAAAACCGAGGATCACCGCAGCACGCAGGCGCTGCGCCTGCGGGGCTCCCTGACGGAGCTGACCGGCCTCGGCGAAGACTCGACGACCGTCGTCGCTGAAGTCAACGTCGAAGTCACCCAGGGGGCCGCGCGAGAGGTGCGCATTTCGCTGCCGGAAAAAGTGACCGTCAATCAAGTCGTGGGCGCGATGGTCTCGGACTGGGAAATGAAAGACGGCCAGCTCGCGGTCACGTTCCTCGAGCCGGTAGAGCAAACTGCCAAATTCATAGTCAGCGGAGAGACGCGCAGTCCGCGCGACGGCCAGATCGAGATTCCTTTGCTCCGCCTTCTGAGCGCGGAGCGCGACACAGGCGGCGTGGCCGTCGAAGTCCTCGGCGCCGGAGAGATCAAGGAGTTCAAATCCGAAGGTCTCGAAAACGCTGACGCGACGGACTTGGGCGAAATCGTGTCGAGTCGCCAATCCACCTCGCTCTCCGCGTTCCGCTATCGCGCAGGCGACGCGAAGACCGCCCGATCTCTTACCGTAAACGTGGCGCGTTACACCCCGCAGGCCGTCTTGATGGCCAACGTTGCCGAAGCCCGCTACAACGTCCTGATCACCAGCGAAGGAAAGCAGCTGGTAGAAGCCCGGTATGCGGTCCGCAACAATCAGCGCAACTTCCTCAAGATCACTCTGCCGCAGGGCGCAACTCTCTGGAGCGCCACCTTGGCAGGAAAGCCCGTCCGTCCCGGGCAATCGCCCGACGGCGGCGTCTTGCTTCCGCTCGAGAAAGCTCATCCCGGCGAAGACTCGCCGGAATTCGCAGTCGAGGTCATCTATATAAGCCGCGGCACAACCTGGAACGACAAGGGCCAGTTCAAACTCGCGTTGCCCGCGCTGGACTTGCCCGTTTCGCGCACCGGTTTGCTTGTTTTTCACCCGCCACTTTTCAGGGTGACGCCCGAGCCCGGATCGTTCCGCACGGAAGCCTACGAGCAACCTATGTCCGCAGCCCTGAATCCGCCGCCTCCCGCGCCGACGAGGCCCATGCCATTGGCCAGTCCGGAGGCAAGCGCTGCTGCCGCTGGAAGGGACACTGGCGCTCTCTCTGAACTCGCAGTAGTTGTCGATCAGCCTAGAGCCCAGGCGCTGGTCGACAATTTCCGCGCAACCTTAAAAGGCGGGAAAGCCGCCGGCATTCTTCCCATCCGAGTCTCCTTCGAAGGTCTCGGGCCCTCTCTCTATCTCGTTTCTGAACTCACGGGTGAAAACCAGTCTCCAAGCACGGACTTGAACTATCAGCGCGACAAAAAGGCAGGTGGGCGATGAAAAAAATCTTATTGGCAGTCGCATTTCTGATAACCGTCCCCGCATTCGCACAAGACAAGCTCAACCCTCCCGTTCCACCGGCTGGCAATGTGACACTGCCTCTCGAGGAATACAACCGCCTGCTCGAACTGGCAAACAAATCGCCCAGAAGAGTCGAGTCCGCCCCGCTTCCCTACACGATCAAGCGCGGGGACCTGAAACTGCGCGTTGCCAATGAAACCGTGATGGGCACCGTGCAACTAGAAGGCGAAACCTTCAACAAAGGTGAAACCAAAGTCGCGCTCACCTCGGGAATGACGATTCTCGATGCCCGGCAAGAAGGTAAAGGTCTGCCGCTCGAGCAGGAGGGCGGCACGCAAACGGCTATTCTCGCCGGCCCGGCCGAGTTTTCCGTCGTCCTCGACGCCGGTCTGTCTTTGAACATCGAAACCGGGCGCGCATCCTTCAACTTGCCGGTGCCGTCGGCAGGCAGCGTACGCCTCACTCTCGAAGTTCCTGGCGATCACACCAACGTCAGGATCCATCCGGGATTGATCACCAGCCGCGAGTCCGCCAACGGAAGCACGACGATCGAAGCCACACTCGTCCCAGGCCAGCCCGCCAACATTTGGTGGGCCACACGCGAAGTAGTTGCACCGGTCGTCCCGCGCGAAGTGCGGTTTCTTTCCAGCGTGAAAACGCTGGTCTCTGTCAGCGAAGCCGATATTCGCCTTGCCGTGCTCGCCGACATCACTGTCATCCAGGGAGAACCCGCGCAATTCGCAGTCGAAGTTCCCGCCGGCTATGAAGTGACGGGAGCTTCCGGCGCTTCGGTGGATTCCGGCGATGTGCAGTCCGGCATTTTGACATTGAAAGTGAACGCACCCGCCGAGCGCAGCCATCAGTTCCTGATTTCGATGGAAAGAGCGATTGGCGTTAGGAAAGCGGATGTTCCGTTCCTCAGCGTGAGAAATTCGCAACGCGAAACCGGCGAAGTGCTGGTCGAAGGCCTGGGCACCATGGAATTGACGGCGACCGAGGGCGGAAGCCTCAAGCGCATGGACATCAAGGAAACAAATCCGTATCTGCGCTCCCTGGCGCGATCGCCCTTGCAAGCGGCTTTCCGTTATCACCATCAGCCCACGGAGAATCCCAGCCTGGCGCTCGAGTGGACGCGCTTTCCGGACAGCAGCGTGCTCGCCGCCGTTGCCGAGCGCGCGGTCGCCACCACGCTCGTAACCACCGAAGGAAGATCGCTGACCGAGGTGAAATTGACGATAAAAAATCAGGTCCAGCCATTCCTGAAAGTCGAACTTCCAGCCGGGGCGAGCATCGTCTCCGCCGACGTCGCCGGAGAAAAGGTCAAACCGGTCGAAGGCGCGGACGGCCAGCGCGTGCCGTTGTTGCGTCCCGGATTTCGCCCCGTCGATTCCTACGAAGTCTCCTTCGTCTTCATGCATTCCGGCGCACCCTTTGCAAAAAAGGGAGGCTCGGAAATTTCTCTGCCGAAAATGGATGTTCCCATCACCGTGCTCGAATGGGAGGTCTTTCTGCCCGAGCGATACAAGGTGAGAGATTTCGGCGGCGATCCCCTCGCCGCGAGTCTCTTGCAGCCATCGTTTCAACCAGTCGTATACGGCGAACTCGTGAGTGGCGCGTTCGAGGCAGGTGTCGGAAGGGGAGATGCGGTCGCGCCGCTGCAACTTCTGCCGGGGCAACTCGGCGGCTACGTCGTCGATCCTAGCGGCGCGATGCTTCCTGGCGTGCAGGTGAACGTCACGCAATTGGACACGGGAGCCACTCGGGCTGCCGTCACGGACGGCTCCGGGCGGTGGATCGTTTCGAGCATGCCTTCGGGAAGAGTGAAGATCGCTGCCAGCAGGCCTGGTTTCAGCCCTACGGTCCGCGAACTTGCTTACGACGCGAACTATCCAGCCGCCTATAGCCTAGCGTTGCGATTGGGAGCTGCTGCGGAATCGGTCGAGGTGCGGAGCGATGACCGCATGCTCGAATCGCTGCCGCTCGATCGCGATTCGAAGAAGAAGCAGGTGCAAGTTTCCAACGCCGCATCGTCGAACGTCCTCGATCTGCAGCGGCGCGTGTCAGGCGTTCTGCCCGTCCGGGTCGACGTGCCGCGAGCCGGCAGTTCCTACAGCTTCGTGCGCCCGCTCGTGCTGGAAGAAGAAACGAAACTCACTTTCACCTACAAAACGAAATAACACGCCGCCAACGGCGGACGGCAGTCATCCTGACCGGCTGGGGGGGAAATCCACTCCCGGCCGGTTCCGCTTCTGGACCATTCCTAGCGCGTTCGGAAGCTATCCTTCCCATATTCCTTCCTCCGTCGGGAACTAAGTTCAGAAAAGACCGGAATTTAGAGAGACTGCAGTGCGTAGAGATAGACAAGGAAACTTTAACCTGAGAGGCAGCCGTCTAAGCATGCACATGGGGGCACGATATCCAAGACTTTTCGAGGCAGCCGGGCGTACATTTATTTAGAGCAGGGGAAGAGGCAGGTCCATATGAAGCTGTTTTTGGGATGGCTGATTGGCTTAATGATTTGTTTGTTCGCTACCGTCCTCCAGGTGGCCGCGCGAACACCGCAAGATGCTCCTCCGGCCCAGAATCCTGGCGCGGCGCAAAGCCCGGGCCCCGGGCAAATGCAGGGTCGCGGTGGCGAAAGGCGCCCCGGAGTCATGGGAAAATTAACGGCGGTTCACGATCAGTCCCTCGAGATCACGCGGCAGGACGGGAGCGTCGTAACCGTAAAGGTCAGCGGTAACACGCAATTTCGCAAAGAGCGCGAGGCCGCGAAGCTCAGCGATTTCAAAGTCGGAGACACAGTGTTTGTGCGTGGCGAGGAAAACGCGGATCACACCTGGAACGCGGAGATGATTGGTGAGCGCCCTAGCGGCGGCTTCGGGGGTGGTGCGGGCGGTGGCCGCGCAGGCGGTCAAGGCGGCGGTCAGGGAGGAGGTCCTGGCGGCCGGCCCCAGGGCGAACTCGGCAAGGACTATGTTTTCGGCGAAGTGAAAGCGATCGACGCGCCCAAGTTGACGATTCTCCGGCCGGACAACGTCACACAAACTGTCGAGCTGAATGAAGAGACTTCTCTGCATAAAGGCCGCGACAGCATCACCATGGCGGACATTCAAGCGGGCGATCACGTGATGGTGCGCGGTGGAATGGCCAACAATGTGTTCCAGCCAAAATCGGTGATGGTGATTTCGCCGGAACAATGGAAACGCATGCAAGAAATGGGCGGCGCCGGCGCTGAAGCTACGAAGCCCCCACAAGACAATAGCAAGCCCCAGAATCCTCCGGAGCCGCCACATTGAAATTGTTTTTTCGGACTTTCCTCCTCCTGGGTCTGGTGACCTGTTTCCTTGGAAATTTGCGCGCACAGGAGAATCCCGCGCCCCCAGAAAGTACGCCCGCTGCGCCGCAAGCGAATGCGGCGCCTGCGCCATCCACGGGTTACCAAATCACCGGGAGCATCCATAGTGGCAAGACGCCGTTGCCGGGCGTTACCCTGACGGCTTCCAATACTTTGACAGGAAAGAAGTACATGGCTGCGACCGTTTCCGATGGAACGTTTGTTCTGCTCGGACTGCCCCGCGGGCGCTATGTCTTGCGCGCGGAGTTTATGGGGTTTGCTACGCAGACGCAGGAAGTGGTGCTGAATCCGGAAAGTCCATCCGGCAAGGCGGAGCTTCAACTGATTCTTGCGTCGCGGCAGCAGGAGCAGGCCAGCGAGCAGGCTCTTAGAACCGCGGCCGCCGGGACCGGGCGCGGTTTCCAGAGTCTCTCCGTCGATGCCACCGAAGCGGCCCCCGCAGGCGAAGCTGCCACTGGCGCCGGACAGAACCCGAGCGCGAACGATTTAGCCTCCCTGCCGCTCAGCGGCGCCGGAGCGGATGCGCCGACGGAATCCGTCAGCATTAGCGGAGCGCAAGGCCGCACACAAGACTTCGGTCAAGGCAGCGAAGGCGATCTTCAAGACCGAATTCAGGAATTTCGCGACCGCGCGCAGCAGAATGGACTCGGGGGGTTTGGAGGAGGAGGCGGCGGCGGTGGTGGCGGATTTGGCGGGCCGGGCGGCGGCGGGCCGATCGCGTTCGGCCGCATGGGCCGCGGCTTCAATGTGAACCAGCCGCACGGCAACTTGTATTTTTACGATGATACCTCGGCGCTCGATGCCAGGCCGTTTTCGCTGAACGGGGAACCGCTGCCGCGCGCTGATTACAACCAGCTGCACTTTGGGTCCTACGTAGGCGGCCCGCTCAATATTCCCAAGATTTATAATGGCGGGGGGAAAACATTTTTTTTCGGCGGGTGGAGCGGCACGCGCGGAAGTTCGCCGTCCGATGTGCTGTCCACCGTGCCTACCATGGCCGAGCGCGGGGGCAATTTCTCGGCGCTCACGACTCCAATCTTCGATCCGACGACGGGCCAGCAGTTCGATTTCGGCGGCCAGCTGAATGTGATGGACCCAACTCTGATCACGCCGCAAGCCCAAGCGCTGTTGAACTACATTCCTCCGCCAAATCTGCCGGGAACGACGCAGAACTATCATGAAGTGACTTCGGCGGAGAGCAACTCGGACTCTGTCAGTTTGCGGCTGATTCACAATTTCGGCCCCGTTCCGGCGCAGGGAAATCGCACGCCTGGAGGTGGAGGACGCGGTGGCGGTGGCGGCGGCAGGCGAAGGTCACAGAACAATCTCAATCTGGGTTTGAGCTGGACGAAGACCACGACCGACCTTGTCGGGGCGTTTCCTTCGCTTGACGGCGGAACGGGCACGCAAGGCTTGAACGCGACCGCCGCCTGGGTCTATGGCAAAGGGCATACCAGCAACAACCTGCGCTTCACCTACAACCACAACCACGTTTCGACGACCAACCAGTATTCGACAGTGACAGATGTTGCTGCGCTGGCACAAATCGGCGGCGTGTCTCCCAATCCGTTTGATTGGGGCATTCCTGGAATTAATTTCACGTCCTTTTCCGGTTTGAGCGATCCTGCGCCTCGCCGCGAACTCGATCAGACCTATTCTCTTTCCGACACCGTGATCTGGAACCACGGGAAGCACAACTTGCGATTTGGCGGCGATTACCGGCGGATTTTGCAAAGCTTCCGCGCGGCGCGAAACGCGGAAGGCACGTTTACCTTTACGGGTTTTGCGACCGCGCAATACGTCGGCGGCGTTCAACAGCTGGGAACGGGCAGCGATCTTGCTGATTTTCTTCTCGGCTTGCCGCAGCAAAGCACCGTGCAGTTCGGTACGGACACTTATAATTTCCGCGCCAACTCGTATGATTTTTTCTTGCAGGACGACTGGCGGATCCGCGCGAGCCTGACGCTGCTGCTTGGCCTGCGTTACGAATATCAGGGGCCTTTCACGGAAGCGAACAACCAGATCGTGAATCTGGATGTTAATCCGAGCTTTGCCGCGGCGGTGCCCGTCGAGCCGGGACAGACCGGGCCGTACAACGGCGTTTTTCCGGCATCGCTGGTCAGGCCGGACCGCAACAACTATGCGCCGCGCGTGGGAATCGCCTGGAAGCCGCTGAAGCAGACGGTGGTGCGCGCCGGCTATGGCATCAACTACAACCTCGCGCAGTACACCGCCGTGGTGCAAAACTTTGCGTTTCAGCCGCCGTTCGCGCTGACGGCCACGAACGTGGCCACTCCCTCGAGTTTTCTGAATCTGGAAAACGCATTTCCAACCTTGACGCCCGGCACAGTGACGAATAACTTTGCCATCAACCCAGACTACAAGCTTGCCTACGTGCAGCTCTGGAACGTGGATATTCAACGCGATCTGGGCGGCGGCTTTTTGTTGAACGTCGATTACAACGGTTCGAAGGGGACACGCCTCGACACCGAACGGGCCATCCTGATTCCGGGCAGTTCGCAAGAACCCTTCACGTACGAATCGTCCGAGGGAAACTCGGTTTTTCACGCGGGTTCGGTTCGCATCCGCAAGCGGCTGGCAAAAGGCATCAGCCTTAACGCCACATATATTTACTCGAAGTCGATCGATGATGCCTCTTCGATCGGTGGCGGAGGCGTGGTCGTGGCACAGAATCCTTTTGACATTTCTGCGGACAGAGGCCTTTCGAGTTTTGACCAGCGCCACAAATTCACCGGGAATTGGATCTACGATTTGCCTTTCGGCGAAAACCGGCGATTTTTGCAGAAGGGGCCGGTGTCGTACATTCTCGCGGGCTGGCAGTGGAGCGGAGGCTTTACCGTGGCAAGCGGCCTGCCAAACACGATTCGGGTCGTTGGCGGAACGCTGGATATTGACCGGGGCGTCAGCGGGTCTCTCCGCGCCAACCTGGTTCCCGGCGAGGCGATCGGGATCAGTGATCCAACGACGAAGGAATGGTTCAACACCGCGGCGTTTTGCCAGCCGCAAACGACGCTCAACAATCCGGCGGCCACCTGTGTGAATCCAGCCGATACAACGTTTGGCGATGCGGGACGCAACATTCTCGAAGGGCCGGGACAAGTGAGTCTGAACATGTCGCTGAACAAGACCATCACGATCAAAGAATATCGCTCGCTCGATTTGCGGATTACGGCGAACAATGTTTTCAACATGGTGTATTTCACCTCGCTCGGGACGACGGTGAACTCCACCACCTTTGGCGAAGTGACCGGCGCGGGAGCGATGCGGCGCGTTACGGTGCAAGCGAGGTTCCGGTTTTGAGGGAGAAGTCCATGGTTGCCACAGAAAGAAAAATCGCGGCCCTTGCATGCGCGAGCCTGCTTTTGCAGTTTGGCGCGCCTTCGTTTGCGCAGCAGGCCCAGCCGCAGCCTCCGCAGGCTCCTCCGGACGCGCAGGAACAGACAAAACCGCCGGGGTCTTCCATCCGGGTTACCACCGAATTGGTTCTCGCAAACGTCGTAGCGCGCGACAGAAAAGGGAATCTTATCCGCGACTTGAAGAAGGAAGATTTCACGCTGTACGAGGATGGCAAGAAGCAGCAGATCTCGACGTTTGATTTTGAGAATGTGGACCTGCTGGAGACTGCCGGAGCTGCGGAACAAACGGTGACAGGCAAAGCGGCGGCGGAGATGACAGGACCAGCGGGCGTTCTGAAAAAGAGCACTGCGCCTGTGATGAACGCGCGGGACCGCCGGGTGGTCGTTTTGTTTTTCGACTTTTCGGCCATGGAGCCCGATCAAATAGACCGCTGCGTGGATTCCGCGAAGAAATACATCAACAAGCAGATGCGGCCTGCGGACATCGTGGCGCTGGTTTCGCTTTCGACGACTATGCGCGTCGACCTGGATTTCACGGATGACAAGCCGAAGATACTTTCCGTTCTGAGCTCCTACTCCTCCGACTCCGGGCAGGGCTTTGCCATGGGCGATACGGGGAGCGCGGAGGGCACAGCCGAAACGGGCGGCTCGTTCACGCCCGACGACACGGATTACAACACGTTTAGCGCGGACTGGAAGCTGCTGGCCCTGCAATCGACCATGCAGGCACTGGGAAAGATCGAGCAGAAGAAATCGCTGATTTATTTCAGCAACGGAATCAGCCAGACCGGGACGGACAACCAGTCGGCGCTGCGCGCGGCGACGGCGGCGGCGGTGAAAAATAACGTTTCGATTTATCCCGTCGATGTGCGCGGATTGCAGGCCTTCCCTCCGGGCGGCGAAGCGCAAAGCGCCAGCTTGCATGGGCAATCGGCGTATAACGGAAACGCCGTTTTGAACGACCTCAACAACAACGCTGCTTCGCAGGAGACGCTTTCGACGCTGGCGGCGGACACGGGCGGCAAGGCGTTCTTCGATACCAACGATTTCAGCGGCGTGTTTACCCAGGTGCAGAAGGATAGCTCGGCGTATTACGTGCTGGGGTTCACGAGCACAAATGCCCTAAAGGATGGGCATTATCGGCGGCTCAAGGTGGTGGTGAACCGAGCCGACGTGAAGCTGGAATTCCGTCCGGGATATTACGCGGGCAGAGATTACCAGCACCTGAATCGCGCGGATCGCGAAGCGCAGCTCGAGGATGAGCTCGCGGCGGAATTGCCGCAGACGGATGTGCCGCTCTATGCGGGGACGGCGTATTTCCGCCAGGACGAGTCGCATTATTATTTGGCCGTTTCGCTGGTCGTGCCCGGCTCGCAGATTCCATTTGTGCAAGCGAAAGACAAAGACAACGCGACGATCGACATCATCGGAGAGGTGCGTCTGGCAGGGAAAGGCAAGGTGCCGGTCGGACAGTTGCGCGACACCGTGAAGCTGGCCGTGGACAGCACGCAGCAGGTGCGGCGTAAGAACGTGCAGTACAACACCGGATTTGTGCTGGCGCCCGGAAATTATCATTTGAAGTTTATTGTGCGCGAGAACCAGACGGGGCATATGGGCTCGTTCGAGACCGATGTGCAAGTGCCGGATTTGCGCAAGGTGCCGCTGCGGATGAGTTCGGTGGTGCTGAGCAGTTTGCGCGCGCCGGTAACGAATGCGCCGAAGAAGAAGGGCGCGAATCCGCTGATTCAGGATCAGACGCAGCTGGTACCCAATGTGACGCATGTGTTTACGCGGGACCAGCATTTGTATTTACAGTATGAGATTTATGACGCGGCGCGCGGAAAGGTTCTGGTTGGCGCGGCTCCCGGCGGCGCGGCCAAAGCGGCGGGAGAGGCGCCGCAGTCCAGAGAGACGCGCGAGTCGATTCACGTTTTGACCAGTATTGAATTCTTGCAGGGCAACGTGAAAGTTTACGAATCGAAACAAGTGGCCGCGACCGAAGTTACGGCGCCGGACCGGAAGGCAGTTGTGTTCCAGATCGATCTGCCGCTGCAATCGCTCAAGGCGGGGCTTTATGTTTGCCAGGTAAATGTGATTGATGACGTCGCGGGGAACTTTGCCTTTCCGCGTTGGCCGATCTTGATTAAGGATGCGGCTCAGGCGGCGCCTCCTCTGCCGTCTTCCTCCAGTTCCGGGCAGTGACTCAGGCTGGGTAATCCGTTTTGGGCCGCCGCCTTTTGGTGCCAAGCCCTGTCTGAAGCGCGCCCTCGGCCGATGGGCCCGGTGCGGATTAAGCAAGGGCACGGCGTCCCGTGCCCCTTCCGCGGATTCCCAAACACGGCAGTCCTCTGCGCACGAGTGTCCGCCACCAGATAACGATCCGAAGCTCTCGCCAGTGGTTCAAGGGCTTGAAATGGGAAAGCCAGCGGCGCCAAGAATGAATTGCATTCCGCCGGCAAGCCAAATTTCTCTTCCAAATTTTTCTGCCATTAGGTGAATGGCTAACAAGGCGACGGGAAAGAAATTTCGGGGACGGGTCTAAAGTCATTTTTCAACAAACTGTGTATTTGGGTTTATTCGCCGTAGGGGACCCAGATGTTTTTGATCTGGGTGGCGTGCTCGAGGAAGAAGCGGCCTTCGGATTGAGTGGGGTTAAACCAATCGATGGAGCGGCCTTCGTTGGTGAACACTTGCTTTAGATTGCCGATGGAGAGGAACTTGGCGGTGGCGCAGGTCACCGTGTCGCCGAAGCACCAGAGGGCGTCCAGGTCGTCGTGTTCGGCCAGGGTCTTTAAAAGTTCGGTGGGGCGGCCGGTGACCAGGTTTACGCTGCCGGCGGGAAGGTCGGAGGTTTCAAAGAGTTGGTAGAGGTCGGCGGTGATGAGCGGATACATCTCGCTCGGGACGGCTACTGCCGTGTTGCCTACGGCGATGACGGGCATTACTAGGGAGATGAGGCCCAGGAGCGGCGCTTGCGTGGGGCAGAGGATGCCGATGGTGCCGATGGGTTCTTCGATGGCCAGGGTGACGTTTCGGAATGGGGGATTATGGATGGCGCCTTCGTATTTGTCGGCCCAGGCGGCGTAGGTGAAGATGCGTTCGATGCTGAGCGCGACTTCCGATTGGGCTTGTTCTTTCCCAACGACCGCCGAGAGACGGTTCGCGATTTCTTCACGGCGTTGGGAGAGATTTTCTGCGAGGTAGTAGAGGACCTGGCCGCGGGTGTGGGCACTGGATTTGGGCCAGGCAGTGGCTTTGCGGGCGGCTTCAACTGCGTTGCGGATGTCTTTGCGATTGCCGAGGGGGGCTTCGCCGAGGAGGCGGCCATCTGCGGCGCGGACTTCGAAGCTGTAGCCCGAGTCGGGGCGGGCTTGTTTGCCGGCGATGAAGAGTTTTACGGTGCGGTCTATTTCATCGGCGGATTCGGTTGGTTCCTCTGGCGGATGATCAATCGCCAGGGGACGCTGGTGGAGTGGAGGGGCGTGTTTGAACCAGCTGGGCTCTAAATATTCCAGGAGGCCTTCGCGGCCGCCTTCGCGGCCGTAACCGCTTTCGCGGTAGCCGCCGAAGCCGCAGCTGGCGTCGAAAAGATTTGTGCAGTTGACCCAGACTACGCCGGCTTTGATCTGGGAGGCGATGTGGAGGGAGACGTTGATGCTTTCGCTCCAGACGCAGGCTGCGAGGCCATAAACGGTGTTGTTGGCCAGCTCGACGGCTTCGCTGGGCGTGCGGAAGGTCATGGCGGCCAGGACGGGGCCGAAGATTTCTTGTTGGGCGACGATACTCGTGGGATGGACGTTGCTAAGGAGAGTGGGCGGGAAATAGAGGCCGCGGGAGGGCATGGGAATCGTGGGTTGCCAGCAGGTGGCGCCCTCGGCCACGCCCTGATCGACCAGGCGCTGGATGCGCTCGAGTTGGACGCGGGCGATGATGGCGCCGATGTCGATGGATTTGTCGAGAGGCGGGCCGACGCGGAGAGTGTTCATGCGATCGCAGATTTTAGCGATGAGACGCTCGGCAATGCTTTCTTGCATGAGGAGGCGGGAGCCGGCGCAACAGACTTGGCCCTGGTTGAACCAGATGCCGTCGACCAGACCTTCGACGGCAGAGTCAAGGTCGGCGTCTTCGAAAATGATGAAGGGGGATTTGCCGCCTAGCTCCAGGGAGAGCTTTTTGTGGCTCGCGGCGGTGGCTTTACGAATGGCGCGGCCCACTTCGGTCGAGCCGGTGAAGGCGATTTTGTCGACGTCGGGATGGGCCACAAGGGCTTCGCCGGTTTGGCCGTCGCCGGTGACGATATTGACTACGCCCGAGGGGAGATCAATCTCTTGGCAAATTTCGGCGAAAGCCAGGGCCGTTAGCGGGGTGAATTCGGCGGGCTTCAGGACTACCGTGTTGCCCGTGGCCAGGGCTGGGGCGATTTTCCAGGCTAGCATCAGCAACGGGAAATTCCAGGGGATGATCTGGCCCACGACTCCGCAGGCTTCGTGGTTGGGAAATTCTCGGGGGAGAAGTTGCGCCCAGCCGGCGTGGTGATAGAAGTGGCGGGCAACCAGGGGGATGTCGATGTCGCGCGATTCGCGGATGGGTTTGCCGTTGTCGAGAGTTTCAAGAACGGCCAGCCGGCGCGAGTGTTTTTGGATTTGACGGGCCAGGGCATAGAGGTATCTTGCGCGGGCGTGGGGAGTTAGAGATTGCCACGCGGGAAGCGCCTGGCGGGCGGATTTTACCGCGGCGTCGATGTCTTGTAGGGAGCCTTGGGCGATGTCGGCTAACTTTTCAGTCGTGGAGGGATCGCTGGTGTCGAAATATTTTGCTTCGATGGGAGATTGCCAGGCGCCATGGATGAAGTGGCCGAAGCGGCGTTTGTGTTTGTCGAGCCAGGCTAGGGCTTCGCGGGGATCTTCGGGCGAGGGGCCGTAGTCCATGGTGACAAATTTTTCTACGATGCTCATGGTGGAGAGTTGATTGTAATGGAAATTGGGCAGAGCGGAGGAAGCAGTTTTGTGAAGTCGGGTGCTTCAAGGCCCGCCGGCGAGAGAGGTGGGAAAAGCGGCAGCAGAGAAGCAGCACCCCGAGCTAGGCCAGGGGGTGGCGGTTGTCGGCGGAGTAGCGCCCGGTCGTGTGGTGTTCGAGTTGGCGCTCGATGTCGGCGAGCATGCCGCTGGCGCCGAAGCGGAAGAGGTCGGAACTTAGCCACGACGGGCCTAGTTCGTCTTTCATTAGGCTCAGCCATTCAAGAGACTGCTTCGCTGTGCGGATGCCGCCGGCAGGTTTGAATCCGACAGCGTAGCCGGTTTGGTTGGCGTATTCGCGGATGGCGCGCGTCATGACCACGCCGACCGGGAGAGTTGCGTTTACTGGCTCTTTGCCGGTGGAGGTTTTGATGAAGTCGGCGCCGGCCATCATGGCTACAGCGCTTGCGCGTGCTACATTGCGGAGCGTGAGGAGGTCGCCGGTGCCCAGGATGACTTTGAGGTGGGCGGGTCCGCAAGCGTGTTTGAAGGCGGCGATTTCGTCATAGAGCGCTTGCCATTTGGCGGCGAAGACGTGGCCGCGCGTGATGACGACGTCGATTTCGTCGGCGCCGGCTTCGACGGAGCGGCGGATTTCCTGGACGCGTTCGGCGAGGGGAGAGAGGCCGGCGGGGAAGCCGGTGGAGACGGCGGCTACGCGGATGCCGCTGCCTTCTAGGGCGCGGCGAGCGGTTTCGACGAATACGTGGTAGACGCAGACGGCGGCGACCTGGATTTCTAGCGATTCGACGCCGAGGGCTTTGACGAGATCCTGTTGGAGGGGACGGCGGGCTTTCGAGCAGAGGCGGCGTACGCGCTCGTCGGTGTCGTCGCCGGAGAGAGTCGTTAGATCCATGCAGGAGATGGCGCGGAGAAGCCAGGCAGCTTGGTAGTCTTTTTTTACGGTGCGGCGTGTGACTAGCGATTGGGCGCGACGTTCGACGGCGCTGGTGTTGACGCGGACATCTTCGACCCAGCCGAGATTGAGAGGGACGCCGCGATTGGCTTCGAGCGCGCGGCCGCGGAGATGGGCAATGGCGGTATCGGACGGAGAAAGAGGCGCTTCGAGATGGCGATTGCCGATTTGCTGGGCGCTCTGGGGTCCCTTTTGGATGATGGACATGTTGGAATCTCTTCGGAGTTTCGGGAGGGAGCGTTAGCCCCAACAAATAAATCTTATCACTTTTCTGCGGCAGTCGAGCGGCCCATGGCCGAAAGCGAGCGGAGAGTTCCGGCTGCCCGAGCGGACGCGTTCCTCGCAGGCGAACGTGAAAGAAAATGCGGGGGCTTGCTCTGTTTGAAAGGACGGTGGCGGCGGATCGGGGCGTTTACAAGCGGGTGCTGTGAACCTGCCATTCTCGTTCGAAATCGGCGCGGTTGCAGAAAGATTTCTGGGTGCCAATTTTTGTGGTGCTGAGGGCGGCGTAGAGATTTGCGCGCGTCAGGGCTTCTTTTTCTTGCATGCCTTCGCCGAGAAACACGGCGAAGCTGCCGATGAAAGCGTCGCCGGCGCCGGTGGTGTCGACGGCATTGACTTTGAAGGCGGGAATTAATTCCGTGCGCTCAGGGCCAGCGAGAAGGGCTCCGCGTTCTCCGAGCGTGAGGACAATGCGCTTCATTCCTTGGCGCAGGAGGAAGTTGGCACACTTGGTCGCGTCTTCGAGAGAGTGGACGGGAATGCCGGTGATGAGTTCGGCTTCGGTCTCGTTGGGGATGAAATAGTCGGCGCCGCTGAGTTGCTTGAAGTCGACAGCTTGCGCGGGAGCGGGATTGACGATCGAGCGGATGCCTCGGGCTTCGGCGAAGCGGATGGTGTGGTAGACGGTGCGGAGAGGAATTTCGAATTGCATGACGATGGTGTCGGCTTTCTGAAGCAGCGGGGCGGCGGCGTCGACGTCCTCCGGAGAAAGCGTGTCGTTGGCTCCTTTGACGACGATGATGCGATTTTGGCCGCCGGGCTCGACAAAGATGGGCGCGACGCCGCTCGAGACCCCTTCGGCGATGCGGACGTGGCTGGCGTCGATGCCTTGGGATTGAAAATTTTTGATGGTGGCGGGGCCGAATAGGTCGCTGCCAACCTTGGCGATCATGGCGACGGAGGCGCCGCAGAGGCGAGAGGCGACGGCCTGATTCGCTCCTTTGCCGCCAAATCCTAGATCGAACTTTTGGCCGAAGATGGTTTCGCCGGGGCGAGGGAAGACGTCGTTGAAGGTGGTGAGGTCGACGTTGGCGCTGCCTACGACGGCGATGAAGGATTGTTCGGGCATAGTGGCGGATTATATCCGTGTCCCGTGGTCTGTGTCCTGTTCCATGTGAGGAGCGCCGGGAGTGGAAGGTGTCGAGAGAGAAATGCGGGAGGGCATAGAGAAGAGAGGCAAGAGAATTCCGGCTTGACAGGGTAGTTGGCGGCGCATATAAGCACGAGCGAGTAAGAGCAGGACGAAGGCGTTTGATGGCCTGGGACGCAGGGTAGACCCTTTGGGTTTGGAGCCGCTAGAGCATGTTCACGCCGCATAGTCTGGAAATCGCCCTGTTGATGATGGTTACAACAGCGATTTGCTGGGGTTCATGGGCGAATACGTTCAAGGGGGTAAAGAACTACAGGTTCGAGCTTTTTTATTGGGATTATGCGCTGGGGATTTTTCTGATTTCGGTGGTGCTGGCGTTCACGATGGGAAGCACTTCGAAGGATGCGTCGAGCTTTCTAAATAACGTAAGGTCGGCGGACGGTTCGAATATTGCTTACACGCTTGTCGGCGGAGCGGTATTCAATCTGGCGAATCTTCTGCTGGTGGCGGCGATTGACATGGCCGGGCTGGCGATCGCATTTCCGGTTTCGATTGGGATTGCGCTGGTTGTGGGAGTGATTGCGAGCTATCTGCAGCAGCCGAAGGGGAATGCGGGGTTGCTTGCGGCAGGAGTGGCTTGTGCGGTGATCGCGGTGATTTTGGACGGCAAGGCTTACGGAAGTCTGGTGAAAGCGGCGAGCTCGGCGTCGAAGAAGAGCATTACGACGTGCATTGTTTCGGGCGTGCTGATGGGGTTGTGGTCTCCCTTTGTGGCGCACGCGATGAGCCACGGGAAAACCCTGGGGCCGTACAGTGTGAGCGTTTTTTTGACGCTGGGCGCGCTGCTGTCCTGCTTTATTTGGAATATTTATTTTATGAAGAAGCCGCTGGTGGGCGAGCCGGTGAAGTTTGCAGAATTTTTTCGCGGGCCGGCGGCCGGGCATGTTCTCGGATTGCTCGGCGGAGCTATCTGGGGAACCGGGACGGTCTTCAATTTGGTGGCGGCAAATTTCACAGGAGTGGCGATTTCCTATGCGATCGGGCAATCGGCGCCGATGGTGGCGGCGCTCTGGGGAGTCCTGGCTTGGAAGGAATTCGAGGGGGCGAAGCCTCAGGCGAAAACCTATCTGGCGCTCATGTTCCTGTTCTATCTGCTGGCTATTTTGCTTGTAGCAAAAGCCAACACAGCAACCTGACAATTTCTTGCCAATCCCTAGTAAGATTGCCTAGATTGATGAGGATCATGCTGACCCGCGCCCAGTGTGAAAAAGCTGTGACAATTTCGGAACAAGTGGGGTATTCCGGGGGTGGTGTCAGGATTTCACTGCCCGCGAAAGCGCCCATGGCAGACTGCGTGCTGCACTGCTTATGGCCAACGCAGGAAGCCTTTCGATTCTCCTCGGTGGCCGCTTTACACCTTGTTTTCAATGATTTGCGGGCTGGAGTGGCTTTGACCTGGAAACGACTCAGGCGTACTCCCCAGTACCTCCCAAATAGGGCTTTCGTACTCTTACAGGACAGCTGGTTTGGCCCTAATTTTGTTACCATCTTGGCCAAAGGGGTCCGTGTGTGCAGCTACTAGGCAAATACGAGATTATCGCCGAGGTCGGCCGCGGAGCCATGGGCGCTGTGTACAAAGCCCGCGACCCGCTGATTGATCGTTTGGTGGCGCTCAAGACGATCACTGGCGGGCCCAGCGCACAGACTAACCTGCTCGACCGTTTTTACCAGGAAGCGCGTTCTGCGGGCGCCCTGCAGCATCCCAACATCGTCACCATTTACGAACTAGGGCATGAGAAGAACACTCCCTTCATTGCCATGGAGTACCTCGAAGGGGAGAGCCTCGACCGGATCATCGATCAGAAACCGGTTCTTCCGTTATCCGTGAAGCTTGGATATATCGTGCGCGTGTGCGAGGCGCTGGCGTATGCGCACCAGCACAACGTGGTGCATCGCGACGTAAAGCCGGCGAACATCATGGTCACCAAAGAAGGCGTAGTGAAGGTGGTGGACTTCGGCATCGCACGGCTGACCGATATGTCGATGACGCAGCCGAACATGATGATCGGTTCACGCGCCTACATGTCGCCGCAGCTGTACAAAGGCGAGCGGGCGGATGCGCGGTCGGACATCTGGGCCGTGGGTGTGTCGCTTTATGAACTGCTGGCTTTCAAGCGGCCGTTTACGGGTGATAGCGAAGCCGAGCTGATGTTCCACATTATTTACGAGAAGCCCGAAGATCTGATGGGGCTTTCGCCGGAGTGTACGGAAGAACTGGCAGCGATCGTCAGCAACATGCTCGAGAAGAAGAGCGAGGATCGCTATCAGTCGATGGACGACTTGCTCCATGCGATCGAGCCAATCTGGAAAGCGGCGCAGCAGGCGACCGTCTCGGGGTTGCTCGCGGATTGCCAGGAGTTGGTGGTGGCGAAAGATTTGCAGCGCGCGCATGCGCTGCTGCGCAAAGCGCTGCACATCGATGTGGGGAACTCCCAGGCGAAGAGCATGTTGGAGAAAGTGTCGTCGGAGCTTCGCCGGTCGGAGATTCAGCCGAGGCTGCAGGAGCATTTGAGCCGCGGCGAAGGGTATTTGAAAGCAGGCCAGCTGCGCGAAGCCAAAGCCGAAGCCCAGGCGGCGCTGGGGCTGGATTCCAAGCATGAGCCCGCGCAGAAACTGCTGGCGGAAGTGGAAGCGGCCGCGGCGAAAGTGCAGCAGCTGGAGCAGAAGCTGAAATTGACCAAACAGCGCTTGGCCGAAGGAGCGCTTACGGAAGCAGCGGCAGCCTTGGGCCAGGCAATCGAGATGGACGATGCCAACCCGCAGGTAAACGAACTCAAGAAACAGATCGAAGAAGAACGCGTTCGCCGGGAAAAGCGGAAGAAGCTCGGTGAAATCCTGCATCGGGCGAGAACGCTTTGGACAGAGCTGAATTATGAAGAGTGCCTGACGGTGCTGGCGGCGGCTTGCGAGGAATTTCCAAATGAACCGGAATTGAAGAAGCTGCAGGAATCGGCGAGGACGGACCAGGCGGAACAGCAGAAGCAGCGACAGATGGCGGAAGTGCGGCGCTTGCTGGGACAGCAAAATTTTGCCGACGCGCGAAAGATACTGGATGTACTGGTTACCGAGCACCCGCAGGACATGGCAGTCAAGAATCTGCAGAATCTGGCTTTGCAGGAAGAGCAGGAACAGAAGCGGCAGAAGCGGCTGGAGACGGAAATAACCGGGCTGCGGGGTTTGCTGGGAGCAGGGAAGTTCAAGCAGGTAGTGACGAAGGGCGAGCCGCTTTTGCAGGAGTATCCGCAAGAGTACGAACTAAGGGAACTGGTGAATTATGCAAGCGGCGAAGTCGCGCAGCAGGATCAGAAGCGGAAGGAAGAGGAGCGCGAAAAACAGATCCAGGGATTCCTGATGTGCGAGCGTTACGGGGAAGCTCTGGATACGGCGCGGAAGGCGGTTGAGGAATTTCCCAAGCAGGACGGGTTCAGAAAGCTGGCCGCCGAAGCCGAGGCGCTCAAGAAAGAGCAGGACGACCGCGAGAGAGCACGCAACGAGATGCAGCGGCGCGTTCGCGAGATCAACAGCAAGATCAATCAGGACAAGATTACTGACGCCATCGATCTGGCCCAGCAGACCATGGAAACCATGGGTCCCGATCCGAATGTGACGCAGTTGCTGCAGGGCGCGGAGGAGAAGCGGAAAAAGAAAGATGACGTAGAAAAGAAAGTATCCGCGGTACAGAACCTGGTGAGCAAGGGCGATCACGTCGCGGCGACGCAACTCTTCAATGAACTGATGGCCACGCAGATATTGCCGGCATCTGATCCGCGGATGCAAGAGCTGAAGACGAAGATTACGAATCTGGCGAGCGGGCCGCATCCGGCAGCCACACAGATGTATCCAGGGGTGAAGGCGGGCGCATCGAAGCCGGCCGGAGCAGCGAAAAAGGACAAGCCGGCGGCGGCCAAGCCAGCAAAACCGGCGGGCGACCTGACGCAGGTCAGCGATTCCGCCCAGGATATTCCCGCGTCGGGATTTTCCGCCACGCCCGTGACTGGAGCGGGAGAAAAGCCCGGTCCGCGGAAGGATGGAGCGGTGCCGCGTCGGCCGGACGCTATCGGAAAAGACAGGCCCGCGCGAATCACAGAGGCGCCCGCTGCGGACGCCGCGATGAGTGCGAACCCGGTCCGGCAGAGCGCGACAGGAACCGGAGTTCCGCCAGCTCCGCGTCCGGCCGGGGCGGTGGCGTCGACCGCGGCATCTTCGCCGGCGAGAGCAAAACAAGGATCCGATGTAATGGCGCAAGTGCTGCCCGTATTGAAGCGGCCGCCAGTGCTTGCGGGGATAGGACTCGTGGTGGTGCTGCTGCTCGCGGTGGCGCTCTGGCCGCACAAGACAAATGGAGGAACTCCGTCCGCCAGCGATTTGAAGCTGAAACAGCAGGCCCAGGAGCTCTGGCAGGGCCGCCAGTTCGATCAATCCGAGCAAGCCTGGCAGGGGCTTGCCAATGCCAAGGGGCCGCTGCAGAACGAGGCCGCCGAACAGGTCGTTCAAATTGATCAGAAAAGGATGGATGAACAAAAGCGGTTTGACGACGCCGAGGCTTTGCTGAAAGACAAGCGAGACTATGCCGGCGCCGAGCAGGCCTTTCAGGACGTGATTCAGATGAATCTGTGGCACGTGGATGACGCCACGCGGGAGCTGGAAGCGGCAAAAGCCGGCTCGAACGTCACCGACGTGCATCGGCAGGAGCAGGATCACTTCGATCAGGGCGTAACACTGTATCAAGCGAAGGATTTTGAGAAGGCCCGCAAGGAATTTCGCGCGGTGGTGGATCTGAACATCGCCGGCTCGACGCTCAGACCGCAGGCAGAAAACTACCTGGGTAAAATACGCCAGTCGGGAACTGACCAGAAAAGCTTCGACGCGGCCGTCGAGGACGTGAAGGGCGAACAATGGGCGGAAGCGAAGGAGCAGTTCGAAGAGGTGATCAACCGCAAGGGAGCGCAGAGCGGCGATGCGAAGAAGCAGATGGCCGTAGTCGACAAGGCGCTGCTAACAGTGAATGCGTTCGAGGACGCTCTGAAGTCGAATTCCTTCCGAGCAGCGAAAGCGCAGGCGGATCTCGCTCAGCCCTGGGCCAAGACGCACGACAAGCTGCTGAAGGAATTGCATGCCGCCGAACAGCAGCAGTTCGACCAGATCAAGAGCAGTGGGCAGGCCGCCGAGACCAGGAGCGACCCGGCAGCCATACAGCGCGTACAGGACGATCTCCATAGTTTTGAGGGGCGCGTCGAGGACCCCACGCTGCTAGCTGCCAGCAAGGATCTCGAGAAGCGAATGAACACGGCCTATTCCTCGGCCATGGAAAAGAACGGCGACAAGGCGGCTTTCGACGCCGCCGTGCAACACTTCGAGGCGGCGAAACAGAAGAAGGATATCGAGACGCTGAGCCACGGCGTGAGCCAGGAATTTCAAAAAATAGCAGCCGGGGCGGGAATGTATCGCGAAAATGCGTCGCTGTATGTAAAAACAACTATCCCCAATGCGATCCAGGCACTGAGCCAAACGGGCGGAAAGCTTGTTTTGCCCGCGCTTTCCTGCGGGCCGGGCCGAGGCGCGACGGAAACCGCATCGGTGGCGGGCGCTGTATCTTGCGCACAGCTGGATGCGAGTGCGCCGCTCGAGTGGGTGGGCGTGCCGATGGTGGACTTCCCGGACGTAGCGAACAAGCCGGGGAAGCTGCCGTACTCGCTGACGGTGATGGTTACTGTCGAGCCCAACGGAAATGTGAAGATCGACAAAGAGGGCGAAGCCGATAAGGATTTCCTGAAGAAAGTAAAAGATGCTTCGAAGCATTGGAAGGCAACCGCGCCACGAGCCGCGGGAAAACCAGTCACTGTCCGCTTTCCTCTTACGATTACCTTCCAGCGCTGATATCCTGCCTAGAGCGAAGTATTGTTACGACAAAGCCGCGCAGTGTCTAGGGTTGTCCCCATTCAAGAAAATGGACAAAGACGAAATTCTTCGAGCGCTCGGACACGGCGCGATGGGCGTCGTGTCCGAGGCTCGCGACCGTTTATCGGGCGGCTGGTTGGCGAAAGCCCGGGGCCTGTGTTGCCGGATGTACAGTCTGATGGCGAGGTGAACCAATGAGCTGGATAGGGTGGGTGGTCGCGCTTCAAGTCGGAGTAACCATACTCGGCGCGGTTGTCGGGTGGGTTTTAGGGACCGTCCTGAACATGTTTCCGTTTACCCCCTTGGGGAAGTGGCCAACGGTGAAGGACAGGAGCACAGCGGCTCTCGGAGGCGCGGTCTTCGTGGCTGCAATCTTCCTCCTGGCGGACAGCATCGCTCTTGTCGCCCCTTATGGGCATCTCTGGTACTTCGCACTGGTGAGCCGCTTCGGGGTTCAAGTGACGGAGATCTTGATCGCCATGGGGGTCTTGGTGTTCGGCGTTCTCGCATTCCTCTTCAAGGCGAACTACCAACGCGCTTACGGGGTAGTCGAGATCGTGTTTGCGGCTTCGCTAGCCCTGGTAACCGCCCAACAGCTGCGGAGCCAGGAGAGCTGGACGGCTACGATGATGGGACTCGGTGGCTGCGTGTACGTTGTGAGTCGGGGCCTCGGGAACTATACCGACCCGTCCAAGAGCCCGGCGGCGGGAGAGGTGGCAAAGTTGCCGCAAGCCACGGGCGCAGCATAAGACGGTTCCGACGGCCGTGTGAGAAAAAGTCAAAACCCGGATTCTTCGCGAAGAACGTGACGAACTGCGGGCACCGCGCATCGTTTGAGGGGTTACTCCGCCGTCCGTCTACTCGCCGACGTTCCAGACATATAGGAAACTGGTATCGGCAGCTGTGGCAACCTTGCGCCCCGCCTTGTGAACGGCGCGATTCAGAGCAGAACGAACTTTTTCTTTTGATTCCGCCAATTCCGCCAAAGGGACCTTAATGGCCGCCCCCGCTTCCAACTTATCGAGATCTTTAAGAATGATCGTGACAATCGAATTGTGCTTTCCTTTGCGGCCTCGTGGCACGTCGGATTGCACCATGGTCTTGAAATGCATAGGAGCTTTTTTGCTCTGAGTCAGGGCCATGTCGTCCTCCCCAGGAAATAAAACGCTAAACAATCGTAGCGTTAACGTATCTCATCGTAACGAGTCCTGCAAGTGAAAAATACGAGGCGCAAAAGCCTTACGGGGGAGCGCATGCGATACGGGCGGGCTTTGATCCGCTGGTTATCTTTATTTCAGTGCATTCCAGCGGGATCAAGAGAAGGAGCGGTGCTCAAAAAAAGTTTTAAAGATCTGACCCGTATGAATGGCAGGCTGCTAGGTTTTAGTAGTTCGCAGGAGTGCCGGTCACGCCTATGGGAAGAACACATTTCGAACAGGTACCACTGGAAGTGATCAAGCGGATTCTTGAAGAAAACGCGCGGCAGGAAAGAATAGCTACCGACCGGAAGGCCCGCGTGAATGCGAAGAAGGATTGGGAGACGGACCTTCTGGAAACAATGACGGCCAAGGAGTGAGGAGAAAGAGTATGACTATGCCGTTCGACATTTTCCGGATGGACCGGGGAGGCGTGCGCTGGCTGGAGTCAGCAAAAAGTCTCGATCACGCGAAAGCGCGAGTCCTCGAGTTAGCCGTGAGTTCCCCTGGTGAATTCATCCTGCTGGACCACAATACGGGAAACAAAGTTGTGATCAACTCAGATCGGGCGGAAGGTGAATGACTCGTACTCCTCCCGCCATCCTCAGTTCCTGGCACGCTGCTCGACAATCCTTTACGCTTGCCCTTGCACTCAAAAACGGTACGGAAATGTCCCTCGGTTCTGGCAGGTAGGAAACGAGGGGCAACGCATGGAGGTCCCGATGTCTGAAATAGGTTCGAATCCAGTCGAGCGGAAAGCCTACGTCGGCATGTTGATTGAGTGTCCGCAATGCGGCCAGAAAATGATCCTGCACGTCGGGCTGCTAGGCGACCCCAAGAACAATTCGATTGAGTGTATCGGGTGCCACCACAAGATCATTCCACTTGTGCCTGGCCCCATCGTCAATGGGCCATACGAAGTTTGAGTTGCGAGTCTCACCGGAGACTGGATCGCGGTCAGAAAGACGGGAAGGGGATTAACGCCGAGAGCTGGTAGCGAGAGCCCATCGTTTCCTACGCCAAACCCGGAAGGTTATTCGATCCCCGGAGATAAACACAAAAAGCAATGTCGTTCCGGCGAGTTGAGAGTGTCCCGCCCGTCAGACTTCGCTTGTCAAATTCCGGCCCTCGGTCAGAATAAGCCGAGAATGCGTTTAACTGGGAGTTAGGTGGCCGGGGGTATGCTCGGGCGCGGTCGGTTAAGGCAAGAGGGATTTTGCGTAGGGGGGAGGAATTTCATGCGAAGAAATTACGTGGTATTGGCAGCGGCGATGGGGATGGCGGTGCTGATGCTGGGTGCGAGTGGCGAAGCGCAGCAGACAGCGACTTCGGGGCCTTATCGGGTTTTAAAGACGGCGAAAGTGGGTGGAGAGGGCGGGTTTGACTACGTGTATGCGGACGACGCGGGACGGCGATTGTATATACCGAGAACGGGTCAGACCGGCGCGCGGATCACGGTTTTTGATTTGGATACGCTGGCACCGGTGGGCGCGATTCTGGATGCCAACGCGCGGGGGGCGGCGGTGGACCCGAAGTCCGGGCACGGGTTTGCGAGCAGCAAGCCGGTGGTGATGTGGGATACGAAGACGCTCGCGACGATCAAGTCGATTGATGTGGAGGGAGGCCCGGACGGGATTTTGTTTGATCCGTTTAATGCGCGAGTGTACGTGTTCAGTCATCGGGCGCCGAATGCGACGGTGATTAACGCGGCGGACGGGACAATCGCTGGGACGATTGATCTGGGCGGAGCACCGGAGCAGGCAGTGACGGATGGCGCCGGACATCTGTATGTGGACATCGAGGATAAGGACAACATCGCGGTGGTGGACGCGAAGACCATGACCGTGACGGCGCATTATGATTTGGCGGGAAAGTGCGGCGGGCCGGGCGGGCTGGCGTTTGACGTGAAGAATCATGTGCTTTTTGCCGCGTGCCATGAGCCGCAAGTCATGGTGATTCTCAGCTCGGTAGACGGGAAAATTATTACGAGTTTGCCGATCGGGAATGGGGTGGACGGGGCGACGTTTAACCCGGAGACAATGGAAGCGTTCAGTTCTCAGAGGGATGGTACGCTGACCGTGATCAAGGAGAAAAGTCCGGCTAGTTTTGTGGTGGAGCAGACGGTACAGACGATGACGAGCGCGAAAACGTTGACGTTGGATGGAAGGACGGGACACATTTTGTTGATTGGGGCCGAGTTTACGCCACCGCCTCCACCAGCGCCGGGAGAGCGGCCCGGGCGTGGGACGATGGTGCCGGACACGTTTACGATTCTGGTCGTCGGGAAGTAGCGGCAGGGGCTTGTGGTGCTGCTGGCAGTTGGACTAGTGAACGTCAGGATAGATTTCGTCGGCGATCCAATAATTGGCGATGAGGAGGGCGAATAGAGTTCCAGTCAGCCAGAGGATCCAGCGATGACGCTTCCAGGCGGCGCTGAGAGCGGAGAGCTGCATGGGAATGTCGATGAGATAGGCGGCGGAGTAGCAGGCGTTGGCGATCAGCGCGAGCACGCTGAAAAGGAGAAGGGAGTTGAGTGTGAGGGCCGGACGAAAATGGGGCCAGGTGGCGAAGAGCCACGCAAGGGAAGCGCCGGCGAGGGCGAGGTTGTAGAAGAGGCGTCGAAATTCCCAGAAACGGATGGCGTCGAGAAAGAGAAGGCGGAGCGGGCCGGTCGGGGAGCCCGTGAAGGATGGGGATGGGGTTGCGTGTGCGGCGTCCATCTAAGGACCTCCCGTTGGTGGGCTAGAGGCACCGGTCTTAAAGGCCAGGGTAAGAATATCGCTTTCACTTCTCAATGTCAAGTACTTTTTCCCGTAAAGTAGGAGAGCAGGGGCCCCTTGGCGGATACCACAGAGGTGTGACGGGCGGCTATTGCTGGCTGTGCTGCTGCGGGCGCTCGGGGATCGAGCCCCCGGAATGGTCGGACTCGGATTTGGCTTCGGCGATCTGTTCGTGGCCGGAATCGTCGAGCGCGGGACGGAAGCGGACGTCGACGGATAGGCTTTGGCCGGCGCGACCTTTATACACGCCGCGGACCGGAGGCACGTCGCCGTAGTCACGGCCGTAGGCAACACGGATGTGGCGAAGCCCGATCGGCTTGCCGAGCGTGGGATCGAAGCCGATCCAGCCGCTGCCCGGCAGGAAAACTTCGGCCCAGGCGTGCGAGGCTTGGCCGCCGATAACTTCTTCCTGCTTGGTGCCCGCCGTTGCGCTGCCGGATACGATATAGCCTGAGACGTAGCGGGCGGGCAGGCCGCGCATGCGGACGACTCCCAACAATAGATGAGCGAAATCCTGGCAGACGCCTGCGCGCAAGGCGAGAGAATCGCGCACGGAAGAGTTCACGTGCGTTGCGCCCTTCTGGTAGACAAAACTATTGTGGATGAAATCGGAGGCGGTCTCGGCGAAGCCGGCCACGGTGCCGTCGCAGCCGGCCTCGGCGGTTTTAGAAATTTCGGCGATCTCGGGAAGATAGGGAACGTAGGCGCTCGGAGCGAGCCAGTCAAAGTGTTCTTCGAGAAGATCGGCGCGAACGGCGTCGAGTCCCGAGAGCGGCATACTGCCGGGTTCGGGGACGGGAGCTTCGTGCACCAGAACGACGGATTCGGCTTCGATTCGCAGGCGGCGATGGGGAGCAAGGATGCTGGTGACGTGGATCCAGTTTCCGTAGCCGTCCTTGTAGGAAGAGCCGCGAGAAGCAGGACTGGTGATGAGGCGGAAGGAAAGACAGCTTTGGCGGTCGTCGTGAATGGGGCGAAGCCGGACCTCGTTGTAACTCTCGTAGACGGGGCCGTCGTAGATGAATTCGGTGGCGTGGAGCAGATGGAAGCGGTTCATGCAACGCCCGCATAATAGAAATAGGTGCGCGCGATGACTTCGCCGATGGTGTTGAACTGGTGGATAAGGCCGGTAAGGTAGGGGTGGAGGCCGTCGTCGAGAATTTCATCAATGCGGCTGTAGCGCAGGCGCTCGAGAACTTTGCCGGTAAGGCGCTCGGCCTCGTTGGCGTAGGAGCCGGGAGCGGTGTTGCTGATGGCGCGAAGGCTGGTCTGCATTTCCGTGACGCAAAAGCGGATGGAGCGCGGATGCTGGGGATTAAGAATAAGCATTTCGGCGACGCGAGCAGGGTCGATCGGCGCATGATACTGGCGGTGATAGGCCTCGTAGGCGCCGACCGATTTCAGGACGGCCATCCACTGGTGGTTGTCGGGAGTGCCGCCGGCGGAGGTTAGTGCGAGGAGATTGCGATACTGGACGTCGACGAGCCGGGCGGTCATTTCGGCACGTTCGAGAGCCCAGCCTACGCGCAGAAAATCCCAGCCTTCGTCGTGCGGAAGCGTGGCGTCGCTCACCCCGTGAAAGCGGTGGCTGCCGAAAATGACTCGGCCGCAGAAACGGTGCGGGCCGGCGGCGGTCTCTTCCTGGGGATCGAAGCGGCCGAGGGTCAGGTAGAGACTGTTCAGGTCTTCCCACATTTCGCGCGAGATGCGGTCGCGTATGGTGCGCGCGTTTTCGCGGGCTTTGGTGATGCATTGCATGATGGAGCTGGGATTGTCGGGGTTGAAAGCGAGAAATTCGAAAACGTTGTGAGCGGCCGGCTCGGTGTAGAGCTGGCGGAAGAGAGTTTCTTCGCCGGCCATCGAGAGAATCGGTTCCCAGCGCACGCCGTGCGGTTGCGGAGCTTGCTCGAGCAAAGTGTGAAAAGTTACGTCGAGAATGCGCGCGGTGTCTTCGGCGCGTCCGATATAACGAGCCAGCCAGAAGAGCGAATCGGCGATGCGAGAGAGCATCTCAGCACTCTCCCCGGAGAATCCAGGTGTCTTTGCTGCCGCCGCCTTGCGAGGAATTAACGACGAGAGAGCCTGCTTGCAGCGCAACGCGCGTCAGCCCGCCGGGGACGATGGTGACTTCCTGGCCGTCGTAAAGGCAGTAGGGGCGGAGATCGACGTGACGTCCAGCCATGCACCGGGCGGCAGAATCGTAAGAAGGCACAACCGAGAGAGGCACGATTGGTTGGGCGATGAAGTTACGCGGATCGGCCAGGATTTTTTCGCGAAAGGCTTCGATTTCGGCGTGAGCGGCGCTGGGGCCCATGAGCATGCCATAGCCGCCGGATTCGCCAACGCTTTTGACGACCAAGCTGGGCAGATTCGAAAGTACGTGGGAAAGATGGTCGGAGCGGTCGCAAAGGTAGGTTTCCACCGAGCGCAAGATGGGATCTTCGCCCAGGTAATAGTGAATCAGCGTGGGGACATAGGCGTAAATGGCCTTGTCGTCGGCGACGCCGTTGCCGGGAGTATTGGCAAGCGCAACATTGCCCGCCCGGTACGCGCCCATCAGCCCGGGAACGCCGAGCATCGAATCAGAGCGGAAACAGAGCGGGTCGAGGAAGTCGTCATCCACGCGGCGATAGATAACGTCGACCCGTTTCAGCCCGTAGATCGTTTTCATGTAGACGACCACGCCGTCCACGATCAGGTCGCGGCCTTCGACGAGTTCGATGCCCATTTGCTGGGCCAGGAAGCTGTGCTCGAAATAAGCGCTGTTGTGGATGCCGGGCGTGAGCAGGACGATCTGTGCGTCGGGATCCGTGCGGGGAGACAAGGTGCGGAGAATGCGGGAGAGTTCGGCGGGATAGTGATTGACGGGGAGCACTTCGTGCTCTTGAAAGGCTTCGGGGAACGTGCGCGTCATGACCAGGCGGTTTTCGAGAACGTAGGAAATGCCGCTCGGGGTGCGCACGTTGTCTTCGAGTACGAGAAATTCTCCGGTGGAGGAGTCGCGAACCAAATCGATGCCGCAGACGTGCGTGTAAATGCCGTGAGGGACTTCAAGGCCAATCATTTCTCGGCGGAAGTGACGGCACGAATAGACCAGCGAAGAAGGGATTTTACGATCTTTCAGAATGAGCTGCTTGCCATAAACGTCCTGCAGAAAAAGATTCAGGGCGACGACCCGCTGGCTGAGGCCGGCCTCGATGCGAGCCCATTCCGCCTGGGGGAGGATTCTTGGAATCAGGTCAAAGGGGAAGAGCCGCTCGGTGCCGCGGCCGTCGCTGTAGACGGTGAATGTGATTCCTTGCAGGAGGAAGGAGAGATCGGCGTGCTTGCGGCGGTCTTCGAACTGCGTGGGGGCCATGACGCCGAGCTTTTCAAAGAGACGGGCGTAGTGGGAACGGGCGCACCCCTGGGCAGAGAACATCTCATCGTAAAACGGACCTGCCGTGTAGCCGGAGAACAGACCTCGGTCTGAGAGACACATAGGCGCCGCCGTCATCGGCACACGATACCAACCTCAGACCTAGAGTGCTCACCAAAAAATCACATTTCATGTATCGGAAATTTGAGACCGAAACCGCTTCCGGCCTTCCGCTCCCGAACCCAGGGCCGCCTGGTCTCGATGGTCAGGGACCGCTAGGAAACGCAGAGAAATATGTGGTGAGGGTGAAACGCCTTGAGCTTCTACACGTCTAGGGATATATATGCAGAAGCCGGAGGTATCCGCCTTGAACCCCAAATCGGATCTGCCCCAGGGCACGTTGGACCTATTGCTACTTAAGGTTGTGGCGCTCGGGCCCGTCCACGGGTACGCCATTGCCCAAAGACTCGAACAGGTTTCCAGGCACGTCGTGCAGGTGCCGCAGGGCTCGCTTTATCCGGCGCTGCACAGGCTTGAAAACCGGGGACTGCTGTCGGCGGACTGGAAGGAAACGGAGACGGGTCGGGAGGCCAAGTTCTATCGTTTGACGGCGAAGGGACGCGCGCAACTGGAAACGGAAGCAGCCAGCTGGGAGCGATTGACGGAAGCCATTGGGCTCATCCTCAAGCTATCGCAGGAAGGTGCGGAATGAACTGGTGGCAGCGGCTTTTGCGGCGGGAGGAAATGGAAGAGAAGCTTCAGAAGGAAATGCGATTTCACCTCGAGGAGCATGCCAAGGAATTGATTGCCGGTGGTGTGAGTCCGGCGGAAGCACAGCGGCGCGCGCGGATGGCTCTCGGCGGTCCGGAGAAAGTGAAGGAAGAGTGCCGCGACGCGAGAGGCACGCGCTGGCTGGAGGATTTGTGGCAGGACTTGCGGTGTGCGCTGCGGATGCTGCGGCAGCGCCCCGGGTTTGCCGCGGTAGCCATCCTGACGCTCGCGCTGGGCATTGGAGCTACTACGCTGATGTTCACGCTTGTGAATGGTGTGCTTCTGAGGCCCCTGCCATACCCGGAGCCCGACAAGCTGGTGGCTGTCCACGGCCACAGCGACGGTTGGAAAACAGAATTGTTTGGAGAGCAAAACGTCGCCTACCCAGATTTTCTTGACTGCCAGCGCGACAGCCGCACTCTGGCGCTGGCAGGTTCCCTGTTCGACGGCGGCACTCTCAGCGGCGCCGGGCTGCCCGAGTACGTCGACCTTCGGGAGATCACCTGGAACCTGTTTTCCGTGCTGGGGGTTCATCTCGCCGACGGACGTGCGTTTCGGCCGGAAGAGGATCACAGGGGGGCGGCGCCGGTGATGATCCTCGGCTACAGTTTCTGGCAGCGGCATTTTGCGGGCCGGCCGGAGGTGGTCGGCGCCTCTCTGAACCTCGACGACAAACTCTACACAGTTGTCGGCATCGCGCCCTCCGGCTTTCGCCTGCGGGACAGCGAGCCGGACGTGATGACGCCGCTCGGACAGGACACTGCACCATTCCTGGAAAAGCGCGGAGCACACCCGATCGGTGTTGTAGCGCGCCTCGAGCCCGGAGCAACACTGGCCGCAGCACAGGCGGAACTGCACCTGATCGGGCGCCATCTCGCTGAGCAGTACAAAGACACGAATGCGGATCGAATCTTTGTCGCCCGGCGGCTTCGTCCGAACGTCGGAGATATTGGCGCAACCCTTTGGTTGCTGCTCGGAGCGGTTGGCCTGGTTCTTTTGATTGCGTGCACGAACGTAGCCAGTTTGCTGCTGGCGCGAGCGATTTCGCGCGAGCGTGAATTGGCGATGCGCGTGGCGCTTGGCGCGGGTCGCGGCCGATTGGTGCGTCAATGCCTGACCGAGAGCGCTGTTCTGGGGCTTTCGGGCGGGGTGCTCGGTGTTGCTCTTGCGGCATTCGGGTTCCGGCCATTTGTGGCGCTCTGGCCTGGAGCTTTGCCGCGCGTCGAAGAAGTTCAGCTCGATTGGCGAGTACTGCTGTTTGCGCTGATCGTTTCTCTCTTGAGCGGCTTTTTATTTGGGCTTGCGCCGGCTCTCCGCGCACCGGTGCATAAACTGGAACAGGTGCTGCGCGGCGGGGGACGGGGCGTGACGGGAAGTTCCCGCCGTTTGCACGGCAGTTTTGTCGTATCCGAACTCGCACTGGCCGTGGTCCTGTTGGTGTCTGCGGGATTGCTTGGCCGAACGCTCCTGCATCTGTCATCGCTCGATCCGGGTATGAATGTCCGGAACGTGCTGGTGACCCGCATGGCGCTCTCGCCGGCGACGCTGGCCGATCCGGCAAGGACGCGCGTGGCATGGAAGGACGCTTTGGAACGCGCGCGTCGCGTGCCGGGAGTCCAGTCCGTCGCAACCGTCGATACGTTTCCGATGCGCGAGGGCGACAACGAACAGGGCTACTGGACCAGCGCGGACGTGCCACCCACGAACAAGTTACCCTTCGCCTTGATGACCTGCGTCTCTCCCGACTATTTGAAGGTCATGGGAATCTCGCTGCGCCGGGGGCGTTTTTTCGATGACCGCGACGTCCCCAACTCTGCGCCTGTCATCGTCATTGACGAGGTTCTGGCACTTAACTCGTTCGGAGCAGAAGACCCGGTTGGCAAACGGCTGTGGATTCCCGAGATGGGCTATGCCTCAAATGTGTTTGAAATCGTGGGAGTTGTGGGCCACGTGCGTCATTGGGGGCTTGCCAGCGATGATCAGGCAAAAATTCGCGCACAAATCTATTATCCGTTTTCGCAGCTTCCGGATAGTTTGATGCACCGGTGGTCGCAACTCATGTCGATTGCTGTGCGAACCGAGCTCGCTCCCTTGGGCGAGGTGGCCTCCCTGCGCAGCGAATTGAAGGGAGCCGCCGGCGACCAGGTTCTCTACGAAGTTCGAACCATGGAGCAGCTAGTCAGCGATTCACTTTCGCGGCAGCGCTTTCTCCTTTTCTTGTTTGGCATATTCGCCGCATTAGCTGTGCTGCTTTCCTGCATCGGAATCTACGGCGTGCTGGCCTACTTGACAGGGCAGCGCGTCCCGGAAATCGGGATTCGCATCGCGCTCGGCGCGAGGCCGAATAACGTCATGTGGCTCGTGCTCCGCCAAAGCATCGGCTTGCTTGTTGTCGGCGTTGCGCTCGGAACCGCGGCCGCGCTGGCGGCGGGCCGCGTCTTGCTCAGATTCGTAGAGGGCATGCAGCCTACGGATCTATCCACGTTCCTGGTTACGATACCGGTGCTCGTGCTTGCCGCGCTGTTTGCCAGTTTTCTACCGGCGCGCCGCGCCAGCCGCGTGGACCCGGTGATCGCCCTGCGTCAGGATTGACGGTTCGGCCAAGAATTTCACACGCGAAGAGAAGTTCCCGAGTTGTGAAAGGGTGGTCGGGGGCCCCGCGCGAGGCCCCGACCACGATGGAATGGAGTGGTCGGGGCGCTAAAGCCCGACACTCTTGCGGCTTCTCAGTAGAGAAATTGCTGGCCGCTGGTATCGCCCGGATAAAACCAGGCACGAATGGCCATCGGGGAGTCGCCGGGGCGCTCATCAAATTCGAAGATGGGCTTATTCTGAGCGTCAGCGCGTTGATCGCGAATCGTTAAGAGTGTGGCCAGAAGTTCGGATTCGTCTCCCGTCCAGATTTGGACGATATGGCGATCGGAAATGCTATTCGCCAGCTTGAAGACGTAGGTTCCTGCGGGCAATACTTGCCCGGGGATCTCCACCGCTTCGGCGAAAGTTACGACAGTTTTTTTGTCCCAACCGTCTGCTTTGATCGCGGGACTCAGAATGGCGCCGAGCACAAGGACACAGACGGCCAGTTGGACTATTTTTACGATTCGCATGCAACTACCTCCCGATGGAAATTAGGCCGGGCGGCCGGGCAGTGCGAGAAGGCTGGAGAGCGCTTTTTCTACTACCTCGAGAAAGATGCGAAACTAGAAATGGCAGTTGCCTGCAGGTGCCCCGGGGCGAGCCGCCTGGGCGCAGCGGACCGGGGAGGCGAATCACGCATGGAGAGCGGCCTCCGCGATATCCGAGCGAGCGATGCAAGAGAGAGACAGTCTCTCGCGGAGAAGCTGACGAAGCCGCGCATGTGCCCGGTGCAGCCGAGATTTTGAGTTTCCGATAGAACAATCCAGCATCTCTGCAATCTCGTTGTGTTTATACCCTTGCACATCATGAAGTACGAAGACCAGCCTGTGGAAAGGCCCGAGTTGCGCCAGCGCACGTTCCAGTTGCAGGCGATCGACGAGGCCGGCCAGGAACAGGTCATCGCCGGCAAGGCTTTCGAGAGGACCGGGACGATTGCTGCCCGGCTCGCTGTTTTCCTCGAGAGAAGTTTCCAGAGAAGTCTTCCTGCGCCGACGCATAAGCGCGACGTTGATCGCAATGCGGTGTAACCATGTGGAAAAAGCGGAATCGCCGCGGAAGCTGCCAATTTTGCGGAACACGATCAGAAACGAATCCTGCATGAGATCTTCGGCTTCCGCCGGATTTCCGGTCATGCGCAAGCAGAGCGCGTAGACGCGGGCACTATGCAACTGATAGAGGCGTTCAAATCCCAGCGCATCTCCTCGCTTGGCACGGGCGATGGCTTCTTTCTCGGGCAATATAGGTATGCCTGTCGGGTGCTGCCCGGAGAGATGGACATCTTCGTGTTCAGGGAGCTTTTGCCGTTCGTCCGCTTTGGCCCTCGACATTTTTGATTCTCCTTGAGAATAGTTGGGGCTGCCATTACCGCGTCTTTCAAGGGAGAAAGACGCCCAGAGAGTGTGAAGAAAACCGCTGCCGGTTCGCTAAATGAGTGGCGCAACGAAAGGCGTGGTTTCGCCTGGAAGAAACCGGGCGAATTGCTCCCGGCCTCCTCTAGGCGAATATGAACTTAGCGCTTGAGCTGCGGAGTGGCAGTTTCTAGGGCGGCGATCAGGTCGTGCGCCGCAGGAGGCGCGGAATAGTCGGATTCTCTAATGATCCTGGCGGCATTTGCATCGCTGCCGTAGAGTTTGCGGTTTCCTTCCCTATCCGGGCGCAATGTCGAGCCCTCGAGAGAGACGCCGGCAAAAACGCCTCGTGCGCGGGAGTAGCTCAGAATTTCCGCACGCAGATAGGCGTCCGAGTCGGCTTCGGCAGAACGTCCCTTGGGTCCAGCGGCGGCAGAGACGTCCCCGCCGAGCTTGACCTTGCTGTGCAAGAGACTGCTGGCGGCGCGGTCGTTCATGAGCAGAAAGACAAAGTCAGTGGCTTCGCCACCGATCTGCAGACCCACGCTTGCGCCTTCGAGCGCATACATCGCGGGAGCGCCCCACGGACCGGAGAAATCCTTACCCGTGCGACAGACCATGGTGCCACGGCCATAGCTGCCGCCGACGACGAACGCGGCCTTCAAGACCGAGGGCATCACGACCACGCAACGGGCTCTGTTGATCAGGTCCTGGGGAATATCGTCTGGGACATTCAGGATTTCCTGCATGACCTTTCCCGAATTCTGAAGCCGTTCATCTTCCTCTTTCACGTTGCTCGGAACTTTTGCAGACAGGAACGATGCGAACGTAAGCACGCCCGCAGTTACGAGCGTCAGGCTTCTTGCGTATCTCATTTCCGCCTCCTTAGGTGACACGTGATGGTTGCTGTGCGAATGGGACTGCTCTCGGGCGGGTGGATTCAGCGAGAGTATTTTTCGTTCGGCAGTTACGAGGCAACTATCTGGCCACAGGCCGGCTTAACTTCATAAGCCGCTGAAGATTCAAGAGCATAGGGCATCGAAGAAAGTTCCTCGGGAGAGATCATGAAGTGAGCGACTGTGTAAATTTTCCCCTGGCAGGGGAGTTCTTGGTTACAGCGAATGCCTTAGTCGCGGCGTCGAGGGGGGCGAACCGGGAGGTTCCGGAACAAAACGCGTGCGCCTTGCGTGACCGGGAAGTTGCCCATATACTTCGCGGCGTTGGGAAGCGTGAAACGAATGTTTCATCCGTGAGATGGATATTTTTTGAGGGGGATCGCGATGATGAGCTGGAAGAGCGGGGTGTTGGTGGTTGCCATCTTTGTTGCGCCAGTGGCGGCTTCGGGGCGGCAAGTGGCGTCAGGCCAGGAGGCATCGGCGGCGCGCAGCAAGGAGGGCAAGAAGCTATTTGGTACGGCGGAAGCATTGCGCCTGGCACGCGTGAGTTCGCCGCGGATTTCGCCGGACGGCTCTCGCGTGGCTTATCTGGTCTCTGACAACGTGATGGATAAGGAGAAGGATGCAGCTTGGAAAAGTGTGACGCAGCTCTGGATGGTGCCGGCGGCAGGCGAGGCGAGTGCCGCGCGGCAATTCACACGCGGCGAGAAGAGCGTTTCGAATGTGGAATGGTCGCCAGACGGAAAGCTGCTGGCGTTCACGATGGACGCAGGAGATGAAAAAGACGCGAAGCCCCAGGTGTGGTTCATGTACGCGGATGGCGGCGAACCCTGGCAGGTGACGAAGCATAAATCCGGCGTGCGCGGATTCCAGTTCTCACCCGACGGGAAAACGCTTTTGCTCACAGCAGCGGTCTCCCCAAGCGAAGAGGAAGAAAAGCGCTCGAAGCAGAAAGATGACGCCGTCGTGGTGGATCATGAATTCAAGATGGCCCAGCTCTGGACTTGGAGCGTCGCGACGAATGAAGAGAAGCAGTTGACCAAGGGAGATGTCACCGTGAGTGACGCGCACTGGTCGCCTGACGGAGCGCGCGTAACGTTCACCGCCAATCCGACACCGCGCCTGGACGACATCTCGTTGCAGACGGCCTGGGTGCTGGACGTGGCCAGTGGGAACCAGCGGAAGCTGGTGGAAACCACGAATCCGACGCAGAGCGCAAGATGGTCGCCCGACGGCCGCTCGATCGCCTATCTCGGCAGTGCGGGGCCCGTGCTTTACCAGGTGAATCTGTTTGTCGTGGACGCGAGCGGCGGCACGCCCCGCAAACTGAGCAATTCCTTCGAATTGAATGCGGGCGAACCCGTTTGGTCGCGCGACGGCAAAGCGGTCTATTTCAGCGCGGATGATCACGAAGCGCTGAGAATTTTTGCCGTGGATGTCGCGGCAGCGACGGTTCGCGCGCTGACAGACGAGAAGGCGGTAGTCAATCTCTCTGAAATCAGCGCGAACGGGAAGACGGCGGTTGGCACGTGGGGCGATGCAACGCATCCCGAGGATGTCTTCCGAAGTGACTTGAATTTTGCGTCGCTCGAACACATCACGAACCAGAACGCGTGGCTGTCGGACTACGCGCTCGGGTCGAGCGAAGTGGTTCGTTGGAAGAGCAGCAAGGACGGAATCGAGATCGACGGAATTGTGACCAAGCCCGTGGACTTTGATGGTACGCACAAAGTTCCGTTCCTGCTGAATCCCCACGGAGGACCGACGGGAGCTTCGCTGCTGTCCTTCAGTCCCACGGAGCAGATCATGGCAGCGAACGGCTACCTGGTGCTGCAGCCGAATTTTCGGGGCTCAACGGGACGCGGAGAAAAGTTTGAGTCCGCCAACCAGAACGATTGGGGAAACGGCGATTTCAAGGACGACATGAGCGGCGTGCAAGCGATGGTCGATAAGGGCTGGGCCGATCCGGACCGGCTTGGTGCGTTCGGCTGGTCGTATGGCGGATACATGACCATGTGGATCGACACGCAAACGGACCGCTTCAAGGCGATCTCGCCGGGGGCGGGCCTGCCCGATCTTTACTCGATGTATTCGCAGACGGACATTCACCGGTATCTCACCGTGTTTTTCAATATGAAGTCGCCCTGGGACAACTATCAGGAATATTGGGATCATTCGCCGATGAAGTTCATCGGGAACGTGAAGACGCCGACGATGATCCTGCACGGCCAAGCGGACACGCGCGTGCCCATTCCGCAAGCGGAGGAGTTCTACCGCGCGCTGTATGAGAGACATGTGCCCGTCGAATACGTCACTTACCCGCGCGAGAACCATGGGTTTGTCGAGCCGCGGCACATTCGAGACAGGTGGCAAAGATATCTAGTCTTCTTCGGAAAGTATCTGAACAATCCGCCGGTGACGGAACCGAAAGCCGTGGTAGACAGATTGAGCAAGGACCTGCCATAGACGAACTCGGCTTTATCCGTGGTGGAAATCCTCTCCCGAAAAAGCGGAGGGTACTCCCAGACTTGGCACGACGAGCCGAAGAAAGAAAAAGGGGAAGGTCAGATGACCTTCCCCTTTTTGCGGCTTGAAGGAAGAAACGGCCGGATGAAATTTAGAAGCGGAATCGAACTCCTATTTCGATCGACCGCGGCGTATTGATCTGCGTGCTGAGTACGCCCCAGGCCGCGGGGTTACCAAGGTTGAGGTTCGGATCGCCGAGTTGGTCGTGGTTGAAAACGTTGGAGAAGATGGATTGAACTTCCGCGCTGAAGCGCTCATTGATGTGGATGCTCTTCTTGACCTGGAAGTCCACGTTCCAGAACGGCATTCCGCGCAGTACGCCACCGCCGCCCTTGCCGGAGTCGAGGCCCAGGATCGGGTCATGGACGCAGGCAAATACTGCGGCCGGGTTGGCGAACATGTTGACATTGCCGGCCGTTCCGATGCCGACGCCGTTAACGGTCGATCCCGTCACGCCGTTGTGGCGCGAGCTGCCGAAGTTGTTGGCGCAGGTGAGGATGGCGTTTTCGTCGGCGGCGAAGTTAACAGCGTCGGCCTCGCCGAAGGACTGACCGTCGCCGTTGACGGTGTTGAGTTCGAGCGGCAAGCCGCTGCCCGCCGTGAAGATGGGCGCAAACGACCAGCCTCCGAGAAGATGGCCGACGATGCCGTGCTGGCCCTGGAAGAAGGGCGGCTGGTAAACCAGGAAGACGTTGTCGACGAACTTGCGGTCAAACGGCTGGACACCATAGCCGTTGTTGATGTTGTAGGGATCGACAGCCGTGAACTCGCTGCTAGCCTGCACCACGTTTACCGTGCCCAAGGCCTTGCTGTAGGTAAAGTTTTGTTGAAGCGTCAGACCATGCCAATCGGACATCTTGAGGGTGACGAAGCCTGCGTTGTAGTTTCCGGTCCCTAGACTGGCATTGACGGCGACGCCGGAGGTCAACTGTCCGTTGGCGCCGAAAGGCGAACCGGCGATGGGGCTGTTCATCATACTGCGGGCAAAGTTGAACCCGCACGCCTGGGTTGCACTGCAGGCGGCATCGCCCTGGTCCAGGTCGCTCCACATGCTCCAGACATTCTGACTGAGCAAGTTGCCAGTTCCGAGGCCGCCGCCTTCGTTGTATACGACCGCTGCCGTGCAACTCGAGAAGCCATTGCAGTAGCC
Organism: Acidobacteriota bacterium; assembly: GCA_013289955.1. Classification (GTDB taxonomy): domain Bacteria; phylum Acidobacteriota; class Terriglobia; order Acidiferrales; family UBA7541; genus Acidiferrum. The sequence goes on from JABCYZ010000001.1 coordinate 447,900, forward strand.
GGTTCCCTTGAGTGCGGTCTCAAAGAAAGGTTGCGGTGCAAAGGTATTGGCGTAGGCCATCAGAGCTGCTTGGAACGCAGCATTTGTCTCGCCTGTCGCTTGCTGGGGTATTTTTGCGCCGCAAGCAGCAACGGAAGTGGCGCATCCGAGACCAGTCTCAACGCCTGCATAGGCCTTGGCGAAAGTCTGGCCTCCCATGGTCATCATGTAGGGAACGGCATTGATGTTGAGGGGCTGGTATTCGTGCCTTATCAGGCGACCGATATAGCCGACTTCGACCATGGTCCGGCTGTTGATCTGGCGCTGGACGGTGAGGTCGAACTGGTCCGATTCGTCGGGGCGGAAATTCCGGTCCAAAGCCTCACCCGTAGCTGCGGCGATCGCATTGAATCCCGGGAAGTCCGGTTGAGGAAGCGTTGCACTCGGGAGCGGAATCGGCGCAGTCAGTCCGTCGGTTCCGATGCGGAAAGCGTTGGCGGCGGTAGCCCCGCCAGTGCCCCCGCACGCGCCGTTGCCGGCCGTCGGGCTTTGAGGATCAACGCACTGAACCGGCTGGATGAGACCAGTGCCAAGCAGCGGCACTAGCACGAGATCTACGCCGTTCAAGCGGCCGAAAATTCGGCTGTAACCGCCGCGGACAACGGTCTTCCCCTGCCCGAACACTTTGCTGAGAAGCCCATCGCTAAAGCTAGGATTCCAAGCCGCAGCGATGCGCGGGCTGAACGAGCCGTAGAAGGGATTGTAAGGATATTTTTGACCGCCGCCGGTGTTGCCGACCAGGGCGAAGCCGAGTTCAGGGTTGTAAACTTGGCCTTGCAATGCGGCAGCTGCTCGAGCCTTGAGATACGCTTCGACGTCGAGTTGCTGCCCGGCCTGATCCACCAGTTCGACCTGCCGCCCCTGCTGTTCGACGGGAGGCATTTCGAGAGTCCAGCCCAAACCGTAGGTCAGCGTGAAGCTCGGTTTTATGCGCCAGGAATCGCTGAAATACACGTTGTAGTAGGGGATGGTGCTGATGTCCTCCGCAGGCGTTAGCGGAGGATTCAGGGTCAGGCTCGGACCAGTACGTGTGAAAGCGGTCTGGGCGATGGATACGATTCCGAGCATGGCAGCGTAGTCGCGCCCAAAGTTCGTTTGGTCTGAAGAAGAGAGGCTGGCCGGGAAAATACCGGTCGTATTGATTCCGGAGTTGCTCGCGATTCCGAGTTCATAAACGGGCTGATAGTTGATACCGCCGCCGTTGTCCGTGCGCTGGTGAAAATCCCAGTTGCGCTGGTAGGTGCCACCAAACTGGAACAGATGGTTGCCATGCAGGATGCTCACGTCATCGCGAACCATGTTGTCTTTGCCGTCCCACAAGCGGGTACGCGTATTCTGAGTGTCCACGTTGTAGGGAGTGAGTGCCTGATTTTGCGACTGGCCGAATGGATCCAGGGCGCCGCCCAGACCGGCGATTTGCGGCTGGTCACCGGCTGAGCCCCACTGCCAGTAGTTTCGCAGAAAACTATAGTGAAGATCGTTTGTCGTGTTGGTGGTGATGTTGGTGGTCAAGGCGGCCACGAAGAACCAAGGCACCTGCGGCCGAGCAGAAAGAGAAACAGGAGTTCCGCCGCTGATGTCGAACTGGCTGTCGGTGGTGCGAACGAGCTTGTAATACCGATAGCTGCTCATGAAGTGCCATTTGGCCCCGAAATCATGATCCAGGCGAACGACGCCGAAGTTGCTGGACTGGGGAACGGCCATGTTGCCCGTGAAGACGCCCACATTGCCGATGCCGGCAAGGTTTGTGTCGCAAAGTGTGAGGCCGTTGCAGCCCGTGGTGTTCGGCAATGGTTCCTTGGTCCACATCTGCGAGACCACGGAATTGATTCCTATGCCGCGGGGATCCAGGCTCGTGCCGGCATAAACGACGCCCTGGTATGTGACCGGAGTCGGATTCAAGTTATATACATTGCACTGAGATAGACTCGACGCGTTGTTGGCGCACCCGAAAACCAGCAGGCCAGCTCTCATCGAGGCGGAAGGAACGTCTCTGCTGATGGTTTCTGAATTGGGCCACCGAAAGCCTTCGTAGTTGGCGAAGATGTAGGTCTTGCCACCCAGAATGTCTCGAGAGACGAGCGGGCCGCCGCCGGCAACACCGAAGCGGCTGTAATGGTAGTCAGGCACCCCGATTACCGGAACCGCCGAGTTGTTTTGGAAGGTGTTTGCAGACCAGTTGTTGTCCAGATAATACTCGTAGCCGGTGCCGTGCCAGGAGTTGGTGCCGCGCTTGGTTACGATGGACACCTGAGAACCCGCCGAACTGTTGAAGTCGGCCGTTTGGTTGGTGGTGCTGACCTTAAACTCTTCGACGCTGTCGATGGGAGTGGGCATCACGCCAGTGGGACCGCCGCCAGCATTACCGGTGGTTTGGTTCTGGATGAGGCCGCCGGTAACATCGCCGGCAAAACTCGGTGTGTAGATGTTCATGCTGCCATCCATATCGTTGGTGTTCTGGCCACCATCGAGTTGGAAGGAGTTTTGGTCCATGGCCACGCCAGCCACGCTGCCATCGGGGGCCACGCCGGGCTGGAGAGTAAAGAAAGTAGAAGCATCGCGGCTGATGCTGGGGAGCGAATCCAGCGCTGTGCCCGAGACGGTGTTGCCGACAGTGGCGTTCAGCGTCTGGAGTTCGGCATTGCTGGCCGTCACTTCAACGCTCTCCGTCACGGCACCGACTTCCAGCGTGACGTTAAGAGTCAGCGTCGTGCCAACGTTCACCGCCTGACCGCTTAGTCTGGAAAGGCGAAACCCCGCTTTGTTTACCGTGAGGTCATACGTGCCCGCGGGAATATCCACCAGAAGGTAGCGGCCGTTTTCATTGGTCGATACCAACCGAGGGATATTCGTCGCCTTGTCCGTCAGGGTCACGGTCGCAGCGGCCACGGCAGCACCGGAGGGATCAGTGACTGTCCCTGCGACCGTGCCCGTCGAAGCGCTCTGCGAAAAGAGAGCCGCCGGAACGAATGCAAACAGAACGAGCAAAACACCGATCCCAAGTAGCGATCGTTTACGTAACATTTAGATTCCTCCAGTGGAACGCACGGCAACCGAAAAAATAGACCGAAAATTGGAATTAACCCGGCACTCGCGCCACGGTTAATCCGTCAAGTGAGGTGCAAGTGTCATACCAATTAGAACTTTTTCCGATTTAATTTGTTTTCAACGACTTCGGGGATAATGAGAGAAATAAAATATGGATTCACGAAGAGCGTCTAAATCGTCTTAAGACATGCCTGAAGGAATTCACACCAGCTATTCGACGCTTCATGTACGGACACTGTTGAGACGTCCCATACTGAAATGAGATGCGTTTTATTCCAAATACTGGAAGTTGCAGCGTGTAAGGCAATGTGGAACTGACAATCCACTTCTGACAAAATCTAAATTCATCCTATAAACCAAAAATTTGTTCTAAATTTACGGCTCACGCGCATCTTGAGCGACGAAGCAGGAGAGGGAAGCGGGAAGGATGGCGCGATGGACCACGAGCTCTACGGCTCCCCTTTGAAGGGAAGACTTCGTAAGAATCTGAGCAGCTTCATGTTTCTTCAAAAGAATCCGTACCGATCCAAGAGTGTGCGAGCGATTTCAGATTGTTTTTGTAGGTGCGCGAGACCATGTATTCCTTGCCGCCCGTGATGCGCAGCACGTATTCTCCCGTGGTCCCTGGGTGGATTTCTTCGACACATGTGGCGTTGACCAGCACGGAGCGGTGGATGCGGATGAAGCCGTAGGCCTCAAGTTTCGCAGCCATCGTCGAAATCGATTCTCGCAACAGGTAGGAATCCGAGGGGCGCCGCAACAAGACATAATTTCCTTCTGCTTCGACCGCAAGAATATCCCCGGGAGGGATGAGGAGTATTTTGCCTTTGGTCTTGATGGCGATTTTTATCGGTCTCACCAGCGGGATCTCCGGCCGCGATCGAAATTCCGCGACTTTTGGACTTCTTCCGGCTGCCGCGGCGACAGCCGCCGGCAGCCGGGCCTCAACTTCCGTCTCCACAGGTAAATTCTTCAAGCCGGCTGCAGCGAATTTGGTCCCCAACAGATCGTTCATCCTTGCCCCGAGTGAAAGAACATTTTAGATTTTCCGGACAAAAACAATTGGTTCTCCAGCGAAATGTGATTGCGTCTCCTCTGGCCATGCCTTCCTGGAAAAACAGCGTCGCTCAAAATCAGACGAACAGGAGCAAGACCCGATGAATGGGTCCTGGCCGCCGCATGCGATTTCCGGATGCAGACACGCAAAAAGATGCCTCCCGTCACGGTTCACAGGCATTCCGGCTTTTATCGAGACAGGACTTCATCCATTCTCCCTGAGCTCCTGAGGCGTCAGGCCCAGGACGCGACGCGTGTGCAATGCAAGGTGGCTCTGGTGACAAAAGCCATTCTCGAGCGCGATTTGGCCAATCGGAGTCCGCCCCTTACGCAGCTGCGTGGCCGCGCGCTCCACACGGCGGCGAATCAAATACTGGTGCGGCGGCACACCCAGCGATTTCCGAAACAGACTCTTAAAGTGGGAAACACTCAAGCCGGCGACACCGGCGATCTCTTCGAGTCCGAGATCGCGCCCGAGATTGTCTTCGATGTAACCTAGAATGACTTTCAATTTGCGGCCTGGCATCGCGGCTTTTGTGGCGCGGGAGGGGCGCGCCAGCGAACTGTGATTCCGGACGATCCTTGAAGCAAGGCCCGTGGCAAGCCCGTCCATATAGGCGCGGCCGGAGGCATAGCCGCTTTCCATCTCCGCCCTCAGAGCCCATCCGATGTGCTCGATCTGCGGATCGCGCGCTTGAAAACGGTTGTAGATGCGGAGTCTGCTCGGGTCACTGCCGGAGTCTTCGGCGACGCGTTCTAGGACGCGAAGCTTGAGGCCGATCACCAAAGCCGTATCGCGCGCCTTCAGCTCCCAGACGCCCCCGAGATGTGGCGGAATGATTTCCAGATCGCCATGAATGTTGGTTCCGCGATGCCGTTCGCCGCCACGGCGGCAGTCGACGGCAACAGAGGGTCCGACATGAAGAGAAATCATCACCCTGGCTGAGCCAGGGTATTCCACGATTCCGGGTTCGTCGGAGATCAAGCTGAGACGGAGATTTTCTGTGGCGCCAATGAGTTCTCTAGGGAAGGGTTGGGACGATCGGTCCTGCACGTAGCTTCTTCCAAAAGCACCCATACTTGGGGTCCCCTTAACCGCGCGAAAGCGAAGTTCGACCGGGAATTCTGCGCCCCCATCGCAGACCAAAGCGGTTGTCTACACATATACACGGAAGCCAAAATGCCAACCGACGTTGCACCCAGCTTTACCCTTTGGACGTAACAAAAACGCAAAGGTTACACGATATTTAGAGATGAATTTGGCAGTGTGGGATCTGAAGAAGGGAAAGCGAGCGTGAAATCGACTCCGAAGTCTGCCCCGTCCAGGGTCGAGAGGCAACCGGGGCGGAAACTTGTTCATCCATCTGACGAATCGTCCGGAGAGGCAAGCCCGGTCGCGATAGAATTTGGTGAGCCGCGTGGAGGCAACAATTGCTAGGGAAGATGAAGCGGTTCGTCCGGGTATTCTTTTTAGGGAAAGTGGTTCGGCTGCACCTTGGCGGAAACGGGGCCCTCTGGCCGAGGTCCGTGTCACCGAGTGCTCCCTGGATTGTTTTGTGCGTGGCGATGGCCGCAGCGCCTGCCGTTACGCTGGCGCAGAACGTTACGTTCAAAGTTCCGCCGGTGAAGATTCCTCTCAAGATCAAAGAACAGTCGGTGACGATCACGGCTTTTGCGGTTGTATCGGTGCGTTCCAAAGATGCGGAGACGAGCTTCTTCAAGCTGGAGCTGAGCGCTGATCTCGGCGAACTGCAACAGAACATGACGGCGCTGCTGGGTTCCCAGCTGGATAAGGAAGATGCTTGCGGGGAGCGAATCTCTATAGAGCATGCCGAACTCGCGCCGGTCGAACCGGCGAGCGTGGCTGTTGTGCAGCTGCATTATGAACGGTGGGCATGCGCAAAGGTTTTAGGAAAAGAAAAGAGCAAGAGACTCGTGGGAGGTAACGCCATGATCGAAGTAAAGCTCACGCCGGCGATCGAGCAAAACAATACGGAATTGCGGTTGGTGCCGGAGGTTGAGAAGATCGATGCGGATGGATCGCTCGGAGAGTTGCTGCGATCCGGATCGCTCGGCGATATTCTGCGAGACAAGATACGGACTTCGATTCTTTCGGCGATGCAAAAAGGAATGGATTTGAGCGCAACGCTTCCGCCGGCCATGCAAAGGCACGCCACCATCCAGAATGCAGCGTTCAAGGACGGAGGAAGCGGGCGGCTCGTGGCGGTGTTGGCCGGGGAGGGACAAATCACCCGGGAAGAGGTTCAAGCCCTTTCGAGGCAGATCAAAGAGCGCATGCCGGGGAAATAAAGAGCGTGGAAATAGTGACCACCGCTCAGGATTGAAGGAAGGCGCCGAGTTCGGTGTTGAAGCGGTCGCTGGTTTCGATATTGGAAAGATGGGCGGCGTTTAGTTCGACGTAACGTGCCCCCGCGATGTGTTCTCGAAGGTAGCGGCCGTCGGCGGGAGTGGTCGCGGCATCGTGCGTTCCGGAAATCACTAAAGTTGGCTTTTGAATCGCGGCGATGGCCTCGCGGGCGTCGAAATCGCGAATCGCCGCGCAATTGGCGGCGTACCCCTCGGGATTGGTGCGCTCAAACGACTGCTGGATGACGGCGACGGCGTCCGGAGAGCTGGAGCGATAATCTGCCGAAAACCAACGCTCCATGACCGCGGCGGAGATAGATTTCATCCCGCCTTTCTGGACGGTTTCGATACGCGTGTTCCACATTTCCGGAGTACCGATTTTGGCGGCGGTATTGGAGAGAATCAGTTTGTCGAGACGGTCCGCAGCGTTCAGCGCGAGCCACATGCCGGTTTGGCCGCCCATCGATAAGCCACAGAAATTCACGCGACCGAGTTCGAACTCGTCGAGAAGAGCAAGAACGTCGCGGCCCAGCTGCTCGATCACGTAAGGGCCGGGAGTGGGGGAAGACTGGCCGTGGCCGCGGGTGTCGTAGCGCAGGACACGGAATTGTTTCTGCAGCACGGGCAGCTGCGAATCCCACATCGAGAGAGTCGCACCCAGCGAGTTCGAGAAAACCAGAGCGGGCGCACCGGGGGAACCGGCGATCTCGTAATGAAGGCGACCATCTCTTAATTGAGCGAAAGGCATATGGTTCACTTTTTCCGAGGTTTTTGCTGGTCGCGATGTGCTGTGCTCGATGCCAGCACGCGGTCGACGAATTGATCGGCGACTCCCAAATAGTTGGCGGGCGTGAAGAGGCGGTCAAGATCGGCTTCGGAGAGGGTCGCTTTGACGATGGCGTCTTGCGCCAGGATGGAGCGAAGATCGCGGCGCGTGGTTTGGGCGCGCTTCGAAGCTTCTTGGACGAGTTCGTGAGCGTCCGAGCGCGGCATTTTTTCGGCGAGGGCCATAGCCACGGCTTCGGCGAAAATCAAGCCGTGAGTGACGTCCAGATTTTGACGCATGCGTTCGGGATCGACTTCCAACTCGGAGACTGTGGTCATGAGGTGGTGCAAAGCGCCTGCGGTTAGCCGGACAATGTCCGGTAAAGTTTCCCATTCGGCGTGCCAGCCGCCCAAACCGCGTTCTTGTTCCTGAACCATGGCGCCGAGCATGGTGCCGACGAGAGCGGGCACACGCGCGGCTGCCGACAAGACGACGGCAGAGGTAACGGGATTGCGCTTATGAGGCATGGTGGAAGAGCCGCCGCGGCCGTCCGCGGATGGTTCAAAGAGTTCGCCAACTTCGGTTTGCGTGTGAAGAGAAATGTCGCGGGCGATTTTGCCCAGAGTTCCAGAGAAAAGCCCGAGCGTGGCAGCAATTTCACCCATGCGGTCGCGATGGCTGTGCCAGGGGAGTGCCGGCAAAGGAAGCTGCAATTCTTTGGCGAGATTGGCGGCGACGTCCAAGCCGCGCGCGCCGAGGGCCGCCATGGTACCGACGGCGCCGCCGAACTGAAGCACGAGGCAGCGTTCTTGTGTTTCCGCGAGCCGCGCACGATGACGGTCGATCGCGTCGAGCCAGCCAGCGACTTTGAAGCCGAACGTTGTGGGAAGCGCCTGCTGCATCCAGGTGCGGGCGACGACAAGAGTGGCGCGATTCTTGTGGACCAATTCGCCGAGGATGACGGCGAAGAGATCGAGTTCGGATGAGATGAGTGCCAGCGCCTGGCGCAGTTGAAGCACGCGGCCGGTGTCGATGGTGTCCTGGCTGGTGGCTCCCCAATGCACGTAGCGGGCAGCGTCATTTTCTTTTCTGGCGACGAGCAAGGTGAGCTGTTTTACCAGGGGAATGGCAAGATTGCCGGCACTCGCGGCGGCGCGGGCAAGGACGGTCATGTCGTAGAGCTCGGCGCGGCATTTCGCTTCAATGGCCGGAGCGGCGGAGGCTGGAATGAAACCGGCGCGGGCCTCGGCTCGCGCGAGGGCGGCTTCAAAATCGAGCATTGCCTGCAGAGTGGCGCGATTGGAGAAGACCTTCTCCACGGCTTGAGAGCGAAACAAGGGGTCAAGCAGGTTCATGGGCAGAGTCTAATCACTCCTGGGATGGAAACAAAACTGTATCGCAATAAGACGCCGGTTTGCGTCGGATTGCGGGGGCTTGCGCCCTCTTGATTACGGATGTGCGGCGGAACCGCGAGCAGTCCCTAGAGCTTTCTATTGCGGAACCGCTGAGGAAGAAGGCCGCTTCAGAACGCGTTTTGGAAAGGCCTTCTTCCTTAGCCCGTGAAATATGCGCATTTGGGGGGTTAAACGCGTTCGAGGAGGATGGCGATGCCTTGGCCTACGCCGATGCACATGGTGCAGAGGGAATATTTTCCGGCAGTGCGCAGGAGCTGGTACATCGCAGTGGTGACGAGGCGCGAGCCGCTGGCGCCGAGGGGGTGGCCGAGAGCAATTGCGCCACCGTTGGGATTTACGTGGGGCGCGTCGTCGGGCACGCCGAGTTCGCGGAGAACGGCGAGGGCTTGCGAGGCGAAGGCTTCGTTTAGCTCGATGACTTGCATCTGGCCAATGTTTAGATTGGTTTTGGCAAAGAGTTTGCGCGAGGCAGGAGCAGGACCCATCCCCATGATGCGCGGCGCAACTCCTGCTGCAGCTGACGCGACGATGCGTACTTTGGGAGTTAAGCCGTGGCGCTTGGCGGCGGATTCCGAGGCCAGCAAAAGGGCACAAGAGCCGTCGTTTACGCCCGAAGCATTTCCGGCGGTTACGGTACCACCCGGTTTTACAATGCCCGGCAGCTTTCTGAGGGCGTCTAGAGAGGTGTCGGCGCGAGGGTGTTCATCGGCGCTGAACAGAATGGGCTCACCTTTTTTCTGAGGGATCGGGACGGGTACAATTTCCTGCGCTAAAAGGCCGTTGCGCATTGCAGTGGCGGCCCGCTGCTGGCTTCGGAGGGCGAAAGCGTCCTGATCTTCGCGCGAGACATGAAACTCTTCGGCGACAATTTCGGCGGTTTCGGGCATGGAATCGACGCCATATTTGGCTTTCAGGAGGGGGTTAATGAACCGCCAGCCAATGGTGGTGTCTTCGATTTTCGCGGCGCGGGAAAAAGCGGCGTCTGCTTTGCCCATCACGAAGGGGGCGCGGGACATGCTCTCGACACCGCCGGCAAGGACTAGTTCGGCTTCGCCGCATTTAATCGCGCGAGCGGCCGTAGCTACGGCGTCCATGCTGGAGCCGCAGAGGCGGTTTACCGTGGACCCGGGGACTTCTTTGGGTAGCCCTGCGAGGAGCAACGCCATTCGGGCGATGTTGCGGTTGTCTTCTCCGGCCTGATTGGCGCAGCCGTAGACGACGTCATCCAGCACGTTCCAATCTACTTTGGCATTTCGCTCCATGAGGGCCTTGATGGGGATCGCAGCTAGATCGTCCGTGCGAATCGAAGATAGCGCCCCGGCATAGCGGCCGATGGGAGTTCGAATGGCGTCGCAGATGAAGGCGGTTTCCATTGATGTTTTTCAAAGCTCCTGAATCGTTCTATCCTAACAGGAACAATCCGTCCGGCGAAAATCAGCAAGAGCCCGGGAGCGGAAGGGGAGAGAGAATGAAAGTCAGAAGAGTCGTAATGGCCATGGCAGTCTTTTGCTCGTTGGCCGGTGCAGGAACCGGGGCCGAGACCAAGGGGACCGCGACTGCGGAGGTCACTGCGCTGTTGCGTGAGTTCATGGCCGGGGCCGGGAGCGGGGACAGGGCAATTTTTGAAAAATTTTTTGCCGACGATGTGATTTATACAAGGGCGACGGGTGTAGTCATCACGAAAGCCGACATCATGGAGAGCCTCGGAAAACCGGCGGCGGCGTCAGAAGGGAAGAGCAGCTATTCCGCCGAAGACATTACGGTTCACGAGTACGGCGAGACGGTGATCGTGGCATTCCGGTTGGAGGGGCGCACGGAGCAAAGCGACGGAAAAGTCGAGCAGGCTCACTACCGGAACACCGGAACGTTTCTGCGGCGCAACGGCCGTTGGCAAGCTGTGGCGTGGCAAGCGACGAAGATCAGCGATACCGGGAAAATGCAGCAGTGAACAAGACAATCTCAACACGCTGCTGCATCGCGGGAGGCGGGCCCGCCGGCATGATGCTGGGCATGCTTCTTGCCCGCATGGGCGTGGAGGTTTTCGTACTCGAAAAGCATGCCGATTTCCTGCGTGATTTTCGAGGTGACACGATTCATCCCTCGACGCTTGAGCTTATGCATGAGCTCGGTATTCTGGACGAGCTTCTGAAGCGCCCGCATCAGGAAGTCCGCGAGCTTGCCGGGCAGGCCGGCAAGGACACCGTCACGATCGGAGATTTCACCCATTTGCCCACGCACTGTAAATTTCTCGCTCTGATGCCGCAGTGGGATTTCCTGGACTTTATTAAAGAACAGGCCAGCCGCTATCCGACGTTTCACTTATGCATGAATGCGGAGGTTACGGATCTCCTCGAAGAGAAAGGTACGGTTGCGGGCCTGCGCGCAAAAACCCCTGGCGGCTCATTGGAAGTTCGTGCAGCGCTCAGCGTCGGCGCTGACGGACGCCACTCCCTCGTCCGTCAACGCGCAAATCTCGAGGTTATCGATCTCGGTGCTCCCATGGATGTGATGTGGATGCGGATAAGCCGCCGCGACTCTGATCCGGTCCAAACCTTGGGCCACTTCGACAAGGGAAAGATTCTTGTCATGATCAATCGCGAGAGCTATTGGCAATGCGCCTTTGTTATTCCCAAAGGTGAGGCGGACCGAGTGCGGCAGAGAGGGCTGCCATCTTTTTGCGAAAACATTGTCGACCTGGCGCCATTCTTGCAAGATCGCATGGAAGAGCTGGCCGATTGGAAGGACGTCAGTCTTCTTACGGTTGCTATCGACCGGCTTTCAGAATGGTCCCGGCCTGGCCTTTTGTGTATTGGTGATGCCGCGCATGCTATGTCGCCGATTGGAGGGGTCGGAATCAATCTGGCTATTCAGGACGCCGTGGCAACGGCCAATTTACTCGGCGCGATACTTTTGCATAAGGCTCCGTCTGAAAGCGATCTTCGCGCCGTCCAGCAGCGCAGGAGATTTCCAACGTGGGCTACGCAGCGGCTGCAGATCGCCATACAAAACAGAGTGATCCGGAAGGTTCTCGGCAGCTCCAAGCCCTTTGGACTTCCTTGGCCCCTGAAACTCTTGCGCCGCTGGCCGATCCTGCGGCGAATTCCTGCCCGATTGGTTGGGTTAGGCTTCCGCCCCGAGCATGTGAAGACTCCTGAGGTCCGCCCGGTTGCATAGTCTGAGGACCGGAAGTTCCCGCCCCGCCTTGTGAGCGCCTGATCTCGTCCATTCTGACTTGCTCTCCCTAGACTCGGCCGGGGGATACTCTTTGCGCTATCACCCCTCGATAGTTCGTTGACACATCACCCTATCCCCCTCACTATGCTCTTACCCCCTTCCAAATTTAATGTTCGGTGTGAGCCGATGCGCATTCTTGTCGCTGAAGATGACGCGCCGCTGGCGGAATTTCTCCATCAACGGTTGCAGCAGGAACAATTCTCCGTACATATGGTCTCGGACAGTGGGGAAGCCCAGCGTCTTGCGTCTGACCAGCCGTACGATTTTGTAATTCTGGATCTCAATTTGCCGGCCGAATCCGGGCTCGACGTTCTTCGCCATATTCGCGCCAAGAAACCCGACTTGCCCGTTCTCATGGTGACCGGTGCGAGTCTCGCGGAAGATCGAGTGCGCTTGCTCGATGCCGGCGCCGATGACTCCCTGGCGAAGCCGTTTGCGTTTGCGGAATTGGCCGCGCGCATCCGCGCTGTTCTCCGCCGCGGGAGCCGTCCCGGCCGTGCTGTGCTCAAAGTCGGTGATCTCGAGATCGACCGCGTAGCCCACGCCGTACAGCGTGGAGGACACTCGATCGAGCTCAGTCCCAAGGAATTTGCACTTCTCGAATTCCTGATGCGGCATGAGGGACAGGCGGTCACACGGACGGCCATCGTCGAGCAGGTCTGGAAGCTCAACTTCGACACCATGACGAATGTCGTGGACGTCTATATCAATTACCTTCGCCGCAAGGTGGACTCCGGCTATGACCGCCCCCTCATCCGCACGATCCGGGGTGTCGGCTATCAAATCGGTGGCAACGGGACAGCCAATTAGGTCTCCCACAATTGCTCAAACCTCGTGTTTTCAGTGTTTTAGACAGAGCAGGCAGGCGAATTCCTCCGCTGGAAGCGGCAATTTGACCAGGGTTTCTTCTGTAAGTTATATACAACAAAATACTTAATTGAGCTTGAGTCTTTTTGCCATCAGCCAGTAAGTCAAAAATAGACGCCTTTCTCGTTCCCCCAGACCGCCATACTCCTGTCTCCTGCGCCACGAGCAACTTCTTTTCCACTTTGGGGTTCTACCCATTGGGAGTTATATATAGATAGGCTCCCATCGGCCGGAACCTCAAGTCCGGACCCGGGACAAGGTGAATAACCATGCTGAAGACCACTCGTTATGGCCAGACCAGAATCGGCCTGCTTCTCTGTCTAATCGGTCTTCTCTGCTTTTCGGCACCAAAAATTCGCGCGCAGCAGCCTGATCAGGCGCCTCCCGCGGACCAGCCCGCTTTGTCGAATCAAGCGGATGCAGCCGATCAGCCCGCCGCAAATGACGCGAATGATCCGCCCAGTCGTGTCGCCCGCATAAGCTTTTTTGATGGCTCGGTTTCCATCCAGCCCGGCGGCTCAGGCGATTGGGGCAGCGCCGTTCGCAATCGCCCCATGACCATCGGCGACAAGCTCTGGACCGACAAGGACTCTCGCGCTGAACTGCAGACCGGTGTCGTTTCGATCCATCTCGGCAGCATGACCGCACTCTCTTTCCTCAATCTCGATCAGACCATCACGCAGATGCGGCTCGCCGAAGGTTCCATTAATTTCCGCGTCAAGGAAATCCGCCAAGGCGACACCTACGAAGTGGATACTCCCAATTTGGTTTTTACAATCACACAGGCGGGCGCATTTCGCATCGATGTCAACGAAAACGGAGATAACACCGGCATTACCGTCATTCGCGGCGCGGGCACTGTAACCGCCAGCGGAAAGACATACGATCTCCAGCCTGGCCAGCGCGGTGTTTTCAATGGCACAGACAATGTTGAATCCACGATTGCGCCGCAAGCGCCTCCCGCGGACGGTCTCGATAAATGGGCGAATGATCGCGACCTCGGCGAACAGAATTCCGTTTCTCAGCGTTACGTTCCTGACGACATGCCCGGTACGCAGGACCTCGATAACAATGGCACCTGGAGTCAGGACGGCGACAACGGTCCTATCTGGTATCCGGCAGAGGTCTCGCCCGATTGGGCTCCATACAGCAACGGCTATTGGAGCTACGTTGGCCCCTGGGGCTGGACTTGGGTTGATTATGCGCCTTGGGGCTTTGCGCCATTTCACTATGGCCGTTGGGGATTCATTGGCGGCAGGTGGGGTTGGTATCCTGGGCCGAGAATTGGCGTGTCAATCTATGGTCCGGCGTTCGTCGGTTTCCTCGGCGGAGGCTTCGGCTTCGGATTTGGTGCTGGTTTCGGCGTCGGCTGGTTCCCGCTGGGTTTTGGCGAACCATTCCACCCCTGGTATCACGGGGGCTTTGGATACGTTAATAGAATCAACGTTCGCAATACGGTGATCCGCAACGCCGGCGTCATCCGTTCTGGCGGCAGTTTTAATTATGCTTACGCACACAACACGCGCGCGGTGACGGCTGCTTCGCGCAGCGCGTTCACCGGTGGTCAGGCTATCAATCGTGGCGCGGCCCATATCAACGAAGCTTCTCTGCGCGGCGCGCAGGTGACCAGCAACGCGGGAGTTTCTCCCACAAGACAGAGCGCCTTGGGCGCGGCCGGCGCCAGAGGCAATGTCAGCCGTCCACCAAGTTCAGTCGAGAACCGCGCCGTCATGGCGCGTACGACGCCTGGCTCCGGTGCTTCGAACAGTCCCGTGCACACGATGAACGCCAACGGATTGAGCGCCGGCCGAGCAAACTACGGCGGAACGACCTCGCGGCAAAACGGGGCTTCGGGGAGCCATCCTCCATCTGCTGGCGCCAACAACGCACGCTCTTGGAGCGCGCAAGGCAATACGACGGATCATGGCCGGGCCCCGAACGGCTTTGGCAGCTCCAACGGCTCTTCGAACAACACTATGTCCGCGCGCGGGAATAATCGTCCACCGTGGGCTGGTGCAGGCGCTTCGGCTGCTGGGGGCAGCAGTGCCGCCGGTAGTCGCTCTTACACGCCACAGGGAAACGCGGCGGCCAGCAATCGCAGTTATACGCCGCAAACTCGCACAAACACTGCGCCCAGCCGCACTTACTCGGCTCCGAGCCGCAGTTATGGCGGCGGCTCTGCGCCTCACGCCAGCAGCGGCGGAGCAGCTCCCCATGGCGGCGGTGGTAGCGCCCCCCATGGCGGTGGTGGCGGCGCTTCTCACGGGCATCGTTAAACTCAACGCACTAGACAAAGGCCCGCCTCGTTCCATCGAGACGGGCCTTTTGCTTTTTTAATGCTTCGATCCCCAGCCAATCCAGGGGGCCGCTCCACAACTCAGATACCGGAACAATGGGGCTCGATCCGGGCATTTCGCCCGGAGATGTTACTGTTCAAGCTAGGAAATGGGCCCGCATCCATGGAGACCAGCACTCTAGTTTTCTTTGCGGTGTGAAATTCGCAGGGCATCTCGCGTAAGATTCTCTCTCCCGAGCATGGCAAACAGATCTTCATGTCCGCCTGAGCCAAATCGAGCGTTGCCGGTGCCACCGTCTATCTCGTTCTTCGTTGTTCCCGGCCTGCCGGAGATTCAGAAGGGCCATAACCTTGCCGAACTTACAGCCCTTGCTGCCCGTCGCGCGAAAATTGCTTTCGAGGATGGCGACATTCTCGTGGTGGCTCAAAAAATCATCTCCAAAGCGGAAGGGAGCACCGTCCGGTTGTCCACGATCAGCCCCTCGTCACGAGCTATCGCATTGGCAAAAAAACTTTCCAATGATTCGCGCTTCATCGAGACTGTGCTGCGCGAATCGCGCCGCGTTGTACGTTCCAACCGCGTCCTCATCGTCGAAACGCATCACGGTTTCGTGTGCGCGAATGCGGGCGTCGACCATTCGAATGTCCGCGGCCGCGATTTTGTGACGCTCCTGCCAAGAAATCCCGACCGTTCTGCCCGCCGCCTAGCCGCTGCTCTTCAGAAGCAAACGGGCAAGCGCGTCGCCGTCGTTATCAGCGACACGTTTGGCCGCCCCTGGCGATTGGGTCTCATCAACGTGGCCATAGGCGCGTATGGCGTCCCCGCTTTGGTGGATCTCCGCGGCACACGCGATCGCCATCTGAAACTTCTCCGCGCCACTGTCCTGGCCGTCGCCGACGAACTCGCCGCTGCCGCCGGCCTCCTCATGGACAAATCAGCCGGCAATCCCATCGTCGTCATTCGAGGTTACCGCCATCGATTTGTGCATGACCCGGCTGCGCGCATCATCCGCCCCGCAAACGAAGACCTCTTTCGTTAGCGTACCGGCCCTGCGTCCAGTTTAGTTTCTTGCTCACGCCCGGGGTTTTCCGCTTGCGCGAATCTTCACCTCCCAGCATCCTTGATGCGCCATGACTCCCGCAAGAAAACTCACGGTCACTGCTTTAGCCGGTGGCATCGGCGCATCGAAACTGCTTCTAGGCCTTTATGGCGCGATGGATCCACATGCCCTGACCGTGATTGTCAACACCGGCGACGACATCGTCCTCCACGGTCTGAAAATCTCTCCCGATCTCGACATCGTCACATACACGCTCGCTGGCGTCGTCAATCCCGCGACGGGCTGGGGCATGCGTGGAGAAACTTTTCATTTTCTGAAAAGGCTCGGCATCTACGGGCGGGAAATTTGGTTCAATCTTGGCGACCGCGATCTTGCCACGCACATTCACCGCACCGATTTGCTCGCGCACGGGAAAACACTATCGCAGGCCGCCGAATCCATCCGCCACGCGCTCGGCGTGAAGTCGCGCATTCTGCCCATGTCTGATCAGCCCATTCCCACCATCATGGAAACACGCGACGGCAACATGCACTTTCAGGAATATCTCATCAAGCATCGCACCGAGCCGGGGATCCGGGGCATCCACTTCTCAGGGATAAAACAGGCGCACGCCGCTCCCGGCGTTCTCGAGGCAATCTGCGACGCCGATCGCGTGATCATCTGTCCCAGCAATCCGCTAATCAGCATCGGCCCGATTCTCGCCGTTCCCCGCGTCCGCGAACAGCTCCGCGCGCGCAAAGAAAGCGTTATCGCGGTCTGTCCCATCGTCGGTGGAAAATCCCTAAAGGGTCCCAGCGACAAAATGCTCATCCAACTTGGCTGCGGCTCGTCCGCCTCCGCGGTGGCCAAACTCTACGCCGATTTCACCGGCACCTTTGTTATCGACCGTCGCGACTCGTCCCAAGAACCCGCCATACGCGCTCTCGGCATGAAAGTCGCCATCCTCCCGACGGTCATGAAAACGTACGCAGATAAACGCAGACTCGCCCGCGCCCTCCTTGCCCTCTAGAAAATAGCCTTAAATGACGCAAAAAGGAGAACCGGAGAAGTGAGAAGGATGCCCAGATCCAACCAAGCTGCACATTTCTTCCTTGGCGTCTTGCTGCTGAGTGTCCCGCTGAGCGCGTGGGCCGGGGAAAGGATTCATCCGCCGCTGCACTCGAGTGGGCACGACATTCTGGACTCGGCCGGGCACGTGGTCCGTCTCACATCGGTCAACTGGTACGGCTTCGACCAAAGGGAATTTGTAGCTGGGGGACTGGACCACGCGCCGCTTGCCACGATCATCGCGCAAATCCAGGCAATCGGCGTCAATTCGGTGCGGCTCCCGTGGGCCAATGAAACGCTTGAGCGCGACCCTCCCGTCCCGGATTACGCCGTAAAAGTGAATCCGCAATTTCTCGGCAAACATGCGATGGAAGTCATGGACGCCGTCATTGCCGCTCTGGCCCGCGCTCACATCATGATTATTCTCGATAATCACGTGAGCCGCGCGGACTGGTGCTGCAAGGACGACGACGGCAATGGCCTCTGGTATAACGCGGAGTATCCTGAAGAGAAATGGCTCACCGACTGGCAGACCCTCGTTCGCCGCTATAAGCATCAAAAATGGGTGGTTGGCGCCGACCTCCGCAACGAATTGCGAAGCGGGGCGCAGTGGGGCGGGGAAGATCCGCATCTGGATTGGCACGCAGCCGCGGCGCGCGGCGGCAATGCCGTGCTGGCTGCGAATCCGGAATTGCTGGTGATGGTGGAAGGCCCGGAGTATTCGACGGACTTCACGGCGTTCGGGAGGTTGTCGCTCACGCTGAAAATCCCGAATCGCGTCGTCTATTCGCCGCATGCCTACGCCATCGGAGGCCGCACCTTTGCGAGCTACGACGAGTTGAAACAAGCCTACGATGCGCGGGCAGGATACTTGCTGCATACAGAACCGGCCGTGCCGCTATGGGTTGGAGAATTCGGAGAATGCCAGAAGCTCGAGTGTGGGGAGCGCGCGCAATGGTTCCGCTGGTTTGTGCAATACCTCAACGAGAATCGCTTGAGCTGGAGCTACTGGCCTCTCAACGGAACGCAATCAAGCGGCGTCACCCGAAAATATGATGAGCTGGAAACATTCGGCCTGCTGACACCGGACTACCAGCATATCGCCGCCCGAGAAATGGTGCGCCTCTTGCAAACCATCGAAAGTCCGCCAGAACCGCGCCATCCCTGAACTCTCACACAGTCCTCGTGCGACTTTCGCAACACGCCCCGCAGTATGGTATCTTCGAAAACTCGGACATGACATCCATTCCTTTCACTGCGACAGACTTCCGCCACGCGCTCAGCCAATTTTCGACAGGCGTCGCCGTCATCACCGCTCCGCGCGGTCCTCTGGCCGCCTACGGGATGACCGCTAACTCCTTCACTTCCGTCTCTCTCGATCCTTTCTTAACTCTCGTGTGCGTGGACCAACGCAGCCATCTTCTGCCCCTTCTGAAACAGGGCAAGTATTTCGGCGTCAATGTGTTGAAGGCAGGCCAGCAGCAAATTTCCGTATATTTTGCGCAATCTGAACAGACTAGTGAGGCGGAGGCGAAACTCGGTATTCGCTATCGCTGGACACAGGCGGGCATCCCGCTCCTGGAAGACACCATCGCCCAGATCGTCTGCAGAGTCGTGGCTTCCTACATCGCCGGCGACCACACTATTTTTCTAGGTGAAGTCCAGAGCGCCGATTTGTTTCCTGGTGAGCCGTTAGTCTTTTTTCGCAGCCACTACCGCGAGCTAGCCCCGCGTCCCTGAGGAAGGCTGACAGCTGGCAATCGGAAGTCGAAGACCAATAACAGGAAAAAAAAACTCGGCGATGTCGTGGCGAGCCGGCACGGTGGGGTAGCTCAATGCCCACCGAGCGAATCCCGCTTGACGCCATACGCCGCACCCCAGCGATCGGTCATTTGGCCGCGAATTTCCCAGAGCTCGGGGAAAAATTTGTGGCGCATGCCGTCCTCCAGAATCTCGACGGGCCGGCCTTTCAGCGACTTCGATCCAAAACCGATCGTGCGGTAAATCAGCTGCATGTGTTCGTAGCGGAATTTCTGAAACAGCTCGTCGAATTCGGCCAGTTCTTCGGCGACCATGTAGGCGTCGCCGTGGTTGTACTGGGAATCGTAGATCTTTTCGATCGTAAGGCCATGCTTGTCCAGGTAATTCTCCTTGAAGGAATTCCAGATCGGCTGGTACATCTTCAGGAGCACGCGAAAGCCGGGCGATTCCTGGCCGCTTCCATTGCCGAGCTTCTTGCGAATCTCCTGATAGTCCTTTGGTGACATGGTTTCAAGCAGCGCCAGTTGTTGAATCATCAGTCTCTGTGCGGTGTGCACGCGCCTGAACAGTGTGATTACGCGGTTGGTGTTCTCCTGCTGCAAATATTCGTCGATATCCAGCAGCGTATACGCCATGAGCTTCATCCAGAGTTCTTCGATCTGGTGGACGATCTGGAATTGCATTTCGTCGGCGTTGCAGAGCTTGTCGTAGTCGAGTTGGCAGGAGAGCAGCGTTTTTGTGCTCAGGTACATTTCGTAGTCAAACGTACCGTCGCCGCCCATAATCGCGTAAAACTGTTCCCGATTCACGCACACCTCCTGAAACTCGGCCACGGGCTCAACAGCAGAAACGCGGGCCCCGCTCGCAATCCATGGTCATGTCGGATAAGCAAGATCTCAGTGCCTGTCCACGTTGGCCGAGCCCGTCCAGCTATAACCGCGCTGCGAGCGCAACAGCTTATCCTTGAATCCAGAAGCCAGCCACGGGCGCACTTCTTCTTCCTTCAAGTAATACGCAACCGGCGTCACCAGCTGATCGAAAACATTGGCGTGAACTTCATCGAAGGGATAGCTGTGCATCGCGGCAAAATAATCTCCGTAAGGCAAATGCTTCGGCCCTTTTCCGTCTGCGCCGGGGCGATAAAATAGTTTGATCACCGCCCATAGGAACACCGACGGGACGAGGCACAACACCCGCAACAATCCGGCCGGAAGCTTCGAAGTCACCGCCGTTCGAATCGGATTGATGAACCGCGGAATCCACTCGTTGCCCTCGTAGCCATACACCCAAAAAAGTACGCGGCCGCCGTTCCGTACGCGCGAAGCCAGACTTCTGAACCCGGCCGCCGGATCCGGCAGGTGGTGCAAAACTCCCACAGAAAACGCCATATCAAAAATCGGTTTCACCGGGGGATGAAGCAGATCTCCAATCACCACGTGAGCGTTCGGCAAATCGCGCGTGTGCGCAAACGCGACAAACGCGCTTTCACCCAAATCCAGCGACACGACCGCTTTGGCTCCATGCCCGGCCACGATCGCCGTATGCCGTCCTTTGCCGCATCCGCCCTCGAAGACGGTTTGTCCCTGGAAGTCATCGCCCGTTACCGGCGCAATCCAATCAAAGAACTCCTGCTCGTAGTACCCTCGTAAATCGCTCCAGCGCGTCCACTCCTCCGCAAAGCGCGCAGCCGTCTCGATCTTTACATTTTCCACGCCAGCGGACATAAGAATCGGCACGCCGTCGCGTACGGAAAACTCCGCATGGCATCCCGCACACACCAGAATTCCCGCCATGACGTGCTCTTTTTCCTGGCGAGCGGCTTCTAGGCGAAGCCCGAGTTCGCCGCCGCAGCTCGGGCAGGCAAGGTAATTTAGCGCTTCTAGTCGCATGTCGCCTGGAAACACAAAGGTAAGTAGGAACTCCCGCAAAATCCAGAAGGGAAGTAAGGCCGGTCAGCTTTTCGGATGGACACGTTGGAAAACACCGCGAAACAATCTGCCTTGGCGCGCCATCCTCGCCGGACTACCAGCCGCCGGCTCCCGCAGTGCGCGGAGGCTCATCGCGCCCAGCCATGGCTTCCCGCCGGCTGCGAAACTCGCGCACGCTATAGACGGGCTTATTCTGCGACTCGTAGTAGGTGCGCGCCAGCATCTCGCCGATTAATCCGGTGGCGATAAATTGAATGCCCCCCATCACCAGAGCCATCCCCAGCAGCATCAACGGCCCGTGATTTGCCAGCAGTCCTTCATCTAGGATTGCTTTGCGAAGAAATATCCACAATCCAATACCCGCGCCGCCGCTCAGGCACGCCAATCCCAGCAGGCCAAAAAATTGCAGCGGCTTGGTCGAATAATCCAGCAGGAACTTCACGCTCATCAAGTCCAGCAGCACCCGAACCGTCCGCGAGATTCCGTAGTTCGACTCCCCATTTTTGCGCGCAATATTCGAGATGGGCACTTCCGCTACCGACGCTCCCGCCCAGCTCGCGAGCGCGGGAATAAACCGGTGCAGTTCTCCGTACAAGTGAATCTCTGATAAGACTTCGCGGCGGTATGCTTTGAAAGTTGTTCCAAAATCGTGCAAATCGACGCCTGAAAGCTTCGCCATCATGCGGTTGGCAATCCGGCTCGGCAGCTGTCTGGTGAGCCAGTGATCGGTGCGCGAAACGCGCCATCCGCTGACCAGGTCGTAGCCTTCCTCAATCTTTTCCAGGAACCGCGGGATCTCGTCAGGGTCGTGCTGCAAATCTCCGTCCATCGAAATAATGATTTCACCGCGCGCAAAGTCAAAGCCGGCCTTCAAAGCCGGGGCCTGCCCGAAATTCCGGCGAAGCTGCACTACATTCACGCGCGGATCGTGTTCATAAATATCGGACAGCACCTTGAAAGTCTTGTCCTTGCTGCCGTCATCCACAAACACCAGCTCGTAGCGCTCGCCAATGGCATCCATCACTTCCGTCAGCTTCACGTAGAGTGGTGGAATATTTTCCTGTTCGTTGTAAAACGGAACGACGATCGAGTAGCGGATAGGGGGATCGTTCTTCATGCTTGCTGTTCTGGACTTTCCTCAGGCTTCTTGGGCCGCGAAACCATAGTCTATCAGCCGAATCCCCTGTGAGGCGACAAGATTTCGTATCTCCGCGTTCGTCAATATGTCCACCTCAGCCTGCCGCGAGCCCTGCAGCCGTGTTCCGGATTTTGCCAAATCCGCATCCACATAGCCCGGGTGGCACATCAATTCCGTCGTCCCCTCCGGCAAAATCTCCAGCAGCCGCACGACGCCTTCCCGCGTCAGTTCCCCCGTCTGCGCAATGCCACAGAAATAATCGGCTGCGGCAATGCCCGCCCGCTCCGCCTGCTCGCGGGCAGCTCGCGCCAGCATTTTCAGTCCACGTGCTTGCACGCCCTGCCTAATCACGACCGCGCCTTTTTGCTTCGCTCCCGACGATAGCGCCCTGCGCAAGCTCGACTCCTCATGCGAAATCCGCACTGCCGCAATCCCGTGCCTCTTTGCCAGCCGTAAAGCAATCTCGAACAAGCCCGGAAGCATATGCACGTGGCGATGTCCATCGAGGTGCGTCGGAACTATGCCAGCGCCACGTACTTTCTGAATCTGCGCGTCCCATTCCTGCTCGATTTCCTCGAGCAGCACGCTCCGCCGCGCCAGTCTCAGCAGCAGACTCTCCGGTTTACCCTCGAGCTCGCCCCGATCGTTCAGCAGCGTAGTCACCAATTCCCGTTCCGCCACCGGTTCGCCGTCGCTCAAATTCAAATGCACGCCCACGCCCAGGGCCGGTGTCGTCCGCGCCAGTTCGACGCCAGATACGAACGCAGCGCCATTGGCGAGCAGAGAAGCGCTCGTCACGATGCCGTTCTGGTGGGCCTCGGCGATGCCCTGGTTGACGCCCTCCGTCCAACCCAGGTCATCCGCGTTCACAATTAGGTTTCTCAAAGCTCGCCCGCCCTGATGTGCCAACCCTGTCCCTTCGGACAGCTATCCTTTCGTGCGCCCCCACTCGACCGTACCATTGACCGTTTTTCTCCTCAACTTTAGCATGGCTTTCAGAGGCAAAAATGCCAGTTAAGACGCGTGAGACCAAGGCATTAGACGGGCGCTACAGCGACAAACGCCGTGGCCGCCGCATGAACTCCCGCGTCCCCGTCCGCCTGGAATGGGACGGCGACGCCGGAAAGCGCTTCACGGTGGAAGCCCACACGCGCGTCGTTAACCCCTACGGCTGCATGGTGGTCCTCGAGCAGGAACTTCAGCTGGAACACCGCCTTGCGCTAACAAATCTCGCCACCGATACCAGCAATGCGGCCGTTGTAGTCTGGCGCGGTGTTCCGCGCCCGGATGGCTGGGAGTACGGCGTCGAACTCGTCGCGCCGGAAATGGACTTTTGGGGGCTTGAGCTGTGATGAAACCTCAAACGAACGCCAAACCGGCCCTCTCTCCCGCCAGGGTTGTTGCCACGCGTCCGCCCACGGCCGAAGAACGCCGCCGCGCCCAACGTGTGCTGCTGAGGATCCGGGTTGTCGTGCAGGTCGCCGGCAAAGCAAGCCCTCTTGAAGGCCACACGCATACCGTCAGTGCCAGCGGCGCCATGCTGATTCTTCCGGAAGGCCTCGGCGAAGGCACCATGGTCACCATCGAGAATCCCAAGGCGCAAAGCAAGATTGAAGCCCGGGTCGTGCGTCCGCCCCAGATGAGTCACGAAGGCTCCCTGGTTCCTGTGGAGTTCACGTCGCCATCCCCAAATTTCTGGGGCATTTTCTTTCCACCTGCCATCAACTGACCGTTTAAAGAACTGGCGAGTGCCAGCGGCGTCGAAAACCAAAACCAGCATTCCATTTTTTTCAGGGCTCGCCCTCTTTTCGCGAGCCGGTAGCGCTGCAGTGCTTGCTCATCGTCATTTATCGAGACGCCGGGTCCCTCACAAAAAAGGAGCGGCCCCGAGAACGCGGGACCGCCCGGTTGTAAAGGTTGACTGGTCGTTAGTTGATAGTGACGTTTAGCGCTGGCGCCGCCGGCGTAGCAACTGGGCTAGTCGTGATCGCCAGCGTGGTGCTGCCTGTGACCGTCATGTTGATCGGACCACTTGCTGAAGCTGCTGTCGTTGCGTCGCCGAGATAGTGAGCGCTGATCGCGTGTGTGCCCACGGCCAATGCCGGTGCCGTGGGTGTCGCAGTTCCACCCGCGACGGTCGAAGCTGTGCCGATCATGGTCGCGCCGTCAAACAGCTCGACTTGCCCGGTCGGAGTGCCGCCGGTCACAGACACGCTGAAGGAGAATGCGGTTCCAGAGGCGACCTTCGCACCGGTCACGGTTAATTTCGTGACCGTGGACGTCGGAGGAGGCGGCGGAGGCGGCGTAGTCCCTCCCCCTCCTCCGCATCCCAGCGTAAAGCTGAGTAGGCAAACGAGACCCAGCCCAAGCGCCGCGCGATACCGTTTACGTCCGCCAGGCAGGAAAAGCAGGAATAGCGCCGCGAAGCCTGAGCCCGCGCTCAGCGTCCACCATCCTTTGTCTCCCTTGGAACGAGGAGTCGTCTTTGCCTCCAGCATTCGATCGGGAGAAGCGTTGGAAGCCGTAAGGGTTGTTGATGTGGCCAGCACGGAACAGCTCAACTGTCCGGTGACAGCCGAGGCGCCCGTCACATTGATGTTCAGCGTAGACGGTGTGCATGTCACACCGGGCACCGACGTTGACGCACTCACCCCCACCATGCCCGTGAATCCGCCGCTCGGCGTTATGGTAACAGTCGTACTCTGGCTGGCACCCGTTGCTGATGACAATGTAAGGCTGGCAGGCGCGTAGCTCACCGCGAAATTTCCTGTCGTCGTCCCCTGGGTTATGGTCAGGGAAAAGTTTCCAGTTCCTGAGGAGCTTGAGTTCGCGTAGTTGAGATCGCCCGTGGCATAGCTGGCAGAGATCGCATATGTCCCGGTAGTCGCAAAGGTGTGCGGGAGAGTTGCGGTGCCGAACGCTGCCACCGGGGCTGTGCTGTTGAGACCGGCTGCCGCCGTCGGCACAACACTTGCCGTACCGATAGAGCTGCCGTTCGCTGAGAATGTCACTGTTCCCGTTGGCCCGGCCCCGCTGCTTTGGGTGGCTATCAATGCCGTCAGGGTCACAGGCGTCGTTGTGGTGGCTGAGGTCGCACTTGCCGTGACACTGGCAGCCGTGGCGGCAGGTGTAACCGTGACGACGAGCGCGGGAGATGTGCTCGCCGTGTAACTGCTGTCCCCGCTATATTTTGCGATCAGGCTGTTTGTGCCCCCTGGAAGCTGGACCAGTTGATCCTCAAGGAATCCGAAGTCATTCAGCAAATTTGCTGTGTTGGAAGACGTCCCCGTCTGGGTGTTCTGGAAGTCATTTAGATTACTACCGTTGTCCGTCAGGCTAATGCTGCCGGTGGGGCAGGGAATGTTGAAATTCGCAGAGCACTGCTGGCCGCCACTATTCGTCCCCGTTCCGACTACATCAACCCTCGTGATGTATGGCGAACCGTAAACAGCCGAGGTTGCACTTGCTCCACCGACGAGAGTTATGGCCGTCGAGCTGCCTTCCTGGCCAACGGTCACGTTGACCGGGGCGGACGTTCCGGCGCCGAATGTCCCGTCACCCGCGTATTGGGCGACCACTGGATAGGCTGTCGGCACTCCTCCGACCTCAAATCCTGGCAACAAATTCGTCGTGATGGTAGCCGTTCCCCCGCTCAGCACAAACGTCGACGTCGTAGTGTTTGTAAACGCGCCGATCGAGGTCGGGGCACTTCCGGGAGGTGAGGCGATTAGCGAGACGTTTCCTGTCGGTGTTCCCGAAGTCGAAGTGACTTTTACTGTAAAGGTCACGGTGGCCCCGTGCGCAATCGTGCCCGTGGGAGAAGTCGTAATGGCTGTCGTCGTAGAGTCGAAAGTCGCCGAACTCCAAGCTTGCGCCAGGTTTGTCA
Organism: Acidobacteriota bacterium; assembly: GCA_013289955.1. Taxonomy (GTDB): domain Bacteria; phylum Acidobacteriota; class Terriglobia; order Acidiferrales; family UBA7541; genus Acidiferrum. The sequence continues at coordinate 473,809 of JABCYZ010000001.1, forward strand.
CATTGACCGACCCCAGCCCCGTTGCCTTGTCGTATCCCGCTACCGCCAAGAAAGCAGGATTGCTTGTATTACTCGGATCAACCAGCACACCGTACTGGCCTGCAGCCGTGGACTTATTGCTGCAATTCGTAGTATCGCTCTGACAGGCGACAGAGTTGTTGCCGGTAACTACGTCGTAGAAAACACAAGTAGTTGTACTTACGTTGGCCGCGGTCGAGGGACAGACGAGAGCTGCATTGCTGGCGTCTTTTTTGAAGAGCTGGTAAAGCACATAGTTCGCATTCCCCTGCCGCGCCCCGCCCTGTTGCTGAATGATCAGCGCCATCACGCCTGCAAAAGCCGGCGCTGCGGCAGAAGTACCGCCAACCGGGCTGATTTCCGGTTGCTGTCCAGCAGCCAGGCTGCAGGCCTCGCCGTTTTGCGATGGCGTGTCTTGCTCGCAAGTAATGTAGAAATCATTGTTGCTCGTGTTTACAGCGGAAAATAGAGACAAGTCGGGGATGTCTCGGAAGGTGTCGCCGGTCGGCGTTACACCAGTCTGCCAAGAAGGCTTGGCGACGAAAGTGCTTTCTCCCCCGCTGCCTCCTGCCAGATCAATTCCGTCCTCGTTCAAGATGTTCGCATTGATAATGGCCGCTGTGCAGGTGGCGAGGCTTCCGCTCGTTGCCGTTGCCGCACACGAACTATTCCACGGCTCTTCCGGTATGTAGGATAGCGCCGACTCCGTCGCGGTCCCTGTCGTGCTCCAGTAAATCGACGGAGAAGCTCCGTTCTGAAAATCCGTTCCGCCCATGGCCACGTTATATGGCGTCGAAGCCAATCCGCTGATGCCGAGTCCCGTGGTCGCGAAATCCCCAGATCCTTCGTCGCAGCCATCCGAGCCGCTGTCCCCGGCGGAAAGAATGACTGTTATCCCTTGTGATGCCGCTTGCCCCCATAGGAGGCCGTAGAAGTCGACGCCACTTGCTCCCAGGGCCGCCTCACAAGCGCCAAAGCTCTCACTCATGATCGGTGCCAAATTGTTGTCGATAATATAGACCGCCGAAAGGTCGACGCCAGTAGCCCCGAAAGTCTCTGGGGCTCCAGATACCACCAACTGGATGCTCGCTCCTGGCGCTACAGCGCCGGACCATTCAACGTCCAGTACGGCTTCCCCTTCGTCAAAGGTTGGCGAGTCAGGGCCGAGAACGCCTGGGTCCGGACCGTTAAAAATAATATTGCTAGCGGTGAAGTTATTCGGCAGGTTAAAGAGTGTGCGGAACTGTTGAATGTCGCTGAGATTGACGTTCGAGTCCTGAACTATGGCGATGTTTACTCCCGTGCCGCCGGTGGCAGCGGTGGGAACGTCGTAGATCTTTGCAAAATCGGCGGGCGCAACCCCATAGCACTCCTGGTTTCCGCTTGGGCCGCACCCCGTGAAAGTGACAGATGGCTTTAATCTGATCACTCTCGCTTCAGCACTGTGGAAATCGGTCGCCCGGTGCATTTGCGACTTCGGCCGGAAGTTGTGGAGGCCCATCACTCCAGAGATCACGGGGGTCAGAGCCGCAGGTATCTGCGGATCGCTAACATTTGCTATGTGCTGCGCGCCATGCACCAAAAACTTGTGAATATCTGTGTGAAATGCACTCCGCACCTGTCCAGCGTTTCCAGAGAACTCGATCGTCGTTCGGCCCGCGCCGACTTTTACATTCTGAAATCCATGGGACTGCAGCCAGCCTGTTATTGCCTGAATGTCTGCGTCAGCCGGCCCGAACTGTGCGGCAAACTGCTGCGGCGTCAGCCATGCATGGAAATTAGGGGAAGACTTGTCTTGTTGCTGGTCCAGCAATTGCCTCAGCGCGGTTTCCTGGCTCGGGCTGCGCTGCAACAAGAGCAGCATCCGCGTCGCGGGCATTGCGTCGCTCACTGGTCCTTGGTCGAACTCCGCCCGCGCCAGGGGATGTACGTTTCCCTTCAGCGTTACAGTCTTTGCGTCATCCACTGCTTCGGTAACTCTCGCGGGCACGAACTTCTGCGGCGTGGAAGATTGAGCTGTCGCCGCTCCTTGTCCGTTTGCGCGCCCGCTTGAAAACGCAAGTACGGCAGCAGAGAGAAGAATCATATTGCGAAGAATTCTCGAGTTCGTTTTCATGTTCCGCCTACGCAGCAGATTTGATGTTTACTTCAAGGAATCGACGTCGGTCGAGGGCAAGCAACTGCACCTTAAGAGAGTTCCAAGGCGGAATGACTGGTTTTGGCAGCGACTCGGCCCGAAAACAAATTCTCCCAAGAGATTCGAAGAGAGGTTACCACAAGCGGTTCGCAGCCTTTTGACTGACTTGCTGTCGATTTGCATAAGTGGTATCACCCCGAGACTTCCCCCGACACCGCTTCCACTTTCAAAACTCCCACAAACACCATGCCCGAATATCTCTACCGTAACTTCTTGTTGTTTATTCCTTAGGCTCCGTCACTACCCGTCTCTGTAGGACTAGTTCCGCAAAACCATTGGCGAAGTTCCCGCGTGTTGCCTATCGCTGTTAGCCAGTCCGTCTGTAACAAACTACTAACCCGGCGCCATCCCATTTGTTTCGCTACGAAATAATAAGCTCTCGTCTGCGCCCATCCGGTACGTCACCCCCCCAATAAAAACGGGCGCCCCGTTCTCACGGAGCGCCCGGATCCCCTCTTTTTTGTGTGCCAAATTGAGAATCAGAACCGCCGAAAACCGCGCGGTCCGTACCAGCCACGGCCATAGAATCCCGAACCCCACCACCATCCAAAGGCCGGGTAGATTCCCACATAACCGGGCGCGTAGTAGCAGGGATAGGAGTAGCCGCAAGGAGCAGGAGCGTAGCCGCCATAGTAATCCCCGTAGTAGCTGCCATTCGGCCCACGCAACCGCGGTCTGTCGCCTCGTCCGCCTCCAAAGTCCTCCTGCGAAACCGGCAAGAAGGCCTGTTGGCTATTCGTCGTATCCACTTTCACCGGATCCACCAAGCGGAACGTCAACTGGGATTCCGGCGCCAGAATCGTGGGACGCCCACGCGTCAAGAGTACTGCCCCGATTCCCGCCACAGCTCCCGCTCCTGCGCCGATGGCCGCGCCGCGGCCCCAGTCGGCCGCCGCGCCAATCGCTGCTCCGAGACCTGTGCCGCCGGCAATCGTAGTGGCGTCGGCGCCGTGCGAAGTCCCGCCGGATGCCTTCCAAAGCTCCGTCAGAATCGGCGCTTGCCCTCCGTCCACCAGGGTCAAATTGGTGAGCTCAACGCCCAACTGCGAGGTGCCCGTGACTCGACCCGCCTTTTTCACAGATTTCACCTGGCCAACCACGGTCTGGCCTCGCCGCGCGACTACCCATCCGTTTACAACAATGGGCTGCTCCAGCACCCCGGTAAACTGATCTCCGATCTGGTTGTGGTCGCTCGAGAGTGGCTCGTTGATGCGCATGATAACCACCGTGCCCGCGGGAATCGTCAGCAAACCCGGGGGCGGGCCGTACTGCTCGCTGGGCTCATCGGAGGGATTTTGCGGCAAGCGATCCTGCGAAATCGGCGGCCGATTGCCGTTTTGCGCAGGAGGCATCGGCGGCCGTTCAGCCTGCTCGGGCGGGTTCTGCGGGACCTGATCCTGAGATACGCGCGGGCGATTGGTGTCTTGGGTCACCGGGGGTGGTTGCTGGTCTTGTGTCCGCTGCGGTTGCGAACTCTGCGGCGGCCGGTCGGGCGACTGGGCCGGTGGTGGCGCTTGCTGCTCTTGGCTTGGCGGTGGCTGCTGCTGTTCTTGCCGAGCAAGCGCAATACCGCTTAAAGAGAGCGCCAAACCTGCCGCACACGCCGCGCGTGACACCACGGCGCCCCTCTTCAAAACTGCTGGGTAAAATTTCATGATCTTCTCCTCGACCCGGGGCCCGCCGAAACCTTGCCTTCGGCCTTCGCACGTAAACATTTAGATGGCGCGAGATCTTCCGAGGATGCTTCTTCGCCTGGGCGAACTAGCCGGTCTCTTCCGCGGCGAGTCTCACCACCGGTTTTCTTGCTGGCGCTGTTGTGATTACCACCACGCTGATCAGCACAAACATCGATCCCAAAACCGTTCGCACACCCAGCGCCTCGCCGCCGAGGAAATATCCAACGAACACCGCCACCACCGGATTCACGTAAGCGTATGTCCCAACCTTTGTTGGCGACTCATGATGAATCAGCCACACATAAGCGGTGAACCCAATAATCGATCCCGCCACAATTAGATAAAGCAACGATAACCAAACTTCCCGCGAGACACTTCCCGGATGAAAATCCTTAAATTCGCCGAGCGCGCCCGCAGCGAGCGTCAGCAATATACCACCAGCCAGCATTTGCGCGCCTGAGCTCATTATCTTGGAAGCCGGAAGCGGCAGCTTGCGCGAGAGCACCGACGCCACGGACCAGCTCACCGAGGCGAAAATCAACGCCACCGCGCCCAGCCTGTCGATGGGCGCTCCGCCGAGGTTTAGCGACCGGCTCACCAGCACGGCCACCCCGGCGATGCCCGTGAGCAGCGCGAGCGCCAGACGCAGAGTCAGTCTCTGCGTTCGCAGGAAAATAATCTCCGAGAGCGCCATAAACACCGGAATCATCGCCAACATGACTGCGGCAATTCCCGAAGGCACGCGCTGCTCAGCCCAGAACAAGAGCCCGTAGTCGAACACAAAGATCAGCGTGGCCAGCAGGAATGCCGAAGCCCATTCGCGTCCTCTCGGGGAACGGTCTCCTCTCCCGATCGTCCACCCGTAAAGCGCAAGCCCTGCAACCAGAAAGCGCATCGCCGCCAGCAGAAACGGGGGAACCTCGCGCACACCAACGCGAATTGCCAGAAATGTGGATCCCCACACGAAATAAATAATGGCGAACGCCAGGAGGCTTTTCCAGACGGGACGGTGGCTGCTGGTTTCCATGTCAGGTTCCTGCCGCCAATCTACCAATTCTCCTGCCGAATTGCTCAAGTCTCCCGGTTCTCGGCCAACCCAGAAGCAGTCCACTTTGTCCCCCCAAAACGAATCTTCGGCGGGTTGCTTCGCTTGTCCGGTGACGCGGCTTACTTCATCGAAACAGCTCCACGACTCGGCCCCATCGATCGCTGCAGATTTGGTTTTTCTGCGTTTTGGCGAGAGCTTTGCCCCGATCCATCTTAGGGATCTCACAAGTTCAGAGCGAGGCCCAGAAGATGATGCCCGGGCAAAACCAACAGGCAAGGAATCCCGGGTTGATGAACGCGGTTGCCGCTCCTTGTTCTAGGACCGTGCGACCACTGAAATCGGCGCTGCTTGAACCTTGCGAAAATCACGCGTGCCGCGTTTTTGACCACCTACGGTGCACAGATGGATGCGCTCTTATGTTGTCAGCAACACCCATAACGGATAGCATCCCCCTTCGTTAGACTGCCCCGGGAGGTGTTCGCTTGCTCGACCGCCGTCATTTTCTTGTCTCCGCTGCAGCCGGTGCGGCGAGCGCGCCTTTTTTCGGCAGGGACCTGCTCCGGGGGATGGCTGCGTCCGCCCCAGAGCTTTCTTCCCAGCTCGTCTACAGCGTGAAGGACTTCGGCGCAACCGGAAGCAAACAAGACGACGCGCGCCCCGCTCTGCAACAAGCTATCGATGCTTGCGGAAAATCCGGTGGTGGCACCGTCTATCTTCCACCTGGCGAGTACACCTCTGGCCAACTGCACCTCCGCTCGGGAGTGCGCCTCTATCTCGAGGCTGGCGCCACTCTCTTTGCTTCGCTCGACGGCGGCCAATTCGATCCCCCTCCTAAATCCGCGCTATTTATCGGTGAAGATCTGCACAACATCGCCCTCGAAGGCCGCGGCACGATTGATGGCCAAGCCTCCTACGTGTGGAAGCCCAACGACTTCAATGACTTCTACATTCGCCCCAATCAGCTCCAGATGGAGGCCGCAGGCAAGCCGCTACTCAGGGCATTTCCTGCCGGATACCCGACGGAGACGGTCAGTCCGCGCCTGGTTCTGCTGCTCGGCTGCCAGGATGTCCGCATCACGGGCCTCAAGTTCCTCCGATCGCGCAGCTGGACCATCAACCCCTACGCCTGCAAACGGATTGTCATCGATGGCGTTTACATTTATTCCAGCCCGAAGGAAGGCGTGTGGGCCGATGGCTTCGATCCGGACGGCTGCCAGGACGTCCGCGTTGCCAATTCCACCATCGAGACTGGCGACGACGCCATCGTCCTTTGGTCCTCGAATATCTGGGGGCCGGCGCTGCCCACCGAAAACGTCACGGTGACCAATTGCAGACTCTCCTCGGCCTCCAGCGCACTGAAATTCTGTGATGGCAATTCCAACGCCGTCCGCCGCGTCACCGTCGACAACGTCGTGATCACCAATTCGAATCGCGGACTGGCGTTCATGGTCTTCGACGGCGGCGTAGTCGAAGACGTCGTGATTTCCAATGTCTCCATCGAAACGCGCCGCTTCGACTGGTTCTGGTGGGGTGACGGCGACCCGATTCACTTCAACATCAAGCGTCGCAGCGAGATCGATGGAACCAGGCGCGACCACGAACCGCCGGCCGGCAAAATCAGAAACGTCTCGATCTCAAACGTGATTGCTCACGGAGCCGGCACATCGGCCATCAACGGTCATCCTGACAGCTGGCTCGAGAACATTCACCTCGACAACGTCCGGCTGTTTGTCTCGCACGATCCGGCAGCGCCCTACGAAAACACGCGCACCGCCGTCGTGCTCCGGCATGCTCGCAACTTTTCCATAAAGGATTCCGAGATTCGTTGGGAGCAGCCGCACTCGGCCACGTGGCAATCCGGTTTCACGGCAGAAGATGTCGAGGACCTGCGACTCGACACCGTGGATGTGGAGGCCGCGCCTGCATCGGGCGCTTCGGTGGTCGAGCTGACGAACGCCTCCGTCGCCGTGTTGCAATCTCTCGGCGCGGAAACCATACATCTCAGGGGGAAAGCCACACGCGATATCCGGCTCCTGCAGACCGACGCAAAAGTCTCGGCGGGCTCTGAGGTCCGTAGGAACGCCGTGCTTCGGCAGTAAGACCTGCACTCCGCTGGATTCGCGATGTGTTCTGCTTTCTCGCATCCCTTTAAAACCCAAGCAGATCGCGACGCCCGTCGTGTTTATGGGTAGGTTTGGCTCAAAAAGGAAGGGCCGAGAAGTCCACGTTGCCGCCGGAGAAGATCACACCCAATTTCGGCGCACCGCCGTCCGCTCGCGCGGGCAGATTGAGTTCGGCCACGGCTCCCGGCCTAAGCAGGGGAGCGATGGCCACCGCGCTGCTCGGTTCAATGATAATTTTCATGCGTTCCCAGACCAGCCGCATAGCCGCGATAATCTCTTCCTCGCTGACCAGCAGGACGCGGTCGAGAAGCCCCCGCAGGATTGCGAAGGTCCTCGGCGCGAGCGAGGCGCGAAGGCCGTCGGCGATCGTGTCGCTGGAATCGAGCGATTGCAGAACGCCAGTGGCAAGCGAACGATAGGCGTCGTCGGCGCGCGCCGGCTCGCAGCCCAGGATGCGGAGGTCGGCGCGCATGGCTTTCGCAGACAAGCAAGTGCCGCTGAGCAGTCCGCCGCCGCTTACCGGGGCGAAAACGGCGTCAATGTCCGGAATTTCCTCGAGAAGTTCCTTTGCCGAAGTGGCTTGCCCCGTGATGATGCGGTCGTTGTCGTAAGGATGGATCAAAATCGCCCCGGTTTCCGCCTGCACGCGCGCGGAAGTCTCTTGCCGGGAAGTGATGGTCGGCTCGGAAAACGTAATTCGTCCGCCGTAGCTTTCAACAGCGCGGCACTTCACGGCCGGCGCATTTTTCGGCATGACAATATAAGCAGGCACTCCGCGCCAGGCCGCGGCGCAGGCCACCGCCGCGCCATGGTTGCCGCTCGAGGGCGTCACAATGCCACGCGCGGCTTCCACATCGCTCAAGGAAAGAATCGCGTTTGCCGCCCCGCGAATTTTGAACGATCCCGTTTTCTGAAAATTGTCGCACTTAAAGAAAAATCGGGCTCCCGCGATGGTGTTGAGCGAGTGCGAGGTGAGAACGGGAGTGCGGTGAATGCGCGGGGTGATGCGCGCGTGCGCCTCACAGATGGCCTCCCAGGTCGGTGCCAGAAAAGTCTTGGATTCGGCTTGTGGTGCTGTGCTCATGAGCCCGCCTGCGCGTCGTGAATAGATCTTGACCGCTGCGAATGCAGCGGCACGAGGAAGATTATGGCATACGGAATAGTTCTACCGGGTTTGGCAGCCGAAAACCTCGGAACACGTGAGCAGGCCAATGTGGCAGCGGGCAAAATGCCGGCTTCCCCTGGAGTTCGATCCCGTCATGCGCGCCAGGGCGCGTGTGTCTCTCGCTGGCGGAAAATCCGGAGAGAAAGAAAATTGTTCTGCGTGGCGATTGCGAGGTACTATCTTCGCGGTTTTCAGCGAAGGGAAAGGCAGGTTGCCAAGGAGAGCCGATGAGGATTCCCGCGAAAAGCGTTGGGCAGGCAACCGCAAAGCGAGCCTCACTTGCAGTCCTGGTGCTGGCGGGAATGAGCATGGTTGCTGCAGCCCAAGTGCCCACCGAGGCTGGGAGCGTCGAAGGCTCCACGAGCTCGGATGGAAACGTGCAAATATTCAAGGGGATTCCGTATGCCGCGCCTCCTGTTGGGGCGTTGAGATGGAAAGAGCCGCAACCAGTGGGGATATGGGCAGGAGTGCGCAAGGCCACGGAGTTCGGCGCGCGCTGCATGCAGGGAAACGTATACGGAGATATGGTGTTTCGCGACGCGGGGCCGAGCGAGGATTGCCTTTACTTGAATGTGTGGACGCCGAAGACGTCGCCGGATGCAAAGCTGCCCGTGATGGTATGGATTTACGGCGGAGGTTTTCAGGCCGGTGCCACCTCCGAGCCACGGCAGGAAGGCGAACACCTCGCGCACAAGGGCGTTGTGGTGGTGAGCATGAACTACCGCCTGGGAATTTTTGGATTTTTCTCGCACCCCGAGTTGACCAAGGAATCGCCACATCAGGCTTCCGGGAACTACGGTTTGCTGGACCAAGCGGCGGCCCTGCGATGGGTGCGCAAGAATATCGCCGCGTTCGGCGGCGATCCTGAGAATGTAACCATCTTCGGAGAGTCGGCAGGCTCGTTTTCGGTGAGCGCGCTTATGGCTTCGCCGGTTTCGAAGGGATTGATCCATCGCGCGATTGGCGAGAGCGGCGCTTTCTTCGGCAGGACGCTGCCTCCGAAGCCGCTGCCGGAGAGCGAACAAGATGGCGTCAAATTTGCCGCCTCGATGGGAGCCGGTAGTCTGGAAAAACTGCGGGCGATGAGTTCGCAGGAAACGCTCGATGCTGCCTCAAAAGGCAAAAACGCGTTCCACTTCGGTCCGAATATTGACGGCTACTTCTTCCCGGAGAACCCTGCGGGAATTTATGCGAAAGGCAACGAAGCGCACATCGCCCTGCTCGCAGGATGGAATCACGACGAAGCGAACTATCACATTTTTTTTGGAACGGACCCGCCAACCAAGGAAAATTTCGCCAAGAAAATCAGTCAAACGTTTGGAGACAAGGCGACGGAAGTGCCGAAGCTCTTTCCAGCAGAAACGGACGAGCAAGCGAAGGCTTCCGCCGATCTCCTAGCCACGGCAGACTTCATCGGTTACGGCACCTGGAAGTGGATCGAACTGCAGGCGAAGTTGGACGCTGCGCCCGTTTACCGCTACGAGTTCGACGACGCCCCGCCCCGCGCGGTTTCGGATCCTGCGACGATGGACCCTCCTCGCGCGAACCATTCGGCGGAAATCGAGTTTGTGTTCGGAATGCTCGACTCCAAGAAACTTCCCTGGCGCCCCGAGGACTATCAGTTATCCGAGCGTATGGGCTCGTATTGGACGAACTTTGCCAAGACTGGCAATCCCAATGGCCCGGGCTTACCTCAGTGGCCCGCATACGGCGCAAAGGACGGCTATGAGGTGATGCACCTCGCCGCCAAGCCCGAAGCAACCCCGGATCAGCAGCGCGCACAGTACGAATTACTGGACAAGTTTTCCGCAAAGCCGTAGATCGCGCCTTGCCGCGGTTTTGCTGGCGCGGCCCGTGCCGCTACGCCAGGTCAGGAGGCGTGGACGGCCTCAGGATGGAACTTGATCGCGGCGGCGATCGTCAGCACGATGAAGATGGCCATCAAGACCGCTTGGCTGATCAGGAACGGCGGTTCATTTCCGTTGGGCGCCAGGGCATGCAGCGCTGGCACCTTCATAAAGAGCTGCGCCACCAATACAAACACGTTGAGGTAGAGCGCTATCGAAGCCGTAACGGCGTAAATCTTGCGCCATGCGCCGGCGAGGTGCTTGACGTAGCGCGCAGGAATGGCCACGGCAAGGATGGCGAGCGAAACGATTCCCACAATGATCCCGGGCGTCACGCCATGGAACGGGAAGAAGAATCCGGTGATGCTGGTGAGTGCGGTGGTGGTCAAAAACAGGGCGGTCCAGCCATCCAGGCGTTTCCCGGCAATCATTCCAAAGACAGCAAGGAACCCCGAGAAGATGCCGATCAGACTCAACAGCACGTGAAAAACTGTGAAAGGCGTCATACCGAAGATCACCGGTTCCTCCTTTGAGTAGAGTTCCCCTTTGATGATCCAGGTCGGCGGAAGTGGTGTAGTTTTCTGCATTTGCGGCTGGTTTGCAATCCTCTTTCGCACCCTGCCGCCTCCTGAAGCCCGCCGGGGAGCCCTGGCAACTTGCCCGATTCGATGGATGGGCTGGTGCGTAAGCGGATTCGAACGATCGCAGTAGCCCGGAGTCGAAGTACCCCTAGTACTAAGGATTGATGCTTGACCGCACAACCAGGTCTGCTACGCTGAACTGCCCCTTCTCCTACGACCCCGAGGGTCGCTTCCTTACTTCCCTCGCCTTGAGGAGGACATTATGCAAACTGCAGAACGCAGACAACTTACGCGCCACACTCTTCGCACGCCGCTGCGATTTCGATCTACCGGGGTGGCCGCCGACAAGAGCGACCATTTCACCGAAGCACTGAACATCTCGCGCGGCGGCTTTTATTTTGCCTCATCGGCGCCGCTGCAAGTCGGCATGCCGATTGAAGTGACCATCCGCATTCCCGGGGAAGTGGCGGGGACGCAATCCGAAGAGATGTACTGCACCGCACGGGTCGTTCACGTGAAAAATGAGGCCTATGCCGATGGCCGCATCGGTTTTGGAGCCGAAATCGTGAAGTTCAGCTCCGCTCCACCGCCGGAGCCCTGGCTGTCCTAGATAGCCGCGCAAAGCAGCACCTATAGCCAAGCACTCGGAAGAATTGCCCTTCGACCTATGTCCTCTCCCCCCGGGCGGTCTGTCACTCTCGCCGCTAATCGGTTTTTCCCCCGAGGTTAAGGGCAGTTGGATGCTTCGGTTGATAGAGGCCGATTTCCGATCGACTGGGCAATCTAATCCTGGTTATTGATCCCCATCTTTCTTCCTGAACCGCTGAGCAGGTGACGCCCTTTTCAGCAAGCGCAGCCATTTCGGATTTCAGGTCATCGCACAGGAAATAGAGCTCCTGCTGCCCATTCTTGTCCGAAGGATGGAACGCGGCCTCCGAGGGCGGAAGCGCGAAGATCAGCCAGCCGTGGCCTGCGTCGACGGAGTCAAATCCGAGAACGTCCTTGAAAAAGGCACGATCCGCCTCGGCATCCTTGGTATAGACGATTACATGAGCTCCTGAAATCATGTACTCCCCCTATAAAGGACCTTTCCCGAGTATACCGGTGCACCGAAGCATCCTGTTTCATGGTTTGCGTGCGGGAATGTTTATCGTGGTCTTTGAGCTACCGGCGTTTTCGAACCGGTCGTACGCGCGCACCGCAATGGTGTGCTCTCCGGAGGACAGACTGCTGAGCGTGAATTCGTAATGCTCGTCAGGAGCGTCGCTGATCCCACCGGCTGGCGTAACAAGAGTCCATTCCCCGCCATCAACGCTATATTGAGCCCGTTCAATGGCACTGGAAGCATCTTTAGCGACGAACTGGACCATCGGCAATTCGGTATGCGCCGGCTGACTACCCTCGGAGGTCCTGAAGGATACTTTCAGTCCTTCGATGACCGGCGGAGTGTTGTCCACTTCGAAGCGTTCGCTTTCGCGTTCCGTTTTGAGGGCCGTGGCCGGCGGATTCGAAGGCGCGTCGGTCGCGATAATTTTGAGGTAGTACGCGCCATCGGGAAGGGTGGTCGTGTCCCAGGAATAAAATTTTTGATCGAGATTGTCCTTCAGCAGTCTCCACTCACGTTCGTTTTCGCCGCGGCAGTAAACGGAATAACGCAAGTCGTCGTCGTTATCATCGTGGGCGCTCCACAAAACGGACTGGTAGCCCTTCTCCCGGAAGCCTTGCGGGGGCTGTTCGAATTTTGCCGGAGTCGTGGTTTGCGCGATGAAAATGTTGGGAGCATTCGGTGTTGGCGGCATTTTCAGCGCCACGCTTGGCGCCTGGCCTGTCGATAGGATCGTATTTCCTTGCGCTCGCACGCCGGGGTCTTGCAACAAGACGGCGTCGATGACCGGGGCCACGTTCCGCGGCAGATAGGCGAGGCTCACCCAATTAATGCCGTCGCCGGGCCGGCCATCGTGAATAACCGCTTTCCATTGGAAAAATCTAGCACTCGGCGCTTCGACGGCGCTGCCCGGTTTCGAATAGGGACCGAACCAGCGCGACCATTCCTTGCCGGGATCTTCTGTGTTGCCGGCGCGGACGAAAAATTCCAGCCGCGGTTCGCCGGCGCTTAGGGAATTAGCAGAAGCAGTGGCACCTGCTGGCGGCGGACCCCACCAATCCAGCCTCCCCCACTGCGAGAAAAGTTGCGCGTCAAACGACCGCGATTCGTAGGTGCCTTCCGGCTCGTATTCGGGCCCGACGGAGAAAACTTTCCCCGGATTCGCCGTGCACAAATAAACCTTGCCGCCTGCATTGCGCGCGATGCCGGTGATCTGCGCGGAGCCCGCTTTGGCCAGTTGCGCAAACACGCCGTGGCCGTCGATGGCCAGCAGCGCACCATTGTTGCCAGTACCCGCAAGAACACGGCCGTCAGAAGCGAAGCCGAGCGAATAGACGACGTCGTCACGCGAGGTCCAGAGCTCATCCGGCGCTCCGTCCGGAGAAATCCGGTAGATGCTGCTTGAAAGTATCGGCGGAAAAGCAACAAACGGTGTGGATTGCTGGAGCTGGCCAGAAACCGCGCCGGTAATGCCGCTGGCGCTGCTGGTAAATGTTGTGGTTCCTTGCGGCGAGGCGATGATCGTGGTCGAAGGCGCGGAGCTGGTGCGCTGTTTCTCGCCGATAGCGGCTACGTAAATGGAGCCATCGGGAGCCACAGCCAGGGAAGTGATTTCGCGCTTGGACGTTTCATAAAGCACGAACCCTTCGCCTAGAGGTGCCGCTGCCGGGGAATCTTTATCCTTGCGCGGAGATTTTGCATCCGGGCGTGTGATGCGCAGAACGCGTCCGTTGGGCTCGCTGCCGGCTAGAAGATTCTTGTTCGCGTCGAAAGCAAGAACACGGATGTGGGCTTCGTCGCTAGCATAGAAAAGTTCGCCTTTGCCATCCGGCGCGACGGCGAAGACCTGGCCTTTGTCGCCCGTCGCGACATACAAAATGCCGTCGGAGCCGAAAGCGATGTCCCAGATATATTTTGTTTTGGGATCGAAAAAGACGGATTTTTCGCCGGAGGCAGAAACGCGATAGACCTTGCCGTCCGGTGAAGTGGCCACGTAAAGCGCGCCTTTGGAATCGAAGGTGATCGATTGGGCTACGAGATCGGCGGATTCAAAAACTGTGGTTGGTTTGCCGCCGTTATCGAAGCGAAAAACTTTTGCTGGTGAGCCACCGGCTGCGTAAAGAGCGCCTTTGGGGTCCAGCCGCAGCGACCAAAGATAAGACGCGTCGGCATCCGCGACCAATGTGAATTTTGGCGCGAGTTCCAACCGGCCGTCGCTGCGAACGGCTACGCCGTGGGCGGTGCCTTTGAGAAATTCGTCGTAGGTGGTTTGCAGCCAGCGGCGCGTATGCTCTGCGTGCAGAGAGGAAAAGGAGGAAAGAAAGAAGTAAAGAAGCAACGACAGGGAGCCGATCCGTCTGAACGCGCGCGCCGCGCGCGAGAGTGGATGCTTGTGCGTTATGGAGTTCGTGTGCTTACGCTTTGGCATTTGCATGATCACCGGATTTGCAGATTCAGAGAGATGACGCCGGCAACGGGCCCGCCCAGCGGAATGGAAGACTCGCTGGCAAGCGATTCGCGCAAGATTTGGACGGTCCCGGGCGTCGGCCGTCCATCAATCACATTGATTTGCGACAGCGGCACGTTGGGGAGCTCCTTGTCATCCCACAAAATCGTCGGCGTCGGAGCGAAGAGGCCGACATAAAGCCGGTCGTTGCGCCGCTCGCGGTTTAGGATGGCAATGAGTTGATCGAGGCTCGCGTTGCTGCCGCCTCCGCCCGAGAACGAGAAGCCCCGGGAGGCGCGGTTGAGCATGTCACCGTCGGTAACGAGCACGCGCAGCGTGGTGCCACGCGTGGCTTGCTCGGGTACGCGCACGGTAGTCTCTTCCACTCGCGCTGCCCCGCGATACGGACGAAGCAAGACCCGGACGCGCAGGGTCTCGCCGGGCGCAGCCTCACCTTTTTCGAGCCACGCGCTTTCGATGCTGTAGGACTGGCGGCCGGGAACGCTTTCGACGCGAAGAGTGATGCGCTCAAAGACGGGAGTCTCGCGCGTGTTGGTGAAGAGACGGTTGAATACGCTCTGAATGTTCAGCGCGATAGGCAGTCCGTCTGGCGAGAAAGCATCGCCCGGTGCAAACGTGTTCTCGATTTGAACGGGCGCATGGCCATGTACAACAACCTCGCCGGAAAGATGGAGCGTTGTCCCTTCGCCATAGAGTGAGTTCTGCGTCAGGCCGTTGAAAACGGTCAGCCCAACCAGAAGCGGCGTCAGCTTAGGATGATTGACCATCGCGAAATGCAGCTTCTTTTCGGTGCCGCCGACGGCCAGAGTCAGGTCGATCGGAATCATGGGAGGCGGAGTTCCCAGCTTCCCGGTAACTGCGGTGAGATGGTCTCCGGTAATTGTGCCGATCGAGCCGCCCACGTTGATGATTTTCGTCGAAGCGAGCTCGGAAGAAAGAGTGGCAACGACCTCGGTGCGGGCCATGGGGAATTGCACGTCGCCAAGGCTCAGGAAGGGATGGCCGCAGAGATAAACCTCGTCTCGACGGATCGCGGTGACCGTGCACGCGGAACTGATCGAGGTGTCGCCCTCTACCAGAACCATTCCCGCCATGTCGCCGGGGAGGAGATGCCCGTCATCCGGCTTGGGAGCCGCGGTGCCGCCTTGTGCGGCCACGAATCCATAGCTTTGCAGCTGGGCTGCAAACTGGCGGAGAGCTTCCGGTTGATAACCGGAGAAGACCAAAGGTGTTTCGATCGGCTCGAGGGCTGAGCCGGTGGGTAACCCGGTGCGAGAAGCTGCCTCCTGGGGCAGCGAAAGCTGCTGGGCACCTCCCAAGGCGGCCTGTGGCTGGTACTCGGCGTTCCCGGAAGACATTTGCGCCGGTGGATGAAGGATGTCTTCAATGGGGGTGACGCCGCCGATGGGTTCCTTGGTGAAAACGCCGAGTTTGAGGGAAAGCGCCCCGGCAAGTTTGCCCTCGAAATAGACCGGGCTGCCGCTCATCCCGGCCACAACCCCGGTGTGCTCGACTTTTGGCCCCTTGAGCTCGACAAGAATGATAGTTTGGCGCGGCCCCAGAAAATTGGGCATGATGCCGATCACTTCCAGGTCGAATTTTTCCACCTGGTCGCCGGCAAAGATGGTGTAGGCATAGCCTTGCATCCCAGGGTGAACCCGGCTGAGGGGAAGGACCTCTGTCGAAGTGGGCGCTTGCGCCCGCGTGGCGAGGTAGGCAGGCGCGATAGCCGGTGCCGCAGCAAACGCCAGGAGTGCCGGAATAAGAAAGCGGGAGAGTTTGCAGGTCATGGACAGATTGCGCCGAGCCGGGAGCATGAATGGCCAATCATACGCGGTGGGGTACGGGTAAGCAATTGGACGTGCGGAGAGCGCCGAGGTAGGACAGAGAGGCTAGGCGTTCTAGGACTAGGTGGCAGATTCTGGTGCGCACCGTGCGTGGACGTGTTGCCCTAAGAACTGGGTAAGAGGGCACAACAGCCAGGCCAGCTCCTCTTTCGAGTGATTTTCTCAGTCTCCGGATCGAAGGAACCAGAGAATGGCCGGAGCGGGAGAATCAAGACTTGCACCCTGAAACCGTCATACACTCGTCTGCCAGAACTGTGACGCCGGGCGCAAGTTCGGGAGAGGGCATATGTCGAATACATTTGGCACGGATATTCTGATTCAAGCGAAGGATCCAGAAAAGGCCGCCAGGTTTTACGTGAAGGAGCTGGGATTCGAGATTACGGAAAAAGCGCCAGAAATGATCAGCCTCCACGGCAAGAACATCAATCTGTTTATTGAACGAGGCCCTGCGCTCGGTCCTGTTCTCGAGGTCACGGTAAGAAATGTTCAGAGAGCCAAAGCGAAGCTGACGAAAAAGGGCTGCAAAATCGTAAAGGACGAGCCTGACTTCCCGAGGTGCTACGTCAAAGACCCTTACGGACTGATTTACAATCTCACCGAATGAGGGGTCCGCTTCGAGCCCTCTATCCCTTGGCCAGGTAGGTTGCGAGGACCTGGGCACAAGCCTCGACAAACTCCTGTTCGGGTTTGGTGAAGGTGTCGGCGAAATAGCTTTCGATATCCAACTCAGCCGCAATCTTTTTGTTCACCAAAATAGGAACGACGATTTCCGACTTCACCAGAGAGGATCCCGCCAGATAACGCGGATCGCTGGTGACATCCTGTACGACAACGACTCGTCCGGTGGTAGCCGCCGCCCCGCAAAGCCCCGTGTTCAGCGGAAAGCGGGCGTTGGGTGTGAAGCTGCCGGCGTACGGTCCGACGATGAGATAGCCCGCGTCGGCGGGATCGACTAGATAAAAGCCCGTCCAGTTGTAGCGCGTCATCTTCTCGTGAAGCCGCTTGGCGATGCGCTCCATCAAGGCGTTGGCCGTGGGAGCGGTGGGGGCATAGCTCTGGAGTTCTTGGAGAAGTTCTTTATGCGCTGGCGTCATCGTAGTGGCCTCGCGTTGAGAGTCAGGAAGACAGGGTGGCGCTAAACGCTTTTCTGCTGCTCCCCTCAGTTTACACGAACGGCGCGCGCCCAAGCCTTGCTTGTCGGGGAAGAGCGGCGCTTCCGTGTCCCGGGAATCCATCGACGTTTTCCCCGACTAAATGTAGAATTGCCCCGGCGAGGTGCAAAATGGAGGAGTTGAAACGATTGAATAGCGGATCGAAGAGCGGAGTCTCGCGCCGGGAATTTCTGGGAAAGACGGCCGCAGCGGCTGCGGGCTTTTCGATCGTGCCGCGCCACGTGTTGGGCGGAGCGGGATTTGTGCCTCCCAGCGACAAGGTGAACATTGCGTTTATCGGAGTAGGCGCGCAGGGATTGCGCGTGATGCTGCACTTCCTGAAGGAGCAGGATGTTCACGGCGTGGCGGTTTGCGATTCCAGCAAGATCGCCGCCAACTATCCGCAGTGGGACACGCATGAGTTTTGCAAATCCGTTCGCGAATTGCTCGGCGTCGACAGTGGCTGGGATTGGCTGAGTCCCGATGAGCCGATTCAGCTTTCGCACACCCTTCGAGTGACCAGCGGCGTCGCCGGCCGCGAGCCCTGCCAGAAAATTGTGAACGGATATTACGCAGCGCGGCAGCGCTCGGGGAACTACAACGGATGCGCGGCGTACTCGGATTTTCGCGAGCTTCTCGAGAAGCAGAAAGATGTGGATGCCGTCGTCGTCTGCACTACGGATAATCTGCATGCGGCGGTTTCCATCGGGGCGATGAAAAAGGGCAAACACGTCTTTTGCCAGAAGCCGCTCACGCACACGATCCATGAAGCGCGAAGGATGGCGGAAGTGGCGCGCGAAACCGGCGTCGCGACGCAGATCGCCGTGGGCAACCAGGCTTCCGAAGCTACGCGCCTCCTGTGCGAATGGATCTGGGATGGCGCCATTGGTCCTGTGCGCGAGGTTCACAACTGGTCCAGCCGCCCCTATTGGCCGCAGGGAATCGAGAGGCCCCGGGAGACGCAACCGGTGCCGGACGGGCTCGATTGGGATTTATGGCTGGGGCCTGCGCCGGAGCGCGCGTTTAATCAAGCGTATTTGCCGTTTGTGTGGCGTGGGTGGGGCGATTTCGGATGCGGCGCACTCGGCGATATGGGCTCGTACAGCTACGATACGATTTTTCGTGTACTGAAGCTGGAAGCTCCGGAAAGTGTGGAGGCAAGCTCCAGCGATCGCTATGCAGAGACCTATCCCCTGGCTTCCATTTGCCGATATAACTTTCCGGCGCGCGCCGATATGCCCGCCGTGAGATTCCATTGGTATGACGGAGGCCTGAAGCCCGCGCGGCCGGACGAGTTGGAGGACGCGCGGCCCTTCAAGGGTGAGAACGAGGAAGAGGACGAAGGACTCTTGTTCGTTGGCGATCGAGGAAAAATTCTGTGCAATTTCAACGGCGGAAACCCGAAATTGATTCCGCAAGCGAAGATGGATGCCTACAAACAGCCGCCCAAGACGCTTCCGCGTTCGCCGGGAAATGAGCGGGAATGGCTGGACGCCTGCAAGGGCGGGAAAACCAAACCCGGCGGCAATTTCGAGTTTTCGGGATTGGTGACCGAAACATTGCTTTTGGGAAACGTCGCATCGCGCACCGGCGAACGATTGCACTGGGATCGGGCGGCCCTAAAAGTCACCAACTCTGAGGCGGCGCAGAAATTGGTCAAGCCTGACCGCCGGAAAGGCTGGGAGCTCTAGCCTCACCTTCCCCGCGCCGTGCCCCTAGGGAGGAAATTAAAGCCGGTGGATCGGCCCGATCAGATTCCAGTGGATCGAATACCACGTCAGAAACACGCAAGCCGCTCCGACGAGCGAGAATTTGACCCGGGAGATGGTGCGTAGGTTTGCCCGCCGCCAAATGCGAATGCCGCCGACCACCGCGAAGAGACTAAAAAAGACCGCCAGGACCGAAAACCAGTTGATCAGCCAGAAGTAGCCGATGATTTTCGGAAATGAGGGCACGGCTTCATCCTGAAGATTTACCGACAAGATGACGAGCCAGAGGGTGACGAACATCCAGAGGAAAGCCGCCACCCTCCCGCCGAAAGTGATCCATAACGTGCCCGGCTGGGGCTTCAGCGCCGGCCGATTGCGGAAGAGGAGTCTTCGCCCGAAACGGATTAGGCTCGCTATCACCACCGGCAACAGAATCAGCAGGCTGGCCGCAAGCGAAATTCCCACAAAGGTCTTGTGCTCGTACCACGGCACGCGCTGAAACTGCACGCCAGCGAAGCTGACGGCCAGACGCGTGATTCGTCCCGAGGAATCTCGAATGGCAAACAGGCGACCCTGTTCTCCTTCGATCTGCCAAAGATCCTTGCCGATGGGTTTCCACTTGCGCGTGTGGCCGCGCAGGTCTTTGTAAACATCGACGGTCAGTACGCCGTCTTTGTCTACGCTCGCCACTCCCTGTCCCGCCGGGTTCGAAATCGCCAATTTGGTGCTGTCCGCTCGCCGCGTGGATTCATAGTTGCCCGCAATGTCTTTCAGTTCTTTCACAGGAAAGGTCTGGTAGGCCGGAGGCGTATACGCCGGAAAATACCGATCCGCGAAACCGTTCAAGAGTTCGGTGCGGTTGCGGCCTGCAGAGCCCGCGGAATTGTAGGAAACGAAAACGACGAGCCTTTCTGTGGGCTCTATCAGGAACATGCTGTGAAACGCAACCAGGTCCCCGTCGTGCCCGATGAACCGCAGATCGTTCCGCCACGTCTGGTAGAAACCCATGCAGATCGGTGGAAGGGCAGGGGAGGCCTCGAATTGAGGAGTCCACATCGCGTCGCGCGTTTCGGGTTTAAGGATTCGATGCCCGTCCAGTTCGCCGCCGTTTAGAAGCGCCAGAGCGAATTTCTCCATGTCACCCGCTGCGGAAGACACGCCGCCTGCAGGAGCCGGATTAAAAATCTCGAAACCGATGGCGGGTTTTTCCGTGGTGGCGCGGTAGCCGTCAGAAACATCCGGCGCCAGCTCGGCGGTCATTGGCTGGTTGAAGCTCGAATGCTTCATGCCCAGCGGCAGGAAAATATGTTCAGAAACGTATTGCTCGAAAGGCTCGAGGCTGATGCGCTGCACGATGTAGCCCGCCAGTCCGACTCCGTAATTCGAATAAGCGGGAATTTCGCCGGGCGGATACATGCGGCGCGGCTGATTGGCGATCAGGAAGTCCCGAAGCGAATGCGCCCGTTTGGGGTCGACGAAAATAATGTCGTGAATAACTTCTTCGAAGCCGCCCGTATGCGTCATCAAATTGCGCAGGGTGACCGGTTTTCCAAAGGCCGGAGCAATTTTGAAATCAAGGTAATTGTTTACGTCCGCGTCGATGTCCAGCTTGCCCTGCTCGGCGAGCTGCATCACGGAAACCCATGTGAAAAGTTTCGAAATCGAAGCCAGCCGGAACATTGTCGTGTCCGGATCCACGGCCGCTTTTTTCGTGAGGTCGGAATAGCCGTAACCCTTCTTCAAAAGTTCTTTTCCATCCTTCACCACGAGCACCGTAGAGCCGGCAACGTCGCTGCGTTCCATCTGGATGGGTATCAAGCCATCGAAGAATGCTTCGAGGTCGGCCTTTTCAAGCGGATGCGCCGCGGGCAGAGAAGCGGGAGCGGAGGGCTTCCCTTCAGCCGATGCGATAGGCGCCGCCGCTTTTGGAGCAGACTGCGTTTGCCAGGGAAGCGCACGCGCCGGAAGGAGAACGCAGAGCGCGACAAGAAGCAAACAAGTGCGAAGCTGGGTCATTTCGCCTCCGAAGGATATGAAACAGGGGCACAGTCTCTTGAAAACGGAGCGCATGCGCAACAGAAATCTGTACTTCCAGAAACGGCAGAACGCGCCCGGCACGAAGCGGGACCGCTTCGCGCGGCCGGATGCGTTTATGACGGGGATTGAAGTAAATGTGCGCCACCATATATGATGCGGAGCTGCGGCGCGGCACGCCGCAGAAGTTCGGCTCGCCGCCTGACAAGGCTGAGGGGGACAAATGAAGCGCATATTTCTGGCTCTTATGATTTTGACCGTGGCGCAGACGGTTTCCGCGCAGGACTGGGCGAAGGCGGCCCTCGCGAAGTCTCCGCGTCATAGCGAATGGGTGACCGTGAAGCACGATGGGCGTTCGGTGGATACCTTCGTCGTTTATCCGGAATCGAAGGATAAACGTCCGGTGGTCTTGATCATTCACGAAATTTTCGGAATGTCGGATTGGGTGCAGGACTTGGCGGATCAGGTTGCCGCCGCCGGCTACATCGCTGTCGCGCCGGACCTGCTTTCGGGAATGGGTCCCGACGGCGGGCGGAGTTCGTCGTTCGCGGAAGGGAAGACGATGGAGGCGGTCAGCAAACTGAATCCGGATCAGGTAACCGCGGATCTGAACGCCGCAGCGGACTATGGGAACAGGATTCCCGCCTCGAACGGCAAACTGTTTGTTGGTGGATTTTGCTGGGGCGGTGGACAAACGTTTCGTTTCGCGACCAACCGGGGCGATTTGGCGGCCGCATTTGTTTTCTATGGCCCTCCGCCGGATAAGGACGCTATGGCGCGCATCAAGGCTCCGGTCTACGGGTTTTTTGCCGGCAATGATGCTCGAATCGGCGCCATGATTCCCGATGCGATCACGAATATGAAAGCTGCGGGAAAATCATTTGAACCGGTGACCTATGATGGCGCGGGTCACGGGTTCATGCGGGCGGGTGAAGCTCCCGACGCGAAAGACGCAGACAAAAAAGCGCGGACAGAAGCATGGGAGCGCTGGAAGATCCTTCTAGCGAGGTAGTGCGAGCACGCACCGCCTATTCATAACGCAACGCGATCATCGGATCGACTCGCGTGGCGCGGCGCGCCGGGATATAGCACGCGGAGAGAGCAACCAGGCAGAGGATGGCCGAGACGGCGGTCGTAAAAATCGAGACCTTGCTGCTTTCCGTATCCAACTTCATTCGGATCGAGCGTAAGGTGCTGTGCCACGCACTTCCCGATCCGTTTCTTGGGTTTATTTTGCCTTGCCTCGGCCGTCCAGGTTCAGTATTGGACTGAACTATTGAACGTCGGAAACCTTCCCGCCAACGAAGGTGACTTTCATGTCCTTGTAGATATACAGCTTCTTGGCGCCAAGGTTGACGATCTTATCGGGCTGGCCGAAGGCGGCAATCACCTGATCCTCCGTCTGGCCTTTTTCAATGCTGGCTGGCTGTTTCGGAGGATCCTGCGCTGCAGGTGCCGCCTGCTGTTGGTCCTGGCCGCCGCCCTGTTGCTGGCCGTTGGCATCGCCTCCGCCGGTGTCGTTGGCGAAGACTTGGGAAATGAGGTCGGCGATCTGGCCGGCGTCCGCGCCGCCGCTGATGTAGCCCTTGGGAAATTGAAAGTCAACTTGGGCCTTGAAATTTGACGGCTGCTTGACGTCGTTGCAGGTATCGCATTCAATCACGGAAATATGGACGATATCCTTTGGCAGGTCGACGGAGATCCTGGTGAAGTAAACCTTCTCCTCGAGAGGCAGAAGGCGGCTGTTATCCTGGGTGTCAGGAGCCTTGGGAATTCCGAAATGTCCTCCCAATTTCCCTGCCGTGCCCAGAGTCTTGGCCGCCGCAGTATGCATCGCGCCGTCCTTGAACGCGTTGGGCAGAACGACGGCGTCACCGGGAGGGTAGGAACGGATGCCGCCTTTTTTGATCACCAAGACCGTGCCGGCTTCCGTGACCGCGAGGCCGGTTGAGTCGCTTTGTACCTGCGTTAACTTGTAGGTCTTTTTGAGCTCGCTCTCGACGGTACCTTGCGGCGCCGTAAAGGCGCGCGGCACCGCCATCAAACTAAATACAGACGCTAGGAGGATCATGGGACTGAGTTTCTTTCGCATTGCTTGCTCCTGAAAATTCAATCCTTCATTTGGATCAGTTGGGCCGGCTGATTCGAAAGGCCGATCGTTTGATTTCAAGGAGCCGGGCTGAGTGCTGCCGGCATCGGCACTCAGCCCAGCCCCGGGTTCAAACACGCGGTTACTGCCAGAAAACAGCCACGTCACCTATGGCTTATCAGGCTGAGCTGCCGCTTGCACTTCCTTATCGGCGGCATCTGCATCTGCTTGTTGAGCGTTCAAATCGCTGTCGGCGTTCAGGTCGGGCTGCGCCTGGCCGTCGGGGTTCAACTTGTGAGTTGCGTCGGGAGCCTTGGGGAGGCCATTGCCACCCTTAGCAAGAGTATCCATGCCGGTGCTCAGTTTCTCGCGGAAGTCGTTGTGCATGTCCTGAAGATCGGTGACTTGCACGCGAGGCATGGAGCCAATACCGCAATCTTGCGATTTTGCACTGAGCACTTTCACTTTGACGGCTTTGTCGTCGCCCGGCTCGTCCTCCTGGCGCTGAACGATATCACCGGGGGTGAGAGAGCAAGTGTCGCCGTCGCTGGGGACGTCAATCGTGGCAGAAACCACGAAAACGCGGTGCTTGGGATCGAGAGCAGCAGGCACCCGGTCGCCGCCGCTGTCATCGCTCTGCGCCGAAGCGGCGGCCTTTTCCTCTTCGATTTGAAGTTTCAAGTCGTCGGCGACGAGTTGTTTGACGTCGGCGGGAAGAGCGGCAGCCGCCGCATCGGCATTGAATTCCATGCCGCCGCCGAACGAGGTTACGCCGTCCGCGCTGGCGCCAGATGCCACCATGTACGGAGCATAGTCGGGCTGCAAAAACGCGTTCGGATCCGCCTGCTGCGAAGCTTCATACGCGAGACGTAGATTCTCCGCAATCAGATAGTCCGTCAGCCAAAGCGCAGCATAGGGATAGACCGGAGCGGGAGCAAAGTATACCCCGTAGTAGCCGTACCAGGGCGCGGCACCCCAACCCCAGCCATACACAACGGGAGCACCCCAGGGCGCGCCGACCCAACCGTAGTAGGCCGGGGGATAGTAATACGGTGGCGCCCAGTGGTAGTAGGCGACGCCGCGATAATTGTAGCCGCGATAGGCGTAGGCGTAGCGACGTCCGCCGTACATGTAGGTACGGCGCATATAAGGATGGCCGCCGCGCATGTAGCCGTGTTCCACGTAGCCGCGATGGCCGCCGTAGTTCACCACGCGATAGTGCTCGCCGCGGGCGTTGACGCGCTCACCGACAACACGTCGCTCGCCGTGCGGGCCATGAGAGATTTCGGCCCCGCCACGCGTGTGCACGGAGGTAACTCTTCCATGAGAATCGAAATGGGCCTCGTGGCCGCTTTTGGTCGAAACGCTGGAGAGCTTGCCGCTCTTATTGAATTCCTTGCTGTTGCCTTCTTTGGTCGTGACGGTCTTTCCGCCGCCTGGATGCGTAACTGTACCGGGGGTCTTGGTCGCCGCCGTGGCACCCTTTGCGCCTGCCGTGCCACCTGTCTTGCCCGCGCCGGCCCCTGTTGTGCCGGCCTTGGTTGTGCCGCCCGTCGTGGCCGTCTTTGTACCTGCGGCGGCCGTGCCGCCAGTTTTACCCGCTGCTCCGGTCGTGCCGCCGCGAGCGGTGCCGCCCGTGGTGCTGCCGCGGGGCGTGGTGCCGCCGGTCGTACCGGCGTGGGCCGTGCCGGTCGTGCCGCCGCGTGCGGTGCCGCCGGTAGTGTTGCCATGAGGCGCTGTGCCGGTTCCGCCTGTCTTAGGCGGCGTAGCCGCAGGCTTAGCGGCCGGTGCAGCCTTCGGCGGAGGACTCGCCGGCTTCGCCGCCGGTTTCTGGGCATAGGAAACAAAAGCAAACACGAGTAAAGCCAGAGGCAATGCGGAAAGTCGCAAGAAAATCAATCGCGGCCGAATCGAGGTCATCTCTTCCTCCAACGAGCATTTAGATACATTTCGATAAGGAACACACCTTTGCTTGTGTCTTCATACGCTTTCCGTAACTGCAGGAAAGACGTCGAACCCGCATAAGCGTTGAAGCTTACCGGGCGCCACATCGACAAGATTCGGGGCCACAGAGTGCTTACGAAACCTGAAGGCGAAAGGAGATTTGCACTCCTGACGCATAGCTTTCCGGCGGTGAGCGGGTTGCTCCGCGAATCTCATCGGCAAATTTCGCGCCGAAGGATGAGGACTATCGCTCGGCTGAATTCCTAGGTCTTCGCGGGCGGTGCGCCCGTGCACCGGAAAAATCGTCGCGATTGTACTACGTTTTTTTATGGAGGCAAGTCAAAATCCATCCAGAGCTCCTGCCAGGCGAAAGAGCCATCCGCCAGCGCGCTAGCCGGCAGGAAGAGACTTGAAACGGGAAAAACTGATAGGATTCGCGCAGAAGTGGAGCGGCGAATTTTTGCCGGAATAAAGGGGAGCGTAGATCATGTCAGAACCAAGCAAGGAAGAACTGTTGGCTCGGATTGCGGAACTCGAAAAGCAGGCAGGGACGCGGAAGAAGGGAAGTTTGGAATTTCGGGTAGGAGAAAAAGGCGGCGTGAGTGTGTACGGGCTGGGACGGTTTCCGGTCACGTTGTACTACGAGCAGTGGATCCGGCTGCTGGACGTCGGTACGGAGTTGCGCGCGTTTTTGGAAGAGAATAAGAGCAAGCTGAAATTGAAGACGGCCGAGTAGGGGGCAGTGACATGAAGACCATTTCCTTTCTAACGTGCGCCCTGGTGCTGTGTGTCTCGACAATCGCTTTGCCGCAATCGCACAAGCCGGATGCGCAAAAGCCTGACGCGCAACAACCGTCCGCTCAATTGGCATTTGCCCGGCTGAAAACGCTTGCAGGAACTTGGAAAGGCCAGGCAGCGATGGGACCAGACCCCGGAATGAGCGCCCCGGTACGCGTGTCGTTGCGCGTCACTTCAGGCGGCGACGCGCTTCTGCACGAGATGGTGCCGGAAGGAAGATCCGATGACCCGAGCAATGGTGCGGACGATCCAGTCACGATCTTCTACATCGATGGCGATCGCCTGCTCCTTACACATTATTGCGACTCCGGGAAGAACCGGCCCCGGATGGCAGGCAAGTTGTCGCCCGACGGCAAGGGCGTGACCTTCGACTTCCTCGACGTCTCGGGCGGCACAATGTATGGACACATGCACCAGGCAGTATTCACGTTCATCGACGCGGATCATCACACCGAGGACTGGACGTATATGTCGCCCGAGGATAAGCCTGGCCACGCGCACATCGACCTCGTGCGCGCGAAGTGAGAACGAGGCCGAGCTGCCGGCGACAGATAGACCTCATTCTCACCCACCCCACCCGACTTTTCGTCCAGGGCGCCAAACAGTAAGTACTCCTGTCCATAAACTAACCCTTTGGACAGGTGGCAAGGTGCTTTCCGGAGCCTAGCCTGCCAAGTACCAGCCATATCCGTCACCTACAGTTTTGGAGGCGTTATGCGTGCCCTGAGAATTTTGCCGATGGCTGTCGCGCTAGGTGCGTTCCCCCTGGCTGCAGCACCCCAGCAAGAGTCGGCTCTGACGCAGGTCGTGGACAAGATCGTGGCGCAAGAGCAGGTAGAAATCCAGGCGCTTCGGCAATACTCACCCGTCGTCGAGACCTACATCCAGACTCTCCGTCCTGACAAGAATCTGGGCGTGGTGCCGGACGGCGATAAGTATTTTCTCGGCCGTGCGGAGCTCGCGAAGGATGTGGAGCTCGAGCCGCTGATCAGTGGCACGCGCACCAAACACAACAGGTTCAGCGGCTTGGGTAGCCTGTTCTCGGTGGAATTTCTCCCGAACGGCTTTCTTCAAATGATCTATCTGGACACCAACGGCTTCGACCGCCAGCATTACAAGTTTGACTATGTCGGCCGCGAGTTCTTGGGTGAAGTTCGCTGTCTGGTTTTCGACATCGATCCGACATCAAAGGCTGAGAAGGGGCGGTTCGTCGGCCGCATCTGGGTCGAGGATCAGGATTACCACATCGTGCGTTTCAACGGCGGCTACAGCAGCCGCTCGAAGAACAGTTACTACCTCAACTTCGACAGCTGGCGAACGAACGCTGGCAAGAACGAGTGGCTCCCGTCTTTCATCTACAGCGAAGAGGTCGACAATGCCGCGGTCCAATCCTTCCGGGCCCAGACGCGCCTATGGAGCTACGCACCGACCCGCGCTCGGGAAGAGCAAGAGCTAAGCAAGGTGCTGGTGGAAACGCCGAGACCCGTCAAGGATCAGGCTGAAACCGGAAACGACTATTCGCCTCTCGAGGCGAAACGCGCCTGGGGACACCAGGCCGAAGACAATGTCGCAGCCAAGATGGAGCAGCTGGGCCTGATGGCACCCTATGGAGAAGTCGATAAGGTGCTGGAAACGGTGGTCAACAACCTCGAGGTCACAAATAACCTCGATATCCAGCCGGCGGTCCGCTGCCGCATCCTGATGACCTCAACGATGGAGTCCTTCACGATGGGCCACACCATTGTTCTGAGCCGCGGATTGGTGGATGTCCTTCCTGACGAGGCCAGCCTCGCGGCCATCCTCGCGCATGAACTGGCTCATGTCGTGCTGGGACATCGCGTGGGCGCGCAATTTGCGTTCGCCAATCGCCTGCGATTCGACGAAAAGGAGACGTTCCATCACTTCGGCTTTGCTCACACACCGGAAGAGGAACAGGCGGCGACCCAAGAGGGGATCGAATTACTGAAGAAGTCGCCATACATGGATCATCTTGGAAACGCGCAACTCTTCCTCGAAGCATTGAATGAACGCTCGAAGGAGATCCCCAATCTGGTCAGTCCGCACCTTGGCAACAGGGTCGCGACAGGCTTGACCAGCAATTCCGCGGCGCACACCGCGCAGGCGTCGGCGGCAAAAGCAGGCGGCAACGTCATCGCTGCGCTGCCGCTCGGCGGACGCATCAAGGTCGAACCGTGGAACAATCAGCTGCAGTTGCTAAAGTCCAAACCAGCAGGCACGGTAGCCGAGGACGAGGTGACGCCCTTCGAGCTCACTCCGTTTGTCCTCTATCTCACCCGCCAGGGAGACAGCGCATCGGCAGAAGTTCCCAGCGCGGTGTCTGTCAAGACAACTCCGGATACGAATATACCGGACATCAAACCATAGACGACTTGAGAAGTGAGCCCTCGAACCAAGCGCCGGGATTGGAGAATCGGGGATTGGGATTTGAATTCTAAATCACCCGTGCTCCTGTAACCTCATCGCCTGACAAGCATGGCGGTCTCCGTGGGTCGGCGCAACGCTGAGCGCGAACTCCAGTTGCCGCATTCTCAGGAGCCAAAATCGCTCGCGAATCTTACGTCGACCGGAACGCTGCCCCGGCTGGGTTCTGATTGCCCTAGAGCCCCGCTTCCTGATCGAACACCAGAAAATGGCTCCGGCTGTGAGCCAAATAGAGAAGCTCTTTCACATAGATGCAAACCAGAACAACGAGCGAATCTACGGTACTATCCCTCGCGCCGGCCGACTGGCGGTCGGACAGACCATAACCCCAGGCACGTTTACCGGGCACGAGTCTTGCAAACCGCCAGGCAAATCTTCGGTCGTTGGACACTTTTCGCGATTTGCGTTATACAATCGCGCTCGAATGCGCGGGGGTGGCTGATATATGACGAATCCTGGGCGTCATTTCGTGGCGGTCATTGGCGGTGCGATTTCTGGCTCGGTGGCGACGGAGATTCTGGCGGATCACGGAATTCGAGTCGCCGTGTTCGAGCAGAACACGCGCCCTTACGGCAAGATCGAAGACGGCCTGCCGCGCTGGCATGTCGAGCAGCGCAAACAGGAATACGCGCGCATCGACGCGCGCATGAAGAAGCCGAATGTGTATTTCATCCCCTCTATCAAGCTAGGCCGGGATTTTAATCTCTCACAGCTTTTTGAGTGGGGCTTTTCGGCGGTAATTCTTGCCAATGGCGCGTGGCGCGACCGGGAATTGGGCGCGCCGGAAGCAGAGCAGTACGTCGACAAAGGCCTCGTTTACCAGAATCCTTTTATCTACTGGTACAACCACAAGAACGAAAAGGACTATCAGGGGCCGCGCTATGAAACGCCCGACGAAGCCGTGGTCGTGGGCGGCGGGCTGGCGTCGCTTGACGTGGTCAAGGTGCTGCAGCTCGAAAACTACGAACGTGCCTTAAAGGCGCGCGGCATTCACACGAGCATGCATGAGCTGGAAAAAAGTATTCCGGAGGTATGCAAAGCTCACGGCATCAAGCCGGAAGAGTTGGGCGTGAAGGGCTGCCTCTTGATTTATCGCCGCCGGGAGCAGGATATGCCGCTGGCGCAGCCGCCAGACAATGCAACGCCCGAGCAGATCGCCAAAACGGAAATGGTCCGGCAGAAAATGCTGCGCCTGGCGCGCGACAAATTTCTGTTTCGCTTCCAGGATCGCCGGCTGACGACCGGGATCATCGTCGAAAATGGGCGGCTCCACGGACTGAAGGTCGTTGAAACGAAAATCGAGGGCCGCAAGGCGGAGCCGATCCCCGGCTCGGAACAGGAACTTCGCGCGCCGCTGGTCGTTTCTTCAATCGGCTCGGTGCCGGAGAAACTTTCTGGGATCAACATGAACGGGGAATACTACACATTCTCGGGCAATGATCTGCCACGGTACACCGCTCTGGAGCGCGTCTTCGGGGTAGGCAACGTCGTCACCGGACAGGGGAACATCCGTGTGTCGCTGGTGCACAGCCAGAAAGTGACAAAGCGCGTCGTGGATTGCATGAAGAGCGACGATCAAAACGCTGGCGCTGGAGCCGCCAGCGCTGAACAGCAAGTCGCGAATGCCATGGGCGCGATTGGGAAGCAGATCGAAGCGATCCCGCAGCTCTCAGACCACCAGTTGGCGGAGGTGGAGCGCCAAGTTCAGGCGCTGCAGCAGAAGGCCGGATTCACATCCGACTACGACGCCTGGATTGCCAAGGTCACACCACCTGATCTTGAATAGATCCATGGCGGCCTTGCTCGGAATAGCGATCCTCAGGAAGCGCGACAATCAGCCTGTCAGGCGCAGAGATGGCTTTCCTGGGTTCCCACCGGGATTTCGGCAAGGAGAGAACGACCATGGCAGGACAATCACAAGCGGTGCATTCCGACGAGCAACCCGTGGTCATTCGCCAGGCCTCTGCGGCGGATGCCGAAGTGTGCGGAAAAATCTGTTTCGAGGCGTTTAGCACGCTTGCCAATCGTCACAATTTTCCTCCCGATTTTCCGGTGCCCGAGGCTTCCATCGGAGTGCTCTCGACGATGTTCTCGCACCCGGGGTTTTATTGTGTGGTGGCTGAACGGGACGGGAAAATCATCGGTAGCAACTGTTTGGATGAGAGGGCATCGATTGCCGGTGTCGGGCCGGTCACGGTGGACGCTTCGGCGCAGAATCGCGCGGCGGGGCGCGCGTTGATGCAGGCAGTGCTTTCGCGCGCCGTGGAACGGAAATTTGCAGGCGTAAGGCTGGTGCAGGCGGCATACCACAATCGGTCGCTGTCGCTCTATGCGAAGCTTGGTTTCGTTGTGCGCGAGCCGCTTTCCTGCATGCAGGGCCCAGCGATCAGGAAAATGCTGCCAGGGTATTCGATTCGGCCTGCAGTGGCCGGAGACCTTCGAGCGTGCAACGACTTGTGTTTGAGAGTTCACGGTTACGAACGTTCAGGCGAGATGCAGGATTCGATTCAGCATGGTGCGGCGTCTGTCGCCGAGCGCGATGGGCGCGTGACGGCGTATGCCTCTTCGATGGCCCTGTACGGGCACGCGGTTGGCGAGACGAACGAAGATTTGAAGGCTTTGATTGCCGCAGCGGCGGCTTTTCAAGGACCGGGCATTCTTGTCCCCAGCCGCAATGCTGAATTGTTTCGCTGGTGCCTCGGGAGCGGGCTTCAGGTCGTGCAGCCGTTGACGTTGATGACGATGGGACTCTACAACGAACCGGCGGGGGCCTATTTGCCTTCGATTCTGTTTTGAAGCAGAGCGAGTCCGGTCGTGGTATGCCTGTCTTGTTTGCTTCAGGAGACACTTTCCCGGTGAACGCCGTTTCGCACGTCGTCTGCAGCGTTTGCGGGCGGCCATTTCGGGCGCTGTTTGCTTTTAGGTCAGGCAGCCCACCTAGCTTCCCCTAGCGGCCTTCCACCGGCCGCGGCAGGGCATACCCCGACTCCGCCACTGCGAGCATTCGGCGTAACAGGGTTAGTCCATGTGGTGCATGGCGTAGATGTTGTCGAGGCCTTCCTGGTAGGGGTAGACATGCACCATCCAGCCGAAGACGACGGGGTGGAAGCGGCCGCCGGCCTCAGAGCAGGCGTCTTCTGTGTAGATAGAGCCCTTGAGGCCGAACTTCGTCCAGTCGGCGGAGCGGAGCTGGCCGAGCGGCGGCAGGCAAAGATTGGTGTGCAGGTGCCACATGGCAACGCTCAAGGGGATGCGAGCATTGAGTTCGTCTTCGGTGGCGCGCTTGGGCATGGTGTACATGGCGCCGACGAGTTCGTAGCCGGTGGCGGTTTTCTTGTAGAGCAGAGAAGTGGGGCGCGCAGGGTCGAAAGTCAGAGACTCGAGAAAACCGTTGCGATAGTTGGTGAAGTGATATTCGGGTTGCGGGATTTTGGGTAGGAAGATTTTGAAGCCGTCGTCGAGAGCGACGTGGTAATCCTTGTATTTTTCCATGGCGGCGCGAAGTTGTCTGACGACTTCATTGGCGCGCTCTACGTCTTCGGGAGATTGCGTGCGCATGGTGGTCATGTACATGTGAAGGCTATGCGCATCCTTGTGGCCGGGAGTCATGTCCTGGACGGCGGCACGTTCGCTGGATTTTTCCTCTCCCATATCCATTCCAGGCGTGGCCTTGGATTGCGGCGGCGCGGATTCCTGGGCGGCAGGGCTCTGGGCCGCAGGCGCGTGGTGGCCGGGTGTGGCTACCAGCAGTAGGGTGACTACAAAAATAGCTCCTACGAGCATGCCGGTTTTCGCGGCGAGATGCAGCAGCGTTCTACGGGCTGACATTACGATTCTCCTCACTTAATAATACGCAAGGAGTTGGATGGAAATATCAGCGAAGGCGCTGCTTGGTGCCTGCAAAAAAACTGTACGGAGGGACAGGAAGAAAAGAAGAAGTGAGAAAGAATGACGCACGGAAGCTAAGAAAAAGAGGAGGAAGGGAAGCGAGGCGCTGTGCACGGGGGCGGTGCTGCTGCGAGGGCAGGCTGCGGGCCGTGCTAAAATCTTGGCGTGAAAAAACAAACGGTGTTGCCGGCAAAACATTTATCGGGTGGCGTGCAGCCGCCGGGGGACAAATCGATTTCGCATCGCTACGCGATGCTGGCGGGTTTGGCGGAGGGAACCAGCGAGTTGCGGAACTTTTCTGCGGCGGCGGATTGCCATAGCACTCTCGGCTGCATGAATGCGCTGGGCGCGGACGTGGCCGTCGAGAAGGATGCGGTGCGGGTTACGGGGCGCGGGCCGCGCGGGCTCAAAAGCAGCTGGCGGGCGCTGGATGCCGGGAATTCCGGGACTACCATGCGACTTCTGACAGGGATTTTGGCGGGCCAGGAATTCACGACGAAACTCACCGGCGACAGTTCGCTGCAAAAGCGGCCAATGAAGAGGGTGGTCGGGCCACTGCGGGAGATGGGCGCGGACATTCGCGCGAAGGACGGTAATTTTGCGCCGCTTGAGATAAAAGGCGCGCGATTGCACGCGATTGATTATCAGATGCCGATGGCTAGCGCGCAGGTGAAATCGGCAGTCCTGCTGGCGGGAATGTTCGCAGAAGGCGTGACAAGCCTAACCGAGCCGGCGCGGACGCGAGACCACACCGAACTGGCGCTGGAGGAGTTTGGCGCGAGCATTGAGCGGCACGGGAGAACCACGAAGATTCACGGGCTTTTCGGGGGAAACGGGGCCGGGAAGCTGGTGGCGAAATCTTTGGACGTGCCGGGCGATATATCCTCGGCGGTATTTTTTATTGCCGCGGCATCGCTACTGGCGGATTCCAATATCGCGATTCACAACGTGGGACTGAATCCCACGCGGACTGCGATTCTGGACTTGTTTGCGGCCATGGGAGCTTCGATCGAGATGCTTTCCTTGAAGAGCTCGCACGGGGAGATCATTGGCGACCTGGCGGTGAAAGGGGCTTCGCTGAAAGGCGGCGTGATCGAGGGTGAGACGATTCCTCTGCTCATTGATGAGTTACCGATGCTGGCGGCGCTGGGGCCGTTTACGGAAGAAGGGATCGAGATTCGCAACGCTGAGGAACTGCGCGTGAAAGAGAGCGACCGCATTGCGGTGCTGGTGGAGAATCTGCGGCGGATGGGTGGGACTGTCGAGGAAAGAGCGGATGGGCTGAAAGTGGAGGGTCGACGCGCGGGAAAATTACATGGGACGGAGATTGAACCGCACGGAGATCACCGGATCGCCATGGCGTTTGCCGTAGCCGGGTTGGCGGCAGATGGGCCGACCGTGATTCGGGATGCGGAATGCGCCGGAGTTTCTTATCCGGCGTTTTTTACGGATCTGAATCGTCTGGCGGAAAGATAGATGCCATGGGCATGTGCAGCCTTGTTTTGCTAGCTGGTTTTGCGGATGGAGATGGCGCCGTAACTGGTCTTAAGCGTGATTTTGGGGCCGCGGGCCGTGCCGTATTTTCCCTCGAGATGGGAATCGCCGGATTCTGCAGAGGTTTTCTTCAGGGTGTCTGAAGAAAATTCGGAATCGATATCGCAGGAGTGGCAGTCGGAGAGAATGTTGAAGCTGGCGGACTCCGGGATGGTCAGGGAAATGCTGGCGTTGGTGTTGGTGATATCGATATCTTCCTTGGGAGGGGAGGAGAAGCGCAGCTCGACGTCGCCATCGCGGTTGTCGGCTTTTACTTTGCCGGTAGCGTTCTCGATGGTGACGGAATAACGGTTCGTGCGCAGGGCGATATCGCCGGGAGCGTCCACAATTTCGAGATTGCCGGAGCTGGCTTCCATGTGACCGGTGAGCGAGGTAAGCGTGAGATCGGTGCGCTGCGAGATGAAGCGGAGGCCTTTCACGACTTTGTCGGCGCGGATGGGGCCGTAGAATTCGCCGTCAAGCGTGAAGCTGCCGGTGGCCGAGGTGACGTCGACCTGGCCGCCCTTTCCCGAAATTTTGATGTCACCTTTGGTGTCGGCGACTTTGACGTCGCCTTTGTGCATTTCGATGTTCACGTCGCTGGCGGTGTCGCGGACTTCGACGTCGCCGCTTGTGCTGGTTACGGAAACCGGCGTGGCCATGTCGGAGACGGTGATGGTGCCCTTTTCGTTGCGGATCGTAACGGCGGCTTTCAGGGGGACCTGGATATCCATGTCGATGGCAATGCGAGAGTCGCCCGCGTTCATTCCGGTGGGATGAATTTCATAACCGTCGCCATTCTGAACGATTTCGACCGAAACGGGGCCGGCGCGGCGTGAAGCGTCACCTTCGTTCCAGGCGTGAACATTTTTCTTGCCGGAGACACGAATTTCTGAGACCTCTGAAGTGCGGACGGAAATGTCGCCGCGACCACCACGAATGGTAACGCGGGAGTTGGCAGGTACGGTCTTGGGAGCCACATCCAGGTCGAACGGGTAGGAGTCCCCGGAGATATCAATGGGAAGCTTGCCGTCGATGGCA
This sequence comes from Acidobacteriota bacterium, assembly GCA_013289955.1. Taxonomy (GTDB): domain Bacteria; phylum Acidobacteriota; class Terriglobia; order Acidiferrales; family UBA7541; genus Acidiferrum. Next base: position 508,512 of record JABCYZ010000001.1, read on the forward strand.
CGCTTGCCATAATCGACAGCGGCTACGCAGCTCAGGAGCACGAGCATGCCGACAACCAGCAGGATTTCGCCCCCGGTGATGCGAGCCGAGCCAGGATCGTCGGAACGGCTGGCGATGGTCCGGTCATAAAGCTTGACCAAGCCGAGGAAGATGAGCGCGAGAGGCCACCAGTGACGGAGCACCTCGCCCAATTCCAATCCATGATAGTTGTGGAGCAGGAGAAGAAAGCCGACGGTGACTAGAACGAGCCCTGGAAAGATTCCGCTGGTACGCTGCCGGCTCCTGGCCATATCGATTTATTGTCCTTGTCCTGTATAAGAGGTGGGCGCTGCGTTCGATGGAGAAGGCGGCGCACCCTGCGCTGGAGGAACGGCAGGCGGCACGGGAGCAACCGAGGAAACGTGCCCTTCGCTCGAAGCGAGAGCGGAGGCCAGGCTAATCAATCCAATCACGATGAGGATGACCGGATAGGTGTTGCCGAAGTCGAAGTAGCCGCCGCGCATTTCAGCCAAGAGAAAAAGCACGCCGACGGTCACGACGACGACGGGTCCCATAAGGCCGCGGATGGTGCAACGCTGGCAGGTGCAACGAATTCGATCACTCATGTGTGATTACCCTCCCCAGCGAACTGCCTACGGCTGGCGGTCCATGCGATTCCGAAACATCAGGATCCCCACACCGATTAAAATGAGGGGCCAGAACCGGGCGATGCGATACCACTGGAACCATTCAAAATTGTTGAGCAAGAGCAGGAGGCCAACCCCAATCAAAATGACCGGACCGATCGGCCGCTGCTTGCTGAAATTATCGAGCGGGTCTGACAAAACCTGGCCTGCGCGTCTGGCTTGAGCGACGCGAAGAGCGTCGATGGGCATGTAAACCCAGAGGGCGGCGACGCAAATCCAAAGAGCGGCTTCCGCGCCGCCGTTGTCAAGGCCGTTCACGCCAGTGATGAACAACAAAAGAAAAATCGCGAGATGGATCATGCCTTTGCCGTACTGCTCGTTATAGAAAGCGCCGAGACCCGGCAAAAATCCCAGGAAGAAAGCCAGCACGGGGTTTGGTCCAATTCCCGGCGGCGGGACTGCCGGAACGGCTGCCACGGGAACCTGGGAAGGAACGCCAGCTTGCGCGACCGGAGGGGCCGTCGCAGGATGACCCAGAATCGTGGCCAAGCAGTCTTCGCAATAGAGCACGTCGCGCACGGGCCGAATACAGGCCGGGCACATGGGCTTGCCGCAATTGCGGCAATAGCCTGTCGCGTCCACATCAGGATGGACGACACACTTCATGGCATTCTCCTTCCGAGCCTGCCGCAGAATTGAGCGCTGACCACGGGCACTTCCGAAGCAAGAATTTCAAATGCTTTGCCAAGGCCATTGGCGCGGTTTTGCTGGCGCGGAGTCGTCGGCTTGGATCCGTCGGTGCTGCCCGGCGCTTTCCCCGGAGCAGATTGCGGAACGGTGCTCTCGGGCGCCGTCGGCAACTCGTTGTCTTTGTTCAGGCGAGACTGAATTTCGTAGACGACGCGCAGATCGCTGACAAACTTCGTAGTGTGTGCATAGACGCGGTGAGCTTGGCGGTCCGCGTTGTGGTAAATGCTGACGGGAGAAAGGTCCGTGAGCTTTGGCTTGCGCCATGAGAAACCGGCGGCGGTCAGAAGAATCAGCAAGGTAGCGGCAACGGAAACGCCGTAGTAGGCGAAACGGGCCGAGGCCAGGCCGCTCAACCAGCCGAAGGCGCCGCGCCAGCCTTTTTTGGCTTCGCGAGGTCCCAGAGTTTGATTGAGGATGGAATAGGCCAGCCGCGGCGGCGTTTCGATTTGCTCCATGGTGCGGAGACCGCTGACGAGGTGAGAAATGCTGGCGACCATTTGGGAGCAGTCTTCGCAGGAATTCGCGTGCATGTCGAATTCGTGGCGCTCGTCCGGGCTGAGAAGTCCGTCGAGATAGTCGCTGAGGCGTGCTTCGATATTTTCACAAGTCCAGGTCATCAGATGCTCCGCGCCGGGGCCCACTTCCGTTCCCAAGAAAATTCCCAAGTCAAACTCAACCTACAACTCCAGGTAAATGCAGGAATCATGACGGGCGCACTCCCATTTGTTGCAGAATGCGAGCAAGTTCGATTCTTCCGCGGTTGATTCTAGATTTCACGGTGCCTTCGGGGACGTCCAAAATTTGCCTGATTTCATTGTAGTCGAGCTGCTGCAAATCGCGCAGGATGACGGCCTCGCGAAGTTCCGGAGAGAGCTTGATCAGCGCCGCCTGGATCTGCGAACTGAGTTCGCCGAGAAGCAGTTGCTGGTCGGGGCGGCGTCCCGCGGATTCCTTGTTTTCAACCACCGGCATAGAGTCCTCGAGCGAGTCCGTAATGCGGTCGCGCTTGGTGCGCCGATAGTGATCGATCAAAAGGTTGCGCGTCACGCTGGTCATCCAGGTAGCAAAGCCGCCGTGGGCGGAACGATAGCTCCCAAGTGTCTTATACACCCGAAGGAAAACGTCTTGCGACAGGTCTTCCGCTTCCGTGCCATTGCCAGTAAACCTGTAGCAAATGTTGAAGATGCGGCGCGTATGACGGCGCACAAGTTCCTCCCAGGCCGAACCGTCGCCCTGGAGGCATTGCTGGACCAGTTGGGCATCCTGCTCCAACGTATCATCAGCCTCGAAACCCGCTACGGTGACCAGTTTGCCCCAAAAGCTGCATGGAGCCAACTTCGGCCTGCAACTATGGAACGCAAACTGCTCTCGAAAAGTTCCCTGTTGTTCTGGCCCGGGCGACCGACCGCGAGTGCGGGCATCTTACTCAGGGCTGTCTCGCGACGCAAGCATAGCATCTCGGGCGAAGGGAACCCTTCCCCATGGCTCTCTCGCTCCTTCCTCGATCTGCCTTCTAAGTGATTGAAATCTCTGAAAATGCCGGATGATTCATAGCTTCCGTGTGCCTAGACGGCGACTTGCTCCTGGCGTGAACTCGTGTCTATATGGGAGGTAAGAGGGCCTCCCGGTGGGTGTCGTTTACGATCAATTCCGACAGGAGCTTGCGGTATGGCAGGCCAAGTATCTGGGCCGGCCGCGCGACGAGTTAATCGGGTTGTGCCTGCTCGCGCTCGAGCGCGAAGAACTGGTGAGCGTCGGCTATCGCGAAGAATTGATGACCGAGCGGCTCTTGGCGATGCCCATTCCGCCGGCCGTTCGCGAGCTGATGCGGCACGCCCTGATCTGGGCCTGGCGCGACGAGGAGATGCACTCGATTTATATTCGCGGCGCGCTGCTCAAGTACGGCGGACGATTACTGCGGATGAAGACCTTTGGGCAGCAGATGGGTGGATGGATAGGAGGTTGGGCGGGGGCGGTGCGGCAGCATGTGCCGTGGTCGAAGGCGCCCATTTCGAGGGCCGCGGCGACGTTTTTGACGTGGCTGGGCGCGGTGACGGGGAAGGTGCCGGAAGACGTACGAAAATACCTGAACTACGGGCCGTTCCGCGAGTTTTGTGTTTTCAATATCGACGCCGAGAAGACGGCCAGCTTGTGCTACGAGCGGATGATCGTGCTGGCCCAGGAGGCGCCGGAGCTTGGACGAGAACTTTCGCAGGATTTTGTGCGCGTGCGGGACGATGAAGAGCGCCATGCGCGAATTTTCGAGATTCTTGCCAACGCATTGGACGAAAAGGACCAACTGGTCCGCGGGGAGACGGAGGAGTCGCTGACTCGGAAGATCGAGGATGTTGGCGAATACTTCTTGCCGCGGACGCTCAGGAAGCAAACCGTCGTGAACAGCAAGATCGGGAATGGCGGACGCGTGTTTGCTTTCGAGGGAAAAGCCAAGGGGGAAAAATGCGGCGTATTTCGACGCTTGCTCGAAGCAAGTGGGCTGGCCGAAAAGCTGCAGCAGCGTGCGGCCGCATTGGGAAAACAGGCTGCGGATCTGCGGATCGCGATCAAGCCATCCTTCATGTTGGGATATGCGAGGAAGGACCGCTCGATCATCACCGATCCGGAGTTGCTCGGGGAGCTTGCAAACTTTCTGCGGGAGCTTGGCTGCGGGAATGCCGTAATCGTCGAATCCGCGAATATCTACGACCAGTTTTTCGAGCACCGAAGCGTTAGGGAAGTGGCGGCTTATTTTGGTATCCAAGAGTGCGGATTGCCGGTTGTTGACGGCTCAAAGGACCAAGTGCCGCATGAATATTTCCGCGGCATGGCGCAGAACACGATTTCGCGGAGCTGGAAAGAGGCGGACTTTCGGATTTCGTTCGGCAAAATGCGCAGCCATCCGATAGAGATGGCCTATCTCACGATTGGCAATCTGGAATGGATGGGCGGACGGTGCGATGAATTCCTTTTTGTCGAGCGGCAAGCGCACCGTGAGACCGCGTTGATGATGCTGCTGGACGGATTTCCGCCGGATTTTGTGCTGCTCGACGCCTACGACGAGGCTTCCGATGGGCTGGTAGGAGTGATGGGTTGCCCGCAGCCGCAGTCCCCCCAGAGGGTGTACGCGGGCGAAGATGCGCTGGCCGTTGATTTGGTGGCGGCGCGGCACATGGGAGTGCGCGAGCCAGAGCAAACAAATATCCTGCGGGCGGCGTGCCACTGGTTTGGCGATCCGCGGGGGCGCGTCGAAGTAGTCGGCGCCAACGAGAATCTGCCAGGGTGGCGCGGTCCTTACGAGACGGAATTCTCGACGATGCTGAGTTTTGTGGCCTATCCCGTGTATGTCTTCGGGAGCGGACGCGGATCTTTGTTTGTTCCGGAGATGGATGAGCAGGCCTTTCCTCCACTCCAGCGGGTAACGTTTTCGCGGCGCGTTTTGCGCGCGGCTTTGCGCAGACTTCTGGGCTTGCACTTTCCCCGAACAAAAACGCAGCAGGCTGTCCAGGCTGTATCCAGGTGAAAAAAAACGTCGTCGTCATCGGCGCGGGGATGGGAGGCCTGACGGCGGCGCTGCGGCTGGCCCGCGAGGGGTTTCGTGTTCAGGTACTGGAGGCGCGCGCCGAGGCCGGCGGATTGGCTTCCGGGAGTGTGCACGAGGGATTTTCGTTCGATGCGGGGCCGTACATTTTGCTGGACCGGCCGGGCTTGGAATGGGCTTTTGCGTCTGTCGGAGTGGAACTCGGCGAGCACCTCGAACTGCGGGCGATCGGCCATGTTTATAGTGTCGATTCGCCAGGCCAGCCTACCGTCAACATTTATTCGGGCGATGCCAAGACCGCAGAAGAGATGGAGAAAAGGTGGTCTGGGAGCGGAGACCTGTATTTGCGCTTCGTGCGCAAGACCGCGGCGATTGAGGCGTCACTGCGCCCCTTGCTCTACGGTTCTGCTCCGGGACCGATGTCGCTGCTCGGCGGCGGGCGGTGGCGGCACATTGGATTTCTCTTGCGGTCGCTCGATTCGGTGCTTCGCACCTCGAAGCTACCGCAGCCGGTCTTGGATGCGCTTTCTATCTGGACGCACGTCGCAGGACAACGTCCAGAAAAAGCGCCTAGTCCCCTGGCGTTTGTGCCGGCTTTGGTGCATTCCGTTGGCTGTTTTTATCCGAGGGAGGGAATTCGGGCGATTCCTTCGGTTCTGGAGAAAGCAGCTGTGGCTGCCGGTGTGGAGTTCAGATACCGGACCAAAGCGAAAAGGATTTGCACGGGGGGCGGCCGCGTGACCGCGGTGGAATCCACTGAGGGGGAAGGCTTTTCCGCCGATGCTGTCGTTTCAGATTGCGGTATCGCCACCTATCTTCAACTGCTGGGCCAGGAAGCGAGCGCCAGCCGGACGCGATGCGAGAAGCTGCCGCTGCAATCGCCGGGTGTGTGCGCTTACCTCGCCGTGCGGGGACGGATGGACCCGCCGTACTTGCGCTTTCTGCTTCCCGGAGGAGACGAGCGTTGCCGGCTGCTGATTCGGCCGGGCGTGCCGAATCCGGAGGAAAAACGAGGCGAGTGGTATCCGGCAAGATTGCTGGGTCCGATGGACCACCTAAAAGCCGAGCGCATGGGAGCCGGGGGGCAAGGCGAGTATCTCGACAAATTGTTGGAAGAAAGATGGTGGCAGGAGGGAATCGAAGAGCATCGCACGGTCGCACGCCGTACGCCGGCGGAGTGGGGCACGGAGTATTCGCTTGCGCGAAGCAGCATGAATCCGGTAATGACGGCAAAGTTCATGCGCGAGGGAAGACTGGCGCACCGGAGCCCTGATTTGCGCGGATTATATTTGGCCGGAAGCGCGACGCATCCGGGGCAGTGGGTTAGCTTTTCGGCGATTTCGGGAGTGCTGGCGGCGGACTGCTTAGAAAAGGATTTCGCGTGATGCTCGCGACTTCCATCGAAATACATGGCGGACGCAAGCTGCGCATGGCGCGTCTCGGGAGCGGGCGGCCGCTGATTCTGCTCCATGGCTATCCTGACAATTTGCAAATTTGGTCGGAGCTTGCGCCGAGGCTCGCGGCACGCTTCGAGGTCATTGCGTTTGACTGGCCCGGAATGGGTTCTAGCGAAGTGTGGGCAGGCGGGGCAACGCCTTTCGATTTTGCGCGGCGGCTGCGCACGTTGCTGGATGACTGGAATATCGAAAGGGCTGTGGTCATTGGCCACGATATGGGCGGTCAGCCAGCACTGGCGTTTGCCGCCGAACACCCCCAGCGAATCAGCCATCTCGTGGTGATGAATTCGCTCGTAATCTGGGACGAGAAAACATCGTGGGAAATTGCCTTGCTGAGAAAATTTGGGTGGAACCGCGTTTTGCTCGAGCGTTTGCCGCGGGCGGTCTTTTTTCGAGCGATTCGAACCTTTCTGCCGCACGAATACAAACTCGGCGCGGATCTTCGCAGCGATCTGTGGGCAAGCTTTGCGCGTCCCGAGGTCAGGAAGTTTGTGGTGCGGATGTGCGCCGGATATCAGGGAACTTTGCCGCGGCTAAAGCAGCTTTATCCGTCGCTTCGGACGCCGGCACTGTTTCTGTGGGCCGGGCGCGATAAACATTTCCCCGTGGCACACGCCATACAGCTCGCCAGAATGGTCCCAGGCGCCCGGTTTGAAGAGATTGGGCGAGCGGGACACTGGATGGCGCTGAATCTGGCAGAAGACGTCAGTGCCCGCATTTTCGCATTCCTTGGAGCTGGCCATGGGCAGTGAACGAGCGTTGAGGGCCAGCGCCGCGCGAGGTCGCTATTTCCGGTCGCTATTTCTTCTGGCGGCCGCGTGGAACGCACTCTCGGCCTGTGCGGTGTTATTTTTGCTGACCGGCGCGAGATTTCGGGAGGAGTTGGGGTTTTCCGGGCCGCCCGACGCGATCAGCTTAGAATTGCTGGCTTCGTGCTTGCTGGTGTTTGGTTTGGGCTATTACTGGGTGAGCCGAGATCTCTCGCGTAACCGCGACTTGGTGAAACTCGGAGTGATCGGAAAGCCGCTTGTGTTTCTCGTGTTCTTTGGGCACGCGCTTGCCCAACAAATTCCCATGCGCCTTGTCATTCCCTCGGTAGTGGACTTGCTGTTTGGGGCGCTGTTTCTGGAGTTTCTCCTCTGCACGCGAGCGAAAGCGCAGTAGTCTCAGGGGTAGGCTCTGAAGGGCAGTGGTCAAAGAAAATCAGATGGCAGACGATTCACAAGTCGATTCACTCGCCCAGAGTTTGAGCGCGAAGCCTTACCGCTCGATTCCGCGCATTTTTCTGGATCTTTTGCTGTGGACCGGCACGGCGGCGTTGGCGATTTATTTTCACCGGTGGTGGTTTACCGCCTCCAGCATCTTCCTGATCGGATTCGGGCCGTTTCACGATCTGCTTGTGCAGGGACACGAGGGAACCCACGACCTGATTTCCAGAAGCCGGCGCGTCAACGATTTTCTTACCTGGTTTACGCTGGCGCTCGCGGGAATCTCCGCCGAGGCGCACCGGCGTTTTCATCTCGACCACCACCGCCACGCACATACTCCCGAGGATCCCGAGTATCAGTTTTTTGACCGCGTGGTTCGCGGCGTTCCCGGCTGGGCCTATCTCCTGATTCCAGCGTTCGCGCAAATTGGTGTGAACACCTATGGTTTAGAGAAAAGAATGCCACCGGGAGTGCGGCGAAGAATTGCTCTGGAGCTTGCCGGGGCGGCTCTTCTCCATGTGGGGCTCGGGCTTGTTCTGGGATGGCGACGCTATTTGCTCTTCCTTGCCGCACCCATGGTCACCGGTTTGTACGCAGCTTCCGTCCTCCGCAGCGTAACCGAGCATCATGACGTCACCGAAGGCAGCGAATGGACCAATGCGCGTTCGATCGTGACGCATCCCGTGATCGAGTTTCTATGGTCGAACGTGAACTACCACCTCGAGCATCATCTCTACCCCTCTGTGCCGTATCACGCCCTCCCGGAGTTGCGGCGGGCGCTCTCGGCGAATTATCAGGCCCACCAGAGCAACGTGGAGAATGGCTACGGCCGGACGGCGATGGTCTTGCTCCGCGACCCGCGGCATTTCGCCCCCAGGTAGGGCCTTCGCGTTCCTCTCAACAAATCCGCAGTCCGATGCGCCTTGACGCGTCGCGTGTGTGACCGTTAGTCTGACAAGCTAATGCGTTCCTCGTCGAGGAAGTTGCTCATAGTTCTGCTCGGGCTCCTCGTTCTCGGGCTGGTCGTCTACTTTTCGCGGGGAATCATCCATCTCCAGGGTTTCAGCGGAGCGAAGCTTCTTCACGCCGTCCGCAACGCGAATCCTTACCTTCTGATTCTTTCGATCGCCGCGATCTACTGTTGCTATGCCCTTCGTGCCTTGCGATGGAAAGTTTTCCAGGGAAATCTCGGGCCGTCGAGTTTCTGGCCGATTTATTCCATGACGCTGGCCGGGTTTTCTGCGGTGTTCTTGCTGGGACGAGCTGGCGAGCCGGTGAGGCCGGTGCTCCTGGCGCGGAAGGAACGGCTTCCGGTCGCCGACATGTTCGGCATCTATGTGCTCGAGAGGCTTTTTGACCTGGCCAGCATGGCGGTGATTGCAGCGATTGGATTGCTGCTCTTTAAGTCGCATGCGCGGGTGGGCGAACAGGCGGGAACGCTCGAAGCGGCTGCGAAAACCGCGGGCACCGCATTTTCCGCAGCCGTCCTGGTGGCCATCGGCTTTCTGGTGTATCTGAGGTTGCATGGAACTGCTCTGCTTGAGCGCAGTCTCCAGGGCTGGAAGGCTTCACACGGCTGGCGCGCGATCGTTGCCCGGATTTTGCTCGGGCTCGCGCGAGGCGTGCAAGCAATTCGTTCGTTCGGCGAATTGGCGCTGGCTTTGTTTTACTCGACCGCCCACTGGTTCCTGGTGCTGCTGGTCTATCTCTGGGTGTCGCACGCGTTTGGCGGGGCGCTCGGAACGATCAACACCGGTGATGCCATGCTCGTACTCGCATTCACGCTCGCCGGATCAGCCGTGCAACTTCCCGGGGTGGGCGGAGGAGCGCAGGTGGCCACCTTCCTGGCATACACGGCAATTCTTGGCATAGAGAAAGAGCCCGCCATGGCCGCGGCAATTGTCCTCTGGCTGATTTCCTTTGCGGCGTGTAGTCTTGCGGGTGTGCCCCTGCTATTCCGCGAGGGATTCTCGCTGGGAAAACTGCGGGAGATGGCGCAACACGAAAAACAAGAGCTGGAAAGCTGACGATTATGGTTCCCCCGGAAGGAACTGAGAAGGAGACGACTGAGTGAAGTGTCCGTTCTGCGCGCATCTGGACGATAAGGTGATCGACTCGCGCGAGGGCCGCGCCGGGGACACGATTCGGCGGCGCCGCGAGTGTCTCAAGTGCAGCCGCCGGTTTACCACCTACGAGCGCATCGACGAAATTCCCTACATGGTGATCAAGAAGGATGGACGCCGCGAGCGGTTCGAACGGCAAAAGATCTTGCAAGGACTGCTCAAGGCTTGCGAAAAGCGGCCGGTGGCCACTCCGAAACTCGAAGCCATTGTGGACGAAATCGAGGGCGTGGTTCACGAAGCGACGGAGCGCGAGCTGACTACGACCGAGATCGGCGAAATGATCATGCACCGCCTGAAGAAGCTGGATAAGGTTGCGTATGTGAGGTTTGCGTCGGTGTATATGGACTTCAAGGATGTGCAGGAATTCATGTCCGAGCTGAAGAATTTATTGAAGGACCGCGGGAAGAAGTAAGCGGGAAGGAAGGGCGTTTTCAGCGCGGCCAGACGCCCGCCGTAAACGTTCGAATCGTCGTGAACCCCAGCTTTTCATACAACTGAACGGCTCCGTAATTCTCCGAAGTGACGGTCAGCGTCAATTCCTTAAATTTCATGCTGCGCAGCGTTTCGGCGGAAGTTTGCATCAGCATGCGGCCGAGGCCGTGGCCCTGATAACCCGGGAGCACGCAGATTTGCGTGGTGTGGCCCACGCCCGGCGAGACTTCGCTGGTGAGGACGGCGGCGACGAGTTCGTCGCTGCCCGGCTGGCGAAGGACAAACGAGGCACCCGGCACGAAGTGGCCACAGCCCGGCAGCAGAATGATGTTTTTCAAGAATTTCAGCGCGCCGGAGCGGCTGCGATATTGGTCGTTGATTTCGCCGTCGATGTGGTTTGCATAGGCCAGATAAATCAGCTTGGCGCAGGGCTCGAAGTAGCGGTCATTCCAGCGGTCCAGGCGCATCCCGGCGGAGACGCCGGGCTTGGCTTCCGGCAGCTTCTGCAAATCCTGGAGCATAAACTGGCGGGAGTAGAGCCGGAAGCCTTGCTCACTGAGCGGCACTTCCACCGGACCGCTGAAAGGCATGAGCTGGGCTTCGATGCGCGAAAGCTGCGGAATGGCGCGCATGGAGAAAAGCATCTCGTCCAGCAGGCGCTGTCCGATGGTGGCTTGCGAGAATTTTGCCGAAACATAGAGGCCTCCGATCAGGCCTTTCTGCTCTTCGAGCACGTAAAAGGAGTAGCCCGCGGCGTTGCCATTTTCGAAGGCGACGCATCCCGCGAGAGCGTGCGCGTCCATGAATCGTTTGATCAGTTCGAGAGCGCTGCGGTAGTCCCAATGGAGTTCATCGCGCCAGTGGCGCGCTTCCTCTTCAAGAAGCGGCTCAAGTTGGCGGACCGTCGTCTGGCGCAAGTCAACAATATTCATGGATAAAGAGGACTGCCGCGCGGCCCCTGACCGCAAGGTCTATGATAGCCGAATCAGTGGCCGCACAAACAAGCGCGCCGGTGCGACGATACAATTCCGACACAGAGGGGAAAGCCCGCCCGAAATGGCCCGAAGAAGGTGTGCTAACATCGCGCCTGTGATGGTTTTTTTGTACGGAGTGAAAATCGGCGGCGCCGGCCGCATCATTACCTAGACTAAGAATGTCGATCCTCTACGAATTACGCTATCCAACCAAGTGGTACATGAAACTGGTAACGGCCGTTTTGGCGTTGATTTTCTTTGCTGTGCTCGCGACCGTCGCCATCGCCGGATTCCTGGTCTACAGGATCGTCAAGCCCCAGCGCACCAGCAGCGAAATCGATATGGAGAGCTTTCCGGGCAAGCCGGACCTTGTGGACTTTACGGTGGCGGGAATCGGCGTGCGCCACGGCTGGTTTTTCCCCGGATTGCGGGGCGCGCCGACGATTGTCCTGTGCCATGGATACGGCTCGAGCCGCGGCGATCTTTTGACCCTGGTTTCGGCGTTGCAAGATCACCAGTACAACGTGTTTGTCTTCGATTTTGCGGCGCACGGCGGAAACGAAGGCATTACTACGTTTGGATATCGCGAGACGGACGAAGTGCGCGCTGCCGTGGACACGGTGGCCGCGCGGAACGATGTCGATCCCGGTCGGATAGGATTGTGGGGCTACAATTTGGGCGCATATGCGGCTTTGCGCGAAGCGGAAAACGATCACCGCGTGCGGGCCATCGTGCTGGATTCGATCTACGACCAGCCGCAGCAGATGGTGAAAATTGGCGTGGAGCGCACAGGTCTTGGCGGATTTCCGCTTATGGCGCGCTCGGCGGCGTTCAGTTTTACGTGGTTGAACTACAAGTACCGCGAAGATCCGCCGCTTTCGAAGAAGCTGAGTGCGCTGGCGGGCATTCCGAAGCTCTTCATTGAAGCCTCTGACGATCCTGAACTGGGCGATATCACGCGGCAAATGTTTATCAAGGCCCCGGAGCCCCGCGATCAGATGATTATTCCGCACGGCAATTTCGTGGCCATGGATGACAACGACAAGCGCGATTATGAGAACCGCGTGGTGAGCTTCTTCCTACTTAGGCTCCCCGCTACCGGGAACGCCACGCATTAGACTCGGCTCCCCTTGTGATACCTCGCAGGTGATAACCGCCGCATAAGCGATCTCGGACTCGCACCGGGCTCCTAACGTTTCCAGTTCTTTAGAAGAGGCGACCGAGGTAAAAATGATGGGATGTTGGGGGTTGTCTGGCGTCCACTGCCTGAGTTCCCGGTGGAGATAAAAGTTCAGGCCGAAGCCGAGCCCGCGCTTTAATTTGTAGTCCGTGGCTTTGTCGAGATCCGCTTTGGTCAGGTGATTTAGAGCGCCCAGGGCCGCCGGCCGCGCGGATACTCCGCCATCGAGTTCCCAAAAGTTTCCCATTCCAAAGATCAGAAAGGCCGGCAGGGCGATGGCGGCGATCACGAGCGCGATCTGAGCCCGGCGCAAGACCGCAAGGGTTGCGATCGCGATTCCGGCTAGAAACATGAGCGCGTAAAACTGAACCACGGTGGGTGCAGGATAGATATCTGTAACGAAGGGAATCTTCCGGCCCTGAAGCTCGGCTGCGACGCCCATGGCGACAAATGCCAGCGCTACCTCCCCACACGCCCAGCTGGCATTTCTAAGACCCTGTTCTAGCCTCCGGCTCAAGTCGCGGGCAAGAAGCGCAGCGATGGCCGGCACAGCGGGGAGAACGTAGCCGGGAAGCTTTGAACGCGAGACCGTGAAGAAGAGAACGCAGAATCCGGCCCAGCAAAGCAAAAAACAACCCGATGGGGAGATTTCACGCCTTCGCCAGACATTTCTGCTTGAGCCAAAGGCCGAGCACAGCAGCAGGAACGTCCATGGCAGGAAGGCGACCAGCAGAACCGGAAGATAGAACCAGAAGGGCTGGATGTGCTGGAATTCGGCCGTGAGAAAGCGCTTGAAATTGTGCTCGATGATGAAGATGCGGAAGAAATCCGGGTTGCGGCGGGCGCAGAGGAGGTACCAGGGAAGGGCGGTGGCAGAGAGAGTGACGATGGCCAGGGGATGAAAGAGGCGAAACGCGTCGCGCCAGCGTTGGGTGAAGAGCGCCCAGAAAAAAACAGCTCCGCCAGAAAGAAGAATTGCCGCCGGTCCTTTCGCTAGGATGGCAAGGCCCAGGAAAAAACCGAACAGGACGAGCGCGAGCCAGGGCGTTCGGGGGAGCACGGGGGTGTTTTCATCGCGCGTAAGGCCTAGGACAACGGCGGCAGCGACCATGGCGATAGTGAGCATGCCAGTAAAGGGCATGTCGGTGGCGGCGGCGTGCGAGAAGCCGATCATGCCTACGGATGTGGGGAGAAGGAGTAATAGCCAGCGCGCGGCTTCGGCGCCGTAGAGGCGCCAGACCAGCCACGCCAGTGCCAGCGTTGCCAGGAGAGCGGAAATCGCGCTTGGCAGACGCGCTGCGGTCTCGCTTACACCGAAAAGCCTGAAGCACACCGCTGCGCCCCAATAAAAGAGCGGCGGCTTCTCAAACCATGGATTGCCGTAGAGTCGCGGCGTGACCCAGTCGCCGGTTTCGCCCATGTCGCGCGCAATCCACGCGTAACGCGGCTCGTCGGGGCCGGCAAACCCGATCACGCCGAGATGGCGGAAATAGCAAGCGTACAGTGTCGCGAGGATGAGAACGGCCCAGCCGATACTGGCGGCAGTGCCAGCGCGCGGTTTTTCAGCAATGGCGGTATGCGATTCGGTCACGGATGGGAAAGTCTAGCATTGAAACTCTATCTTCAAAGCGGGCTCCTCTTGCATACTGTCGCGCGTCGGCTGCCGAGCGGCCGTATGGGCAACCAATGAAGGAATGGCTCGAATACGCCGTCGTTTGGCTGATCTTGAAGACAATGGGCGCTCTCCCGCGGCCTCTGGCGCGGGCGTTTGCGGCGTCCGTAACGAGTCTGCTCTTTTCCCTCGAGCCAAGGCTGCGGAAAACGGCGGAGTTCAACCTGCGGCTCGCTTTCCCGGATTGGACCGCCGAGCAACGCAAGGACGCGACGCGCAAGATGGTGCGGAATCTCGGCTGGATGGCGGCGGAATTTGCACGATTCCCGCGTCTCGGGAAAGAAAACATCAAGGACGTAGTGATTCTCGAGGGCCACGAAAATTTTTTGGTAGGGCAGGGGCGTGGCCAGGGCGTCCTTTATCTGACGGGCCACATCGGGGCATGGGAACTCTCATCCTTCGCGCATGCGCTCTACGGATATCCTCTGCATTTCATGGCGCGGCCGCTGGATAACAAGCGACTCGACGCGTTGGTCAACGAATACCGCTGCTCTTCCGGCAACCGGCCTATCTTCAAAAATGAGTCCGCGCGCTTCATGCTGAAAATTCTGAAAGACGCGGGAACGGTCGGCATACTTGCGGATCAAAACACCATGCCTGCGGAAGGCGACTTCGTCGATTTTTTCGGCAAGCTTGCGTGCACGACAACCGGTCTCGCGCGCGTGGCTCTGCACACCGGAGCGGCGGTCGTGCCGGGATACGCGTATTGGGATGAGACGATCGGGAAATATCGCTTGCGGTTCGAACCTCCGGTGGAACTGATTCGCACCGGGGATACCGAGCGCGACGTTTTTGAGAATACGCAGCGGTTTACCAAAGTCATTGAAGAGATTATTCGCAGACATCCGGACCAATGGGTTTGGGTTCACAAACGCTGGAAGACGAGGCCTGAAGGCGAGCCGGCGCTGTATGATTTTTGAGAGAGGTCTTCGATGATGCAAACGGCAAAGTCGTTGGCGGATGCAGTTGGCGCAAAGTGGGAGGGCGACGGCGGCGTCGAGTTGCGGGGCGTAGCGGCGCCTGAACGCGCAGGCGCGCACGATCTTATCTACGTGGAGAAGGCCAAGCATGCCGAGCGCGCCGCTGCTTCGGCCGCGCTGTGCGTGGTTGCGGCGGAAAACATTGCGCTGCCCGGAAAGACGGTTCTGCGAAGCGCGCAACCGAAACTGGCGTTTGCAAAAGCAGCCGCTCTGATCCTCGGAAAGGCTCCCATTGCGACGGGCATTCATCCGACGGCGATTGTGGCGCCGCTCGCGAGCGTGAGCGCGAGCGCGGGTATCGGGCCATTTGCGGTGATCGGGGAAGACGCGCGCGTCGGCGAAGGCACGCAAATCGGCGCGCACAGTGTGATCGGCGCGGGCTGCTGGATTGGCGACGCCTGCCGCATTCACCCGCGCGTAACGCTCTATGCGGGCGTTCGCATCGGCCATCGCGTGGAAATTCATTCCGGCGCAGTGATCGGCGCGGATGGTTTTGGCTACGCGCAGGGAGACGGGCGCTATTGGAAATTTCCCCAAGCAGGCATCGTGGAAATCGCCGACGACGTGGAAATCGGCGCGAACACGACTGTCGACCGCGGTTCGCTGGACGACACGCGCATTGCCGAAGGCGTTAAACTGGACAATCTCGTGCACATCGCTCACAACTGCCAGATTGGCGCGCACACCGTGATGGCGGCGCAAGCAGGGCTTTCCGGCTCCTGCGAGTTCGGGAAACATGTCGTCGTCGGCGGCCAAGCCGGTTTTGGCGAACAATGTTATCTGGAAGATGGCGCGGTCATCGGGGGCCAATCCGGCGTCCTCGGAGGGAAAACAGTTCGCAGCGGGCAGACGGTTTGGGGAACGCCTGCGCGTTCGCTCGGAAAATTCAAAGAGCAGTTCGCTTGGCAGGCGCGTCTGCCAGAACTGGCCGCGCGCATCAAAGCGCTGGAAGTGAAGTTGGAAAGCCTGGGCAAAAGGGAAGTGACGTGAGCACGCATCCACGCTGGCGCGTGATCGTCGTTGGCGGGCATACCCGCAGCATCGGTAAAACGCAACTGGTGTGCGACATCGTCAGGGCGTTCCCGAACGCCAACTGGATTGCGGGCAAGATCACGCAGTATGGCCACGGTGTCTGTGCGCAAAACGGGAACCATTGCGACTGCGCTCCCGACGAGCACATTTGCGCTATCGAATGGGAGACGCTGCCGGAGTCGGGCACAGACAGCGCGCGATTTCTGGCGGCGGGTGCGAAGCGCTCTTTCTGGCTGAGAACGAAGCAGGGTTTTCTGGCCGAAGGCCTGCCCTTGATGCGCGAAGCGCTGCGGCAAACGTTGTCGGTAACCGGCCAAGCTTCGCCTCCGCTGATTCTCGAAAGCAATTCGCTTTTGCAATTCCTGAAACCAAGTCTCTACTTCGCGGTGATCGATCCAGCCCGCGAGGATTTCAAAGACTCCGCGCGTGTCGCGCTCGATCGCGCCGATGCGCTCGTGCTTCGCGGCTCCATGGAGACCGCCGCGTCCGCGCCGCCGTGGATAAAGCTTCCCGCCAACCTGCTGCGCACCAAGCCCTCGGTCTCTCAGAAAGAAGGCGAACCCCTCCCGGAGCCCCTCCACGTGCTCATCGAACGGGCATTGCAGTCCCCGCCAAGTATCGTTCTCTAACCGGGTCTGACAACGATTCAGTAACGCTTGTGCATCTTAGAAGTTGACCCGACGCCGGAACGCAGCGATAATTTACTGGTACTTGTGTTACTCGATCTTCAGCGTTCCTGGCGCTCGTGCCAGATATCTTGGGAACTGACTAGGAACAAAGCAGTTAGGCCGCTTGGGAGAAGATGGGGCGAATTTAATCCGTCTTCCTCCCGTTAGACTTTGCTTCGGGGGACGCGATTTGGCAACCGGTACTCGCATTGGGCTAGATAAACCCGTTCCTGCCATACCGCCGATCTGGCACGAGAAAGACCTGTCTGGCTCTCTCGAACAAGCCATCGAAAACGGCGCGAATCACCTGGTTTCGCTGCAAGCCGAGGAAGGGTACTGGCTCGGCGAACTGGAAGCCGACACCACTCTCGAGTCCGACTACATCTATTACCTCTACGTGCTCGGGAAGGCCGATCCTGAACGCATCGCAAAGCTCGCGAATTATGTTCGGCGGCGGCAGTTGCCCGATGGCGGCTGGAATATTTTCCCCGGCGGTCCTTCCGACCTGAATGCGACGTGCAAAGCATATTTTGCGCTGAAGTTGGTCGGCGATGACACGAATGCGCCGCACATGACGCAGGCGCGCGAGACGGTGCACCGGCTGGGCGGCCTGGAACTCACCAACTCCTATGTTCGTTTTTATCTCGCGCTGATCGGTGCCGTTGGCTGGGAGCTGGTGCCTTCGATTCCGCCGGAACTGCTGCTCTTGCCAAACTGGTTTTATTTGAATATTTATGAAATGTCGTCGTGGACGCGCGGCATCGTCATCCCGATGGCGATTCTTTCCGCGTTGCGGCCGGACTGGCGTTTGCCGGAACGCGCTCGCGTCGACGAACTCTTCAAGGACATCTCGCACAAAGCTGCTGCGTTTGACTGGAGCAAGCAGCTTATTTCCTGGCGGAACGTTTTTTTGGCCATCGATCGCGGTTTGAAGCTGTATGAAAAACTTCCCTGGAAGCCGCTTCGCCGCCGCGCGCTTCGCGAAGCAAAAGCGTGGATGCTCGCGCACATGGAGCGCAGCGAAGGCCTCGCGGCCATTTATCCGGCGATGATGAATTCGATTTTCGCGCTGATGGCGCTCGGGCACGGCCCGGATGATCCGCTCACCGCGCGCGAGATTCGCGAGTTTTCGCGCTTCGAGATTGAAGAGGGCGACACCATCCGCATGCAGCCGTGCGTTTCCCCGGTCTGGGATACCTGCATTGCAATGGTTTCCCTCGAAGAAGCCGGACTGCCCGCGGATCATCCCGTGCTTGTGAAGGCGGCGGACTGGATGCTCTCGAAGCAGGTGCTCGGTCCGGGCGATTGGCAGTTCAAAAACAAAGATGCCGAGCCTGGCGGCTGGGCGTTCGAGTTCCGTAATGATTTTTTTCCGGACGTGGACGACACGGCGTTTGTCCTGATGGCATTGCAGCGCGTGAAACATCCGGATCCCGAGCGCATGGAAAAAGCGGTGCGACTGGGCATCCAGTGGCTCCTCAGCATGCAAAACAAGGACGGCGGCTGGGGCGCCTTCGACCGCGACAACGCCCGCCAGCTTTTGTGCAATATTCCTTTTGCTGACCACAACGCCATGATTGATCCTTCGACGGCGGACGTGACGGCCCGTGTTCTCGAGTGTCTCGGCCGATTCGGCTGGCCCGCGGAGCATCCTGCCGTTCAGCGCGGTGTGGAGTTCTTGCTCAAGGATCAGTGTGAAGACGGGTCGTGGTTCGGCCGCTGGGGCGTAAATTACGTCTATGGCACGAGCGGCGCATTGCGGGCTCTCGAAACGGTTTCGCTTACGGCGAAAGAATTTTGCCAGCGCGCGGTGAGATGGTTGCGGGCCATTCAGAAGGCGGACGGAAGCTTCGGCGAATCCCTGTGGAGTTATACGGACCCAACTACCAAAGGGCAGGGAAATAGCACGGCTTCGCAAACCGCCTGGGGCCTCATCGGACTTCTCGCGGGCGCCCAGGCCAATGATCCTGCAATTCAGAAAGCGGTTGCGTATCTCATCCACCAGCAAAATACGGATGGTTCCTGGAGCGAAGCCGAATTCACAGGCACTGGCTTTCCGGGCGTCTTTTATTTGAAGTATCACCTGTACCGCAATTCGTTTCCGCTGTACGCGCTGGCACGCTTCCGTAATCAGGTGCAGGGTCCGCACGAATATTGCGCCATGAAATTCCAGCCAGCTGAATTCCAGCTGCGGAGCGGATTCTAGAGCCCGCGATGACGTTTTCTCTGCGGCTCACCGCGGATCTTGGTCTTGCTTTGGCGGCCCGCGCTCTCAGCAAGAAATCTGGTTCGCCTCCTGTTCTGCAGCTTTCGTCTGAAAATAATTTCGATTCTGCCGCCATTTCCTCTGCCGAGGGCCGTACCGAGCGAAAGGACTCTTCGTTTCGCTCCGTCCGGCGTGTCTCGCGATTTCGTTCTCCCATCCTTTGGGTCGGCGGCGTCGAGCCACTCGATCATCCCGAAGCAGCTCGTTTTGCCAATGCCCTCGCGGCTTCCGGGCGTCACGTCTTCCTCGGAACTTCCGGGGCCTCCTTGAAACGGCGTCTTCATGAGTTTCAGCCAAGCTCGCGTTTTTACTTCGCGGTTCGTTTCGGCGGGCGCCAGCCGTCCCCTAACCATCCTACTTCCCGTGAGGGCGCGTTTCGCGTGGGTCTGGAAGCGCTGCGCATGGCGCGGCTCGCCGGTTTTCTCACTTGCGCGCATCTGGTCTTGCCTTCGGACGCGGCCGCCGCCGAGGTCGAGCCGTTGCTCGCTGAAATTCAAAAGCTCGACACCGATGGTTTCTTGATTACGTGTGAGGAGTCCACGCTCGAACTCGAGAAGCTTGCCGTTGCTCTGCGCCGCCGTTTGCACGGCCGACGCTGGGCGCTGCTCTCGCACCTCCTGGATACCGGCGTTTTGCCTGGAAAGGTGAGCACCGCTCTGGAAACTGGGCCACAGCCATTGCCGCCAGCCCGGCCCGGGCGCTATGGCGAAGGCGCCGAAGCCGGATGACCACTCTCGTCACAGGCGCCTCGGGCTTTCTCGGCAGCCACGTTGCGCGGCAACTGGTCGCTCGGGGCGACCCCGTCCGGGTATTGATGCGCCCCTCCAGCACCAACCGTGCCGTCGGGGATCTTTCCCTTGAATACGTCACCGGCGATTTGCGCGATCCCCGGTCCCTCGAACGCGCCTTGGCTGGCGTGAAATGCGTTTTTCACGTGGCGGCTGACTACCGCCTGTGGGCCAGGAAATCGCGTGATATTTATGACTCGAACGTTGGCGGCACGAAGAATCTTCTTGAGGCCGCGAAGCGCGCTGGTGTGGAAAAATTCGTCTATACAAGTACGGTCGCCACGGTGGCCGTGGACCGCCCGGAACTGCCGACAGAAGCCACCGACGCCAGACTCGAAGAGATGGTGGGCCACTACAAGCGCTCGAAATGGATGGCTGAAGCTGAGGCGCTCAAAGCCGCGAAGGAAGGGTTGCCGCTTGTGGTTGCCATGCCGACAACTCCTGTCGGTCCTGGCGACTGGAAGCCCACGCCGACGGGAAAAATCGTTCTCGACTTTCTAAATGGAAAAATGCCGGGATATGTCGAGACCGGACTGAATTTTGTTGGCGCCGAGGAATGCGCGGCGGGCCACCTGCTTGTCGCGGAAAAAGGCAGAGTGGGCGAACGCTATCTTCTCGGCTCCGAAAATCTTACGCTCAAGGCGATGTTGGATATGTTGGCCGGGATAACAGGTCTGCCGGCTCCCGCTCTGAAGATTCCTCACGGGCTGGCTTTGGGTGTAGCCTACATGAATACGATATTTTCGCGGCTGGTTGGAAAAGAGCCGCAAATTCCCGTCGAGGGCGTGAAAATCGCGCGGCACATGATGTTTGTGGATTGCACGAGGGCGCAACGCGAACTTGGTTTTAAGCCCGGCTCGGTCGCGGCAGCACTGGAGCGCGCGGTCCGTTGGTACGAAGCCAATGGTTATGTAAATCCCCGTCGCGTCAAGAAAATGCAGCGTGCCGCCGCCTAGGGCAGGGTCACGGGGAGCTCGTCCGGCCAGCAGGGGGGCCAACGTTACTGGGGGCGGGGCCTGTTTATCCCGGAAACGTTCCGCTCGATGCAGCACGGACAAGTTGTAGCCATAGGCTTCCGTCCGGCATCATAAGGTTTACAGCAGCTTTTCAGACTCATGCGCATCCTGGTCACCTTCGCCATCAAAGCCGAGTTCTCGCAATGGTCCTCGCGTCATCCGTTCGTGCCTTACGAGTTTGAGAATTGGGAGCGTCGCCGCGAATTCGATCTCTTCAAAGCCAACATCGGCTCGAACGAAGTGACCGTGCTTCTTACCGGCATAGGCGGTGACAATGCTGTCAAAGCGCTGGCGTCGATCCCTCTTGAATTTCACGAAGTCTGCATTTCTTCCGGCCTCGCCGGTTCGCTCGAAGCGGACTTGAAGCCGGGGGACATCGTCGCAGCGTCGACGACGGAAACGCTCGAGAAGGGTTGCAAAGCCGGAAGCGATGCGGGCCTGATAGAGCTTGCCGTTGCGTCCGGGGCAAAAGCTGTGAAGGTTTCCCTGACATCTGAGAAAATAATTGCCACTGCAGGAGAGAAAGAAGATCTGAGCCGGAAGGGGAGCATTGTGGAGATGGAGTCCACCTATATCCTGGCAGCTGCCGCCGAAAAGCATGTGCCGTGTGTGGCCGTTCGCGCCATTAGCGACGCGGCCGACGAAGATCTGCCCGTTGATTTCGCGCGCATTCTCGATTCTCATGGCCACCTGAGGATGGGCGGGTTGCTTAAAGAAGTCGGCCTCAGCCCTTACCGCATCCCTCTTTTGATTCAGTTCGGACGGCAGAGCCGCGCGGCAAGCCGATCCCTGGCTGATTTTTTGGATCGCTATATTTCTCTCGTCTCAGAAAACTGGACAAGAGCCGCCGCTAGGAAAGCAGAAGAGGTTTCCCTGACATGAGCAACCTCGGGACAGCGGCCGAGACGTTGACGTCGCTCGGGCCAATTCCGAAAACCATGCGTGCGGGCGTCTACCGCGACAAGGGCGTGGTGCGTGTAGAGGAAGTCCCGGTCCCCGAAGTCGGCGAAGGAGAAGTGCTCATCAAAGTCGCTGCCTGCGGCATCTGCGGCACGGACATCAAGAAAATTTTCCAGCGTTACGTCGAACCGCCCCAAATCCTCGGCCACGAACTTGCGGGGAAGGTCGTGGCAGCAGGGTCAGGCGTTAGAAAATGGACGCCCGGCGATCGTGTCATGAGCTTCCACCACACTCCGTGCGGACGATGCTTCTACTGCGAAAAGCGCCTTTTCTCGCAGTGCAAGCAGTACAAAACAACTGGCCTTACCGCTGGTTTCACTCCGAATGGCGGAGGGTTTGCCGAGTACGTGAAAGCCATGCCATGGGTTGCAGAACGCGGCATCGTCGCCCTCCCGGACGATGTCAGCTTTGAAGAAGCCACTTTCATCGAGCCCATCAATACCATTGTAAAGGCCGTTCAGAAGGCGCGAATCACGGCTGGAGAGAACGTGCTCATCCTGGGCTGCGGCCCCATCGGGCTCCAGTTGCTGATGGTCAGCAAGCTGGAAGGGGCCAGAATATATACCAGTGATCCAATTCCACAGCGGCGACAAAAAAGCCTCTCCCTCGGCGCCTTAGAGTCGTTTGACCCAACCAGTGGTAAGCTTGTAGAAGAGGTACGGGCCCGCACGGACGGTCGGGGTGCGGACGCGGTGCTGGTAGCGGTCGCCGATCCGTCGGTGGTAACGGATGCTTTGGCAACAGCGCGGCCCGGGGGGCGCGTTTTGCTATTCGCGGCAAACGACCCGGTTACCAGGATCGAGTTTCCTGCCGCGGCTGTGGGCATCGACGAAAAGGAAATCCTGGGCAGCTATAGCGCGGCTGTGGACATCCAAGATTCAGCTGCGGATCTGGTGTTGGGAAAGAAACTGCCGGTGATGCAGATCGTCACCCACTGTTTCCCACTGGATAGAATTCAGGAAGCCCTGGAACTTGCAGCCAGGCCAACGGCCGAATCGCTGAAGATTCTGATTACGCACGCATGAAGACAACGACCACGAAGAAGACGGAAATTGGCGAAGAAGTGAAGTTCGCCGTCGCGCGGGCCGCGGTTCCCTCGAAGATGACCGCCGCCGTGCTGTACGGCAGCGAAGATCTGCGCATCGAGATGATCGATGTGCCGCATCTCGCTGTCGACGAAGTGCTTCTCCGTGTCCGTCTGGCGCTGACCGACGGCACGGACCTGAAAGTCTGGAAGCGCGGCTACCACGCCAAAATGATTCAGCCCCCGGCTGTGTTTGGCCATGAAGTCGTAGGCGACATCGCCGCTGTCGGAAAGCGCGTGGACGCCCGCTGGCGCATTGGCATGCGCGTCGTCGCCGCGAATTCTGCACCCTGCTTACGCTGCTATCACTGCCGCCGCGGCCAGGAAAATCTTTGCGAGGATTTGCTCTTCAACAATGGCGCGTATGCCGAATACATGCGCATCCCCGGACGCATTGCGATGGAAAACATGCTGGAAGTGCCGCACTCCGTCGATGACGGAAGCGCCGCGCTCGTCGAGCCGCTCGCCTGCGTGCTTCGCGGCATTCATGAGATGGAAGTGCGGGCAGGCGATACCGCGGCCGTGATTGGCTGCGGGCCCATTGGGTTGACATTTGTCCGAATGCTTTCGCGGCGCGGCGTACGCGTGATTGCTCTGGCCCGCCGCTCCGCGCCGCTCGATGTAGCCCGCAGGCTCGGCGCGATTGCCACCATCAACGTGACGGAAACGCCGGACGTTGTCGCCGCCGTAAAGGTCTTGACCGACGATAAACGCGGTCCCGATTCGGTCGTCGAAGCCGCGGGCAATCCCGCGACCTGGCAACAAGCTCTGGCCATGATTCGCCGCGGCGGGGTGGTGAATTTCTTCAGCGGCTTGCCGTCGGGCACGAGCGTGGCGATCGATCCCGCCGGCATCCATTATTCCGAGATCAAGCTGATTTCGCCCTTTCACCATACGCCGCGCTTTATCCGCGAAGCTCTGGAAGCTATCCGCCGCGGCGATATCGTGGGGCAAGATTTCGTGACGGAGGAAATTCGCCTGTCCGATCTGCCGCAGGCCTTCGAGCGAATGAAAGCGCGCAGCGGCGAAATCAAACTGGCCGTGAGGCCGTGACTTTGGAGTACGGCAGCCATGAGGCTGGCGTGCCAAAGAGCTTCGATCTAATTCTTTAGTGTCCACTTACCTTCTGTCTGTAGCTTTTGTCATTCCGAGCGAAGCGAGGAACCTGCTTTTCTATGCTGCGTCCTGGTGAACTGGAAATTGCCGAAAACGCTCCGGCGGACAACTGCTCGGCCGCAGAAGCACAGCAATACACGCGCTGGCTGGCCACGCATCACTACGAGAATTTCAACGTTGTCTCCTGGCTGCTCCCAAAAGATCTGCACCAGCATTTCTATAATGTCTACGCGTATTGCCGCTGGGCCGATGACCTCGGCGATGAAGTTCCCCAAAAAGAGCGCGCCCTCGAACTGCTCGACTGGTGGGAGCGCGAACTCGATTCTTGTTACGATGGCCGCCCGTCGCATCCCGTTTTTGTCGCGCTAGGCGAGACCGTCGGCTCAAAAGCCATTCCCAAGCAGCCGTTTGCCGATTTGTTGAGAGCCTTCCGTCAAGATCAAAACGTGAAGCGCCATCCATCCTGGGAATCGATGATCGGCTATTGCGTCTATTCCGCAAACCCCGTCGGACGCCTTGTGCTGTATCTTTGCGGCTACCGCGACGAAGAACGCCAGGCTTTGTCCGACGCCACGTGCACGGCGCTCCAGCTGGCGAATTTCTGGCAAGACGTCAGCCGCGACCTCGAGAAGGGCCGTATCTACATCCCGCTCGATGTCGCCGCTTTCCACGGCCTAACCGAGACCGACATCGTCGACCGCCGCTTCGACGAGCGTTACGTCAACCTGATGAAAGATTTGATCGCGCGCACCCGCGTTCTCTTTGCGCAAGGCGCACCGCTGGCAAAAATGGTCGGTGGCCGCCTGAGCGTCGACCTCGAAATGTTCAGCCGCGGCGGCGTAGCCGTTCTCGATGCCATTGAAGCGATGGGCTATGACACGCTCCACCGCCGCCCCGCGATCAGCAAAGCCAAGCAGGTCACCCTCCTCGGCCGCTCCCTCTTAACGCATCTGGTCGCCAAGCCCATCCGCCCCGAATCCCAAAGCGGCGGTTTCGAGTACCTGACGCCCCAGCCCGCGGTGCCGTTCGTGGGGATCCCCGCCTCTGGCTCTTACGAGCAATGTCATCGCATCGCGCGCGCCGCCCACAGCAATTTCTACTACGCCTTCTTCCTACTTCCCAAACAGCGCCGCGACGCTCTCGCCGCGCTCTATGCCTTTATGCGTTTAGTCGACGACGTCGCCGACGAAGGCCACGATCTCGCTTCGAAGCAACGAGGCCTCGCAGACTGGCGCGCCGCGCTCGACGATGCCATCACCGGCCAGGTCCAACTCGTTGACGGCTCAGCCGCGCTCACGTCGGCAGCCCCGGCAGGTGCCGCCGAAGTCTTGCCCGCGCTCGTCGACACCATGCAGCGCTACAAAATGCCCGCGCGCTATCTCCACGATCTTATCAGCGGCGCCGAAATGGACCTGACTCTGCGTTCCTACCCGACTTTCGACCGGCTCCGCGAATACTGCTACCGCGTTGCCGGAACGGTCGGCCTGACCTGCACGCACGTTTTCGGTTTCCACGATCCCCGCGCCCTCGATCTCGCCGAAAGACTCGGCCTAGCATTTCAGCTAACCAACATTATTCGCGACGTCCACGAGGACTACGCCGTAGGCCGCGTCTATCTCCCCGAAGAAGACCTGGCGCGCTACGGAGTTTCCCCGCAGGATTTTGGCAAGAGCGAAGCAACTTTGGGAGTCCGCGAACTCCTCCGTTTTGAAACAGACCGTGCCTGGCAATGTTATGAAGAAGGCGCCGCTCTTTTCGGCTTGATCGACCACGATAGCCGCGGGGCCCTCTGGCTGTTGGTACATACGTATAGCGCTTTGTTAGCCCGCATCGAGTCCCTCGATTTCGCCGTTTTTGGCGAACGGGTGCGTCTGTCGAAAGCGGAAAAAATGCTGTTCATCGCAAAGGCGCGCTTCGGCCGCCTCTCGGAAGAGAATATTGTTGAAAAGCGTAATCGTGATCGGCGGCGGGCTGGCGGGACTGGCAGCCAGCGTCGCGCTGGCTGAAGCGGGCTGGCGCGTTCGTCTGTTTGAGCAGCGCCCGTTCCTCGGAGGACGCGCGGCTTCCTACGTCTTGCCCGACGGCGAGCACGTCGACAATTGCCAGCACGTCACCTTCGGATGCTGTACCAACCTCGCAGATTTCTACCGCCGCGTCGGCTCCGCCGGCAAGATCAAATTTTTCGACCGCCTGGTACTTCTCGACCCCCAGGGCCGCCGCGGCGAGATGCACGCCGGCATCCTCCCCGCGCCCTTTCATATGACCGGATCGTTCCTCGCCTTTTCTCCCCTGGCTTTCAAAGACAAGCTCTCGATCGCCCGCGCCTTCTACGCCATCTTGGAAAGCGGCGGGCACCCGCCTGAGGTCGACGAACCCGGCGGAATTTCCATGCTCGAATGGCTTCACCGCCAGAAGCAGACTCCGGCGGCCATCTCCCGCTTCTGGCGCACGGTTCTCGTCAGCGCTCTTTCCGAGGAGCTCGATCGCATCGACGCCCGCTACGGCATCGACGTTTTCTGGAAAGCCGTTCTCTCCAATAAGACCGGCTACCGCATGGGCGTGCCCGCCGTCGCCCTCGGCGATCTCTACGAAGGCTGCCGCGCCGCCATCGAAGAGAAGGGCGGGCAAGTCGTCTTTCGCTCGCCCGTGCGGGGCCTGCGCATCGAAAACAAAAAGCTGCTCGCTGTGCTTTTCGACCAGGGCCGCGAAGAAACCGCCGATGCTTTCGTGTTGGCTGTTGCTCATCTCGCGCTTTCCGAGCTTTTACCCGAAGACGCCAAGCTCATCGATAGCGGCCTCGCCAATCTCGACAGAATCGCGAACGCGCCCATCACCGGCGTACATTTCTGGTTCGACCGCCAAGTCATGAGAGAACCCTTCCTCAGTTTGCTCGACACCACCACACAATGGATCTTTAACAAATCCGCCCTCTATGCTGGCGCAAACGGCACAGGGCCCGCCCCGTCGGAGAGAGGCCAGTATCTGCAACTGGTCATCAGCGCCTCTTACGATTTTCTGCAAAAGCCGCGCCAGGAAATCATCGATCTCTGCCTCAAGGAAGTCCGCCACGCGCTGCCCGCTGCTCGCGAAGCGAACCTCCTGAAAGCCACCGTTATCAAAGAAGCCGCCGCCACATTTTCGCCGCAACCTGGCGTCGACCGTTGGCGTCCAACTCAACAGTCAACCATCGGCGGCCTATTCCTCGCTGGCGATTGGACCGCAACCGGCTGGCCCGCCACCATGGAAGGGGCTGTTCGCAGTGGCTATCTTGCCGCGGAAGCGGTTTTGCGCTCGGCTGGAACGCCCAGACAATTTCTTCAGCCCGATTTGAAGCCTGACGGTCTGGCGGGTTTGTGGGTAAAAAGCTAGGACCGCGTTGGATGCCCGGGAAGCGTAAGTTCCTCGAATCGTTTGTCGAGCGCCAGGTGTTCCTCGGAGTTGCTTTGCCGGAACGCCTCGTATGCTTTTCTGGTTTCCCGGAAATCGCAAGTTACAAGGGTGCGCTCGCCGAATGGATCGCGCCGAAGGAGAGTTCGCTGCTGCGCGGAATCACGCCGGAACAACTGAGCCCAATTGCCGGACGGCCCGTATACGCTTTCAAACCGTTCGTCACATCCCCGCTTGACATCGAACTCCCAGAGGACTAAAAACATAGATGTCCCATCTCCTGCTTGGACGTAGCCAATCCTGTTCTGAACCTCTGGTAAAGATTGTGCTGTGGGCCGAGTGTAGCAATCCGGTCGGATACATACCACGGTTAGAGTGCGTACCAACGCGGAAGTCTGGTGAGTTGTAGTCACAGTCCGGCATTGTGTCCGGACGGAGGCGTTTGTGGATCGTAAGTACGGCCATCGCGGCTATCGCGACACGGAAAAAGGCGAAAAACGAGAAAAGCACGACCGCAAGCCGCCACAAGGCGGTCCGCGGTCGGATCAGTTTGGTCCGCGCACCCCGCGCATGGTCGGCACGGTCACGCGCGGCCGATGTTCTAACTGCGGCGCGGTTCTGACGGCAGGCTTCGACCCCAACGGTAAATGTCCCAAGTGCCAGTTCGAGCTTCACAGCTGCAAGCAATGCCGATTCTTCGATTCCGGGGCGCAATTTGAGTGCACGCAGCCTATCCCCGAACGTATCACTCCCAAAGACTCGAGGAACGACTGCAAATTCTATGAATTCAGAATGACCATCGAGAAAGATACCGCTCCCACCTCTTACGCCCAACCCGCCCAGGTGGCGGCCGCCGCTCCCCCGCCGCGCACCAACGACGCCCGTCAGGCCTTCGAGGATCTTTTCAAAAAGTAGTTCGCGCTGTATGGCGGTCGCCGCCCCGTCCTAATGGATTCTCTATCCCGCTAATCCCCGAGTCTCTCCGGTTTTTTATCTGATGCTCCCCTGACAATAAATTTTAACGATATTCCCGATGCAAAGGTTTCGTTGGCCTTCTCCTTCAGCCGCTTTCACAATGCCCTCACACGGAGTCCCTCAATCGAACTCCGCGAGCTTTTCTAGGTAAGGTCAGACGGCCCGGCAAACTTCGGGAGGATCAAACATGAAGAAGCGCATTCTGCTTTTTATTTCCGTCCTTTTCCTCTTCGCCATGCCTCTTCTCGCCCAGGACGACAGTCATTCGAAGAAGACCACCAATTGCTCCGGTACCATCAGTCAGGACGGGCTGAGCTTTGTCAGCGACAAGGATCATCGCACCTGGAAGATCGCCAACCCTGGGGCTCTGCGCGACATGGAAGGCCATCATGCCAAGCTCGTCTACCGTCTCACTTCCAATGCCGGTGAAATTTTCGTGACTTCTGCCTCGATCGTCCAGGAACAGCCTACCGTCGCCCGCAATCCCGGCGATTCCTCTTTCCGCCCTTAATGGGACCTTGGCCCGGCGAAATCCCCGCTGGTTCTTCGTCTCAGATGCGACGTCCGGCCGTGCGCATTCTGCAAGTCGTTTGTTCCCGTGACCGCTGGTTTTCCGCAGTAAAAAGTAAATCGAGCAAGTTACCTCGAGGGGCCTCGAGGACTGCAAATGATTGCGCCGCTCGCGCCAGGGATTGATCAGGTACTCTAAAATACGCGAAAGTCGGCCATCGCATTTGACCCTCCCCTTCGCGCGAAAGCACTGCGCAACAAATTTCGCCTCGCCGGGTTGTTCGAGAGTGCGTTCAATCCATCGAACGAAGATGGGCGACACCGGCGCGGGAGTCCGATTCCTGTTCTAGGGGACTGGCAACCCTCGGGGCGTCAATCCCATCTGTTTGTTTAGCAACTGCAGGATAGCTGGTACGTAGCTGGAGTCGGTAGAGTACGCACTTGCTGCCGCTGGGGCACTCCCTGCTCTGTCCCTCGCTTACTGCGCGGGTGTGTTTTGTCTCGAGGGCAGGCACGTCATGAACGGAAAACTTTCTTGGCTTCTTTCTATTTTTTGTGCGGGTTTTTTCGCTGCTCCGACATTCGCGCAGTGCAAGAACCAGCAAGACCGGGCCTGCTGGAGTCTTCAATATATTCTTTATGCGGCGGAAACCGATTTTCGTGAGTTTCGCGTCGGTACACCGCTGAAGCCTGGCGATCCCAAGATCACACCTCCCCATCCGGACCTTTCGGTGGGCGCAATCCACGTGCCCTGTCATACAGATCTCTGGTTAAAAAGCGAAGTGGCCGTATACATGTGCTCCGCGGAGCTTCCAGACCAGGAAGCGGAGGAGTGGTACGCCAAGACGATGGCCGACCTTCATGAGCTGCAGTATTTGTGGCAGTTCAAGAGTGAGTCGCCTGGAGCCGATCATTATGTCGACGCGGGGCCGCAGGGTTGCGAACTCGCCCAGGTGGAAACAACCAGCTACGGCGGAAATCACGTGGAAGATCCTTACATCGTAGACGGGCCTTACCTCGGGCAGTGCCCCTTGCATCTGCAAATTGTTCGGCGGGCTGACGGCACGGCGAGGATTTCTTTTTGGGTAAACTCGTCAGCGAACCTGGCGCGTAGTCCGGGGCCGCCGTCGAGATCCCTCGAGCTGTCGGCATTGGCCAAGTCGGAAGCACCGCAGCCGCGCGCAGGTTCGGCCCCGGCAGAGACACCCCGGCCCGCGGCAACCACTGCGCCAGCACCTGCTGCGCCAGCACCTGCTGCGCCGACAACTACAGATAACTTGCACGTTGAGCCTGCCGTGGGGAATTCCGGAGAGCGCTCCTTGAAAAAGTACGGCGACTGCGACGATCTGTGCCAGGGTCTCAAGAAGGTACTGGAAAACCGCGCCAGTTCGTTCCGGCAACTAGGGGGCAGGAGCAGAACCTCCCTGCCTTCCAGAAGCGCCTCACTTGAGGATACGGTCAAACTCTCCGGGGCAGCGAGCTGCTTGCTCCATGAGGAGCGTTCCCTGGGCACAGGATCCTCCAGAAGAGAGGGAGCCGTCTCGGGCGCCTATTTCGCACCAGTTTCCACGGAGAGCGCCAAGGCGACTTCGTCGCGGGCAGCTGGCAGGCCACGAACGCAGTACGTTTGCTACTGGCCGCAAGATTCGGAGGCGGCCGCGGAAAGTGAATTTCTTGATCTCGTAGGGTTGCTGCGGTTGCTGATACCTTCCAGCTGGTTGACAGAACAGAGCGTCGAGGCCGACGAACTTTCAGGCGCGCAGATGACGGTCTGGTCCGCTCGGGATTCCAAGCATCGGTCCGCCATCGGGCTGTACCTGAACGGCAGATCCGTGGGCTTGCATATTTCTGCGGGGGAGTAGGGACCACTTCAACCCGCCAAGAGAGACGGCCGGGACTTTCAGGCCCTGTTCGATACGCCCTATCTTGTCTGGTTATATCAGAGGACGACGCTATTAACTCCGGGCAGGTAGTCGGAATCTGAACCACTTCCCAGATTTCGGATGAATACATCCTTCCAGACTCAGGCTAATATCTGACAGGACTCTGCTCCACTCTCCGGATGCACGGGGGGAGCATCAACTCTCCGAGGCGTTTATGGATGAGCCTGTCAACGTCGTCCTCAAGTTCGAACGTGCTATCAATTCACACGACGCGGGTGCCGTTTGCTCGCTACTCGCACCCGATTCCGTTTTCCTCGATTCCTTGGGTAATCGCATTGAGGATGCCGCCAAGATGCGCCCCGCATGGGAAGGCTATTTCAAAATGGTGCCGGATTATACGATTTCGCATTCCGAAATCTTGGCGGGCGGGGATTCCGTGGCAGTGTTTGGCACTGCCCATGGCACATTTTCGAAAGACGGCAAGCTCTCGAAAGAGGACTTCTTCAAAATTCCCGCGGCTTGGCGGGCCGTCGTGAAGGACGGGAGGATTGCGCTATGGCAGATCTTCGCCGACAACGAGCCTTTACGGATCGTCATGCGGAGGCATTCCTAAGGATAGGAAGCGGCGAACATTCGGAGAGTCGTATTTCCGAAAATTGACCGTCCACCACTGTTCATCACCTCGCAAAAACTCCCTCCCCGGTGCATACTGTTACGCTTTTCTTCCCAAGGAGCTGATGATGCTGAAACAGCGCGGACTTCTCTCCGTTGTTTTGATTCCGCTTTTGTGGTCTTTCGCGCACGCCCAGGAAAAACCGAAACCCGCCGGCCATGTGCCCTCGCCGAGCGAATTCCTCGGCTTCGAAGTCGGCGCCGACCGCAAACTAGCCGACTATCGCCAAATCTCTTCGTACTTCAAAGCGCTCGCTGCCGCCTCGCCGCGCGTCGAAATCCAGGTTCTCGGCAAGACCACTCTTGGCGAAGAGATGTTCATGGCCGTCATCTCCACGCCGGAAAATCTCGCCAACAAAGCCAAGTACAAGGAGATCGCCCACAAACTCGCTGATCCTCGTGGTCTCTCTCCGCAACAAATCGACGAGCTCGTCCGCGGCGGCAAAACCATCTTCCTTCTCACCTGCAACATCCACTCCACCGAGATCGGCTCCAGCCAAATGTCCATGGAATGGGCCTATCAACTCGCCACCACGCAGGATCCTGAATACCTTCGCCGCCTGAACGATTCGATCATCCTGCTCGTTCCTTCTCTCAATCCCGACGGCGAAACCATGGTCACCGAGTGGTACAGAAAATATCTCGGCACCAAGTACGAAGGCGGCGAGATGCCCTACCTCTATCACCACTACGTCGGCCACGATGACAACCGCGACTGGTTCATGCTCACGCAAATCGAAACCAAAAACGTCAATCAGATGGTCTACCACGAATGGTTTCCGCAATTCTGGCTCGACGAACACCAGATGGGCGAAAACGGTCCGCGCATCTACATTCCCCCCAACGCCGATCCCGTCGCCAAGCTCGTCAATCCCCTCGTCCACCGCGGAAACAACCTCATGGGCGCGGACATGGGCTGGCGTCTCGAAGAAGCAGGGAAGTCCGGCGTGATTTTCGGTTATTCCTTCGACGCCTACTGGCCCGGCGGCACGCGCAACACCGGCTGGTGGAAGAACATGTATGGCGTTCTAACGGAAGTCGCCTCCGCGCGCATCGCCTCGCCTATCGACGTCACGCCTGATGAGCTCCAAGGCGGAGCGAAGGGCCTCGCGACCTATGAACAACAAATCAATTTTCCCAATCCGTGGCCGGGTGGCCTGTGGCGTCTTCGCGACATCATGGACTACGAGCTCATCGTCTCGAGCGCGGCCCTCGAAACCGTAAGCAAGTTTCGGCAGGAACTTCTCCGCGGCGTTGCCACCATGGCCACGCAAGCTGTGCAGTCCGCGGCCGCCGAAGTCTGCTGGCGGATTCCCATCGAAGACCAGCGCGATCCCGTCACCGCTGCCCGCCTCGTCGCTCTTCTTCTCGAGCACGGTGTCGAAGTCCGCATCAACTCCGACGCAAAGGTTTTTCTCGTTCCCACCGCGCAGCCCTATGGCCGCTTTGTCGACGAAATGATGGGCATCCAGCGCTATCCCGAAGTTCGTCCCGCGGCCAACAGCGGCATTCTTGAGCCTTACGACGTCGCCGCGTGGTCTCTCCCGCTCATGATGGGCGTCAAAGCCGAGCGGGCCTCCATTCGTCCCGATGTGCTCAACTCCTCCCGCATTCTGAAAACCCCGGAGTGGCCGAGCGGGGGCCTCTCGAACGCCGGCGGCAAATATTTTTCCATCGCTGCTCACGAAAACAATATCTTTGCTCTCGCCAATGCCATGCAAACCGCCGGTGGCCAGGTCTTTCTGTCGCAAAAGCCCAACGAGACTCCTGAATTCCTCTTCGCCACTCACGCGCAGCTTGCCGCCAACGCCGAAAAACTCCACCTCCAACTCGTTCCTCGCCCCGATCTTCCCCAGGGTGCCACGCCGCTCAAACCCGTTCGCCTTGGGATCTATAAGTCCTACCTCGCCGAAATCGATGAAGGTTGGACGCGCTTTCTGCTCGATCAGTACGGCTTCAAGTACAAAAGTCTTGAAAACAAGGAAGCGCGCGCGGGCAACCTGAACAACGCCTTCGACGTCATCATCCTCCCAGACTCTTCGCGCGAGGCCATCGTCGAAGGCAAAGAGAGCCGGTTCGGTTTTTCTGAAGAATTTCCGCCCGAATACGCCGGCGGCATCGGCAAGGAAGGGGTCAAGGCGCTCCGCGAATTCGTCGAAAAAGGCGGCACGCTTATCACCTTGGCCAACGCCAGCGACGTCCTTCTCGGCGAAGACTTCGGCCTGCCCATCCGCAACACGCTTGCCAGTCCCGGCGCCACACAAGGCCGCGCCGCCGTCACCACTTCCGACTTCAACATCCCCGGCTCTCTCCTGCGCGTATACCTCGATACGAACCACCCCGTCGCCGCCGGCATGCCCCACGAAATCAATGCCTTCCTAGACTCGCCCATCGCCTTCCAGACTTCCGTGCCCCCTCCCGACATCCAACGTTCCGTCATCGCTTGGTATCCCGACGACGCCAAAGACATCCTCGTCTCCGGCTACGCCCATGGCGCCGAACGCCTGCAACGCAAAGCGGCTGCCGTGGCCTTCACAAGAGGAAAAGGGAAGATTGTCATGTTCGGCTTCCGCGTCCAGCATCGCGCGCAAACCGAAGGCACCTTCCAACTTCTCTTCAACGCCATCTACTGGGGAGCCATGTAGGGAGGTAAATCTCCAGGTAGGAACTAACGAAGAGTGTCATCCCAAGCGGAGCGAGGGATCTGTTTTTTCATTCTTGTCTCTTGCCGAGAAAGCCGTCCGGCAACAGGACGTCAACTCTATCGACGGCGCCTCAGGCCGAATATCGGGCCGTATTCACTCGCCCGCCAACTCCCGCCATCTCGGCATACTCCCGGCCCGAGCTCTCCGGCGCCAGCACCCACAACGTGTAAATCCCGAGCGCCGTCCCAAAGGGAATCCGTATCAACGCCAGACACGCCACCACAATTCCCAACACTCGCGCCCACGGCTGCCGCTCATACAATCCCCAAGCCAGCACCAAATGAACCACTCCAAACAAGGTCAGAAAGACTCCCGTTGAAAACATCCCGCCCCAAACGAGCGATCGAATCCCTGGCTCCCAGTTCCCGAATGGCCAGCCCCCGTCAAAAACCAGCCTTCGAAACATCATCCACCACGCGACGCCCATCAACCGCAAGATCCCGTTCGCCAGCCAAAATCCCGCCACAATATTGATGTTTCGTCCGACGCGCCCATCGCCCGCCGCCCGCGCCACCGGAGCCGTCCGGCCCATCGGCACAGCCGCCGGCGCCGCCGCCATCAACTGCTTCCCGCACGAAGTGCAGTATTGGCTCCCGGAGTTGAAAGCTGTCCCACATCGATCGCAGTACATGATTCTGCCCTCCCTCCGCTCTGGCGTTTGTCCGATACCCCTTTGTTCCATACTACGCAGCCCGCCCCAGGAAAGTTCCACGCCTTCCTTGCCTGCCGCCCGCTCGCTTGAAGTCCCTCTCACCCGGGGCTCTCGACATGCCCCCCGGGCGTGCCCGCGCGTCCGCCACAGTGTATATTCAGTTCGCAGTTTCCCTAAGCCGGTTCCGCCACCCGAGGGGTGAGCTGCCATGCGCCGAACAATCCGAGCCGCCGCAATCCGCTCTTCCCGCCACTGTGCCCTGCTCGTCTTGGCGCTTCTCGCAGCCGCATTTTCTCTCTCTGCCGCGGAAACGCCACCCGCTCTCATTCACGGCCTGTGGGTCTGGAAGAGCCCGGCCGTCCTCGCCGCCCCCCACGCCGCCGAGTCCCTCCGCGATTTCTGCACATCCGCGGGCATCAACGAAGTCTACGTTTCCGTCTCCCCGCGCACCGAAGCCGCTGAAGAAGGCCAGCTCGTCCACCTCATCGGCCTTCTGCATCGTTCCAACATTCGCGTGGAAGCCTTACTTTCCAGCACCGACGCCGACGAGCCGGGCAAACACCGCGATTCGCTAGTCCAAAAAGTCCGGAGCATCGTGGAATTCAATCAGAAGCACCGTGCCGAGCGCTTTGACGGCATTCACCTTGACGTCGAGCCTCAGCAGCGCCCCGAAAATAAAGGTCCCGGCAATCTCCGCTTCCTGCCCGGCCTCGCCGAAGCCTTTCGCGCCGTCCTCGCCGTAGCCGAGCCGGCCGGCCTAACCGTCAACGCCGACATCCAGAACAAACTTCTCAAAGGCGACGCAAGCCAGCGAAAAATGCTTCTCTCCGCCGTCCCGCGCCTAACTCTGATGATGTATGAGCTCAGCAGTCCCGGCGATGGCGACACTCCCGCGCAGCAAGCCGAAAAAGCCGCCGCCAACAGCCGGAAATTTCTCAACATGGCCTACGACGGCCTCGGCGACCAGAACCTCGCCACCAAGCTGGCAAAGATGGTCATCGCACTCCGCACGCCCGACTATCTCGATCATCTTCCAGAAATGCTCACGCATCTCGACCAAGCCAATCGCACCAACCCCCACTACCTTGGCTGGGCTCGCCACTCCTATAACGACACGCTCAAATAATTCGCCATCGCTTCTTCTATTTTGAAAATCGCTTCACGCTCAGCGCTATCGGCAGTCCGATAAGAATCATGTGCACAAGCAGCCCCTGTATCAGCCCCCGAAGGCGGTACGGTCCTTTGGCGTGCAGCGCCGAGAGCGGCAGCACGACCAGGTTCATCACCAGAAAAATGGCAATCCCGTAGAAAAATCCGCACACCACTGCATGTTCCGTCATGAACCCCAGCACCCTGCTCACCGCGTAATAAATCGCCGCGGCCGAGCAGGCAATAAAAAAATGCAGCAGCACGCCGAGCGCAAATGTGCCCGTCCCTCCCTGCATAGCCCTCGGCCCGAGCAGCCCTCCCGCAATCGCGCGCGGCACTCCCCAGCCATACGTCAGGAACGCCGAAGTCAGGTCCAGCGCTCCGGCGATCAGCCCGCCCACGAAGATGGCCGGCAACGCCCGCGACCCCTGGGTGGAAAACGCCGCTACTGTTGTACTCATCGTCTCCTCCGTGTGAGTGGCACAAACGCTGCCCATCATCGCCCAGGCCGGCCCGATGAGTCGCTCAGATTCGTACGATGCACAACAGATTCGGCTTAGAACGATGGCAATCTCTTGCCATTTCAGCGCCGGTTCAGGCGATAGTTCGCCGATGGAATGCCCGGAAGGTGGGGAAAGCGTGGATGCTAGAGACTCGACTTGTCTTTATCCTGGCGAGGCCACGGAGGACGGGGCAGGAAGATCTGTCTGCTAGGAGATTTTTTCGGGCTCAAACATCTTCCCGTTCCGCCCCGCGCTTGTTCCGGAAAAAATACGCCGAAGCTCCAATCACAATCGAGAAAAACGCCACCACAGCGGCCAGCATCGCAAATGCTCCCAAGTCCACCCGCGCTCCGGGAACGGCAGCAAACTGATGCGACCAGATCGCCGCATACCCCAACGAGTTGTGCGCCGCGGCGCTTCCCGCCTGCGTCGTCGTCCAGGGAGCCGAGCAACACAGAATCGCCAATCCAATCACAAACGCAAACAGCGTCACTTTTAGAAGAGTGTTCATAGGCCCTCAGTCTACACCCGGCAACTCCGCATTCCCCACACCGTCCTTTTGCACATAGCAGCCCGACGCTTTTTCCTCCCGTTTCGCTCCCCGGAAGCGGGCGGCCATCGTCCTCGCGGGAATCCCCTGCGCCGATCCCCTAAGAAACGACGATGGCCTGGGGGCGCTCTTGGCCGAGCGACACGGATGGACCCTGGCCGGAACGTTGGGGTATTGGACCTGGAGGCCCGGGCGGGGCTGCTCAATCTGCTGCAAGGTTCTCTGGACAGGGGGGACGGGGGTAGCACAGACTCGAGTCTCTGCGCTTCGCTACTCGCTGCCCGCTATCCTCAATTCACTTTTTGCTCATCGGAAACAAACTTGGCTCCGCCGGCGGCGAATCCGCAATGGCTTCCAGTTCGGGATACTGCGCGCGCAGCGGCTCAGGGACCTTAACTTTGGAGCGTTTCAGAATGCTGATCAACTGGAGGGCGTTCACGACGCCCTTGCCCTGGTAATGGTTGTTGGTGATGACGAAGACTTCCCGGGAGCGCTCGGCGACTTTGCCGATGCGCTTGGCCCACGGAGTGAGTTCTTCGGTCGAGTAGAGATAGTTGTAGCGCTCGTGGGAAGCAACGGCGGGATCGTCGGTGAACCAGGTGTCGTACCGGCGGCCATGCAGCCGCACATAGCCGATCGGCGAAGTGATTTCGGCGCTCGGTTCGATCGAGCGGCCGATGACGGGCTGGTCGATATTGCAGAAACCTGTGCCAGATTCTGCAAGCAGCGCGAAAGTTTCCGGCGTCTGCCAGGAGGCGTGGCGGACTTCGACGACAAGCGGATAATCGCAGAAGCGTTTCAGGAGCGCGGAGAGATGAGCAACATTTTCCGGCGTCCGATGGAACGAAAAAGGAAACTGCAGCAAGACGGCACTGAGTTTCCCGGCAGCGCGCAGAACGTCAAATCCGGCGCGAACTTCGCGCTCGTCTTCCTTCGTGGCCGCGACGATGGCGGAGGACACGCCGCCCGCCGCGTTGGCCGGACCCGGATTTTGAGCAACCGTAACGTGCGTGAATCGCTGCCACAGCTTGGCGGTGAAGACGAAGCGGGGGTTGGCGGTCACGCGATCGATCCACTGCGCGGCATGATCCGGCCGGATCGGATTGTAAAACGACGTATTGATCTCGATGGTGTCGAAGAATTCTGCGAGATACGTTGCTTCGTGAAAACCCTTGCGTCGACGCGAAGGATAGACGTAGCCGGCCCAGTCGGGATACGACCAGCCAGCCGGACCAACGCGAAGGATGGCGTTCGCTTCAGGTTTTGTGCGCGGAGGCATGATTGAAATATTTTTGTAGTCGCACAGCCTGCTATGCCCGTTGCCTATGGAGCAGCGTAGAGTGGAGCAGCCGCTGCTGTCAACGCATGGTGAATTTCCGAATCGTGAGGTTATTTGTTGCCGTACGATTGCCGCGGACAGGACGCGCTGGTATGCTCTAGACATGATGCGGTGGAAAGAGCAGTTCCGCGTCGCCCGCCTCTTCTCTAATAAGTTCTACAGGTGCATCCATGAAACTCTCCATCAGCTACAAGAAGGTCGAGCCGCACGAGCCAGCGGAAAAGGAAGTCGAACGTTTCGCGAGCAAACTGAATCGTATTTTGAAATGCTATGAGCCGGACCTGGTGCTGTTGCATGGGGTCTTTTCCAAAAATCCGCATCGCGAGGAACTCTCGTTTTCGCTGAATTTGTCGCTGCCGACGGGCGCCCTGCACGCCACCGGGAAGGGCGAAAACGTCCGTGCCAGCTGCAAGCAGGCGTTCAGCGAAATGGAGTCGCAACTGAAGAAGCACCAGTCGCGGCTGCGGAAGGATTACGAATGGAAACGCAAGCGCCCGCGCCCGGTACCGCCCGCCCTCGAAGCCCTGTCCTAGAGGCGCGCCATCCCGCGCCGATGCGTGGATGAGGGGATGCCTGGCTATCTCAGTTTGAGAACCAAAGGCCGGTTTACCGCGATACTGAGACGAGAACTGGCGAGCGCCGCCGGGGTTCGCCCGACCTCGGCGAAAACTGGTTGAGAGAGACCTGCTTGCTGTCTGCCGCGGTGAACAGGCAAACCATTGAAATAGAACGGTTTATCTCCTCGTAAGGCTAAATCAAGGAACAGTCGAAGGGCGAAGCAATCTCCCGTGAAATACCGCGGGCGGCGAAGCTATTTTCACGATTTTGGAGATTGCCTTGCCCTAATCATCCGCTTGCCTCTCGGATCCGTGCATTCAGGCCCTAGAAAACGAAGGGACTCTACGTAGAGATGCGACCGAAAATCCTGATTGTCGACGACTCGATGACCACCCTCTTGATGGAAGAGATGCTCCTGAAGAAGTACACCAATTTTGATGTGGTGCAAGCGCGCAACGGGCAAGAGGCGGTGAAAGTGGCCTTGGAGGAGCTGCCCGGCTTGATCCTGATGGACGTGGTGATGCCCAAGATGGACGGTTTTGCGGCCTGTCGGGAGATGCGGCGGCTGGAGAAATTGAAAAGGATTCCTATCATTTTGGTGACCAGCCGGGGCGAGGCGGAAAATGTTGAAAAAGGATTTGAAAGCGGCTGCAACGATTATTTGACAAAACCGATCGACAGCAACGAACTGGTGCAGATGGTGAATGGTTATCTGGGCGCCGAAGAAGGGCGCTAGCTCTAAAAGCTGGCGGAAAGACGATCGATGAAGGAAAAAACCATTGTGCGGGGACAAACGGCAGTAAAAGGCGAGAGCGTGGCGACGGCGGCTCTTGCGGAACAGCTGGAGACGCGCGCCCGGGACTACATGCGGCGGTGCCATGAGACTGTTCCTTCCGTCGAGCGGCACACGATTTGGAGCCGGCTGTATGCGGCGAGCGAGCGGCTCAGCATGGCGGTACGCGATGGCGATGTGGCTGACGCGGTGATTGAAATTGGTTCGAATCTTCTGGGATGCGAAGAGATTGTGGTCGTCGAGTTGCACGCGGAAACGAAATTGATGTCGTTTTTGGCTTCGGTGGGAGTGTCGGCGACGCAGCGCCACGCACTGTCTTCCAAGTTCCATCAGATCGCGGCGGAGATCAAGCGAGGGCAAGCGCGAATCGTGGACAAGCGAGTCGCAGGCGACGAATTTTTGGCAAGCATCGGAGTAAGCGCGCTGGCGCCGTTGTCTCAGGGCCAGAAAACGGGGGCCATCGTATTTTTCAATCTGCTGCCGCAGAGGAAGTCGTTCGACTCGGGAGACCGCGAATTGTTGGGATTGCTTTCGGTGTATGTAGGGCCGAGCCTCTTCGGCACCTAGGAATTCGGGGAAGTTTTAGATGAGTGGCGTTGGAGTTTCCTTGAAGACGGAAATGAGGAGTAAGAGCTGGCCAGCGTCTGCCGAGGATCGTCGGGGCGAGGCAGACCTGAAGTCCGTGTTTCTGCATCCCGGGGAAATATACGCTTCGCTTGAGCCAGCGAACATCACGATCCTTCTCGGATCGTGCGTAGCGGTTTGCCTCTTCAATGAGCGGTTGTCGGTGGGAGGCGCTACACATTATTTGCTGCCAACGCCCGGGAGCGAGGGATTAGCTTCGCCGCGATACGGAGATGTTGCCATAAGGCGGCTCTTAGAGGAATTGCATCAACTGGGCAGCCGGAACCAGGACCTTCGCGCATCTGTTTTTGGGGGCGCATCGATGTTGCAGGCATTTCGAAGCGGGTCGAGCGGATTGATCGGAAACAAGAATGTGGAGCTGGCACTGGAAGCACTGGCGCGCGAATCGATTTCCATCGAGAGGCGAGATACGGGCGGCGTCGAAAGCCGGAAGATTACGATGCGGACAGATACCGGCGCGATTTCCCTGAAATTGATCGGAAACTAGCATGGAAATTCAGCGGGACATGATTTTGAAAAGCTTCACGGTGGAAACCGGCGAGGGTCTCGCGCAGATGGAGGAGACCATCCTCGAGCTGGAGGCGCGGCCGGAAGACGGGGAGTTGATCCAGACGATTTTCCGAGTGGTTCACACGATCAAGGGAAACGCGAGCATTCTGGAACTGCCGAAACTCCAGTCGTTCGCTCACGCCTTCGAAAACCTTCTGGATGAAATCAGGAGCCGGAATCTGAGCGTAACGCCGGAAATCATAAACCTGATGCTGGCGTCGCTGGACATCCTGCGGGAGATGGGTGCAGGCGCCGCGAAGGGCCGGGATGAAACAAGCGCGCGCGCCAGGGAAGTACTGGGCAGGATTTCAAAATGCATCGCGGGCGGCGCGCAATCCGGTTCCACGAGGCTGGAGGGCGAAAACGGAGCTGCCGCGGAGCCCGGGGCAGTGCGGACGCCTCCTGCGAATGATTCGCTGCGAAGTTTGCGCGTCGATGTCACAAAACTGGATCGCTTGTTGGACCTCACCGGCGAAATTGCCATTGCCCGCGGACGAATCGCACAGTTGCTGGAAAACCCGGGCGCGGCCGATCTGGTGGCGATTCGAGAAACGGCACGGGCCGCGGATTCCCTGCACACGGAACTTCAGGAACTGGTCTTGAAGGCGCGGATGGTCTCGGTGGGTCCACTCTTTCGGCAGTATTCCCGAACTGTGCGTGATCTGGCGAAGGCACACGGCAAGCTAGCCCGCCTAGAAATCGAAGGGGAAGAGGTGGAAGTCGACACATCGGTGATCGAGCACCTAAAAGATCCTGTTCTGCACATGATCCGGAACGCGATTGACCACGGAATCGAATTGCCCGCGGTTCGCAAAAGGAAAGGCAAGCCGGCTTCCGGGACACTCACCGTGCGGGCAGCGCACGAAGCGGGAAGCATCGTGATTGAAGTAAGCGACGATGGGGCGGGATTGAGCCGGGAACGCATTTCTGAGGTTGCGCGGAAGCGAGGAATTTTTGCGGAGCCCGAAAAGCTGGGGGAGCAGGAGCTTTTTCAACTGATCTTTGAAGCCGGCTTTTCCACGG
The DNA here is from genome assembly GCA_013289955.1 of Acidobacteriota bacterium. Taxonomy (GTDB): domain Bacteria; phylum Acidobacteriota; class Terriglobia; order Acidiferrales; family UBA7541; genus Acidiferrum. The sequence continues at coordinate 550,272 of JABCYZ010000001.1, forward strand.
CGAGCGCCGTGAGCGATCTGTCGGGGCGCGGCGTGGGGATGGATGTGGTGCGGCGGAATGTGCAGGCGCTGCGGGGAAATGTGTTTATTACCAGCGAGCCAGGAGCCGGTTCTACGGTTCATATTCGACTTCCCTTGACGCTGGCGATCATCGAGGGATTCGGCGTCGGCATTGGGGAGGATACCTATGTGATCCCCGTGGACCAAGTGATCGAGTGCGTGGAGCTGCCGGCGAGGGAACAAAACGCAGGATGCCGGACAGGGGTGCTCGAGCTTCGCGGCCAGCCTTTGCCGTATGTGCAGCTGCGAGAGCATTTTCAAACCGGCGGCGCTCGTACGATGCGGCAAAACGTCGTTGTGGTCGAGCATGATTCGAATCGAGCAGGGCTGGCGGTGGACCAGCTCTATGGGGCCACGCAAACGGTGATCAAGCCGCTGCCGCACGTCTTTCGAAATGTTCCGGGAGTGTCGGGGTCGGCCATTTTGGGAAATGGGCGGGTCGCTTTGATCCTGGATATCCCGGCGCTGATGCGAAGTTTTGAAGCGGAAGCGGCGAGGGTCGCTTGATGGGCGAGTGACGGAACTGAGCAGGAGCATCGCGCGGAAAAAAGTACCTCGGTAGGGTTTGGCGGCCCAGCATAAAGAGATCGCAATTGTTATTGAGGAGAAAATCATGTTCTTGGGAAATCTGAAGATCGGGACCCGGTTGGGGCTGGCGTTCGCCAGCTTGCTGGTAATGGTTCTGGGCATCATCGGGCTTGCGGTTCTGCGCCTTGAATCGCAGGACGAGCTTCTCGGGAACTTCGCCAACGACCGTGTGCAACAACTGGTGATCACACATAAGTGGGCCAACTCCTTGCTGGAGACGGGCAACTACATCCGCAACATCTACCTTTTCGACCACGACAAGATGAGCGAACAGCTCGCGCGTCTGAAAGACTTCAAGAAACTGCGCGCAGGTTACCGGGCAGATTTGGTAAAAACCATCGATACAGAGCAAGGCAAGGAACTCGTAAAAAATGTGATGGACGCGCGTAACCGGTACGTACCGCACGAGGACGAATTCATACGGCTTTTGGAAACGAATCATCCGGATGAGGCCAAAAGAGAATTTCTGGAAAAAATCGTCCCGGAGCAGTCGGCGTATCTGGACGAGATCTACAGGCTGATCGATTACGAAGTGGCGCAGACGGCTGCGGACCGTGACGCGGCAAGGGTAGCGTACACGCGGGGTCGCGCCATTATCGCGTCGATTGGCGCGCTGGTCACCTTGCTTAGCGCTTTATTTGCCTTTTGGATCACGCGCAGTATCACCCATCCGCTAAAAGCGGCGGTGGAAATTGCGCGGCAGGTTGCCAAAGGCGATCTGACGGGCAATCTAGAAATCAAAACCAATGACGAGACCGGGCAGTTGCTGGAGTCCTTAAAGCACATGAAGGTGAGCCTGACGAATATCGTGGGTGAGGTGCGCAACGGAGCGACGGCGCTGGCTTCCGCAGCCGCGCAAGTCTCAGCTTCCGCTTCGTCACTATCGCAGGGATCGAGCGAACAGGCGGCTTCGGTGGAAGAGACGACAGCGAGCCTGGAAGAGATGAGCGCTTCGATCAATCAGAACGCGGAAAACAGCCGGCAAATGGAACAGATGTCGACCAAAGGCGCGAAGGATGCCGAGGAGAGCGGGCAAGCCGTCCGGGACACGGTCGGCGCAATGGTGTCGATCGCCCAGAGAATTTCGATTATCGAGGAGATTGCGTATCAGACCAACCTACTAGCGCTGAATGCGGCGATCGAAGCGGCGCGTGCCGGAGAGCATGGGCGAGGATTCGCGGTGGTGGCGACGGAAGTCCGGAAGCTGGCGGAGCGCAGCCAGTCGGCAGCAAAGGAAATTGCGGGCCAGGCGGGCGAGAGCGTGAAGGTCGCAGAACGTTCCGGAGAGTTGCTGGGGACGCTGGTGCCGTCGATTCGGAAGACTGCGGACCTGGTGCAGGAAGTGACGGCGGCCTCGAGGGAGCAGGCTTCCGGAGTCAACCAGATCAACAAAGCGATGTCGCAGGTGGACCAGGTTACGCAGCGCAACGCTTCCTCCGTCGAGGAACTTTCGAGTGCGGCGGAGGAGATGTCCTCGCAGGCGGAGGGCATGCAGCAGCTGATGGGGTTTTTCAAGGTCGAGGACGGCCGGGCGGACGCTGTCTCTCCCGGCCCACGGGGACACGAGAGATTGCACCCGCGGACCTACCGTCAGAACAGGTCGGGGAGAGACGGACGGTTCTCGGAGGAGGAAGTGGCTTCGAGCAAGGCCAGCGCGAGCGAGGCGGAACGCGACTTCGTGCGGTTCTAACGGGAGAGGCCTATGGAATCCGCGATCACAAGAGAAGTTGTCGAACAACAGCAGTACTTGACGTTCCAGATGTCGGCGGAAGAGTACGCCGTCGAAATCCCTCATGTGCGGGAAATTATTGAATACAGCGCGGTGACGCGGGTGCCGAAAGCGCCGGCATGGATTTCTGGCGTGATCAACGTTCGAGGGAGCGTTGTGCCAGTAGTGGATCTGGCAGTGAAGTTCGGAGTGGCCGCGCGTCCGGTTACAAAAACGACGTGCATCATCATTCTGGAGATTGAGCTGGATGGCGAGGACTGCGTCATGGGCGTGATTGCGGATGCCGTGAATGAAGTGACCAGTTTTAGGAAAGAGGACATCGAGAAGGCGCCTACGTTCGGAACGCGGGTGCGTGCGGAGTATCTGCTGGGGATGGCCAAGATCGGCAAGAAGTTTGCGATGATGCTGGACATTCATAAGGTGCTGTCGGGTGAAGAACTGGTGAGGCTGGGTGAAGTGCCTCTGCAGGCGGTTCGGGCGGAAGCGGATGGAACAGAGAGAGTTCCGGCGGATGCGCCGACAAACGCCACCGCAAATCCCAGAGCTGGCAAATCGAAATCCTAAACGCGGAATGAGCGGTGGGCCCTTGTCACGGTCAAACACAAGCGAAAGTGTGCTGCGAAGCAGTGCCGCTGAGAAACGCGGCGCTGATGCGCCGGATGTATTCCTGGAATTTCAGCCCAAGACGATAACCGAGGGGGAGTTTCTGCGCTTTCAGGAACTCATTCATCGCGTGTCGGGGATTTGGCTGACTCACGCCAAATCGGCGCTGCTGGTCGGCCGGCTTTCGAAACGGTTGCGCCATCTGGGCCTCCGGACGTTCAGCGAATACTATCGCGTGGTGAGGGCGGACGCGGAAGAGCAAACGTGCATGCTGGATGCGATCTCGACGAATGAGACGCGTTTTTTTCGTGAACCTGGACAATTCGAATTTCTCAAACAGCGAGTTTTTCCCCAGTGGCAGGCGGACGTGGCGAGGCGTGTGCGTGCCCGTAAGATCAGGGTGTGGAGCGCTGGGTGCTCGACGGGGCAGGAACCGTATTCGCTGGCGATGACTTTGTGCCCGTACTTTCCGGCAGCTGCGGGCTGGGAAGTTGAGATTCTGGCGACGGATTTGTCTCGCCGCGCGCTGGCGGTCGCGCGTGAAGCCACTTGGGCATATGCGGCGTCGAACGAAATTCCGGAAAACTATTTGAAGGCTTTTATGTTGAGAGGCTGCCGGGGGCAGGAAGGGAAGATCAAGGCGGGGCCGGAGATTCGCGCGGTGGTGAATTTTGCACGGGTGAACCTGAACGACGCTGCGTATGCGGTGAACGGGCCCTTCGATTTGATCTTTTGCAGAAACGTGCTCATCTATTTCGACAGGGAAGACCGGGAAAGAATCGTGCGCCGATTGCTCAGTTATCTTTCCCCGAGCGGCTACTTGTTTGTGGGACACGCGGAGAGCTTGCACACCCTGCATGACCTAGTATGCAGTGTCATCACCACCGTCTACGCTCCCATCGTCAAGGCGAAACCCGAGGCCGATGCTCGACGATAACGCGGCGCCCCGAATCCAGGTTTTGGTTGTGGATGATTCGGCCGTGGTGCGCCAGGTGATGCAGGCGGTGTTATCGCAAGAAAACGATATGGAGGTGACCGTCGCTGCCGACCCGATCATTGCGCTTCACAAGATGAAGCAGGTTCGTCCCCACGTGATTATTCTGGATCTTGAGATGCCGCAGATGGACGGATTGACGTTTTTGCGAAAGGTGATGGCGGAGGATCCTATCCCGACTCTAATTTGCTCGAGTGTCGCGGGACGCGGGACGGTGGCGGCGATTCGGGCGCTCGAAGAGGGCGCGATCGGGATTGTCACCAAGCCAAAGCTCGGAGTGGGGAATTTCTTGCATGAGTCGGCCGTGATGCTGATCGATACGGTGCGCTCGGCAGCGTCCGCCCGGATGCGGAGACGAAACGGCTTGGCCATGGCGGCGCCGGAGCGCAAAGCTGCTCCAAGCAAAACCAGTCGGGCCAGCATGGCGGGCAGGGAAGAGAGAATCGTCGCCATGGGAGCTTCGACGGGGGGAACGGAGGCGCTCGCGAACATTTTGGGTGCGTTGCCGCTAGATTCGCCGGGGATTGTGATTGTGCAGCACATGCCGGAGCAGTTCACGGCGGCGTTTGCGAAATGGCTAGATACGAATTGCGCGATTCACGTAAAGGAAGCCGAGGAGGGCGACCGTGTGAAGGCGGGCTGGGCGTATGTGGCACCGGGGAACCGGCATTGCACGTTACGGCGCACAAACGGGCATCTCACGATTCAGGTCGGAGATGGGCCACTGGTTTCGCGGCACCGGCCGAGCGTGAATGCATTGTTCCGTTCGGTGGCGCAGGCCGCGGGTGACTCGGCGCTGGGCGTGATACTGACGGGCATGGGCGACGACGGGGCGGATGGATTGCTCGAGATGCGCGCGGCGGGGGCGTTGACGATTGCGCAGAATGAAGCGACTTGCGTTGTGTTTGGTATGCCGAAAGAGGCGATTCGACGTGGTGCGGCGCACAAAGTGCTAGGGCTCGAGGCAATTCCGGCGGCGGTGGCTAGTTTTGGCATGCACGGTAAGAAAGCGTAGTGAGAAGGCGGAAGAGAGAAGCGGCGGTCAGGAAGCGTTCGTCTTTCCTGCGGTTTTCTACAATCCTTGTAAACCCTCAGTAGGGAGCCACTTCCTCGAGAGAGCGCTCGGCGCTTTGCGTTTGCCGGCCGTTGGAGGTTTTTTTAAGGGGCGGGCTGGGAAGGGCGGCGACCAGTTTGCGCGTGTATTCGTGTTGAGGAGAGCCAAAAATGGCCTCGGAAGTGCCGCATTCGACGATCTGTCCTTCGTGGAGGATGCAGATGCGGTGGCAGAGAGCGGCGACGGAGAGGAGGTCGTGGGAGATATACAGGATGGCAGTGTCCAGTTCGCGATTCAGGCGCGCAAACAGAGTAAGGATTTCGGATTGCGTGATGGGGTCGAGGGCGCTGGTGGCTTCGTCGGCGAGCAGGAGTGCGGGTCGGTGGAGGATGGCCATGGCGATAGAGACGCGCTGGCCTTGGCCAACGCTCAGCTGCGAGGGGCGGCGGCGGAGAAATTCCTTGTCGTGCGGAAGGGCGACACTTGTCAAAGCGGATTGGATCGACGACTGACCTTCCCTATCGTTTCCTTGCTCGTGGGCCTTCCAGGCTTCGGCGAGCTGGGATCCAATGGAGAGAGCCGGATTCAGAGCCGAGAGCGGGCTTTGGAGAACGATACTGATTTCCTTGCCGCGGATGGAGCGGAGTCCTTTTTCGGAACATTTTAGAAGATCTTCACCGCGAAACAGAATTTCGCCGTGGACCGTCGCTGATTTGGAGGAGAGCAGCCCCATCAGGGCAAGAGAGAGAGTGCTTTTTCCAGAACCGCTCTGGCCAACAAGACCGAGGATTTCCTGGCGCTGGATGCGCAGGGAAATATTGCGGAGGACGCTGGTTTTGCTGCGGTAGTCCACCGAGAAATTGGCGGCGAGAAGTGGATCCTGAATATTCATTTACTCGCTCCCATTTCTTGGCTGGGTTTCAGGCGGAGCGTTTCGATGTTCCAAAAAGCTTGGGGATTGAGCGCGACGGGAGCGGCGCCGGAAAGACTGGCGGAGACGGCTGAGAGTGCGTTCTTGTTAATGAGATAGATGAATGGCTGCTGCTCGGCGACGATCTGCTGGACGCGATCGAATTTGGCTTTGCGGAGTTTTTCGTCGGGAGTGGAGGCCTGTTCTTGCATAAGTTTGTCGATTTCCGCTTCCCAGGGAGTGGCGGGAGATTTCTGATGGGGGTTCCACTGGTGGTCTTCACCGGAGCTCAGCCATACAGTCATTTGGCCGTTCGGATCGAGATCGGTGTTGACCAAGCCGAGGAGGCAGGCGTCGTAATCGAATGTGCGGGTGATGCGCTCGATCAGAGAAGGAAAGTCGAGCGTGACGACTTTCAGGGCGATGCCGATTTCAGAAAGGTCCTGCTGGATCATCGTGGCCATTTTTTCGCGCGTGGTGTTTCCGGAATTAGTGATGACCGTGAATTCGACGCTATGACCGGCGCTGTCTTTGAGGGTGCCATTTTCAAGGTGGAATCCGCCACGGGAGAGGAGAAGGAGCGCGGCTTGGGGATCGTGCTTCGGAGCGGGAAGGGAAGTGTTAAACCAGAAATGGTTGGATGGGGAGACGGGGCCGTAGGCTGGTGTGGCGTAACCGTCGAAGACGACGCGAGCGAGATCGGTGCGATTGATCGAGAGGGAAACGGCCTGGCGGAAGGCGGTCGTTTGGAACCACTTTTTCTTGTAATCGGGGAGGTTGGCGGCGGCAGTTTGGTTGAACCAGAGTTCTTCGCCATCGAGGCCGGTGCCGGCGTTCCTCGCAACGCCAGGGGAGTCTTTCTGAAGGCGATCAAACTGTTCGGCATCGAGGCGGTTGATGAGCTGCAGCTCGCCGCGGCGGAAGCGCAGCAGCTCGATGTCGCGGTTGCGTTGAATATCGAGGCGGACCGTTTCGATGTAGGGGAGAGGTTTACCCTGGGCGTCGTGTTTCCAGTAATTGAGGTTGCGGCGGAGAAGAACGTAGGAGCCAGGCACGTAGTCGGAAACGTAGTAGGGACCGAGGACGCTCATCTCTTTTTTCGGGGACTTCGACGAGAGAATGGCGACCTGATCGAAGAGGCGTTCTAGGCCGGCGACGAGAGCGGGAAAGGAGACGACCACGACATCCGGGGAGGGAGTCTGGACGGCAATGCTGCCTGCGCCGGTTCGAAACGCATCGCCAGTGGCGGAATGCGTTTCGGGATCCATGAGAAGTCTCATGGTGAAGGCTACGTCTTCGGAAGAAAAAGGAGTGCCGTCGGAAAAATAGAGCCCTTTGCGAAGATGGAAGGTGATTTTGCGGCCGTCGCGGGAGACTTGCCAGGACTCGGCGAGAGCGGGTTCGAGAGCCTGCGTCTGCCGGTTGACGCGAATCAAGACGCCGCCGGTCAAATAGCGGACGTTTTCCGAGGCTTCATCATCGACGAGGATGGGATTAAAGGTCTTGGGCTCGCTGTGGAGACAAAAATGCAATTCCTCACCGGACTGGGCGCGGCCGGCAGGGGTCGAAAACAGGAAGGAGAATAAAGCGAGCAAAAGAGCCGAAGATCTTCGAGAACATCGCATCAGGCAATTTCCTCCGAACCGGGAAAAATAAATTGAAAACAGATAACGGTGTGAACCAGGACGAGTAACGGAACAAGACGCCAGGGGTTGGCGGCCATGGCGGAAAAATCCTCGGAACCGCGAAGCAGATTTCCCCAGGATGGCAATGGCTCCATCACTCCCAGACCCAACATGCTCAGAGTGGCTTCGGTCAGAATGAAAAGCGGGATCGAAATCCAGAATTGTGCCAAAAAAACGGGGCGAAGACAGGGAAGCACTTGATGAAACAAGATTTGAGAGCGGCGATAGCCGAGCGCCTGGGCGAGGAGAAGGTGGTCGGAGTCTCGCAAATCACGGGAAGCTGCCCAAACCACACGCACGGAGGCAGGCCAACCGATAAGGCCCAAAGCAAGGAATGTGGCGATGACGGACAGAACGGGAGAAACGTCGAGAGGCAAGACCGAGCGAAGAGCAATCAGGACGAAAAGAAGCGGCAACGACATGGAAAGGTCAGCGCAGGCAAGGATGATCTTTTCGAGCCAGCCGCCGCGGAGTCCCGCGATGGCGCCGAGGATAGCGGCAATGATCGAGGCGATGAGCGCGGCAGCCGGGGCCAACAAGAGCGAAACCCGGGTGCCATAAACGAGGCGGGTGAAGAGATCTCGGCCCAGGGCATCGGTGCCGAGCCAGTGTGCCGCCGAGGGAGCGGCATTGGGGATGCCGCGAAACTGGTGAGCATAGGAATACGGCGTGAAGCTGCCTGCGAACAGGCCCAGAGCCAGAGTGGCAAGCAGGGCGCCTCGGCAAAGAAAGCGAAGAGCGCGCCGGACTTTCACGGGCGCCTCTCTTGCAGTGTCCCCGAAAAAAGATTTACGCCTGCAGTAAGAAGAGTGACGAAAAGAGTGATGCTGGTGAGCAGTGGCAAATCACGATTGAGAGCGGCCTGCCAGGCCAGTTGACCAACTCCGGGAGAATCCGAGAGCGCTTCGAGGGGAATCGCGGCGCCAAGCGCCAGACTTGCCGAGACTGCGAGAAGCGCCAGAAGGGGCGGCCGCGCGACGGGAAGCACATGGCGAAAAAGGATACGACCGGGGCTGACACCGCGGGCGCGGGCAGCGAGCACGAAAGGCTGGATGTGAGCCTGGGCAAGGATGTTGTGCTGGTAGCGAAATAGTTTAGGGAGCGTGATGACGGCGATGCCCAGAAAGAGAGGGGCGCGCAGATAGAGGCAAAGCAAAGCCACAACCGCGGTGGGCAGCGCAATCAGAATTCCGGTGGCGGCGGTTGCGGAATATTCCAGCAACCAACTTTGCCAGCGAAGGGTGAGAAGCGACAGAAGCGAAGCGGCAGCCCAGGCAGTGATCCAACCGAGAAAAACGGTGCGAGCTGTGAAGGCGGCTCGTTCTTTCAGGAGTCCGGCGACGGGGCGTTCGAGGAAGGCCGAAGTGCCCAGATTTCCGTGGACTAGACCGCTGAGGTAAGCGCCGTAGTAGGAAAGCAGGCCCTTGCCCAATTGGAGCCGGTTGCGAATGGCATCGCGCGAGGATGCCGAAAGGCGGGAATCAAGCTCGTGCTCATCGACACCGTAACCCGGTGCGAAGCGCACTATGGTCGCACTCAGCAGCGCGCCCATAATCGCGAGCGCGCCGAGCAGAAGAAGCTTCTGCGCGAATTTTAAAATCCCAGGTGTCATGGCTGCCAGACAACAAGAAATCTTTCCGCGTCAAATTCATCCGGCTGTAGGAATCACGAGCTGCGTTTGCGATGGCAAACCGCGGCCCCGATAGTGGGTTTCCTTAGCTTCATACATGCTGCGATCGGCTTCGGAGAGCAGTTCCTCGGCCGTGGCCCCATCATGCGGATAGAACGCCGCTCCCACACTGGCGGTAACAACCTTCTTGCCACAAACCTTCTGGCCGGCTTCTTCGACGGCAAGCTCTACCCGCGGCAATAATTCCTTCACGGTGTCGAGCGTGAATTCCGGAAGAACCAGAATGAATTCGTCCCCGCCCAGCCGTCCAACCAGATCGTACTCGCGGCAGACGGTACGGAATCTTTTTGCAATTTCGACCAATAGTTTGTTGCCGACCAGGTGCCCGTAGTTGTCATTCACGGTTTTGAAACCATTGAGGTCGCAAAGGAGGACTGCGAGAGGCAAACCGCTACGTTCGGAGCGCGACAACTCGCCATCCAGGTGGGCGCAAATCGATCGCGCGTTCGGCAGACCGGTAAGGAAATCCGTGCTCGCCGTGTCCTGGGCTTTCTCAAATTGTAGTGAGTTTTCGACCGACAGGCCGAGCTTTGAGCTGGCCGCCAGCAGCATGCGCAAGTGGTCTTTTGTGAAAGCCTGCTTCTCTTTCCGATATAGCGTGAGGACGCCGGCTACTCCGTCTCTTCCTTGAAGCGGGATAGAGAGAGTGGATCGCAAGACGGAAACGCGCGAAGGATCTCCGAGGTGTTTGGATTCGGCCATGGGGTCGCCGTTGATGATTGGTTTCTTGTGCTGGGCCACCCAGCCGGAAATGCCTTGGCCTATGGGCATTTCCAAGGCGCGGAAAAGATCATAGTCGACGCCGTGGACGTAGCGAGGAATCAGCTTTTGATCCTGACAAACAAAGAAGACGATCAGGTCGTGGGGAACCATTTCCTTCAGGCGGACCGCCACAACGGAGAGAGTCTCGCGCAAGCTCAGGGAATTTCCGAGTGTCTGGGCCAATTCAAAAAGAAGCTGGGCTTCCTGCCTGGCGGAGACGATCGAGGCTAGAAATGAGGTGGCACGCACTTCCGCGGCGTTTGGCACTTCCGCAAATCCCGCCGACGGAGCAACAGATCGATTGGGGTTGGCCACAGAAGGGAAAGGACTCTTGGTGCTCTCGGTCCGGCTGACTACCTGCTCGAGCTCGAGGTACCTTTTTTCGATCGCCCCGACGACGCGCGGATCAAAGCTGGTTTCCATTTCTGACCGCAGGTGCTTCATGGCCTCATCGGCAGATATGGCGCGGCGATATGGCCTTTCCGAGGTGAGCGCGTCAAAACAGTCGACCACGGAGAGGATCCGTGCGCCGATCGGAATCGCTTCCTTCCGCAGTCCATAGGGATATCCAGTGCCATCCCACTTCTCGTGGTGGGAGCGGACAATCGGAACCACCGGGTAGGGAAATTGGACGCGATCGAGAATCTCGGCCCCGACAATGGGATGAATTTTCATGCGATCGAATTCTTCGGGCGTTAGGCGCCCGGGCTTGGAGAGGATTTGCTCCGGGACGGCCAGCTTGCCTATGTCGTGAAGCATGGAAGCCGCGCGCAGGGCGTTCAGTTCCGCTTCGCTCAACCCCAAGTCTTTGCCGAGTTGCATGGCGTAGGTTTGAACGCGCCGCAAATGATCGTGGGTGCTGTGGTCCTTGGCTTCGATGGCCAGCGAAAGAGCCTCAATCGTTCGCAAGTGGAGGTCGGCAATTTCTTCGGTATGTTTCTTCTCGGCCTCCAAGCGGTCCAGATAGATGCGGTAGGAGCGATACATCCAGTAGACGAGCGGAAGAACCAGGATGGCAAATTGCCAGCCGAAGGCGCGATTGATGATACTCACACCGCCTGCGATAACAGCTCCCAGGAGGTAGTAAGGAAACGACCATAGATAGCATTCCTTCCAGACGAGAAGAGGATTGCGCTTCTGCATCAGGGCGATGATGCCCGAAACGGACATGGTGTTAATGGCGAAGTAGGTCGTCGAAGCAGAAAGCAGCAGCAGGGGCCATCCAATCCCCAGATGGGAAGCAAAACTACTGCGAAAAACGGCATTGGCAGCGGTGATGGCGATAGATAGATTGGCGAAACTGAAGGAGAGCTGAACCAGCGTCGGACGGGGTTTGGCTTGCCAAATCGACTGCACCAAACCGCCAAAACAGCCCATGAGCAAGGTCTCGGGGTAGGAGAGATCCAAAATGCCTACCAGGATGAAAAGGAAATTGGCCGACATCGTCGCTTCAATCCCGGGTAACCGCACTTTGAAAACGGAAGCCGCCAGAGCTACGCCGAAGAAACAGGCGAAACGGAGTTCGCTCTGCGGATGCCAATGAAGCAGTGCGTAAGGCAAGAGCGGCAGCCCTACCACCACTTGCAGCAGGATAAACGAGCCTGCCGGCCAACTAAGCCTTTGGCGCGCTTTGCCGGGGGTACCGATAACCCGTCGATAGCGGATGGCGAATCCGCCAAATGCACTGGAGAGCCAGGAATTTCCGGCCGCAGGGGCGGTCGCGCCCGTGCTCCCCGATTCCAGGGCAGGATTCAACGGACCATTCCCATCGTTTTTGCGAGGTCTGGGCATGCGTTCTTGCGTGGGCGACTCAAAGATTTACTGAGCCCATTTGGTACAGATAGTGTCCGTAATAGAGACAGGAATGCCCATAGTACGACTGGGGAGCTTTGTCCCAAGACTAAACCTATATAAGGACCGGGGATAGCGGCCCCGAACCGGACTCACACGACCGCTGAGGGGCGCAAACGGGGAGGGGGACAGGGGCGGTTCGAGGCATGGGGCGACTGTACCAAAACAGCGCAAAAGTAGTACTAGGCCTGCCCCACTCCGGTACTATCGACCAGATCGACCCCCAGCCTCTAAAACTAGTTCAGAGCGAAACGACACTTTTCGTTACAGGTTCCTTGTACCCGGTTTCACCCAGGAGACAGAGAAAATGGACCTCACGCCCTACAAAAGTTCGAAGAAGCAGAACGGGGGGCCGCTGAAGACGACCACGTGGGGCGCTCTGATCGCGATCGCGCTGTTATTGGGCCTTCATGGGGCGAGCCACCTCCTTCACCCGTGGGGGAGCCCACAAGTCATTCAAACGGCAGACAATGCGGCGCAGGGGAATGGCGGAGTCCGTCCGACTGTAAATCACTCAAGGAACCTCGGTTCAAACGGGTTCGCGTCTAGCGGGTCCCCAACCTTCCAGCAGCCCCTCGGAGTTTCTAAGGGGACAGTACCTGCCAATCACCTTCTATCAGCCATGGCCGACAGGGATGAGCAGCAGGGTATTTCGGGTGGCATCAAGGCGTCGCCGGCTGCCCAGCAGGACGCGCTTCAGGGCGGGATGATGGCGGGAATGGCGAACACTGAGGCTCAGATCGCAGCCAAGATTGCTCCTGACCTGCGAGGGCTTGACCCCAGAAAACCGGTGGATGTCATTGTTCAGTTCAAGAGAACGGCAGGGTCCACGGACCTCACGGCGGATGGCGCGACCCTCAAGTCCGATCTGTCGCTGATCAACGCCCAGCTGGTGACTATTCAGGGAGCCAACCTGGAGAGCCTTGCTTCTCATTCACAGGTGGCCTACATCTCTCCGAACCGCACGGTACGGGGCGCGATGGACCCGGTCGTAACTGCCGTCAATGCGGATATTGCTTACTCCGACGGCTGGGATGGCGCTGGAATAGGCGTCGCAGTCATCGACAGCGGTGTTGGCGCCGTTGATGACCTGAACTCGGATGGGAATCAACACCCATCCCGACTCGTGTATAGCCAAAGCTTTGTGCCGGGCGATACCTCTACAGTTGATGCTTACGGCCACGGAACGCATGTGTCGGGCATCGTCGCTGGAAACGCCTATGACTCCACGACCCTGCGGAACTACCCGAACGTGTATCGCGGTATCGCACCGGAAGCCAATATCATCAGCTTGCGCGTTCTCGACGGGACTGGCGCCAGCGTGGACAGCGCGGTGATCGCTGCGATTCAGCAAGCCATCGCTCTCCAGAGCACGTACAACATTCGGGTCATCAATCTTTCACTGTCTCGCGGCGTGTATGAAAGCTACACGCTCGATCCTCTTTGCCAAGCGGTGGAATCGGCATGGCAGTCAGGCATCGTCGTGGTAGCGGCGGCAGGCAACATGGGCGAATACTACGCGGCCGGCACGCAGGGATACGCCACGATTGGAGCGCCCGGCAATGATCCTTATGTGATCACCGTGGGCGCGACCAATACCCATGGTTCCGGCACGCAGGCCGCACAGACGGTGACGAGCTACAGCTCGAAAGGGCCGACGGCCTTCGATCACATCGTGAAGCCGGATCTGGTCGCCCCGGGCAATTCCGTCGTTTCGCTTTTGGCTTCGCAGAATACCACTCTGATCACTGAGTATCCCCCACTCGCTGTTTTCCCCTGCAACGGGTCCGGCCTGAATTGTGGTTCGCAGTACGGCGCAGCGAACTACATGACGATGAGCGGGACGAGCATGTCGACTCCGGTGGTAAGCGGAGTTGTCGCCCTGGTTCTGCAACAAGACCCGTCGCTGACTCCCGACCAGGTGAAAGCGCGCTTGATGAAGACGGCCTGGAGGGGCTTTGGGCAGTACACGACAACGACGGACTTGGGCACGGGCGTAAGCTATACGATCGAACAGGACATGTTTGCGGCGGGCGCTGGAGCCGTCGATGCTTCTGCTGCTCTCGCCAACACCGACCTTGCTCCCGCGACTCTCGGTTCGGCGATGTCGCCCACGGCAGTCTATGACGCAAACAACAACACCGTCACGGTCACCGGTGCTCCCGGAACCGTATGGACTAACCCCAATGTCTGGGGCAACTCCGTAATTTGGGGTAACTCTGTTGTTTGGGGTAACTCGGTCGTCTGGGGCAATTCCGTGGTCTGGGGTAACTCGGTGGTTTGGGGTAACTCGGTCGTCTGGGGCAACTCGGTCGTTTGGGGCAACTAATGCCGCGAGCAGCTAAGATTTACATTTCGCTGGTGTTGTGTTCCGGAGTGGCAGTCTTGCTCATGGCCGCAGGATCGTGGTCTTCTGCCGGCCTGCCCCAGTTCCTGACACTTCTGGGCTTCGCCGCTGTCTCTTCAACGCTCAAGATCCGCATCCCTGGCATTGAGAGCACCATGTCGCCGAACTTTGCATTCCTGCTTGTCGCCATGCTCTGCTGCAATTTTTCGCAACTGGTGGCGATTGCGTTGGTGGCTGCATTGGTGCAATCCCTGTGGGCGGCCAAACGGCCGCGGCTTGTTCAGGTCGCGTTTAGCGCTGCAGCTCTGGTGTTGAGCGCCAGCGTGGCCTTCCAGTGCGCGCACTTTTTGTTGGGACTAAGCGCCACGAACTCGCCAGTGGCGTTCGCGATTCTTGCCGGCTGCTTGTACATTCCTCTCGATACGGCTTTGGTGTCTGCCGTAATCGGACTGGTCGAAGGCCGGTCGTTGTGGCAAGTCGGCAGAATCTGCTGCGAATGCGTCTTCCCTTATTTCCTCGGAGGCATCGTCTTTGCGGGAATGGTGAGCAGTGCATTCTCAGGTTCCAAGCTCTGGCAAGGTGCGACGCTGCTCTTTCCAGTGGCCGTACTCGGCTATCTGTATTCCTTGAGCCGGATGCCAACAGTCGCGCCGGCAGCTTCCCATGCAGTTTCGATGGCGGCCGAAGAGGAAGAGCTCGTCGGGGCCGGCTCGCCTCACGCGCGCCCTCGGCGCTGATCCATTCCAAAACCTGCGTCAAGTCCAGTGATTTCCGTGCAGGACGCTGACGGATACTACAGTCGCATCGGGCTTCCAGGCGCGGGTGAAGAATGGAGGTGCCTTCTGAATGCGTGAGACGGCCACGCGGCCTCAACGACTCCGGGCCAAGAAATTCAATACGTATATCGCTTGGCAAGTTATCATTGCGGTGGGCTTGACACGGTAGGTTCGAAGCTGGCAACCCGCCTCGGCGATGAAAATAGAATCCTCTTCATGGGGTAGAGTTCTTGGGATTCTGGCGTGTTTCTTTTTCTCGGGCGCAGCCGGCCTCATCTACCAAGTGGCTTGGGGCAAGGCCCTGGGGTTGATCTTCGGACATACCGTCTATGCCATTGCAACCGTTCTTACTGTCTTTATGGCTGGCCTCGCTGCTGGCAGCGCCTATATCAGCCGGTGGAGCGAACGGCGTGCCGCATCTCTCACTCTCTACGCGTGGATCGAGTTTATGGTTGGTGCGACGGGAGCGCTCTCGCTCGCAGGGCTTGTTGGCGTACGTTCCCTCTACCTAGCGGCCTATCCGAGCGTTACCGGGCTGCCGCTTGTTCTGCTCGGGCTCAGGTTTTTCGGCGCGTTCGTCGTGCTGTTCCTTCCTACCTTCCTGATGGGCGGCACGCTTCCCATCCTCGTTCGAGTGATCACGCGGAAATCCGGCGAACTGGGTATCCGCCTAAGCCAACTCTATTGGGTGAATACGCTCGGCGCGGTTTTCGGGACATTGCTATCGGGATTTGTCTTACTTCCCGCATTGGGCTTGCGTCTGACAGTCGCTTCCGCCGTGGCTCTCAATATTCTTGCCGGTTTGATCGCCTTTCGAATCGCGGAGGAGCCGGGCAACGCGCGAGGCGCAGAGAGCTCGCCTGCGATTGGGACTTCTGCCACTGCTGATCCGCAACCGCCCGCATTTGCCTTCCTGCTCTTTCTGTTTGCCGTTGTTGGCAGCACCGCTCTAGCATACGAGATTGCCTGGACGCGGCTCCTGGCCATAACGATCAGCAGTTCCACATATGCTTTCACACTGATGCTCGCGACGTTTCTCACGGGCACTGTTATTGGCAGCGCATCCTTCCAGCACTTCTTCAAAAGCTCGGGGCGGATCTCCTTCACCACGTTCTCTCGGACGCAAACTGGGACCGGAATCGCGGCACTCTCTTCTTTGATTCTCTTTCATTGGATTCCAGCTGTCATCCCGCCTCTGCTGAGGGCAACCCATCAGACGTTCAGCGGGCTCGTTCTGGCGCAATTTGTCACCACCGCCCTTACAGTGCTTCCGGTGGCGATAATTTTCGGCTTCAATTTTCCAATGGTTGTCGTTTTGCTTGACCGTAGCGCGCGCACCAACTCCGGCAAGTCAGCAACGGTCGGAAGCGCCTATGCGGCAAACACGGTTGGCGCCATTGTTGGGTCGCTGCTGACCGGGTTCTGGCTGGTTCCTCGGCTGGGTAGCTTTCGGGTTATAGCTGTCGCCGCCGCGGCGAATTTGCTGCTCGCACTCGCCCTTACCTTGCGCTCCTCCGAGCGCCGCGTCCTGCCTATGGCGATAAACCTCCTCTGCCTTCTCGTGGCGTTTGTCGTCGGCTCTTCTTCCTTCTTATACAATCGTGCGCTCCTGAATCTATCGGCAGTTCTGTATGGGAATTCTTTTCAAGGTCATCTCACTCTTGGCGAACTGGCCGCTACGAATGATCTCGTGTTTGCGGAGGACGGCGTAAACGATTCCGTTGCCGTTTTCCGCTCCGATAACTACGTGGCCCTGCGCATCAACGGCAAAGTCGATGCATCCACAGGTGATGCTCGCACGCAGCTTCTCTTGGGTCACTTGGGAGCGGCGTTTCCACCCGCACCGCGCCGAGTTCTTGTTATCGGCTTCGGCAGCGGCATGACCGCATCGGCCGTCGCCCGTTACCCTGACATTGAAAGTATTGATTGCGTTGAGATCGAGCCCGCTGTGCTCCGCGCTGCGCCGTTTCTTGAAGGCCTCAACCGCAATGTCCTGAGCGATCCTCGCGTTCACGTTATTTTCGATGACGCTCGGAACTTCCTGCTTACTTCGCACCAGAAGTACGACCTGATCATTTCCGAGCCCTCCAACCCCTGGATCGCAGGAATCGCCACACTCTTCACGGATGAGTATTACGCCGCGGTCCGCCGGCAGCTCGCTCCTGGGGGGAAATTTGTTCAGTGGCTGCAGGCATATGCGCTTGCACCGGCCGATCTTCGGATGATTTTCGCGACTCTCTCCCCTCACTTCGCCGACGTTACCCTCTGGCGCGGTGCGGAACCCGATCTTCTGCTCCTGGGCCGGACCGACGCTGCTCCCTTCCAATTCGCCCGCCTTCGATCTCTCTGGCAAAGCCAGACACTCCGCGAGGACTATGCGTCACTCGATGTGCATCAACCTGAAGGACTCGTTGCCTATTATTTGCTGGACGATGCCGAAGTGCGAGAGCTGGCGAAAGGCAGCGTCCTCAATACCGACGATCGCACTGTGCTCGAATACCACGCCCCGCAAACCGTGCTTGCCGCCGGCCTGTTTAACGCAAATCAGGAGCTCATTGCACGGTTCCGAAGGGGGGCGCTCCCGGCGAATTTCGAGTCATCGGAAATCCAACACTCGCTAGAATACGGCGCCCTTACAGCGCTCGATCTCGGTGACACGGCTAATGCTGCAAATTTTCTCAGAGCTCTCGAATCCCAGCCTGAGTCTGCTCTTCATTCTCTCGTCCAGGGACGTTTTGCGCTGACGCAAAACAGCTTCTCGGATGCCAAGTACTTTCTCGAGGTGGCTCTCAAGCTGGATCCCGATTCGCCCGAAGCCATGCACTGGCTGGCCATCGCCGAGTATCGTAGCGGCGAGAATACCGCCGCACGATCGGAGGTCGATGACATTCTGAAGCGGCATCCTCACTTCCTCCCCGCGCTTACCGACGAAATGGACTTTGCTGCGGATCGCAAAGACTTTCGGATCGCCCTCCTTGCGCAGTTAAACCGTATGTCCGTGATGCCGGATCCGCCTGCGTCCGAATATTGCCGCCTGGGAGCTATATGGATGAAAATGTCCAGTCTCAGCGAGGCTGAACCGATTCTGCTCAGAGGAACCGCGAAAGATCCCTACAGCTACGACTGTCACCTTGCTCTCGGCGAGCTGTATCGCGAAACGGGCCAGTTTCCCCTGGCGCGTCAACACTTCGAGTTGGTTATGCGTTTCTATCCGGACTATGACCCTGTCATTTTCAGGTCTCTTGCCGGGGTGTACTTCGCTCTAGGAGATTCCCGCTCCGCAACTGCTACACTTCAGAAAGGTCTTCGGCTCTTCCCAGGTGACCCGGACTTGCAGAAGGCAGTGCTCGGCAATTGATCCCGTCTTCAAAAGCCCTCCTAGAAAGGAGGGCAACCGGCCGTGGAAGAAGCTGATTGTGAAGCCTATTTCCCTAGGGTGACCGTCCCATAGAGTGCTTTCAGCAGAATAGTGGCTCCGCCGATGGCGATAGCGACGCTGAGAAGCGTCCCAATCAAGAAATACTCCGCGAAGCGGACGGACTTGAGCTCCGGATAGCGTGCAATCGATTTCGCAGCAAGAATAAAGCCGGCCGTGGCGGGAGACTGCAGGAACAAAGCCGTTAATATGAGAAATCGTTCCAGCCAGCCGATATACAGGCCGGCGTTAATCACTTCCTCGTGTTCCTTTTTTGTTTGCCCCTCTTCCTTCCAAAGAGGCCCAATGAGCACACGAATGAAATAGCCGCCGCCAAAGATCACAAGAACATACACGACGCTCACCAAGAGAATGCTTTCCTCGAGGAATCGGATTCGGTGGAACCACCAGACAAACGCCTGGAGCGGGGGACGTACAAAAATAAAAACGGCTCCGATGACAGTAACGAGGTGGATGGCCTGATCGACCACGAACGTGCGGGCATTGTCGGGTATCCGATGAGATTTGGTCAGAATGAACTTGGTCCAGTCCAAGAGTAAATGAACGAGTGAGAGGGAAACGGCAAGCAACTGAAAAGACAAGGTCGGGAGTAGACGCGGGTCGGCCAGCGCGACGATCACCAGGACGGTGAGGTAGTGTGTAACCCCATGAATGAGGTAACCGCGCCATTCGCCGTGGTGCTTGTGAGAGACAATCCGAGTCGTCTGAAAAACGAAGTCAGTGAGGAGATGGGCCAGATATATCGCCAGAAAGAGGTCGTAGACTGGATGTATCATTTCGTGCAATAAATCGGTATTGTACATTCTGATGCAATCATAAGAATGCGCGTCCGAGGACGTTTTCCATGACAGCCGCCGTGTGTTCGATCTGCCAGAAGTATCCTCGTTTTAGATTACGTGAAGCGGTCGAAATATCAATGGACAAAGCTTTGGCCGTGTAGTCGACACGATTCTTGCTCAAGTAGATGGCAATGGTCTCCCACTGTTTCACGCTAATTTGTCGAAGCAGGGTGTCATGGAGACCGTAGACCAAGTTGGCCATTTGGTCTAGTTCGGAGTTACAGGAACGAAAAGCGGTCAGCGTCGGATATTTTCTTGTTTCCTTGATTTGGTGGATGGCGGCTCGTGCGAATTCGAAAGCTTGACCGGCGATACGATTTACAGGGGGACGTAGGGGCCCGTGGATGGCCCCGATTCCGATTCCGATTCGCAACTGAAGGGGCTGTAGGCGCCTTCTGAGGTCCAGAATCAAATTGGGGATAGCGTCCACACGGGGTGCTATTGTCTGGAATTCATCTCCGGCCGTGACAGCGTAAGGAAGGCGGATGAGTCTGTCATCCAATTGCGCGATGCTGGCAATCCGAAGCTTCTCGTTCAGTGCGGAACGGAGGTGCGAGTGCGAGCGAGATTCGACCACATCTGCAATGAGGACGGCATGGGTGCGATTCCTGGATTGCATCTTTACGTACAATAATAGGCTATTGTATCTAAATATACAAGCGTTATTGTGACTCGTTCGAGCCATGGGGGGCCGAGGCGGCCGTCGTAGCGCGCCAAGACTTTGTCGAAATGCCCAACACCGAGATCTGCCTGGCGCGCGCCGAGCCCTCCAAAGGGCCTATCGGCTCTTGCGCTCGGGCGGCCGGGGGCCGCTCGGACCAACGCGAGGATGCGCAAGTGTTGCCACGGGATCCTGTTTAGAGCTTACCGGGCACACTCCGGTCGGGCTCAAGTGTATCTTACGGACGTAGGCAAACGGAGGGATCGGTTGGCGGTGGGCGCGGCGCAGGGCGCGCTCCTGCGCGGCGTGCAACGAAAATCCGCGCGGTGTGGGCCTTCTACTTGGGCTTTTGTGTGGCGGCTGCTTTCTCCTTGGCGTGAGCGACTAGCGCGGCAAAGCGGGGATCGCCGTGGAGCGAGGTCAGGTCGGTATCGCTCTCGATGGCCAAATCGCCGAAAGGAGCGAGCCCGTGGTCAACGGCTTGCGCTAGAAGCGAAAACGCCTCATCGCGATGACCTTGGTGTGCGGCGGCGCAGCCGAGATTGTAGGCGGACAAGGCAGTATCAGGGTTATCCGGTCCAAGCCTACGGCGTTCCACATCGAGGACCCCTGTATTAACCGGAGGTACGCTTCGTTTACCAGAGCGGTGGCTTGTAAGGTGTGCCCGGCAGCTTCGTCCGACATGTAGCGCTGGGCGATGCGATGCAGCTCGTTGTAGACAAGCGGCATAAATGCCTCGAGAGCGCGAGAGTCACCTTGGCTCCAGGAGCGGAGAAGTTGTGTGATTTGATTCAGTTGCGAGTCCACGGTGTGGCCGTTGGAAGCGGAACACGCAAAGGCTAGCATTCCCAACGAGCATTTACTACCCCCTGAAGCAGAGATGGGCACACGCGGTCTGAATGGAAGGAGCTTGCAGCCCTCCGGCGAAGGAGGGCGGGGGTGCCTGCCCGGAAATATTTGCCAGGTGGTTACAGTTTTTGGCCGGGATTTCCGCCCTTGAAAGTGAGGAGGAAAATCCCATGATACGAATAACTGGCTTGCAATCGACTCAATCCAAGGAAAGGCAATCCGAAGAACAAACGACAGAAAATCGGAAGGGCGGGAAGGGAGGTGCGGCGCGAGCAATCCGGTCCACTCTCGGCTATTTGCGATGGGCGACGCTGTCGCTATCGGGACTGTTCTTGGCGGCAAGTACGTTCGCACAGGCACCCAAGCTGCTGTACAGCTACACGGGGGGGCCAGCGGTCGGCCCGGTGGTTGCCACTACGGCGCCCACTAGTCCATGCTGCCGTGCGGCGTACATTGTGAGCATGAGCCAAAAGGGGATCGGCGGCCCCGTTCAGCTGTATGCGTGGAATGATGCGGGAACCACGTTGGTGAACCTCGCTAAGGAAAATTGGAATCCTGGAAGCGGGAACGCCCTAGCCTACGGAATTGCCACCTTGGATGCCAACCGCGTTGTAGCTGCCTACGTGGATGAAACCAGTACGTTGTACCTCGGCGTATGGGCGGTGGGATATACGACACCGTCTGTCTTTTATTTGCAGGGTCAGAGCAGCATAACCGCGTCTGGGCCGCTGGGGCCTCTTGGCAGCCAAGGCGTGAGTGTCACCGCGCTCAGCTCATCAGAGGTCGCGACCGCAACGGAAGATCCGGCGGGCAACCTCCGTGTGCAAACATGGAACATTGATTCCTCTGGGTCGGTTACCCAACAGAGCACCGCGGTCGCCGGCTCGATCTTTTACCCGTATATCGTTGCCATCAACTCGAATCAAGTAGTTACTGCCGCGGACGCGCTGACGGGGGACACACGAAAACTTATTGTCTGGAAGATGGACAGCGCCGGCGGAATCACACGGCAGGGGAGCCTGGGTATCTCCAATAGCGACAGCACTGCTCTGCTATCGGGAATTGCCCTTGCTCCTCTGGGCGGACTCCTGGGCAACTACGAGGTCATGACGGCCGAGCTAGCCATTATTAATGGCCAGACTCTTACGGAGGTCACGAGTTGGGAGATTTCCTCAAGCGGACAGGTCACCCTCGGGGCAAAGGGCACCGACATAGAGCAATCTGCCAGCGCCGTAGGGATCGCATGGACGCCAAACCTCAATCCCTTCACGGCGACACTAAGCGCGGACAAAGAAGGATACACAGGAGGAATCATGGAAATGTGGAAATACAGTGGAGGGGTTTGGAGCGTGTTTGATTCAAACTATTTGAGCGGAAACCAGCCCAGTTCGTTTAGCACGGTCGGTGTGGCCGCCGAGGGAACGGACAGCAGTCGCGCTTACTTCGTCGTGGCGTATACCGGTGGTGCGGGGAACCTGAACGTGCAAGTGTGGTCCGCCCCGTTTTAAGGACTCACAGTTCCCAAGCGAACTGAAGTGCCGCCAGCAGAACGCGACTCCCTCCCCGGTTGACGAGGAGGGAGTCGGTGTTTGATGGCAAGTCTGCAACCATTTCCGAGCAGGCCCTCAGCCGGCACCGACATCCCCAGACGTTTCCTCAAGATTGCTCCAAGGAAGAGTTGCGCGCGAACTGGCTTCGCGAGTGGACGCAAATCTCGTCCGGAAATCGGAGGAGTGAGTTCTGGTACCACCCCCTTTCATCCCGGAGGACCAAGACAAGATCTTGTTTATTTCGAACCGCACCTTGCATCTCGCCACGCTAGGGGCCTGGCCATGCAAGTTTCGCTTTAAGCTCCTCAAAGGCGTTGAAGGCGATCGGACAGACAGCTACATTGTCAATCACGCCGATCAGGCGGGACGTGAATGCTGGTTGTTCTAGGTGGGGAAACGACTTGCAAACGTCTGGTCTATTCTCGTAAATGGAACACAACTTTCCGTTGAGCATCGGGCAGGGGGGATTTACGTTGCCTTCTGACATATATTGTTTCTGGAATGCTTCTATCGACTGCCCAAGCGTTTTTGCAATAGCGTGTAGCTCAGTTTTCTTGAATTCGACCTGCAATGATCGGCAGCAATTTGCGCACTGCGTGCAGTCGATCAGGGCGAAATACTTCTGGCTCAAGATCTTGACAAGGCTATCGATGTCATCAGGGGCGTGCTGCTTTAGCCATGATCGGAATTCCCAGTTTTCGTCGTCGTGCTCTTGCGAAAGCCGCTGGATTTTTGACAGATCGATTTCAATTTTCGGAACCGTAAGCTGCTTCTGCAGTTTCATTCCGGTTTCACCTCCTGTGCATATGCAACCTTCAAGCAATTTTATCCGGATCGCTTGGTGACAAGGAAATAAATGCCAACAAAGGGCGCAGCGAAAGTCGCGAAGGCCCAGCATCAGGGTACTAGTCCGGTTTCGCGCGTTGTAGAGATCATCTGTCCGTCCGTTCATTATTCCGCTTGAGCCCTGGTAGCACGCGGTCACCGGAGAGGTGGGCAAAGACGGATTTAGTACGGAATCGCATAATGCTTTCCCACGCATGCTGCCCTCAGGCATCTTTCCGAAAGCGAAGGGAATCGAAGAAAACATCTGCAGGCTACCGGAGAAAATCATGAATGCACGTCTCGCAGTCGGAATGCTGGCGTCGCTGGTCGTGACGGCGCGCTTGGCAGCAGGCACGAAGTGCGACCCTCTTCCCGTCCTTCAAATCTCCGATGTACGCACCACTCTCATTGGCGATACTTTGAGGAAGGACCGGGTCATCGACGGCACCGCATCCATGGATTCCGCACCTTTGCTATTCACGGAAGTGCGCCTTCATTCTGGGAAGAAGCTGGTCCAACGCACGATCACCGATGCGCAGGGGCACTTTCTGCTCGAACTCAACAAACTTCCTCCAGGCCGGTACACACTTTCGTTTGAAGGCATGGGCAGTTTTAACATCGAGGTGACGCCCCCGCGCTTCTCCCAGCGGTTTTACTACAATTTCAGTAGCCTTCACGGATGCCTCGGTTGGGGTGAAACTTCCGATTAGCTTCGAGGTTCGGTCGGTCCACATCTAATCCGGGTTAACGCCCTTCCGGAGAAGCCGCCGACGAGGACACCACAGGCGTCCAGTCACAAGACACTGGCCGAGGGTCAGAATTTCCGTTCAGTTCTGTTCCTACTTATCTCTCAAGAAGCGGCGGCCTGCTTGGCTGCTTCGGCCTCGGTTGCCGCGCCGATGGGCTTGGCCGTAATTTCGAGACCATTCTTGTTCATATCGAATCTCTCCTTCCGGTCCAGGCCTTTGACAAATTCCCGTGTTGCTTTTCCGATAGCGACCGGAAGGCTCGACCCTTCCACCTTTACTATCGATTCCGCCGTTTCTTCATTTCGATCCCGATAGCGAAATTGCACCTCAAAAGTTTTCATGCTCCAACCTCCCTTTTGTGACGACGTAAACAGAAATCGGTTTGCGCGCTCAGGGCCAAGACCAGTCTCAGAATTGACCTTTAGCTCCCAAGATGTTTTCGACTCGAAGCTCTCTTTCTGGAGCTCCTCGTTTTCAAGTGCTTGATCTCAGCCTTGAGCTTCTCGTTCTCTTTGGTCAACGCGTCGCGCGCAGCTGTCATTGTTTCGAGATCGTTTCCCACCTGGCCGGTCTCTTTCTGAAGTTCCGCCACCTGGGCTTTCAATTGTTCGTTCTCTTGCAGAGTTTTCGTGTCTTTGCATCCGGCCAAAGGCAAACTCAGCGCTGCTGCCATAGCAACCAGCACCGGAGTGTTTTTGCGCGTCATTCGTCACCTCTGGCTGACGAGATTCTGAATCGCGGCTGGAATAACCGAAAGCGGGTGAGGGGGGAACCACCGCTGGCAGCTAGGCCAGCGTAATGAAGTTTCTTAAGTCGCGCAAGTCTAATAGGCCGATCACGAGAGAGCCGAAATTGACTCCTGTGCAGATGCCCGGTTGCGCCGGACTAATCAAGATTTACCAGGGGAATCTCCGGAAGCTATTTGGAAACTCAAGATCCAGGCCTGAACTGTCGTTTTACATCTTTCAAGAACTCGCCAGCAGACGTCAGCAATGCTGGACGACGCAACCGACGACTCGCGATCTCTGGGGGTGATCAGGAAAGAGCGCGTAAATTGTTCCGGAGGCGATCTGAATCGCCATCGCGCAGAAGTGCCTCGACGGTGGTGTGGGTACTCCTCCAGACTGGAACGGCTCGTGCGAGCAACCTTCGCCCCTTTGCCGTCAGGGTCATTCGTCGGCCACGACCGTCCTCGGGGTCTGCCGTGATCTTGAGCAGACCGCGGCGCCGCAAGGGCTTGAGAGCGGCCGTCAAGGTAGTCCGATCCATCGCAAGTAGCAAGGCCACCGCCGCCATACCTGGCGGTTTCGGACGGTTCAGAGACATCAGCAGGGAGAATTGTCCGTTTGTCAGGCCGAGTGGGCGCAAGGCTTCGTCGAAGCGCCGGGCCAGCGCTCTTGCCGCTCGCTGTACGTGAAGGCAGAGACAGGAATCGCGGACTTGGAGGGTTGTCTCAAAGGTAGGGTTCACAACAATGCCCATAGACAAATAATATGGATATCAAGGTATCTTGCCAAGAGGCCTCAGTGCATGGTAGGTTGATATCAATATATATTTCCAGGCGTCACGATTCCTTTTGAAGGGCAAAGTGCGGCGGTTACGGACGAAATGGCGTTGTTCGAGGAAAAGTAGGGTCATCGCGCATCGGTGCCAATGGTCTTCAGAATCAGGAGAGGTCATGGAACGAAAAAGAGTGAGGACGAGCGCATTCATGGGCATCGCTCTGGCCGTCATGTTCGGTGCGGCGTGCGAAGCAAGATCTCAGGACACCAAAACACCGTATCCGAGCATGGCTCCGGTCGAACAGTACCTGGTGGCGGATCGGAATGAGGAGATAAAGCTGGCGCGAAGTGCTGCGCCTGACTCCATCTCAGGCGATGCCGAAGTTTTGGTCCTCGGACGACAGGGATACGAAACGGCGATCAAGGGCAA
This sequence comes from Acidobacteriota bacterium, assembly GCA_013289955.1. Classification (GTDB taxonomy): domain Bacteria; phylum Acidobacteriota; class Terriglobia; order Acidiferrales; family UBA7541; genus Acidiferrum. The sequence continues at coordinate 576,161 of JABCYZ010000001.1, forward strand.
GAACGGCTTCGTGTGCGTCGTGGAGCGATCGTGGATGTCTCCATTTGACTTCCCGCAGTTCTGGAACCCCAAGATGCGAGGCCCGATCTGTTTCAATCCGCCGGCGGTGCGATCCATCCTGCCACTCACTATCAAGAGAACGCAGCTGGTATTGGCGGGACTGTCCAAAGCCCAGATTATCGATGGTATCAAAGCATTCGGGACGAAAGAACTGCCAGCCCTCGAACCGGGCGCAATGTGCTACATGATGTCGAGCCGAGGGTACCTAAATGACTCCGCCGGGCATTGGGTTCCGCATTTGATGTTTTACATCCCCCTAACAGATCCCAAGGTTTGGGGTGCAGATCTGCCCGGCTCCCCGGTTATGTTGAATCCGCAGTTTCAGGGTGCCCCGGAGCCAATCACCGAGTTCATGATTCCAGTCGGCCATTGGTCGGACGGGACGCCTGCCACTCCGAAGGGGGAGCACTGACGGATTACTTTGAACGAGTTGTCGCCCAGTGATGAAAGATAGTCGTAGCTTGAATGCATCAAGCCAGCGAAGGTCGCCGGAATTTAGGCTTTTTTTGGAGGCTTGAAGCACGAATCCCCGCTATTCCGCAGCTTTGGCAAGGTATTCCCAACACCCCAGGCAGCGAGCAGGACGTCGCCGGAGTGAAGGTAATCCCGGCCGCCTCCTGCCACACCTAAGTCACGCAGGTGCCCCTTCTTACCAGGAATTAATTTATCTTTCAGCGGAGGGGGCCAACAGCTGCCCTACTTCAATCATGTCGCAGTGCTTCCATCGGGTCAACGGATGAAGCACGCCGAGCGGGGAAGAAAGAGGCCAAACCCGAAACACAAACCAGCAGCAGCGAGGCTCCAAGAATGATGAACGGATCGCGCGACCCGCTTTCTGCCCACCCCGCCATCAGCTTGCCAAAGGCCAGACTCATCAGGATGCCTGCTACCAGGCCGCTCCCTACGCTAGTGGTTACGGACGCAAAAACAATCCCTAAGACATTCCTTGGTTTCGCACCCAGTGCGATCCGAATCCCGAACTCGTTTGTCCTTTGCGCAACGCTATAGGAGACTACGCTGTATAGCCCCAGGATTGCCAGCGCCAATGCCAGGAATGCAAAAACTCCGAGAAGAATGGTCACGAGGTGACCCCGTTGCCATTCCGGCAAAGACGTGATGAACTCTTCCAGGCTGGCTCCCTCTCCGGCAATCTGCTGGTTGGGATCGACCGAACTCACCTGTCGACGAACAACATGCAGAATAGAAAGTGGCGATCCGCTCGTTCGCACCAAAATTTCGGGATACACGCCCAACCAGATTGTGTAAGGCACATAGATGGCGGACTTTACCGGATTTGCCAGGCCATTGTCGCGAGCATCAACAACTACCCCGGCCACTTCGAACCACTGATCGCTACCGGAAGCAGCAAAACGAAGTGGTGGATTGTTCTTGATTTCGGGCAATCGAATCGTTTGCCCGAGGGCGTCGCCATTGGGCCAAAACTCGTGAGCCATAGTTTGGTTGACGACAGCTATGCGAGCGCCCCGCATTGTCTCCGCTTGGTCCCATATGCGCCCTCGAAGAAGCGAAATGTGAAGAAGAGAGAAATATTCGGGGCTGACAAGATTCAGACGGACATCCTGCCGTTGCAGGACTGGACTACCCATAATCTCAAATTTTTCGTCCCATCCATTCATTGGCGGAGTGGATTGCGAGGAAATTGCTGCTGAAACCACCCCAGGGATCGCTGCCACCCTTTGGCGAAGATGGTCGAAATAGGCTGCTCGTGCTTCCCAGCTCATGTAGGTATTGTTATGAATGGGTATGCCCACAACCAAGGTGTTGTGCGGGTCATAGCCGAGCTTTGTATGCAACAGGTGCAGAAGACTTTCCGTTGCCGCACCTGCGGCAGAGAGCAGCAGGAGCGTGGTAGCAATCTGTGCTGCGATCAGTGCAGTGTGCGTCCGCCTTCGGCCCCCTCCTCCGATAATTTTGCGAGTGCCGGATTGGATCGCTTGGCCCAGTTCCGAGCGGCTGAGTTGCAGGGCGGGCGACAGCCCAAACAGGATTCCTGTCGCCAGTGCAACTCCAATGCTGAAGCAGAGCACCACAAGGTTGACCCGAATGGCGGCTTCGGGCGGATACAGAGACTCCGGGAGCCACTTCACCACAAATGCCACGGAGCCATAAGCTAACAGGACGCCACAAATTGCCCCAGCCAGCGACAGGACCAGGGACTCCGTCAGCAATTGTCTGAGTATGCGGACGCGGCTCGCTCCGAGAGCAGCCCGAACTGCCAACTCGTTCTTGCGAAGTGTGCCCCTCGCCAACAATAGAATTGAAACGTTTCCGCAGCCGATAAACAGGAGCACGAGGACGGCACCGAACAAAAGAAAGAGCGTGTGCCCTATGGTTTGCCCATATTGGTCAATCAGCCGCTTGCTCCGCACACGAAACCTGTCTGGATAACGCGCTGGCGTTTCCTTCGCGAATTGCTCGAGCAACGATTGGAATTCCGCATCCGCCGCCTGCAGGCCTACACCCCGCTTAAGTCTCACGTAAACACCAAGAGGTTGGGCCGGATCATTCGTTATCTTCAGCGGAAGGTAAACATCGGCAAGAACCCAGGCGAAACGCCGAGGCAAAACCCCGATAATCGTGTAGTTCTTGTGGTCTAGCTGTAAAGTCTTACCGAGAACGTCCGCGCTGCCCGCGAATTGCCGCTGCCAAAACAGGTAGCTCAGGACAGCCACTGGCTGCGAATCATCGGCGGCATCAGACGGAATGAGTCCGCGTCCGAGCAACGCGGGAACGCCGAAGAAGCTTGTTGCGTTGACTGTGAAAAAAACAGCTCTAACATCCTCGGGCACATCGCTCCCGGTTGTGCTCAATTCCCAATCCTGTTGCGCCAAGACGCTGTCGACTGCTTTCGCGTCTCGCAACTGCTGCACCTGCGAGCCAGTCACGTAGACTGAATTTTCGTTCCCGTCCTTGTCCTGGGTCACAACGGTAACGATGCTGTTCGCTGCTGCGTATGGATAGGGATTCATCAGGACTGCGTGAATGACACTGAACACTGCGGTAGTGGCGCCAATGCCAAGCGCGAGAGAAATCAAGGCCGTTATCGTGAACGCTGGGCTCTTTTTCAGCCACCGCAAGCCATACCGTACGTCTTGCCAAAAGTTCACCATCAGGGCGCCCCTCGGCGTTCAGCGATTCATTTAACTCTTGGAAAGATGTCGTGCCAAGCTTTTTGTTGCATGCGCTGCAAATCAAGTATTTACCCTATTCTCAAAAATACGGCAGCCGGGTAGGCTTCGTTCGCAGGCGGGGGGCTCTTTGAGCTTAGAGAGTTTTTTTCAAGTCTCTGATTACGGGACTTCTCAGGGCCCTGATCCTTCCGGTCGAGGTAGAGCCTACACGACTGACAGCAATGCCCGGATCTCGATTGGTAATTGCCATGATTGGTTCGAACACTGTTTCGAGCGAACAGGCAGGGGCCTCGAGCTGCCCTTTAGGGAAGCGGACAATGAGACCCGCGATTTCCTGCGGTTTGAGGTAACCAAGCGGCTACTTTTCTGCCATCTGGGGGACTGGGTTCTCGCAAGACTCCCGATGCGCGTCGCGCGTCTCGTGGGCCACGCGCCTGAAGTGCCAGACGAAGAATCTGTCTATGAGAAACTGTTTACTCGCGTATCAATCGAGGAACTCGACGCCATTCATCTGGACTCTGTGAGGCCTGACACTTTGCTGTGGCGTTATCTACAGGATAACCCTCTGATCCAGAAGTCCTTCCGCTTTTACAGCTACGAGGGGCCACTACCGCACCAGCTGATCCGTCTCAGCGGTTCTTTTGGCGACTATTTGCAACGACTTTCTTCTAAGACGCGAAAGAACCGGCTTAGAGAGATCAAGATATTGCGAGAGCTCGGTGAGGTGAAATTGGTTCGCGTAACCGAAGCCTCCGAAATAGACAGCTTCCTTGATGCGGCGTACGGCATCTCTCACGAGACACGACAGTTCAAACGATTCGGTCGAAGTATCGCGGCCCGCGATCGACGCTTGGTAAAGAACGAACTATTGCGTTTGGCGCAGCATGGGTCATTGCGATCTTACCTCCTGACCTGTTCCAAGGTGCCGTGCTCCTTCATTCTGGGACAGCAGAGTGGCTCAAGGTTTCACCCGGTTGCCGCCGGGGTTGATCCCGCATGGGAGAAGTACAGTGTCGGCACGGCTCTTCTCTTGCTCGTTCTGGAGGATCTCTTTGGAGAAAATTCTCCGGACTTCTATGACCTTGGAACTTCCGCGAAATACAAAGAGTATTTGGCGACCGATAGCTACCTTGAGGCCAGTGTCTGGCTTTTCCGGCGGCGGCCTTACCCTATATTCGCGAGCAGCATCCTTGCTATGTGCAATCTGACCTCAAGAGTCGGAGGCGCGGCACTGGAGCGCCTTGGCCTGAAACGAAAAGTGACGCGGTTGATCCGTAGGATGGATACTGGCGACCGTAGAAATGCCAGTAGAGAGAGGTTTACTTTCGGTCGAGATGACGGCTCAGGAACCACAAAAAGCCGGTCACGGCGACGATAAGCAGCGTATGGTAATCGAATTTGGTGTTTATGTTTTCGCGGATGATGTCGAAGAGAGCGTAGACGTAAATCCAGAACAGCAATTTCGTTATTGTGGCGGCGAAAGACCTGGGCCAGTCGATGAGCGTGGCGCGCTGCCATACATGTCGGGGTATCGGAGTGCGGTGCAGAGCGTCGCGAACGTGATGAGGAGATTGCGGAGGAGTTTGCGGCCGAGGGTTGCGCCCGAATGAAAGTCGCCCATTTCGTCGAGCTTTTTTTTATACCCATGTCGCCGTTGCCGTCGCCGAAAATAGCCTCGTGGACTTTTTCGAGTTTGTCGTGATCGGAGACCGGTAGTTCTTCAGGCATGGGAATTGGGGTCCGTTAGCCGAATACCATCCACGTAGGGTTGACCTGATCGTCGAGCGAGGCCATCGACGTTCAATCACTATCGCTCGCTGATGTCGCTGAGCTATCGCCCAGGGATTCTGAATCGAAATGTGACTTCCAATCCCGCGCGTTCGGTGATGCACCATCGGGAGGACAACAACCGCGCGCGGTTCCTAACGGAAGAGGAGGAAAGGAAGCTCCACAGGGTTATCGAAGCGAAGTGCTCCTTGCACCTTGCCTAGCTGGATCTGGCGATCCACATCGGGTTACGCAAGGGCAGTCAGTACAGCCTGACCGTGGGACATGGTAGACTTTAACGGTCGGATGTTGAACATCCCGCTGACGAAGAACGAAGAACCCGTACACGCCCCGCTGAATAATGCTGCGGTGGCCGCCCTTGGGGTGGTGCGCGACCGGGGCGATAGTAGAGGGCGTGTGTTCCAGTCGGTCAAGACCGGCGAACCGCTCGAAAACGTGCGACACTAGTTTGAGGTTGGGGTGCTTGAGGCGGGGATCGAGAACTTTCGTTGGCGCGACTTGCGGCACGCGTTTGCGAGCCGGCAGCGCATGAAGGGTGCCCCGCTCGAGGACGATAGCGGATCCTTTGGTGCACAAGAGTTTAGCGATGACGAGGCGATACGCGCATCTGGGGCCGAACAAGCTGTACGTGGTGGTGTCTCTCTTGAACTCAGCTGCCACCACAACAGCCACCGCCGAAACCGACTCCCGGGTGCCAACCTCGCAAGCTATTGGTTTATAAATAGTTTAGGGGCGTAGCTCAGTGGTAGAGCAGCGGCCTTTTAAGCCGAAGGTCGTGGGTTCGATCCCCACCGCCCCTACCAAACCAATTTTGTTTTCTATAACTTACAGCCGTGCTTTCTAACAAAACCCGGCTTTCTAACAATTGCAGTCAGTTCACCAGTCTTGTCGAGCGTTTCTGAACCGCGTTGCGCTGTGCATCCCCGATGACGTGCCCATAAATTCCGAGCGTGATTCTTGCGTCTGAATGCCGGAGCTGCTTCTGCACAACGGCTGGAGTTGCGCCGTCCTCAAGAAGAGAGCTTGCCGCGCCGTGCCTCGCCGCGTGGAAGCCCCCACGTGGAATGCCCAAACGTCGGAGCAACGGATGCAGCTTTTTCTCCCGCAGTTTGTTCGCTGAGAACGCCCTGCCGTATCGGTTGACGAAGAGCAACTCGTGCTTGTGATCGTGCCTTTGAAGATGAGCGCGCAACCGTGCTTCCAATTCTTTGGACATTGGTAGGTCCGCGCTACTCGCCTTCGATTTCACGCCGGTGACCGTGCGAGTGGCAGCATCGACACTCTGGCGCACCCGGATGACGTGCCTTGCGAAGTCCACGTCGAGGACGCGGAGGCCGAGAGTCTCACCGATACGCAGGCCCAACACCGCCGTAACTGCAACGATGGTGCTCAATGGTTCCGGCGCATTGGCGATAACTCTCTGCAACTCCTCATCCATAAAGGAACGCTGTTCTGCCTTCACCCCCTCGCGCGGCAAAGTCAAGTTTGCGAAACGGAAGTCTCCGCATGCATAACCCCAACTTTTTGCAGTTTTAAGAAGGGAAGAAAGAGTGAGCAACACATTTTCCACCGTCTTCCGTGAACGCCCGCCACCTGCCAGATACGCGACGAAGCCTTGAACAACCTTCGTCGTGATTTCAGGCAAGCGGTGATTGCCCAACTTCGGAATGATGTGCGCTCGCAGATTCGATTCCGCTGCCCTCGTTGTGCTGCCTTTCAGATTGACCGCGACGATTGCGCGCCACTCTTCGACAAAGTCAGAAAGAGTAAGCCCGGTTCTCGGTGGCAATTTTAAGGCCGCATCGTTAACCGCGTTTAAGTACGGCTGAAACTGCTTATTTGCATCACGTTCCGATTGCTCGCTTACAAGTCCAAGAGGCTGCCAGCATTGCTTGCGCTTCAATGATCCATCCGATTGCAGGACATCCGCGCGATACACGCCGTACCTCCTCCCTGACTTTTTTACTAAAGTACCTCGTTGAAACCTTCTTCGCGGCACAGTGACTCCCGTGCTCGCCTGAGAAGGCGTTACCGGCGCGGATTCTAGCACAGCAGCTGAACGAAAATGACAATCGCCTTGCCCGCTAGAAAGTGAGCCTCGGACAAACTTGCGAAATTCCGGCGTGCACAACCATTCCGGCTGTTTTTCAAGCCCCCCGTATTGGACAGCTGCCTCCATGGTTCCCCGATAATTTTCTCTTCCAATCGCCCGGGCCGGTGACCCAACCCAGCAAGGAGCCTATTCCCCAAACTCCCCGCTACGGGCTCCCTCGGCGTATTGCGCATCGTCAAAGCGCAATTTCTTCACGTTGAACATGGTCTTGATTTTTCCTGTTCGTCCATCTCTGCTTTTCAGCAACCACAGTTGGGCTTCCTTCTCATCGCCCTCCAGCTCGCGCACATAGGGCCGGTCCACCAGGATGATGAAGCTGGCGTGCTTTTGCTTCGCGCCCGAACCGTAGAGCCGCTGGAGAGTAGGTTTGGCGGCCTCCTCGCCGCTGAGTGTTTTGCGGAGCTGCGAAATGAGGATCACCACGCATTTCAGTTCCACCGCCAGCGACTTCGAGAAGCGGGCGATATTCTTCTGCTGCTCGAACTCGTTTCCGCCCGGCGCGTCAATCAGCTCGTCGTAGTCGAGGATCACCAAATCCAGACCACCATGCGCTCTCATCTTGCGCGCCACGCGGCGGATTCGCCCTAGCTCCAGTTCGCCGTCGAGAATCCGGCAACGTTTGCACTGGTGCGCAGCTGCCTCGACGAGCGACGTAAACTCCTCATCGGTGAGAAGATCGTCGCGCCGCATTTTAAAGGGAGCAACGTTCGCCGCTGGGGCCAGTCCCCGGCCCGCCAAATGCGCGGCGGACATTTCGCCGGAGCAAAACAGGGCGCGAAACCCGTCACGGCAAGCGCGAGCACGGATTTGTTCGGCTGCCAAACTTTTCCCTGTCCCCGTCTCGGCTGTGAGTACAACAACCTCTCCTTCGCGGAATCCAGCGGTCCATTGATCCAGACGGTCCACGTCCGTATAGATTTTTAGCCGCGCGCCCTGACGAAGCTCTGCGAGTTTCTCCGTTCCCGCGTCAAAGTACGTTGTGCCGTCGTCCTCGATACTCTCCAACTCCTGCGCCAGTTCCGATAATTGCTCGATGGCACCGTCGAGCAGTTGCTCCGCGCTTCCGGCCTGCTCGAAGGCCAGCTTTTGCACGCGCTCAGAAAGGTGAATGACTCGACGGAAGGTAGCCATGCGCCGCAAGCTCCGCGCCCCTGTGAGCACATCGCTGCCCTTGTGTACCCCATCCACCAGACTGGAGAGATAAGCAATGTCCCCGGCTGCTTCCAGGCTTTTCGACGCCGCGAGTCTATCGTAAATATTGAGCAAGCCCGGCGGCTTGCCTGCATCACAAAGTTCCCGCATTTGCGTAAAAATGTTTCGATTTCGGGGATTGAGAAAATCCTCGGGCTGCAAAATTCCGAGAAGCTCCGACGCTTGCGCATGCTCAGCGAAAATCGCCCCGAGCAAGGAGCGTTCGATGTAGTCATCGTGGGGCAAGGGCTTGGCTATTTTCGGTTGCGCCACGGCTGGGCCTCCAATTCCGGGGTTCCCGCACGGATCGGTTCCTGCCTTGCGAGGGCGTCCTCCCACCGGCGCTCGTTGAGATACGTGGCCGGATGGGGAACAAACCGTCCGCCGTCGCGTTTCCAATCCTCGGACTGTTTGCGGAACTGCACATCCGCCAGAATTTGAGGATGTTCCCTGGCCGGGATTTTGTTCCAGGCTTTCAGCGCGCGGGATTTGGCCTGTTTTTTGGGATAGATTTTCCAAAATTCTTCAAATCCAGACAGACACAGCGAAGGCGAAGCCTGAGCGACTTTGGTTTTCCACGCCTTTCCCGTATCCCTATCCAAATCCTTGTCCAAATCCTTATCCTGTGCATGAGGTGTCATTGATGTCTCATTGAGGTTTGTATGAGCATCTTCGTTTGCCTCCCCCTTCCCCCCTTTTGCCTCCATGTAGGCGGCGAGTTGTTCCTGCGGAACTGGCGGAGCGAACTTCGCGTAGCGCATTTGAAGGGAGGGCGGAGGACGGCGTCCCGGCTTCTGGCTATTCGTCCAGTGGCCGTACCGCTTCCCGTCCTGCGTCCAAACGAAGAGCAATCCCTTGTCTCGGAATTCATCCAAAATTTGTTCGAGCCGCTCCAGCGTGAAATTCTTGCGGATCGGTGCCACCTTCCCGAAAATCACGCGCAGGCTGGTTAATTCGAACGAGCCCCACGAATCGGCCAGGCCGTAGAGCCAGGCGTACTCTGCCTGCGCCCAGGGGGCGCACAGCGCGATTTTCTGTGAGGCCCAAAGGGCTTCAAAGACAATAATTCGGGGGGGCATTATTTGCGCCCGCCATCAGGCCCCACGGCCACGCCAGCGTCCGCGAACAAAGCGGCTCGAACTAGATCGGCATGAGAAATTGGTATGCCGCAAGAAGAACGGCGGACAAACAGCCTCAGTTGTGCATTGAGCAAGAGCGCGCGCTCCCACGGGCTCAGGCACAGAGGGGGATTGAGTTCGAGGCGAATCTCTTGTAGTGTTCCGGTTGCCATCTGTTTTTTCCTTTCTGTTTAAAAAGAAACCGCCGGGCTTCGCGCGTGAAAGGCGTGGGCCCGGCAACTTTTTAGAGTTCATCGCTGGAGAAGCACTTTGCGTCCTTCGTCAATCAGCCGATGGCACTCCGAAGGTTCCACCAGAACACGGCGGCCCAGGCGCACCGCCCCTAGTTTCCCTTCGTTGATGTAGCGACGGATCGTCCACGGACTGATTCCCAGAGCCGCGCCAGCTTCCTTCACATTCAGCAGCAACTTCGTCATCTCCATGAGAATTGCTCCTTTCTGTGCTCATTTATGCCTTGCAATTCCGCGCCAGTGGGTATAAAAGCGTAGTCATGCATAACGCGACAAAGCGTGGGTTACGGTCCCTGCCGTTCAAGTTCGGCCCGGACGTAGCGTTTCGTTCCGCTGCGGAATTGGTGAAGCACCTGAACCGAAGGCGTGGAGGGCCGAACTTCGTGCGAATTGAGGGGGTGATTGAAGCCCTTTACCAGATTGAGCGCGAGGTTGCAGCGGCGGGATACCCGAGCGACGCGTACACGCGCATTTATGAAGGGAAATTCGGCGAAAAGACGAAATTGCTCAAGAAAATTGTGGACGATTTCATGCACGAAATTCAATTGGTGGTGGCGTTCGGTGAGCCTCGCCGCGACGGTTGGAGCCTAGCCGAAGTTTTATCGCCCTCGCACCCAGAAGAATCGGGGAGAGAGGCGTATCTAGACGGGCTCCTGGTTTTTAATGCCGCAGTACACGGCTACCTCCGGCTCGTTTCTCAATGCGATAGTTGCGGGCACTGGTTCGTGCGG
>JABCYZ010000002.1 GCA_013289955.1 Acidobacteriota bacterium
CTTCGGGTTGTGCTTGCTCAGCACTTTCGTAATCGCCGCCGTCAGGGTCGTCTTGCCATGGTCAATGTGACCGATCGTCCCAATGTTGCAGTGCGGCTTGCTGCGCTCGAATTTCTCCTTGGCCATTGCCTTCTGCTCCTCAGTCGAATTCGTAAATCCGGCTAACTCAAACCTGGTCTTACTTCTCGCCCTTCTGTTTCTTGATCACTTCTTCAGCAAGAGCCGCTGGCAGCTCCGCGTAATGCGAAAAATGCATGGTGAACGTCGCGCGGCCTTGCGTACGGCTGCGCAAATCCGTGGCGTAGCCGAACATCTGCGCCAGCGGAACCTCGACGCGAATCACGTTGCTGCCCGCGCGATTTTCCGTGCCCTGGATCGCCGAGCGCCGCGCGTTCAAATCGCCGAACACCGGCGGCATATATTCTTCGGGGACGACCACTTCCACTTTCATGATGGGTTCGAGCAGCACGGGCTTGGCGCGCGCGCACGCTTCCTTGAACGCCATGGAGCCGGCAATTTTGAACGCCATTTCCGAGCTGTCCACGTCGTGGTAGCTGCCGTCGACCAAAACCACGGCGACGTCCACCATTGTGAAACCCGCCAAAATGCCGTTGTCCAAGGCTTCGCGGATGCCCGCTTCGATGGGCGCGATAAATTCACGCGGAATCGAGCCGCCTACGACTTTGTCGATGAAGAGGAACCGGTGTTCCTTGTCGAATTTCCACTTGCCGCCAGAACCGCCCGCGAATTCTTTTGCGATGGCGTCCAGTTCGTCGGTGGACATCTCGTGCATGTTTTCATGCGCGGCGCTGGGCATCGGATGCAGAACGATTTCGCAGTGGCCGTACTGTCCGCGGCCGCCGGTCTGCTTGATGTATTTGCCTTCTGCTTCCGCTTTTTTGCGGATCGTCTCGCGGTAGGCCACTTGCGGACGGCCCACATTGGCCTGCACGTTATATTCGCGCAGCATGCGGTCGACAATGATTTCCAGGTGCAACTCGCCCATGCCGGAGATCAGCGTTTGGCCAGTGTCCGGTTCGGTGGAGACGCGGAAAGTTGGATCTTCCTGCGCCAGCCGCTGCATGGCCACACCCAGCTTGTCCTGGTCGGCTTTCGTTTTCGGCTCGATGGCTACGGAGATAACCGGGGCGGGAAAATCGATCGATTCGAGGATGACTTGTTTCTGTTCGTCGCAAAGCGTGTCGCCGGTAATGACACTCTTCAATCCCACGCAAGCACAAATGTCGCCGGCATAGACCGCGTCGATTTCTTCACGCTTGTTGGCATGCATTTGCAGCAGGCGGCTGATGCGTTCGCGGGTGCGTTTTCCGGGGTTGTAGACGTAGCTGCCGGATTGCAGCACGCCGGAATAGACGCGGATGTAGGTGACGTGACCGACGAACGGGTCGGACATAATTTTGAAAGCCAGCGCGGAAAACGGCGCGTCATCCGCAGCGCGGCGCAACACCACTTCATCATTCTCGGGATTCACACCCTCGAGGGGAGGCACGTCGACGGGGGAGGGCAGATAATCCACAACCGCATCGAGCAGAGGCTGAATGCCCTTGTTCTTGAACGCCGAGCCCGCGAGCACGGGAACGATCTTCAGGAGCAACGTGGATTTACGGACCGACTTCCGCATCTCGTCAACGGAAAGCGTTCCTTCGGTCAAATACTTGTCGATCACTTCATCGTCATGCTCGGCGATGTAATCGACCATCTTGCTGCGATGCTCTTCGTAAAACTTCTTGTCGATCGCCGCGCCCTTCAGCGCCGCAGCCACATCAGGCCGCGAATCGACGAACTCTTTGTCCCAAAGCTTGGCCACTTCAAAAATCTCAAATTTCGCGCCGAGCGTTTCCTCGAGCCAAACGATGACCTTTTCTTCGATGAAATCAATAATCCCGATGAAGTTTTCTTCGCGGCCGAGAGGAAACTGGAGGGGAACAGGATGGGCGCCGAGGCGTTGCCGAATCGTGCGGATGACGTGGTCAAAATCGGCGCCAGTGCGGTCCATCTTGTTGACGAAACAAATCCGCGGGACGCGATACTTGTCCGCTTGCCGCCAAACGGTTTCTGACTGCGGCTGCACGCCAGCCACGGAATCAAACACGCAAACTGCGCCGTCCAGAACGCGCAAAGAGCGCTCCACTTCCACCGTAAAGTCCACGTGGCCGGGGGTATCAATAATATTTACGCGGTATTTTTTGCCGAAGCGGTCCCAGGAAGCGGTCGTCGCAGCGCTGGTGATCGTAATTCCGCGCTCGCGTTCCTGCTCCATCCAATCCATGGTGGCGGTGCCTTCATCCACGGAACCGATCTTGTACGTCACACCGGTATAGAAAAGAATGCGCTCCGTCGACGTGGTTTTGCCCGCGTCGATGTGCGCCATAATCCCGATGTTCCGCGTGTCTTCGAGTTTGAAAGCTCGTCCCATGGCCTGCTGCGTCGCCCCTTTGGTTTCCGTTGCCATTACAATTTCTTTTCTTTCAATCCTTGCCGAAACTCTTACCGCCGCCCTCGCCGCGCCCGAGTTACCAGCGGTAGTGCGCAAACGCCTTGTTCGCTTCCGCCATGCGGTGAACGTCTTCCTTCTTCTTGATGGCTCCCCCGCGCGCATTGGCCGCGTCAATCAGTTCATCCGCAAGCTTGTCAATCATCGTCTTGCCCGCGCGCTCGCGCGAGTACTGCAAGAGCCAGCGAATCGCGAGAGACTGCCGCCGGAAGGGGTTCACTTCCACCGGAACCTGGTAGTTCGCGCCGCCGACGCGCCGTGTCTTCACTTCCAGCGTGGGCTTCACGTTCTCGATGGCCTTTTTGAAAATCTTCAGGGCATCGTCGTTCGTCTTCTTGGCAACCTGATCCATCGCGCCGTAAAACACGCGCTGCGCCGTCGATTTCTTGCCTTCCCACATCATCGAGCAGATAAATTTCTCCACGATGTCGCTGGCATAGACCGGGTCGGTCGCCTGTGAACGCCGGAATACAAGTCCTTTGCGGGGCATTGCTCTTTATCGCTCCTTCAGAATCTTTTCACTTCACTCCGAATTTCCAGTAAGCCGTTTTACTTCGCTGCCGCAGCCTTAGGCCGCTTCGCGCCGTACTTCGAACGTCCCTGCTTGCGATTCTCGACGCCCGCCGCATCCAACGTCCCGCGAACGATGTGATAGCGCACTCCCGGCAGATCCTTCACGCGACCGCCGCGCACCAGCACGATCGAGTGCTCCTGCAAGTTGTGGCCAATGCCGGGAATGTAGGTCGTGACTTCCACGGAATTCGTCAAGCGCACGCGCGCCACCTTGCGCAATGCCGAATTCGGTTTCTTCGGCGTCTGCGTGTACACGCGGATACAAACTCCGCGCTTTTCCGGGCAGCCCGCCAAGGCAGGCGACTTCGTCTTTACCAGAACCTTCTCACGTCCCATTCGTACGAGTTGCGAAAACGTCGGCACAGTCGTCCTCTTTATCTGTGACCGCGCAGCGGTCAAATTCTAGATGTGACCACACACAACGGCCACTACCGGCGCGCAAAATTTCCCGTGGCTCTCGCAAGGCGCGCAAACAAAAATGCGCGAGAACACACATCAGTGCTGAAAGGTCTACTGCGAATCCGGAGAAACAACCAGCAAGAAACTCCGTACGCACTCCAAGAGGCAGAACTCTTCTCTTGGCTTCAGTTCGGAGAGGCTTACTCGGCTTTGCGGGACAGGCGTCCCATTCCGGCCGCTCTTCAATCCCATTCCGTCTTACTTTGTTCCGGGACCGAAGATAATTCCCTTCCAACCCACTCAACCGCTGCAACAACTTAGCGGTCGCCCTCGTCAGGGTAGAAACACCCCCAACAAAACGTAGAGTATAAGGAAAACAACGTGCTCTGTCAAATTTCTTTCACAGGCTCAAGCGGAATGTCTGTGGAAATCAAGCACTTGGCGGTTTCCCGGGAGATCGTCCTTCTAGAACGCCTGATCCGTGCCCCCAAACTCTGGCCGTGACTGCCATTTCTCTCCTGGCCCTCGGCTCACCGGGATCTCATCCGAATATTTCCGTAACTTATTGATAATACAATGCTTAATTGGACGGCCCATCCTTCTTTTCGATGTCCGAGAAGGCCTTGGGCCACAACCCGAAGGCCTTCAGCACGCCGTCTTCATGCTGCGCCACCAGCATCTTGACGGTTCTCTCGGCAGGCCATGGCGACGCGAATCGCTCCGGCCGGTCCGCAATCCAGTAGGCCGCCAGCGCCATCAAGGTCGCGTCCTGCGCCAGCACGTCCGGTTTCACCGCCTCGAGCGCATCTGCCGCCGAGTGATGCGTATATTTATAGTCCGGCGAATCCTGGTCCATATTGATCCCCGGCAATCCGGCTATCGAAAAGGGAAACGTGTCCGTTCCATCCTCGACTTTGTCTTCCACTTTCACCTCGCGAATATCCGCGAGGGCAGCGGCAAACGGTCGGAACGATTCCACCAAGTCATCGCGGCCTCCCAATTGAAAGGCCCTTACCGGACCTTGCCCATTATCCAGAATCAAGCTCCCCAAATGATTGGCCATTTCCGGTTGATGTTGTTTCACGTACGCGAACGATCCATCGATCCCTTGTTCTTCTCCAGTGAACAGGACGAAGCGGATGGTGCGGCGAGGCCTCACCCCGCTGCGCAGAATTGCGTCGGCAGCTCCCAGAGTGCAGCTCGAGCCCATGCCATTGTCGGTAGCTCCTTCAGAGAGGTCCCAGGAATCCAGGTGCCCCCCCACCACCAGAATCTGCTCCGGATTTTCACGCCCGCGAATTTCCCCAACCACGTTTGCACTCTCCACCGGGCCATTCGAAAAAGCATTCTGCACATTGAAGTGCACCCGCGGCGTCAATCCACGCGCAAGGTAACGTTCCAGTTGCCCCTGATCTTCCGCCGTCATGGATACCACGGGAATCGCAAAATCCGCGTCGAATCCCAAGATCCCGGTGTGCGTAAGATTCATTCCTTCCGCCCGGCCTCCGCCTTGCCCTCCAATCACAGCGATAACTCCCGCTTTGCCCGCCGCCCTCAGAAAATCCCCAAATTGCGCAAACAGCTGGATGAAACTCTTGTTCGGCTCGCCGCGCATCACGAGCAACGGCACCTTGCCGTTCAACCGGGAGATGTTTCTTATTTCGTTGTCGAGATCAAACAAGTTCACAGGGACCACGTCTCCGTCCACGCCTCCTGCCGGCGTTGAGCCCGTCCATCCCATCGCATCGATGTGCAGCGGCCGGCGGATCGGCGTGAGCAGCTCAGCCTCGGCTGAACCTCGCGTCCACCCGCGCCACAACTGCCATTTTTCCCCGTGCACGTTTTCAAGCCCCATGGCCTTCATCTTCAGAACGCCCCATTCGACCGCTTTTTGCGCTTGCGGCGACCCGCTCACGCGCGGTCCAATGTCGTCGCTCAATTCCGTCAGGTACTGAAAGGCATGCGAATCGAGCAGACCCTCCCCGGCGATCTTCACGAGAGCGGGCTTCGTGCCGTCCTCATTCGGCCCTCTTGCCGCGGACTTGTTCTGAGCTCTAACGCCCAGCCCAGCCACCAGCGCGATCAGTAGAATCCCAACTAGAATCTTTCGCATTCCCATTTCTCCCCGCGCTTGGCAAAAATATTGCGCCAAAACTCTACCATGACCTCACACGTCCATCCTTCAAATCCGTTTCCCACTCGTGTACACCGCGCAACGCCGCGCAAGCGCCCGCTTTACCTCGCTTCGCCTCCCGCCCTAAACTGCCTGCGAGGCCAACGTGAAAGCTATTCGTTTTTTTCTATCCGCGGCATCGCTTGCTGCCGGAATCTTTTCCCTGGGCGCACCCGGTCGAAGCCCGGGTCCTGCACAAAGTGCCACGCAAAAGCCCGCTGAAAAAGCCCCCGGGAAACCGCAAGAGAAACCCAAGGAAAAACCGGGGGCCAATGCCTCACCCAAACTCCCCGCCGAAATCGAACTCCTAGAAACCGTACTCCGCTTTGAAACCAACGGCGACAGCCGCAAAGAAGTCCACGCCCTGGTCAAAATCAACGACGAACTCGGCGTCCGCCAATTCGCCCGCCTGAATTTCGATTTCAACCGCGCCTTCGAACAAATCGAGATTCCTCTGGTCAGGATCACCCACCCCAGCGGCGGCACGGTAGACGTTCTTCCGAGCGCGATCACCGACACGCCCAACCCCGCCGTCGTCAACGCCCCCGCCTATCAGGACATCCGCGTCAAGTCCGTGCGTATCCTCGGCCTCGAACCGGCCGACTCCCTCGAATACCGAATCATCACCAAGGTCTCCCATCCCCCGCTCGCTCCCAACTTCTGGCTCGACCACACCTTTGACCGCACCGGCGTCGTTTCCCACGAAGTCTTCGAGTTCGATTTGCCCGCCTCCCTGGCTGAAAATGCGAAGGCGAACCAATACAACGTGCCATTCCGCATCAATCCCTCGACCCCCCTCAGCACCACGATACAGTCCGGGGAAGGCAGCTCAGCGCGAACAGTGTACAGGTGGGATTTCAGGAATCTTGGTGACCCATCTCACGACGTGGAAACAAAAGAAGCACCTGAGCCCGATATCGAATTTTCAACATTTAGCGACTGGCAGTTCCTGTCCATCGAGCTTGCGAACAAATTGCTGTCGGGCGCTGTGCCCACCGAGAAGCTGCAAACTTTTCAATCCTCGGAGCAGGAGCTGAACAGTGAATATGAGGCGACGCCAGCTATAAAGGAAAAAGCCGCCACGCTCATCGCGCAATCCAAGAACAACAGGCAGAGCCTTGAAGCGATCTATGATTTCGTGTCGAAGAAGATCTCGACTATAGATTTGCCCTTGGGCGCTACGGGATTCGCTTCGAGGCCCGCAAGGGACGTTCTGGAGACCGCCTACGGAACCCAGGAGGACAAGTACGTTCTTTTTGCGGCGCTGGCAAGCGCCCAAAATCTCTCTGCGCGGGCTGCTTTGTCAGGCTACTGCAACGAGAAAGGAGCTCCGCGTCCTTCCGCATTTAGGCATTTACTCGTTTCAGCATGGGATGGCAAATCGATCCTTTGGCTCGATCCTGGCGTCGAAGTGGCTCCCTTTGGGATGCTGCCATCGAATTCGGGAAAGTGTGCATTCGTCTTGGACCGCGATTTTTCTTCTTTAAGTTCCTTGGGACACGGCTGGGAACAGCTTCCCCTGGTGCCTCCCTTCCCCTCGTTTCAGCGAGTCAGCTTGGATGCAACGGTCTCAACCGACGGCAGATTGGTCACCAGAGCGAAGTACGTCATGCGGGGCGAGAATGAGTTGCTCTTGCGCGTTGCGTTTCACACCACGCCAAAGGAAAATTGGAAAAACGTCGCCCAACTCCTCGCGCTCTCGGACGGTTTCCGCGGCCAAATGACAAACGTGACCGCCTCTGACCCCTACGTGACGCACGATCCGTTTACCGTCGAATTCGAAATCACACAGCCGAAATTCGTGGACTGGTCGAAGAAACCGCTTCGCATCTCGGCGCTTCTTCCACTGCTAGGCCTTCCCGATCCTCCGGCAAAGCCCGCGTCCGGCCCGTCCGCCGTTCCGATCGAGCTGGGCACTCCCCTCGACGTCGAGGTAAGCGCAACCGTTCGTCTTCCCGTCGGAACAACCGCGCACGTTCCCACAGGCACATCCCTCCAGCGCGACTTCGCCACCTACACGTCTGAATACTCCGCGAAAGACGCGACGCTCACCGCCTCCCGCCACTTAAATTTCATTTTGAAAGAAATTCCCGCGGACCACGCGGCCGATTACAATGCTTTCCTGCGCGCCGTTCAGAACGACGAATCTCAGGTCTTTACGCTCGAACGCAGCCTGCCGGCTCCCGCTCAACCACAAAAACCGTGAAAGGCGCGACTTCCGGGAAAGCCGCCAGAACTACTTGATCTGCATCACTTCTTTTTCCTTCGCCGCGCTCAAATCCTCGATCTTCTTCGTCTCCGCGTGCGAAAGTTTTTCCAGCTCATCCAAGGAACGCTTCTTGTCGTCCTCGCTGATCTTCTTATCCTTCTCAAGCTTTTCAATCGCTTCCTTCAGATCCCGCCGGATATTCCGCACCGCCGTCCGGTGATTTTCCAGCACCTTGTGCAACTGCTTCACCAAATCCTTGCGCCGCTCTTCGGTCAGCGACGGAATCGGCACGCGCACGACTTTGCCGTCATTCGTCGGGTTCAACCCCAGCTCGGCCGACCGAATCGCCTTGTCGATCAAGGCCACCGCACTGGGATCCCATGGCGCAATCACGATCATGGTCGGATCCGGGACCGTCATGGTGCCAAGCTGATTCACCGGCATCGGCGTTCCGTGATAATCCACGCGCACGTTGTCGAGAAGCGTCGCATTCGCCCGGCCGGTGCGAATCGTCGCCAGCTCCTTGCGGAAATCGTCCACCGCCTTCTCCATCCGCGTCCTTGCGGCAGCCAGTGCTTGCGGTGCGTTCTCAAAAGTCGTCATAGCGTCCTCGGCTCAATACCTCATTTCGAATTTTTCCTACGAGCATTCCCAGTTTCATCTGGCAGTGAATAAAAGATGAGGCAGATCCTGCCCGAAACTCAAGCCGGCGTCACCTTGGACCCCACGCGCTCACCCATCACCACGCGCTTGATGTTCCCGTGCTGGTTCATGTTGAAAACCACGATCGGCATCCCGTTATCCATGCAAAGCGAAATCGCCGTCGCGTCCATCACCTTCAAATTCTGATTCAACACGTCGCGGTAGGTGATCGCCGCGAAAAACTTCGCCCCGGAAACTTTCTCCGGATCGGCGTCAAAAATCCCATCCACGCGCGTCGCTTTCAGAATCACGTCCGCCTTGATTTCCATCGCGCGAAGCGCCGCGGCCGTGTCGGTAGAAAAATAAGGGTTCCCTGTTCCCGCCGCGAAAATCACGACGCGCTGCTTTTCCAGATGCCGCATCGCTCGCCGCCGGATGAAGGGCTCAGAGACCTGATTCATCTCAATCGCGCTCAGAACCCTCGTGAATACGCCTTCTTTCTCTAGCGCATCCTGCAGGGCCAGCGCGTTGATCACCGTCGCCAGCATTCCCATGTAGTCGCCGGTTGCGCGGTCGATTTCAAATCCCTTCTGCCGCGCTCCGCGAAAAATATTCCCCCCGCCGACCATAATGGCAATCTCGATCCCCAGCGCGTGCACCTCCTTTAACTCCTGTGCAATCGCCTGAATCGTCTCGCCGTGAATCCCGAATCCCTGCGGCCCTTGCAGCGATTCTCCCGATAACTTCAGCAATATCCGCCGGTAAGCCAACTGCGCATTTCTCGGCGTTCTCCTCGCGGCTTTCTTCACAGCTTTTTTCTGTGCGGCCATTTCGCTCCGGTCTCTGCCCTCTAAAAGTCTCGGAATTGTAACAAACTATCCCCGCCCCCGCACATTACGGAGTGCGGCAGCCCCGGCGCCTTTGAAGCGCTACAGCAGGGTGCCCCAGATCTCATCGGAACAGCAGATGCAGATCCGCGCCGACCAACGTAACGCAAAGCCACGCTCAGCCGTTTCATGAGAGGCGCTCCATGGAGAGAGTCCTGTATCATGAGCACGCCATGAAGACTTGGGGAATCTGCTGCCTGGTCTGGGCGTTGGCGGCTGCGATTGCCGTTGCGCCGCTCCATTCTCAAGCCCCCGCCGCAGGGCCTTCTGCTGCTGCACCCGCGATAAAAGTAGAAACTCGCGTCGTTCTCGTGGACGTGGTCGTCTCCAACCACAAAGGCGAGACCATCCCGAACCTCCGCCGGGAAGATTTCAACATCGAGGAAGACGGCAAGCCGCAATCCCTCTCCGCTTTCGACGAACACTCACGCCACAACGCGCCACCCGTCAACCTCCCCGCTCTGCCGCCAAACGTCTACACCAACCAGCAAGCCGTCAAACCCAGCGACTCTGTGAACGTGCTTCTGATCGACTTACTGAATACCCAGCCGTGGTTTCAGCAAGGTGTGTGCACCCAAGCGATCAAATACCTGAAGACTGTGCCGCCCGGCACGCGCCTTGCCATCTTTACCCTCAGGAATCAACAACTGCGCCTCGTCCGCGGCTTCACCACCGACTTTTCTGGCCTTTCCGTCGCATTGGACGATAAGAAATCCGGTGTCATTCCCGAGTCCTCCTGGCTGAACCCAACCCCGTCACGACTGGCGGCCGAAATGGATGGCCTCAAGGCCATGATCATGATGCAGGCCTCGCCGGCGGCAGTCGATGCGGTGAGCGTATATCTAGGAAGAGAGGCCGACACAAGGACAGGCGACCGCAGTGAGTTAACCCTGCAGGCCTTTGAGCATCTCGCCCGGTATCTTTCCGGCATCCCGGCACGCAAAAACGTCGTCTGGTTCGCGGATACTTTCCCTATTAGCTTTGCGCCCCAAGGCAAGGTACATACTCCCAGACACCAAGAACACGTCCAGCAGACCTCGGACATGCTCACTGCCGCACAGGTCGCTATTTATCCGGTATCCGCCCGCGGCCTTATCTACGACGGCAGCTACGACGTACCCCTTGACCCAGGAGAAACAATCCTGCATGAATTAGCCATTACCCAGATCGCCATGGAAACACTCGCAGAGGAAACCGGCGGCCGCGCCTTTTACAACACCAACGGCCTCGCCACAGCCATGGCAAAAGCCATCGACGAGGGCTCGCACTACTACACCCTTGCCTATGCTCCAACCAGCGCCAGAACCGACGGCAAGTACCGCCGCATCGAAGTGAAACTTTCCAACCGAGACTACAAGCTTTCCTACCGCCGCGGCTACTATGCCGACAAACCCGAATCACCCGCCGTTGGCGACCAATCCGCCGAGGATCCCCTGATCCCCCTCGTAGGCTTTGGCATGCCCAACTTCGATCAAATCACTTACGAAATTCAGGCCAACCCGCTTCAGCCGCAGCCCACCCCGGACGCCCGCCGCGCCGGCCTCAACTCCGAATTAAAAGGGCCTTTCACGCGCTACGGCGTGGACCTCGCCGTCTCCCTCGAAAATTTCGCACTCGATTCCGCCCCCGACGGCGTGAAATACGGCCGCCTCGAAGCGATTCTCGTCGCCTACGATCGCGCAGGAAAAATCGTCAACATCTCCAAGCGCACAAGCCGGCTGGCCCTTCCGCCCCAAGACTTCCCCACCCTCCAGGCCAAAGGGCTTCCCCTCCACCTCGAGATCGACGTCCCTCCCGGCGACATCTACCTCCGCACCGGGATCTACGATCTCAACTCCGGCAACGCCGGCACCCTCGGCTTTCCACTGGCAGCAGCTACAGCCTCGGATAGCGCGAAGAAATGATTACAATCCCCACCAACGAACACGTTCGACCTAAATAATTCGGGCGGCTGGACCGCGCAAACAAAAAAGAGCGTCCCGGCAAAACCGGAACGCTCTCTAATGCAGTTGTAAAGAGTCAAGTTAAGCGCTGGCAGGCGCCGGAACCGGTGCCGTCTCCGGACCAGCTCCCGGTCCGCCAATCTCGCCCACCTTGAAGCGCACGAACCGCCGGATGGAAATATTCTCGCCCAGCTTCGCGATCGCCTGCGTGATCATCTCGCCGATCGTTACGCTCTCGTCCTTGATGTAGTGCTGCTCGTACAAGCAGTTCTCTTCGTAAAACTTCTCCATCTTTCCGGTCGTGATCTTTTCGACCACGGCTTCCGGCTTGCCGGTGGCCAGCGCTTGCGCGCGGTAAATGTCGCGCTCTGCCGCGAGCATCTCGGGCGTTACTTCTTCGCGCCGAACATAGCGCGGATCGAGCGCCGCGATGTGCATCGCAATGTCATGGCAGAGGTTTTGAAACGCTTCTGTGCGCGCCACGAAGTCCGACTCGCAGTTAATCTCGACGAGCACGCCAATTTTCCCGCCCGCGTGGATATAGCTTCCGACGAGCCCTTCGCTGGCCTCGCGCTGCGACTTCTTGGCCGCCGCCGCCTGGCCTTTTTTCCGCAAGATCTCGATAGCCTTATCGATGACTCCGTTGGCTTCGACGAGCGCCGCGCGGCAATCGCTGAAGCCCGCGCCGGTCCTCTCGCGCAACTCCTTCACAAGATGTGCTGGAATCTGCATAGCTGGCTGTTGTGTACTCATCCTTTTTCTCTTCGCTTATTGGCAATTTCTTGTTTAGTGCCTGCACTTACAAAACGGCCCGCACCGAGTCGCTCGGCGCGGGCCTCATGGATCTTTTACCCGCGCAATTTGTCTAACGTGATTCCGCGTCTGGTGGCACCGTTGCTTCGGCGGCCTCGGCGGGCTCAACAGGCGCATCCGGCGGAGCTTCGACAACCGCTCCCTCCACGAAGTCGCCTTCCTGCTTCTCGTACTGCTCGTAGGCGCTGGTATCCACGTACTCCACGCCATCGACAATCGCCTGATCTTCCGCCGATTTCTGCTCCGCCACCTGCGATTGCTGATAGGCCGTATGCCCTTCGAGAACGGAATCCGCAATCTTGGTTGTGAACAGCCGAATGGCGCGCAAAGCGTCGTCGTTTCCAGGAATAATCCAGTCCACCACGTCAGGATCGCAATTCGTATCCACCACGGAAACCACCGGCACACCCATGCGCCGCGCTTCCTTTACCGCAATTTCCTCGGCATTCGAATCAATCACAAACATCGCGTCCGGAAGCTGCGACATGTTCTCGATGCCTTCGAGGTTCTGGTTCAGGTGTTTCATCTCGCGGCCCAGCCGCGCTTTTTCTTTCTTCGAAAGTTCGTTGATCCGGCCGTCTTCCGTCATGGCCTTCAGCAGCTTCAGCCGCTTGATCGATTTCTGCAGCGTTGCCCAGTTGGTGAGCGTCCCGCCCAGCCAGCGGTGGTTCACGAAGAATGCGCCGCAGCGCTTCGATTCCTCGGCGACCGCTTCCTGCGCCTGCCGCTTGGTACCGACAAACAAGACCGCTTTTCCCTGCGCCGAAAGATCGCTAACGAACCGGCTAGCCTCCCGGAACATCTTCAGGGTCTTCTGCAGGTCAATAATGTGTATCCCGTTGCGCTCTCCGAAAATATATTCCTTCATCTTCGGATTCCAACGCCGCGTCTGGTGGCCGAAGTGAACTCCAGCCTCCAGCAATTCTTTCATTGTAATTTCTACTGCCAAGTTTCCTCCTAGTTGGATAGCTGTTTGCGGTGGTTCGTTTTGCCTTCGTAGCGGCGGGCTTTAGCCCGCAACCTTTAACAAAAAAATCACCGAACAGCCTATTGCCGGCTCCTTGCCGGCCGTGATCTCAGCGGGCCCGCTTGCGCGAGCCCGCTGGAGCTCGTTAGAACCCTGGCCGAGCCAGGGCAACAAAAACTACCGCTTCGTAAACTGGAAGCGTTTCCGCGCGCCCTTCTGCCCGTACTTCTTCCGTTCCTTCATACGCGAATCGCGCGTCAAAAATCCGTTCTTCCGCAAAGCCGGCCGCAGCTCCGGATTGAATCGCGAGATCGCTCGCGCCAATCCCATGCGCACCGCGCCGGCTTGACCGCCAACGCCGCCGCCATGCGTGGTCACCTTCACGTCCACCTGGTCCGCCAGGCTCGTGAACTTCAGCGGCTCGATGGCGTCATGCTTCCAGGCATGATTCGGAAAATAGTTCTCCACTTCGCGCCCGTTCACCGTGAACTTGCCGCTACCCGCGCGCAGGAAAACTCGAGCTACCGATTCTTTGCGCCGGCCCGTTCCAAGAAACCAAGCTTGTGTGCCCGCAATGGGCGTACCAGTAGAACTCAACGTTCCTCCTAAAATAACCTGGTTCCAGACACCCGGAACCACTTAACTCCACGACGGTTTTGCTCCCTGCCTAAGGCACCACTTAGAGGTGACCACTACGCGGCCACACTTTTCAAGGAACAGCAACGTGCAGAATCCAGTGACACAGGCCTGAGCCTGTGCTCTCTGCTACTACCAAGCCCCGACGGCCTGCGGTTTCTGCCCAGCATGCCGCGCCAAACCTGCTGCATCCCGGTAAATCCGCAATTTCTTGGCCCGCCGGGCGCGCAGCTTGTTCTTCGGGAGCATCCCGAGCACCGCCTCGCGAATCATCCAATCCGGCTTGGTCTCACGCACGCGCTTCGCCGGCACGGCCTTCAACCCACCCGGATATCCGCTATGCGAGTAATAAACTTTCTGCTCGACCTTGTTCCCGGTCATGCGCACCTTATCCGCGTTGATCACCACAACGTGATCCCCCGAATCCAGGTAAGGAGTAAAACTCGGCTTGTCCTTGCCCATCAGCATCCGCGCCACTTTCGTCGCCAGGCGCCCCAAAACCTGGTTGGTCGCATCGATCACAAACCAGCTGGCGCCCACTTTGAGCGCCTGCGCTTCTTCTCCCTTAGCTACGTACGTCCTCATTGCCGTCAGCCACACCTTTCCCTAAAGAGACAAACGCCAATATTAAAGTACCGACAGCATCCTGTCAACGCGATTTCCTGCCACGCTCATCCGTTCGGGATTTCCTCGCGGCTGCTTCCAAGAGCGGCAAACTATTTTTTCGAAGCCCAATTCTCGACTTGTAAGCCGCTGGTTCGGCGGAATTCTTCCCGGGCGGCGCTTCTGGATGGAATGGCGCGCTATTTTTCAAGCTTCACTTCCTCGTGGCGAACCGGCGGCGCTTGAACTAGAGTAAGGCACTCAAACGGACTCTAGATCGCTTCGCTGTCCTGACGAGTTGAAGGGGAAATCCATCCTGGACATCGCTATGCGCATCGCGAAACACAAGCCCACCGTGCCTGGAGTTCCCAGCCCTCAATCATGATCCGAAGATCTCGCATCGCAATCCTCTACGCGGCGAGCCTCGGAGCAAGTATCGGCGTCTTTTTCTTGATCCGGTCCGCAGGCCGTTCGCTCACATCCGCAGGAACGCCTCGACCCGAAGCGCTTGCCAGGCCAACGGCCTCCGAAGCGCCTGGCATCTTGCTTCATGTTTTGCTCGCGCTTGTGGTCATCATTGTTGCCGCACGCATTCTCGGCGCGCTGTTCCGCAGGCTGAATCTGCCACAAGTCATGGGAGAGGTGGTCGCCGGAATCCTTTTAGGGCCATCCTTCCTCGGCTGGCTGGCCCCGGAGGCTGCTTCTCTAGTCCTTCCGGTCAACACCGCACCGTACCTCGCGCTGATCTCGCAAGTCGGCGTGGTGCTCTACATGTTTCTGGTCGGCCTCGAGCTGGACATGGATCTCTTGCAAGAACGCACCCGCGCTGCCATCGCCGTCTCCCACGCCAGCATCGTCCTGCCCTTTTTGTCCGGCGCCGCCATCGCACTCTGGTTGTATCCCCGCTATTCCGCCAACGCCGTCTCCTTCACCACCTTCGCCCTTTTCATCGGCGTAGCAATGTCCATAACGGCGTTCCCAGTCCTGGCACGCATTCTGACCGATCGCGGAATGCAAAAAACGCGCCTAGGGGTCCTCGCCCTGGCCTGCGCTGCCATCAATGACGTCGTCGCATGGTGCCTGCTCGCCTTTGTTATCAGCGTCGCCCACGCGCAGACCGGAAGCCTTCTTTTCACGCTGCTCACCACGATCGGCTTCCTCTGCTTCGTCTTGCTGATTGCAAAGCGGGGTGCTTTGCGGCTAGTGCGGTGGCAGACGGCGAAAGGCCGCACGACACAGGACATCTTCGCCGTCGTCTGCGCCGCACTGCTCCTTTCGGCTCTGGTGACGGAACGAATCGGTATTCACGCGCTTTTCGGCGCTTTCCTCCTGGGAACCGTGATTCCCCACAATTCCGTGCTGGCGCGTGACATCCGCGAGAAGTGCGAGGATCTGGTTGTCGTACTCCTGTTGCCCGTGTTTTTCGTATTCACAGGCATGCGCACGCAGATCGGCCTGGTGCATGGAAGTCGCGAATGGCTGGCTTGTATTTTGATTATTGCCGTGGCCTCGCTCGGCAAATTCGGCGGCAGTTTTCTCGCTGCTCGATGGACGGGCTCAGATTGGCGCGAAGCCGCATCCATCGGCGTGCTGATGAACACGCGCGGCCTGATGGAGCTTATCGTCCTCAACGTTGGCCTAGACCTTGGCGTGCTCTCACCGGTCCTGTTTACGATGTTCGTCATCATGGCGGTAGTCACCACGCTGGTGACCACGCCGATCCTGCATCAGCTGGGGGAGTCCGGCGCTCCTCCGAGTCCCGCCCCAGCCGCCAGTTGAGCCCTGTTTTCCCTTCTCTCGAACGCGCACTCCGTTAGATAGTCGCTAGCTGTGACCGCCGCCCGGTAGCGTACTCGTTCAACGCCACGTTAGCGCTGGTAATAACTGCCAGCGCATCCGCAAGGCGAACAAGGTCCGCGCCGCGCAAGACGAAATACATCTCGTCCTCACCAAGCCCCGTGTAAACACGATTTCCCATGCATCCCAAACTCAGAATCGCTCCCATCTTGATCGAAGCCGGCAGCGCCATACAAGTCGGCCGCCCCAACGCTGGCGCACCACTGGCCACACCCGCCCGATTAGCGGCCTCGCTCAGAAGCATCGCCCCCGCAGGCTTACAAGCAAACAGCACCACATCTGGCGCCACGGGTGCATCCCCGAGCGGCGAGTACACAATAGCCACCGGCGCCTTAGCCAGCCGCGGAATCTGCGGCACCTCTTCCGGCTTCACATAGCCCAGATCAAACATCATCTTCAACGTCTGCTCCGTCTCCTTCTCCCGCTCCGGCGACAAAGCAATGTTGTGCGTGTAAGCCCCCACCGCGCAGTTGAAGTGACTTTCCGGCGCGGTGTAGAAAACTCGGCCGTCTGCGGCAAGCCTCCAGAAACTGCATCCCGACGGTTCGGTCCCGTCAAATCTCTTCACCCCCGCCGGCGCCGCCTCCAAAAAAGATACCGCCACCGGCCGCCGCCCGAGCTTCACCACCGCGCCAATCTTCTCTTCCAGCTGTTTCCAATTTATCTGTCCACTCATGGTCTGGGCCTCTTCCCCGGAGCCGGAAACATACCACGCCATGCGCCGAAGATCGAACCGCGATCCTCTTGTCTAAAACCCCGGAACACCCAGCAACCCTTCCTCCGCCGCTCGCGCCCTGCGCTTCTTCTTCGCGCTCTCTGTTAAGAAAAACATTCCACTTCCTCTCAAATGGACCGGTTCATCCGTATGCGGAATGGACGCGGCGTAGTTGTTGGGAACTGGCTCGCGGCCCTGCGGGTATAAAAAGAGCGGGAAACTCCGAGCTCTTACAAGGAGTCAAGCGTCAAATACTTCGGCCAAACCATCGAAACGCCCGGAAAAACAAATCTTATTCGTAGCGCAACGCAACCAGCGGGTCCACTTTCGTTGCCCGCCGCGCCGGAACGTAGCAAGCCAGCAGCGCTACGGCGATCAGAAGCACCGTCACCCCGCCGAAGGTAAGCGGATCGGTGGCCGTGACGCCAAAGAGCAGGGTCTCGACGGTACGCGTCAGTGCCAGCGACCCAATAATCCCCATCGCCACGCCAGCAAAGATCGTCCGTAATCCCTGTCCCAGAATCATCCTCAGAACGTCGCCCGAGTCCGCTCCGAGCGCGACGCGCACGCCAATCTCGCGCGTCCGCCGGCTCACCGAATATGCCATCACCCCAAACACGCCTGCCGTTGCCAGCAGCAGCGCCGTGAGTCCGAAAAATCCGATGAGAATGACGTTGAATCTCCGTGAGCCCAACGAGGCGGAGAACACTTCTGATAGCGTCCGGAACCTGGTGGGAATCTCCGGATCAAGATCCTGCAGGATTCCTCGCGCAGCCGAAGACACCGACCCCGCGTCGGCATCGCTCAGCATCGTCACGGTAATTGCCGGGCGCGGCCGCTGGAATAAATTCACGTAAACGGTCGGACGCGGCGGCAGTTCGAGCCCATTTTCGTGCGTGTCGCCCACGATCCCTACAATCGTCAGCAAGCGCAGGTCGCCATCCATGTTTCCAAACTCAATCGTATGGCCGATCGGATCCTGCTTTGGCCAGCGGTCGCGCGCCAGCGATTCGCTGATCACGGCAACGTGCGGTGCATTCGCGCCGTCGCGCCTGTCAAAGATTCGCCCTCGAATCAGCGGAATCCCGAGTACCTGAAAATATCCGTCCGTCGCTACACAGAAGTCCGCTTCGCCAATGCGTTCTTTTTGCTTGAGCAGCGCGCCAAAATCATCCGGCGTTTTTGGCACCTCTTCCTGCGTCATCAGCAGGAACATTCCGTCGGGAAGCCCGCCATCCATCGGCAGTGCGCTCGCCGCGCCAACCTGGCGCACACCCGGGATCTGTTTGAGCCGGTCCATCAGGTTTAGAAAGAAAGCCGCCTCACCCGCCTTTGCCTTGGGATCCTCCACCCACGGCAGCGAGACGTCCATCGCAATTATCTTGTCCACGCGAAAACCTGGATTCACTTCGAGCACTTTCATCAAGCTGCGCCCGAACAACCCCGCTCCCACCACGAGCACCAACGTGATCGCGATCTGTGCCGCCACGATTACCCGGCCCACGCGCTGGCTGCCTTGCGAACCGGCTTGTCCCCGGCCTCCTTCCCCCAGGCCCTTGCGCGGGTCTCCGGAGGTCGCGCGTGCGGCGGTGAATGCCCCGAGGCCGGCGGCGACCGCGGTCGAAAGCAGGAAGGCGAACACAAGTACGGGAATGCTGATCGAGACGCTCTCCAGACGCGGTAAATTTTCCGGCGCCAGCCTAACCAAACCTACCACGCCCCCGAGCGCTCCGAGTACGCCAAGCCCGCCGCCGGCCAGCGAAAGCAGAAGCGACTCCGTGAGGAATTGCCGTACTAACCGTCCGCGCGCCGCGCCGAGCGCGCTGCGAATCGCCAGTTCCCGCTCTCTCACCGACGCTTGCGCAAGCAACAAATTCGCCACGTTCGCGCACGCCACCAGCAAAAGAAATCCCACGGCCCCCAGCAAGACAAGCAGCGCCGAACGAGCGTTGCCGGTGATCGAATCCTGTAACGGGACGACCATCCCGTCCTTGAGCAGGTAATCTCCTTGCTCGCTCGAGGCGTCGTGAATGCGCCTGGCAATCGTGCTTATATCCATATTCGCTTGCTGGACCGTCACACCCTCGCGCAGCCGTCCGACCGCGCTGTAGTTATGCGACGTCCTGCTCGGATTTTCGCCGTCCAGATCGGCTGGCAGCCATAAGTCCACGTCGGCCGGGAATCGAAATCCTAGAGGCAGCACACCGATAACCGAGTAGACCGCGCCATCGATCTTCAGATGTGACTCTGAGAAGTCCTGTGTAGTTCCAAGATGCTGCCTCCAATAACCATAGCTAACCAGAACAGTGCGTTCGGCGCCTTTTTTTGCGTCGCCGGCGCTGAAATCCCGTCCGAGAATCGGCTGAACCCCGAAGACCTTCAGAAAATCGGGAGTTACGGCCGCAACCGTCGTACGTGTAGGCTCGGAGGCTCCCGAAACCGAGACAACGCCGTCAGCGTACTTCGCAACCGCCTGGAAGCTGCGGTTTTGATCGCGAAAATCGTCGAAGTTCGGATCCGCCAGGCGCGACGGTCTGCCCGTCGAGGTCACTTCAAAGACCGCCATAATCCGGTTCGCGCCTGCGTACGGCAGCGGGCGCAGCAATACCCCGTATACCACGCTGAAAATAGCCGTGGTCGCGCCGATGGCCAGCGCCAGCGTAAAAACCATGACCGCGGTTGCGCCCAGGTTCTTCCGCAGCTGCCGAAGACCATAACGGCAATCGGAAAACACAGAACGCAGCCAGTTCCCCATCTGTTGTTCGCGAACGTCTTCTTTCACTTGTTCGATTCCTCCCAGTTCAACCCGCGCCGCGCGCTCCGCTTCTCTCGGGGTCATCCCCGCGCGAATGTTTTCCGCTATCAGCAGTTCAAGGTGCGAATGAACTTCCCGGTCGAGCTCTGCTTCGACACCACGAGATAAAAAGAGATTTCGCAGGAAGCTTCGCGCTTTCACAAAGAGCGGCATGCCGGACTCCTTTTTACGAAGCTTCCAGGGCTTGGGCGATAGCCCAGGAAATGCGGCTCCAGCGCCTGGTTTCGACTTCGAGCTGCTTGGTTCCCGCTTTCGTCAGGCGGTAGTATTTCGCTCGCCGGTTGTTTTCCGAGTCTCCCCAAAACGAAGAAATCCAGCCCTCTTCGTCCATGCGGTGCAGCGCCGGAAAGAGCGACCCGGGCTTCACGACAAAAGTCCCGCCCGTGATTTGCTGAACTCTCCGCGAAATTCCCAGCCCGTGCATCTCGCCGGATACCAGCGACTTCAGGATCAGCAAATCCAAAGTTCCCTGCAAAAGGCTCGTCTGTTCGGGACTCAAGGCATGCCTCCTATCGGCTGTCTATAGGGATAGTAGGTGCCTACCTACAGAGTGTCAATAGGAAAGAAAAGCCGTATCCTGTCGTCCCAGCCACCCGTGCAGCCGTCGGAGTTTCCCGCCGGCCGATAGCATTCAACTAAACAATCATCTAGAATCGCCGGCAAATGACCTGCCCCAATTGTGGAAAGGATATGAACGACTGGACGCTGGACGGCCGCTTGGGCCTACAGGTCATCGTCCGCGTCTGCGCAGGTTGCCAGTCGTTCTGGTTCGATGAGCACAAAAGCCTGCAGATCACTCCCGGCTCCACGCTCAAGCTCATGAAGTTCATCGGAGAGCATTCCTCCACGGTCAAGCCGAAGCTTTCAGACGTGCTCCACTGTCCCCGTTGCGGGGGCCCTCTGGCGCTGGCGCACGATATCGTCCGCAACATGCGCTTCAACTATTGGGAATGTCGAAGTGGCCACGGACGCTTTATCGGCTTTTTCGATTTCCTGAAAGAGAAGAATTTCATTCACGCGCTCTCGAATCAAGAGATCCAGCAGTTGAAACAGAACGTGCAGACCGTGAACTGCTGCAATTGCGGCGCGTCCATCAACCTGGAAACCAACTCGGTATGCCCCTACTGCCATTCCCCCATTTCCATGCTGGACATGAAGGAACAGCAGCAGATGTTGGCGCAGCTCAAGGAAGCCGCCGAGCCGCGCCCGGTCGATCCGGCGCTACCGCTCAAGCTCTCGCTGGCAACGGAGAGGACAGCCGCCTTATTTAAGCCGGACGACACCGAGTGGTGGGAGGACGCGGCCCGCGGCGACCTGGTACAAGCTGGTCTAAAGGCGGTCGCCCGGTGGATCCTCCCCGGCCTGTAATTCCATGGCCCATCGGACACTGGGAATCCGTCCGATGGGCATGGAATCGCGATTTCCGTTTCAGATTCTGACCGTCGGCGGCTGAGGAAAGATGCGGGAGCTGAACACAAGAGAAAGCAAGCAAACTGGCCGAGTCTCTCGGGTGCCCGAGTCCCATGCCGCGCTAGCTGAGATTCGCGACACCCTGCTTGAAACCTACCTAAGCAACGATGCCATGAACCAGCTGATCCTTTCCCGTCTCGACCCTCGCGCCTGGCGCGCCCAGCCATCTGGCGAAAAAAGCGGCGGCCGCACTATCGCGTCCATCTTCGCGCATCTGCACAACTGCCGTCTAAAATGGCTGAAGGGCTCCGCGCCGCACCTGAAGCGCCCGCCGTCGCTCGATCCCCGCCGCTGCACCAAAAAGCAGGCTGCCGCCGCGCACAGGAAAAGCGCCGCGCAGTGCCTCCGCATGTTGGAAGATGCTCTCTCCGCCACTCCTCGTCGCCGCGTCTCAAGGTTCTTTCGCGACAGTTGGATGCCCACCTGGCCCGCGGGCGGCACCATGTTTGCCTATATGTTCGCGCACGAGGCCCACCATCGCGGCCAAATTCTGATGCTCGCCCACCAACTCGGCTACCGCCTGCTCGACAAAACTCCCGGCATCTGGCAATGGGAAAAATTATGGAAAGAAGCCGGCCTGGCCACCCGCCCCCGCTAAAAGAAAGCCCCGGAGGGGCACGGCACGTTTACTCGGAGCGGCGAGGGGCTGTGCCCGTCCGCTTCGCTCGACGCACTCTCGTTGACGCAAGAACCCATCCCCTGGCACGCGCCAAGCCGGACGTCCGGGGTTTCCAGGCTCCTTCGACTTTGCGCCTTCAGGATGGAACCTCTTTTTCCTACGCTTCGGCGTGCGCCAAAAATCGCGGCGCCTTGCGGAATTTCGTGGCCTGCTCAAACGCGTATGCCAGCTTGATCAGCACCGGCTCGCTCCACGCCCGCCCGAAAAACGAAATCCCCACCGGCAAGCCATAACTGAATCCGGCGACAACGTTAACGTTGGGATATCCGGCCACGGCCGCAAACTCCGAGCTTCCGCCGCCAAACGAGTCGCCATTGACGATATCCGTCAGCCACGCCGGGCCGCCCGTCGGCGCCGCAATGGCATCCAGCTTGTGCTTGTCCATCGTCGCATCGATTCCTTCTTTTCCCGCCAACTCATGATTCTTCTTAATCGCATCCACATATTCCTGCGTTGTCAGCGGGCCTTTCTCTTCAGCCTTCACGAAATTTTCCTGTCCAAAATACGGCATTTCCTTCGCCGCATTCTTTTCGTTGAACTCGATAATTTCTTTCAGCGTTTTTACCGGTGCGTTGGGCCCGAGCCACGCGAGGTACGCGTTCAAGTCCGCCTTCAGCTCGTACATGAAGCCGAGAAATTCCGTTTCCCCGAACTTCCCATACGTTTCTATCTCCACCGGATCCACCAGTGTCGCCCCTTGTTTCTTCATCGCGTCAAGCGCGTCTTCCATCAGTTTGTCCACCGCGGGATTGAACCCAAACGCCTTTCGCAAAACGCCGATACGCGCGCCTTTCATTCCGCCGGCGTCGAGAAATTTGGTGTAATCCGCGAACGACTTTCCAGCGCCGGCCGCCGTCGCTTTGTCATCCGGATCCACTCCGGTCAAGGCTCCCAGCAAAATCGCAGCGTCCCGCACCGTGCGGCACATCGGCCCGGCCGTATCCTGCGTATGCGAAATCGGAATAACCCTGCTGCGGCTCACCAGCCCGATCGTGGGCTTGATTCCCGCTAGTCCGTTCGCCGAAGAGGGGCACACAATCGATCCATCCGTCTCCGTTCCGATTCCGATCGCTGCAAGATTTGCCGAGACTCCCGCCCCTGTACCCGAACTCGAACCGCAAGGATTCCTGTCCAGCGCGTACGGATTTTTCGTCTGGCCACCTCGCCCGCTCCATCCGCTGATCGAATGGTTCGAGCGAATATTCGCCCACTCGCTCAAGTTTGTTTTTCCCAGAATCACGGCGCCAGCTTCGCGCAACTTTTGTGCGAGGAACGCATCGCGCGGCGGTTTTGATCCCACCAGGGCCAGCGACCCCGCGGTGGTCTGCATGCGGTCCGCCGTCGCAATGTTGTCCTTGATCAGAACAGGAATGCCGTGCAGCGGCCCGCGCGCGCCTTTTTCTTTCCGCTCCTTGTCGAGCGCATCCGCAATTTCCAGCGCATCGGGATTGGTTTCAATGACGCTGTTCACCATCGGTCCGCTCTTGTCGATCGCAGCGATGCGGCCCAAATATTTTTCAGCAATCGATCGCGCGCTGTACTTGCCGGACTTCATTCCATCCTGCAACTCGCCAATCGTAATCTCATCGAGCTCAAATGCTTCGACATCCGCGGCCCGAGCCGAATTCTCCCGGCGGGCTCCGAACACGGGCTGCAAAACCGGAAGAGCCGCTGCCGCCGCCCCACCGAGCAAGCCGGCCTGCAAAAATCTGCGCCTTCCGGGGATCTCCGCCTCGCGCTTCCCGCCCGCGCCATTGCCAGAACTGGTCGCGCCCCGGCCAGCCGCTCCCAGCTTCTCCGCCTTGTCTTTTTTCATTTTCGATTCCCCCACCTTCTGGCTCTCCCCGAAAGAGCAGCGATAGTACGCCAAACACCCCGTTCCGTCCGCTCAAAATCGTGTGTCCCGGGCGGTTGACGGGCAGGCAACCGGACGAGAAAAACTTTTCCCATGTCTCCATTTTCCATATACAATTCCTCCTGCGAGGAGTCCCCCCCGTAGTCGGTTTGCCATGAAGCTCGCTGACCTGAACGCCCCACAGTCCCTCGAGCCGCCTTGCACAGGCGCAGGGAGAATCTCGCGTCGCGTCCTGGCCGCTCCTCTAATCCTGTTTTTGAGCCTCGCGACTTTCGGCGCCACCCTATCGCGCGCGCAAGAACAGCAAGATCAATCCGTCGCCGAAGCCGCCCGGCAAGAACGGGCCCGCAAACAGGAAGCAGCAAAAAACGCCAAGCATATTTACACCGAAGAGGATCTCAAGCACCCCCACATTCTGACTCCCGAAGACCGTGCGCAAATCGAAGCCAAGCGAACCGAATGCGCGCAAAAAAATAATTGCCCGGCCGCCGCTCCGCAAAGCTCTCCTGCGAATGTCGAGGCCAATTCACAGCAAATTCCTCTCGGCGATGTCGCTCGCCAGCTTCAAAAGCAAAAAGAATTGCAAGCTCTGAAACCGAAACAGACGGAACCATTCCATCTTCCTTCCGCGACTCCCGCGCTCGCTTCTCCGATTTTGCCGGAGCGTCCCGCGATTCGTCCTCCAGCTCAACCGGTTCTCCATCCGAAATCTTCCTCGCCCAGAACTCCATCAAATGTTTTTCGCCGCGATCCGTTCTCCGCCGTTCCGGTTCGCCCGGAAGTTCGCCGCCCAGAAATTCGTCCGAGCGCTGGCGAAAATATCCGTCCGGCGATTCGTCCCGAAGAGAGGAGCGACGTTGCTCCCAATGTTCAGGAAGATTTCCGCCCGGCCGTCCATTCGAGTGTGCGTCCGGATTTTAGTCTGGATGTGCGTCCAACACCTCGCGCGCACGGCCGAAGGGTTTCTCCCGCGCAGCCAAAAATCTCTTCGCGCTTCGTGGCGCCAAGTCTTCTCTTCCAACCGATCAAACCGTCCAAGCCAGCCGCCTCCATCTCAACGGTTCGTCCGGCACCGTCCGAGGTTGTTACGCCGGTGCGCCCAGTCGCTCCCGCCGGCACGGCCGCCGCACCCCACACGGTCAGCGTAAAACCCGGCGATTCTCTCTGGAAACTGGCGCAACAAAACCTGGGCCGCGGCAATCGATGGCGCGAACTCCTCGCCGCCAATCCAAGCGTCGCCAACCCTGACCGGATCCGCGCCGGCGCTCAACTCAACCTTCCGAACATTGCCCGGTCTCCGGTAGTAAGCCTCAGCGCCAAGACCCATGACTCTACGACCATTCAGGTGCGCAAGGGCGACACGCTCTGGGGCCTGGCAAAATCCCATCTGGGTCGTTCTTCGGCGTGGCCCTGCCTCGCAGTCGCCAACCCCTCTCTCAGCGACCCCAACCGCATTTACGAAAACCAGGAACTTCTCGTGCCTGTGAGCTGCGCGCCTTAGTAATTGAGTACAGACCTCGTTTACCCGCAGAGTTTTCCTTCGCCGCCTAGTGGATCGTTTGACTCCCTTCGAAGATCTCTAAATCGCATATAAATCACTACAAATTAGTAGAGTATCCTTCAATATTTCATATCTCTTGACGCTTGGGTCCCGTGCCAAAAGCCTTAACTATGGCCCAAACTTCTGATAACACGCCCGTTATTCATCCTCTAGGACCTCTTTCTTGTGGTCATACGATTGCGTTACCAGGAAGTACCGACTTACACAAGCGCTGGCAACCGGGTTCTGGAATGGCCCGGGTGCCGAGGCTCACAGGAGACAACATCTTTTTGGGTCCCGCACAGGGGACAGGCTTCGAAGAATTGTCGAGAGAACGAGATTCGGTATTTGAAGGACTTAAAACAATACCTCTGAGGAGGACAATTAAGATGGAAGTTGGTTTAAGAGTTTCTTTCTCGGTCCGCAGTCTTTGCCTTCTGTTGACCGTGTTCTTGTTTTCGTTCGCGCTGTGCGACCAGGCCCGGGCCCAGTCCACTGCCGCGCTGAACGGCACCGTCACGGACCCTGCTGGAGCGGCAGTTCCGAACGCTAAAGTTCTCGCTAAGAATCAAGCGACAGGCATCGAATCATCCACCGAGACCGACAGCGCTGGCGCTTATCTGTTCCCTTCCCTCCCGATTGGAATTTACCGCATTGAAGTTACTGGTTCCGGTTTCCAGACGGCGATCATCACCGACTTGCGGCTCGATGTGGCGACTGCTGCGACGCAAAATATCCAGCTGAGAGTCGGTGAAGTCACCGAGCATGTCACGATCACCGCGGAAACCGCTCTGGTCGAAACGGCCACCACCAGTCTCGGGCAGGTGATCGACGAAAAAACCGTTCAGGAAATCCCTTTAAACGGACGCCACTTCGTGGACATCAGCCTTTTGACTCCAGGCACAGTGACGCCTCCCCAGAATGGTTTCCTCACAGCCCCATTGCGCGGACAGGGATCCTTTGCAATCAATACGGCGGGCCAGCGCGAAGATACAACGAACTGGCTGGTCAACGGAATCAACTTGAACGATCCGGTCCAGAATCAAGTCACCTTTCAGCCGCCCATTGATACGCTCGCGGAATACAAGATCGACAACTCGTCCTTCCCGGCACAATACGGCCGCAACTCGGGCGCGATTGTGAACCTGGCCACGCGGTCCGGTTCGAACGATTTCCACGGCGAGGCTTTTGAATTCTTCCGCAACAATGACCTGGATGCGCGTAACTTTTTTAATCCGGCTGTCAACTCCCTCGGCGCTCCACTGGCGCAGAATCCGTTCAAGCGCAATGACTTCGGTGGCGACTTCGGCGGGCCGATCAAGAAGAACAAATTGTTTTTCTTCCTGGCTTACGAAGGATTGCGTCAGCGACAAGGGCTGGCCCTTTCGAGCACCGTGCCGAGTCCGGCGCAGATCGCAACGGTGACCTCAACGGCTGTCAAGGATCTCCTTGCTTTGGTACCCGCGGCAAACCTCGTTGGCACCGGCACGGCTGGCGTACCCAGTTCGTTCAATTTGTTCAGCGGTTCGACGGCAGCCAACGTGTCCCTGAACCAAGGCTCGGCAGACCTGGACTACGATCTTTCGGACAAGGATCGGATTCACGGCTACTTTGTGATCCAAAAGGACCATCGCCAGGAGCCAACGCAGGGCGCAAACCTTCCGGGTTTTGGCGATGTGCGCTCCGGGTTGCGGGATCTGGTGACGGTCAGCGAAGACCACGTTTTCGGCCCGTCACTTACAAACACGGTGCGCCTGGGTTACAACCGCATCCACCTCATCTTCACCCCAACGGCACTAGATCCGACGAATTTCGATATGACTCTGCCGGACGGTTCGCCTGTCGACGTAGGCTTGCCCAACATCATCGTTTCAGGCGCGATGTCCTTTGGAGGCCCGACGGGCGAGCCTCAAGGTCGCGGTGATACCACGGTCGTTCTTAATGACACTTTAAGCTGGCTGAAAGGCCGCCATTCGTTTGCCTTTGGCGGAGAAATCCGAAGGGCCTACAATGACAACATCGCGGAGAACGTCGGGAGTTTCACATTTCCAACCATCGCCAACTTCCTTACAGATAGCGCCACTAACTTCACCGTTTTGCTCGGAGCGGGAAACGACAAAATCCTTCAGCCTTCCTATGCCGGCTTTGCTCAGGACAGTTTCAAGTGGAAGCCCAATTTCACGATCAATATCGGGTTGCGGTATGAATGGAATTCGACTCCGTCGGAATCCCAGAACCGATTTACGAACTTCGACACTACGACGGGGACCTGATTCCTGCCAGCCAGCCTTTCCATACCAACAACAAGAATTTCGAGCCCCGCGTCGGATTTGCCTGGGATCCCTTCAAAAATGGCAAGACATCCGTGCGCGCCTCCTACGCCATCCTGACGCAGGATCCCACGACGAACATCATCTCGGGCTTGAGCGGCAACCCGCCCTTCGCGCTGCCGATCAACGTGGCCGCGGTTGGCATCACGCTCGAGAATCCTGCTTCCGCCATAACCAGGGTGAGCCTGGGTCCGAGTTCCATCAACCCGAACTTTGACAATATGTACGCGCAAGATTGGAACCTGACGGTTGAGCGCCAGCTCACTTCGAGCCTGGGATTGACTCTGGCCTACGTCGGCGTGAAAGGCACTCACCTTCAAATCTCCGAAAACGTAAACCAGCCCCTGGTGACCGATGGATTCTACGGAACGGCGCGACCGTTTCTTACTTTGCCGATATCCAGTCCCATTTTGCCGGCACAGTGCGCGGCCCCGAATCCGACATGTACCTACGGAAACATCCCGCAAATCGACAGCCCCGGGAACTCAAACTACAATGCCGTGTGGGCCACACTTAACAAGCACTTCTCGCGCGGCTTTGAGTTCCTGGCGTCCTACACCTACTCGAAGTCCTTTGACTACAGCTCGATCAGTTCCGGCGACCTGGTACCTCTTCAAAACGCTTACAACCCGCGCGGCGATTATGGACCGTCGGAATTCGACGTGCGCAACCGCTTTGTACTCAGCGGCTTCTATGAGCTGCCGTTCAAGGCGAACCGCCTCGTCTCCGGCTGGCAATTCGGCATTGTTTCGCAGGCCCAAAGCGGCAGCCCGCTTACGCCGTTGCTGTCGATCAACACGGGGACTGGAACGACCTTGACCGTGCGGCCTAATCAGCTCCAGCGCGTTACACCGACGGGAAATCCGCACCAGTTCTACAACAACCCCGTCATCTGCGAGCCATTTAATGGAACACCCACCGGGACGGCTCCTGCGATTCCGAACTGCGCCACAACAACCAATGCCGCGTTTGCGGTTCCCTGCACTTTCAGCGACATCCCCACGACGCCTGGATCGAACAACTATCCTGTCGTTCCGGGCAGCTGCACACCCGGCGACATGCAGCGAGATGGATTGCGGGGGCCTGACTTCGTGAACACGGACTTCTCGATCGTCAAGAACACGAAAATCACGGAAAGGGTCAACCTGCAATTCCGGTCGGAGTTCTTCGACATCTTCAACCATCCGAACTTCGGCAATCCCAACAATACCGTTACCGCTGCCTCGTTCGGGCAAATCACCAGCACGCGTTTTCCGGCGGGCGATTTCGGTTCCGCGCGGGAGATTCAGTTCGCCCTCAAACTAATCTTCTGACTTGGGACTTTCCATACGATCCACCTAGGGGCTTCCGCTTCGGCGGAGGCCCTTTTTGTTTTTTCGAAGGCTCTTTGAAAAAGCGGGAGTCCATTTTCCTATAACTCGGGAGTGCTCCAAATGTGAACTCTGGAACTTTTCAGATACAATGAGAAAGGATCGGGTTTCTAAAGGACTTCGCGTGATCCATCGGAATGTCTTTCACAACGAAAGCCTGCTGCCCATCGAAAAAGTGCGGCTTTCGCCTGGGCAGGCCGGGCTGATCTGCGGCTGGGGTTTGTTCACCACACTGCGCATCTTTCATGGCGAAGCTTTTGCTTATGAGCGGCACTGGCGGCGGCTTGAAAAAGATGCAGCGATCATTCATTTGCCGATGCCGTATAGTTCGGCAAAGGTGCGGCTGAATCTGCATGAGGTGATTCGCGCGAATCAAGTAACGGAAGGTGCGGCAAGAATTTATCTGGTTTACAACCAGATTGGATTCTGGCAAAGCGATGAAAAACATCCCGACGTGGATTTGATCATTTACACGGCGCCCTTGCCGCAGTACCACGAGCCGGTACGGCTGGCGCTTCGCGAGCAGGGCCGGCACGCGGCTTCGCCGCTGGCGGGGGTAAAGACAACCTCGTGGCTGCAAAATGTTTGGTCGGTTGCGGAAGCACAAAAAGAAGGATTCGATGAAGTTGTGCTTCTCAACGAACGCGGGGAAGTTGCGGAATGCACGGCAGCAAATATTTTTGCGGTAAAGAATGGAAAAGTTCTAACGCCGCCTTTGAATTCGGGTTGTCTTGAGGGTGTTACGCGCGGGATTCTTTTTGAAATTGCGCCGGAGGCTGGAGTTGCCGTCCTGCAACAGGCCCTACGGCCGGAAGATCTTTATTCGGCTGACGAAATTTTCATTTCTTCGACCAATCGCAATCTCATCGGCGTCGGCGAAATCAATGGCCACAAGATCGCTGCTGCACCCGGGCCGGTCACGCACCAGCTTAACGATCTCTTCGACGCTTACGTTTCAGATTACGTCACGCGCCGGCTTGCCGCGGCTTCCCGTTAGCGCACGCGGTTCCCACGCGCAGCTACACAAACTGTCTGAGTCAATTTTGCCGCTTCTCTGCGGCAACTGTCATTCCATGACTGTTGAGAAACGAGCGCAGCCCGGCGAGAGTGTGATCGTCCTTCGTTTACGCGCGCCATGGGCGTCAGAATTCCGCGCTTCTCTTGACAGTCGAGAGAAGCAAGGCAATACTTCTCTAGATTCCCCAGAGGAGATAACTGGCGGACGGAGATTCTGGAGCAACGATGACCGACACTTCCGCGACGCTTGTGCAAGGCACACTCGACATGCTCATCCTGAAAACGCTGGCGCTCGAGCCACGGCACGGATGGGGCATCTCGCAGAGAATTCAGCAACTTAGCCACGGCGTGTTCGAGGTCAACCCCGGCTCCTTGTTCCCTGCCTTCCGCCGCCTCGAACGTGCCGACCTCATTGCCTGCGAATGGCGCATCTCTGAAAACAATCGCCGGGCAAAATACTACTCGCTCACAAAAGCCGGGCGCCAAAAGCTGCGCACGGAAACCATGGAGTGGGAGCGCCAGGTTGCGGCTATCGCAAGAATTCTGCAGACCGCGTCGTAACGCGAAGCTCACAGGAGAACATCATGGGACTTTGGAAAAATCTTTTCGCTGGACTCCGCGGCCTGTTCCAGAAGCGCCAAGGCGAGCAGGAACTCGACGATGAACTGCGGGACTTTCTAGACAAGTCCACTGCCGAAAAGATGCGTGGCGGAATGACACGCGAAGAAGCCTGGCGCGCGGCACGAATGGAGATGGGCGGCGTAGAAGCGGTGAAGGAAAATGTGCGTTCGGCAGGCTGGGAAACGTATATTGAAACTCTTTGGAGCGATTTGAGGTTCGGCGCCCGGCTGCTGCGCTTCAATCCCGTGTTCGCGGGCACGGCCGTTCTTTCGCTAGCGCTGGGGATCGGTGCGAACACCGCCATCTTTCAGTTGCTGGACGCGGTACGTTTGCGGACGCTGCCGGTAGAGAATCCGCAGGAGATTGCTCGAATCTCTATCGAGCAGAGGGAAGGCCTGAGCGGAGACTTTAATGGGCGATTCTCCGATTTCACGAACGCGATATGGGAGGAGATTCGCGCGCGGCAACAGGGATTCTCGAGCGTGTTCGCATGGGGCTCGACGACTTTTAACATTTCGCCGGCGGGAGAAGTGCACAACGTGCAGGGGCTGTGGGTCAGCGGCGAATTCTTCGAAACACTGGGGGTGAAGCCGGTGCTTGGCAGACTGCTTACGCCGGCGGAGGACCATCCGGGGTGCGGGGCGGGAGCGGTGATCAGCTACTCCTTTTGGCAACGCGAGTTCGGCGGGGAGCGTTCCGCGCTGGGCCGGAGCATTTCCATCAACCGGCATTCTTTCCCGATTATGGGCGTAACCCCACCGGAATTTTTCGGCGTCGAGGTGGGGCGCTACTTCGACGTCGCGCTGCCGATCTGCGCGGAGCCGGTGGTGGACGGAGCAGAATACGCCATGCTGCCGCGCCGATCCGCGTGGTGGCTGGCGTCGATGGGAAGGCTCAAGCCGGGCTGGACAGTGGAGCGCGCCCGGGCGCAATTGCGTGCGGTTTCTCCGGGGATTTTTGAGGCCACGCTTCCCGCGGCATATAACCCAGGCAGCGCCAAGCGATTTGTGAAGAACCAGCTCGGGGTTTTTCCGGCGGGTTCAGGCGTTTCTGATTTGCGGGAAGAATACGAAAGCCCGCTTTGGCTGCTGCTCGGGCTGGCAGCGGTCGTGCTGGTGATCGCCTCGGCAAACCTGGCAAATCTGCTGCTGGCGCGGGCGAGCGCTCGAGAAAAAGAGATGGGAATGCGGATGGCGGTGGGAGCCAGCCGCGGAAGATTGATCCGGCAGTTGCTGGCGGAGAGTCTGCTGCTCTCGATGGCGGGGGCAGCACTGGGCGCGTTCCTGGCGCACGGCCTGAGCGAGGTGCTTGTCGCTTCATTGAACAAACAACAGGATCCGCTTTTCGTAAATCTTGGTACGG
Source organism: Acidobacteriota bacterium (assembly GCA_013289955.1). Lineage (GTDB taxonomy): Bacteria > Acidobacteriota > Terriglobia > Acidiferrales > UBA7541 > Acidiferrum. Next base: position 31,992 of record JABCYZ010000002.1, read on the forward strand.
ATTGGCGCGTGCTTGGATTTACGACCGGGCTGGCGGTATTTACGTGCATTTTGTTCGGACTCGCACCGGCGATACAGGCGACGAGTGTGTCACCCTGGATTGTTTTGAAAGAGGGCGGAAGAGGGACGACAGACGGGCGGGCAAGATTTGGGCTGCGGCGGGTTCTGGTAGTTTTGCAAATCGCGCTGTCCCTGACGTTGCTGGTAGGAGCGCTGCTCTTTGGGAGAAGCCTGGGCAATCTGGCGAAAGTGGATGCAGGTTTCCAGCGCGACGGAATACTGGTAACGGATCTGGACTATACATCGCTGCATCTGACAAACGAACAGCGCGTGGCGTTTGGCAGCGAGTTGTTGAAGCGGGTTAAAGCGATTCCCGGAACGGATGGCGCGGCGATTGTGGAATATGCGCCATTGAGCGGCAACGCTTCCTTCCACGACGTGTTGATGGGAACGTCGAGCTTGCCCGCGGACGAAGATAAATCCTCGGCTTTCAATATCGTGAGTCCGGGGTTTTTCGCGGCGCTGGGGACGCCTATTCTTGCGGGCAGGGACTTCGATGAGCACGACGTCGCCGGAGCGCCGCTGGTGGCAATCGTCAATGAAACGTTCACGCGGAAGGTGGCAAAGAGCGAGAATCCGTTGGGAATAACGTTTCGAGTGAGACGAATGGGCACCATGCTGGGGCCGTTCGAAATCGTCGGGCTGGTCAAGGACACGAAGTACGTGGACCTGCGCGAAAAGCCTGAAGACATCGTGTACACGGCAATTGCGCAAGCGGACCATCCTGACGAGGACACGCAAATCCTGATTCGGTCGAAGATGCCTCTAGCGGGATTGATTTCCGCGGTCAAAGCGACGGCGAGCGAGACGAACGGGAATCTGGATGTGAGTTATTACGTGATGAAGGAGAGAATCGAGGGCGGACTGCTGCGGGACAGGCTGATGGCGCGGCTCTCGGGATTTTTTGGGATACTCGCGGTCTTGCTCGCGGTGATTGGATTGTACGGCGTGATTTCTTATATGGTGGCGCGGCGGCGGAATGAGATCGGGATTCGGATGTCGCTCGGGGCGGATCGGCGATCGATCCTTAGGCTGGTTCTGCGAGAATCTTTGTTGCTGCTGGCGATCGGGTTGACGCTCGGGATTGCTCTTGCCTTGGCCGCCTCCAGTGCTGCGGCTTCCCTGCTCTTTGGACTGAAAGCGCATGACGCCACAACACTGATCATGGCAACGCTTATCCTCGCCGTGATCGCGCTCGCGGCAAGTTACATTCCCGCGATGCGGGCTTCGAGGCTGGATCCATTGGAGGCGCTGCGGCACGATTAGATCTGCGGAAAGAACACAAAAGAGGAAAAAAAGAAGAACGCAAGGATGACCCAGGGGGCGCCGAGAAGAAAAAGCGGATTCCCCGCTACCCCCGGAATGACACGCAGTTTTTGGTTGTGGCCCCCCCTTATTTTTGATCGCACACGTACATTACGAAGGTAGAACCTATCACGGACGCACCTCCAGACGGCGGGTTGCGGGCCAGAGAGCCGCGGCTGCCGGGCAACAGCGGCTTTTTCATGGCTGCGTGCTACAATCCCGTCGCGAATAACCCATGCCCGATACCGCTTCCATTTCGCTGGGTGGTGCAGTTCTCGAGGTCGTCTCGCCAGACGGCGCGCGTCGGTACGTGCGCGTGACGCAGACGCCTTTTCTGATCGGCCGCGGGGCGGAGACCGGGAATCATTTGCAGCTTTCCGACCGGCGCATTTCGCGCAATTGCGCGGCGCTGGTGATCGAAGCGGGGCGGCTGTACATCGAGGATCGCGGGCAGCGCCGCGGGCTCTTCGTCAACGGGGAAAAAGTCGAAAGCCGGCTTCTGAATGACGGCGACTCGATCACTTTTGGGCTCGAAGATTCCTACGAAATCGTGTTCCGCTCGGGCACGGCGAGCGGCGAGGAGTCTCTTCCGAATCTGCTCACGCGCATCGAGCACATCACGAGTTCGGAACCAGTCGGCGGCGGGCTTAGAAAGCTCAACTTGCTGCTCGAAGCGACGACCCTGCTGCACTCGCAGCTTCCACTGGATTCGGTCCTCGGCACGATGCTCGATCACGCCGTCTCGGTGACCGATGCCGACCGCGGGATGCTTCTGGAGGCTGACGCGACGGGCGCGCTCAAAGTGCGCCTCGCTCGAAGGACCGGCGGGCTGCGACTTCCGCCGGAAAGCATTACGCCCAGCCAGACCGCCATTCAGCTGGCGCTGCGACAACACTCTCCGGTGGTCACCGAAGACATCGAGCGCGCCGAGATGGATTTACAATCCGCGCAGAGCATCATCGCGCAGCGGCTTCGGGCCGTGGTGGTGATTCCGCTGTTTGCTGTGCACAGGGCCAGCTCGCCCGATTCCAGCAGTTCGGCTCCTGCCTATGGCCATCCTCTCGGAGTGCTGTATCTGGATTCGCGGCGGCCGGCGGCTTTCTCGAAGCTCGACCGGCAGATTCTTGACGCGTTGGCCGCTGACGCCGCGAGCATTTTGGACAATGCCCGGCTGGTAGTCCGCGAACGCGAGCGCCAGCGCATGGAAGAGCAAATCAACATTGCGCGGGACATTCAGCAAGCGCTGCTGCCACGGAATTTCCCGGATCATCCGCACCTCGCCGTGGCCGGCTGCAATTACCCGTGCCTTTCTGTGGGAGGAGACTACTTCGACGTTTTCCCGCTCGACAACAACCGCACTGCATTCCTGATCGCCGACGTTTCCGGAAAGGGCCTCGGTGCGGCGCTTTTGACTACCATGCTGCAGGGGGCGCTTTCGGCGATGACTCTGGGCACCGATCCCGCGCGCGTATTCAATCATGTTAATCGCTTTCTGTGCGATCACGCGGAGGTTGGCCGCTACGCAACCATGTTCTTCGGAATTCTCGATGACGACGGCCACCTTGAATTCATCAATGCCGGCCATCCTTCGCCGTTTCTGATCCGGCATGGGACGGCCGAGGAGCCCTTCAGCGAGGGTTCCTATCCTGTGGGATTGGTTCCTGAAGCTGAATACACCACGGCTCGATTGAAGCTCGAGCCTGGGGACACGCTTGTGCTCTTCAGCGACGGGGTCACGGAAGCCATGGATCCCGACGAGCAAATGTTCGGCGTCCCTCGTCTCCGCGAAATCCTTACAGGGCAAACAGAGTGCCCTCTGGACCAGCTTCAGAAATGTGTGCTTGAAGCGGTGGAGAATTTCGCGCGCGGCGCAAGCCAGGCGGACGACCTGACCATGCTCATCGTGCGCTACCGCGCCGCTGGCGCTCGCGCTCTGACGGACACGGACGCCGCGCCTGCCAGCCAATCTGTTTCCGCATAAGATGCTTGCTGGCCGATCGCGCGCTGTCCCTGGTCAGGCTGCGCCGTTGTTTCGAAGGAAAAGCAAACGTCTCGCTGCTACTCCCGGCGCCGGGCATCCAGCGGATCGAGACGCATCGCTCGCCGCGCCGGTATCCAGCACGCGAGAATCCTATTGGTAGTAGTGCGCTTCTTGTGGAATGCTCTCCTCTTTGCGGAACCAGCCGAAACGACGGGCGTATGCACAGGAGCGCAATGAAAACGGTAAATTCTGACCGAAGAAGTGTTCTGAAGACTGGCCTCGGGATGCTTGGTGCGAGTCTTCTTCCCGGAACAGCTGCCTTCCCTAGCGATAAAGACTCGGCGCAAAAACGTTCGTCGGCGGCTGATTCCAGGGACGTATCGGCTTGTGCTTGCGAGCGCGCCGCCGACGGTTCGCTGCTGGACGTCAGCTTCAGCGAACTGCGGCCGATGATAGAACGCTACCAGATCGATCTCCGCGATCTGTTTCGGATATATCCGCTGGCGGCTTCCCCGACGCGAAGAGCCAAGGCAGACGAATTCTTTGCGGGTCAACTGCAATTGCTGGAGGGCGTCAAGTTTGATGCTCTCAGCGCTGATGGCCGGGTCGACTTCACACTTTTTCGGAGCCTGCTCGAGCATCAGCGCAAGCAGTTGATCGATGACGATCGCAAAAATTCCGAACTCGTGCCGCTCGTCCCCTATCAGGAATTCGTGATTGATCTTGAGGAAGCGCGGCGGCGGATGGAAACGCTCGATTCAGAGAAGGCCGCTGCGGTTCTCACGCGCGCCCTCGGCGACATTAAGAAGGCTGCGGCTTCGCTTCCGAACCCGAAGCCGCGCGCGGGTTTGCTAGCTCGCGCCGCGAACCGCATCAACGACCTTCGTGCGCTCTCCGCTGGTGGCACGACTTTTACAATCTCTACGATCCCGAATTCGCCTGGTGGAACGATAACCTTTACAAACAGGTGGACGCCGCGATGGATCAGCACCTTCGCGGGCTTCTGACCGCCGCGGGGATAAAGCTTCCCGCCGAAGGCGCTCAGCCGCCGGCGCTCAGTGGCGGCGCCACTGCACGCGGGCCTCGTGAGGAATTTAGCGCCCCTCCAGAGAGCGGCGACCTTGCTGGAGTCGGCCCCGCGGGCCGCGACGCGCTGATGGAAGCGCTGCGTTACAACGTCGTGGCCTACACGCCAGAAGAACTCGTCGTCATCGCGAATAAGGAATTCGCGTGGTGCGACAACGAAATGCTTCGCGCTTCCCGCGAACTGGGCTTTGGCGACGACTGGAAGAAAGCGCTCGAGAAAGTCAAAAACGACTATGTAGCGCCGGGAAAGATGATCTATCTTGTCCGGGAACTCCAGAAAGAGGCTCTCGCATTCATTGACGCGCACGACCTCGTTACCATCCCGCCTCTGGTGCGCGAGGATTGGTGGGAGGAGGCCATGACGCCTCAAATGCAGCTGGCAAGTCCATTTTTTCTCGGTGGCGATGTCATCATGGTGTCTTCTCCCGCAAGCACCATGGCCCTCGAGGAACGCCTGGAAGTCTTGCGCGGCAACAATACGAATTTCTCGCGCGGCACCGTGTTTCACGAACTTGTTCCCGGCCATCACATGCAGGGCTATATGTCGCAGCGGTACCGCGTCTATCGCGCTGCCTTTCATACGGCGTTCTGGACAGAAGGAATGGCGTTTTACTGGGAAATGCTGATGTGGGACTTGGGCTACGATCGCACGCCTGAACAGCGAATTGGCGTTCTCTTCTGGCGAATGCACCGTTGCGCGCGGATTATTTTCTCGCTCAACTTCCACCTCGGCCAGTGGCCGGCGCAGAAGTGCGTGGATTTCCTTGTTGACCGCGTTGGCCATGAGCGCGCCAACGCCGAAGGCGAGGTACGGCGGTCGTTCGAAGGATCCTACGAACCCATTTATCAGTGCGCGTACATGCTCGGCGCACTGCAGTTTTATGCGCTCCACAAAGAGTTCGTCGTTTCGGGCCGGATGTCCCATCGCGCTTTCCACGACGCGCTCTACGCGACCGGCAACATGCCCGTCGAACTGGTTCGCGCTTCTCTTGCCAAGATTTCCGTCAGCCGCGACTATCAGCCCAACTGGAAGTTCTACGGGACCGTCACGGGCTGAAGTTTCTCCTTGATGTCGTGAGGGTTGGCAAGGTGAAACGATTCTCAAAGGGCAGGCGTTTTTATCCCCCTTCCCATGCGTTTCGATTGGGGCCAAACAGATGAATTTATGTATCTTTCTATCCCGAGCGTGCGTCGAATACTTGACTTCGCTACGGATTGGCAGTATGCAGGAAAGGCAGATTAGGGTTCTGTCGTCTCTATCCTAGGGGGGTACCATGCAGGCTACCCGCAGAGACTTTCTGAAGTTCACCACCATTGGCGGAGCGGCCGCCGCTATTTTCGGCTTCGACCTCCAGCCCGCTTACGCCCAGCTGCGAGTTCTAAAAATTGCGCGAGCCAGCGAGACGCGGTCGACGTGCCCTTACTGCGCAGTGGGTTGCGGCACGATCATCTATACCATCGGGGACAAGGCGAAGAACGTTACGCCGCAAGTGGTGCATGTGGAAGGCGATCCAGACCACCCAACCAACCGGGGGACGCTGTGTCCGAAGGGCGCGTCGCTCGAGCAAGATATCCTCAATGATCGCAGGCTTTTGAAGCCGCAAGTGCGGCGGCCGGGCGGAACGCAATGGGAAGATATTTCCTGGGATGACGCGCTGAACGAAATTGCGGCGCGCATCAAGAAGACGCGGGATGACAGCTTCATCGAGAAGGACGCCAAAGGTGTCACGGTTAACCGGCTGGAATCGATTTCCTGGATCGGCGGTTGCACGGACACGAATGAGTTTAATTATCTGGTGGTTAAGGCCATGCGCGCCCTGGGGGTCGTGCATCTAGAAAACCAGGCCAGGGTTTGACACGGCCCCACGGTCTCAAGTTTGGGACCAACGTTTGGCCGGGGCGCAATGACGAACGGCTGGGTGGATATGAAGAACACCGACATGATGCTGATCATGGGCGGGAATCCAGCCGAGAACCACCCCTGTGGATTTAAATGGGCGATTGAAGCGAAGCGTACGCGGAGCGCGAAGATGATTTCCGTCGACCCCCGCTTCACGCGCACCTCTTCGGTCGCGGATATGTTTTGCCAGATTCGCGCGGGAACGGACATCGCCTTCCTCGGCGGCCTAATCAACTACGCGATCGAAAACAACCGGATCGCGAAAGAATACCTCGTCAATTACACGAACGCTGCGTTTGTCATTAAGAGCGACTTCAAGCTGCCTGCCGATACCGATGGAGTTTTTTCCGGGTTTGACGAGACCAAGTTTAGCTACGACAAAACCACATGGAATTACGACGCGGCCGGGGGGCCGGGGCACAACGCGGCCGTGGCCGGGACGCCGCCGGGTTTGCCTGGCAGCGTCGATTACGACCTGACCCTGCAGAATCCAAACTGTGTGTTCCAGCTTCTGAAGAAGCACTATTCGCGGTACACGCCGGAAATAATCGAACGGATCACGGGAATTCCCAAAGAACAGTTCCTGAAAGCGGCTGAACTGTATACGTCGATTCGTAAAGACGGCGATATGAAGAAGGCCGGGACGATCATCTATGCCGTGGGATGGACGCATCACAGTTTCGGCACGCAAATCATTCGAACGGCGGCGATGTTGCAGCTGTTGCTCGGAAATGTGGGCCGCGCCGGTGGAGGCGTCAACGCGCTACGCGGACACTCGAACATCCAGGGCGCCACGGACATGGCTGGACTCTTCGACACTCTTCCCGGATATTTGAAAGTGCCGACGCCAGGAGATGCTTCTTTCGATGCCTGGATGAAGCGAGCGACGCCTACGGCTTCCAAACCGGCGCCGTGGGATTCCTGGAACTATTACGGCAACACTTCGAAATTCACAGTCAGCCTGATGAAGGCTTTCTATGGAGATGCGGCTACCAAACAGAACGATTGGGCGTTCGATTATTTGCCGAAAGTGGACCGGGATTATTCGTGGACGAACCTGTGGAACGACATGTACAACGGGACTGTCAAGGGCATGCTTGCCTTTGGCATGAACGGCGTGGCCATTGGGCCTGACTCCAATAAGAATATCGACGCTTTGAAAAAAGCGGAATGGCTGGTCGTTGGGGAAATCTATCAGGACGAGACAAGCGAGTTCTGGAAGTCGCCACGCGTCATCGCGCAAGGGGACATGAAGCAGATTCAGACGACCGTGTACCGCCTGCCGTGTGCCGGTTTTGCGGAGAAAGACGGATCGTTTACAAATTCGGCGCGCTGGCTGCTGTGGAAAAACGCGGCGGTGCCCACGCCGGGAGATTGCCGGCTGGATCAGGCCATCGTCGCACAGATATTCCTGAAGGTTCGGGATCTGTACAAAAAAGAGGGCGGCAAATTCCCCGATCCGATCCTGAATCTGACGTGGGCGTACACGACTCCCCAAAGCCCGGCACTGAGCGAAGTATTGAAGGAACTTAACGGCAAAGCGCTGGCCGATCTAGAAGACCCGGCTACCAAAGTGCAAATCAAGGCGGGCCAGCAGCTTCCCGGATTTGCCTGGCTGAAAGACGACGGAACGACTGCTTGCGGAAATTGGATCTATTCGGGGTCGTTTACGGAAGCGGGCAATCAGACGGCGCGGCGTGACCCGTCCGACCCCTCCAATATGGGCGTGCATCCGGGGTGGGGATGGTCCTGGCCGGCGAACCGGCGAGTGCTTTATAACCGCGCGTCGTGCGACGTGGAAGGCAAGCCATGGGATCCGTCGCGGAAGCAAATCTGGTGGAACGAAGGCTCAGGGAAGTGGGTCGGGAACGACGTGCCGGATTTCAAGGTGGATTCAAAGCCCAAAGACCACATGGGGCCGTTCATCATGAATCCGGAAGGTGTGGGCCGGATTTTCGCTCCATTGGCGGCCTTTGCGGATGGGCCCTTCCCTGAGTTTTACGAACCGATCGAGAGCCCTATCGACAATCTGTTCCATGCGGGGCGCACGCATAATCCGGTGGTTACGAAATTCAAGGATGCTGACGACAAATTCGGGACTGTCAAGGAAGGGTTCAACGTGGTATGCACCACGTTTCGCCTCACCGAGCATTATCACTACTGGACGAAGAATAACCCGATGAACGTGCAGCTCGTGCCCGAGCCATTTATCGAGATGGCCGCGGAGATGGCCGATGAACTGGGAATTCGCGGCGGAGAGCACGTGAAAATTTCGAGCGCGCGGGGCGACTACATCGCGAAGGCCATGGTCACCAAGCGCATTAAATCGATGATGATCGACGGCAAAAAAACCTACCAGATCGGGATTCCCTTTCATTGGGGGTACCGCGGGATCGCCGAGGATGAAGGCAAGACGGCCAGAACCTTGGTGAACGCGCTGTCGCATACGGCGGTGGACCCCAACGCGCACACGCCGGAATTCAAAGGGTTTCTCGTGAAAGTGGAGAAGGTTTAGGCGCATGAGCCAAGCCACCTTACGCGTTCAAAAGATTTCCGGGCACGCCGGCAGCGTTCCCGGCGATGACGCCCAGCGCGAATATACGGTCTGCAAACTCATCGACACCACTACGTGCATCGGGTGCAAGGCATGCGAAGTGGCCTGCATGGAGTGGAACGATTTGCCGTTCGGGGAAACCGTTTTCGACAACACGTACCAGACGATGCCAGAGACGCGCTGGAATTATTGGAACTTGATTCTCTTCAACGAGCATGAAAAGGAAGACGGCTCGCTGATGTGGCTGATGCGCAAGAATCAATGCATGCATTGCGCGGACCCCGGCTGCCTGGCAGCATGCCCGTCGGACGGCGCCATCGTTCAATACACAAACGGGATTGTCGATTTTCAGCAAGCCAACTGCATTGGCTGCGGCTATTGCATCACGGGATGCCCGTTCGATATTCCGAAGATGAATCCGAAGACGAATCGCGTCTTCAAATGCACGCTCTGCTCGGACCGCGTGAGCGAAGGGCTCGAGCCTGCATGCATCAAGTCATGTCCGACGGGCTGCCTGCATTTTGGTAGCAAGGAGGATATGAAGGATCTTGCGGAAAAGCGCGCGATGCAGCTTCGCACTGATTACAATTTCCCGCAGGCGGGCGTCTACGACCCGGCGGGAGTTGGCGGGACTGGCGTCGTTTACGTGCTGCATGACGCGACTAAACCAGAACTATACGGCGGGCTGCCGTCCAATCCAAGCATCCCCTGGTCCGTCAGGCTCTGGAAGGGGCCGCTGAAGTGGCTCGGAAATGCGGCAATGATTGGCGGAATCCTCGGGCTTGTTGTGCACTACTTGCGATTTGGACCAAAGGAACGCGAAGAGACGATCAAGCAACCGCATGAAGGAGCGGAGCCGTGAGCCAAACCGAGCAAACCGTGCCTGCGGGCCACGTGCTGCGCTACAACTTTAAGGAACGGCTCACGCACTGGGTTGCTGCTGGTTCCTACCTCTATCTGTTACTGACCGGTTTGGCGTTCTGGTCGCCGTGGTGTCTCTGGATTGCGGCGATGCTGGGTGGGGGGCAGGTTTCTCGCATGCTGCATCCGTGGATGGGGCTGATTTTCGCGGTCTGCGTGCTGATTATGTACGCGATGTGGGCTTCGCACATGCACGTGGAGGAGAACGACAAGATTTGGTTCAAGTCCGTGGGTTACTACGTGCAGAACGAAGACGAAAAGATGCCGCCCGCGGGACGCTACAACGCAGGACAGAAATCATTGTTCTGGGGTTTTGTGGTCTGCATGGTGCTTCTCCTGCTGAGCGGACTCGTGCTGTGGTTCCCCGAAAATATTCCGTGGAGCTGGCGCTATCTGCGTTACGCTGCGGTTCTGGTCCACGCTTCGTCGGCACTGCTGACGATCGGGCTCTTCCTGCTGCACATTTACATGGGAGTTTTCGCGGAACGAGGCGCCCTGGATTCGATGGTTCATGGGGATGTCCCGCTGAATTTCGTGAAACGGTATCACCCAGGATGGTATAAAGAGATCACCGGGCAGCCGGCCTCGCCGAAGAAATGACGTCCCGACAAGCGGCAAGCAGCGAATACGACGCGCGGATCCGGCGCGCCGAGAAACTTATCTCCGAAAAATCATCGGCTGGCGAACTGCTTTCTTTCTATAAGAGAATGGCCAGCTTCCAAAAGAGCCTTCTGGTGGAAATTTCTAGCGCCGGCGAGCACCAGCCAGACCATCCCCAATTCGCCTCAGTGCGCGATAGCCTGGACCTGACGCTGCTGCTGCCGCACTTCCGCAATTTTCTCTTGCTGGTCGAACAGAATGCGCCAAACGCGCTTGCCGCGGCAGCACGGCGGATCGCGGCGCTGCCTTCCGAATCGTGGATCATGCTTTTGGGCTCGTACTGGGAGCTTGGCGGACTATTCGATCAGCAAATCGGAGCTTTCGCACAGTTTTTTCCGCGCGCATTTCTCGAACCCTACGCCGCGCATGTCGCAGGACGTGCGGCACTGCCGCCAGTGCTGGCGACGCCGCGTGTATGCCCCTTGTGTGGCGGAAGAGCGCTGTTCGGAGTGCTGCGTATCGAGGGAGATGGAGGAAAACGCTGCCTGGTCTGCTCTTTTTGCGGACATGAGTGGGAGTTTCGGCGCATTCTTTGTCCGACTTGCGGAGAAGAAGACGAAAAGAAACTGCCTGTCTACGTTGCCGAACAGTTTCCGCATATTCGGGTGGAGGCGTGCGAAACGTGCAAGTTTTTTGTGCGAACGATCGACCTGACAAAGGACGGCCACGCCGTGCCGGTTGTGGATGATCTTGCTGCCATTCCGCTGACGCTTTGGGCGCGTGAACATGGTTACAACAGGCTTCAGCCGAATCTTCTTGGCAGTTGAACGAACCGCCTCAGAAATATTTTATCTGTGTTTTGCGCGCCCGGCGCGGGACCGGCCCTTCAAGGTTCGGGCGTAAACGCGCCTTGCCCCAGGAAGAGTTTGCTGGCTAGCGTCTTGATGGCGGCAAATTGCGCCTAGGGATAAGGGAGGTTTGAAACTTTGCCGCTGGGCGGAGCGTCCGGAGTTTCGGGAGCAGGGTGAAAATTCTCGCGTTTGAGGCGCGTGTCGCCGTTCACGTAGGCAGTAAAATCCATGCCTTTCGGAAACATGATGTCTTTTCCGTGCATCACCGGAATAACCATACCGGCCGCGGAGCTGGAGCCTTTGCCCTCGCCACCTGAGCGCAGTACGGCCTCTTGATTGTCGGTAAGTCGAACACTCCTGACAAGCACACCTAGCTTACCGCCACGGCCCAGAGCCTTCTTGGGTTCTGCTTCATTGATGACGCCGATGGCGTTTGCTCCCTTGGCAATCACGAGGAATCCGTCCACGACGACATCTTCTGCGACTTCAAGGTCTACCTCATCGCCAACTTGCGCGTCAGAGGAGGAAAGAGATCTGCCAAGTTTCATTCGAACGGGAGTGCTATCGAGCAAAATCAGGAATTGGTCTGCCGCCGGAGTGTTCGAAACAGGAGCGGCGGTCTTGGCGGGGGGATCGTAGGCCATTCTCTCTCTTGGCGTTTCCTTGGTGGGCGCAAGAACCGGCTTCGCTCCCGGAGCGGTTTTTAGCAACAGCAGGAAATCGATAGGGACGTAACCCGTTTGGCCGTCGGCCGTGCGAACGCCGAAATACTGATCGTAGCGACCGGTGACTTCCACTTGCTGGCCACATTGCAGAGTGGCTCGAACATCGAGAGTGGTCATGGAGCTGTACAGATAGACGAAATCGCCCGAGCGGGCGCACTCGACCTGGCCGACTCCCTGCGCTCTGCCAACCGCGGGTGCGATGATGCAAACGAGCAGACATGCCAGCAGCACTGGCAACTTGTTTTGTGTGCGGGAATCTTGATGGAGCATGGAGTTCACATCCCTATCGAAACGCAATAGATGTAGTTGTGGCAATAGAACGACCGGCAGTGCTGTTCATAAAAAGATACTCCAACGGTCGGGGAGCAACGCGGCAGGGGAGACACTGGATCGCGACCGCGGCCCGAAGAGCGCAGGCACCTTGCATTCGTGCTTGTGGTTGGGGCAAGCTACGGTCCGCCGCCGAGGGGTGCTTCATGAAAAAGATGATTTTATGTTTGGTTATTTCGCTGCTGTTGGGCGCGGGTGGTTTAGGCGCGCAGACCGCTGCTCCATCGGTCGCCTCGCTGACGGTGATTCGCGCCGGAACGTTGATCGACGGGGCTAGCGATAAGCCCCTCAAGAATCAGCTGATTTTTGTGCGGGGGGAGCACATCGAGCGAGTGACGGACGGTTCGGCGCCGATTCCGGCGAGCGCGAAGGTGATCGATCTTTCCGCGGCGACCGTTTTGCCTGGACTGATTGATTCGCACACGCATATTTTCTTGTGGGGCGAAGATCCAGCCAAGGGCGGATACGACGTAAATATTCTGAAGGCAGGGATTGCACTGAGAGCGGCGAGGGCCACGTTTGCGACTCGGCGGGCGCTGGAGCAAGGCTTTACTACCCTACGCGATCTGGAAACCGAGGGCGCGGGATACGGCGACGTAGAGATCAAGCAAGCGATCGAGGAAGGGACGATTCCTGGGCCGCGGCTCTTTTGCGCGACGCGCGCGATTTCGACGACAGGCGGGTACAACTTGGAAGACTACGCGCCGGAACTGGATATGCCCAGGGGCGCGCAGCTGGTTGACGGGCCGGTGGAGGCGCGGAAGGCGGCGCGGCAACAACTCGAGCATGGCGCGGATTGGATCAAGGTGTACATGACGCACCGATCGTGGGTGGACAAAGAGGGGAAGCTTGTGTCGCAGCCGACCCTCACGGTGGAGGAATTGAAAGCGGTGGTGGACGAGGCGCACGGATGGGGAAAGAAAGTCGCATGTCACGCGTACAACGGAATTGGGCTGCAAAGGGCGCTGGATGGCGGATGCGATTCGATCGAACACGGGCTGGAGATTACGGACGCGCAGATAGCGCAGATGAAACAGCAGGGGACCTGGTATTGCCCGACGCTTGAACCGTACTACGGCGACTGGGCGCCGGCCGATACGGCAGGCGGAAAGCGAGACCGCGCGAGGGCCGCCGTGCACGAGATTTCGTTTCGCAAAGCGATGCAGGCACACTTGAAGATCGTGTTTGGGACCGATATGGGCGGGATTCCGTGGACGGAGCCGATTGCGCAGGAATTCCGGCGAATGGTTTCGCTGGGCATGACGCCGATGGATGCTATTCAGTCAGCTACCGTGCGCGCGAGCGAAATGCTGGAGATGAAGGGCGAGATTGGCATAGTGGCGGCGGGGGCTTATGCGGATATCGTTGCGGTGTCTGGCGATCCGTTGAAGGATGTGGAAGAACTGGAGCGCGTGCATTTTGTGATGCACAACGGAGCGGTTTTCAAGAACGAACTTACAAAATAAAAATGGGGACGCCGTTTCTAGTCCCAGCAGATTGCGGGTTCCATCTGCGGTTGTGAACTATTAACCTTTGCCGGCTTCGACGCTTACGCCTTTCCAAAAAGCAATTCTCCCTCTGATTTCTTTTGCCGCTGGACTGGGTTCGGGATAGTACCAGGCGGCGTTTTCGTTTTTCATGCCATCGACTTCGACGTGATAGTAGTGGGCCGTCCCCTTCCAGGGGCAAATGGAAGTATGCGGGCTGGACTTCAAAACATTTTTTTCGACCGAGTCGGCAGGAAAATACTGATTGCCTTCGACGACGACCGTATCGTTGCTTTCGGCGATGACCTTGCCGCCCCAAATGGCCTTTGCCATGTTGCTCTCCCCTCGTGCTCACGCGCGAGTCCTTCGCGCGGCCAAAATAAGTGTACCTGAAGGTTGGATGCGCGAGGCGGCGAAACGGTTCGGCCGAAGAGCGAGATCGTGGATCTCCACGCCAATGGCCAAGGATGGAGCCGCCGGCTGTCCGGATGGGCGCTTCTGTTAGAATCGGCACGCAACCTGGAGGATAGAGATGGCTGAACAGAGCTTTCAGAATCACGCGAAGTGGGTGCCACCGTTTCATTTTTTTGTGCTGCCCGTGCTCCTGATTAACCTGGGGTTTCAGATTTATTGGTGCGTGAAAACGTGGTTCTCAGTGAACGGCGTGCTTTCGGTGGTTGTCGCGGCGGCGCTTTTTGTGGCGATAGGGACGGCGCGCGGGATGGCGCTGAAGGTGCAGGACCGGGTGATTCGGCTGGAGGAGCGCTTGCGTTTCGAACGCGTGCTACCAGCGGACATGCATCCGCGAGTCGGGGAGTTTACGATCGACCAGCTTGTGGCGTTGAGGTTTGCAAGCAACGCGGAGTTGCCGGAGCTGGCGCGGAAGGTTTTGGATGAGAAGTTGAATGATCGGAAGGCGATCAAGCGGATGATCAAGACTTGGCGCCCTGATTTCGCGCGAGCCTGATTTGGAAGTTTGAGAGTCCCGCTGGTCGAAACTCTTCGCGGCCCCTCTGTTCCTCCGGGCAAAGAGAGTGAACAAGCCCCGCACCTGCCGGGTCTTGACTAAATGCTGCGGATTACGCCGCCTTCGGCGCGGACTGCGGCGCCGCTGATGGCGGCAGATTGGGCGCTCGCGACGAAAGCGACGACTGCGGCGATTTCTTCGGGCGTTTCGAAACGCTTGAGGAGCGAGCTGGGCCGGGCGGTTTTGAAGAATTCTTGCTCGATCTGGGCCGTGGAGATGCCGCGCTGCTTGGCCATGCCATCGAGGAAACCTGCTACACCTTCGGAAACCGTAGGGCCGGGGAGGACGGAATTGACCGTGACGCCGGTGCCGGCAACCGATTCGGCCAAACCGCGCGCGACAGCGACCTGGGCGGTTTTGGTCATGCCGTAGTGAATCATTTCGGCGGGGATCTGGACGGCGGACTCGCTGGAAATGAATATGATGCGTCCCCAATTGCTTTTCAGCATGCCAGGCAAATAGTGGCGTGAGAGACGGACGCCACTGAGGACGTTGACCTCGAAGAATCGCAGCCAGTCGGCATCCGGAATTTCCGCAAAGGGTTTGGGCTCGAAGATTCCAAGGTTGTTGATCAAAACGTCGGTGTGCGGGACTTGTTTTACCAGGGTTTCGACGCCGCTCGCCGTGCCCAGATCTGCGGCTACGCCTTCGAGATCGGCGGTTTTGTAGTGATGCCGGATTTTTTCGAGCGCGGCATTTACGCGCGCTTCCTTGCGGCCGTTAATGACGACGCTTGCACCTTCCATGGCGAGCGCCGTTGCGATGGCTAGGCCGATTCCTGCTGTCGAGCCGGAGACGACGGCTTTCTTTCCCCTCAGACCAAAATCCATTGGCGATCCTCCTCGAGCGCTTTATCGAGCTACCGCTGCTGCGGCTGCGCCTTCGATCTCCGCGATTTCTTCCGGCGACAGTTTCAGTTCACCGGCGCGCATCACGCCCTCAGCCTGTTTGGCGTTGCGGGCGCCAACAATCGCTCCCGTGACGGCAGGATTGCTGAGGACCCAGGCGATGGCGACTTCGCCCGGGTTGCGGCCGTGGCGGGCGCCGACCTTGCGCAGGCGCTCAACGAGATCGATGTTTTTGGAGAGGCGGGGCTCACGAAACTCGGGGTTTTTGCTTCGGAAATCGTCGGCTGGCAGGGCGGCAGCGCGTTCGCGAGTCATTGCGCCAGTGAGGAGCCCGGAAGCCATGGGCGCGTACGCGATGACGCCGATGCCCTGCTGTTTGCAATACGGCAGGATTTCCTTATCGACCTGGCGGCGAATCAGGGAGTAGGGTGGTTGCAAGGAAGTTGGCGAAGCGATTTTTTCGGCGCGTTTTAATTGTTCGACATTGAAATTGGAGACGCCGATCCAGCGGACTTTTCCTTCTTTTTGCAGGGCAGCCATAGTTTGCCAGGCTTCTTCGAGGCCGGGGCCGTTGTCGGAGGGAGGCCAGTGCATTTGGTAGAGGTCGATCACTTCGATTTTCAGACGGCGGAGGCTGTCTTCGCATTCGCTGCGGATGGATGCGGCAGTGTGGTTCTGGGTGACGTGGCCCTTATCGTCCCAACGCAAGACGCATTTGGTGAAAACGTAGGGGCGCCGGCCGCGCCAGGCTTCTAGGGACTGAGCGACCACTTCTTCGGAATGCCCTGTGCCGTAGACGGCGGCGGTGTCGATCCAATTCACGCCAAGTTCGAGGGAGCCATGAATCGCGGCGATCGAGTCATCGTCTTCTTGGTATCCCCAGGCAAAATCCCAGCCACTTCCGCCGATAGCCCAGGCGCCAAATCCAACCGGAGTTATTTGCAAAGCGGAATTACCCAGTTTGCGCATTTCCATAATTCTTTAACCTCTCGTTTAAATTGAGCGCTTTGTTGCGCGCCTCGATTGCACGGAGGATTCTACATTGCATGAGATGAAAAGAAGATGGGTTTGGTTAGGGCGCAATCTGGCGCAACGGAAGACGGGATATAGAGAAAGCAAACGCCCTAAGAGCCAGGGCGCGCGGATTTGCGAGGGTTTACAGCGCCCCGGTTCGATCCAATCAGGATATTTCTCACGTTAAGAACTACTGGAAAGAAGAGAGAGAAGGAGGCGGAAAAATCGAAGGGCGGCGAGGACCGAGGTCCGAGCCGCCCGGAGGAAAACTAGAATAGTTGGGCCGAATTAAATGGTTTTGGTTGCCGGTGCGCCGACCGGAGCGCTAGAGCTCTTTGCAAAGGCGTTGTGTGCGGAATCCTTCTCGGAGCTCTTATCGATTTCGATGGAGCCTTTGAAGTAGGCGCCGTCTTCGATCATGATGCGGGCGGTGGTGAGATCGCCGTTGACGGAGCCGTCCTTCTTAATCTCGATACGGTCTTTTGCGCGAAGGTTTCCCTTCACGGTCCCGTACACCACCACCTCGCGGGCGATGATATCGGCCGTAACTTTTGCGGTAGTCCCGACTGTCAGCTTCCGCTCATCAAGCTGGATCAGTCCTTCGACCGAACCGTCGATCAGCAGATCCTCGTTGCCGGAGATCTCGCCTTTCACGTGCAGGCTGGCCCCGAGCCGCGCGGTAGCGCGGTCCGCGGTTGCACCCAGTGGACGCATGGCATCTGTACTCATTGCGGTAGTTCCCTCCCAAGTCGCCGGAGCGGGCTTCGGCGTCTGATTCGTCGGAAAATTTTTTTGCTCCGGAGGCGCGGATTGCGGCGTATCCGGTTTCTTATTACCCCACATCGGTTCCTCCCAAGGGGATAGCACCACCCCGCGCGGGAAAACGCTTGGGGTATTGCAAACTGTATTCCTCAGGATAGCGGACGGCAAACGCAGACTTCAATGGCCGTTCCTGAAAGTAACTAGACCTTTGGACAGTGTGTTCGTCCCATCTTCGCGGTTAAGTTTGGGTAAATTGCAGGCGACGATGAATCGGCGATACCAAAACACGGGCTCTACGGCCTGTCCCGGGCCGACTGCGGCAACCCGACCGGATCGGACTGTCCCTGGAACGGATCGGGCGGCCTAGGAACTCGGCCTTTCCGGAACAGGCGCCGTTGCCAAGAAATCCGCTTGAAATCTTCTTGAGTAGGAAGCGAGGAGTTCTTGGATTCGTTCGGAGTCTGGAGATTTCAAGACAAAGCCGGCGTGATGGTATTTTGCGATGCGATAGACGATTTCGGAATCGTTGTAGGCGGATGTGTCGGGTTGGTCCTGGCGGGCGAGGGATACGATCGCTCCCGCGTAATCGTGGCGAGTCGCGGGCAGCTGGTATGGCTGCTTCCCTGCCCCCACTTCGAGGCGCGCCCATTCGCGCCAGAGGTTGATGCCGGTGGCGGCGTCAATCACATCGGAGATGTAGGCGCCGCCAACACGGGCGGCGACCTCCAGGAAGTAAAACTTTCCATCGGAATGCGCTTTGAGGAATTCAGCGTGGGTGACTCCGCGGAGAAAGCCCAGCTCATCGAGGACCCGGCGATTGATTTCGAGGAGGGTTTTCACGTCGGCGGAATCGCGCGGGAGAGTGCGTGTGGTGAAAACGCCTCCCTGATGCGAAGTCTCGAGCGGGGGCGCTCCGTAAGCGTGAGCTTCGGCGAAGATAACTTCGCGTTCGGACGCCACACTATCCACGTGATAGACGCTTCCGGGAATGAACTGCTCGAGCAAATAAGTGGATTGCCTGTCTCCCAGCTCGTCGAGCCAGGGCCAGAGCTCGACGGGCGCGTGGATTTTTTTCATTCCGATGCCCGAGGCTTGCGAGCGCGGCTTTAGCAGCCAGGGTGCCGGAACCCGCCCCATGAACTCGCGTAAAGCATCGTAATTTAAGACAGGCACGAATTCCGGGACGGGAATGCCCGCCTCTTTTGCACGAGCGCGCATGGCGAGCTTGTCGCGGAAGTAGCGGACCGTAGTCAGGCCCATGCCGGGAATGCGCATGTGCTCGCGAAGGGCCGACACATTTTCCATGTCGAATTCGTCGAGGGCAACGATGCGGTCGATCGGCTGCGATCTGGCCGCAAAGCTCACAGCTTTGATGAGGTCTTCTACGGGAAGCTCCTCGGGCATAAAAAACATTTCGTCGATGGACTCGCGGGGCCAATCCCCGTCGCGGAGTTTTTCCACCGTGAGAAGCAGCACGCGGCAACCCATGCCCTTGCAGGTGCGCAGAAATTCCTGACCTTTTTCATAGGAGCTGACACAGAGGATGGTAAGAGTACGACTCTCTGGCATCGATGACCTCTGGATGCCGCGCGGCCGCCGCGAAGCCGCTTAAGGCAGGCGCGCGATAGGTGCGGATTATACTTCGGTCTAGCGGACCGGATACAAGAATTGCAGGAAAGGACCGACGCGCTGGGCCCAGGCCGCTTCGTTGTGCTCGGCGCCTTCGATGCGCTGGTAGTGCAGATCGCGACCGAGTTGCCAGCCTTTTTCCAGGAGCACGTCGCGAAATTGTTCGACGTCCTGGACGATGCGCGGGCCTTCACGCGTGCCGATGTCCAGCCAGATAGCGGGGCGCGGATCTACGTCGGCGGCGGCCGCGAAACGGTGCATCACCTGGTGGTTCCACCAAACGGAAGGCGAAAGCGCGGCAATCTTTCCAAAAATATGCGGAAGCTTCAGGCCGAGATAGAGTGAGACGAGTCCGCCGAGCGAAGAACCGCCAATGCCGGTTTTTTCAGGCCCGGAAAGTGTCCTGTATTCGCGTTCAACGAAGGGCTTTACTTCTTCAATAAGGAATTTGGCGTAGCGATCCGCGCGGCCGCCGCCGAGTTTGGGAACGTGCGTGGGCGTGTACTCGCGGATGCGGGCCTTGGTGTTGTACATGCCGACGATGATAAGGGGGTCGATGGCGCCGGAGCGGATGGATTGATCAGCGGTTTGGCCGACGTGCCAGTCCATGCCGGGGATGAACGAGGTCGCGCCATCGAAAAGATTCTGGCCGTCCTGAAGGTAGAGAACGGGAAAGCGGCCTCCGGGCTGATCGTGATAGCCGGGCGGGAGATAGACGATGAGGTCGCGCTGGTTTCTGAGGAAACGCGAGCGAAAACCTTCGTGTTTCTGAAGATTCGGACCGCTCACGGCGCGATGGTCACCAGGAGATCTTTGGCTTCGACGTGCTGCCCCGGCGTGACCAGAACCTTGATGACGCGGCCCCCGATGGGAGCGTAGATATTGGATTGCATTTTCATGGCTTCGAGAGTCAGGAGTTTCGCTCCGCGTTCCACCGGATGATTTGCTTGCACGGCGATCCCGCTGATGACGCCGGCTGTTGGTGCAGCAACTTGTCCGGGATCCGCCGGATCGGCTTTCGGATGCGCGCGCTCGACGACGCGCAAGGCCTGATCTCGGACATTTACTTCTCGGGGCTGGCCGTTCAATTCAAAGAACAGCGTTCGCGTGCCATCCGGATGTGGATCACTGGCCGTCAGAAATTTGAGAATGAGCGTTTTTCCCGGCTCGATCTCGATGGTGATTTCTTCGCCGGAAGCCAATCCGTAATAAAACGCAGGCGTGGGGAGAACGCTCACATCCGCGTAAGTCTGGCGGAACTTGTCGTACTTTAGGAAGACCTCCGGATAGAGCAGATAGCTTAAAAGATCGTCGCGGCGTACAGGGTGAGTCAGTTTTTTTTCAAGTGCGGCGGAAGCTTCGGCAAGGTCGACGGCTTCGAGGCTCGCGCCTGGGCGGCCCTTGAGCGGGGCTGCGCCGCGCAGGACTATTCTTTGCAGCTTGCGCGGCCATCCGCCCGGAGGAACACCGAGGACGCCGGAAAACATTTCCACGACGGAATTCGGCAGAGAAAGATCATGCTTTTCGTCGAGCTTCAGCAGATCCTTGGGTTCGAGCTCGTTGGCCATTAAGAAGAGCGCCATGTCGCCGACAACTTTGCTCGAGGGCGTAACTTTAACGATGTCGCCGAAGAGTTGGTTGACCTCAGCGTACATTTTCTCTACTTCGCGCCAACGATGGCCTAAGCCCATGGACGCGGCTTGCTCGCGGAGATTCGTGTATTGACCGCCAGGAATTTCGTGTTGATAGAGGCGCGCAGAGCCTGCCTTCGGGCCGGAATCGAAGGGCAAATAGTAGGTGCGCACGGTTTCCCAATAGTCGGAGCATTCGTTGAGCGCTTCGATGTCGAGTTCACTGTCGCGCGGTGTATGGCGCAACGCCTCAACAATGGAATTAAGGTTGGGCTGGCTGGTGCCGCCGCTCATGGCGGCAATCGCGGCGTCGGCCACGTCTGCGCCGGCATCCGCGGCTTTCATGACGGAGGCGGAATTTATGCCGCTGGTGTCATGCGTGTGGAAGTGCACGGGGATCGCGATTTCTTCGCGGAGCGTTTTCACGAGTTCGTAGGCCGCATATGGCTTCGAAAGGCCCGCCATGTCCTTGATTCCGAGAAAATGCGCGCCGAGCTTTTCGAGTTGCCTGGCCATCGAAACGTAATATTTCAGCGAATACTTGGGGCGGGCTTTATCGAATATATCTCCGGTGTAGCAAATGGCGGGTTCGCAGACGGCGCCGGTTTCCAGCACCGCATCGATGGAAACGCGCATGTTTTCGATGGAGTTGAGGGAATCGAAAATGCGGAAGATGTCGATGCCCTGTGCATAGGATTCGCGGACGAATTCGATGATCACGTTGTCGGGATACGAAGTGTAACCGACGGCATTTGCGCCGCGGAGCAGCATTTGAAAACAAATATTCGGAATGCGCTGGCGCAAATCGCGAAGGCGCTGCCAGGGATCTTCGTGAAGAAAGCGCATGGCCGTGTCAAACGTTGCGCCACCCCACATCTCGACACTGAAAAGATTCGGAAGGCGTTGCGCCACGGCGCTCGCGGTGGCCAGCAGATCGTGGGTGCGGACGCGCGTGGCCATCAGCGATTGATGCGCATCTCGAAAGGTCGTGTCCGTGATCAGGAGACGCCTTTCTTTTCTTGCCCAGGCAGCAAATTTCTTTGGGCCTAACTTTTGCAGGAGTTGGCGCGTTCCGGGCGGTGGTTCGATGCCGGGGACGCTTGGCAGAACCGCCTTTTCGAGCACTTTGGGGACGGGCTTGCCTTTTACCTCCGGATTGCCGTTGAGAATTACGTCGCCGAGATAGGAGAGCAGTTTGGTGGCCCGGTCGCCGCGGCTTTGCAGGCGAAATAGCTCAGGCGATTCATCGAGAAAAGAGGTGGTGACTTCGCCGGCGCGGAAGCGCGGATGATTGACGACGTTTTCGAGGAAAGGGATGTTGGTTTTGACGCCGCGAATGCGGAATTCGCGGAGAGCGCGGTCCATGCGCTGGCAAGCTTCAGGAAGCTTCGTTCCCCAGGCCGTCACTTTGACCAGGAGCGAGTCATAGTAGGCCGCGAGGACTGCACCGGCGTAGGCGGTGCCTCCGTCGAGGCGAATTCCAAAGCCGGCGGGTGACCGGTAGGTCGTGAGCTTGCCGTAATCGGGCGCGAAGTTTTTCCCGGGGTCCTCCGTGGTAACCCGGCACTGAAGCGCTGAGCCGTAGAGCGGGACGTTTGCTTGTTCCGGCAACGCGAGCGGCTCGTCGTGCAGCTTGTGGCCCTGGGCTACTAGAATTTGCGAGCGCACCAGATCGATGCCGGTGACCATCTCGGTGACGGTGTGTTCCACCTGAATACGCGGGTTGACTTCGATGAAATACCACTTCTGGGCGTCCACATCGTAGAGAAATTCGACTGTGCCGGCGTTGCGATATTTGGCTTTGCGCGCCAGCCGCACGGCGGCATCGCATAATTCCGCTCGCACGTTTGACGGCAAATTCGCAGCGGGAGCCACTTCCACCACTTTCTGGTGCCGCCGCTGCACGGAGCAATCTCGTTCATAGAGGTGCAGCAGATTTCCGTGGTTATCCGCGAGAATCTGCACCTCCAGGTGGCGCGCGCGGGACAGATATTTCTCGAGAAAGACGCTGGCGTCGCCGAAGGCCGATTTGGCCTCGCCCCGCGCTTCCTCAAGGAGTTGATCGAGTTCAGCCTCGCTGCGCACTACGCGCATGCCGCGGCCGCCGCCTCCCTTGGCAGCTTTCACGATGACCGGGTACCCGATCGAGGCTGCGAATTTGCGGGCTTCGGCGGGCGAGCTGATCGATTCTTCCGTCCCCGGCAAGACAGGCACGCCGGCTGATTCCGCGAGGCGCCTCGCAGCCGTTTTGTCTCCGAGCAGTTCCAGCAATTCGGGAGTCGGACCGATGAAGGTAATTCCTGCCTTCTGGCAGGCGCGTGCAAACTGCGGATTCTCGGACAAGAAGCCGTAACCGGGGTGAATGGCGTCGACGCCCTTTTCTTTTGCCAGGGTCACGATGCCGGGGATATCGAGGTAGGCCACCACCGGGCCTTTGCCGGCGCCCACCTGGTAGGCTTCGTCTGCCTTGAAGCGGTGCAGAGCCAGGCGGTCTTCCTCCGAATAAATTCCGACAGTGCGCAGGCCGAGCTCATTCGCGGCACGGAAAATACGTATGGCGATTTCGCTGCGATTGGCAGCAAGCAATTTTCGGATGGGTTTGTCTCTCTTCATTCCTGCGCCGGCAAGAAGGGTACTCGAAACTTTACATTGTTTCACGCACATGTGCGCGATAAGAGCGCTTTTTTCGATAGAGAAAACAAACAAATCGAATAGCAAGGGGGCAGCGCCAGATCACGGAGTTCGCCAACGGGTTGAAAACTGGAATTTACGGCCTGGGCGCTGAGCCGGCAGCAGCCACCGGAGGCGTGGCGCTTTTCAACTGAGCGAGCTCCAATTGAACGGTAGCCCAAGCCTTGACGTCACGCTTCGTGGCGTACGGCGCACCAGGCTCCGAATAGAAGCGGAGGAGCTCGTCGCGCAACTCGGGAGAAACTCCGGCGAACTTCTGATTCGCGAGCTTGTCCAACAATTTGGCGTGGGCATTGTCATTCATCGCGTATATCCCCGGCCCGGTGGCTTCGCCCACGTCGAAATTGTCGTTCGGCAGATCGAGCTGACCGCTTCTTAGTTCCACGATCAGCCTCCGGTATTCGTCCAGCGACGAATTGAAGCTTGCCTGGAACATCCTCTGCGTCTCGGGCGTCGGCGTCTTGAACTGTAGAACCCTGAGCGGCCCGAACTTCGGAATCAGCCTGTAGAGAAATGCGAGAAATCTATGCACAAACGTGGGTTTCTGATAGTTCTTGCCCCACTCGCGCTCGTAGTTGGACTTGGAAAGATTGTAGAGAAACGTTTTCTTGGTGATGCCATGTGACTCATCTCTTATTTCGTCTTTTTTGAGGCTCCAGGCGACCTTCGTTGCGGTTGGGATGGTCTTGCTGACGGCGTGACGAAAAGAGTTGATCGCTTTTTCTTCGTCAAGAAGGACATCTTTCAGCTCGAGACCGTAGGTCTGCCGAAACGCGCGATCCAGCAGATCTTGCGCAACCTCGAAACCTATCAGGTCGTGGTAGCCATCCGGCGCGTAGCTTTCCTGTGCGACCTCGATCACATCAAAGCCAAATTCGGTCTTGGTGTGAGCCAGCGGATCTTGTTCGTAGGTAATGGTGTCTCCGTACTTTTTCCGCAGGCGCGGATAAAGAAGAGGGACGGCGCGGTTCGTTGCGAGGCGATGGCCGTCATTGTCGGAAGCATAGTGGGCCAGCGCGCCGACGGCAAAGGCATATTCGTCCAGATCCTTGGAATCGCGAAGCAGCGCCTGCACAAAGTCTCCGCTTCGCACGTAGTGCGTCAAATCGCTGAAGAAATGGCTGCCGTACGGGTAATAGCCCATGTCCTGAACAATCGAACCGCCGTAGGCATAAGCTTGCGCCTCGCTCAATTGCTCTTCAGTCGAACCAGGAAAACGGGCGAGCAATAGCGGCTTGATGTGCGTCTCCCAGACGGCATCAATGATCGCTTCGTGTGCGAGCACCGCGTAGGCTTTGGCTGAAGGGGGCCAGATGAGCGTGAAAACGAGAAGGCCCACGAAAATGGCACGCAGACCGAGGATGATTTCGCGCTTGATTCGAGGCAACAAGGAACCCCGCTCCATTCGGCTCTGCGCGCCGGGAACGCGCCGAGACTTACGGTTTGAGCAACGGCTGCGCATAGCGAATAGGAACGCCAAAGTTGGAGCCCCCGAAACCCCTCACGACAGCAAACGTTACCCCAATCACCTGGCCGTCGCGATTGATCAGCGGTCCGCCAGATCCGCCGGAAGTGGTTTGTGCATCATAGACAATTTTATCCGCCAGAACGTCGCCGATGTGTCCTTGCGTCACGAGCGGACGGATGAGCTTGCGTTGCTGAAGCTCATCCACAATTTTTTTCGGGTCGCCGCCGCTTAACCGGACGATGTCCTTCACGGTGTCTTCTCCCGCGCGCGCGAGGATCGCGCTGATTCCGGTGGCATACCCAAGTGAAATCAGGGGCTGGCCGCTGACTGCGGCTTCCTTGCGGCCATCCAATTTCAGGATGGGCCGCTTCAGTGCGGAAAAATCCCCGCGCAGTACGGCGAGATCGGCTTCGTCGGAAATCTGCGAGATGTCGAGTGGAATCCCTGTTGCCGCCTCAGGGAAATAGGCGGTCATTTCGGCGATGGTGGGCTGCAATCCTTGCTGGGAAGCAGCGCCCAGTTCTTCATTCTTCCACCAGGGTTGCGCGACGTGATGGTTGGTGAGGATTTCATTTTGGCCAACGATAAAACCCGTGCCGAAGAAATCTTCCCTGACTTCCGGGGCGCGGCCCTCAAGGCTGTAGGCTACGTTGCCATCGCTATCCTTGAGCGGCTGGCCGTCGGGATTAATGGCTACGTAGCGCAGCGCGCGATGGGAACTCTGGTCGAGAAAGGAAACCGAGACGTGGAGCAGACACACGCTGGGAGCATTGGCTCGGATAACGCCAGCAGCGGCATCCGTTTGTGTTTCTACTTTCTTCAGGCGGCTGGTGGTCTCATCCAGCTGTTTACGCAGTCCGGAGACTTCGCTGGAGTCCGCCGCAGACAATTTCTGGCGAAGTTCGTCGGTCTGTCTTTGGAGCAGCTGTTTCTGCTCGAGGATGTCCGATTGCTGGAGCTCTTCGCGCGCTTTGCTGGCTTCTGCGACCAGAGCCTCTTCCGTCCGCACACCGTGTTCCAGTTGCGCGATCACGGAATAGGCGCGGCGGGTTTCCTTATCAGCGCGCCGAGTGAACAGCAAAAATACAATGGAAATGACCGCAGCAACGGCAAGGAGCGCGGCCACTCCGATCTTCAGCGCGCGATCCACGGAGAAGGCATCGCGGGTCATTTTTTCCGTCACGGCAATGGCCTGAAAGGCGGTGTGCGCGATTTCCTGGCCTTCTTCCGCGATGCGCGATTTCTGCTGCAAGTCCTCGAACGCATGTTTCTCGCGCAACTGCAAACGCACCCGAGCGAGAAGTTCTGCTGTCTCCCAGGGAGGCGTCATCACATCGTCAGCACCCAGATCCAGGGCGCGTGCGCGCACAGCGCCGCCCCCCTGCGCAAAAAGAATTACCCGTGTATTGGCAGTGGTGCCGAGTCCCTTGATTTCCGCAAGAGAGCTGCAACAGAGAACATCCGCCAGGTCCGCCGACAGAAGAAATACATCGACGGTGCCCGTTTGTACTACGCGGAACCCCTCTTCTTGCGAAGGGACAGAGGAAACTTCATAGCCAGCGGTGCGCAGCACTTCCTCGAGTTGCTGGCGAACAGCGTCATCCTGCTCGACAATCAGTATCTTTTGGCTTTTGCTGGACAAATTTGCTGCCTTCCTAGGCAGCACCAATTTCGGCTGGCTCCGCCTCGTATTCTTTGACGCTGTGCGTTTCCCGATGGTGACAAGGAAATCACATGGTAACCGGAAATTCAAACCGGTGCCCGGCCACAACGCAGCGGCAAACGACTACCCGGTTAACAGTCAAGGGATTGCGACAAAGCTTCAGATGAGTCTCAACCCGCGGTAGGTGCGGAAAAAAGGTGCTGTTTCGGGGGCTAGTAACCAGATCGAGAGCTGAAGTTCAGTACTTTCGGAGCACGCCGATGACGCGGCCCTGAATCTTGACGTCATTTGCGGCCACCATGATCGGTGCCATCTCCGAATTCGCAGGCTGGAGGCGTATCTTGCCAGCACCCTCGCGATAGAACCGCTTGAGCGTGGCATCCTCGCCGCCAACCAGAGCCACGACGATGTCGCCCGCGTTGGCCACCTGCGTCTGCTCGCACACCACGTAGTCGCCATCCATGATGTGATCCTCAATCATGGAGCTGCCCTTTACCTGCAGTACGAAAGAGTTGCCACCGCGCGCAAAATCTCCCAGAGAAATCGTCTCGCGCTCTTCCACCGCCTCCAGCGGCCGGCCGGCGGCGATGCGGCCGACCAGCGGCAATTCCTGAATTTTCCTGTCGCTGATCTGCTCCTTGACGGGCTTCGGCAACTGTAGAATTTCGATCGACCGGCTCTGGTTATAGCCGCGGCGGATAAATCCTTTTTTCTCGAGCGTGGTAATGTGCTTGTGAACAGTGGCGAGCGAGGTCAGCTTCAGGCCCTTGCCGATCTCTTCAAAGCTCGGCGCATAGCCGTGCTTGTTGTCAAAAGAGACCAAGTAATCCAGGACTTCCTTTTGCCGCTTGGTAAGAGCCATCGCTCGCCTCCGCAAGAAACTATTGAAGCGTTCTTACTTTAGGCGAAAAGAAAGCGAACGTCAAGCGCCAAGTTGTCTTCGCGTTATTTTCCCTTCCCTCGAGCTGCACTTCAGGAAATGATATACACGGTCGCTGGACAACTTTCCGCGCCTCCAGCTATGAAGGCCTGCAAATGAACACAGTTGCCAACAGAGAATCTCTTCCCGCCGTAACCGCTGCCGGTGTTGTCGCCATCATTTCGAGCGCGCTGGGTGTGCTGCTCGGCTTGTTGGTGGAAGTCTCGATGGTCCTCGCGCCTGGCATGCGACTATCGGCGGGGACGCCGGCCCTTCCGCCGGGCACGCGCGCGGCAGTGGCCGTCTTTTGGCTTTTCGGACTGGCCCTCGCCGTTTTTGGCTTTTTTGTGGCCCTCGGGGTCTTCCGGCGCCGCAACTGGGCCCGCATCACCATGCTGATCTGGGGCGGCATCATGGCTGTGCTTTCGGCGTTCTCTATTGCTCTTGTTTTTGTAGTCTTTGATTCACTTCCCTCGACACCCCCGAATGGCATGGAAGCTGGCACATTCATGGCATTCCTGAAAGCGTTTGTGTTCATTTTCTATGGCATACCGCTCGGGATCGGAATCTGGTGGCTGGCGCTTTTCACACGTCCGCGCGTTGCGGCAGCTTTTCTGACGCCGGACTCTTTGGCGGCGAATCCGCCGGCAATGGATATCGCGGAGTCGTCCCGGCCGGATCCCACCGTCCGGCAGTCCTTCACTTCCAGGGCCGCTTGCCCGCTTCCGCTTTTAATCCTCGCGGGATTCCTGATCTTCTCCTCGGTTTGCATGGTCTTGGTGGTGCTCATCCCGATGACAGGGTCCATGCCTTTCTTCTTCTTCGGAACCGTCTTCAGTGGCGTCACCGCGAAACTCATGCTAGGACTCTTGGGAGCGATCGTCGGCACAGCCGGCGTAGGGATTCTGAAGCTCAAGCCCGCGGCGCTGGATACGGTGTTGCTCGTGCAATGCGTGTTTTTTGTCAACGGCCTTCTTTCCACGCAGAGCCCTCGTTTTTGGGCCGCGGCGCAGGAGGCCATGGAGCGCGCGGACGCCGAGAATCCCGCGTTCCCCGGCGGCAATCCATTTCTAACCGGCTCCCTCTTCCATATGGTCATCGTCTTTGGCTTGTTCTTTAGCGG
Organism: Acidobacteriota bacterium; assembly: GCA_013289955.1. Classification (GTDB taxonomy): domain Bacteria; phylum Acidobacteriota; class Terriglobia; order Acidiferrales; family UBA7541; genus Acidiferrum. The sequence goes on from JABCYZ010000002.1 coordinate 60,566, forward strand.
GGTGATCATCGCGCTCCTGTTGTTCTACCGCTCGCGCTTTCTGGAAGCGGCTTCCGCGGCCAAAGCCTGAAGCCGGACCGGCGGCCGCAAATCCCCACGGCTCTCGCATCTTTTCTGAAACGACACATTCTTGCGCGCCCCTTACTCCCGCTCCTCTGCCTGTGCCGCTGTGGTATTCTTTTGCTGTCGGCTCCGGGCGGCAGGATGCAGCATCCAACCTGCTTTACGCGCCGCCCATCTAAGAGATCGAGCCACACTCCCTTGGGAAATTCGTCTGGGAGTCCAGTAACAGCGGAGCCTTGGCCACTATGTCCACTTTGATTGAAACGCCGCCGGTAAAACACAAGCGCGAGGTCATTGATCGCGCTGTGATTCGCTTTGCCGGTGACTCCGGCGACGGCATGCAAATTACCGGAAGCCAGTTCACCAATACGGTCGCGCTGTACGGCAACGATATCGCCACATTTCCGGATTTTCCTGCCGAGATACGCGCCCCTGCCGGAACGCTTCCCGGCGTGAGCGGTTACCAGCTGCATTTTTCTTCAAGCGACGTGTACACGCCGGGCGACAGTGTGGACGTTTTGATTGCCATGAATCCGGCCGCGCTGAAGATGAATGTCGCAGACCTCAGGGCCAACGGGATCTTGATCGTAAATTCCGATGCGTTTACAGAAAACGACTTGCGCAAGGCGCAATCGAAGACGAATCCGCTCGAGGATCATTCGCTCGACAAATACCGTCTCTTTTCCGTCGAGCTCGAGCGTCTGACAAAAGTAGCCCTCGAACATCTCGGCATCGACGCTAAATCCATCAGCCGGTGCAAAAACTTTTTCGCCCTGGGCATGTGCTACTGGCTCTACAACCGCTCCATGGAGCCGACCGTTCGATGGATTGACGCCAAATTCAAGAACAAGCCGCTGCTGGTCGAAGCCAACAAGCTCGCGATGAAGGCCGGCTACTCCTATTGCGAAGCTACCGAAGCCTTCCAGATCAGCTACGAGATTCCGCCCGCCCAGCTTGCGCCGGGCTTTTACCGTAATCTCAGCGGAAATCAGGCGCTGGCCCTGGGCTTTGTCACCGCGTCGCAGAAATCGGGCCTGCCGCTCTTCCAGGGCAGTTATCCCATTACACCTGCGTCGGACATCCTTCACGAGCTTTCGCAATACAAAGATTTCGGCGTGATGACCTTTCAAGCCGAAGACGAAATAGCCGCGATCACCAGCGCGATCGGCGCGGCTTATGCAGGCGCTCTGGCCATCACCACGACGTCCGGACCCGGCATGGCGCTAAAAACAGAAGCGCTGGGTCTCGCGGTGGCCGTGGAAATTCCGCTGGTCATCTGCGATATCCAACGCGGCGGACCATCCACGGGATTGCCGACAAAAACCGAGCAGGCGGATCTCTTGCAAGCGCTCTTCGGACGAAATTCCGAAGCGCCGATTCCCATTATAGCCGCGGCGACCCCGAGCGACTGCTTCTGGGCTGCGCTCGAAGCCAGCCGCATTGCCATCAAATACATGATTCCCGTCATCATTCTCTCGGACGGCTATCTGGCAAACGGCGCGGAGCCGTGGAAGATTCCGAACGTGGATGAAATTCCGGCCTTTCCCGTAACCTTTGCCACGGAAGCCAACGGTCCGAACGGTTATTTGCCTTACAAGCGCAACCCGCAGACGCTCGCGCGCCCGTGGGCCGTTCCTGGCACGCCAGGGCTCGAACACCGCGTCGGGGGCCTAGAAAAACAAGACGTTACAGGCAACATCAATTACGAGCCGCTCAATCATGAAAACATGGTGCGTATCCGCGCGGCAAAGGTTGCGGGCATCGTACAGGAGATTCCGGATGCGGTTCCCGCCGGCGATGCCGAAGGCGACCTGCTGATTGTCGCTTGGGGCTCGACCCACGGCGCTATCACTGCGGCGCTGAAAGCGCAGCGCGAGCAGGGCCGCAAGATTGGGCACGTGCATCTGCGCTATCTCAATCCGCTGCCGGCGAACCTCGGCGAGGTGCTCCAACGCTACAAAACGATTCTTGTGCCTGAGCTGAACATGGGCCAGCTTCTCTGGGTGCTGCGCGCCAAGTATCTGGTCGACGCCATTGGCCTCAACAAAATACAGGGTCGGCCGTTCAAACAGGCCGAAGTCGAGCAAAAGATTGAAGAGATTCTCGGGGAGAATTCCTGATGAGCACCGCCACACTGCCACCGATCACGCCTCTCACCAAGAAAGACTTCCAGACGGACCAGGAAGTTCGCTGGTGCCCGGGCTGCGGTGACTACGCAATTCTCTCCGCGGTTCAGTCCGTTTTCCCCGAGCTGGGCATCAAGCGCGAAAATTTTGTGGTGGTCTCCGGCATCGGCTGCTCGAGCCGTTTTCCGTATTATATGAACACGTTCGGCTTTCACACCATTCACGGCCGCGCACCTGCGGTCGCCACCGGCATCAAGGCAATTCGCCCGGACCTCGAAGTTTGGGTTGCGACTGGCGATGGCGATGCGCTTTCCATCGGCGGCAATCACACGATTCACATGCTGCGGCGCAACGTAGGCCTGAAAGTCTTGCTGTTCAACAACCGCATCTACGGACTGACAAAAGGCCAGTATTCGCCGACTTCAGAGATTGGCAAGAAAGCAAAATCCACGCCGTTTGGCTCCCTCGATCGTCCGTTCAATCCTATTTCGCTTGCGATTGGCGCAGAGGCCACTTTCGTTGCGCGCTCCGTCGACGTTTTCCAGCAGCACCTGAAAGAAACCTTGAAACACGCCGCCGGGCACAAAGGCTCCGCGTTCGTAGAGATTTTGCAGAACTGCAACATCTTTAATGATGGCGCATGGTTCAACCTCACCGAGCGCGATGCGCGCAGTGAGAACATCATCCAGCTGGAACACGGCAAGCCTCTTGTTTTTGGCAAGAACCGCGACAAGGGCATCCGACGCAAGCCGGATGGCGACATTGAGGTCGTCCAACTTGGCAATGGCGTCACCGAATCAGACTTGGTCATTCACGACGCACATCATCCCCGGCCCTTTTATGCGTTTATGCTTTCTCACATGGAGCAACGCCCGGGCTTTCCCACGCCGATCGGCGTGCTCCGCGACTGGGACGATCTTCCGCGCTACGAAGATGTGATAAACCAGCAAATCAAGGACGTTATCGCGAAGCGCGGACCTGGCGATCTCACGAAGCTTCTTCGCGCCGGGGACACCTGGGAAGTGAAGTAGCCCCAGCCAGCACTACAGGTTCCCCGGGCGCTTTTCGAGAAAAAACTCGCACATGGCGCTGACCGGGCAGATTTCGCATTTGGGGTTCGTTCGTTTGCAAATCTCCTGCCCGTGGCGTTTCAGCAGCAGATAGGCCCTCTGCCTCGCGGCCAGATTCTCTGGCAATTCCGCCTCCATAGCTTCCCGGGCCGCGCGGTAACCCGCTCCATAATTCTTGTTTTCTTCGCCGAACAGGATGCGCTCGGGCACAGCCGGACAAGCCGAAGGGACCGCAGCTACCGGCGCCAACCCTGCGAACAAAAGGATCTTGTCCGCGCCAGGCTCCCCGATGACCGGAAATTCCTTCAGCGCTTTCCGGGCGAGGCGAATCCCCTGGCCCGCTCCCTTCTTTTCTTCCTGCATCAATTTCTCAAGCGACCACGTCAAATCGCCGCCGAACTCTTCCTTCACCATTTTCGCAATAGTCTTCAGCCGTTCCGCGCGCAGCTCTGGCACGATTCCCCCGAGTCGCATCAGCTTTGCCAGTCTCGTTTTTGGCGCCTCAAGAACCTTTTTGGGCTTTGTTCCGACGTCACGCCGGAGCGCTTCGTACCCCTTGGAGCACGAGGCATCCGTCGCAGGATAGCCGCAGTTCACAAACAAGATCATCTCGTAGGGGTCCTTCGGACCGGCGGCTGTCTGCAGGCCATAATGTTTCTCCAGCGCATCGAGGACCCTTCCCAGACCGCGCTTGGATTTCTGCATCCAGACCTCCGCCGCACGCATCCTATTTAGAGCCCAATCAGCGTATGATCGGGTCACGGCATCCCCCAAGATTCCTTGCTAGGAGAGCGATCCATGAGTCCCAAAAATAACAAGCGAGAAACTTCCTACAGCCAACTGGAAGCAGGCACGAAAGAAGCCCGTCCGATTCAACACCAGCATGCCCCCGAAATCCAGCCTTACGGCAAGATCGCCAAGCTGCCGATCGCCCTCGATGAGCGGGTCTGCGCAGCCAGCGCCGAGAACCTCAACCAGCTTCTCGCGGATACGATGACTCTGCGCGACATGTACAAAAAGCATCATTGGCAGGTAGCTGGCCACACCTTCTACCAGCTGCATCTGCTTTTTGACAAGCATCATGGCGAGCAGGACGAACTTGTGGATGACATCGCCGAACGTATTCAGGTTCTTGGCGGCATCAGCCTGGCAATGGCGGCGGATGTTGCCGAGACCACTCTGATTCCGCGGCTCCCGCGTGGCCGGGAAGAAGCGCCAGTACAAATCTCGCGCCTGCTCGAAGCGCATGAATTGATATTGAAGGAAGCCCGCACCATGGCCAAACAAGCCAGCGAGGCGGGTGACGACGGAACAAACGATTTGATCGTCTCAGACGTGATCCGGACAAATGAACTTCAAGTATGGTTCCTGGCCGAACATCTCGTGGATGTGCCTTTGGTGCGGGCCGATAAAGCCAAGGCAGCCTCCGCCTGAAACCAGCCACTCTGGCGCGGCTGGGAGTAAGGAGTGCTGCAACCGGCCAGGCCACGCGCTTTCTAGTCACAAAAAGAAAAGGGCCGGCGCCGCAGCTTCCGGCCCACCGGCCCTCTTCGCACTCTCCTGCTTTCACTCGCAATTTCCGGCCCTGCGAGAAGCGGGGAGCTACGCTCCCGCGGCTTTCAGATCCTCCTTGGCCTGCTTCTCGGCGTTCTTCGTCTCGGCCTTCGCGTCAGCGTCCGGCTTCATAACGTGGATCGCTTTGCTCAAGCTGATCGACTTATCGCCGGCCGGGCCCTTGCACGAGGACATATCCGCACTGGTTTGCACGCCTGTCAGATTCGATTTCAGACAGTTGAAATCCAGTCCAGCGTTCTTGCTGGCGTGCAGCGCAGCTACGCACTCCTCGAGCGCCTTGAAGTTTTCGCAAGCGCTTTTGGCGTCCGTATTAGCCTGCAGAACCCCTTGGGCCTGCAGGTTGGCCGTCAATTTCTTGTCCTGTTCGTCTTTGGCATCCAGCTGATCGCTGGCCGACTTGGGGTCCTTCTTCACCCACTTGATGGGATTCAGCGAATGGCCCCCGATCGAACTGCTGGAGGCTGCTGACCCCGCGCCCGCTCCCTGAGGTCCCTGGGCGGCGGCTCTGGACGCTCCGAACCAGACGCTCATCGTCGCCACGGCTACAATAAGGAATAGCTTTCTCATTTACCCCTCCGATCGCTCTCTGAGGCCGACTGGCGAGACCCTGACGGGTCCCCCGGGATCAGTAGGCCACGCGGTCGGGCGGGTAGCGAGGGCTTCGAGGGCGGGTACTCCCCCTATCGGTCACGTTGTCCTTTCGGACAGGGCCATCGAGCGGAGCGCCGGTTTCGCCTGGCAGCTTCTCTAACGAGTTTCCGCGCAAATTGCGTTGTTGTGAAGAATGCTTGAACACTGCCAACCGCTCGCTGACGCTCTTGTCGCGATGGCGCGCCGCGCTCTCGCCCGGAATCGTCGACTCTCCTCGGGTGCTTGAGAATTTGGTCCTCTTAGGAACGCATCCGCAGATAAGTCCCGTAAAGGCAAAGCCCAAGGCCGCCCAAAAAGACGGCCGGAGACAGATAAGTGGTCACAAATGGATTAAGCGGATAGGGGAGGGAAATTGCGCTATAACCACCCGCGAAATAATGGATCACTGCACCGAGAAGCATGTAAATCAGCCCGCGGCGCACTTCCCGGCGGCCGTCCTTGCCGCTGCGAACCGACAAGTGGACCTCGCGAACCTCTTCGCGGCAAAACGGACAACGATTCATCCGCGATGGCACGGGCTTCCCGCAATAAGCACACGGACGCGAAGTCCCGGCCTGTCCCTGGGAAGGATTCATACATTCTCTCCGATCCTCCGTCACCAATAGCGTAAGTTTGGGCTCAAGCTCCGTCAAGCGAATCCGCAACCGAGAGTTACGCCGGGGCATCGCCCGAAGAAGAAACGCCGGGAGCTTCTGAAACCAATTCGTTTATGCTACATCTAATGAACCGACTACCGCGGCTCATTCAGAAATGGAAGACACCTCTCAACTCGGAGCATACGGCATTCTTGGCGACGTGGACCCCGTCCCACCGAGCCTGCTCACCGCTTACCCCGAGCAGGCCAAGACACTGTCGCTGCTCTATGAGGTCAGCCGCGAGCTGACCTCCATCCTCGATCGCGAACAGCTGCTCTTCCGTGTCGCCCAGCGCGTCAAGCGTCTGGTCGACTACCATGCTTTTAGCGTCATGCTCTGGAACGAGGCATCACAACATCTTGAGAGCGTATTCACTTTTCGCTATGAAGATCCGCGTCCCGTGCGCCTCCGCATGGCGCTCAACGAAGGCATTACTGGCACAGCCGCCGCCGAACGGCGCAGCGTGCGCGTCAATGACGTCACGATCGACCCCCGCCACGTCACTTGCGAGGTGGGCTTGGACACCGGTTCCGAGCTCGTGATTCCCCTTCTTCTCCAGGACCGGCTGATAGGTGTGCTCGATCTGGAAAGCACGGAGAAGAACGCCTTCACCGAGCAGCACGAGCGTATGCTCGGAACGCTCGGATCCTACATTGCTGTCGCGCTCGAAAACGCTCGACTCTACGAAGAAGCACGCGAAAATCAGGTCCGTCTCCAGGACGACCTCAACACCGCCCGCGAGATTCAGCGCCAACTGCTTCCCCATGGAGCGCGCGGTATTCCGGGTCTCGATCTCGCCGCTGCGTATGTACCGGCGCGGGAGCTGGGCGGCGACTTCTACGATTTTCTCCCCTACGGGCAAGGCAAGCTGGCTATGGCTCTGGGGGATGTCTCCGGCAAAGGAACTGCGGCAGCGCTCTACGGATCGCTGGCTATTGGGACGCTGCGGGAGCTTGTGGTTAGCAGCTCGTCGAATCCCGCGAGCATGCTGCAGATGCTCAATCGCCGCATGTACGGCGCGCGGCTCGATTCGCGTTTCATCGCCATGCTCTTTGCGGTGTACGATGCGGCGGCGCATCGCCTGACGCTTTCTAACGCCGGCGGCCCTTATCCTCTCCTGGTGCGTGACGGCGGCACACAGGAAATCCGAGTCGAGGGCGTACCGCTGGGCCTCTTCCCCGACACCGAATACGACGAGACGACGATTGATCTTCAGCCCGGCGATATCGTTCTCTTTGCCTCCGACGGCATTCTGGAATCGGAAAACGCCCGAGAGGAAGAGTTCGGCTCCGCCCGGCTGCACGCCCTGCTGGCCACTGCCGCGACCGAGGTTTCCGCAAATGAGCTCTCGGAAAGAATAATCGCGGCCACGGACGATTACAGCGGCCCAGCCTCGAACCCGCACGACGACCGCACTCTCCTGGTGCTTCGCGTTACCAGCGAAGCGGCCGCCGATTACTCGAAACTTCCCGTCATCTATTGAAGCAAGCGTCCGGAAACACCTAAAGCAGAGCTTTCTAATGCCCGGCGACGGCAGGGATGCCTGCCTCTAAAAGCTCAGGCTTCTTCAGCAGCGGAAGCCACCTCTCGCGAACAGCCGCAAATTCCGGCAGATGTTTTTTTGAGACCGGATCCGAAGGCGGCAAGCCGAGCTTCTCGAAGTTCTTGTATTGCCCCTTTTCTAGAATCCGAAAATCGAGATGCGGGCCGGTGGAGAGGCCGGTGCTCCCGACGAGCCCGATCGTCTTGCCAATTTCCACACGCTCGCCGGCGCGCACGTAGATCCGCGACAAGTGCAGATACATGGTTTCATACCCGTTCGAATGGGCGATGTGCACCATGTTCCCTTCCCCGCCTTTTAATCCCGCGAATAGAACTCGGCCGCTTCCAATCGCCTGCACCGGCGTTCCTACCGGCGCGCCATAATCCGTTCCCATGTGCGGCCGGACGGTTTTCAGAATGGGATGAAAACGCGCATTGCTGAAGTGCGAAGTGACGGGGGCGCCGAATTTGAGCGGCGAGCGCAGAAATGCCTTTTGCAGCGATTTGCCGTCCGCGTCGTAGTAACCGGGACGGTCGAACTCATCGTGGAAGAGCAGCGCTTGATACTTCTTGCCTCCATTGTCGTACTCGGCGGCGAAAATCCTTCCATAACTGGCGGTCTGGCCGTTGGCGTACTTCTTTTTCTCGAGCAAGACGTGGAAGGTGTCCCCCTTGCGCGGATCGGTGTAGAAATCCAGGTCGTAGCCGAAAATCTGCGCGAGACGCATGGCAATTTCCGGGGATTCGCCGGCTTGCGACACAGCATTGAAGAGCGAATCGTCCAGCTGTCCGGAAACGACCGTAACCTCCACTTTCGAAGGAATCTCTTTTACTTCCGCGATAAAACCGCTCTCTGCCGGAATGATCTTGAGCATGCGACCGGGATCGATCTTGTAATCAATCTCCCGCAGGTCTCCGTCAACGGACCGTCCCACCGTGATGGTATTCCCGGCGCGGACCTGCCGCAGGTTAAACGCGCGTTGCGCCGCCGATGAGGCGTTGGCCGCATCCTGATGACTCAGCCCAAACTTCTCGAGCGCCGAAGTAAAGTTGTCGCGAACGAGAACTCGCTTCTCCGTCGGCAGGACGAGTTGCGCACGTATCTGCGCTGCGTCTTCCTGGCCAAGTTTCACCTGGCGCGCAAACTCAGCGGAAGCGGCCAGGCGCATGCGAAAAACATAGGTAAGCATGCCGGCGCCAAAGCACAGGACGATTACCAGCACAATCGCAAATCGTCGATTCACTCTTTCCCCCTGCCAATCGCTGGACTTTTCCTCGCCATGCGCTAAGAAGCGCCAGACCGGACGCCATCTTCACGAAACGCATCGCGGATAACCACGAACACTTTTCTATCAAACCACGATTGCAGTCAAACGCGAATCGTATCCCATGCGCCCAATCGCGTAACCTTCCGGGTCCCCCAACCTTTTGATGAAATTCAGCTCGTTCTCAAGTAGGATGCAGCGATGACTCCAAGAGCTTTCTCCCGCCGCTGCTTTCTCACTTTCACGGCGGTGCTGCCGTTCGCTCTGCGGGCCCAGGGAGCCGCCCGGATTCCCGTTGGCCTCGAACTCTATTCCGTGCGCAATGCGCTCAAGGTCGACCCGATGGGTACGGTGCGCGCCGTCGCCGGACTGGGCTATCAATGTGTCGAGTTTTACGCGCCCTATTTTGACTGGACGGAAAGCCAGACCAAGGATATGCGTAAACTCATGGATGACCTGGGCATCCATTGCTACTCCACCCACAACGACAGCTCCTACCTTGGCCCCGATAAGATTTCTCGCGCGCGCGACCTGAACCTGATTTTAGGCTGCAAGTATCTGGTGATAGCCAGCTCGCACGAAAAAGCCGGCGCCGACGGCTGGAAAGCTGTCGCGGACTCGCTAAATCTTGCCGCCGAGCAATTGGAGCCGTCAGGTTTGAAGGCCGGCTATCACAATCACCAAACTGAATTCACTCCGATCGACGGTGTTCGCCCCATCGAAATCCTCGCGAAGAATACCAAGCCCTCTGTCATGCTACAGCTCGACGTCGGCACCTGCATCGAAGCCGGCTCCGATCCTGTCGCCTGGATTCGCTCAAATCCCGGCCGGATCCGCTCGCTTCATCTCAAGGAATGGTCACCGGAAGCCGGGAAGGGTTACACGGTTTTGTTTGGCGAGGGAGTCGCGAACTGGAAGGCTATTTTCGAAGCCGCAGAGAGTGTCGGCGGCGTCGAATATTACCTCATCGAACAGGAAGGCAGTCGCTTTTCGGAACTGGAAACGGCGAAAAAATGCCTCGACGCATTCCGTTCCACGTATCGCGCCTAGTCGAAGGTTGATTTCTTTCGTTTACTTGCCAGAGGCGAGCGAGTTGCCCCGCACGGCGGGAGCGGTAGAGTCCGCGAAATAATTCTGTTCGCGCAGTTTGCGATAGATGCGCCCGGCGACCACGGCAGCCATGGGGCCCTTCACGCTGCGCGTATTCCCGCGAAGCAGAACGGCCAGCGCAATCTTCGGATGAGCTTCGTCGGCGTAGGTCACAAACCAGCCGATGTGCGACGGTGTGGTGTGGTCATCGCAAGTGCCGGTCTTGCCGAGCGGTGTTTCGTCGCCGTCGCGGTCGAAGCTGGACTTGCCGGTGCCGTAAAGAACGGCAGCCAGCATCCCTTCGCGAATTTCAGGAAGTATCGAGTCGATATGCAAATCGCGTTTCACGCGCGGTGCGAAATTCGCCACATCTTCCGGCGTGCGCGGATACTGCAGATAGTAGAGCGTCCCGCCATTCGCAAACGCAGCCGCCAGTGCAGCCAGCTGCAACGGAGTAATCTGAATTCCTTCGCCGAAGCTGGACATGCGCGCAACGCCGCCAAGCGCAGGCGGGGTACTGGGGAACGCTCCAGGATGCTCTTCCGGCAAATTGTAGCCGGCAAGCTCGCCGAGTCCCAGCAGGCGCGCGTACTTTGAAACCGTATCAAACCCCATCCGCGTGCCCAGCTGTTCAAAAAACACGTTGTTTGAGTGGGCCATTGCGTCCGTCAAATTCATGTACTTGCGGTAGCTCACCTTGAGCATGGTGTCGCGCGTGATAACGTTTTCTTCGAGCGCGGCGAGGGCGATGGTGGGCTTGATCGTCGAGCACGGGATGTAGCCGTCGCCAAAAGCGATCTTTTGATTTACGACCGTGAGGATGCGCCCCGTGTTGGGGTCGACCGCAACGACGGATCCGTTATACCGCCCCAAAGCTTCCACGACTGCCGCGCGAACAACCGGGTCGTCGAATGTCGATATATCGGCACTGGTAGAATCGGCAAACGTAGGCACCCCGCGGTAGCGCGAAGCATATTTCCGCGAAGCCGCGGTAGAGTTCGCTCGAGGAGCTGCGGGTACAGGCACGGCGAAGAACGCCGTCGTCAGAATTGCGAGAACCGATTTTGCTGCTTTCTTCACTAAACCGCCTTTTGTCCCGCGACTTGCTCCGGCATTTCCCGGAGGCGAATACTTACCTCATCCTGTACTTACGGTCAACCTTGTTTCGCCGGCCGCTTTCTGTATCGCTAGATTCGAGGACCGCTACACCGTGTGAGCACCCTGCTGATCTTGCACCCATGCCGCCAAATCAGGCTACAGTCATTTGATGCGACTTAGCTGCGGGGCGAGATGCCCACCTTGTTCCCGAGAGAAACAGGATCTCTCACGTTGAGACACATTCTAGGCATTCTCGGGCATAGTACGCAATAGCTCAGACGGGCCAGTACGTTTGCATGTGCTTTGTTATCAACGGCTGGCCATCCGTACAGCCCAGACTAGTTAGCTGACCTTGCGTCCGGCAAGGATCGCCGTCCGCGCATGGAAGAAGAGTCGCCCCGTCGCATCTTGAAACGGCCGTGTACCGCTCATGTCATGGAGACGGTCCTCCTCGAGGAGCCGCCGTATTTCGACCGCGCGCTCCGGAGTCGTCTTCGTGGTTGCCAGCCAGCGCTCCACTTCCGGAGTCAGGTCGTCGGCCGTGGTCGCAGAATCTGTCTCGAGGCCAACGTCGCGAAAAAGCTGGAGCATTTCGCTTAGCGCAAGCGTTCGAACGTGCGAAGGATCGCGCAGAATTTCCCAACGATCCTGATACGCGGCACGCTCCGGATGTTCGCTGGCGTAAATGTCTTCGACCACAACCCTGCCACCGGTGCGGCAGACCCGCGCCATTTCGCGCAGCACTTCGAGGGGCTTCAAAAGATGATGCAGCGCCAGCCTGCAGGCAACCACATCGAACGCCCCATTTTCGAAAGGAAGGTTCTCGGCATCGGCAGTGCGAAATGAAACATTGGAAATGCCGCGCTCTTCTGTGCGCTGCCTGCCGATCGCCAGCATGGCGTCCGTCAAATCGACGCCGATCACCTCTCGCGCCGCGCCCGCGAACGCCTCCGCGATATATCCGGGCCCGGTCGCAATATCCAGAACACGCTCGCTACCGGCGAGCCGCGCCGCAGCCACCAGTCGCCGAATGCGCTCTCCGTCGGTTACCCACGGATTCGCCGCAAAAGCCTCGGCTTGTGTGGTGAACGATTCGCGAATAACGTCGTTGTGCTGCATCACGAGAAAAGCTTAGCACAGAGGCCGTGATTGACGCCCGTGCGGGCGCAAAACGGGACGCACGGTAGTGACAAACAGATTCAGCCTCCGTCTATACTGAAGGCCATGAAACCCTCCGCCCTGAAGGCCGCGACTCTTGCTCTCGCCGCCTTGCTGGCCATCGCAGCCATAACCGCATTCGCGGCGGCGGAATCTTCGAATGCCGCGAGAGTGAAACGCCTCGACGGCTCCACGATCTCTTCGGAAGAGATCGATGCGACGGTAACGCGCCTTATGCGTGCCGCCAAGATCCCCGGTGCAGGAATCGCAATTCTCAACGACAAGCGGATCGTCTACCTGAGAGCCTACGGAGTCCGCGACAAGGAGAAGGACCTGCCGCTGACCCGGGACTCGGTGATGACCGCCGCTTCGCTGACAAAGGCGGCCTTTGCCTACCTGGTGATGCAGTTGGTAGAGGAAGGCGTCCTCTCGTTGGATAAGCCTGTCTATCAATATTTGCCACAGCCTCTGCCCGAATATAGCGACTACAAAGATCTAGCCGGCGACGACCGCTGCAAAAAAATCACCGCCAGGATGCTGCTTGCTCACACCAGCGGCTTCCCCAATTGGCGCTGGGCCAACGAAGATAAGAAGCTCAATATCAACTTTGAGCCGGGCTCGAGATTTGCCTATAGCGGAGAGGGCATTCAGCTGTTGCAATTGGTCGTGGAGACGGTGACCAACCGATCGCTGACCGGTCTAATGCGCGAGCGCATTTTCCTGCCCTTTGGAATGGCGCGCACGAGCATGATTTGGGAACCGCGGTTTGAAAGCGATTTCGCAAACGCCTACGACGGGCAAGATCGCTCTCTCGGTCCACAGAGGCGGAAGCACCCCGACGCTGCAGGGTCGATGCAGACGACGCTCGGGGACTACAGCCGCTTCCTACAGGCCGTCATGCACGGTGACGGACTGAGGAAAGAGACACGCGACTTAATCCTCGCTCCGCAAATTCAGATTCTCTCCAGACATGAATTTCCTTCTCTTTTGAATGAGACGACCGATGAAAACAGATCCATCCGTCTCAGCTACGGCCTCGGCTGGGGCCTCTATTGGACTCCGTATGGCGAGGCATTTTTCAAGGAAGGCCATGACGACGGATTGCGCCACTATGCCGTGTGCCTTGACAAGGCCGGAATCGGCTTCCTCATCATGACCAACAGCGAGAACGGCGAGGGTATCTATAAAGAACTCCTCGAAACCCTGCTCAAAAATACGTACACTCCCATCGAATGGGAACGCTTCACTCCCTACGACGCGAAGAATTAAAACCAGCGCTCTGAGTCAAAATGGCTATCCGCAAGAGCAAGAACAGTCCTGGCGACCCGGGCCCCGGCAAGAGCGTTCGACGCCGGACTGCCCGCTTCTTTGAGGATCAACTGAAGGGAGAGGAAGGACTGACTTTTCTGACGGCGAAACGGCTCTTCGATCTGGCGGAAGAAGTTCACCTGGTCAAGCCTTGGCGCTTGATTTCGGACACGAACCTGGTCCTGGTGAAAGACCCGGAATCGGGTGAGAAGTGCTACTGCAGCGTAATGGGTGAGCTCGGCGAAGTCCTCGCGGTCCACGCGTATCGAGGTTTGGAGAGTTACCAGCTGTTCAAAAGGATTGTGAGCGGAGGACCCTTGAGTACGGGAGAGTTTTTCGGCACACAGCACAGCGTGACCATGGAACTCCTACCCAGCCTAGAGCTGACAGCCCCCGACCAAGAGCTCGCCCGTGCCTTTGGCCATCCTTTGAAGAAAGGAACTGTCGCGCCGCAATTTCGCGCTGGCCGTCCAGGTTACCGGCCATGGTATCCCACAGAAGCCGAAGGAAAGGTATTGGCGCTGTGTGTCGAGAGCGTCCTTGCGTTTTGCGAGGAATTGGCAATCGCTCCCGCGGAAAGATACTGGAAACTTGAAGATGTCTACCCGGAAATATTCTGGAAAAAACGCAAATTTTTTCGGGTGGAAAACACGCTCGTACGAATCACGCCCCTTCCCCTACCGGAACGTCCAATCCTGGACGAAGAGCGGCTCGCCAAGCTGGGCAAAAACGACTACGCGGTAAGGGGAATCATTGAGGTGGACGAGTTTTACAGCGGTGCACCTGTGGGAGGAGAGAACGAAAGAAAAGCTTGTCTCCGCGCCGTGATGGCGGTGGATGCTCGGAATCAGTATTTATACATGGTGCGAACGTTCAGCCCCGAAACCTCGCTGGCTGAGGTTCTAATGGAGGGCGTCCTCCAGACAATCGAGAAAGGCAGGTTTGTGCCAGCGGAAGTTCACGTAAACGCAGAGAGCAAACAAGAACTGCTTTCCGGGCTGAAACAGAGACTGGGGTTCCACCTGCGTGTCGTAAGTAAGCTCCCCGCTTTGGAGATTGCCAAGAACGCCATGCTGCAAACTCTAGGAGATACTGGCCCGCTTCTCAGCGATTAGCCGGAAGATTGCCGAGGAGCGCGAGCCGTCGCGCTCCTCGGGTGAACGCAGGGCAGCGCTATCGCGCCGGGCGAGCCTTGTTAGCATCGGTTGCACCTGACGTGGCTGCAGCCGCGGCGGCCTTCATGGGCGATTTGTCGGTATTCGCAGGCCCGGCTGAGTGGCCGTTGGGACCCGGCGCGCCTGCGCTGGAACCGCCGGGAATCGCGATCTCCAGCTTCTTGCGCAGCGCGTTTTCCAACTTGCTGCGGATGTCCTTGTTTTCCTTCAGGAAGCTACGCGCATTCTCGCGTCCCTGGCCCATACGCTCCCCGCCGAAGCTCAGCCACGTACCGCTCTTCTCGACTATCCCCTTGTCCACGCCGAGATCGATCAAATCGCCTTCGCGCGAAATGCCTTCGCCGTAGACGATGTCGAACTCCGCCTCCCGGAAGGGCGCCGCCACCTTATTCTTCACTACCTTCGCCCGCGTCCGCGAGCCCACCACCACGTCGCCTTCCTTAATCGCCTGAATGCGCCGGATATCAATACGCATCGACGCGTAAAACTTTAGCGCTCGCCCGCCGGTAGTCGTTTCCGGATTCCCGAACATCACGCCAATCTTCTCGCGAATCTGGTTGATGAAAATCAGGCAAGTCTTCGACTTCGACACAATTGCCGTCAGCTTCCGCAGCGCCTGCGACATCAGCCGGGCCTGCAAACCCATTTGCGGATCGCCCATGTCACCTTCGAGCTCGGCCTTGGGCACCAGCGCGGCAACCGAATCCACGACAACAATGTCCACGCCGCCCGAGCGAATCAGCGTCTCCGCAATCTCCAAAGCCTGCTCCCCGTTGTCCGGCTGCGACACCAGCAAATTGTCCACGTCCACGCCCAGCTTCCGCGCATACACCGGATCGAGCGCGTGCTCCGCGTCGATGAACGCCGCCTGCCCGCCCAGCTTCTGCGCCTCCGCGATCACGTGCAACGTCATCGTCGTCTTGCCACCCGATTCCGGCCCGTAAATCTCAATCACGCGCCCGCGCGGAAAGCCCCCGACGCCCAACGCCGCATCAATCGACAGACACCCGCTGGGAATCACGCTCACAGGCACCAGAACGTCTCTGCTGCCCAACCGCATAATCGCGCCCTTGCCATGATCCTTTTCAATTTGCGATATCGCCGCTGCCAGCAATTTTTCTTTTTCTTCTGTCATTTCGCACCTCAGTAGAGAAAATTAGGGAATTTCACAGTACTCGCAACCGGGAGTGCATGCTGCGCCCCACCTTGCCCAGCATCCATCCGTCTATCCTGGCCCGAAAACATACAATTATCTTCATCCTCTAATTGAAACCACTCAGGGCCATTCGCCAACCTCCCACTCAGCCCCGGCGTTCGCAACCGTGCCCGGCGACATGTTCCTTCAAACGGGCGATGGCCATCGCCACCCGCACCGCCAGTTGCCGCTCTTCGGCGGGCTCCAGCTTGCGGAGCCGTATCAGCCCCCGCATCCGATCGCGCGCCTCGATGAACTCGCTTTCGAGCCTAGCATGTTCCGGACAACTTATCGCCAGACCCGCCGCCGAATACATCCCGCACCTGTTGAAAACCGCGAACCGCAAGTTACCATCAAGGCGAATAAAAAGCAAATACTATTTTTCGCTATTTGTTCGCCCGTCCCTATGCTCGGAATTCCAAGAGATCTCTGACATACAGATCCACGGCTTCAGCGAAGATTTGCCGGCGCTTTTCCGTGAGTATGTCCCCGGGTGTGGCAGCCTCTCCGGGGCGGGGCAAGACGCATGTCAAGCTTCGCGTCCGTCCTCAAACCCTTCCCTGCACACTCATTTTTCGTAGATGTAAAATCCCCGCCCTGCCTTCCGTCCCAGCCACCCCGCCGCCACATACTTCTTCAACAACGGACTAGCCCGATACTTCGGATCCCCCAACCCCTCCTGCAACACATGCATGATATCCACGCACACATCCAGGCCAATAAAATCCGCCAACTCCAGCGGTCCCATCGGATGATTCATCCCCAACTTCATCACCGCGTCCACGGCCTCAGGAGTCGCCACGCCTTCCATCACGCAATAAACCGCCTCATTGATCAACGGCATCAGCACCCGGTTCGACACAAAACCCGGCGCATCATTCACCGCCACGGGCGTCTTCCCCAGTTTCTTCGCCAGCTCCATCGTCGCCGAAAACGTCGCATCGCTCGTCTGCAGCGCCCGAATGACCTCGACCAGCACCATCACCGGCACAGGATTCATAAAATGCATCCCCACAAACCGGTCCGCCCGCTTCGTCAACGCCGCCAAAGTGGTCATCGCAATCGAAGACGTGTTGCTGGCCAAAATCACCTCCGGCCGCAAAATCCCGTCCGCCTCTGTCAACACCGCCCGCTTAGTCTCAATCCTCTCCGGCACCGCCTCCACAGCAAAATCCGCCACCGCAATCGCACCCATATCCGTAACGGGCTGCACTCGCCCCAGCACCGTTCCCTTCTCCGCCTCCGCCAACTTCCCCTTCTTAATCTCCCTATCCAAATTCTTCCCGATCGTCTCGATCCCACGTTCCAAAAATCGCTTCTCCACATCCCGCAAAATCACGTGAAAACCCGCCCGCGCAAACACGTGCGCAATTCCATTCCCCATCGTCCCAGCGCCCAGCACCGCCACCGTCTTGATTGCGTCCATCGGCAAGGTCAAAGCCTCCGCATTCTTCTGAAGTTCTGAAATATTGAAGTAAAGGAAGTTGAGGAAATAAAGGATGCTCTCCAGGCTAGGTCGCGGTCAAGCCAGGTATCTTTCGACCGTCACTACCCATCTTCGGTTTCCTCGAGGGCCCCGCCGAACGCCCCCTGTGCCCGCTCAGCATCGTTTCCCAAGGAAATTTCGCTTTACAAAGAGGGCGGAACACGGCGTCACGCCGGCGGCGCGCCCTCAACTATCTCCCGGATAATCTCGCGCGCCAGCATTTCCTCTTCCGGTGGAACGTATACGGTTGCTGCGCTCCCCCGAGTCTCGACTCGCACCGGAATTTCATTTTCTTTCAGCGCCTGACTCAAAAAGCCGGCGCGTGCTTCATCGGACCCAGTCCAAACCGCGCAAGTAGTCCCACTCAAGTGAGCCGGTTTCACCTCCGGCGACTCCAGAGACTGATTCGCCGCGATCTCCATGTCCGCCGGCTCCTCGCCCAACAGCTTTTCAAGAATCTTTTCCGCCGCTGCGGCACTCGACGAGGGCACAGCCACCTCAAACCCAAACTGCGTTTTCCAGTCAATCGGAAGGATATCGGCCGCAGGCCGCACGCGGTCATCCCCGGTTGGCCTATCGACAAAGGGAATGCCCGCAGCCTCCAATTCTTCCACCAGGGACGAGTGCAGCGCCGCGTCCTCCCCCGCCCACAACATGACCAACGAGCCTTCCGGTCCAGCACCTGAAGCCATGAGTTCCTCCCTGCAATCGACGAGCGCACCACTCCGACGACTGCCCGCGACTAACATTTACTGCCGGGACTCCAGAAACTTCCCGAACAGTCCTCAAGTGTACTCCCTCCAAAGCCGAAACACGGCGGGCGAAAAAGTCCCCCCCAAAGCTCACTCTGGCGAAACTCCCTCGACGACCTCGCGAACGATTTCCCGCGCTCGTGTTTCGTCTTCCGGAAGGGCGAAGAGTGTGTGCTTGCCGCCAGCTTGAATAAAGCGGAAGTGAATGTGGTTCTCCCGGAGCGAGCTGCCTAGCATGTCCACGAGCTCCGCCGATTCTGCGGACCAAACCTCGACTGTTGCATCCTCGGCATGCCAACCATCGGGATCCCAGTCCGCTCGCGGCTCTTCCGCAACGGTGTCGCGAGAGGCCGGCTCGGGAGCGGCTCCGCCCGCAGGTGTACTTGCTTCCGCACCATCGCGGCTCGACCAGGCAAAACCGCGCGAAGCAGGGAGCCATGGCGTAACCGTGCGCGAAGTCGTGGTGCGCTGCTTCTCATAGGGCAGGAGCAAAGCCGCATCCTCCGGCTCCGTTTCGGAACCGTACGCCTCTTTAACGGCAGCTTCGGCTCTCTCGAACATCGAAAAAGGAATCCCGATCTGAAACGCGGGATATCTCGAGATACGAAAGAGATGATCTTCGCGCCGAACCGTTCTGTGAGGAATCTTCTCCTTGTCCAAAAGTTCGCAAAGTTCCGCGTGGATTCGCGGATCGTCCCCACTCCAAAACGAGCAAAACGGATCTTCCTCCGGGTCGCCCGGCGCAACGGGTTCGGTTGCCACGAGAGCCTCCGACGGCAACTCATCGACTAGGGCCAGGTCGCAGTCAGCGCATCGTGTAAACCCCTGGCGATATTCGGCTTTGCATTGCGGACAGAGCATGGCAGCGAGGCAAGTCTACTACAGCGCACAAACGGCTATAAATCCGGACGGCACCCTCTTCGCTCTGACCCGTCTGACCGCCTCCACACAGCGACAGACAGAAAACTCCTTAAATCAATACTTGCGGCCTGCCCCCACAAGCCTATTTCTCTGAACTTCCTCGAGCCGTAAGTCCTTTATCAACAGCGCTTACACAAAAGAGGCGGGGGGAAGCTGGTCCACTGGAATAAGCCGTCGGACCCTGAGCTTCCCCCGACCTCAACGCCCGGCCCGCAGTGCGTCTTTTCACCGGGCAGCCCCGTATACCCTGTAGAATGAGCGCGACATTTACAACTCTGACCCCGGCACCACTGAGGTCGATTCTTCTCTTCTCCGCCCAGATGGCCGACGACAACAAAGCCCTCGCCCAGGGGCTCAAGCGCCGCGACCCCGATCTCCTCGATCAGCTGATCGAGCAGTATCAATACCGGCTGTTCCGCTATCTGCTCTACCTGACGTCGAGCCGCGAGCGCGCCGAAGACTTCTTCCAGGAAACCTGGATCCGCGTCCTCGAACGCGGTCACCAGTACGACGGCAAATACAAATTTGAGGCCTGGCTCTTCCGCATCGCCCGCAACCTGGTCATCGACTGGCAGCGCCAGAAAAAAATGCAAAGTCTCGACGCGCTCACCGACCCCGAAGATGGCGCGCCGATGGAGTTCGCCGCCGAAAATCAACCGTCGCCCTTGCACCTGATCCTGACCGCGGAAGAAAAAACCGGCGTCCACGCCTCGCTGGATCGCATTCCGACGGTCTACCGCGAAGTACTCGTGCTCCGTTTTCACGAAGAGCTTGGCCTCGAAGAAATCGCCGGCGTCCTCGCGGCGCCCCTCTCCACCGTGAAGTCGCGCCTTTATCGCGGACTCGAAGCGCTTCGCGGAGCGCTCGAAGGAAGTGCAGCATGAACGAAAATCTCCACGCCCGCGCCGAAAAGTTAATCGCCCGAGAGCGCATCGAAGGAATTTCTAAACCCGAGGGCGAATGGCTCGCCGCCCATCTTCACGAGTGCCCAGCTTGCGCGCAAGTCGCACAGCAAACAAGGAATGCTCTTAGCGTATTGCGTGGCCTGCCGATTCCTCTCCCTCGCGGACTCGCCGCGCGCACCCAGTTCCGCGTCCGGCTCCGCGCGCAAGAACTGCGTGAGCGCGAACCCAAGCGCCGCCTTCTCTGGATCATGTGCGCCATGTCCTGGGCGCTGGGCATTGCCACTGCGCCCTACGTCTGGCGCGCCTTTGAGTGGGCAGGCGAACGCATCGGCCTCCCCAGACTGCTCTGGGAAGTGGGATTCGGCCTCTGGTGGACGATCCCCGCGCTGGTCGCCGCAGCGATCGTGTTGCTTGAAAATCTCAGGCTAGCGAATGAAAACGATCAAGCAAGGTGAGTAAGAACGCCTGCTCAAGTTTGAGAGGGGAAAGCAAATGTCGGACTATCAGCAGAAAGTAAGCGGTTCGTTCAACGAGAGGCTGCAGCTCATCCGGCTGCGAAGAAAAAAGGAAGATCTCCGATTCTGGCAAGAATTTAGGATCATTCCAAATGGTGTGATCTGGACCGTCGTCGTGTTGTTCCTGATCGCCCAGGCTATCGCCTTTTCCGTGAATCGATGGAACGCGGTTCATTATGGCGATCTCTTTCCGTATGAATTGCGGGACACTCCTGCCCTGGCCTACCTGGCATTGGCCGGCATCGTCACCGCCGTCTCGCTTGTCATGGCGACGCTCATATTCTGGATTGCCTACGTGAACCGCGACGCGAAACGCCGCGGAATGAATTCCGCGCTGTGGACGCTGCTTGTCATCATCCTGCTCCCGGCTTCGACCTTCATCGGCTTCCTGATCTATTTCCTGATGCGCGAGCCGCTCCCCTATCCTTGCCCGCAGTGCGGAAAGGCCGTCGGTGCACGCTTCAACTTCTGCCCCAACTGCAAATGCAACCTGCATCCCAGCTGTCCCAACTGCAAACGCGAAGTTGTGGAGACCGACAAGTTTTGCCCCTACTGCGCGCAGGAATTGAATGTCGCAAAAGAATCGGTGCCTGCTTCGCAGATGTCCATCTAGAAGGGCGTGCCTCAATCCGCCGCCCCGGAGCGACATAATCCCCCGGCAGGATTCAGGCGGGAGGCGTGGCTTCGAGCACCTCGCGGACAATTTCTTTCGCGGCCGCTTCGTCGCCAGCCATAACAAAAAGCCGGAGTGCCCCAGGTTGGAATCCGGCGCGACGAACGCCAATGAGATTTTCACGCAGGCATGCTTCGAGCAGCTCGGCGAGCGAAGCGTCTTCGCCGCTCCAGATTTCCGCCGCGGCGGCTGCGGGTTTCCATTGCTGTTTCGATCGTTCCAGTGTGGCTGTTGGTTCTTCCTCGGGCACGGGCGTGAAACTAAGCCCGAACGGCAGACTTTCCCGGATGTCGGCAATCAATTCGGCGGTTTTGGCGGCATCGGACTCAAAAACACGGACGGCGTATTTTGGGCGAGGCATTCCGAGTTCAAAAACCAGATGATCGTTGGTCGCCTGAACATGATGACGGATTCCAGCCTCCCGCAAGCGGTTGACCACTTCGCTTACGGCCAGCGGATCCCCACCGCGCCACACCATCACAATGCGTTCGTTTCGCTGATGATCGTCCAGAGGCCGGCCGCGCAGTTCTTCGGGGACAAGTTCCACGCCGCAAACTGTGCAGCGCGTGTGGCCGGCCGCATATTCGACATCGCACAGCGGACAATACTTCACGGGACCCGCTAGAATCGACTGTTGCGTTGTACCTTCCAGGGTACCTTTTTTTCGTTCGATGAATAGGATGGCTCGGCACTTAGGACATGCCACCAACGATAGAGAGCAGTCGGCACCGCACACATGGCAGGTCTCGAGATGCCCGAAACCACCGCGGCGGTTTCGGATTGCCTCAGCAGCGACATTCAGCGCTCGCTCCAAATCTGCCGGCAGGACATATATCTTGGACTCGGCCTTCAGAAAAGCGCCAACAAATCCCCGCAGGCCCTCCTCAGCGTTCGCCGGAATACCCGCTTCGCGAAGTGCCGCAGCCACCAAATCAAATTCTTGCCGGTCATTTCCGATCCAGAAAAGTTGGGCCGGGCTGCCGCGAACTTCATTTGGTTCGAGGGAGTCGACGAGTGGTGCCGCACAATTTGCACACACGTCGTGTCCGGAGCGGTACTCCGCACCGCAAAGCGGGCAGTATTTCATCCTAATAGCGTTCCACGGCGAGGGCGACGGCGTTGCCGCCGCCGAGGCAGAGGGCAGCGATGCCGCGTTTGAGGTTGCGGCGCTGCAATTCGTAGAGAAGAGTGACCAGGATGCGCGCCCCGCTGGCGCCGATCGGATGACCGAGTGCGACGGCACCGCCGTTCACGTTTACTTTTTCCGGATTAAGACGGAGCTGGCGCGTCACGGCGATCGCCGCGACGGCAAACGCTTCGTTTAGTTCAACGAGGTCTACGTCCCTGTCGCGGTCCCATCCGGTTTTGGTGAGCAGCTTTTCGACGGCTTCGACAGGCGCCATCATCACCCATTTCGGTTCGACGCCGCTGACCGCTTGCGCAACAATCCGGGCGAAGGGCTCCTTGCCAAGACGCGATGCATTTCGTTCGCTGGTGACGATGAGCGCCGCTGCGCCATCGTTCGTGCCGGGCGCGTTTCCTGCGGTGACGGTGCCATCTTTTTTGAAGGCCGGCTTCAACCTTGCCAGCGCTTCCATCGACGTATCTTCGCGCGGCGATTCGTCGTACTTGATGACGATCGGGTCACCCTTTTTCTGCGGCACTTCGATCGGCAGGATTTGCCTCTCGAAAAAGCAGGATTTACGAGCCTGGACGGCTTTCTGATGGCTCTCGACGGAAAACCGATCCTGTTCTTCGCGCGTGATCCCGTATTTCTCGGCGACCAATTCGCCGGTCATGCCCATATGAAAATCTTCGTACGCATCCCACAAACCATCGTGGATCATCGAATCGACAAGCTTGCCGTCGCCAAGCCGGTAACCGGTCCGCGCTTGCGGAAGCAGATACGGGCAGTTGGACATCGACTCCATGCCGCCGGCTACAACCATTTCGGATTCGCCGAGCTGAACAGCCTGG
Organism: Acidobacteriota bacterium; assembly: GCA_013289955.1. Classification (GTDB taxonomy): domain Bacteria; phylum Acidobacteriota; class Terriglobia; order Acidiferrales; family UBA7541; genus Acidiferrum. Next base: position 83,745 of record JABCYZ010000002.1, read on the forward strand.
GCGGCCAAAGCCACTGCCTTTAAGCCGGAGCCGCAAACCTTATTGATGGTCATCGCCGCAACACGAGGCGCGCAGCCACCCTTCAACGCGGCTTGCCTCGCTGGATTTTGTCCGAGTCCTGCTTGCACCACATTTCCCAGGATGGCTTCGTCAACGTCATTGGCATCAACAAAGGCGCGCCGGATCGCCTCAGCGACTATTTTGCCGCCGAGTTCGACGGCCGAAAATCCTGCAAGTCCGCCTTGAAATCTTCCGATGGGCGTGCGAACAGCGGAGAGAATTACGGGGGTATCCATGTGCAGGTAAGCCTCCGGAGATGCGACGCACACCATTATACAGCGTTGCGCGCGGGACCGCTCCGGACGGGGAAGGTGGAAGCTGAGCTGCGGGAACACGGGAGAGGCGGACAGGCCCGCCCCTCCTCGATCACTTCACTCCCGGTTGTTCCTTACTCGGGGTCAGTTGGCGGCGGCTGCAGAATCCGGCATGCCTTCGTCGGCGCTCGGGCCGTACAGTCCTGGCACAGGAACACCAACCAAACGGAAATAAACCGTGAGCTGCCCCCGGTGATGAACCATGTGATTCATGCACATACCTCGAATGCAGGCGATCTTCGGCATCGTGAAGATTTCCTTCCCGCCTGCCAGTAGTTTCCAGCCCTTCATAAGGTCTGCATCGCTTGCACCTGCGAGGGCCGCCCGCGCTTCGGCGCTCTCTTTGTCAAACGCCGCAAGGAGCTCCTTCCGGCTTGTGATCTTCGGCGGCTCGTAGCCCGGCCCATCCACCGGCGCGTAATCCAGTTCGTCGGTCTTGATGGTCATGGTGATCCATCCCGGCACCGTCCCGACGTGCGAAGCGAGCCAGCCCAGGGTGCCGGATTTCTCGTGTGGCTTCCAGCCCCACTTGTCGTCGGGTACGCGCTCAAGCACTTTACGTGTGCTTTGCATCTCTTGATCAAATTCCGGCAGCATCGATTGTCCAATAGTCATGTCGGCCTCCAAGGAAAAGTCTACACTCGGCGCCGGAAATCATAGGCGAAACAAAAGCGAAATGTCAAGCTTTATTTTTCGCCGTTCTCCTCCCGGGAGTCCGCTGCGCCTCCCGGCTGGGAGTCCCCGCCGATTGGCTGTTGACATCGGCAACGCCCGGGGGAAAATATTCACATGCCGCACCAACTCAGCACGTCGTATTTGCAGGATTCTATCGGTCTCTTCCGTTACTACAAAAAGTTGGGCGATCGCGCGATGGCCCAATGTCCGGACGAGGCGCTCTTCCTCACGCTGGACCCGGAATCCAATTCCATCGCCATCCTCGTGAAACACATGTCCGGCAATATGCGTTCGCGCTGGCTGAATTTCCTGACGACGGACGGCGAAAAACCAGATCGCAATCGCGACACCGAATTCGAGACTCCCGCCAGCACACGTGCCGAATTGACCGCGCAGTGGGAACGCGGCTGGAACTACGTTTTCGATGCGCTCGAACCGCTCACGGAAGCCGACCTCCCGAGAACGGTGACCATTCGCACCGAACCGCACTCCGTCATGCAAGCCATCAACCGGCAGGTCGCGCACTACGCCCATCACGTCGGCCAGATTCTGTTTCTCGCCAAGCATCTCACTTTCACAAAAACGGGGAAGTGGGAATCGCTCAGCGTGCCTCGCGGCAAGTCGGCCGACATGAACGCCAAGGTGGCGGCAGGCAAATTCTCGCAGCAAGAAACTCTCTTTTCGTCGAAAAAAGCCTGAGGGTTCTCCTCGTTCGCTCTTCCCCACGATTTCCGTTAACCTGCTTAAGTCATGGCAACGTTGTTCGATCTTGAGCCGCCCGCGGAGAGCGGGCTCAAACTGAATGAGGCGCAGAAGCGCGCCATTACGCATGGCGAAGGGCCTCTCCTGGTGATTGCGGGTGCGGGCACGGGCAAGACGCGCGTCATCACCGAACGAATTCGTCACCTGCTGCAATCCGATGATTCCCTTTCGGGGGAAAATATTCTCGGGCTCACCTTTACGAACAAGGCTGCCGGTGAGATGAAAGCCCGCGTCGTGCGCGCGACTGGCGAACGCGGAAAAAATGTGACGCTCGCGACGTTTCACGCGTTCTGCGAAGACCTTTTGAAGAAAGCTGCGCCGGAACGCTTGATGATCGACAAGGTCGATCACTGGATTTTGCTGCGGAGAAATTTGGAGCGGCTGAAACTCGACAAGTACCGGCGCTTGGCCGATCCCGGGCAATTCCTTAACGACTTTGTGGAATTTTTCTCGCGCTGCCAGGATGAACTTGTTTCCTGCGAAGACTATCAGCGCTATGCCGATGGCCTGGCCGAGCAACTCGAAACGGATCGCGCCGCGCTTGACGAAGACACCATTAAGGAGCGCGCCGAAGAGGTCGCGCTGCAGCAGGAAGTCGCGCGTGCCTACCGCGCCAGCGAAGATTTGCTGCGTGAAAAGAAACGCGTGTCGTTCGGCTCGCTCATTACGGGAGCCGTCGGGCTGCTGGAAACCGACGCGGACGTTCGCCGTACGCTGCAAGACAAATATCGCTACATCCTTGTCGATGAATTTCAAGACACGAATATCGCGCAACTGCGGCTTCTCGAACTTCTGGCTGGCGATCAAAAGAACATCGTCGCCGTGGGCGACAACGATCAAGCCATCTATCGCTTTCGCGGCGCTTCGTTTGGCAGCTTCAAACTTTTCCTTGAGCGCTTCGCCGGCTGGCGCGAAGGGCAGGACTCCACAAAATTCCGCGTCTCGCTGGTTGAGAATTACCGCTCGACACCCAACATTCTCCGCGTGGCGACACAAGTCATCGCACAAAACACCGTTAGCGCGGACTTCCCCAAGAAAGTGCTGAGTGCCAACAAGGAGGAAGGCGAAAAAATACGTATCGTTGAACTGGAGACCGAAGAAGGCGAAGCACGCTGGATCGCCGGCGAACTCGAGCGCCTGCACGCCGCTGGACGCAAATGGCGCGATTTCGCGGTCCTTTACCGCCAGCACACCCACCGGGACGAGCTCGTCGAAGAGCTCGCACGCCGCAAGATTCCGTTTGTGATCAGCAAGCTCTCGATTCTCGATCATCCTCTGGTGAAAGACGTGCTCGCCTATTTGCGGCTGATTGCCACGCCGTTCGACGACGTCGCCTGCGCGCGCGTCCTTGCAGCTCCGGCGTGGTCGCTTGAACCGGGCGAATTGGTGCGTCTCGCGGAGCGCGCGCGCAAAGGGAAAAAAGCTCTTTACGACATGCTGCAAGATGCGCAAGGCCAGCTCGCGTTCGACAATTCACACGCCGCGCTCGGCCGTCTTGTGGAATTCACTTCGGAGCAGCGCAAGACCCTGCGCCGCCGCAGCGCGCGCGAAATCCTCGCGGATCTCCTCGAATGGCTGGAAGTCCCGCAACGCGCGGGCGCGCAAGACCGCAAATACGTCAGGCGCCTCGCCGAATTTGTCAAGGAATGGGAGCCCAAAAGCGAGACGCGCGGCCTCGCCGAATTTGTCGAATACCTCGGCTACTATTCTCAAGCGGGCGGAACGATCAGTCTCGAAGAGGATTTTCCGGGCGACGCCGTCCAGCTGATGACCGTTCACGGAGCCAAAGGCCTCGAATTTCCGCAGGTTTTTCTCCTGCGCATCAACAGCAAGAAATTCCCCGCGACAGAGCGCTCCCGCGTGTTCGAATTCCCCGCCGCTCTGATGAAAGAAGGCCAACCTGCCGAACAGTTTCACATTCAAGAAGAGCGCCGGCTTTTCTACGTCGCCCTGACGCGCGCGGAAAATCGCCTCACGCTCACGACGCTCACGGAGAAAAGAGGCAGGATCCCGGTTTTCGTCGAAGATGTTTTGATGGAGCCGGCCATCAAACGGCGCGACGTCCGCCAACTTATGCCCAAGTTGCCTGAAGCTCCCGCCATCGCACGTAAGGGCAGGCAAAGCACTGCCGATCTGCAGCTCTTCCCTGCTTCCGTCGAACCTCCAAAAATCTTCTCGCGCATCGCCGATTGGGCTCTCGAATTCCATCCGCCAACGCCGGAGCCTTTGACGTTAAGCCCCTCCGCCGTGAGCGGCTACCGAAGTTGCCCGCAACAATATCTCTTCAGCCGCGGGTGGTCTCTGAAGGAAGGCCCCAAAGCCGTGCTCAGCTTCGGCAGCGTGATGCACACCACGATAAAACGATTTGTCGGCCAACTGCGCAAAGGCGTGAAGCTGCCATTCGAAGAGGTTGCGCGGATTTTCGAAACGGAGTGGAGCTCGGCGGGATTTGAAGACGACTATCAGGAAAAGGGCTACAAGCAGGATGGCCTAGAGCAGCTGCGAGCCTTCCATGCCTCTATGCTCGAAACGCCGCCACAAGTGCTCGAACAGGAAAAATCCTTCGAACTGCCGCTCGAGAACAACGTCACCATCATCGGCCGAATGGACCAAGTAAATTCGCTGGGCCGCGCTGACGTGGAAATCATCGACTACAAAACCGGCAAACCCAAAAAAGACAGCCTCGCGAAGAAAGATCTGCAGCTCAGCCTCTACGCGCTGGCTGCAATAGAAATCTTCGAATGGAATCCTGTCCGCCTGGCCTTTCACTATCTCCAGAACAACAAAACCCAGGTCACCACGCGGGACACGAAGCAACTGGACGAAGCTCAAAAGCTCGTTCTCGAAGCCGCCGCCGACATCCGCGCCGGCGAGTTTGCTCCGGATCCAGGTTTCGTTTGCCGAAGTTGCGCGTACAAACCGATTTGCCCCGCACACGAAGTAGCGCTGAGCAGCTAAATTAACCGCGTTCGGCGGATTCGAAGTAAAGTAGTACCACTCCCGGGTGCGCAACAAGAGGTGCCGACATGAACCGAAAGATGCTCTATCTGGTTCTCTGCGTTCTAGGCCTCGCTCTGCCCTACTCTCAATTCGTTCCCTGGGCCATCGAGCACGGCCTCAACATGCGTCTCTTCGTACAACAGCTCTTCGCCAATCGTATCGGTGGATTCTTCGGCCTAGACGTCATCATTTCCGCGATAGCCTTGATTGGTTTCGTTCGCTACGAAGGCGCGCGGCTCAAGATGCGCAGTCTCTGGCTTCCCATCGTGTCGGTTCTTTTCGTAGGCGTTTCTCTTGGACTTCCGCTCTTCCTCTATCTTCGCGAACTTGAATTAGAGAGGCGGGCCTCGGCAACTTTCTAGGGCGCTGCCTAGAGAGCAGCACATGCCTCCGCCAACCGGGTCGCCCGCCGGGTGACCCGGGCAGACTCAGACGCCCGAGCTGGCAGGCCTTGATCAGGCCCGCTCGCTTCCTGACACGAATTCTTTCTTATCGGGTGACGGGGCCCGTGTAGTACCGGTTGCGCGTGAGAATGGTTAGCCCTTCGCGCTTCACGCGCACTTCCACGTCGTGGTAATCCTTGCTGCCTTTTATGTCGCGCGGGATGTAGGCAAGGGTGTACTCGTTGCGCGCTTCCTCGGTTACTCGCGAGTACAGATCCTGAAGCGATTCTTTTTTGGCGGCGTAATAGACGTCGCCGCCGGTGCTATGCGCGTATTCGGAGAGCCGTTCGAACCTGCGGTCATAGAACGCGCTTCCCACTCCTACTGCAAAGACCGAGATGCTGTGAGCGAGAACTTCCTTCACGGTATTGTCGTAGGTATTGGTGTTGTATTTCTTTCCCCCGTCGATCCCATCACTGATGATAAAGATGATCTTTCGACGATTGCGCGGACGGTCTTTCAAAAGTTCTGCCGCTCCGAACACCGCGTCATCCAGGGCCTTGGTGGGCGCGGCAAGGATGACCCGCGTGGATCCCGGAACAGACGGAGAGCCATCCGCGGCGTGGCCATTGACACTTGGCCCATTGAATGGGCCGCCGGGAGACATGACGCTGGTTTGGCTGTCGAGCTTGGTGCGCCGAAGCTCGGTCAGCAGCGTGTCCTGATTGCTCGTGAATCCCTTGCCGGGATGAAAAAACTGGTCGAAGCGGCAAACAAAGGCCTCGTCGAGGTCGCTCATGCCGCCGACGATAGCATCGAGGCTGTCCTGGACTTCTTTCGCATCCTTTGTTTTCAGATCGTTGTCGATCAGAATGACCATCGACAACGGGAAGGCCTCGGCCGTAAACACTTCGATTCTCTGCTCCACGTTGTCTTCCAGCACGCGAAATTCATCCTTGCCGAGATCGGGCACCAGCCGGCCAGAGCCGTCTTTCACGGTCACAGGGAGCACCACTAGGTTGGCATTCACGGTAATCTTTGCTCGCGCATCGCTCAGGCGCGGCAAGTCCGGGGGCGGCGGCGAAGCATCCTGGCCCGCTGGGGCGGGGTCCTGGCTGGGCCGGGCGGCAAAGCCAAGCCACAAAGCTGGCGCCGCGAAGAAGAGTACGACGGTGATACCCGCGATTTTTCGTAGACTTTTCATATCCCTCAGGCCAAACTTCCTTCTCGGAGTAAGCGATGGCACCGCAGCCGGCTCTTCCGGCGACGCATCCATCGAGCCTCTTGCTAGCATCCTAACGTGGCGAAGAACCCCTGCGGGCAACTTCCAGCCGGGAATCTCTCGTCAAGGAAAGTATACATGCCTTCTCTCAAGAAATTCGCAGCGCTGTGCGCGACGCCCGTTCTGGCCGCGGCCATCGCCCTGCCGGCGCTGCCGCAGGAGCCGGTCGTTCAAGGCCCCACGATCAAGACCAGCGTAAACCTGGTGAACCTCTTTGTGACCGTGCGAGACAAGAACAAACGCATCGTAACCGACCTGAAGCAAGACGATTTCAAGGTCGCCGAAGACGGCCAGGACCAGAAGATCGCTTTCTTCTCTAAAGAAGTGACGCAGCCAATCACGCTGGGGTTGCTCATGGACACTTCCGGAAGCGAACAATATATGCTCGGCGCTATTCAGGACGGCGCCAGCAGCTTCTTGAATCGCGTAATGCGCAAGGGCGACGAGGCCATGATCATGTCGTTCGACCTGGACGTGGACCTGCTCGCTGATTTCACCGACGACCGCTCGGCGCTGAATCGCGCCATCCGCAAAGCTCAAATCAATACCGGCGGCGGCGGAGGGCCCGTTACGCCGGGAACCATCCCGCAATCGGGATCCAAAGGGACGAATTTCTATGACGCCCTCTACCTGGCCTGCAACGAAAAGCTTTCGACTGAAGCTGGCCGTAAAGCCGTAGTGGTCCTGACCGATGCCGAAGACAACGGCAGCAAAGTGCGCGTGGAAGAAGCGATCGAAGCGGCGCAGAGGACAGACACCGTGGTGCACATTTTGCTGGTTTACGACCCGCACTTCGGCGCCAACGCGAACATCGCCCGGAAAATTACCGACGAAACCGGCGGGCGCATGATCGCGGTCAACAACGAGAAACATCTTCAGGAAGCGTTCGACCAAATCTCGGAAGAGCTGCGCAGCCAATACACGCTCGGGTACTACCCGTCAAACTCGGCGCGCGACGGCAAATTCCGGAAAATCAAAATTGACGTTGCCGGCAAAGACTTGAAAGTCCTGGCCCGCAAGGGGTACTACGCTCCCAAAAACTAGGAACGGCTGAGATCAAACTGCTTGCAGCTTTTTGCCAAAGCCGTTTTGCTTGCCGCCGCGCCGGGCGCTCTGCCGCCCCGCCAAACACGCCCAAAAACGTCCGCGTTCAAAACCCAGGCGCAGAATTCGACAAGCGCGGACTCGGCACCTCCATCAGGCGGATAACGACGGACCTCGCATTCCGCTAACTTGGCAGTGATCAACGATTGACCCGGTACGTATCCCCGTTTAACATCCCTCTGCAACCCAAATCATGATTAACGAGACTTTCGCTCACTATAGGATTCTCCGAAAACTCGGCTCCGGGGGCATGGGTGTTGTGTATGAGGCCGAAGACACCAAGCTGGCGCGTCGCGTCGCTCTGAAATTCATCCCCGAAGAAAATCAGCGCGACTCACAGACGCTCGAGAGATTTCTGCGCGAGGCTCGCGCGGCTTCGGCGCTCAATCATTCGGCAATCTGCACCATCCACGCCATCGAAGAGCATGGCAGCCGCACCTTCATTGCGATGGAGCTGCTGGTGGGCGAGTCGCTCGACAAAGTTCTCGCTGCCGGTCCGCTCTCTATCGGCCGCACGGTGGAAATGGGCATCCAGCTCGCCGATGCCCTGGATGCCGCACACAAGAAAGGGATCGTTCATCGAGACATCAAGCCCGCAAATATTTTCGTTATGGAATCGGGCGCGGTCAAGGTGCTCGATTTTGGCCTCGCCAAGCTGCTCCCCCGGCATTCCGAGGATCTCGCGGGCCGTACTCTCGACAACCACCAACAAACGCTCCTTACCAGCCCGGGAATGGCGGTCGGAACGATCCAATACATGTCTCCCGAGCAGGCGCGCGGGGAAGAGATCGACGCGCGCAGCGACCTCTTTTCACTGGGCGCCGTGCTCTATCAAATGCTCACCGGGAAACAGGCTTTCCCCGGCTCGACGAGCGCCGTCGTTTTCGACAACATTCTCCACAACACTCCCGCGGCGCCGGTGACCATCAATCCAGGTGTTCCCGCCGAACTGGAGCGCATCCTTAACAAGGCTCTCGAAAAGGACCGCGACTTGCGCTATCAGGTCGCCGCCGAATTGCGCGCGGACCTCAAGCGGCTCCAGCGCGAAATCGATTCCGGAAGCCGCCCCGCCAGCACACAACGCTCGGCTGCCCGCGTCTCGGCCATTTCCGAACCGCCGTCGTCTCAACCCAAGGTGACCCCCTCTGGCAGCTCCGCGATCGTCGACGCCGCCAGAAAACACAAGATCGGGACGAGCCTCACGCTTCTCGCCGTCCTCGTCGTTGTCGCTGCGGCGGCTTACGGGATTTACTCGATCGTGGTTCGTTCCCGTCACGTACCCTTTGATACCTTTTCCATAGAAAACCTGACCAATAACGGGCACGTAGTTCTCGCCGCGATTTCTCCGGACGGAAAATATTTGTTGCATGTCCGGGATGAAAATGGATTGCAGTCCCTATGGCTGCGGCATATCGCCACCGGCAGCAACACACAGCTTCTGGCTCCCGCCGCGACTCGTTACGCCGGGCTCACGTTTTCCCCCGACAACAACAACATCTACTGCGTCCGCCGGGACGAGGCGGAACACACGCTCGCCTCGCTCTATTCCGCACCGATTCTCGGCGGCACGCCTCGTTTGCTGATCAAGGACGTCGACAGCCGCGTGACGTTCTCTCCCGACAGCAGCCGCTTCGCTTTCTTGCGCGAGGATCACGATTCTCCCACTTACGAATTGATCGTCGCTCACAGCGACGGTTCGCCAGACCGCACTCTCTTCAAGGATGTTCCTCTGGCCGGCAGCGAGGGGAATTACAGCCCCGCTTGGTCCCCTGACGGCAAAACCATCGCAATAACGGAAACCCAGATGGCCCAGGGCGTCACGGCCGCGGTCCTCACCGTGGATGTGGCTACCGGCAAACAGCAGATCAAGGCGCTTTCGAGCAAGGAGGTTTTTCTCAATCCGGTGTGGATGCCCGACGGTTCTGGCCTGCTCGTTTCAGGTCTTGGCGAGGGCGGCGTGTTGAACGCTCAGCTGGGCATCGTCGGCTATCCCGGCGGCGATTACCGGCGGCTGACGACGGACACCAACTCCTATCTTTACCCCACGATCGCCTCCGATGGCCATTCGATTGTGGCGAACCAGTCGCAATCGAAGTACGAACTGGAAGTCGCGAGCTTTGCGCAGCCCGATGAAGTTCACCCCATCAGTTTGTCGTCCAGCAGTTCGGTTTGGAATTGGGATTGGACGAGCGACGGCCGCATCGTCTTTGCGCAGATCCCCGACATTCGCGCCGTCAAACCCGAGGGCGGCGAGACCTTGATCTACTCGGACCCGGCGCACGTGTCGGATCAGGTTATTTCCTGCGGCGGAGGGCGCTACTTTGTGATCCGTTCCGCAGGCAGGGCGGGCAAGGTCGCTTTCAATCTCTGGAGGATGAGCACTTCGGGTACGGACTTCAAGCAGTTGACGTTCGGCTCTGCCGAGGCCGATCCTCTTTGCTCCCCGGACGGAAAATGGGTCTATTACGTTGATTACGCCGACAGCCAAGCCCTCAAGCGTGTTTCGATCGACGGCGGCTCACCGGAGACGATCCTGGCCACGGCGCAAGGTGCTTCCGAAATTTCGCCCGACGGCAAGAGTGTGGCCAACCTCGAAGTGCGTGAGATGGACCACAGACTGGTCCTTAACATTCATTCCCTCGAAGACAAGAAAAGCAACTTCCATGACATCGATCCGCGCGCTTCGTGGCCGTTTGCGTTTGCTCCCGATGGCAAGTCCGTAGTTTTTGCCGTCCGTGAAAAAGGCGTCGGCAACCTGTGGTCGCAGCCCCTCGATGGCACCGCACCTCACCAGCTCACTCACTTTGGTTCTGAAAGAATCGAAAAGTTCCTCTTCTCGAGGGACGGCACGAAAATCGCGTTCCAGCGCGGCCACAACGAATCCGACGCCGTACTGCTCCGCGACACCTCCCGCTAGACGGGCCCCCTTTCAGCTTGATAAGCAGGCTCTTAAAGGCGGTGCTGCGCACTGGAAGGGATTCGGTTAGGTTCCTAATTCCGGGGAATGGTTCCGCGGAGGCCCTGTCGCGGGTATCGGGGGTTTCTGAAGCTCAGGGAGTCGTGGGACCCGGGCCGGATGGGTTTGGCTGCGCGCCGCCCTCGCGATTCGCTCGGGCGAAATATCCGCGCCGGGCATTTACTTGGTATCCCTTGTGGTCAGGAACTTCGATGCGAATCCGGTGGTAACGGCCATCCAGCACATAGTTGGTCGGCATGTAGGCTATCGAATACTGATTGCGCAACTCGTCACCGATATCCTGGAACGACTGATCCAGATCGTCTACGTGATACGGAAAGAACGCGCGGCCACCGGTTTCATCGGCCAGGTCCTGAAGAATTTTGTCGCCTTCGGTCAGGTGCGTTTTGCGGCTGGCGAGTTTGTCGGGATCGGTCTGTGAAAGCTGAATCCACTGCGTGCTCGTGCTGATTGTGTAGATTACGACGCTGGTGCGCTGGGCCATCTCGATGGCTTCGCCCCGGGTGTGCGTCGAAAGATTGTCGTCGCCGTCGCTGATTAAAATCATGACGCGCCGGACGACGTCGGGCTGGTCCCCTGGCGGACGCGGCGGATGACTCAACTGGCTCTGGCAGGCTTCGTAAATCGCATCGTAAATCGCGGTGCCGCCGCCGGCGCGCGTTTGCATGATCTGGTCGCGCAGCAAGCCCGCGTCGCTGGTGAAGGCCTGCACGACTTGCGGCTCGTCGTCGAAGGTCATTACAAATGCTTCATCCCTGCCGCGTCTCAATACGCTGAAGAGAAAATTGATCGAGGCGTCCTGCTCGAATTTGATGCGGTCACGGATGCTGTTCGAGGTGTCCACGAGCATTCCGATGCGCAGGGGTAGGTCCGTCTGTCTGCTGAAGTAACGAATGTCTTGCGGAAATTTCTCGTCATAAACCTGGAAATCTTCCTTTTGCAGGTCGGGCACGAGCTTGTTTCGCCGGTTGAGCACGGTGAACAGCACGTCGACGAGGTTTACAACCTGGACGATGTGCGGAGCCTGGGGCGTTGCCGCCTTTTCACCCTGCTGGCCTTGCACCGGGGCCGGGGGAGGGGGAGCCTGAGGAGGTGGCGCGGATTGCGCCGGCGCAGCGGGTTTCAGAGGCGCCTGCTGTGCCCGCTCGCTAACCGCAGCCGCCAGCAAAACCGCCGGGAGAAGAAGAGAAATCAGTGCCCTGGACATGTCTATTGATTATAGGTAGGGAGCGAGTGCAGCGTCAATTCGCTCCGGATCCTCTCGCGAAGCCTCAGAAAGCTTCTTGATGAACTCGCGCAATTCCGGGGCAAGGGGCGCCCGCACGTCCACCCAAGCCCCGGTTCGCGGCTGCGAAAATCCCAGCCGCGCGGCGTGCAAGAAATTTCTGCCCAGCTCCGGCATAGTCACAGACTCCCGTTCCTTAGACGCGCCGCGCCCGGTTTCGGCGCCTACGCGAAACTGCGAAGCCGCTCCGTAAAGCGTGTCTCCCACCACAGGATGCGCAATTGCCGAAAAATGCACGCGAATCTGATGTGTCCGGCCGGTCTCTAGCTGCACTTCGACCAGCGTGGCGCCGTCCAGTTCCGCCAGCGTCCGCCAATCCGTGCGAGCTTCCCGTGCGCCGCTGCGCTGCAAACTCTCTCGCAGGGCGCTCCCTGGCTTCTCCCGGAAAGCCGTCATGCGCGTGCGGCGGTGCAAATCCCGGCCAATCCTAAACTCAATCCGTCCCTGCTTTTCTTTCAAAAGCCCTTCCACCAGCGCGATATAAGTCTTTTTCACCGAACGTTTTTGAAACGCCTCCGCGATTTTTGCGTGAGCGAAATCGTTCTTCGCCACGAGGATGACGCCGGAGGTTTCCTTGTCCAAGCGGTGCACAATTCCTGGCCGCAACGCATCCCCGCCCCGGGAAAGCCCCTGCCCTCGACCCAGCAACGCGTTGACCAGGGTACCCCGGGTGTTACCCGCCCCCGCGTGCACCGTCATTCCCGCAGCTTTGTTCACAACGATCACGTCGTCGTCTTCATACAAAATGTCCAGTGGAATCGATTCCGCTTCGGCGCGCATGGGAGGCCGGGCCTGCGCTTCCACGACGATTTTCTCGCCCCTACGCAATTTATGAGCACCCTTTGATGGCTTGCCGTCGACAAGCGCCAGCCCCGATTCGATCAATTCCTGAATCCTGGTGCGGCTGAGCTCCGGCAGTTGTGCCGCGAGATAGCGATCCAGACGCTGCCCGGCGTCGATCTCTTCGGCTACAAGATTGTGCGTGGTGGGCGAAAGCACGGACTGATTCTAGCAGCTTCGGCGAGCACCGATCCAAACTCGCCTGCGCGCGCACGCGGCGACGGAGGAGCCGAAAACCGTCCGCTCGTCACTTCTTCTTCGGGGTCGAGGTGCTGTAGAGGGAAGAGCCGATGAGAAAGTGGCCTTCCGCTTCGTTCGTCAAATCCAGCTGCAGGCGCTGGAAAATGAAATTCAGCCGGACGTAGTAGGTCTTGCCGGCCTCAAAGGTCACATGGAGCGCTTCGCCGATACGCTCCGAAGATTTTTTGAAGGTGCTGGATTGCCATTCGGTGCAAACATTGTGCTCTCCGGGATCGGCGGTGAAGAAAAAATAGGACTTGCCGTCGTTTGCGCCGACCCACTTGCCATCCAGTCCGAGGCGCATGGTCGGGGCACCGACATAATCGACGAGAAAATACACCAAGGCTTTCCCGTCTTCGGGCTGGGCTACTGGATGCTGCGAATCGTTCGTCTTTACGTCGAATAACACCGAACTGGGACCGCAGCCAGCGGCGGTACGTGCAGCGGCAGCCTGATCCTGCGCGATGGCCGGAAGGGCAGCGGCGAAAAGTGCGAAGACTACAACAGTGAACTGTTTCCGCATGAAAGCCTCCGTGATCCAGGCACACTTCGAGCGTCACATTTCGACGCGCGCGTTGCCCCTGCTATACCAGCCATCTGAAGAATCTATCGGGATGCTGGGCTTTTCGTTGAATCTCTGCCCAGCCAATGAGACGCGTTCCCGGCCGTCGCGGTTTCGCGCGAGAAACGCCGCGAGTGCCGGACGATTCTATTTTTTTCCGGCAGTTTTCGGGGGAGAGAAAATCAAATCGAGAATCAATAGAATCGCGCCGATGGTTATCGCGGAATCGGCCACGTTGAAGGCCGGCCAGCGGTAGCTGCCGAGCCAGACTTCCAGAAAATCCGTCACCGCGCCGTGGATGATACGGTCGGTGACATTTCCCGTGGCCCCGCCGAGCAGAAGCGCGAGGCCAGCGCAGGCCGCAGGTCCGCCCTCTCCGGCAACAAGGAGCCACGCCAGCGCGCCGATTACCACGAGCGATCCGCCGATCAGGAGGACCCGCAGCCAGGGCGAGTGCGAATCGGCGAACATGCTGAAGGCGATGCCCGGATTGCGGCTGTGAACCAGGTAGATAAAGTGGCGCTCGACTTCGTGGCGCCAGCTCTCATCGGTTTGTGTTTCGAACCACGCTTTTGTGGCGCGATCGAAAAGCACAATTCCGAGCGTCAGCCACAGCCACTTCAGGCGCGAGGGTAACTTCATCTGCGTTCCGGCTCCCGTCCTTCGATTTCCGCGAGTGCTGCGGTACACCTTTCGCACACGGCAGGGTAGCGCCTATTCTCGCCGACATGCGTTGAGTAGTTCCAGCAGCGTTCGCACTTTGCGCCATCGGCACGCAAGATCTCGATCTGGAATGGCTCCCGAGGATCGCTCTCCATCGGACCGGCAAACGGCAAAACCTCGACCTGGGAGACGATCAAGAGCGCCGGCAAATCCTTGGCGTGTTTTTGCAAGAGCGCCAGATAGGAATCATTTGAACGAAGCCGAATCTTGGCTTCGAGCGAAGCGCTGATGAATTTCCGGGCGCGAGATCGTTCGAGGTCTTGCAGCACCTTCGCCCTCAGCGCATGGAGCTTTTCCCATTCCGTTCTTGTCTTCGCTTCGAGATTCGAGCGCAGCGCCGTGTCTTCGGAAAAAACGCCGATGTGCACGCTCTCCGGTTCAGCGGGCCCCCTGGGCATGTGCGCCCAAATCTCTTCCGAAGTGAAGACCAGGATGGGCGCGGCAAGGCGGACGAGAGCGCTGGTAATTTTCCAAATGGCTGTTTGCGCCGAGCGTCGGGAACGGTTTTTCGAAGCTTTCGTGTACAGGCGGTCCTTCAGCACGTCGAAATAAAACGCACTTAAATCCACGACGCAGTAGTCGTGGAGCGCGTGATAGACGCGGTGGAAATCGTAGGCCGCGTACCACTCGCGGCATTTCTTCACCAGCTCGGCGGTGCGATCGAGCATCCAGCGGTCCAGCTCGTCGAGGGATTCGTTTCCAAGGGCGTGGCGCTCCGGCTCGAAATCAAACAAATTGCCGAGCGCAAATCGAAACGTGTTGCGAATCTTGCGGTAGGCCTCGCTGAGCTGCGTCATTACGCGCTCGCTCATTTTGACGTCCGCCTGGTACTCCTGCGATGCGACCCACAGGCGCAGCAGATCTGCTCCCCATTTTTCGCAAATGTCGCTGGGCAAGACGTTATTTCCGAGCGACTTGGACATCGGACGGCCCTGCTCATCGAGCGTCCAGCCGTGGGTCACGACGCTGCGGTACGGTGCGCGTTCACGCAGCCCGGTGGCAATCAGGAGCGAGCTCTGGAACCAGCCGCGATACTGGTCCGGACCTTCGAGATAAACGTCGGCAGGCCACTCGGCGCCCTTCAGGACGGCAAGATTCGAAGAGCCCGCGTCGAACCATACGTCCAGAATATCGTTTTCCTTGCGCCACTTTCCTGCGCCGCACGGACATTCCGCGCCCGACGACAGCAACTCTTCCGCGGAGTGCTTGTACCAGGCATCGGCGCCTTCTCGTTCGAACCACTTGACTACGTTTCGTAGCACCGTGAAATCTTCCAGCCTCGTGCCGCAGCCCTCGCAATAAAAAACAATAATTGGCACGCCCCAGAATCGTTGCCGCGACACGCACCAGTCCGGACGCTTTTCGATCATTTCGAAGATTCGCTCTTCGCCCCAGGACGGAATCCACTTCACGCCATGGATTTCTTCGAGCGCTTCGATACGCAGAGTTTTTTCATTGCCGTCAGCGGCTTGATCCATTTTGATGAACCACTGTTCGGTGGCCCGGAAGATCACCGGATTGCGGCAGCGCCAGCAATGCGGATAGCTGTGCGTGTAACTGTGATTTCCGAGGAGCGCCCCGCGGTCCTCGAGCAGCTTTACGATGATCGGATTCGCCTCAAACACATTCTTGCCCTTGTATTCCGGCAGACCCTCGAGATAGACGCCCTTGTCGTCGATGGGCGCGTAAATTTCGAGGCCATATTTCTGCCCGGAAAGAAAGTCATCCGAGCCATGCCCCGGCGCGGTATGGACGATGCCGCTGCCCTGATCGAGCGTGACATAATCCGCCAGGATTCCCGGCACCTGAATCGGCAAGAACGGATGTTGGAACTGCACGCCCTCAAAATCCCGGCCTTTCGCACGCGAACGCAGGCGGACTTCCTTGATCCCGCATTCCGACGGAAGCGCGGCCACGCGGTCCGCCGCAAGCAGAAGCGCGCCCTTTTCTGTTTCCACCGTCACATATTCGAAATCGGGATGAAAAGCCAATGCGCGGTTGTGCGGCAGCGTCCAGGGCGTGGTCGTCCAGATGACCGCGCTCACGTCGCTCATCCCTCGGAGCTCACCCTTGCCGCCACCCACGACGGCAAATTTTACCCAGACCGATGGATTGGTGTGATCCACGTACTCGACTTCCGCCTCCGCCAGTGCGGTCGTATCGTAGATGCACCAATGAACCGGCTTACGCCCGCGGTAAACGAATCCCTTCTCCATGAAATCCAGAAGAGCGCCGGCGACGACCGCCTCGTACTCGTGGTTCATCGTCAGGTAAGGCTCATCCCACCGGCCGAGCACACCCAGCCGCTGGAAATCGCGGGTATGCTGCTCGACATAGCGCGTGGCAAACTCGCGGCAAAGCCGGCGAAACTCCGCGGGCGAAACCTTCCCTTTGCCGCCAAGCTCCTTTTCTACCTGGGTCTCGATCGGCAGACCATGGCAATCCCATCCGGGCACATACGGCGCGTAGTGCCCAGCCATGCTTTTGGACTTGACGATCATGTCTTTCAGGATCTTGTTCAGTCCCGTGCCGAGATGTATTGTGCCGGTCGGATAAGGCGGCCCATCGTGCAAAACGAACAGCGGCTGGCCCTTGCGCGCGGCAAGGATGCGTTCGTAGAGATGCATTTGCTGCCAGGCCGCAAGCTGTTTGGGTTCGTTTTGCGGAAGACCAGCCTTCATCGGAAAGTCGGTCTTAGGCAGATTCAGGGTTTTCTTGAGTTCCAGAGGTTCGGCCATGAATGTGTGTGCCCCGAGCTGCGCTGGTTCGATACAAATGCCGTCCCAGATTGCCGTACCCTGGTTCAGGTATTCAGCCAGAAACATCAGAAAGCGGTGTAATTGCGTATGTTACAATGATTGGCAGTCGGTGTCAGCGGTCGAGGTCGCGCAACCTTTCCCGGTTCGCTCGAATCTTACCGAATAGGAACACCCTACGCAGCCCAGGTGCGTCTAAATCAGGGGGAAGATGGTGCCGGACCTAATCGTCAATCTCGTTCCACCTGAAGCAACAAAGCCCAGCGTGTCTGCTTCCGGCAATCACCAAGTCGTACCCGTACCTGCGGCAGCCGTTCCGAGGTTTGGCGCTCCTGCCCTTCTCATTCCCGATAATTTCTGGTCGAACCTCAAACAGTTCCTGACAGAACGTCCTGTGAAGGTGACGGACCGGCCGGGGGCGCCGTTTGTAAAGGCAGTCTTTGGCGCCGGGGTCCTAGACAATTTCAAGGACTTCTTCAGTTCGCGTCCGGTGCCGAGAGGGCCTGTAAACAGCCGGCTGGCGGTTTCCTGGGGCACGAACTTCGGCGGGTTCGGCTCGCGCATCAAAGAAGTCTTCTTTCCGGCAAAACTTCCGCCGGCGAATTTCACGAGCAAGCCCCTGAAAGTGAAGGACATCTGGACGAAGGACGAGAACTTCGGCTGGACACAGGTGATTTCCTTTGCCATTCACGGCAGCGTGTTCGCCCTGGTTATATTGATTCCCCTGTTTTGGCATTTCGGGACCAAGACCGAGGCGAAAAACAAAAACGTCGATATGACGGCGATCGATATTTCGCCCTACATGGCGAAGCTCCCGGCGGGCGCAAAGAAGGCTGGCGGCGGTGGCGGCGCGAACGACCATACGCTGACTCCTGTCAACAAAGGGAAGCTTCCTAAGTTCCAGTGGACGCAGTTCACTCCACCGCAGGTGAAGCCCCAGAATCCGGATCCCAAACTGGCCATGGACCCGTCGCTCCTTGGTCCACCGGATCTGAAAGTGCCGAATATTAATGCCGCGAACTTTGGCGATCCGCTGGCCAACGGCGTGAGCGATTCCCTGGGACATGGCAATGGCACGGGCATTGGAAGCGGCACGGGCGGCGGCTTGGGGCCTGGCGAAGGCGGGGGCACGGGCGGCGGCGCTTTCCGCGCGGGAGTGAATGGAGTTGGGGTGCCGGAGTGCATCTATTGCCCGCCACCGCTCTACTCCGATGACGCGCGCAAGGCGAAGTACATGGGAACCGTGGTGTTGCAGGTGACCATTACTCCCGACGGCCGCGCGGTCAACATTTCCATCCTGAAGGATCCCGGAATGGGCCTCGGGGAAAAGGCCGTTGAGTCGGTCCGCACGTGGAAGTTCCGGCCTGCGGCTGGACCGAACGGCAAGATTGTGCCTGTGAGCGTACCGATCGAAGTGACGTTCCGGCTTTATTAGTTTTCTATCTTCTGACTGAATCCTCATTTTCTATTTCCATTTTCTTTGACTGCTCAAGAGTTTTAGGTGCAGGCAACCAAACTTCGTTTCAAGACTTCTGACTAGCCGACTGGTGCCCGCCTCCAGACGTTGTCGGGCCGAAACTTGAGGCGGAGACGGAGGCCTGCGCATGCGCGATCCAGTTCTGCGCCCTTTTTCCGGCCACGATTCCGCAGCCGAATCCTGGCTCAACCGAGTTCGGGAAAACCTGGGGCAGCTTCTGATTCCCTCGCATTTCAAACCCTCATCGGCAAACGGTGCGCCGATTCATTTACTGAAGCTCGAAAAATCGCCGCGACCGGCGCGCGCTCAAGGCGCTTCTCTGCTTACTCATGCTGCGGTTTTTGCGATCGCTCTCTTCCTGCTGACCCAGGGGCCCAGAAGATTCTCGGACGAGGCAGGCAAGGACACGAGGAAGTTAAGTCCTCTCACAGTCCCACCGGGGTTATTCCCTACTCTCGCGAACGCACATCCTTCCGGCGGAATTGGCAGCGGGGGCGACCAAAACCCTATTCCCGCAACGCATGGTAGTCTTCCAGCGTTTTCTTCCATCGTGCTTGTGAGACCGACGCTGCCGCAAAACGACCACGTCGAACTACCCGTGCCACCGACGATCTTGGACCCGAACGCGGCGCCGGTTCTTCAGCCTATCGACAAAATAGGATTGCCCTGGATGCTGTCCGATACGAATTCTGCTGGTCCGGGGCGGGACCACGGCATCGGATCCAAGGAAGGCGGTCATCTTGGTGACAGCGGAGATGGTCCGGCCGGTTATGGCAATCAGAACACTCCCTTCAGGGCGGGAGTCACTCAGCCGGCATGCGCGTATTGTCCATATCCGACATACACGGATGAGGCGCGGCACGGGAAGGTGCAGGGCTCGGTGACGCTGGCGGTGCTGGTGGGAGCAGATGGGCGGGCGCAGGATGTTCAGATCGTCAAAGGAATCGGATTCGGCCTGGATGAGCGCGCGATAGAAACCGTGCGGGGCTGGAAATTTATTCCGGCGCGCGACGGCGCGAAGCAGCCGCTCGCGGCGTGGGTTACCGTCGAAGCTGTATTTCGCCTGTTCTGACGGGTAGCCAGGGGTCGTCTACCCATGAAGCCCATCTTTCTCTTGCCTGCGGCTGCGCTACTTTTCGGCTCGTTTGCCGCTTCAGAAGAAATCAAGTCGTTCCGCGACGAGCAATCCCGATATCCCCGCGTCCGCACCGCCGCGAAAGAGAAGGACGATGCTCTGCGGCGGATGTTTGAGGAAAAAAAGATATCCTATCCGCCGCGTGCCATCCTTTTTCGCGCTTTTAAGAAAGAAGCGCTGCTCGAACTCTGGGCTTCGGATAAGGCCCGAGGACCGTTGACGCTCGTGCACGTCTACGGGATTTGCGCGACCTCCGGCTTGCTTGGGCCGAAAAGAAAGTTCGGCGATACACAAGTTCCCGAAGGCTTCTACGAACTGGATTGGTTCAACCCTCAGAGCAATTTTTTCTTGAGCTTGCACATCAGCTATCCGAACACCGCCGACAGGATCCTCGGATCGCACACCAATCCCGGCGGAGATATTTTCCTGCATGGGAATTGCGTGACCATCGGCTGCATTCCAATAACCGACGAAGGGATCAAGGAGGTCTATTGGCTGGCGGTGCAGGTGCGTACGGCGGGCCAGCGTCACATTCCTATCGAGATATTCCCGGCGCGGCTGACAGAAGACGGATTCAAGGCGCTCGCAGAGAGTCATCCTAACCAGCCGGAACTGCTCGCGTTTTGGAGCAATCTCCGGGAGGGCTTCAACCTCTTTGAGAAGGATCATCGAGCGCGGAAAATCACCGTGACAAGCGATGGTAAATACAGGTTCGGCGAAGAGAGCAGCCTAGCCGGAGCCGCTGAACTTCTGGACGAGCACCGCGGAGGGGCGTAGCATTTCTCTATGCCGTACGAATTCCGGCAGTGGGATGGGATGGAGGCGGAGCCGTAGTCGGCGCGCTTCTGCGCTGGAGAGTGATTCAAGCAACACATGAGACGCTTCTTCTATATGGGCTGTGGACAATCTGTTAGGATTCCGGCATGAGAAGAGCAACCGCTGTTTCATTGGCTATCTTCGCCGGAATGGTGTGCTTCCTTGACACGACCCGGGCGCAGAACTCCGCGGCCAGCCTGGATATTACGGCGCGCGTCACGCCGACGGCCGCGCAGCCGGAACCAGTGAGGCAATTCACGATTTACATCCTGACAAGGAGCTATGCGGAGATCGCCAAGGAAGTCGAAGAAGCGGACCCCGTCCCGACGCGGAATGACTTCATCGAGGGGTTGAAAGTATCGCCGGAGCTGAAGAAATGGCTGAAGGACCACGATACGCTCGATCTGACCGCTCCCGATGTGGATAAACAGATGAAGGCCGACGACATCATCCATACCCCGGAATTATTGCTGGCCTACGAGCACTCGAACAGCGGCGGCGTGACCAACGGCTTTCCGAAGCCGAAGTTCAAGGAATCGGACAAAACCGACCATCCGGACAAGTATGAAAAAGACAGGCTGGCGTATTACGCGACGCTGAAGAAATTTATTATTGCCAACCCCGGAACCGTTTCCGGAATGGAGCTGGAGCTGGACACGCTGAATCCGCAACGGAAGTGGGCGCAGATGCTGAGCAATCAGAAAAAGCGCGTGCAGAAACTGGCGCCGGAAGTGGCACAAACAAAATATCTGGCGGCCAAAGTGCAGACGGACCTGGAAGGACACGCTTTTCTTCGCCAGCTGGCGCCGGGCAATTACTGGATCAGCTCGCTGAACCTGGACGCAAACGCCGGCGACGCGCGCGTGCGCTGGGATGTTCCCGTCACGATTGAAGCCGGGCAAGCTTTCCGCATCGAACTCACCAACCTGAACGCCACGGACACGATGGCATCGTCGGCGCCCTAAGGCGCGCCGGCTGCCGGAGCCATGGGCACACCTCTGCTTTGGCTGGTTTTCAATCTTTTCGTACTGGCCGCGATTGTATTGGACCTCGGTGTCTTCCACCGGCGACCTCACAAGATGGCAACGCGGGAAGCGATCACCTGGACGCTCGTCTGGGTGGGGTTGTCCGTTGCGTTTGGGCTCGGCCTGATGTATTTCGCCGGCGAGCAGCGCGGACTGGAATTCTTCACCGGCTATGTGATCGAAAAGGCCCTCAGCGTCGACAATCTTTTTTTATTTTTGGTGATTTTCCGGACGTTTGCGGTGGATGAAAAGATCCAGCACCGCATTCTGGAATGGGGGATTTTGGGTGCGCTGGTGATGCGCGGCGCGATGATCGCAGCAGGAGCAGGGCTGATTGAGCGGTTCAGCTGGGTGCTTTATGTGTTCGGTGCATTTTTGCTGTACGCGGGATTGCACATGCTGTTTGTGAAGAAAGAGGAGATGCGTCCCGAGGAGAACAGGATTTCACGTTTTGCGAGAAGGCACCTGCGGGTGACGAAGGAATATCAGGGGAGTAAATTTTTTGTACGGGAACGAGGAACCTGGTACGCCACGCCCTTGTTTGTGGTGCTGCTCATCGTGGAGATTACGGACATCACGATGGCGGTGGATTCGATTCCGGCCATTTTTGGAATTACGCATGATCCTTTCCTTGTGTACACGTCGAACGTGTTCGCGATATTGGGTTTGCGGGCCATGTATTTTCTGCTGGCAGGCGTGCTCGGGCGGCTGCGGTATTTGACGGCTGGTCTTTCCTCGGTACTGGCGTTTATCGGGGCGAAAATGATTGTTGAGCCGTGGTTACATATTTCGGTGGAGATCTCTTTGGCGGTGGTGGGAGGGATCTTGTTGGTGGCGCTGACGGCTTCCCTGCTGGTTGGTCCAAAAGTAAAAGGATGACGTGGTGTCGCGAGCGGTCTTGCCGCAGGGGACGCGGCCTTCGAGGATCGGGCTAAACAGGTTGCGGCCCTCAATGGCAGCCGAGATGCATGAGAGGAGAGCGGGCACGGCCCTCCGGGGCTCAGGCAAAACGTGCCGCGCCCGCTACGAATTTGGGTGGGGAGGAAGAATATGGCTGATCGGATGGGCTGGTTCCTGCGGATGCTTTCCTACCTGGTTATGGTGCCTGGGATTGTCTGCCCGCCGGCGTGGGGGGCTGCGGGAGCAAAGAAGATTATCCTGGATACCGACCCGGGGACCGATGACGCGATGGCGCTCATGCTGGCTCTGAATTCTCCGGAGCTGGATGTGCGGGCCATCACCGTTGTGCCCGGGAACGTGACGGCGGGGCAGGGTCTGGAAAATGCGCTGCGGATGGTTTCGCTGGCAAACCGCTGTGACATTCCCGTCGCAGGAGGTGCGGAGCATCCACTATTTCAGAAACTGATCACGGCGGAGTTCTGGCACGGCAAGAATGGGCTCGGAAACATCGAGTTGCCGAAAAGCAAATGCAAAGCGGACGCGCGGTTTGGACCGGACCTCATCATTGCCTTGGTGCGCGCCTATCCGCACGAAATCACGCTGGTGCCTGTTGGGCCGCTGACAAATATTGCACTGGCGATTGAAAAAGATCCGGGGATCGTGCCGCTCGTGAAGGAAGTGATTCTAATGGGGGGGTCGATCAAGGGCGGGAATGTGAATGCCGCGGCGGAAGCGAATATTTACAACGATCCGGAAGCGGCGCAGATGGTTTTTCAGGCGGGCTGGCCGCTGACGATGGTCGGGCTCGACGTCGGGGACAAGACGCTTTTCGGCCGCAAACAACTGGAGCAACTCGGAAAGACGCACGGCCCGGTGAACGACTTCATGTATGGAGTGACGAAATTTCTCGTGGAGTTGTCGGAAAAATTCGGGGATAGCGGGACGCCGATGTACGATCCGCTGGCTGTGGGAGTGGCGATCGACGCGGAGCTGGTGACAGCGCCGGCGATGCATGTCGATGTCGAAACGCGGGGCGAATTTACGCGAGGAGAAACGGTGGCAAATCGGCGGAATGAAATCGAAAGGAACGTATTACACCATTTCCCGGAGGGCGATCGTTACGTGATCGAGGGCCTCGACAAGGTCGTGCCGAACGCCAAGGTTTCCATCGATGTGAAGGCAGACAAGTTTCTTGAGTTGTTTGTTTCGCGGCTGCAAGGAAAGTAACAGAGCCATCGGTCGAGAACGGCCGGCACAAAAATAGCTCTCTTGAAACCCCCATCCGCTACAAAACTCATTTAGAGTTTTCTAATCTTGGCCAGAACGAGGAGGCCGCCGATTTGGCCCTCCGAGCGCTAGGAAATCACAGGGGTGTGTGCGCGCAATGGCCAGAAGTGCGAGCGGTCAGCCACAGCAAACTCGCTGATGTGACAGGGATTAGGGCTCCTTTCCCGGTACTCAGATGGAGGCGGGCAGAGAGAGTTTGCGGAGCTTTTTTAGGCTGTATTTTCATTTCGGAACACGAGGGGGGCCGGACGGTTCGCAATCGAATGAGGGCGACCGGGAATAACGCCGCCAAGCCGCCACCTTCTGACCCAGAGATGCCAAGCCGGCGGGAGGGATGATTGGTTTCAGAGAAAGCATCGAAGCTACGACAGTTGTTGGTGGCGGTGTGTTTTGTCGTGGCGTACGTGCTGGTGGATCGAACCACGGTAGCCTTTCAGATCTGGGCCGAAATCAGTGCCTGGTACCCGCCCACGGGGATGGCGCTCGCGGCACTCATTGGACTCGGGTGGCGTTACGCGCCGATCATCCTTCTGGCGGAGTGCATCGCGTCGGTCGTGAACTATCACCTGCCGGTACGTTCGTATTCCTTCCTCATAGGGAACGTAGAATTCATTCTGGTATATACGATGGCCGCAGTGGTTTTGCGCCGCGTAGTGAAGACCGATTGGCGTCTGCGGACCATGAGGGATGTGACCTGGCTGCTGATGGTTGCCACATGCGCTTCGTGCATTGTGGCGTTCATCGGAACGAGGTTCCTCCAGGCGGACCACCTAATTCCCGCGCAAGGGTATTTGCTCGCGACGATGAATTGGTGGGTTGGCGATGCGGTGGCGATCGGATCGATCGTGCCGTTTTCCCTGATTTACATTGCGCCGGGGCTCCGACGATACCTGGGCTACTCGGAAAGTGGAAGGACTCCGGACGAGGCCACTCGCCGAGTGGGCAGACATGAACTGCGGGGATACGGGCGCACACTCGAAACGGGCCTGTTCGCGGCAAGCATCGTGGCGGTGCTGTGGGCGGCGCTGAGCGGGAGGTTCTCGAGCGGCAGCGAGATGTTTTACCTGCTTTTTCTCCCGTTGATACTGGTAGCCGTGCGGCGGGGATTGCGTGGAGCGACGGCAGCGATTCTGGCGCTAGATACTGGAATTATCCTGGCGCTGCGGGTGTATCCGCGGACCTACCACGAACTGACACTGCTCCAATTCCTGATGCTGATTCTATCGCTCGCCGGGCTGGTGCTGGGAGCATTGATCAGCGAAAGGGACGTCAGCGAGCAGAAGTTGTCGGAAGAAGAAGCGCGGATGCGGCTGCTGCTGGAATCCACGGGGGAAGCGATTTATGGAGTGGACACCACGGGCAAATGTACTTTCTGCAACCATGCGATGCTGCGCCTCCTGCGCTACCCCTCTCAGGAAGTCCTGTTGGGAAAAAATCTGCACGACGTAATGCACCACACGCGGCGGGACGGAACGCACTTTTCGCGGGATGAGTGCGCGGTGCACAAGGAATTCCTGGCGGGCAGAAAATTTCACGGGACGGATGAGTTTCTCTGGCGCGCCGACGGGACCAGTTTCGATGCCGAGCTTTGGTGCCACCCGGTGCTGCAGCAAGGCAATATGATCGGCGGTGTCGTGACCTTCGTGGACATTACGGAGCGGAAAAAAGCGGAAGAAGCGTTGCGACGCGCAAAAGAAGATGCGGAAGCGGCGAACCGGGCGAAGAGCGACTTTCTGGCGAACATGAGCCACGAGATTCGAACGCCGATGAACGGGATCCTGGGGATGACGACGCTGGCGCTGGAAACGAATTTGGACGCAGAGCAGCGGGATTACTTGAGCATGGTGAAGAGTTCGGGAGAATCTCTGCTCACGCTGCTGAACGACATTTTGGACCTTTCGAAGATCGAGGCCGGCAAGCTGGACCTGGAGATCGCGGACATGTCGGTGGAAGACTGCATTGAGGAGGCGCTGGAGCCGCTGGCGCTGAGGGCGCAGCAGAAGGGTATCGAACTGGTGTGGAATGTGGGCAGGGACATTCCGAAGGTGGTGCGGGGCGATTGCACGAGGTTGCGGCAGGTGTTCATCAATTTAGCGGGGAACGCGCTGAAGTTCACCAACAAAGGACAAGTGGCGATTTATGGGAGGCACGCGGGAACTACCGAGGGTGGATTGATGCTGGAATTCACGGTCTCGGATACGGGCATCGGAATTGCAGAGGAAAAACGCCTCAAGATTTTTGAAGCCTTCGCGCAGGCGGATATGTCCACCTCACGGCGGTACGGGGGCACGGGACTGGGGCTTTCGATCTGCGAGCGGCTGGTGAATCTGATGGGCGGCCGTATATGGGTCGAGAGCGAAGTCGGGCGCGGTAGCGAGTTCCATTTCACGATGAAGGTGTTCTGCAATGCGTCAAAGGAGAGACCCGGAACGACGCCAGACGGGACGGTGCCACCGAAGATACCGACGATGGTGGGGCAGGTACTTGTGATCGGGCACAATTCCGTAAACCGGGAGCTGCTGGAACGCTTGCTGCCGCGGTGGAATATGAAAGCGGTGGAGGCTGCAAGCGCGAAAGATGCCTTGGTCTTGCTGAAGAGAGCACAACTCGCGGGCGAGAGGTTCTTGGCCATCATGATCGACAAGGACATGGGCAAACCGGGAGGACTTGCGCTGCTCGCGGCTTTGAGGACTTCCGCGGCCCCGGATGTGCCGGCGATTCTTGTCCATGCGCGGGCATTGGATGCAGCGGAACGAAAACAGTGCGAGCAGGCAGGGGTAACTCGAACCATCCTCAAACCGTTTCGGCGCTCCGCGCTGTATGAAGCGCTGCAAGAATGCCTCGGAGAAGCGAAAGAAACTCGGGTTGCGGAGGCGGTGGCACCCCCAGAAGGGCAAGCGAGGTTGCGGATCTTGCTGGCGGAAGACAATATCGTGAATCAGCGATTGACTTCGCGGCTGCTGGAGAAAATGGGACACACGGTGACGATTGCCGGCAACGGGCAAATTGCGCTACGGCTCCTCGACGAAGAGGATTTCGACTTGGTGGCCATGGACATGCAGATGCCGATCATGGACGGATTGGAAGCCACGGAAAAGATTCGCGCCAGCGAGAAGAAAACAGGAAGACATGTGGCCATTGTGGCGATGACGGCAAATGCGTTCGAAGAAGACCGGGAGAGATGCCGGCAAGCCGGGATGGATGGTTATATTGCCAAACCTGTCAGTTCCAGGTCGATTGAGATGGAGATTAGGCGGGTGATGGCCGCGCAGGAGAAATTCGAGAGGCTGGAAGTTCCGGGAAGACGATAGTGATGGGCCAGGAGTCCGCTAGCGGCGGCTCAATCGAAGAAATTGCCTCATGGATTGCCAGTCCGGCCTGATGGGTCATCCACTCGCAGCTGATCTTGTTGCAAACCGGGTTCGTGTGTAATACAAAACACGTGGGGGGTGGCGATTTGACTCGAGGGGACCGGGCCTTCGAAATTCAGCGTGAATGACACCGGCTCTTCAGACTGGGAAAAGGGCCAAACTGTGGTGGGTGCGTCGCCGATCGCAAGGTGACCGAACCGGAGTGAATTTCATGAAGGCCGAACGCTACATATGGGCCACGATGTCCATTTTGTTTTGTCTTCTGGGCGCGGATGTATTGCTCGATTCGATTCGCCATGCGGGGCCGTACGCGGAGGTATATGTCTTGCTGGGGGCGACCCTCGCGGCGCTGGGGCTAGCTTCGCTGTGGATTCTTTTTGGACAGTACCGGCAGGTCAGGGCGATGGCGCGGCATATGCGTCGCGGCTCGCACTTCCCGAACAGGTCGCGAGGGGATGGCAGGGCGGACAATTCCTAGAAGAAGCCGCGAGAAGAACGCCCGCGACGGGATGAGTGCTGCCATAATCCTTCCACGGAAGGATATTTTCTAAACCATTGTTGTTTGTGCCCGGAAGAGAGCAATAGATCCGCTTCCCTGGAAGGTGCTGCGTGCCGAACCGCGCTTCAGCGGTGGAATCCATTTCGCCAGCTTTTGCACGGACGAAGCAGATGCTCTTCCGGCCATTTCGTCCTAGTTTGTGGGCACGGTTGGCGGTGGTGGCTTTGATTACCGGGGAAGCCGGAAGCGTCGGCGGCGGGAGTAGCATTCCGAACCTCAACAACAATCGAGGCGGCGGGGATCAGCTAGCTCCTGCGGCGCGTCTTTTCAGTGAACCAGGCTGGGAGCAGATGCAGCCTTACGCGGGCTGGATCGCGCTGGGATTGGCTGTAGGGCTGGCGGTGCTTCTCTTGTGGATCTACAGCGACTGCGTTTACCGATTTATTCTTTTGGACGCGGTAGTGAGCGGACAGTGCCGGTTGCGCGAAGGATGGCGGCGGTGGAGAGAAGCCGGGAGGCGATATTTTGTCTGGGTGGTCGGGTTCGGATTCACGTCGTTCGCCGCGGTGGGAGTGGTTGCAGGAATTCCGGTTTTGCTGGCCTATCGCGCCAGGTGGTTCGAGAAGCCGGAGGAGAATCTCGGGGCGCTGATCGGTGGAGGGATCTTGTTGGCGCTGCTCGTGATTGCGCTCGTGGCGGCTCTTGCAATCATCGATATGCTGGGGAGGGATTTTCTGGTTCCAGTGATGGCGTTCGAACATGTGGGGGTCAGGGAGGGTTGGGAACGGCTGCTGGCAATGATGGGTAGGGAGAAATCGGCATACGCCGTGTATGTCTTGATGAAGATTGTGCTGGCAATAGGGAGCGGGATTATTTTCGCGATCATCAATCTGATCGTGATTCTGGTTTTGTTGATCCCGCTTGGGCTGCTGGGGTTGGCGGCGTACTTCATCGGCAGCGGGCTTGGGATTGCCTGGGACCTTTCGACGGAATTGCTTCTGGGAGCGTTCGCATTGCTGGCGCTAGCTGGGATCCTTTACGTTATGGGATTTGTGTATGTACCTGGGCTGGTGTTTTTTCAGTCCTACACGCTGGAGTTTTTCGCGCCGCGTTACGGGCCCCTGGGGAGCAAGATGTTTCCCCCGAGTCCGGCACTGCCGCCGCTGCCGCCCCGTGAGCCAGTGCCGCCGGTTGCGCCGCTGGTTCCTCGGGACGCATTCCCCTCATAGAGCCCGAGGGGAGGCATAGTCATGCGACTGAAGAGAAGCTCGCCTCCTCGCGGATGGAGATTCGAATAGACCTTTTCTTTGTACTCAGTCTGGCGGACTCGTCTGGGGCGCCGATGGCGCGGATCGTGGAATCAGAGCAAGCCTGCTATTCAGGCTGCGCTCAAACACAGGAAAACGGTTGGCGTGAGGAGTGGACCGAAGTTTGACCTCGTGACCAATTTCGAGGACCTTCTCAGTTTTGGGATCGTAGACGGGCCACTGCGGAAGACCGGGACCGTTGGGGTCGCCAGCGATCGTCCCTGAATCGATCGTCGCTTGAAGCCTGGAATCCGTCGTTGTCCGCACGGACGCGATGCTGAAGCAGACTGAAACGAGGAGGAAAAGGAAACACGTTGTTGCGGCAGGTTTCAGGGGATCCCCCGCTTCAGACCAGAGTAGTGAGCCGGAATCGGCCAACAGAATACGCCTGAATGAGGAATGGCGCATCGGGACTGATACGAGGCGGCGGGGACGAAAGACGGGTCCTAGTCTTCTTCAAACATTAATTCGTCGACGTAGCACCACATCCAGTTTTCGCCGGGTTCGAACGAGCGGATGACGGGATGATCGGTGGCGTGGAAATGCTTGGTGGCATGCTTGTTTTTCGAGGAATCGCAGCAGCCTACGTGGCCGCAGCTCAGGCAGAGGCGGAGATGCAACCAGGTATCACCCATTTTCAGGCATTCTTCGCAGCCCCTGGACTTTGGTTTTGCAGGATGTATGTGCTCGATGTGAGTGCAGGCTTCGGCCATGTTTCTCTCCTCAGAGAATTACTTCTTAGCCTGAATTGGGATGCGAACCTGAAAGCGGGTGTCGCCGGGGACAGAGGTGACACTGATCTGGCCGCCGATGTTTTTTATGATGCGGCTGACAACGTCGAGACCGAGACCGGTACCTTCGCCCACGCCCTTTGTTGTGAAAAATGGATCGAAGATGCGGGAGATCTTGTCGGGTGGAATGCCGGCGCCGTTATCGGCAATTTCCACGAGAACGAAATCGTTTTCGCGCGCCGTGCGGATGGTGAGTTTGCCGCTGCTTTTCATGGCGTCGGCGGCGTTGTCGATGAGATTCGTCCAGACTTGGTTAAGCTCACTGCCGCTGGACATGACTTTCGGAAGATCGGGGGCGTACTCGCGGATGGTGGTAATGCCGCGTTTGAGCTTGTGATTCATGATGGTAAGAGTGGTTTCGAGGCCGCGCTCGATGTCCACTTCCTGCATGGGCCCCTGATCCATGTAGGAATATTCTTTGATGGCTTTGATGAGATCGGAGATGCGGGCGGAGCTGTGTTCGAGCTCTTCGGCGATGCGTTCCATTTCAAGAAGCGTGGCGAAGCGCGTCAGTTCGGGACCGACGGAGGCTCCAGCGGCTGCCGCGAAGGATGCGAGGTGCGTATCGGTCAAGCCGGCCTCCGCAAGCGATGGCGACAGCTTCCAGGCGTCCTCGACATTGTGCGCTTCCAGCCATGCCTGAATGGCTTCTTCGCGCTCGACGCGGGCGAACTCATCCTTGAATTGCGCTGGTTTCAGCGTGGCGCGAATTTCTTCCTCGCGCTCAGCCAGGAGGCCACAGTCTTCGGGGCCGATCTCTGTACTGCGGGCGGCTTGGCGCAGACGAGCCAGACAATCGCGCAAAGCAGCGGCGGAACGGCGAGCGGCGGCGGAAGGATTGTTCAGTTCGTGAGCGAGGCCTGCGGAGAGTTTGCCCAGGGCAGCGAGCTTCTCGTGCTGCTGCTCAGCGCGCGTGACGCTACGAACGCGGTCCGTGAGCAAGCCGACGAGGCGGCGAACCAGTTCCGGCAGTCTTTTGAAGAGTTCGATGAACTGGCTGACTGGAAAACCCAGGTAGTGGCAGGGGACGACGGCGCGACCTGTGACGCTGATCACTTTCAGTCGCGAAAACGGCAACATGCCGGTCACATCGCCGGCCGTTACCGTGAACACGGGGCCATCCGCGGAGCCATGCTCGGCCCTGGCTCGCATTTCACCTTCGAGCATCACCAACATGTAGTTGGCCGGGTCGCCTTCCCGCATGATGATTTCGCCGGGAGCGGAGCGGCGTTCCTCGCTAACGGAAATAAACCAAAGAAGTTCTTCGCGTGGTTGATCCTGGAAGACAGGAATCTTGATCATTTCCGCGAGAATCTCTTCAGCATGCGACTGGGAGGGAATTTCGGTCATGCGCGTCCTGCTCTCCTGATAGGCAGGCTCATTGTACTTTGGCCAGATACTGATGCATGAATTGGACGACGACGGCGCCTTCGCCGACGCCGGAGGCGACGCGCTTCACAGAACCGTGGCGGACGTCGCCGACCACAAAGATACCCGGGACGTTGGTTTCCAGTAAGCCGGGATCGCGATCGAGCGTCCAAGAGGCGGGGCGCTTGCCGTCGCGGAGCAGGTCGGGCCCGGAAAGGATGAAGCCGCGCTCGTCGCGTTCGATGAGGTCGCCGAGCCATTGGGTGCGCGGCTGTGCCCCGATGAAAATGAAGAGGCTCGAAGCGGGGAGCTCCTTGCGCGTGCCGCTGGGCTCGCATTGCACGGTGATGCCGGTGAGGCGGGTTTCGCCCTGGACTTCGACCACGCTGGTTTGTCCCCAGACTTCGATATTGGGAGTTTTTTCGATCTGTTCGATGAGGTAGTGCGACATGGTGCTGGCGAGAGATGTGCCGCGAACGAGCATGACCACTTTATCGGCATATTTTGAAAAATGCATCGCGGCTTGGCCGGCGGAATTGGCGCCGCCGATGATGTAGACGGTTTCGCCGCGACAAGAGATGGCTTCCGAAGTGCCGCCGCCGTAATAAACGCCAGCGCCTTGAAGGCGATCGATGCCGGGCACGTCCAGCGTGCGCCATTGAACGCCCATCGCGAGAAGCAGAGCGTTGCAGGAAATTTCGGCGCCATCGGCGAGCTTGATGAGGCGATAGGGGCCGTCGACGCGCAGGCCAACCACGTCCTGGGGGGACAGAATTTCGACGCCGAAGCGGCGGGCTTGCGCGACGGCGCGGAAAGCCAAATCGGCGCCCGATAGTCCGGCCGGAAAGCCGAGATAGTTTTCAATGCGGGAGCTGAGGCCGGCCTGGCCGCCAGGAGCTTCTCTCTCGATCATCACCGTGCGCAGGCCCTCTGATGCACCGTAGACGGCTGCGGCAAGTCCCGCGGGCCCACCGCCCACTATGGCAAGATCGTAGAAATTGGTGAGCGCGTGGGTGCGCAGGCCAACTTTGTCGGCAACTGTCGGGAGTGGAGGCTCGGCAAGCCGGGTACCGTCAGGGAATAGAACCAGAGGAAGAGTCTCCGCCTCCGGTCCGAGGGAAGCGATAAGGCTGCGAACTTCGGGATCGGTTTGTGCGAGTTCGACGTCAATCCATTGATAAGGGACCTGATTGCGCGCCAGAAAATCGCGGAGTTCATAGGAGCGGTTGGACCAGCGAGTACCAAGAACGCGGATGCCCTCATAGAGCGGGCGGAAGGTGGAATTCCAGTCCGTAAGCAGGTCATCGATGGCGGGAAAGAGTTTCTCTTCCGGCGGGTCCCAGGGCTTCATGAGGTAATAGTGGATGCGAGCTTCGTTGATGGCGTCGATGGCGGCGGTGGTGTCCGCGTAAGCCGTGAGCAGAGCGCGCTTGGCCTGGGGGTGAATCTCCATAGCTTCGGAAAGGAAGCCGACGCCGTTCATTTGAGGCATGCGCTGGTCGGCGAGAAGCAGCGCTACGGGATTGTTGCGAGCTTTGAGTTCACGAAGGGTCGACAGAGCGGCGCCGCCGGAACTGGCGCGCATGACGCGATAACGGTCGGAATAGTGGCCGCGGAGGTCGCGCTCGATGGCGCGCAGGACCTCCGGGTCGTCGTCGACAGTAAATAGAACGGGTTTCGGCATATCCCTCAGATGATCTGGAAGCGGGAATCGTTGCAACTTTCGCACCAGGTCCTGAGCTTGGGCTGATCCTCGCCGGGTCGACACGCTACAATCTTTGGGTCGACTATGTCCAGTCCACTCAACGCGGCAATTGCCGGGCTCTCCTCCGAAGAGGCCTCCGCGCGCGAGTCTGCAGCGAAAGAGATTTTTGCAGCGGGGCGAGCGTCCGCCGAACACGCGGCAAAGTCCTGGCTGGGCGATACGGAATTATCCGCATTGCTGCTCGGGCCCAAGCCTGAAGCGACGGTTGGGCTGGCGGTACAGCGGGAGACCTTTTCGAAGATTCGCGCGGTTCATAGCGTGTCGCGCCTGGCCGAGGTGCCCTCGGAGCAAGATGCGGAAGAGTTTGAGCTGCACTTTCCAGATGGGGTTTCTCTGGACATTTTGACCTCTCGTGCGCCCGGCGGCGATGGAGCGATTGCGCGATATCTGGGGAAATTTGGAGAAGGGGTGCAGCAGGTGGAGTTTCGGTGCTCCGATGTGGACCGCGCGACGGAGATTTTGAAGGAAAAATTCGGAGTCGCGGCCGTCTATCCTGAAACGAGACCGGGAGCGGATGGAACGCGCGTGAATTTTTTTCTCATGCCCATTCCGGGCGGCGGCAAAGTGCTGATCGAGTTGTGCGAATCCGCAAGAAAGCCTCGCCCCAAATAACTCACGTACCTTTGATGATCTCGCTCGAGGCGCGGAGGATTTCCGCGACGGTCCAGGCTTGAGCTATGCAGCCTCGTGGCGTGTGGGGCGCGTCGCCATCAAAGATTTCTGCCAAGGTGCCTAGCCCATACGCGGCGATATTGGATCCGAGCGGCTCGAGGTGGCGGAGCGCCCCGGAACGGTCCCCGTATACGCGAAGATGAGCCACCGCGAATGGCCCGAGCAGCCAGCCCCAAACGGTCCCCTGATGATAAGCGGCGTCGCGCGCGCGCTGATCGCCGCCGTAGTGGCCCTGGTAACCGGGCTCACCAACCGCCAGACTGCGCAGGCCGTAGCAGGTAAGCAGGCGTTCGGCGCATAGGTCGACTACGGATTTTTGTTTGTCTTTGCCCAGCGGGCTCCAGGGTAACGACACCGCGAGAATCTGGTTCGGACGCAACGTGGCGTCCCGGCCACCGTTCTTCAGAGAACCCGGAGCATCGATCACATCGAAACAACAATTTCGCTCCGCGTTCCAGAATTTCAGAAAGCTGTTTTTGGCCTGCGCGGAAAGGCGTGGGTAGATGTCCGCGGATTTGTTCAGAAGAATCGCGAACCGCGCCATCGTTTCCAGAGCGTTGATCCAGAGTGCGTTGATTTCGACGGGCTTGCCAGTGCGCGGCGTGACCACCCAGTCACCAATCTTGGCGTCCATCCAGGTGAGCTGAATGCCGGGACCGCCGGCGTAGAGAAGGCCGTCGGCCGGATCGACGTGAATGTTATAGCGCGTGCCCGCGACGTGGGCGTCAATCATGCCGGCCAGAACGGGAAACAGCTCTTCGAGCGTCCCGCTGTCTTTCGTCGCTTCGAAATACTGGCGAACTGCTTCGAAATACCAAAGCGCGGCATCGACAGTGTTGTATTCGGGCTTGCCGCCTGCATCGGGGAAATTATTGGGAAGCATACCGCCGTCAACATAGCGCGCGAAGGCCCGGAGGATCTGCCTTGCGACACCAGAGCGGCCGGTGACAAGAGCGAGACCAGCCAGGGCAATCATGGTGTCGCGTCCCCAATCGCCGAACCAGTGATAGCCGGCAATGACGCTGCGGCCGTCCGGCTCTTCAGGAAGGCTGCGCTTGACGATGAATTGATCCGCGGCGAGCACAAGTTGAGGGAGCCATGCGGGAGCGCCGGCGGCGGATTTTTCGTTTTTTGATTGCCATGCGCTGAGCAGGTCCGCTTCGTGATTCGCGCGTTGGGCGCGCGCGGCTTTGCCGTCGAGTAGCGTGGCAGCTTCCGTGGTTGCGACGATCGAGAGACTCTCGCCGGGGTTCAACTTGCCCTGAAAGAGCGCGACAAAGAGATGATCTTCCTGATCATCAAGGCCGCGTTCCGCCTCCCTCGGCAGATAACAACCGCGATACCACTCGTGCTGCGGCCGGCACGTAGCTTGCGTACTCTTCAGATAGAACGGCGTGGCGCCGTCGAAGGGCAGAACCATCACGCCGCGTTCAACAGTCGCGATCTTCATGTGCCAGTCGCCGGCGTGGGTCAGTGAATGATAATCGCGGTAGTTGACGAGGGCTTTCAAATCGATTTCGAAAGGTCCGCTTGCGCGCATGAGAGTGTAGTGAATGAAGGTGGTGTTTTCTCCCTGAACCATCCACACGCGCTTTTCCAGCAAGGCATCGGCCAGGGAGTAGGTCCAAACAGGAATAGCTCCCTCGAGGCGAAAGCTGTCGATGTACAGAAAGCCTTCGGGATCCACGGCTCCGCTGGCCCAGCGGTGAGTAGCGAGCGCGTACGTCGCGCCGCCATAACGTACGATTTCATCGAGGACCCCGACGAGATGATTGCGGCCGAGCGGCGGCTGGAGGGCGGCAATAAGAAGGCCGTGGTAGCGCCGGGTCATGCCTGTGGCGATGGTTCCAGAGGCAAAGCCGCCGATGCCGTTGGTGACCAGCCATTCGCGGGATTCAGCGGCGGCCAGATTGCCGCAGACTTCGCGGCCAAACCGCACTCGGGAGAGCGCTTCGAATTCACCTTCGTTTCGCTGATGCGCCACCACTCTCCTTTTCTCCGTTGGCATTTTTGCTGCGGCGTGCCGCTCAATGCTTGCCCGGTTTGAGCCACTTTGTCATCAGAAAACGCGAATGATCGACGTAACCTGTGCGCCGATAGAGCTCGCTGGCGGGGTCGTTGCCTCGATCAACCTCGAGGTGGATGGCGTTCACGCCCAGTTCGCGGGCACGCTCTTCAACGAATTGCATGGCGCGGCGGCCAATTCCCTGCCCCCGGTATTGAGGCTCGATGTACAGCTCATCAATGAAGGAATCGCGTCCGTGATATTCGAAGCTGTAGCCAAACGTCAGAATAATGTAGCCAAGCGGAGTCTCTGCTTCAAAGAAAACCCAGGCCTGACCCAGCTCAGGACTTCGAAGGAACCTGCGCAGCGCTTCCTGAACCACGGGTTCATCGAAATAATAGGCGCCCGGTTCCTGTTCTGCCAGATTGCGCATCATCCGCAGGAGCGCTTGCTCGTCGTCCTGGACCGCGGGACGAAAAATAACTGCGGACACGTTATTCTCCGCTCTGCTCGATCAATTTGGAGACCAGACCGGTCCAGCCGGTCTGGTGGCTTGCTCCGAGACCGGCGCCGTTATCCCCGTGAAAATATTCGTAGAAGAGCAGCAAATCCTTCCAGTGAGGATCGCTCTGGAAAACCTCGGTGCCGCCCGCAACGGGACGCCGGCCGTCCTTGCCCCGAACAAAAATATGAACGAGGCGGCGTGAGACTTCGGCAGCCACTTCCCAGAGATCTGCTTCGCTCCCTGAGCGAGACGGGAATTCGACTTTGAAGTCTTCACCATAGTAGTGGTGATACTTCTGCAAGGATTCTACGAGTAGATAGTTCAGGGGAAACCAAATCGGGCCGCGCCAGTTGGAGTTGCCTCCAAAAAGGCCGCTGGTGGATTCGGCAGGCTCATAGTCGACGCGGCTGATATGGTCGTTCACTTGGACCTCGTAAGGATGATCGAGGTGATAGCGGGAGAGAGAACGCACGCCGTAGGACGACAGAAATTCGGTCTCGTCGAGCATGCGGCTGAGAATGCGCTTCAGTTGTTTGCGGTTGGCGAGCGAAAGCAAGCGGCGCACGCCGCGCGCAGAGCGTTGCGTCATTTCAATGTGTTCGGGAACGTCCGCGTGATTGTCAATGAACCATTGCATACGGCGCTTGAAGCCGGGCAAGCGGTCGACAATTTCCGGCTCGAGAGTCTCCACGGCGAAGAGAGGAATCAGCCCGACCATGGAGCGAATCTTTAGGAAGTGGTCTTCGCCATTCGGCAGATGAAGAACGTCGTAGTAGAAGCCGTCTTCGTTGTCCCACAGCGAGATGCCCTCCGTGCCCATGTCGTTCATGGCGTGTGCGATGTTTACGAAGTGCTCGAAGAATTTGCTGGCCACGTCTTCGTACGCAGGATCTTCCTTGGCTAATTCGAGAGCGATGGCCAGCATGTTAAGACAGTACATGCCCATCCAGCTGGTGCCGTCGGACTGTTCCAGATGGCCACCAGTGGGGAGCGGCGCGGAGCGGTCGAAGACTCCGATGTTGTCGAGACCGAGAAAACCACCCTGGAAGATGTTCATGCCGTCGGGGTCTTTGCGATTGACCCACCAGGTGAAGTTGAGAAGCAGCTTGTGAAAGACCTTTTCGAGGAACCCACGGTCTGCCACGCCGCGAACGCGGCGCTCAATCTTATAAACGCGCCAAGCGGCCCAGGCGTGAACGGGAGGATTCACGTCGCCGAAAGCCCATTCATAGGCCGGCAACTGCCCATTGGGATGCATGTACCATTCGCGGAGAAGCAGGATCAGCTGCTCCTTCGCATAGTCAGGATCCACTAGCGCGAGAGCGATACAGTGGAATCCCAGATCCCAGGCGGCGTACCAGGGATACTCCCATTTGTCCGGCATGGACATGACATCGTCGTTGTAGAGATGAGTCCAGTCCTTGTTGCGGCCTTTCAAACGTTCGGGAGGAGGAGGAGGCCCTGCGGGGTCCCCTTCCAGCCAGTTGCGGACATCGTAGTGATAGAACTGCTTGGACCACAGCAAGCCGCCGAAAGCCTGGCGCATCACGCTTTTTGCATCGTCGGACAGCTCCGAGGTTACGCGGGAGGCGTAAAATTCGTCGGCATCCCTTTGGCGGAGTGAAAAGACGTTGTCGAAGCCCGCGCCAAAATCATTCGTGGCAGGTACGCCTTCCGGGCGATCGGCGTGTCCTGGCGAGGTGATCGTGCCGACGACGCCCAGACCTCGCTCCATCGAAGCGAGCGGCTCCATGTCGGTAAGGCGCAGCTTGATTGTTTCACTTTGGCCGGGGCCGAGCTGCAGCGGATAGTACGCCGCCATTTTCGTCCCCGTTTGCTTGGGGTTCACGGCCGATTTGTTTCCACGAATCAGATACTCGTGGAAAGCGTCCTTCACATACGGTGAACGATTCTTGCCGTTGAAAACCTTGACGAAGTTGGTCTCGTTCTCGGTAAAGAGCAATTCGGGCTGACCGACGCATAGAAGCCATCGTTTTCCATACTTCCAATGCTCGACCTCCGCGCTCAGGCTTCCGGGAACGCTGGTGGCTTTTTGCACTCGCGGTCTGCGCAAATCCCTTCCCCAAGACCAGGTGTTGCGGAACCACAAGTAAGGAAGAAGATGCAGCAAAGCCGCTTCCGGCCCGCGATTTACGGCGGTGATCTTGATGAGAATATCTTCCACATCGGCCTTGGCGTATTCAATGAAGACATCAAAGTAGCGATCGTCGGCAAAAACCCCGGTGTCCAGAAGCTCGAATTCGGGTTGTTCGCGATTCCGTCTGCCGTTTTCTTCCACGAGGCGCCCATAGGGAAATTCGGCCTGCGGATATTTGTAGAGCATGCGCATGTAGCTGTGCGTGGGGGTTGAGTCCTGATAGAAGTAATATTCCTTCACGTCCTCGCCGTGATTGCCTTGGTTCCCGGTGAGGCCGAACAATCTCTCTTTGAGGATGGGATCGCGGCCATTCCAGAGCGCGAGACCGAAACAAATCATCTGGTGACGGTCGGAGAGGCCGCCAATGCCGTCTTCCCCCCAGCGGTAGGCGCGGGAACGCGCGTGATCATGAGGGAAATATTCCCAAGCCGTGCCGCCGGGGCTGTAGTCCTCGCGCACCGTGCCCCACTGCCGCTCGGAGAGGTACGGTCCCCAACGCTTCCAGTATTTCTTGCGCGTGCGATCTTCCTCGAGCCGCTGGTCTTCCTTGGATAGCAGTCTGGCCATGATTTGGGAACCCCTAAATTGTCGCCCTCAAATTATGGTTTATGGTCGCACCTTTTGCGAATCGCAGCGGCAGCAGGTATCGGAAGCGTGCTTTTTCCGACACGCCTCGAGGGATGTAGCAAGGTGCGAAAGACCGGATGCTTCAGCTGAATGCGAGGTCCGGCGGAAATTGCAAAATATTACCTCACGCCTCCGCGGCGGAGAATATTTCTTGCGTACGCGATTTCTCCTGGCCCCCGGGCGCGCAGACTGGGTTAATCCGATGTACCCTAAACGTATGCGAGAGCGTCCGTTTAAAAAGAGAGTTATCGAGGAGATCGAGTATATGTTCGAGCCCCAGGCACGGGTCCGGAGAGCGGCACAGCGGCTTTTACCCAGGATGCTTCTTGCGATGGCCCTGTTGCTCGACCTTTCCGTATGGACGGGCGGGGCCCAGGCGCAGATGCGCACCACGGATGAACTACGCAAAATGGATCAATCCGTGGGTGAATTGATCCGCAAGGTGTCGCCGAGTGTGGTGCAAATTCTTGTGTCAGGCTATGGCCAGATCGAAGAAGAAGATCACGGTAACACAGGCGTGGTCATTGGCCGGCAGAGGGCCATTGGTTCCGGATTCATCATCGATCCCAGCGGTTACATCATTACCAACGCGCACGTGGTGAAGGGAGCTCAACGCGTGCAGGTGGTGCTGTCGAGCGCGAATCTAGACGATTCCTCGGATGGGGTGCTTGCTTCGAAAACGAGCCTCGTTCCAGCACAAATCGTCGGCGTCACGAGCGAAATCGATCTTGCGCTCCTCAAGGTGGATACGGCCGGTCTTCGAGGGCTGAAGCTAGCAAATTACCGGAACTTGCGCCAGGGCGAATCCGTGTTTGCGTTTGGAAGCCCCGAAGGGCTGCGCAATACAGTTACGCACGGAATCATTTCAGCGGTGGCTCGGCAAACCGATCCCGACTCAACGATGGTCTATATCCAAACGGATGCGCCCATCAACCCGGGTAATTCCGGCGGGCCACTCGTGAATGTGGACGGCGATGTCGTCGGTGTGGACACCTTCATCCTGTCGCAGTCCGGCGGAAACGAAGGGCTCGGCTTTGCAATCCCGTGCAGCGTTGTGAACCTTGCTTATCAGCAGCTGCGCAAATTCGGTCATCTGCACCGCCCGGAGATCGGGATCAGCGTCCAATCCATTACTCAGCCGCTGGCAGATGGCCTTAAGCTTCCGCGCAACTTCGGTGTGGTGATCTCCGACGTCCTGCCGGGCGGGCCTTCCGAGGCCGCCGGCCTGCGCATCGGAGACGTCCTGCTGGCAATCGACGGAAAAGCGGCAGGCAGCGTTCCGTATGTCGCTTTTCATCTGATGTCGCGCGAGAGTGGAGACAAAGTTCATCTCGACGTGCTGCGGGGCCAACTGAAACTCAGCTTTGATGTGGCCCTCATGGAACCGCCGAGGGATATGGACCAGATCGCAGCCTTGGCTGATCCCGAAAAAAATCTGGTCCCGGCGCTCGGGATTCTGGCCATAGAAATCGACAAGAAGATCGCAGCCATGGCGCCGGATCTTCGTGATCCCTTCGGGATCATCGTAGCCGCGCGCGCGGCTGGAGCTGCGGCAGAAGTACCGCTCACCGCCGGCGATATCATCCGCACGCTGAACGGCGAACCAATGACCACGCTAGACCGTCTGCGAAACGCGCTGAAAGCCTTGTCGCCGGGCGCCGCGGTCGCCTTGCAAATCCAGCGCGATCAGAAGCTGATGTATGTGGCGTTCACGCTGGATTAAACGGGGTGTGATGGCCGACCACTTCCAAGCTTCAGGCAATGCCAAGCTGCTTGCGCACCTCAGAAACAATCTCCTCCGGAGAATCGGAGGCATCCGCGATGATGGCATCTGTCGGCTCTTCGAGAGCCGCGAACTGGCTGGCGATCAGATCCTGCTTCGCAAAATGCCCTTTTCGCGTGAGCACTCTTCGCGAAAACAGCTCATAAGTGCCTTTCAAATAAACGAATTTCACTTCGGAGCCGGCGCGCAGTTCCTCGCGATAACTCTGTTTCAGCGCTGAGCAAGCCAGTACGACATTGTGTTTCCCGGCAGTCCACTCGACGATTTTGTCGTGAAGGGCTTTCAGCCACGGTTCCCGGTCTGTGTCGGTCAGCGGAATACCGTGCTTCATTTTTTCGACATTCGCAGGCGGATGAAAATCGTCGGCGTCCACGAACTCCCACCCCAGGCGCTTCCCGAGCAAGCTGCCAATCGTGGTCTTGCCAGATCCGGTCGTGCCCATAACGATCACGATCATGGCTGCCTCATGAGGGGGAGTTTTGCATCATCAACGTGAAAAAGTTTGGCTGGGAGACCTGGACGCGAACCAGAATACCCAGATTTAGAGTCTGGATAGAATTTAGCATAGTGCTCGGAGACAGGCGGCTCAAGGTTCTAGAGGGCTGAAGCTCCACTTCCGCTCGAGCCACGTACCAAAGTCAACCCGAACACGACAACGCCAGTGTTGGAAGGCAACGTGAAGCTCCTGACGATTTTCCTTCCGTCGAGAACAAAAGAATATCCGTAGAGGTGAAACGTCCGATCGTCTCGCCCGCCTCTGTCACTGAGACGGTACGGCGTGAAGAATACGTCAGACTCGCCGCTGAAATTCTCTGGTGTGTACCAGTCGCTGAGGCTCTGAGAAAAGTCGGTGGAGGTACCATCGGAATAGGTCATCCTGAAAACCTGCGACTCCTGATCGCCATTCACGCCCATCGCCAGCATCTTCAGGCCATCGAATTTTCCTGCCGGTAGCGAAATGGTCCGGCTGGTAACGGCGTCTGGCGCATTTGCCGGACCTAGCGAAAAGGTGACCCTGTCCCAAGCCATTGTGTTCTTCAGCAGTTCCGCCGGAAAGGCACTTCCTACGCGATCGATACTGGCATCCGATGAGAATGACGTTCGTTCCGTATAGATTCCCGTGGCGTTGTAATCTGGCGAAAGGTCGACCGCCTGGGTACGCTGCAAAGTTTTGGGCGGATTCTTTTTTTCCATTGCCATGCGCGCCGGTGCGGGTGGTTTCGGACTAGCATTAGGCACGCTCTCAAACGCAACCTTTTCCGGTGCTGTTCGCGGTCTCCCAGGTGAGAATGCGAGAGCTGAAGCTACAAGAACGACCACGACGCTTCCCCAGAACAACCGCTTTCCCCAACGCGTCCGGGATTCTTTACCAGCGACGGGCGGTTGCCACGGAATCGCAGCTCGCAACTCTGGCTGCGCTGAGCTGATTTCTCTCTTCAGCCGTTGCAAATCCGTGCGAATTTCAGCCGCGAACTGATACCGAAATTTCCGGTCTTTCTCCAACATTTTTAGGACGATTTCTTCGAGCCTCGGAGGAACCTTCGGATTTACACGTGACGGAGCTTCCGGCACATGATTCAGGATCGCCTCGCGTACTACCTCGGGGTCCTCGCCGCGAAAAGGCAAAATTCCCGTGGCCATTTGATAGAGAGCCACGCCAAAGGAAAACAGGTCCGCGCGCGCATCAAGCTCTTCGCCCCGCACCTGCTCCGGGGACATGTAGGCCGGAGTCCCCATCGCCCTACCCATGAGCGTGATCCCCACGACGCCGGTCTGTACCTGCGTTCCGGAAATAC
Organism: Acidobacteriota bacterium; assembly: GCA_013289955.1. GTDB lineage: Bacteria > Acidobacteriota > Terriglobia > Acidiferrales > UBA7541 > Acidiferrum. Next base: position 125,995 of record JABCYZ010000002.1, read on the forward strand.
AGGTTTGATCAGAGCTCCCCATTGCCGTCAATTTCGCTAACCCAAAATCCAGAACCTTGGCGGTTCCTCGCTTTGTCACGAATACGTTGGCCGGCTTGATGTCGCGATGAATGATGCCCTCTGCATGCGCCGCGCTGAGAGCATCCGCAATTTCAATAGCCAGCTCCAGCGTCTCCCCTAGAGGCAGGGGTTTGCCGGAAATGCGGCGCTCGAGCGTCTGCCCGTCCAGAAACTCCATGGCAATGAATCGCTGGCCTTCTCCTCCATCGAGAGGCATCTCGCCAATGTCATAAATGGTGCAGATGTTCGGATGATTCAGTGAGGAGGCGGCTTGCGCCTCGCGTCGAAACCGCTCCAGCGCAGCTTCGTCGTCCGCCCTGTCCGCGGGAAGAAATTTCAGGGCGACAGCTCGATTCAGGCGCGTGTCTCTAGCTTTATAAACCACTCCCATACCGCCCCCACCCAGCATCTCGATCACCTGGTAGGGGGAAGCGGTCCGTCCAGTCACGTTTTCGATTGGGGAGGTCACCTCGGAGGGTGGGGCCGGCGAGAGGGGCGAATCCCCGAATTGCACGGGGACCATGAAGCGATAACCACGCCGGGCCAGCGTCTCAATGAACTGCGGTTGTTCCGCGGAGTCGCCGAGCACCTGCCGCAATCGATTCATGGCCGCGCTTATGCTGTGCTCGAACTCGACTATCGTATCGTTTGGCCAGAGGCACTTCCGAAGTTCATCCCGCGTCACCACTTGGCCCGTATGCTCTAGCAACTGCTTTAGAATCCGAAACGGCTGGTCCGGCAGCCGGACGGTCTTGCCTCCGTCGGCGCGCAGCTCACCCGCGCGAAGGTCCAGCCGAAAGCCTGTGAAGCTAGCCACAACCGGAGATTTGGGGGACGCCTGCATGCCTCGGCCTCGGGTTCTTCAGTGTCTACGTTCGACGCCCAGATATGGTTCCACACTCTACCTGACTTAGACTTCCACGGCCCCAGATTGTCTGCGCCGTTCCTTCCGTTCGTTCTCAGCACCCAGCTGATACAGGCCGTAACTCATTGAGTTTGCTCGACATCTGCCAGTGACCCGGAAATGACCAGGTTATGAGCCTCGTCGCATTGAGCCGTTCGCCCTCCTGAACGACAGTTGCCCGCAGCACGCAACACCGCGTCGCGGAGGCTGACCTTGCCATTTGATCTTCCTGGGTGTTCTTTCTCGACATGGAGCTCTGCTTCGCCACATCCAGGGGCCGGGCATGAGCCCTCGGCCACGGCGCGAATCGCCAAGCTAACCAGGAAGCCTCTCCCCCTTATTCCCGTCCTCGCCGCCATCTTGTCCATTTCGTCTGCGCTTGCTCGCCCCGCTCCAGGCAGCCCGTCTCCCCTCGCCGAGCGAGAAGCAACAACGGTGAGTCGCACGGCTCGAAAGCTTGATGCTACGCTCATCCTTCGGGTTTACAACTACGCTCGCCTCGACCCGGTTTCCCTGGCCCTCTCAGAGAAAGTGGCTTCCGCAATCTTTGCAAACGTCGGCATAGAAGTAGTCTGGATGGACTGTTCCGTGCCGAGACCGCCGTCTCGTGCATTTCCAGCCTGTCAATCACGTATGGGACCGGCCGACCTCGTACTGAGGATACTTCCCCATCAGATGGCCATCAAGTTGGCCACTCGCGATGAGCCCCTAGGCTCGGCCCAGACATGCACCGAAAGCGAGCCAGCCTGCGAGGTGAACGTCTTCTATCAGCGAGTCGACAAGCTGGCCACCCAGGGATATCGCGCCGACCGAGTCCTGGGATACGTAATCGCTCACGAAGTAGCGCACGTTCTTCTCGGCCCCGGCCATTCGGAAGAAGGAATCCTACGAGGGGAATGGACACGCAACGATCTTGAGCGCATCTCCTGGGGTATGGTCCTGGATTTCACCAAAGACCAGCCCAGCCAGCTTCGCAAAGCAGTTCTTCGCCGAATAGGGCAATCTGTTCCCGACGACCCTACACGAGCTAATTTGGTCGCCCCATGACCGGGGCAGGTCGTCTTGGCCCTGGGCAAGACGCTTTAGCCAGCTGGTTTCTTTGCAGGCAGGTTATTCGTGGCCGCTGTGTTTTTGTTGGAATTGTTTGGGCGAGATGGAACTAGCCGGGAGAGAGTTCGAGACTGGTTTGCTAAATCTAGCGTTGTCGATTGGAACGTTTTGTTGCACGTTTTCTATCTGGAAGATCGTCGTGCTGCCTGGTTGAGAGAAGGTTACGCGAAAAGAAATCTTCAGGTGGTCGATCTCCCGGTAGTCGGCGTAATCGATTTCCATCGGGTTTAAACCGAGAGGCGACTCGCGGTAACGAACCACCCGCAGAAGCAATCCGGATTGCTCATCGAAATAGAGCTTGGCGGCGGGCTGATCCTCATGGATACCGTACAAGACGTAAGCTTCGCGGCCGGAGATGATTTCCGGATATTCAATTCGTAGCTCCGGATAATACTGGCGTAGGTGCAAGGGAAACTGCAGGTCGGCGTCCATGCGGGCGGCTTCCAGATCCGCACCGTGAAGGTCTCGCGCTGCACGGCCGGGAAGTGTAAACCAGCCAGATTGGCCATCGAAGACGGTCGAACTGTCGCCACCTGAAAGATGGCGGACGATCGCCTGTTTTCCGGGCGTCGTGAAGATCTCGACGTTTACGGGCCGTCCGGCCTGATAGGTCGCGGTTCCTTTCTCGATGCGCGCGGTGATGGCCCCGATGGCGGGGGCCCCACCGAGGGCATTGACGTAGTTCTCCAGTAGCTGAGAAATGGTGGGTAGAGGAGTGGAAAGCTTTGGCGATTCGGGATCGCTAGCGTTCGAGGAGCGCGGCAATTCCCCATCGACCGCGGGAGTCGAGATAGGATCGCGAAGGCCGCGATGGCAGGAGTAACAGGTCACTTCACGGTTGTCTTCGAAATTGTTTTTGTTAAGGGCAAACATCATACGCATCATGCTGCGGGCGGTTCGCTTTGGCTTCTTGTCATCTTTTTCGAAGTGCCCTTCGACGTGACAAAAGCTGCACTCGACTCCGAGCGATGAGGAGATAAATTCCATCGCAGGAATCAGTTGCACGGCCGGAGCACCCTTGAGCACTTGAATGTTTTTGAAGGCCTGTTCGGCGCTTTTACTGGCGTCCTCCGGGGAAGCAGTCCGAACGGTCGAACCAGGGGCGGATGCCTCATCGATGGCGGTTTTGATCTTTGCCGTCAGCGCTTCGGCTTCTGCCGTTCTTCCCTGCTTCTGGTACAAATCAATCAGGGCGCGCACGGCGGGAAGATACAAGGGATCGAGCTTCACGGCGCGTTCCAAATGCCCTATCGCTCGGCCCGTATCACCAGCCTGGATGTAAGGCGGGGCGGCGCTCGCTTCCGTGACCGCTGAATCGGGGTCGAGCTGCAGGGCTTTTTCAAATGCAACCTCGGCCTCCTTCGTTCGCTTACCCACGAGGAGAACATCGCCAAGCCATTTGAAAAAGTCGCTGTCGAACGTGAATTGCTGTTGAACTTCCGTGAGGGCGCGATAGCCTTCCATGAGGAAAGATGGAAACTGACGCTGCATACCGACATCGATATAGGCGATACCGAGGTTCCGGCGTTGCAGATCGGGAGTTGGTTCGCGCCATGCAGTGATGCCGGTGTTTGGTGGAAGATCTTGCTGCGGTCCTGGACGCCGCTGGATTCTGTGATCGGTGAAAACACTATGGCCTCCATCCTGTGCATTCCGCCGCGGCATGTGACAACTCAGACAGTCGCTGTCTTTGGCTGGATGAAGAGCGGGAAAACTCACCGTATGGCAGGAAAGGCATCGCGTCCGGTAGTACTCGACGGGCTGGAGCGGCTTGCTGTGGGGATCGTGGCAGGTGCCGCACCAAAGCCGTCCGCCGCTGTTGCGGGCGCAGGCGCTCAGAGCAAGCTGCTCGACGTGGCTTATCACTTTGAAAGCGCCAGCAGATGAGCCGGGAGGCACAGCATCGTGGTAGATGGTGAATGTGTCTTCCAGTCGTTGCCCAGGAACAAAGTCGCTCAGTTTCTTGCCCGGATTTAGGACGCGAGCGACGCCAAACAAGTGGCATTGTTCGCAGACGCTGTCGCGGGCCGCAGGCTCGAGGTTTCTTGGATTGACGATAGTGCCCGCGCGAGGATCCGCGAGATGTCTTTCGACGGGGCCATGGCAGCGCTCACAAGTGATGGCTTCCGCCGAGAAAACGGGGGATCGATATTGATTCAGAGTGCCTGGGACAAACAGGGCGGTTCCCGAATGGCACAGAACACATTCCTCGGTGACGGGACGCGTGAAATCAGGATTCGCAAGATTCTCGTAGCCCGGCGCAAGATCGTACGACTGGCGACTGCTGTAGTAAGCCAGGGGCGACTGGAAGAGATGCCCGCCGATGTCGGTGAGATAGCCGCTGGCGTGTGTGCCGGAACCAATGACATATTCGATGCGGTAGTCAATCGTGTCGCCCCCATTTTCCCACCGCTGCCAATAGCCCGTTGAGGAGGAATGCATCGTTATTTTTGAGCCGTGGGCGCTGACCGTGCCGTCGGGCTCCTGGCCAGCGGCGCGCAAGGAATGCGCCATCGTCGAACGTGCGTACCCTTCTACCTCGCCAGGGTGGCACAAGATGCATCGATTCGATCCTGTGGGCGCGCTCGGCAGTTGGAGAGTGGGAGTCTGCCCACCGACGCGGCCAACCGGTAGGTTTTGCCCAGAGCATACGCTGGACGTCAGAACCAGAAAGATGAAGAGGGGCAACAGAAGGGGCTTCATTGCACCGGCACGGCATGCTCGCCGGGCTGTGCGGAAATTCGATAGAAAGGCAGAGTTCTCGAGTCTGACCATACGGCAGAAACAAGTTTTACCCAGCAGGGAGTGGGCGCCGCAAGCGGATTTAGCGCTTGGCGGCCAGCCTCGCGCGGTTTCTAGTGCAACTCCTGCGCCTGCCCGGAGAGAACAGACTCCCGCGCCGCGCTCAAAATCTCCACGACCTGCACATTGAGCCTCGCCGAGACCGGATCCTCCACAGGCTTATTTTCGCGAATGCAGTGTAAAAAATAAGCGACGGGATTGCTCCCCTCGTGCGGCAAACTTTCAAGTTTCACTGGTTCCCCTTCCAGTCTCTCTCTTGAACCCCCGCCGCTTCCGGATCGATAAAACAAATCGTCGTGGCCTGCCAGCAAGCTTCCTTTGGCTCCGAACACCTGCACTTGGTCCATTCCGTAAGGCCAATCCCAGGAAGCTTCCACAATCACCGTGGCATCGGGATAATCGAGCACCATGGTGGCATCGTCGTCCACGCTGTTGTGCTGCTCGGTTTTCAGCTTGAGCGATGTGGCATAGACACGCTTCGGCCGCCCCTTGAGCCATACCGCCCATTCCGCCCCGTAGCATCCGAAATCCACGATGGCTCCGCCGCCATTCTTCAGCGGATCGTAGAGCCATTTGGCGAAGTATTCGGACACTCCGATCTCCTTGGGCCCCTGATGGCCATACTGAACGACCATTTTCCGGATCGGCCCTACGTCGCCATTTCGCACTCGGTGATAGAGTTCGCGGCTAGGTGCGACCCAGGCGTTCCAATAGTTAACCATCAGCTTGATTCCGGCCTGGTTCGCCAAACGTTCCATTTCGCGCGCATCGGCAGCGTTCGTGGCCATTGGTTTCTCAACCGAGTAGTTGATGTGCCGCTTGGCGCATTCACGCAAAATCTCCAGATGCCGGTCATTTTCCGTAGTCACGAACACCGCTTCCGGCTTCGCTTCGTCCAGCATCTGAACAAAGTCTGAATAAAACTTCACGCTTGCCGGCACTTGCGCCTTCGCCTGCTCGACCAAGGCCGGGTGCTGGTCCGCTATTGCAACCAGTTCGGCTTCCGGCTCGGCGGCCATGTATTTGAGCAATTCCCACACGTGGTCATGGTCCAGGCCTACCACTGCCAAGCGCGTCTTGGTCTCCGCAGCCACCCGCGGTTTTGCACCATAGGTCTGTCCGGTCAATGCCGCGCAAACCAAAAACGCGACAACTGTCGGGATCCATCGATTCGGTAGCAACGACCGTGACTTCATTCCGAACCTCCGTCGAAACATATTTTTTGACGTTTTCGGTGCTTATGGGATTTGGTCAGTCCGAGTCTTGTCAAGGCGCACCTGCCTGTCAAGGCATCCCGTTGTACTCCCCATGCTCCCCCCTATTTCGCTCAATCCGTACTGTTTACCTTCTCTTCTTCCCTTTCGTCCGCTTCAAAAGTCGTTTTTTCAAACGGGTCCCGCTAGATTACCCTATCCATTGCTCCGTCTCCGGGAATCATCGGCCCGTAACTCCCTAACTCTCAATCACATAGATGGGAATTCGCAGAGTACATGCGGATACCTTGACAGCACCAGCCTGTTATTAAACAGTGCTAGACGATCTTGTACTTTGGCACCGCGTCAGCGAAGGACTTCCTTCGGCGCTCTTCTCCTCGCCGACGCCGAAGATCATCTCCCAAATTCCTCGGCACTGGCTTCCATAGCCAAGTGACCCACAGGCGGCTACTCTTGAGAAACCCGCGGCACAATTTCAGCTCTCGCGCAGCATACTATTCCCTGTTTGGCGGGATTCGACGGGGTCTCCTCGTCCTCATGTGCGTAGCCGTTTTCTTCCAGCCTCTCGCCAAAGCTCAGTCGAAGGAACCCCCTTCCGGTAACTCAGATGCGGCAGCGAGCCCTGCTGTCATCCCCGCCGTTCAGCCCGTCTCTCCAGACTTGACCACCCAACCCGTGCTCTACGTTGTCGGCTACGCCCATCTGGATACCCAATGGCGCTGGGAATATCCCCAGGTCATCAACGAATTCCTCCGCAACACGTTACATGACAATTTCACACTTTTTGAAAAATACCCTCACTACATCTTCAATTTCAGCGGCTCCAACCGTTATCGCCTGATGAAGGAATACTATCCCGCCGATTTTGCCCGCCTGAAACAGTACGTAGCCGCCGGCCGCTGGTTCCCGGCCGGATCCTCGGTCGAGGAAGGCGACGTCAACTCTCCCTCTGCCGAATCGATCCTCCGCCAGTTTCTCTATGGCAACGAGTTCTTCCGCCGCGAGTTCAACAAAGCAAGCGCTGAGTACATGCTTCCCGACTGCTTTGGCTTCCCCGCCTCCCTGCCCAGCCTTTTGGCCCACGCTGGACTCAAAGGCTTCTCCACACAAAAACTGACATGGGGATCAGCTGCCCGGGTTGGCGGCCCAGACTCGCCAGAAAAAACCCCCGTCGGCACGCCCTTCAACGTCGGCCTTTGGGAAGGGCCAGACGGTCGCACTATCATTGCCGCTTTCAATCCAGGGGATTACAACGGCAACATAAACGACGACCTCAGCAAGAGCAACCCGCCTCCTCCGCCAGCGAGCCGTGGCTACACTGACTGGCCCAAGCGCGTCGAGAATGACGGCCAGGTTAGCGGTCTCTTCGCCGACTATCATTATTACGGCGTAGGCGACGTCGGGGGAGCGCCCCGCGAACCTTCGATCAAGCTCCTGGAAGCTATCGTCACCAAGGGCACCGCCGTCCTTCCCCCTCCTCGCAATCGCGGCGAGAACCAGGAGCAATACGAGAGGCGCGTCGCGGAAACGACCGGGCCCGTCGTTCCTGTCGGTGATGGTCCTCTGCAGATCATCTCTTCCAATGCCGAGCAGATGTTCGTGGATATCAGGCCCGAACAGACAGCTCATCTTCCACGCTACACCGGAGATCTCGAGCTGACCAACCATTCCGCAGGCTCGCTCACTTCCGAGACCTACCATAAACGCTGGAATCGCAAGAACGAGTTGTTGGCTGACGCTGCGGAACGCGCTTCCGTCGCCGCCGAATGGCTTGGCGGTCGTCCTTACCCTCAGGAACGGCTGAACAACGCCTGGACGCTCGTTATGGGCGGTCAGTTCCACGACATCATGGCCGGTACAGCCACACCCAGAGCCTATGAGTTCTCATGGAACGACGACGTCATCGCCATGAACCAATTCGCGGGAGTGCTCACAAGCGCCACGCAAGCCATCGCATCCGCGCTCGATACGCAATCGAAAGGCACATCCATCGTTGTATACAACCCCTTGAATATCTCTCGAGAAGACGTGGTCGAAGCTGACCTACCCTTCCCGATCAAAGCTGCAAAGGGTGTCCGCGTGCTTGCTCCCGATGGCTCGGAAGTTCCTGCGCAAACCCTGGGCGGGAGTGGCGGGACCGGCAAAATCCTATTCCTCGCCAAGGTGCCCTCGGTCGGCTTCGCCGTCTACGATGTTCAAGCTTCCGCCACCGGCTCTCATTCGTCGGCACTCAAGGCGACCCAGTCCTCGCTCGAAAATGCCCGTTACCTCGTCAAGCTCGATCAAAATGGCGACGTCTCCAGCATCTTCGACAAGGGCGCCAACAAGGAACTTCTCGCCTCTCCCGTGCGCTTGGCGTTCCAAACCGAAAAACCCCACGACTGGCCGGCCTGGAACATGGACTGGGAAGATCAGAAAAATCCGCCGAGGGCCTTTGTGGAAGGGCCAGCGAAAATCCGCATCGTGGAAACCGGCCCGGTCCGCGTCGCCCTTGAGGTCGAACGCGAATCCGAAGGCTCCCATTTTATTCAGACCGTCAGCCTTTCCGCCGGAGACGCGGGCAATCGCGTGGAATTCGGAAACGTGATCGATTGGAAGACCGGTGCCGCCGCTCTGAAGGCCACCTTTCCTCTGACGGCCGCGAATTTCTACGCGACCTATAACTGGGACGTCGGTACAATCCAGCGCGGCAATGACAACGAAAAGAAATTTGAGGTACCTTCCCACCAATGGTTCGACTTGACCGACAAGAGCGGCGCCTACGGCGTCACGGTGCTCTCCGATTGCAAGTACGGTTCAGACAAACCCGATGACAACACTCTGCGCCTCACGCTTCTCTATACTCCGGGGATCGGCAATGGCAATGGCAAGGATTATGCGGACCAGACCACGCAGGATTGGGGACACCACGAATTTGTCTACGGTTTGGCCGGCCATTCCGGCGATTGGCGGCAGGGCCAGACAGACTGGCAGGCTTACCGCCTCAATCAGCCTCTGATCGCCTTCGAGAGCTCCAAACATCCGGGAACACTGGGCAAGACATTCTCTCTCTTAAGCGTCAATAACAGCCGCGTCCGCGTCCTGGCTGTCAAGAAAGCCGAGCAGTCGGATGAAATCATCGTTCGCCTGGTGGAGGTCAGCGGCAGTCCGCAAAAAGACGTTCGCGTGAGCTTCCGTTCGCCAGTTACTTCGGCTCGTGAAGTCACCGGCCAGGAAATGCCGATGGGGGATGCCACACTCTCCGAAGGCCACCTTGTCACAGACCTTGGGGCCTTTCAACTCCGCACGTTTGCCTTGAAGCTCGCTGCCACGAATCATAAACTCTCGATCCCGCAATCGCAGCCGGTTTCTCTCGCCTTTGATCGTTCTGTGGCCAGCGCGGATGGCACGAAATCCCTCGGCGGATTCGACGCGCAAGGACGCGCGCTGCCCGCCGAAATGCTTCCGCCTGAGATTGCCTACTCCGGCTTTCCTTTTCAGCTTGCCTCGGCGAAAACCGGCGAGCCCAATGCCCTCGTCGCTCGCGGCCAATCTGTCTCTCTTCCTTCTGGCAACTTCAATCGCCTTTATCTCCTCGCCGCATCGGCCGACGGAGATCAGCGCGCCAGCTTCCGCGTCGGTGAGAAGGAAACGGAGTTGACGATTCAGGATTGGAGCGGCCACATCGGCCAGTGGGACGATCGCCGCTGGAGCAAACCGCCGGATGGCGACTCTTACGGAGCGTACGCCGGTTTGACGCCCGGCTTTGTCAAGCGCGCGCCGCTGGCTTGGTTCGCATCTCACCGCCACACTGCCGAAGGCGCGAACGAAGCCTATATCTATTCCTATCTCTTCGCCTATTCGATCGATTTGCCTGCGGGTGCAAAAACTATCGTACTTCCAGACAACGACAAAATTCGCATCCTGGCTATGACAGCAGTGAATGAAGAAGGAGACCTGCGTCCGGCGCAACCTCTCTACGACGTTTTGCCGCCGCAAACGCCGCGATAGCCGCTCTCTTTGTGGTGCGGCCCGGCTGCCGCTTTTCTCAGCGATTCAAAAAGCTTTATATTTGGCGAGAGCAAGAGCCTACGCCCGGCCGGCGCCCGCCCTGAGCGCCGCGGCGGCCCTGCGCGATATAACCAGGAATCCCTGATTTGAGGACTCCTTCTCGAGCGTCTCCAGGATCTCGCGCCCCGCTGCCCGGTCGCCGAAATTCATTTGGATCTCGCCGATAGCAAGCCGCGCTTCAATGGCTAAACGTGCAAATTTTTCAGCCGTCGCTTCTGCAACCACTCGGCTGAGCCCGTTAATTGACTCTTGGACATCCGCGGAATTTCCGGAAGCTGCCCGAACGCGCGCCGCGACCGACGCCGCGGACAATTCCAGCCCTCGGTTGTGCGTTTTGCCCGCTACGCTCATTACTTCGTCAACGCTTTTCCGGGACTCGGTCGTTCGCCCTTCCGCCAGCAGCGTCTCAGCCAGCAAAAGGTGGGCAGCCGCTTCGTCGCCGGCCGCCCGGGTCTTTTCGAAAGTCTCTGCCGCCTGCGTTGCCGACGCCGCAGCTTGCGCATACGAGCCGCCGTCCAGCAGGACTTCCGCCAGCGCCAAATCGACATGCGCTACTTCGTTTTTGTCTCCAATTTCTTCGAAAATCGCGCGCGCTTCTGTTTCCTCTCTTCGCGCTTGCTCGAGATCACCTTCTACGCGATGGACCTGTCCCATTCCCGCCAGCGCTTCCGCCTGCCTTCCGCGATTCCCGATTTGCAGGCAAATTTCTAGCGAGCCTTTATACATCTCCTTCGCTTTTTCACGATTCCCCAGCGCCAGAAAAACGTCGCCGAGGCCATTTTTCGCCAGCGCTTGTCCGTTCCGGTCGCCGATCTCCTCGTAAATGGCCTCGGCTATCTGATAGCTCCTCAACGCGCCCGTCAAGTCTCCCAGATAAATAAGCGTGTCGCCGATATTGTCATTTTCCCCGGCCAATCCAGAACGGTAGCCAATCTGCCTGTAAAGACTCTGCGCCTCCTCGTAGGCTCTTTTCGCCCCGAGATAGTCGCCTTCATTTCGCAGCGCAATCGCTCCTATGGTAGTCGCGTCCGCAACGCCCCTGCGATCGTTTGCTGCAACGTAAAGTTGCTTTGCTTCGCCCACCGCTGCCGCTACTTCAGAAAATCTGCCGAGGTTCTCGTAGGTCCACGCCTGATCAAGCCGGGCCCTTGCCAGAACCAGGGAGGCGCCTGACGCCCGGGCTTTCTCGGCACCTCGCGCAATCGAAGCATCGGCGCGCTTCCCGTCCCCCAGAGAACGCGCCGCGTAGCCCTCGACCAGGTCGATCCTCGGATCGTCTCCCAAAGGCGGCGGCAATTCTTGTAATGCCTCGATGGTTTTCAGCGCCTCTTTCCACCTGTTCGCTTCCACCTGCGCGTTCGCCAAAGCAAGTCCATAGTCCAGGTTGTCGGGAAAAAATTCGAAAAGGGCTCGATTGATCTCGATGGCCTTTTCCCAATCCAGGGACATTTCCCGGTAGAGTCCTTCGGTTAAAAGCCGATCGGCCCGCGACAGGTTGGCGGAGAGGTCGAACGCCTTTTTGGCCTCCGTTTTGGCATTTTCGTCATAGCCAAGACGCGACCATGCCGTGGCCAGAGCCGCGTGCGCAAGGGCATAATTGGGTTCCACCCTGACGGCTTCCGATAACAGGTTGCGAGCCGAGAGCGCGTCAAACGTCCGCAACTTGGCGCGTCCCTCGGAATAAAGTTTAGCCGTTTCGCTCTTCAGGGGTAGCGTCGTGGCCACTTCTGCGGCCTCTTCGCGAGTCACGGCTCGTACTCCGAGTTTCTCCCGTAGTCTTTCACCTGCCCTGGATACCAAGTCGAGGAGGCGTTCGGGTGTTCCGGTTTCGGAGATGGCCCCAACCGTTTCGCCGCTACGCGTATCCTGGAGACGCAGGTCGAGACGCAACGGGCCATCCGTCTTATCCCCTAAGTGCGCGTACGATCCCGCGACCACATAGTCTGTGCCTAGATTTCTCCGAATTCGAATCAGGCTTTCCCGGCCCAGGCTGTCCACCTCTGGCAAAGCCAGTTCCATCCTCATTCTGGCTATAGTCTCCGCCGGAATTGCGCGCAACTGTTCTCCGGCGGTGAGCTCCGTCGTGAGCCAGTCGGAAAACGCTGTGGAGAGCCACGCTTCGCGTGGATCGCCGGACAGGTTTGTAAATCCGAGAACGGCTACCGAGGCTCGAGGATTAACCAACGCCGAAGAGCCACCGAGCACGACCGGCTGATGGAGCCGCACATAAGTGAACACAGAGAGCACAGCCGCAACGGCAGCGGCCAAGAGACCGTAGAGGCGTATGTGCTTTTTGTGCGTATGGACCGTCAGAGAGGACAAAGAAAATCTTCTGCTAACCCGCTCCGGTACATTGAGCTCGATTTTATCTTGGACTTCCGCAATTTGGCCTACCGACGGAATCGTCGATACGGGTTCCTGGTAATGAGCATGAACCGGCGCAAGGAATCTGTACCCGTGACGTGGGATCGTCTCGACGTAGCGAGGGCTGTCGGCGGAATCTCCGAGGGCGGCCCGCAGCTTCGTCATTGCCTTATTCAGACTGCGATCGAAATCGACAAACGTGTGAGCCGGCCAGAGCTTTTCCCGGAGTTCCTCACGGGTCACGACTTCTCCCGGGTGTTCGAGGAGAAGCGATAGGATTTGAAAAGGCTGCTCCTGCAGCTTGATCCGGATGCCGTGTTTGCGCAGCTCCGCAGCTCTCAGATCCGCCTCAAAAACACCAAATCCGCGCGTGCGTGGGCATCCTTCGGCGACGTGCATAAACGACACCCCTATATTTTCGGAAGCGTAGCACGCACGCCCGGGGTAATCAATACAGGGCGGAGCTATGGATCGGCCGAGGAGATCCAGCTTACCAAGACTCGATCTCCATACGATTCAGGCTTTTCATTCAGCGGAAGGTTCCAGGTTTCGTTGACATCACTATCCCGCGGTGTAGAATCTTTTCCATCGTGAGCCTTACGACCCTCGCATTCCCCCGCTTGTTTCGCTTCAAACTGCGGCCTGCCTTGACATTCCTCGCGGTGACGCTTTGCGTTTCCATGGTTGTCGTGGCCCAGTCAGAACCCTCGGCCACCGACCCGCAGGTGCAGAAAATCTATGGCGAAGCGAAAGCCGCTGAAGCACGCGGCGACCTTGCCGGCGCCGCGGCCAGCTACGAATCTCTTTTAGAGGTCGCCCCGCACCTCGGTCCCGCCTACAACAACCTTGGTGCGCTCTACTTGAGACAGAAGGAATACAAGAAGGCCGCTGACGTACTCGAAAAAGGACTCAAGATCGATCCCAAAATGTCCTCGGCTTCCGCGCTTCTCGGAATTTCGCTCTATGAATTGGGCGAGTATGCCGGAGCTCGTCACCCCTTGGAAATGGCGCTTCGCGCCAATCCTAAGGATGACAATGCCGAATTTTTTCTCGCAAACGACCTAATCAAGCTCAGCGATTGGGAGTCTGCCGCGGGCTGCCTGCACCAACTCGCCGAGCGCCAGCCGAAGAATCAGGAAATTTGGTATTTGCTTGGCAAGGTGCACATGAAACTTTCGGAACAAGCCCTTGCGAAGCTCAGCGAAATCGATGCGAATTCTCAATGGACCCACGAGATTTCCGGCGAAGTCATGGAAAGCATGAAAAATTTTGACGGCGCACTTATCGAATATAAGAAAGCCGTGGAAATCGCGCCTCGTCAGCCGGGTTTCCACTATGCACTGGCAAATGCTTACTGGTCCCTCCAGAGCTGGGATGCCGCCACGCAGCAATTTCGAGAAGAGCTGGGCATCGATCCCAGCAACTGCATGGCGCAATGGAAGCTGGGAAACATAGTTCTCGAACAGCATGAAGACGCAGGGGTCGCTTTGGCGGAGGTAGAGAAGGCGCTTGCGCTATGTCCGAATCTGGTTCAGGCCCGGGTGGACCGGGCGCGCGCGCTGCTCAAGCTGGAACGCAACGAAGACGCAAGGAAGGACCTTCTGGTTGCGGAGCAAACCAACCCGGAGGAGCCGAGCATTCACTTTCTGCTCGCTCAGACATACCGCGCGCTTGGACGGATAAACGAGGCAAAGGCGGAAATGGGAATCTTCAGCAAGCTGGAAGAGAGCAATCGCGCGGCTGTCGCAGAACGTGCCAAGCAGGTGATTCAAAACAAAGAGAACGCTACGCCGCAAAACTAGCACCTGTGGAATCTATCTAGAATCGATCGTGTCTAGTGATGGTGTGAGATGCCGGTTGCCAGCTTGTAGCAAACCTCCTAAAAAACTAATTTTTCGCGTAACGCTCCGTAAGCGGCTCTAGGGATGCGGAGATGCGGGAGGCGTTTGTGGCGGAGCGGACAATAAAGATTCGCTGCGATTGAATTCGGCGTCCGCTTTAGCGGCAAAACCCTCCTTGCGATAGACGCGGCCTAGAAGGTAGTGCAAGCGCGGATTCTGCGGAGACAAACTTACCGCTGTCTCGAGCTCCGCCTGAGCCTTTTGCAATTCGTCGAGGCGGAAATACGCTTGGCCCAATTCTTCATGGTGCCGTGGCTCTCTGGGGGAAATCGCAACGGCCTGAAGCAAGTAGGGGGCGGCTTCCTGCGGGCGGTTCTGCTCCAAAAGAAGAGCACCAAGATCGAGGAACGGGCCGGGATCTTTGGCGGCTGATTCCGCTTGCCAAGCGATGGCATTCTGATAAGCGGCGATGGCTTTGTCCGTTTGGCCAAGGCCTGCGTAGGACAATCCCAGGTTGTCTTCGGCTTTGACGTTCTTAGGGTCGGACTTCAAAAATTGTGCGAAGGATTGGGCGGCTTCATCAAACCGACCCTCGCTGTATTTCGCACGACCGAGCAAATACCAAGCATCGGGATCTCTGGCGTTCGACTGCAGAGAGTGAGTGAGCCATTTGTCGGCGTCCACGTAGTCGCCGAGCACAACATAATCGAGGGCGACGATTTTCAGATCGAATGCGGCGGGTTTGCGATACTTGGCGCCCTCAGTAAATTCGGCGAGGGATTCCTTTGCGGCTGCTTCCTGGAAGTCGGCGCCAGGGACGGGGGCTCCTTGTTCCTTGTAGAGTTCGTGAGGAACCGTATCCGTCTCCCGGGAGTGCGCCTGTATTTGGCGGAAGAGAATGTAGCCGCGCAGGAAGTGGGCGTCGGCGGAGTTTGGGTGAGTTGCTATGTACTCACGAACGAGGCGATCCGCGTCCGCGGTCTTCCCTTGATCGACCAAGGATTTGGCTTCGGCAAGCTGCGCATCCAGTTGACCAGGAGCCAAAACCCTGATGTCGGGCTCGCTTCGGCCGGAAACGCCTGACGGCCTCGGGCCTTCGGGGGGAGCCTGTCCCTGCGCAGCGCCAGGAAGTGCGAAGAAGACGCACATATACTGTAGGACCAGAAGAAAGGCGAGGCGCTTCAAGATCAGTCGTGCCACCCCCTCCCCTCCGTTTTTTGTAAACATTGTTTCTACAGGACTTTGATTTTCTGTAAGTCTTTTAGAATCAGTGGTTACACTCGTTTTGTAAGTTTTGGTTCTCAAGGACTTGGTCGATCGAAATACAAGAGAGGCGGGATCGTCGGGGTCGGATAGATTCAGCGGCTGCGGAAGTACAGACAACGTCTCGCCTTCGTTTAACTAGCCGTCACGATAACATGAGTTTTGATCCACGTAAACTTGAATGCATCGAACCGTCGAAAATCGGGGTTGAACCTGGAGATGCAGCATTAGACGGTCGCCGGGATTGATTCTCCGAAGTAGGCTGTGCTTCGGGAGCGCTTTTGGATTCTGGCCGAACGACCTTGCATGAATGGGTTGCCGAACCGGCGGTGGGACCGCGACGAATTTTCAGCGGGATCAATAGGCCGGACCGTCCTTATCCACCATTTTCTGAGGCTCGAAACCGACGCGGTGGAAGTTGCCTTCGAGAAGGAAAATGAAGTCCACCAGTTTGTCGCTGTCGGAGATGGTGGGTTGGCCGGAGCCCGTCTTCTTGGGGAAGTAAAAGACGGCGGAGGTGACCAGGATTCCTTTGGCGTCGTGTTCGTAGTGGACATGGCTGGGAGATATTCTGAGTTTGGTGCCCTTCATTTCGAGAAAGCTGTTGGCTCGAAAGAATTGCTCCTTTTGGCGGAAGAAGGGCGTCATGTCCGCGGATTGCACGACAATTTGATATTCCGCTTGCGGAGCGTTGGCGTATTTTTCAATATCGATGTCTTTTTTGGGGCCGTGTAGGACCGCTCTGCGTGCCGAAGCTCCGCGCACGACCCGAGAAGAGGCCCAAAAGACAAAGAAGTTCAGTTCACCGCCGGAGTTTTCCGAAGGGTTGGAGGGCAGGCCGCGATCGCCGCCGGCAATCAAATTGGGAAGCTCGTCACTGCTAAGAGGCGCCCAATTGCGGATGACGGGAGTGACGCGCGCCCAAGGAGAATCCGTGAAGATGCGCTGGATGTCCTGGTCGTCCCACTGTTGATAGGGTTTGCCGAGCCAGGGCGGGTCGCTGGCCCAGGCCAGAGCGGCAAAAAGCAGAACGGCAGAGAGAAAAACGGGAATGCGAAGAGTATCTCGCAGCGGTGGGTGTTGCTTGCTCATAACGGTGCCCTCTGGGGGCGGACTACGAAACATCTTAAATCTTCTTCACGCTATTTTTGAAGGCGGCCATTCTCTGTTCGCTGACGCGAGAAACAGAACCCAAAAGCCAAAGAAGCCGAGCATTGAGCTCGGCTCCTTCGCGCTGACATGCTGGAGGGGTGTGTTGGATCCAGCAGGGGGTCAGAAGTTGAGCTTCACGAAGACTTGGCCCTGGCGAGGGGTATTTGCCTGGCAGGGCGAGCTTCTAACGACGCCATTAACCGTTGTGGGACTCACAAGTCCAAAGTTGGCGCCGTCGTCGACGCCAGCATCGAGTCCGCAGATCTGCATACGGTTGAGAAAGTTGAAATATTCCATTCGTACTTCGAGATTGAATCTCTCACCGAAGTAGAAGCGTTTGGCAAGAGCAAAATTCTCATTGCTCTGGAACGGGTTTCGCAAGTTACTCAAAACGCGGGGTTCATTCCCCGCTATAAACCCGGGATCGGAAAACGCAGCCGTATTAAAAATCGGAAGGCCTTTATAATAATTATTCCAGTTAACGTTTAGCGGTATGGCGGGGTTGTAATTTGCGCGGTTGAAGCCATTCAAATAGGGATCCCCGTCATTTCCGCCAGCAGAGATAGTGATGGGAAGTCCGGACGCATAGGTAAATAGGCCGCTCATCTGCCAGCCGCCGAGCAGGTTCTTCATTAGCATGCCGCCATGATTCAGGAACTGCTTTCCCGGGCCGATCGGAAGTTCATATACGCCCGAGATGTTCACGACATGCGTCTCGTCATTTTGGCTAACGGACCACTCCGCTTTCTGGTTGAAGCCGTTCAGCGCACCGAAGTTGAAGCTGGAGAATCCGCTGTCCGTGTTGGACATGTTTTTCGAGAGCGTGTAGTTCACAAGGAAGGTGAGACCGTTCGAGAAGCGCTTTTGCACCTGAGTCTGAAGCGCATTGTAGCTGGAAGAGCCCGCCATGTTGAACTGGTTGGTGAGCCCACCTGCCGACTCGCTGGGGTTAAATTGGGGATAAGGGAGCAATGCGCGAGGGAGTCCCGCACCGGATCCGTAGTCGCAGAGGAAATTCACATAAGGAGTAAAAAACGTTCCCGTTGCACCTGGATTGTTCGTATTCGGCCCGCAGGTGACTGTTGACTGCGCAAATCCGAGACTCTGAAGAGCGGCCTGGGAGGCGGCCGAGGTCCAAGCGTAGTTGGGGCTAGCTGGGGCCATCAGACAGGTTGGATCCGTGGCTATGCCGCTGGGGCAAAACATCGTCAGATATTTCGGATTGGTCTGGTTGATGGGGTTGAGCATGGAGGTGAGATGGACGGCCCTGTTGCCGATGTAGGAGACGGAAAGGAGCATGTTGTGGGGCAGCTCACGCTGTACGCCTCCGCTCCACATCTGAATGTAGGCGTTCGGTCCGGGATCTTTGGAAAACTCGTACAAAGGCCCGGTGCCGTTGAAGGCCGTCGGACTGAAAGCAGACAGGGAGGGCACGCCAAGCGGATTATTGTCCCAAACCCCGTAGGCGGGCACGTTTGTACCGTTGGAGTTGACCTGGATCTGACCAGCGGAAAGGCTGCCGTAGTCCACGGACAATTTGTTATTTCCATATTCATACGGCCCTTCGTCAAGAAAATTGATGGAGTAGCCGGCGAGAACCACGGTCTTGGGTGTCAGCTTGTAGGCAAGGCCGATGCGAGGGCTGAAGTCCTTCCAATGAATATCGGCGCGCCGATATCCGGCACAGCCCGTACAGGTGCCGAGCTTGGAGGCCGCGCCGAGCAACGGCTGGCCCGTGGCTGGGTCGATTGCACCTGAATTGGGCGACGTCGGATCAAAAAAGGTGACATTGTTGGCGCTTTCGAGGAAAGGCCGCGGAATGTCCCAGCGAAGACCGGCATTCACGGTGAGTTTCGAGCTGACTTTGATGTCATCCTGAATGTACGGTGCAAAATAGAGGTTGCGGAGGCGATTTTCGGCTACGAACTTGCGGTAGGCGGAGTCCACATCGCCAAGAAGAAAGCTTGCAAACGCGGCGCCCGTGGGCCCACCGTCGTTCGTTGGATCCGCAGTGGTTTCTGCCTTGAAAGCAAATCCACCGCCACAAGCCTGGCATTCATGGTCGTCCTGATAAGCGCGGCGAATTTCAAAGCCGATGTTGTAGGTATTGCGGCCGTGGATGTAGAGCCAGTTGTTATCGAAGCCCAAGCCCAGCTTGCGGTTGATCGAGAAGGTTTCCCCGAAAAGCGAGCCACCGCTGGCTTGCATGCCCCAACTCGTAGGGTTGAATGTTTGGCCAGAATTCCCCTGAAAATTAATAAAAGGAAGAGTGGCGCTTCCCGTGACGCCGGCAAAACTCACACCATTCTGCGTGTTGTACTGAAAGTTCAGCTCACCCAGCCAGCTGAATCCGGCGGTCATGACGAGGTTGCTCGAGAAGGTCTTGGAGTAGGTGAGGACAATACCTGTCCCCTTGTCCGGACTTAGCTGTGCGCCTGAAAACTCATTATTGAACAAAGCGCAGTTGACGCTGCAACCGAGGTTGGTCCAGTTGTCGCGCCACCAAGCGAAGTGGAAGGCTTGAGTCAGACCAAAGTTTTGGTCAATCGTGAAACCTATATTCGCTTGCTTGGTTGGCAGATCGCTGACCTGTGCGGCCAAATTGCCGCTAAGAGTGGAAAAGCCAGGAGTGGGAATCTTGGGGAGAAGCGTTTTGGAGAGTGCGCTGAAGCACGCAGTGGGGATTACATTTCCAGCGAAGGGTTGCCCCGGAGCAGGTGTGGCACAGCCAGCGGGAACTGCCGCGCCGGTGAAGTTGGGCGGGACATAGATTTGGTTAGCGACAGCGCAAGTGGCCGTTGGGGCTAAACTCGGGGGACAGACCGTTCCGCTCGGTGCGTTAGCGCCGGGGGCTCGGTCATTGCAGACTCCCCCCGTGAATCCGTTTTGACAAATAGCGGAGAAGTCTCCGCCGACCATGGCTTGGGTCGGGACAGTCATATTCGAGATGCCAGGGGGTGCATTGACGCGGTACCAATCCCAACTGCTGTAGAAAAAGGTTTTGTTTCTGCCGTCATAGATTTTGGGCAGCCAAACCGGGCCACCAACCGAAAAACCGAAGTTGTTTTCGACATCGTGAGGGAGCGGGCCTTTGACGAGGTCGCCAGCGGAATCAAATCCGGTGCCGGGAGGATTCACGCCTAAAGCATTAAAGAAGCTGTTTTTGTTGATTTCAAAAAGGTCGCCATGGAGCTGGTTCGAGCCGGACTTGAGCCGATAGGAGGCAACGCCTTGGGCAAAACCATACCTTGCGGAGAAGTTTGAGGTCAAAATGTCCGGTTCATTGACCAACTCAAAGGGAGGATTGTAGATGGTTTGGAAGCCTTGTGTCTCCGCTTGAGCGACCACCACGCCGTTGAACATGACTTCGTTTTGATAGTCGATGCCGCCGTTAATACGGTGGCTAAAGGCACTGCCGGTGACTCCGGGGACGAGGAACAGGTAGCTGTCAATCTGCCGGTCCCGCCCGCCGCCAATGAAGGTGGGGACTTCCTCGAGGATGGTGCTCTGAATGACGGTGCCAAGGTTAGGTTCGTCCGTCTGAAGTGTGATCGAGGGGGCTGTCACCTCGACGGTGGTCGATTCGAGGCCAATGCGCAAGACACCGTCGGCGGTGGCCGTCTGACTGACGAACACGTTGACGTTCTCGAAGACGGCCGTTTGGAAGCCCTGCTTTTCCATCCTTACCGTGTAGCTGCCGGGGATAAGGTCGGTGATGAAATAGGTGCCCTGCGACGTGGTAACCGCGGTGTGAACGACGTTGGTGGAGTTGTTGGTTACGGTGACTTTGGCTTCCGGGACGACGGCGCCACTTGCATCGGTCACGGTACCCACCATGCCGCTGAGGCCCTGCGCCTCTACTCCTGATGGAGAGAAACAGAGGAACAAGCAAGCCGCCAAGGCGATTAGAGAGGATGGCCGGGAAGTCCGATCCAAAAACGCGTTAAGAAGATTGCAGAAATTCGTCATGTATATGCCCCCTCGCAGTCGTAGCACCGAGAATGAAAATGGACACCCCTCGCGATATCCCGCACATTTGCGAGCGAGTCTTAGGCACCCGGCCGAGGCAGTCAATACACTCGGGTGTCATCTTCACATTCCCGATCATCTACTTGAAGGAAAAGGGGATATTTATGGTTGTTACCCAATGGCGGGAGGGCAATCCCGGCTTTAGAACTGGATCGAGAAATAACAGAAATCAATTATTGCCGGAGCTTTTGCCTTCGACGATGGTGACGATCCGATCAACGCCAGAAATCGAGATCTCCTCCTGAACGCCATCCGGCCAATGGACCAGAACCTTATCCACTTTTGTCGAGGTTCCGAGACCAAAATGGACTCGCGGATCGGAACTGGAGCCGTAACTCCCGCCACTCAGAACGTCGGCGCGCTGCCTGACGCCCCCGGCTGTGAGGAACACCTTGGCTCCGATAGCGTCCTGGGGACTCTTGGGACCGCCGACTAACTTCAATGTAATCCAATGGTTGCCGTTCTTGGCGACGCCACGAAGCAGAGTGGGACTGGAGTCCAGGTTATTGAGGACAACGTCGATGTGACCGTCGTTGAACAGGTCCCCGAAGGCCGCGCCTCGGGCGGTGATTATGTCGGCCAGGCCGCTGCCTGTAGCTGGCGGCACTTCCTGAAATTTCTTGCCATTGATATTGCGAAAAAGCAAGGGACGCTGCGCCCAAGTGGTGCCCCAGTCGGTCTTATCGGCGATGGGATAAACGTGGCCATTGGCGATGAAAATGTCGAGCCAGCTATCGTTGTCGAAATCGAGAAAGCCGGCTCCCCAGCTGAGAAACGGGATCGTGGGCATGCCAAGCCCGACCTTGAAGCTGACGTCGGTCAGGCTGCCGTCACCGTCGTTTCGATAGAGAGTCTTGTAGTCATCCGAGAAGGTGGTGATGAAGATGTCCGCTTTCCCGTCGTGATTGTAATCGCCTATGCCGATGCCCATGGAAGATTGTGCGCGCCCTTCTTCATTGACGGCGAATCCGGACGCAAAGCTGATGTCTTCAAACGTGCCGTCATGGCGGTTGTGATAGAGGTAGTTGGGGACGGAATCGTTGGCGACGACCAAATCGAGCCACCCATCGTCATCCAGATCAACGAACACCGAGGCGAAACCATAGCGCGCTTGCGGGTCGGAGACTCCGGCCTTGACGCTCGCATCGGTAAAGGTCCCATCGCCATTGTTGTGAAAGAGATGGTCGCTTTCACCGATCAAGCCGAGAGGTCCGCAGAAAATATCCACTCCGCGATACTGACAAGAGCCGGCGCGAAGACCTCGCTGGCCCGCAATCACTGGGTGGTCGAGATCGTATTTCACATAACCGGGGACGAAAAGATCGAGGAGACCGTCGCGATCGTAATCACCCCAGGTCGGGCCGGTGGACCAGCCGCCGAGAGCGACACCGGCCTTTTCGGCGACATCGGTAAATGTGCCGTCGTGATTATTGTGATAGAGGCGATTTTTTCCGTAGTTGGCGACATAGATGTCGGGCCAGCCGTCGTTGTCGTAGTCGGCGACGGCAACGCCAAAACCCCAGCGCTCGTTGGCGACGCCGGCTTTTTCTGTGACGTTGGTAAAGGTGCCGTCATGATTGTTGTGGAAAAGCATGGCGCGCGGAGGGGCTTCTTTGCCCTTCATGGCGGGGACGGTCGAGCCGTTGAGCAGATAGATGTCCAGCCAGCCGTCGTTGTCGTAATCGATGAGCGCGACGCCGGAACCAGGAGCTTCGAGGATGGTGGTTTTTTCTGGAGTTCCGGAGCGGTGATGAAATATATCGAGGCCGGCTTGTTTGGTGACGTCGAGGAAAACAATGGGCGCGCCGTCTACAAATCCGCCGGCAGTGATGGGTCGAGAAAGAGCGTCTCTGATGGGAGCGTGGGCGCCGCCGGTGGCCATGCCGGAAGGAGGAGGATTTTGTTGGTTTGCGGAAGCTGGTGGTTGACCCTGAACCACCACGTAGAGGAAAAAGAACGATAGCAGGAGACATACAGAAACGGCGAACGCGAGGGCGGGATTGAGGGCCCTTCGCGGTATCACTTGGCAATCGCTCCTGAGGGCATTTCGTCGACTTGCAGGATTTGATCCGCTTTTATGCTTTTGAGCGTTTGCAGGATGCCGCTCGGCCAACGAATTTCGATGGTCTGCGCAACGGTTTCGGCACCCAAGCCGAAATGGACTCGTTTATCGCTGGACGAAAGATAGCTGCTTGCGGTGGTTACTGTGGCGAACTGCGACCCCTTTGTCGTGGTGAGTTTGACTTCGGCGCCGATGGCGTCACGATTGCTTTTGTGACCGACGAGCTTTAGGGTCAGCCAATGATTCGATGTGGGCGTTTCGTTGTGCAGGACGTAGGCGGAACCGTCGTTGGTGGTCACCACTGCGTCGATAAGGCCATCGTTATCGAGATCGCCGGTGGCTAAGCCGCGGCCGACCCATGCGTCTTGAAAGGGTTTTCCGGAATCGGCGGAGACATCTACGAAGCCATGGCCGGTGTTACGCACAAGAAGAGGCGCCTCCCGGTAGCGGAGATTAGGATAGTTGAGCTGAATAGTGTCGATGTCGTGCCCCTGAGCGACCAAGAGGTCCTTCCATCCGTCATTGTCGTAATCGAGGAAGCGGACGCCCCAACCGGAGTGGAGCATCGAAATGTTGGCCAAACCGGTGGAAAAGGTGGAGTAGTTGAAGCTGCCGTCGCCATCGTTTTGGTAGAGAGCGTAGCGTTGGTCGGCGAGGTCGGTAACGACGAGGTCTGGCCAGCCATCGTTGTTGTAGTCGGCAAAATCGACGCCCATGCCGGCGTACGAGCGGCCGTCAACGTCAACGGCCACTAATGACAGAAGGCCCACTTCTTCGAATTTGCCGCCGCTGAGATTGTGGTAGAGGAATTCGGACATGGAGTCATTGGCCACGAAGATATCGATCTTGCCATCGCGATCGTAATCGGCGAGGGCGATTCCGAGGCCTTTGCCGGGTTTGTCCATTCCGATTTGCCTGGAGATCTCCGTGAAGTGGCCGTTGCCGTCGTTGTGAAAAACCAACGGCGAAATGGGCTGGAAAGTGTCGGGATGGCAGTAGGCGCGGTAGCCTTCGCGGTGCTCGCCGCAGAAGACGTCGTCAAAGTCCCACTGGACATAGCGCAGGACAACCAGATCGAGCTGGCCGTCGCCATCGAGGTCGACCCAGGCTGCGCTGGTGGACCAGCCGCTGGCGGCGACCCCGGCTTTTTCCGTGACGTCGGTGAAGGTACCGTCACCATTATTGTGATAGAGCTTGTTGCCGCCATAGGCGGTGACGTAGAGATCCTCGAAGCCGTCGTTGTCATAATCGCCTACAGCTACACCCATGCCGTAGCCTACGCCTTGCAAGCCAGCTTTTTCCGTGACGTCTTCGAAGGTGCCGTCGCGTTTCTGATGGAACAGGCGATTCCAATACCGAGAACCGGTCTTCTGGGGAATTGTGCCTTTGGGAGTGGGATCGGTGAGCGGGGCGCCGTTGACCAAAAAGATGTCGAGCCTGCCGTCGTTGTCGTAGTCGAAGAGGGCAACGCCCGATCCCATCGTTTCGATCAGATATTTCTTTGAGGTGTGTGATGCCAGGTGATGGAAACTCACGCCGAGCGTGGAAGTGACGTCGGTAAATTTCCCCGGAACAATTTTCGACTGCTCTGATGCTTTTCGAGAGTTCTGGAATGCGAACAGCGCTAGTAGACAGCCAAGTAAGGGAATGCCAAAGAAGTAGCGCATGAAGGTCCAATCGCGCTACGTGGGACCGCGGAGAACCGATTCCAACAAGTCGCCCAGCTGTTGTGCAGTGAATTCGTTGCCGTCGAGGTTGGCGACCATGCGGCCGCCGCGGTCAAGGACCACGGTGTGCAAGGCGTGAGTCATCAGCCCCTCGTCCTGCCAGAAGTTCATACCGAATTCAAGACTGACCTTTTGAATTTCGGGAAGCGGGCCAGTCAGAAAGTACCATCCCTTGACATCGGCGGCTTTCCAGTGGCCCGCATATTGAGCCAAGACTTCAGGCTGATCGTGCTCCGGATCAAACGTAATGCTCAGAAGCACCAGGTCGCGCCCCACGCGATCTGAAAAGCGTCTTTGTACAATTCCGAAATTATTAGAAAGGCGGAAACAATAATTGGGCAGCGGACAATGAGTGTAGAGAAATGTGATGGCCACGACACTGCCCGCGAATCGTGACAGTTTTATTTGCTCGCGCTTGTGGCTCACTAGGGAGAAGTCCGATACCCGATGTCCAACAGTTAAAGGCTTCGTTGGATTCGATTCCGAGCCAACAAGACTGCTGAGAAGGTTCAACTGGCGAGCAGCCATCGGTTCCTGATCGGCGGTCTGGAATTGGTGAACGCGAATGGATTCCGCATAAGCCGATTCGTCGGTGACTGCCAGAGTGAAGTCAATCATCGTGCCCGGTAAAAGCCCATCAAGCTCTTTGGCATTGCGGACTGCGAAGTCCATGACCATTGCAGCCATGTAGCCCGGGATTTCGCGACACGACACTTCCATGGATTGGGCGGGGCGGTTCACTCGAAGAACAATGCCAGACACCGAATATCGTTCGGCAGCTCGGCAGTGGCAGGCGAGAAACAGAAGGATCGCTGCCGTCGAGATTCTCGAACGGATGTTTTTCGAGTCCATCATTCGATACCAGAGTTGGCTGATTTCGCCCCGACTTGATCCGGGTTAGCGCCACCCAAGCGAAACGGCTTGCGCGCAAGCTTAGTGTAAGTCTTGGCGAACTCTTTGACCTCAATAAATTGATTAACCCCGACGCCTGAGAAATTCTGCCGCGTGTTGCTTGCCGGCCACCATACTTCCAGATCGGTGATCCTGGCGGATTCGCCCAGGCCAATGTGCTGCTGGAGCGGTGACGCACCAAAGGAGCCTCCGCTTCCAACCGTATGATAGATGGAACGAGCGGCATGCCCTTCATTTTCCACGGTGACTTTGATGCGCGCGCCGATAGCGGAGCGATTCGTCTTCACGCCTACAAGCCTTACGCTGAGCCAGTTGTTTTTGTTCCCTGGGTTTTCGAAGACGCGGAATGGGTGTGCATCGCCAGGCGTGGCTCCGCCCATGGAGACGAGAATATCTTCGCTTCCGCTGTTGTTCAGATCGGCGAAAGCAACGCCGTGACCCTTGTGGAGGTCCCCTGTGCCGGAGGACGCGGTGACGTCCACGAACGATTTCCCTTCGTCATTGCGAAGCAACATTTTAGGGATGAGCGCGCCGTATTCAGGGCCGCCGGTGGCCAGGAAAATGTCGAGAAAGCCATCGTTGTCCACATCGCCGAAATTTGCGCCCATGGGAACATTGATTTTGTCCAGCCCAACCTCCGCGGTCACATCTTTGAATGTTCCATTCTTCATGTTCTTGTAGAGCTTGAATGTCTCGGCGTTGTGCGCAAGGCCGAGATAGCTGCGCAGGGCCTCGTCGACGGAAAAAAAGTAAGAGGTAACGAATATATCGGGCCAGCCGTCGTTGTCGTAATCGAAAAACCAGGTAGCGAAACTTTGCGATTGGGGCTGGTGCACGCCAGACTTTTCGGAAACCTCCGTGAAGGTGCGGTCGTGGTTGTTGTGGTAAAGAAAGTTGCCGCCGTAAAGGTTCGAAACATAAAAGTCCACGTAGCCATCGTTATCATAGTCGGCGGCCACGACGCCTTTGGTAAAAGCGATCTTGTCGACTCCCGCGGAATGCGAAATATCCTCGAAGGTGCCATCGCGTTTGTTCAGGAAAAGCTGGCTCGGACCGTTTTCGTTTCCGACAAAGAGATCGAGGTAGCCGTCATTGTCGATGTCAGCCCAGACGGCGGTCTGCGTGCGGGTGGCGGCCTCCGCCAGACCAGCTTCTTTTGTGACGTCCGTGAATGTTCCGTCGCAATTGTTGCGCAGCAAGGACTTGCGTACTGGAAATTCCCACGCACCGCGCAAAACCAGGATATCCGTGCAGCCGTCGTTGTTGTAGTCGGCCTGAATCATGTTCAGACCTCCCAACTGTTCGGCAAGGCCCGCTTGGCTGGCGCGATCGGTAAAAGTGCCGTTTCCGTTGTTTCGGAAATAATGCATCGGGGAGCAAACGTCGTAGCTCGAAGTGACTACGTCGAGCAAACCGCGGCTCTCGAAATCGTCCACGATCACGCCGTTCGCCATGGAAACAAAGTTCAGGCCAGCTGCCGGAGCGACATCGACAAATCGGCCGATGCTTTGTTTTGATTCGAAGGCGGAGGGAGGAATCAGATATTCGGCAGGAACACCGGAAGGATATTTTCCGAGCGTCATATAGGCGAGGTTCAGCAGCCACTTTGCCTGAAGGTGATCGGGCCTCTCGGGTTTTTGTGCAAGATATTTCAGGAAAAACTGAAGAGCCTTCTCAGAATCCGCCGTGATGCGATAAGGCTCGGCGTTGCGCGGTGGAAACAGGCACCTCTCCCCCGGACGGCGATAGATATCGTTCTCCATTTCCGACTTGTGCAGGTATGCGACGCCGAGCACGTTCATTAATTGCGACACGCCAGCCGGAAGATCGGAGAGTGCAATCTTGTACGCGGCTTCCCACTGCTCTATCGCTTTGTCCATATTGCCTTGGTAAGCCTGGAGCTGCGCGAGCGCGTAGTGCGACTGGATCGCGTCGAACGCGCTCATGGCTTCCAGGCGCGCGCGATTCTCCGGGGTAAAGAGTTCCTCGAGACGCGCGATTCCTTGAGCCATTGATTGTTTGCGGATATTGCAGACAGCCGGAAGATCCTGTCCCCAGTTGGCGGGCTTCGGGAATTTCTGGAAGAGCATGTCGGCTATGACCTGGCCGGCTACATCCGCGGGATAGCGAATCGCGCCCTTTCCAGCAAGTGGCGAGTCCCGGTTTTGGCCCGGGCCCATGCCCTGCCCCCCGGCGGGCTGGCTTTGCGGCAGCACTTTCAGGATGACGTAACCTGATGGAACCGCGATCACTCCGGTCATGCGCCCGGGTTCTATTCCCTTCAGGGCGTCTCTCAACTCTGGACGCAGCGTCGACAGATCGATTGGACCGAGGTACCCACCCTCCGTCGCGCTCGGATCAATAGACTCCTTTTTTGCGACCGCAGCAAAGTCTTCGCCATTGCGCAAACGATCGAGAATCTGGCGAGCTTTGTCCGGCGAATCCACAACGATTACTTGTAAGGTGAGCTGTCCTGAGGACTGTTCTTGAGCTCTAGAGGGGGATCCGAGGATTGCAAGCCCAGCCAATGATATTGCGGCAGCAAACACGGGCAAGCGCCTCAAACTCCATGAGCGCAACATTTCTATGGTCGAAGAGGGCACCATGTTCTCAATCCAGCGAGAAAACAGTTGAGCGCGGATTCTAGCAGGGCGAGGGAGGTCGCACAACGCGAGCGTACGGGGCGCGGACGTTTCTCGAAAGGGTGCGGTTACGGAGCCTACGATGAAAGATACAGGTCCATCGCCCTTGACGGTCCCGATTGTCTAAATTATCTGAAGCCATACGGGCCAGCTATTGCCATCGAGTCTAAGCTTAAGTTATGGAAAAGTTTGGCTGGGAGACCTGGACTCGAACCAGGATAGCCAGATTCAGAGTCTGGAGTCCTACCAATTGGACGATCTCCCAGCAGTTGAAAAGAAGTGGTTTAGCGGCAGTTACCTCGCGGCGCGGGCAGTTTTTTCACTGACCATTCACCCTTGGACATCAGACCTTTTTTGATCCGATTCAAACGACTGCACACGGCGCATCGCTTCTACCACAACTTCGGTATCTACGATGTGATATCGGTCAAAGACATCACGACTCTCCTGGCCACTGACCGTTATGGCTATCTTTTCGTTTGCGCCGGCCTTCGTCAGATTCTTGATCGCCGACCAGCGCAAATCTTGAACGATGGGTCCAGTATAACGTGGGTCATGCTTGCCATCAACCTCAGTCAAGGTCCCGAGCTTGGCTAAGACCCAAGCCCTGTGCCATCTTTTCTCAGATCCGTCAAAAACCCGTCCTTCTTTCTTATCGATTTTGTTGGGCATTTCGATCAAGACTCCAGGTAATGGGATTTCACTTTTCTCCTTCTGTTCCTCTTCGAGACGAATAAGAGAGGCCGGACGATCGAGTGGTTTCCAGTCCATCTTAGCGGCGCCTCGCCCAGACTGACGCAGCAATCATAGAGAAATTACCCGGGGTTTTAGATTGTCGGAATTTGATACGAAAAGAGTGGGTCCGGGGGGCTCGAAACGTCCTTTGCTCATTTCCTCTAATTCAGCTGTGGCAACTCAACCCTCGTTAGCCAGAAATCATTGATGCTCTTGACGAGACTCTCGAACGCCTCGAGATGCGCGGGTTTACACAGGTAGCAGTTCGCTCGCAGTTGATAGCTTCTCGCGATGTCCTGCTTGGCCCTGGATGTCGTCAGGATTACTGTGGGAATGGTATTCAGGGCGACATCTTCCTTGATTCTCGCGAGAACCTCGCGGCCATCCATTTTGGGGAGATTCAGGTCCAGCAAAATAAGTTTTGGGCGGGGAGCCAGTCCGTGGGTTCCCTCGCGCCGCAGAAACTCCATTGCCTCTACTCCGTCAATTGCCACGTTCAGATGAATGGCAGGGTTGACGTCACGGAAGGCTTCTTGGGTTAGCCGGACGTCGCCAGGACTATCTTCGACCAATAGAATCTCTACGGGCATGTGGGTTTCTCCTGTACGCCAAAACCGGCAGTCGGTTCCGAGAGGAATCGCTTGGAAGGGATCTTGAACGTAGCACAGTGGCCAGCAAACACAATCTCGGCAAACGAAACTCGGACGGTCTGGTTACCCCTTCTGCCGTAGCTTAATGTAGGTAATTCTACGGGCTTGAAGGTCGGCCTCGTCCGGGCTATCCATGAACCTTGTCTAGCCCACTTCCCTCGGCGCTCTTCCATTCTTTCAGTGCAACCGGGCGGCTATTGCCAACACTGTTTGCATCTCCGGTGGTCGGTGTGGCCCTGTTGGACACAAGAATGCGTTATCGTGCCATCAATCAGGCGTTGGCTGGAATGAACGGGGTGCCTGCCGCCAGACACATTGGAAGGAGACCATTCCACGTTTTTGGGAATGTCGCGGCCAAAGTAGAAAGCGTGATAGACCAAGTAGTTGCGTCTGGCAAACCCATTTCGCTAGACGTGACGCTGCAGCTGCCGCGGCGAGCGGGAGTCGGGCGCTGGCTGGAGAGTTTTTCCGCGATCCGAGATTTGAAAGGTGATGTTACACAGGTCGTCGCAGTAGTTTTGGAGGTCACAAAAAGGCAGGACTTGGAGCAGTCGTTAAATCATCTGGTCGGTAGTTTGCTGAATGTTCGAACGACGATGAAAGAGGAGCTGGAGTTAAACCGCATCACTGACGGGGAGTCGAACGAACAATCCGAATTGCTGACTCAGTCAGTCGCACTCGCCACTCGATGCATTCAACAAGTGCAGTCGTTATGCCAAGCTCCGCGTTTTCAAAGTTCCGAAAAATGGGCACCGATGGAAAGTCCCGAAGTAAGGGATCGTTCTCCAAATGGAGCCAGTGCTCGTACATTGTCTCCGAGGGAACGAGCCGTCTTGCAACTCCTGGCAGACGGCAAGAATAACAAAGAGGTCGGCGTGTTATTGGGCATTAGCGTGCGGACTGTGGAATGCTACCGCGCCAGACTGATGCGGAAGGTGGAGATTCACTCTCTGGCTCATCTCGTGCGGTTTGCAGTGCGCAACAGGATCATCGAACCATGATCTCTTGCCTTTGATTCATCTTTTTGAAAGAATCTCGAAATGCTTATCGCCGACAGACTACGCGAACTTCGCGAACAAAAGAATTTCTCGCAAGGTGATATCGAGAAGAAGACCGGACTTCTCCGGTGCTACGTCTCACGAGTAGAAAATGGACACACCGTGCCTGCGGTCGAGACTCTCGAAAAGTTTGCCCGCGCCCTGGAAGTGCCGATGTATCAACTCTTCTATGATGGCGAGGCACCAGCGAAAGCGCCCGCCGTGTTCAAGCAGGAGTCGGCTGATGACGGTCTATGGGGCAATTCAGGCAAGGATGCAAAGTATCTAAGCCAACTCCGCCGTTTGTTGGGGAAGGCTTCCGAAGACGACCGCAAGCTTTTGCTGCACACCCTTCAGAAGATGGCGCGTTAATAGCCAAACTCCGGTTCATATCTTTCCTTCGCCATAGTCGTCGGTTAGAAAACGAGTCCATGACGGTAGAGGAAGCCTTAATCTGCGCAATCAGCGGGAGAATCTACCAGTGTTCACTATTGCACAAAAGTATTGAGACTAATCGTTTATGCTCCCAGCCACTAAAGGCCAAGGAACAATAAGTCCTGGGAGTGTGTAATGCTTGGCGGAGATTCTGAACTTCGACGATTCTCGCAGTACTCCCTAGAGATAGAATGTCCGCAGTGCGGCAAGAAAATGACGGTGCACATCTGGTTGATAGGCGAACCCCAGAACAATGAAATTGAATGTGCAGGCTGCCACAACCGGATGATTCCGCTTCTCCCAGGGCCTATGGTTGATGGCCCGTTCCTGGATTGAGAACTCGAGAAATACGTTAAAATTCTTTCGTCCGACCCCAACTCCCCGGGGTCGGCGGGGGCGTGCCGACTTCTCGGTCTCCGGTGCGTCCCGTCTTGAAATGTCGTACACCCTTGCTCCCGTCTCCTCTACCCAAACCACAAGAGGGTAGGACAAGGCTCAAATTTGAACCGCCTGCAATCAGTTGAGTCCAGTCTTTCCATGGCGAGGCAGCAGATAGCCGTGAGTACGTCAAGAAGGTTGCCGACCAAATTCCGGTAGAAATTCGAGATGCGTTGCTCTCGGTTGTGAAAATGGGCGGAGGAGATCGAGCAGGCCTGCGACTCGTTGTGTGGCACATTTTTCAAGCATGATTCCGAAGAGATTCGCCTGAATTGTTTTTGGAAGAACAGATCAAGGAACTGTCCGCGGCGATCGGAGCGACAAGGAACGCAGAGTCAATTCCTGCTTTGAGCGGAGCGGCCCCGGATAGTCGCAACCGCATCCAGGCGTGGAAGTACGAAATCGAGCCGAAGAGGTTACCTACCCGCGCTTGCTCAAATACAAAGTGCATACATCAATCATGGTATTGCTCCGCCCAACGCCGTGGCGCACTTTTCAAAAGGGGGCCAGGTCAATGGCTAGATGGGTTTTCACATGCAAAAACTGCTTTAGGATTGTCCCGTATACGGAAATAGGGCGCACGCTGATGGACTACTTTTTTCCTACAAAACCCAAAGTTCCTAGCGAAGGGCAAAGGCTGGAATGCCCACAATGCAAGACTAAATATGTCTATCAACAAACTGAACTCTGGTATGAGCGGAATTGATGTTTCAGACCTGACGATCGGTTTATTTCTACAGTATGCTGCCTCATTTTACAGCAAAGACGTGATAGTGGCCCGGGGCTCACTTCCATATTCTCGTCGAGACATCACCTCTCTTCCCCTCCCGCAAGCCCCAGAATGCCGACTGTCGAGACGCCCCACTCTGTGGATGGGATGAAATCCGGGACCACGTTGCATGCGGAATGGAACAGCACGGCGCTGAGAATCGTCTTGCCGGAGCGATGACGATGATGGAGAACGGGATGAGGATGAGCGCACCGGCGCTCAGAGAAAACGCTTGAGTCACGAGACGACAAACGCGTCTCAGCCGCGCGCGGAGGTCGCTGGCGCAGAATCCGCGGCTTGCGAAGTTGTTACAGGCACCATTTGGCCCTTCCGCATGGTGTATTCCTGGCCGCCCCAGGTGATGCGGTTCGAAGCAAAGCTAGCGATCCAGACCGCCGAATATATAGCATCGCGCAAAGGGACAAGCCACAGCTTCTGGCGCAGCACATCGTCGCCGACTCCCCAAACACCGACCGTCCAAGCCATGACGTAACGCAACACCAAGTAAGCGAGCACGTAGGCGGCGGAAATCCACTTTGCCGGCGCAACGAGCGCCGCCAGCAGAGTCCAGGGGAGACCGAGCGTAAAGATCAGCCCAAAATAGGAGAGCGGCCGGCAGAGGCGCACGGTCCGTGCCCAACGAAGCTGATGGTTCCAGAAACTCCTGGCGGTTTGCGCGGGATACATGGTCCATACCGGCTCGCGCGAAAGAAGAACGCGCCCACCAGCTTCGGCAATCCGCAGACCTAGCTCGTAATCGTCGGCCAGCATTCCAGCGATTGACTCAAAGCCTCCAATTTTGGAGAGCCAGCGTTTGGTCGTGACGATCGAAGCGCCCAGTGCAAAATTTACGCCTTCGGTCAAATCCGCCATCAGCACACCCGCAAAAAAATCGCTCGATGCGCCGATAGCTTCGAGCTCCGCACCAAGATTGTGCTCGGCAACGCTGCGATAAAACGAAGTGACCGCACCGGCGCTTTCGTAGACGAAGGGAGCCACGACTTCGCGCAAGTAGTTTGGGCCAACGCGAACGTCGCCATCCGTCAGCGCAAGGATTTCGTGCTGCGCTTCGTGGGAAAGGCGCGCGAGCTTGTTTACCTTGCGATTGGCTCCGAGATTTTCCGCACCTACAAGCAACCGGATCGTGCGCCCCGGAAATTCCGCGATCAGGCGATGAATGAGCGGAACAGACGGGTCCGCGGCGTCATTCACCGCAAACAAAAGTTCGTAGTCGGGATAATTCAGGCGGCAAAAGCTCGAGTAATTTTCGTAGCTTGCGAAATCGACGCCACGCACGGGTTTCAAGATACTCACCGGGGGTGTGTAGCTGCGGAGATTGTTCTTGCGCTCGCGGCGGAAGAAGCGCCAAGCGGCAAAAGTGGCTGCGACGTAATATGCGAGTGGGGCCGCTGCCAAGAGAAGCACGGCATCGCGCCATCCTGAATGAAAAAGTGTCACGCTGAGAGTCTCTTCCCGCCTGCCCAGGGTTCCTGGATAGATCCGCCGAACGCCACTTCACTAGCTTGCCACAAAGCGGAACTCTCCGGTGCTTCTCGCGAGTTCGATGACGCAGATGGACTACGAGGGAGGCCAAGGCGAAAGGGCGCGCCGCTCGACCTCAGCGTTTGCCAAGCCAAACGAGGGTAACCCCGATGCAAACGATAAGCACTCCGGCCCAGCGGCGGGGAGTCACCCGTTCCCCGAGAAAGAACTTTCCACCGAGCGCGCCTGCTGCGTAGTTAAGCGCCGTGACCGGCACGACAAAGCTGACGTTCTCAATGGATAGCACGGCCAGCAGAGAGAAAAAAGCCAGTGCCATCATCGAAATGCCGATCCACATCCAGGGCACCTTCATTGCCCGCAGGATGACGCGAACAACCGCAAGCGTGCGAAAATCGGTCACTTCTCCCACGTGCTTCATGGCGCGCGTGACGCATATCTCTCCGCCCGTCCCGCTTGCGACAACCAGAAACAAAAGCAAAGCTTCGCGCATCTTCAGCGTACCTCGGTAGTGCGCGGAGGAGTATTCCCAACGACGAAAACACCGAGACAAATGACCACGATGCCCGTCCAGTGCAGCGGTGAAATCCTTTCGCCCAGATAGAAGTAGCCCAAGAGAGCGACGACCAGAAGCGCGATCGAAGACGCCGGCTGGACGTAGCTGAAATCAGCCCAGGAAAGAATGAGCATATAGGCGACGAAAAACGTCAGCAATGATGCGATGCCGAGCCAGATGTATCCCGACATGAAAACAAGCGAAATAATGTGAGGCAGCTTCGAGGGAGCCCAGCTGACCACGGAGCCGACACTTTTCATGCCCTTGCCGAGCAGCACGTTTCCGAGCGGCGCGAAAACGACCATGATCAGAAGCATGGAATACGTTTTGAGGTGCAGGCCGACGGAAGAAGTCATGCAGGGCGCGCGCCAAATGTGAATAGAAGTGGCCGGAAGAATTGGAAAAGAGCCGTCATGGTCTTATGCGCAAATTTATCAAGAATCTCTTCTTCTTCATCTTACATGATTTTCGCAACGCCCCAAACGAGGCCTGGCGGCCGCCAAAGTTTCCGTCGGCGGAAGCCTATCGACGACCGCTGATTCGAACTCTGGTGGCATGGGGAGCACTCGATTCGCTTTTGAGAGAGTGAATTTCGCGGCTATTTGCTATTCTTTTGGCGCTCGCAGTAAACTCCAAAAAGATCCTGAAAGGATCGGCTTCTGAAGAGATAATGATTGCTGCCCTGACGCAACTTACCGGCTCTCGGCTCCAGGCTCTTCCCATCGAGATCGTAATCGCCGGCTCAAGTGTCATTGCTGAATCGTCAGCAAGGATGGGTTCCGCTTTCCGGCGCGAGGGCCGTAATGACATCGAGTAACCTCGTCTACATTTTTCTTGGCGTCGCAGCCATTCCTTTCATCTACTATTTCCTCGCTCTTTACAGTTCGTGGCAATTCTTCCGAAACGCGCAAAAATCTGGCGCGCCTTCGGACTTCACGCCTCCTGTGAGCAATCTCAAGCCGATCCGCGGCTTGGATGCCGAGGCCTATGAAAACTTCGCCAGTTACTGCCATCAGGATTATCCCGACTACGAACTTCTCTTCGGCATTGGGGACGGCGACGAAGCCGTCCTGGAAGTGATCGAAAAACTGAAGCGCGATTTTCCGCAGCGGCGCATTCGCGTGGTCCACGTCTCCGGCCATACCGCGCCCAACGACAAGGTCGTGAAGCTGGCCCGCCTGGTCAGCGAAGCGCAAAACGAAGTACTGGTCATCAACGACAGCGACGTCCGAGTCCGGCCAGATTACTTGCGTTCCGTGGTGGCACCTCTCCGCGACCCTAAAATTGGCGCCGTTACGTGCCTGTACGTTTCGACGCAGGAACACACCTTTCTCCAAAGACTCCAGTCCATCGGCATGATTTGCGATTTCTACCCCGGCATCCTGGTGGCGCGACAATTGGACGGAGTGAAGTTCGCATTCGGGCAGACGATTGTGACCACGCGAAAACACCTCGCCGGATTCGGCGGCTACGCCGCAATTGAGAACCGGCCCGCAGACGATCTGCTCGTAGGGCGACTTGTTGCGGAACAGGGTTTTGAAGTAGAGCTGCTTCCGTATGCGGTCGAGACCGTGGCTGATTT
Source organism: Acidobacteriota bacterium (assembly GCA_013289955.1). Lineage (GTDB taxonomy): Bacteria > Acidobacteriota > Terriglobia > Acidiferrales > UBA7541 > Acidiferrum. The sequence continues at coordinate 161,829 of JABCYZ010000002.1, forward strand.
TCGCTCCTTGCGTGAATTTTTCTTCAAACGTCTGCGTTGGATGACGGTGATGCGCCACATGCGTCCCTGGGGACACATCGGTCTGATTTTCACGCAAGGCCTGGCATGGTCGGTAGCCGCGGTGGCTGTTCATCCCACGGCACGGGTGGCACTGCTCTATCTCGGCGGATACCTCTGCGTGCGTATGGCAATGACTTGGCTGATCGGTGTTTGGGGCATGAAACAAAAAGGGATCTGGAGAAAGATGGCGCTCGTGCCGGTGTGGGACGCGTGGGCTTTGCTGATCTGGCTGCTCAGCTTCGGGCGCAGGAGCATTCGCTGGCGCGATATCGATTACCGCATCCGCCAAGGGATGCTCGTTCCCGTAGCTCCACCGGCCCCGCAGAAGTAAGCGCCGGTCAAAGCTCGCGTCGCTCCACGTTCCCGTCCTTTTTTAAATGGGTTCACTCGCTCGGACAAAAAGAAGAAAGAGGACTATGGGAGCGAAGATTGCGGTAGCGGGAGCCGGCATTTACGGCGCGACGGCCGCCATCCGCCTGGCGGAACAAGGACACCACGTACATCTCTTCGACCCGCTCGGCCTGTTACGCGCGGCTTCCGCGATCAACCAGTACCGCGTCCATGCCGGCTACCACTATCCCCGCAGCGTGGAAACGATCAACGAAATAGCCGAGGCGCGGGCGGAGTTTACGCAAGTTTTCGCGGACGCCATTGTCAGAAACAGCGTGCATTACTATGCGATCCCCAAAGAACATTCGCTCACTTCCCCGGACCTCTACGAGAGCGTAATGAGCAAGCATGGACTGCCGCTCAAAACGTGCCGCCCTGGCTGGATGAATTTCGATTTCATCGAAAAGTGCTACGAAGTCGATGAAAGCATCTATGATCCAGGGGTCTTGCGAGGGCTTGTGGAAGTTCGTTTGAAGGCGCAGGGCATCCGTCTCGAGCAGCGCCACCTTACACCGGAAATGCGGCCCGAATACGACTTCGTGGTGTGGGCGACGTACGGCTTAGGTCCGAGCCGCGGATTCTTCAAAACAGCAAAATACCAGGTCGCGGAAAAAATACTGATCGAACTCCCTCCTCAGTTGCGCGGCGTCGCGCTGGTAGTCGTTGATGGCCCGTTCACAGCCTTCGATCCGTACGGCAGCTCTTGGCGTTCGCTCTTCGGCTCCGCGAAAAACACAAATCATTGGACGACAACAAACGCCAGCGAAGCGATTCCAGAGCCTTACGCCGGAATACTGAACAAACCCGAGTTCGAGCCTGTGCCCTTCACGCGGTTTGCGCCCATGCGCGCCGATTGCTCTCTCAGCGTCCCGGCGGCGAAGGATGCCGTCTACATTGGCTCGCGCTTTACCATTCGCGTCGTCGAGGACAATCCCGGGCACGACCGGAGAATCCTCCACGTTCAGGAAGGCGCCCCTGGCGAAATTCACATTTTCTCGGGCAAGGTCGTCAGTGCGGTCAAGGCCGCTCGCCTGGTCTGCGAAATGGTCGCGGGAACTCGCAATGGCTGACGCGCCCGCCTACGTGATTCTCGGCCGGGGACGTTGGGCGGCAAGAATCGAGAGCATTCTCGCCGCGGAGAATCGGCGCGTTAGAAGTATTGCGGAAACGAGGCGGGCCGCCGGCGAAACCGACGCCGCCTATAGGTCGCGCCTCGCCGAGGCGCTGATCGCAAGCGACGCGCAGATCGCCTGGCTCTGTGTGCTCCCTGGACACCATGTTCCCATCATGATCGAAGCCGCATTGGACGCGGGCCTGCACGTTATAGTGGAAAAACCCTGGCAAGGTTCAGAACGCGTAACCTCGGCGATTGTCTCAAGGGCCAAATCGCTGGGCCGCCTCATCGCCGTCCACTTCGAGTACTGCCTTCTTCTGGAAGTGGAACGCTGGCGCAGGGATTTTCATCCGGGAACCGGTCTTCGCTTCGGGGGCCGCTTTCTCTTAAGCAGGCCCGATCACACAGGGATGTCCGCGATGGATAATCTCGGATCCCACCTGCTCGCCATACGCGCATACGCAGTCCCGAAATCCGCAATACAGGAAATTCGGTGTGGCTATGAGCAGCCCGATGAGCGCTGCGTATGGCTGGAGAGACGAAACACCCGGGCGGCGTTCATCGATCTTCTGGCGAACAAGGAGCCCATCATTCAACGCTTCGTCGCCAAACTAGAAGCCTCGCTTGAAGGAGCGGACTTCCCTCTTGATCTGGAATTCGCGCTGAAGGTAGCTCATGGCGCCGGGGCTCTTCGCTGAAAGCCTCGGTCGCGCAACAATGGAAATGTTCGCTGCGGGAATACTATCGGTGTGAATGCTTCTTGTTTTTTTCGACGAGCTCACTTGCATTCTGAACTCGCGAAGCCCCGAGTGAGTTTCTCGCCGTTTTGCTCATCTGCAAACGCCGGTCATTGCGCGGCTCACGCCAGTTCACTTGCGGCAGCATCAACGACGCGTCCGCGCGATCGCGGTATTTGATCGCGATGTTCATCAGCGAGTCCAGCAAAGAATCGGAAAGCAGATGCGGCTGCAGGCCCAGATCGATCAGCTTGGAGTGTTTCGCATTGTAGTAGTGCTCCTCGGCTTCGACACGCGGATCCTGCAGGTGGTCGACTTCCACATTTAGGCCAAGCTTCTTGCCGGCTGCCACCGTCATCTTGGCGAGGTCGCGCACCGAGAACTGTTCCGTAAACTGGTTATATACGCGACATTCTCCGCGAGCCGCCGGATTCTCGCAAGCAATCTCGATACAGCGCACCGTATCGCGAATATCCAAAAACCCGCGCGTCTGGCCGCCCTTGCCGTACACCGTCAGCGGTTGACCGATCGCCGCTTGAATGCAGAAGCGGTTCAGCACTGTGCCGAAAACATCGTCGTAGTCGAATCGGTTGATCAGCGCCTCGTCCATGGCCGTCTCGTCGGTCATTGTTCCGTAGACCACGCCCTGGTTCAAATCCGTCGCGCGCAATCCCCAGATCTTGCAGCTGAACATGATGTTGTGGCTGTCATGAACTTTCGAGAGGTGATAGAACGAACCGGGCTGCTTCGGAAAAGGCAGAATGTCTTTTCGCCCGTTGTGCTCGATGGTGATGTAGCCCTCTTCGATGTCGATGTTCGGTGTGCCGTACTCGCCCATGGTTCCCAGCTTCACCAGGTGGCAATCGGGCCGGTGCTCACGCAGCGCGAAAAGCAAATTCAGCGTGCCCACCACGTTGTTGACCTGTGTGAAGACAGCATGACTTCGATCGATCATCGAATAAGGAGCGGATCGCTGCTCCGCAAAGTGAACCACCGCGTCGGGCTCGAATGCGCGCAGGGTCGAGGCCAGAAATTCGTAATCGCAGACGTCCCCGTAGAAAGACTCGATGGTCTTGCCGCTAACCGCCTGCCAAACGCGCAAGCGGTCGGAGAGCGGGCGAATGGGAGTCAGGGTCTGCGCATTGAGCTCGTGGTCCCACAGCCGGCGGACAAAATTGTCAACGATGGCGACGGAATGTCCTTGCTTCGACAAATACAAAGCAGTAGCCCACCCGCAGTAGCCATCCCCTCCAAGCACAGCAATCTTCATCGTTCCTCCTTAGTGAAATCCCTCATTGTCAATGGCCTCGTAAAGCAGCGCATTGGTCTTGTGCCAGCCGTAGCTGGGCGAATGGGCGAGCTGCGAGCACTCAGCCGTAATCTTCGCCGAGTGGAGCTAAATATAGTATACGTGATTGGGGCTGAAATACGTCTCCTTGTCGTTCAAAAATCCGCCACGAATGACCACGCCCATTAGATGCGGCAAACTGTCCTTTTTTTACAGCCAAGTTTCTGCCAAAGCAAGACGTGAAGCCTGGAGTTGGCCAAAACGCCATCTCAGCCCGCAATGGATAAGCTCATTAGCTACGGCTGCGCCTGTTTCGCTGGAGCTGATCCGACCGGCAAAACGAGCGGATGATTCGTCAAAATGCTCTTGCCCCCACTGGTGGCCACCACGTCCAGCCGGTCGCGTCCGACCAGATTCTCCAAATCAGGCACGCCCGAATCCAACGCAACCACGTAGTAGCGTTCTGGCTTCGCCCATAGCTCCTTAAACCGGGCGTCATCAATGAATACATTCGGTGCACCTGGCGCGTAGGACCCATACTCCAAATTATTGAATCTCCCATTCAAAATGAGCGCCGTACGGTCCGTATAAAAATAGATCGAAGAAAAAGCGTAGTACGGCCGGGCAGAAATGAGTTCCCCCTGTGGAGCGCGAAGCAAAGCTTCCGCCAGCGGGCGCGAAGAGAGATACGGATCGAAAACAACCATCGCCATGCGAGCCGCGTGGAAGAAAAGCACCATCATCAGCGCCGCGGACAGAAAAGCCCGCCTTCCCGCGGCCCGAAAGACTCCCAGCGCGCCCATCAAAAACGCGGCGGCCGCAACCAGCAACGGAACACGCAGGTAGGCAAACGACTCAATCGTCAAATCTTCCATGTGGCCGAGAGAAAGCTTGTAGGCGGCTGGATGCTCGCTGAGCGCTGTCGAAATATCTCCTGGCGCCGGCACATTTCGCACTAAAAAGAACAAAGTCAGTGTGACAAGAGCCGCCGCCGCCGCAACTCCACAAAGTACATACGTGCCCCGGCCTATCCATTTCCCTTCTGCGGCCATAGCGGAACCCAAAAGCAAAGCCAGCGCCGGATAACACGGCATCGAGTAATACTCCTGCGTCGTCGAAAACGTAAAAAAGACCAGCAGAAAACCCGTCCAGCAAAGCGCCAGCAGACGCATCCTGCCAGCGCGGTCGAGCGGTTTAAAGGAGAGTTTGGCGATTGCCGGGAAGTACACGCTCCACGGAAAAAGCCACAATAGATGGAACAGCCAGAAATAAAGCCGTGGAACGGTGTCGTAGTCGCGCGGATATCGAAGGTTCAGAAAGCGGAGAAACTGCTCATTGATGAAGAAAAACCAGAGAAATCCATGATATTGGCCGGGGCCGCTATCGAGACCGAAGTGGAAATAAGGCGGATTGCGAAGGGCGGCGAGAATGTGCCACGGCGCTGCAATCATGAGAGCAATCAAAGCTCCGCTGAAGGGATGCAGCCGTCTCCAGGTTTTGGCGGAAAACAGCTGCTTCGTTAGAAACAAATAGATCATTCCGCCAGCGAGCGGAAAAAGCACTCCCACAAGACTCTTAATCAAAAGTCCCGTGCCCAAGCTCGCCGCTAGAACGCCCGCCCAGACGCGCGGGTGCTTCTCTTCCTCGTCCAGAGTCCGCAACAACGCCCAGAACGCAAATGCCACGGTAAACGTGAGCATCACGTCCGGAATCAAGATGCGCGTAAAAAGAAACAATCCAATGCACGTTGCCATGCACAAACCGGCGTAAAAGCCCGCGCGTTTGCCAAAGGCCCACACTCCCATCGCCGCCGTCAGCCACGCCAGTGCCATCGCGCTCAGCGCAAACGGTATGCGCGCCGCCCAATCGTGTACGCCAAAGATTTTGAAGGAGATGACGATCGGCCAATAATACAGCGGCGGCTTTTCGAGGTACGCGACGCCATCGAGGCGAGGCGTCACCCAATCTCCTGTCTCCAGCATCGTTCGCGCAGCCTGCGCCAGCACCGCGTCCGAATCGTCCATCAACGACGGCGGAGAGATGCTGCAGCCAAGATAGACCGCGCCCGCAAAGAGCAGGACCGCTAAGTAGAGATACCTGTTTTTTCCTGTATCCAGGAAGCCGGTGCCGGCGACGGCTCCGTCTGAATTCCCCATTTTTTCATCCATAAAAACAGAAGCAGCAGTCCCCACAAGTGATAACCGGCATTTACGCGGCGCTCCAGGTGCAGACGCACCAGCTCCTGAACCACGCCAGGCCGGAAAAGTGATTTATGTTCCGCCAGCCCCTCTTGCATCGCATCGAGCAAGAGTTCGCGCAGCGGCCCGCGCAGCCATTCGTGCGCCGGGATATCGAATCCCACTTTCTTGCGCCGCAGAATTGGGTCCGGAAGCTTGTTCTTCATCAACTCCTTGAGAACAATTTTCTGCCGCGAGCCTTCTATCTTGAGCGAAGGCGGCAAACTCGCGGCGAACCCCACAATGCGGTGATCCAGAAATGGCGGTCGCACTTCGAGCGAGTGCGCCATGCTCATCCGGTCCACCTTGTTCAAAATATCGTCGGGCAGAAAATATTTCTGGTCCCACCAGAGATACGGTGACACTCCGTCGTGGGCGGCCGGTGAATCCCGCAATTCGGCAAGAATGCTATCAAGAGAATGGGGCAGTGGAACCGCCGAAAGAGAACGCACTTCGTCCCTCGAAAAAGTTCCGTTCCAATATACGTGCGCCTGTTCGGGCGGCATCAGGCTTCCCGCCAGAAAGCGCTTCACCATGTATTCGCGGCTGATCTTGTCGTCGGAAACCGGCCACACCGAGGCAAGCCCAAGCCCCGCGCGCAGCATCCACTTCGGCATCCAACGCATCGGCCGCGCCAGCAGATTCGCGCGATACGTCAGGTAGCCGCCAAACAGCTCGTCCGCCCCTTCCCCGCTCAGGGCGACGGTCACTTCCGCCTTGCTCATCTTCGAGAGAAACCAAACCGGCAAGGCTCCTGCATCCGAACTGGGCTCGTCCGAGTAGTAAGCAAACTCCTCAATCGCCCCGCGCAGATCAGCCCCGGGATTCAGATCGAATTCCTGATGGTCCGTGCCGTACTGCTTCGCTGCGCTCCGAATGTATGCCGTTTCGTCAAAGCTTCTTCCGAGAAAGGAAACAGAAAGTGTCTTGATGGGACGCGAAGACGCCGTTGCTGCATAGTGCAGAACCGTCGAAGAATCGATCCCTCCACTCAGCCACAGTCCCAGCGGCACGTCCGAAAGCATGTGCTCGCGAACCGATTGCTGCAAAAGTGAATCCAGTTCTTCGCAAGCCGAGCCCAGCGACCGCTCCGGAATCGGCCCCGCCGGTAAACTCCAGTAGGTCTCGACGCGCGTTTTTCCATCAACCCATTCAAGCCACTGTCCCGGGGGCAGCTTCAGAATCCCCTCTACCAGCGTCCATGGACAAGGGACATAGTTCAGCGAGAGGTAGCAATCCAGCCCCGCAAGGCTTAGTCGCCGTTCAAACTCCGGATGAATAAAAATAGTTTTGAGTTCCGAACCAAAAAAAAGATCTTCCCCGCGCCGCGCGATGTAAAGCGGCTTGATGCCCATGCGGTCGCGCCCCAACACGAGGCGCCGCGACGATTTGGTCCACAGCGCTATCGCAAACATGCCCCGCAAACGCGAAAAACACGCCGTATCCCACTCCACAAAGGCGTGCAAAACCGTTTCCGTATCGGAATGCGAGTGAAACCGGTGCCCCAGCTTCTCCAGCTCGCGGCGCAACTCGAGATGATTGTAAATTTCCCCGTTGAAGACAATGGCCTTGTCGCCGTCATCTGTGACGATGGGCTGATCGCCGCCCTGAAGATCAATAATTTTCAGCCGCGCCGCGCCCATTGAAATCATGCTGGAGCGGTACACCCCGCGCTGATCAGGCCCGCGATGATGAAGCGTTGCGGTAGCTTGCTCGATGCGCTCAGGCTCTGGCGCCCAATTTTTATGTGTAAAGCCGGCTATCCCGCACAAATTCGAACACCTCTCGACAGCCAGCCAGAAAGATCTACCGGCGCTTCCGCCACTTCTTCTCCAGCAGTTCCTCTCGCAGGGCCGATCCGCGCCCTTGCAGGATACATCCCTTATCCCAAGGCAACCAGCGCCACTCCCGCGCACACCAGCACCACGCCGACCCAGCGCGCCGCGCTCACCTCTTCACCCAGAACATATTTCGCGCCAATCGTCCCGACGACGTAGCTCAAAGCCGACGCAGGAATCACAAAACTAATCGGCTCCCAGGAAAGGAGCACCAGTAGGGCATAAAAAGAAAGCGCCATCAGCGGCACTCCCGCCCAAAACCAGCCGTTGCTCAGAGCCTTTCCCAGGAATCGCAGCAGCTCTTTAGGCCGCAACCTCTCCGGTTCTCCGGTCGCCTTCATGCCCCGCGTGATTGCGATCTCTCCGCCCGTGCTCCCAAATATGAGAAAGGAAAGAAACAGGCCGACGTGCATCATGCCAACGCCTCCCTGGCCACAGGCGTCGTGCGCGGCTTCGTCTGTCCAACCAACAGCACGCCCACGCAAATCAACACCACCCCTACCCACCTCCGCGGCGAAACAGACTCGTGCAAAAACACGACCGCAAAAAAAGTGAGCAGAGCGTACCCAAACGCCCCCGCCGGCATCACGTAGCTGTAGTCTGCCCAGCTCAAAACCGTCATGTAGCTCAGCATAAATCCGCAGAGAAAAAATATGCCGACCCACAGAGTCCCGCTGGTCACCGTCATCCGAAATGCATGCTCGAGCCCCGCCGCGGACAGCTCTACAGCGCCGATCTGCAGCATGGCGCGTTTCAACATCAAGTCACCGGCGTTCGCGCAGACCACCATCGCGCACACCATGACCAGCGTCTTTAGGCGCAGCCTTCCCTCATTTGCCATTTTTGTTTAAGGTTTAGTCGTTACCGGATGCCGACGGCGTCTCCGGCACGGATATCATGGGCTTTGTCGAATCGCCGCCCTGGCGTACCCACTTCCAGCGCTCCGAGCGCAGCTTCAGGAAGCTGGTTGCTTCGTGGTACAGCCGCTTGCGTTCATTCGAATCCCATAGCGCTTCGCGCACGATCCGCCATACCACGCGCGGCCGGAAATAATACTCATCGTAGAAGCGGTTCACGCCGGCCATCATCTCGGCCTTCTTGAGATGCGGGTATTCGATGTGCGGCAATTGGTGCCCGCCCGAATCCGCCAGCGCTTCCACCTTCAGGAAGCCTTCCTTAGCCATCGAGTCGTGCAGTTCCGTACCCGGCATGGCATGGGCCAGCGAAACCTGAATCGTCTCGCAATCCAGTTCCTTTGCGAAATCAATGGTCTTGTCGATGGTCTCTTTGGTCTCGCCCGGCAATCCAATAATAAAATCGCCATGGACCTTGATTCCCACCTTCTTGCAGTTCTTCATGAACTCGCGGGCCATCTCCACGGTCGCGCCCTTTTTGATGTTCTTCAGAATCTGCGGATCGCCCGATTCGAATCCCACGATAAAGAGCCGCGCTCCGCCATCCGCCATGGCCTTCAACTCTTCATACTTGCTGTGGCAGCGCGCCGTACAAGACCACCGGAACTTCAGCGGCTTGAATTTCTGGCTCAACTCGATCGCCCGATCCTTGCGGATATTGAACGTATCGTCGTCGAAGAAAATCTCTTTCATCTGCGGAAAATATTCCAGTGTGTTTTTCACTTCCTGCACGACGTTGTCCACCGACCTCGTCCGCCACGCATGCCCCGAGACCGTCTGCGGCCACATGCAGAAGGTGCAGAGCGCCGGGCACCCTCGCGTCGTATAGAAGGACACAAAGGGATGCAGCAAAAACGGCACATTGTATTTTTCAATCTGCAAATCGCGTTTGTAAGTGTCCGTCGCAAATGGCAGTGCATCCAGTTCCGCAGTATGCAGCTGAGGCCGCTCCGCGTTGTGAACCACCTTGCCTTCTTTGCGGTAGCTCACGCCCATGATCTGCTCGATCGGCTTTCCGTGGGCATACTCCGCGACCGAATGATCGAACTCCCCGCGCGTAACAAAATCAATGTCCTCGCTCGCCTGCAAGGTCTCGTCCGGCTTGATGTGCCCGTGCGGTCCAACAAAGGCAATCTTCAGCCCGGGATTGCTTTCCTTGATCTTGCGAATCAGCTTGATGTCGCTATGGAACCCAACGGTCGACGTGTAGAGCACCAGAAATTCGTAGTCCTTGCAGATTTCAATCGTCTGCTGCCAGTTCACCTTGTGCGGCGACGCATCCAGCAACCGGCTTCCCGGGATCAGCCCGGCAGGGTAGGACAGCCAGACCGGGTACCAATACGACTCAATCTCCCGCGTCGCGGGCCATCGCGAACTAGCTCCGCCGTCAAAATTCTCGAAACTTGGCGGGTTCAACAGCAAAGTCTTCATTACATCCGGCATTCTTCACCCTCAGTTTCCCGATTCGAACCGCGATGCTGCAAATATATTTCCCGGTCTCAGAAGCCCAACTGCCTCCGGCCGCGTCAGCGGCCTCTCCGAACCGCCCCTACATCTAGAGTACAGTTTACCTGACTTGGTTGCATGCGCTCAATTCTTTCTGCAGACGAGGCCTTTTCCGCATCAAAATGCCCGGGACGTCCATTCGCCAAATCCTTTAAAAAGACGGCAGGGAAATCCGTCGGGTGGTCCCCAACTTGATCCGATTCCATTGCTCGAATCCCGGTTGACTATTTACCGCTTCGTAATATACTCTCACGCAGTTCTGGGACTTTCACTGGCCGTTCACGGGAACTGAGGTCGGGATGCGTGCCTCGCACACTCTAGCCACCCTTCATCCTGTCATTCTTGTCGTCGAGGACCTGGAATCTCTTCGCCTTTCCATGCAGCAAGTCCTCGAGGATGCCGAATTTCTGGTCCTCACCGCGGCAAATGCCCGTGAAGCGTTGGAGCTGGCTCAATCCTCTGCCCGACCTATCCACCTGCTGATCACCACGCTGCGCCCTGGCGGAATGCCAGGCCCGGACTTGGCTATTTGCTTGCGCAAGCATTCGCCGGAAATGAGCGTTCTCTACAGCTCAGCCAATCCGTTGGCAGCTCTCGAGATTCCGGACCCCGCCGAGGTGATCTCTTCGATGCTGCCTAGGCCCTTCACTAGAACGACCCTGCTTAGCCGCATCAATACACTCCTTGCCGCGCACATTGGATGAAAAGCGCGGCCGGCAATCTCGTAAAAGCTCTTCGGGTCGGAACGCAAGACTCGCGGACCGCTCACAAACCGGGGCGCACAACCAGCCTGGCCGCTCTCGCCCCCGGTAGCCTATTCTGCAGCGCGCCGAGTGTGAGCCCCTTCGCCGCCCAGCACTTCCGAGCTTGCCGCCGAGAGTTCATCCCAGATTCGCGGGATCCACTCCAGATGCTCCGGTTTCATGAGCACCGATCGCAGGCAGGTCATCGTTCGGCGGTCGCGCTGCATCGTCCCCAGATTTGCCGCCCAAAACTCTGTCGGTAACTCCGCTACCGCGAGATGCAAGTTTCGCTTTGCGGCGGACTCGAATATCCGGCGCGAAAGCCCGGAAGCCTCGCTGATGCTTTTCGCCCGCGGTGCAAAGATCACGATATCCAACTCCGGCGCAAACGCCGTCACGAACCGATCATCCCTCCGGAGCCTCTCAAAGAAAGCCAGCGCCGCCGCTCGTCCACGTTCCAGCCCGTTTGCGAAGGCTCCGCCGCGGACCAGCGGCAGGAGTCTTTGCGTCGTCCACAGCGCCGCGGCAGCAGCGCCCGGTCGCGAACATTCCAGGCTGATCTCTCCCAGGTGAAGCTCAGCGGAACTGAAATAAGTGTACGGAGAATCGTGTTTGTAAAAACGTCCAGCGGAGGAATCGCGAAATAAAACGCAGCCGCAACCATAAGGTTGCAATCCGTGCTTGTGCGGATCGATAACGATGGAATCCGCTTCTCCGATTCGGGCAAAACTAAGCGCGGACTCTGTCCCGAGATTCTCAGCAAGCCCAAAATATCCGCCGTAGGCGGCATCCGCGTGAACTCGAAACCCGTGCTTGGCGCGCAAAGCCAGAATCTCTGGCAGCGGATCGACGGATCCGGTCGCCGTGGTCCCCATCGTAACGACCACCGCCCCTACGTCGCCGAGTGCCGCGCGCGTTGCCAGCGCGTTCAGGTCCATACGTCCTAGCGCGTCGCATGGAACGCTCTCGCATTGCAATTGCAACACCGCGCTGATCCGCTTGTGCGTGTAGTGGGCCTGCTCGCTCGCCAAAATCTTCTTCCCCGGCTGCACTTGCGAAGCTACCCAAAGCGCCTCAAGATTCGCCATCGTCCCGCCGCCGCACAAATGACCAAGAAATTCCTTCCACCCAAACATGGCCGCGATTTCCGCGACCGCTTCCTTCTCCATTGCGGAGGTCGCGCGTCCCCCGTCCAGAGCATGATTGTTGGGATTGATCCACATCGCCAGCGCATAAGCCAGCCGCGCGACCGGATGCGGCGGCTTAAGCATCTGCCCCGCGTACAATGGATGAAAATAAGGATAGTTGTCGCGCAGCCGCTCAGCGGTCTCAGCCAACGCCTCGGCGATTCGCTCCTCTTCCGTGCCTGGCACCTGAGCTTCGAACCGGGGCAATTGCGCGAATCCCGCATCCAGCTTTCGAACCGCTTCCAGAAACGCCTCTAACGTTGCCTGTTCTAGTTGCACCATTCACCAATCGCAAGCCGCCACTCGCGCTATTGCCAAACCTTGTCCAACTGCCCCGCCGTCTTCAGCAACTCCAGCTGCGCCTGCTGCCGCTGGAAATTCGCATCCAGAAAAGCCATCCATTTATCATTCTCATCGAGCCGCGCTCTTTCCAGTTCGCGCAAATTCACTTTCCCCTCGCTGTACTGTGTTTGCAGCACTCCGATATTCTGCTGCGCCAGTTGCAGCTCCAGACGCGCCACCTCTTTCGCCGCGTCCCGTTCCCGCAGGTGCCGCGTCTTTTGGCGCACTTCCGCGCTCACCTGCGCCTTCTTGCTCGCCAGGGTCGCTTGTGAGGCCTGCAGATTTATCTGCGCCAGCCCTATGCCCTCTCTCGTTTTTGCGCTGAACAGCGGCACCTGCACCTGCACGCCCGCGTTGAAATTGTTCCTCTGAAATTTCTTGTAGAACTCGCTGTAATTGTTGAAGCTCGCGAGCACACTGTACGTGCTGACCGCTTCAATGGTCGGCAAATTCCCGCGCTTCTCGCCTTTCAACCGGAACTCCTTCGCCCGCACGTCGGACTCCGCCAGCATCAGCCCCACATTATTTTGCATCGCCACGGCTACAAGGTTGGCGCCTTCCTGTTCCGCTTCCCCGGGCAATTCTTCCGGCGTGACTTCGATGGCCTGCTCCTGCTCCAGCCCCAGTTGCCCCTGCAAGAAAACTTCCAGCTCGTCTCCTCTCCCCTCGAGCTGCAGAATCCTTTGCGTTATCTGCGCTTTCGTCAGCTGCGACTTGGTTACTTCGAGCGGCAGTTCGTACCCTTCTCCCTGCCGCTCTTGCGTCACCTGCATAATCTTATCCGCACTCTCTTGCTCGGCCCGCAGCAGTTCGAGCGAATGCCGCACTTTAGCCAGCTCTAGATAAGCCATGGCCGTCCGCAGGACGACCCCGTTCTTCACGTCCTCCAGCACGATCCTCTGCGAACGCGCTTGCTCCTCCAGCTCCTTTCCCTGCCCCCGCAGCGGCTCGTTATAAACCTGTTCCGTATAGGTGAAGTTGAACAGCGATGGCGCCCGTCCGCCGGGGGTCTCGGGAATTCCGTAGGTGTACCCGGCTCCCGATCCGGCGTAGAAATTCGGCAGGAACTCCGCTCTGCTCACCTGTGACGCATGTGCCGCAACGCCTGCTTGCAGTTTTGCGACTTGAATATCCCTGCTGTTGCTCAGCGCCATTTCAATCGCACTCTTGAGCGTCAGCGCCACGGGCAAGCCCTGGTTTTGTGGCCCTCCCACAGCCGCGGACGCCCCTCGAGGTTGCGCTGCCGCCTGCGCGCCCGGTGCCTGCAGCACAGCCCCCGTCTGGGCGCTCACCATCGCGCCCGGGAGCAATGCCCCCCATCCCAGCGCAAGCACCGCTCCAGTCACCGCTTGAAATGTTTTTCGCATTTCCACCCCTCCGCTGCGACAAAGCTCAAGATTTGATATCACTCGCGCGAGACGGCGCCGCTTCACTCATAGCGCAACGACTCAATCGGCTGCAATTTTGCTGCCTGATTCGCCGGCAAATATCCAAAAAATAATCCCGTCGAACACGACACTACAAACGCCAGCACCACGCTCAACGGCGACACCGGCACGCGCAGATTCCCGGGAAGAAACATCTGAACGATCGCTGGTATCAGCAGCCCGATCAAAATCCCCAGCACCGCCCCTCCCCCGCTGATCAAAAACGCCTCGGTCAAAAATTGATACATGATCTCTTTGCGCGCCGCTCCTATTGCCTTTCGAATCCCGATCTCCCTCGTCCGCTCCGTCACCGTCACCAGCATGATGTTCATAATCCCAATCCCGCTGATGAGCAGCGCGATGAATGCGATCACGATCAGCACAATCGTCAGCGCCAGCGAAATGTCCCTCGCCGCCGTCAATATCGCCGCCAGCGTCTGCACGTTATACTCCGCCGTGCCCGGATGGCGGCTGCGCAGAAGTTGCGTCACTTGCCTCTCCACGCTCGGCACGTCCTCCGGCGTAGCGGCTTGCACGTCCAGCACCTTCAGCGTGTTCACGCCCGTGTAGTACTTCACCAGCCCGAACGGTATCAGCACCGACTCCGCCTGAATGTCCGAAAGCCCAAAGGTCTCCACTCTCTCCTTGAACACTCCCACAATCGTGAAAATCAGTTCGCCCACATGCAAATCCCGTCCCACGGGATTGTCCTGCCCGAAAAGCCTTTTCGCGAGCTGCGGGGTAATCACACACATCTTGCTCCGCGTTTCCATGTCCACCGCATCCAGATACCGGCCCCGCAAGATCAACAGCCGCCGGATTTCCCGGTAGCCTGGCGTCACCCCGATCAGCGTCACCGGCCTCACCACTCCCTGGGCCACTACGGACATCTGCATGTCGCTGATCGCCGCCACCTGCGCGGCCTCCGGAATCGTATCCTTCACCGCCTGCAGATCCTCCAGCGTCATTTCGTAGCTCAGCGGCTGTGCCTTTTCCGAACTTCTCACCAGCTCCGCCCATACCAAGTTCGACCCCACCGCTTCAATCTGCGATATCACAAATTTCCGGCTCGTCAGCGCCACCGTCACGACCAGCACGATCGACGCGCTTCCGATAATCACGCCGAGCGATGTCAGCATCGCCCGAAGCTTATTGGCTCGCAGCGCGTCGATTGATACGGACAGCGTTTCTTTCAAATCCATCATGAAGGTTTGCTCGACTCGGTATAACTCTTCCTGCTTTTATCTGCCCGGATCCGCCGAAACCGTCCGCGCTGCAAGTTCCCCATGCGGCCCTACTCCGCGCGCTTTTTCCCTTTCAATCCTTCTCGGCCCGCTTCAGCAATTCCCGCACATTTTTATCTTTCGGATCCAGCTGCAGGGCCGCCTGATATTCTCGCTCGGCCGATTTTTTATCGCCCTTGTCCTCAAAGAGCCGGCCCAGCCATTCGTGCGCGGCCGCATATCGGGGGTAGCCCGTTCGCTTCGGCGCCCTTTGCAGATATTCCCGCAACGACTGCTCCGCCTCTTCCTGCTTCTCCTTCTTGAGGATCCATCCCACCGCTCGATAAAACGTCCCTCGCGGATCCGCCGCATCCACCTGCGCACCTATAGTTCCCACCTCGATCAGTCGTTCCGCCTGGCCATGTCTCAGCGCATAATCGCCAATGTCGAAAATCAGCTCGGCTCGCTTCGGATGGCTTTCGAGCGCCAGCTGAAACTCCGCATCCGCTGTCGCAAACTCTCTTTTCTGCCGCCGGCAATTCCCCACCGAGTAATGCCATTCCGAGGCATCCATGGCCTTCAGTTTCTCGAATTCCGGCTTGGCTTTTTCCTCGCCGCCGCCCACCATGCCGGGAGCCGCGCAATCAAACTCGATCAGCGCCTGCCGCGCCGAGAAGTTCCTTTCGTCCAGCTCCACGGCAACCTCAAATTCCCGGCGCGTTTTTCTGGCCAGCCCGAGCGCCGAAAACATCGAACTATGGTCCGCTTTCTCCCCGTAAGCCCTGCCCAGCCATTCGTGGTACACCGAACTCTTCGGATCGATTCCCACTGCCCGCTCCGCGCTGTTGATAGCCGCGTCGCGCTCCTGCAGCTCCAAATAGGACTTCGTCAGCAGCAGCTGGATTTCGCCATTCTGTGGATCCTTCGCCGCCGCCCCCTGCAGTTCCATCACGGCTTTCGAATAATCGCTGCTTTCATAGGCCCGCCGCCCGGCCTCCGTCGCGTCGCTCTGTTTCAAGCCCGCCAAACCGCTCGCCGCGCCTGCCAGCACCACCGCCAGAATCACCCACCCGTTCGTCCGCTTCCGTTTCTCCGGTCTAGGAGGCATTCGAATTCACAACTTTAACGGCCATGCCATCGTGCAGATCCATATCTCCCGGCAGCGCGACCATTTCCCCTTCTTTTAATCCGCTCGTTACCTCATAGCTCGTCGCGTCCGCAATCCCCACTTTGATCTCTCTCTTTTCGAGCCGCGATTTGCCCACTCCCAATTCGTTGGGCTTCACCACATACACATACCGTCGGCCGCCCTCCGACGCTACGGCCCCTCGCGGCACCGCCAGCACATTGGCCCGCTCCCTCGAATTGATCCGCACGTTCACATTTATATTCGGCAGCAGTTCGATTTTGTCGTTGTTCACCGCGCAGAGCAGCTCCCCGACGCTCCGCGTCCCATGCGGCACGACCTGCTTCGGAATGATCTCCGTCTTTCCCAGCCAGCTTCGGTTCGGCAACGCGTCCCAGGTGATAATCACTGGCTCGTTCGCCTCCAGCCCGCCAAGGTCCGGCTCGTCAATAAAGGCCCTCACCCGCACCTTGTGCAAATCTGCCATCTCCGCCAGCAAGTCGCCTAGCTTCACGTAATCGCCAGCTTTCACCGGCAGCGAATACAGAGTCCCATCCGCTGGCGCCTCGATACGCCCGTTGTTCACTTTGTCTTCGAGCGCCGCCATTTCGCTCAGCGTCTGCTGCACCTGCAGTTCCCCGCGCTCCGTATCCAGCCGCGCCTGCTGATCGAACTGCTGCTTCACCGCCAGCAATCGCGTCACTTCCGCCTTCGCGTTCGCCAATGCCTGATCGTTGGCGGCAAGATCTTCTTTCGTCGCTGCCTGCCCGGCCGCCAGCCGCGCCAACGAATCATGATTTCTCTCGAGACGGTCGCGTTCCCCTTCCGCCTTTGCCAGATCGCCCGCCACTTTCGCGGCTTCGTCGGCCTTACCACCGGCTCTCGCCGCCCGCAAATCATCCTGCGCCCGCAAAAGTTTTGCCCGAGACTCCGCCAGTTGCGCCGCCACTTCCTTTACGTTCAGCTCCAGCAAAAGTTGCCCCTTCTTCACCGCCTGCCCTTCAGGCACATAAATCTTTTTCACAAACGTATCCAGCTGCGCCCGCACCACATACGGCGAAATCGGCTCCACCTTCCCGTTGCTGCTGATCGACGACACCAGGTTCTCGCGCGTCGGCGTCACGGCCGATATTTTCGCGGCCGGCTTTCTCCCGCTCAGCCACACAAGAAAAATCGCCGCCACCACCGCCAGAAGCAAGGAGATCACAATCCGATTTCGCAGTTTTCGTTCCATGCTCTCCTATTCCAAGAAGTCCCAGGCCAAGCGCGCCGTAGGACACACAAAACCCAGCGCCCCAATGCCTTGCTCAAACTTTTCCGTGGCTTGCTGCTCTAGCTCTGCCCTATTTCTGGCGGACCCCGAAGCGTTTCATTTTAGCAATAGCCGCGCCGCTTTCTCCACACTGCTTCCTAGTAAGTGTCCCATCTCCAATACAATAGAGATGCGCCGCCCACCCCTCAGGATGCGCCCTCGCGGCGATTTTCCGCAGCTGAAATCTTTCCCCAATCACATCCGTAGTAGACTCAGAAGCGTTAGTGCCCTGTCTCCTGATTGCCGTAACTGAGGGGTCCATCCATGATCGAAGCTCGTTCCCTGTCCAAGCGCTTCCAGGACAAAAAGCGCGGCGAAATTCGCGCCGTCGATAGCGTCACTTTCACCTGCCAACCGGGCAAAATCTACGGCCTGCTCGGAGCCAACGGCGCCGGCAAAACTACCACCCTCCGCATGCTGGCCACGATCCTCGAGCCCACCGACGGCACCGCTATCATCAACGGCTTCGACGTCGTCGAACATCCGGAAAAAGTCCGCGCCAACGTCGGCTTCCTCTCCACCGCCACCGCGCTCTATCCCCGCCTCACAGCCCAGGAAATGGTGGAATACTTCGGCCGCCTGAACGGCCTTGACGAAGTAACTCTCAAGAAACGGATCGAAGACATCTTCCACCGGCTCGATATGAACGGTTTCCGGGATCGACGCTGCGACAAGCTCTCCACGGGCATGAAACAAAAAACCTCCATCGCCCGCACCCTGGTCCACGATCCGCCGGTAATGATTTTCGACGAGCCCACCACCGGCCTTGACGTTATGACCGCCCGCACCATCATCGGCTTCATCGCCGACTGTCGCAATCGCGGCAAAACCGTCATCTTTTCCACGCATATCATGAGCGAAGTCGAACGCCTCTGCGACCACATCGGCATCATCCACGGCGGCAAACTCCTTGAGGAAGGCACTCTCGCCGAGCTCCGGGCCAAACATAACGAACACAATCTCGAAGAAATCATCGTCAAGGTCGTTGGCCCGCTCGCCAACGCGGAGGCCTGATCGCCATGAATCTTCACGCTGTAGGCGTCGTCTATCGCAAAGAACTCACCGAGTGGCTCCGCGACCGCCGCACCCTCATCTCCACGGTCCTCGTACCTCTGCTCGCTTTTCCTATCCTGATCTCCGGCATGATTTCGCTCTCGACCGTTTTGATCGGCAGCGCCAAAAAAGAAGTTCCCAAAATCATGATCATCCACGGCGAAGATTCCCCCGGAGTCGTCGACGCTTTAAGGGCGAACAAGGATGTCGAAGTCGTTGCCTACGCGGACAATTGGAAAGACCAAATTTCTGACAAACAAATTCGCGCTGCGGTCGAGATCCCCGAAGGCTTCCAGGCTTCTCTCGACAAGGGCACACCCCAAACCATCCAGATTCATTACTACGAAGGTGAAATCAAATCGGAATTTGGCGCCGAACACGTTGAAAAATCTCTAAAAGCTTATCGCGACGATCTCGTCAAAAAGCGACTCGAAGCGAAAAATCTGCCGGATTCTCTGATCGCTCCATTCGATACGAAACAGCACAATGTCGCTCCGCCTGAAAAAGTCGGGGGCTCCACCATCGGCAGCATGATCGGCTACATGGTTATCATTCTTTCCATGACCGGAGCCATCTACCCCGCCATCGACCTCACCGCCGGCGAAAAAGAGCGCGGCACCATGGAGACCATTCTCTCCAGTCCGGTCTCTCGCCTCGATCTCGTCCTCGGAAAGTTTCTCCTCGTCTTTTCCGCCTCCCTCACAACCGCAATCCTTTCCGTCACGTCCATGGGCCTCTCCTTCGCCTACATGGGCCACGCCCTCTCGAATTCCGCCAATGCTTCCGGTGCTGGCATTCATATGAATCTCGGCCTCACCTCGGTCGTCGCCGTCTTCCTGATGGCTCTGCCTCTCTCCGTCCTCTTCTCCGCTGTCCTGATGACCGTCGCCCTCTTCGCCAAAACCTACAAAGAAGCCCAAAGCTATCTCACACCCATGACGTTTATCGTCGTCATCCCCGCCGTTGCCAGCGTCCTCCCGGGCGTCGAACTCAACCCCAAGCTCGCCCTCATTCCCATCCTCAACACCAGCCTTGTCTGCAAGGAAATCATCACAGGCACCTACCACTGGGGTTCGATCGCGACGATCTTTGCCTCCACCTGCGTCTACGCCGCCATAGCCATCTTCATCGCCGTCAGAACTTTCCAGCGCGAATCCGTCCTCTTCCGCTCCTGATCCTCCGCTTTTTCCCCCTGTAGGGGCGCAATACATTGCGCCCCGGATCGGCAGCCCTCACGCCGGTAGCAATAAGCACCCCCTGCGGGTTGAACCCGTCGCAACTCTTATTGATCTCTACGTAGTTGATTGGACCGCTCTCACTCCGCCCGGTGTCCCGTCGAGGAGATCGCCCAACAGTTCTTCTGTGTAGATTCCGTCTTTACTCTCCTCCGCCGCATCACCCTTCATCCCGGCGCGGGCCTTCGTTTCACTTTCCCCTGACCGTCCCCCTTCCGCCAGGGAGTCAACACCGAGTAGCATGGAGTCGCCGTCATGCTACTTTTTTTCACCGCAATCAATTTCCGCCGCACCAGCCACCCCACGGCCCCCTGCACCGAACTCTTCGACACACCAATACTCTCCGCCAACTCCCGGTAACTAAGCTCCAACGCCCCGCCCCTCCTTTCCGACTCCGCCGCCAGCCACACATACACCAAAAAACAGACAGGCCTCCGGTCATGCCCCACCAGATCCCGCAGCAACACATCGAAAACGTAATCGTCCAGGGAAATCATAGCTATGCCAATGATTCCTATAGCAATCACTGCCTGATTGCAATCCCCAAAGGCCCCAAGTTATCTTCTGGAAAGTTTTCCAAAGGAGGCCCGCATGATTCGCGGCATCAAATTCATCAGCATCCCCGTCAGCGATCAGGATGTTTCCCTGAAGTTCTTCACCGAAGCCCTCGGCTTCAAGGTCGTCACCGATCAGCCTTACACCGAGAAGCAGCGCTGGATCGAGCTCGCTATTCCCGGCTCGCCAACCGGCCTGGCTCTCTTCACCCCCGAAGGCCATGAAGACCGCATCGGCCAATTTCAATCCATTGCCTTCTGGTGCGACGACGTCTTCGCCACCGCCAAAATCCTAAAGTCCAAGGGCGTTCGATTCGCCTCTGAACCCAAAGCCGAAGAATGGGGCTCGAGTAGCGTCTTCAAAGACCCCGACGGCAACCAGTTCGCCCTTTCCAGCAAATAGCGCGAGCCGCATAAGGGGCTGAAGTGAGCCAACCGACCTCCCGGTCGTCCAATCTGTTCCCTTGAACCAAATGGCGATTAGCTGAACTCTTAGAGCTCGGGAAATTCCCGAGAACGGCAGCGAGCGGCTGCCGTTTTTGTTCTACTGACAGGCTTCTAGGAGCACTATACCTTCTATTCGAAAACCCTTTGGAATGAGGTTCTTCCTATCCCCCTGCCACATAAATCCTGTGTTTTGCTATTCTTACCAGACTGCCGGAGCCGGCATGGCGAGGGGCTGACATCTCCAAGGAAGCTCCCGAACCAGGCCACTGGCTTCCTCGTATATAAACTAAGACTATGCCCATGACGTTGCGCCGCCGCGTGGTCCGCATCCTGCTGATCCTGCTCCTCTTGCCACCGATCCTGGCAGGCGTCGCTGGCTGGCTCGTGGCCCCTGGATTCCTCCATCCCGTCCGCCGGGAACTAACCCCCGACTTACTCCGCGAAGCCGACGCCTCCTTCGCCCACAGCGGCGGCCATCGCGAAGACTTCGATGTTCGCGCCCCCGACGGCATTCTCCTCCGCGGCTGGATCGTTCGCCCGGATCACCCCAATGGCAGCTGGATCCTCCTTTTCCACGGCGTCGCCGACAACCGCGTGGGCGTCATCGGCCAATCCGAATTCCTCCTCCGCGCCGGCTACAGCGTCATCCTGATGGACGCCCGAGCCCATGGCGCCAGCGAAGGCCAACTCGCCACCTACGGCTGGCTCGAACGCAACGACACCAAAACCATCATCGACGCCCTAATCCTCTCCGAAGTCAGCCGCTACGCCGATGAACAGTGGAAATCCGGCAAATGGAGACAAGAACCTGCCACCGAAGCCCGCTTGCATGGACCGGTTCACTCGCCGGATGGACGCCCGGGCGAGCCGTCACACATTTTTGCCCTCGGTGAATCCATGGGCGCGGGTATCGCTCTACAATCCGCCGCCGTCGATTCTCGCATCGAAGAAGTCGTGGCCGAAGCGTCCTTCGCCACGTTGCGCGAGGCCTCCTACGACTACGCCGGCCTGCGCCGCTCTCCACTGCTCGGCAAAACGCTTTTCGCGCCGTTCAGCTGGATGCTCCTCTATCGCGGCGAAAAACTGACCGGCCTTCCCGTCTCTGAAGTCTCTCCGGAAAAAGCCGTCGCGACGCGTGCCTTCCCGGTCTTTCTCATCTGCGACGAAAAAGACGAAGCCCTTCCCTGCCGCCACACTCAACGCATCTACGCGGCCGCCATCGGGCGCAAACAATTCTGGGAAGTCCCCGGCGCCTTCCACACCGCCGCCATTGGCTTCCAACCCGCCGAATTCCAGCGGCGCGTCCTGGAATTCTTCGCTAACGTGGCCCAAGGCACGCCCGTCCAATAGCCAGGTAGCACAGACACTCACGTCTGCGCGGGTTTTGCTCTATGTGGGACAGGTTTTCCACCCTGTCTCCTGTTTTTCCGGTCTTACTAAAGCATTTGCGCCATTGAAGAATCTCTCGGAGTAAAGCGAGTCAGTCGCGCCAAAAAGGTGCAGCGCCGGTCTTTTCTCCCCCGCGTGCTAAAATCGTCTATTCATGCCCGAAGCTCCCCTGATCTCGGTTCACGCTCTCTCGAAGCACTACCGCAGTTTCAAGAGGCGCGAAGGCATCCTCGGTGGCTTGCGAAATCTTTTTCATCGCGAATACCAAACCGTCAAAGCCGTGGAAAACATAAACTTCGAAATCGGCCGCGGCGAAATGGTCGGCTACATCGGCCCCAACGGCGCCGGCAAATCCACAACCATCAAAATGCTGACGGGCATCTTGGTGCCCACTTCCGGCGAAATGCTATCGAACGGTTTCGTCCCCTGGCGCCAGCGCACAGCCTACGTAAAGACGATCGGCGTCGTCTTCGGCCAGCGCACGCAATTGTGGTGGGATATTGCCGCCATCGAGTCTTTTAAACTTCTCCGCCGTATCTACGACGTGTCGCAGCGTGACTACGATGAGCGCATGGAACTTTTCAATCAGGTCCTCGGCCTCACTGAACTCCTCGACGTTCCCGTTCGCAAACTTTCTCTAGGCCAGCGGATGCGCTGCGACCTGGCCGCCGCGCTGCTCCACAATCCGCCGATCCTTTTTCTCGACGAACCCACCATCGGCCTCGATGTCGTCGCCAAAGATCACATTCGCCAGTTTCTCCGCGCCATAAACGAGCGCTACAAAACCACTGTCCTCCTCACCACCCATGATCTCGACGACATCGAAGAACTCTGCCGACGCATCATGATCATCGACCGGGGCACGGTCCTCTACGACGGCCCGCTCTCCCGCCTGAAAGAACAGTTCCTCCGCACCAAACAAATCAAATTCATCCTTCGCGACGGCGATCAAAGCGCGCGCCTCGCGGCCTTCGAGCACAATCTTCCCGCGCTCGCGCCCAATGGCGACAGCAGCGCCGCCACGCTGCGTCTCGAGCGGCTCGATGAAATGACTTGTCGCCTGCGCTTCGACCGCGCCCGCGTCTCATCCAGCGATCTGATTCGCCAGATTCTCGCCGCCGTCGACGTCCGCGATTTCGTCATCGAAGACGAGCCCATCGAGGAAATCATCAAGCGTATATATTCCGGCGAAGCCGAAATGAGTTCCTATCAACCCGTAGAGAAGGACAGTTCGCCTGTGACCAGGTAAATGCGCCGATAAATAGCAGGGGAGACTGAACCACATGGCCGCCGCGCAGACATTTCCGCTTCCCGTTCACAAGCCTTCGCCGCTCGCCGGGCTCAAGGTTTACGCTGAATTTGTCCGTATCGGCTTCGTCAATATCCTCGCGTTTCGCCTGCGCTACTACACGGGGATCATCACCTATCTCATCAACGTGACCGTTTACTTTTTTATTTGGCGAGCGGTTTTCGCCAACGCCACTGGCCCCATCGCCGGATTTTCACTGCCGCAGATTCTTACCTACGTAAGCGCCGGCTGGATACTGCGCTCCTTTTACTGGAATACCATCGACCAGGAAATGGCCTACGAGGTGATTGACGGCAAAATCGCAATGGACTTCATCAAGCCGGTCTCCGTCCAGGGCATGTGGCTTGCGCGCGCCATGGGCGAATCCGCCTTCCGCCTCATTCTCCTCACCGCTCCGACAGCCATCATCGTCACCTTGCTCTTCCCTGTGCTTCCGCCAGCCTCGAAACTGAATTTCGCGCTCTTCCTTGCCGCCGCCATCGGCAGCTTTTTCATCATGGGGGCGCTCAATTTCATCATCGGCACTTGTGCCATCCCACTCACGTCCATCCTCGCCCTGATTCGCGCGAAATTCTGGCTCATCGAACTGCTCAGCGGCCTGCTCATCCCGCTGAATTTCTTTCCCCGCCCCATCCAGGTCCTCTCGTCCTGGCTCCCCTTCGAGCACATCGCCTACACTCCGCTGCAAATCTATCTCGGCCGCCTCTCCCTCGCCGAAACGCTGCGGCTCCTGGCCGTCGAATATTTCTGGGTCGCCGCCTTGCTTTTCCTGGGCCATCTCTGGTGGATTCGCGCCACCCGCAAAATAACCATCCACGGCGGCTAGACGGGATCTGAATGAAAGAAGCTTTCATCAACTTCAAACGCCACGCCGCGCTGCTTGGTTCCTACTTCGCGCAGTATGCGAAAGTGCGCGTCAGCTATCGCGGAGACTTTTTCATCTCCGCGGCGACTTCGATGACTGCCACGATTTTCTCGCTGGGATTCGTTTTCGTTCTCTTCGAGCGCGTTCCCACTCTGGCCAACTGGCGCATGGAAGAGGTTGTCTTTCTATACGGCTTCTCGCTCATTCCTTTCGGCCTTTTCAATGTTTTCTCCCTCAACCTCTACGAGTTCGGCGCCACCTACATCATGGAAGGAAAATTCGACCGCGTTCTGCTCCGCCCGCTCTCTTCGCTTTTCCAGGTCGTCTTCGACGCATTCCGCATTGAGGCGTTGCAGGAAGTCGTTGTCGGAGGGATCGTGGTGGTCTGGGCGGCGCGCCGTCTCCACTACCACTGGCATCTGGTTGACATTGTTCTCCTGACTCTTTTCGCGCTCTGCGGCGGCGTCATCTATCTCTCCGTCTTCCTTTTTCTCTCGACGTTTTCTTTCTGGTTCGAGGACCGCATCGGCATCCATCCTCCGTTCTGGAATCTCCTCGCCTTCGGCCGCTACCCGCTTTCGATCTACTCCAGCTACATCCAGTTTCTCTTGAGCTGGATTATTCCGTTCGGCTTTGCCACTTTTTATCCCGCGTCGCGCTTGCTCGGCCGCCCGGAGTTCAGGGTCTACGCGGCGCTTATTCCTCTCGTTGCTGCGGCGGCCTTTGCGCTGGCCGTCACGGCATGGCGCGTCGGCCTGCGGCGCTATTCCTCGACCGGCTCATAAGAAAAAGGATCTACACCGAGAACACCGAGTGCACAGAGAAGAGAAACAAGATCAGAAGCAGTTCAGCAGGCTTTCATGACCATCAAAATCCGGTCATCCTCGTAGATGCCGCCGCGCGAGTGCGTTTCCACTTCCCTAAGCACGGCACGCATGATCTCTTCCGGGCTCTGTTCGCGGACTCCGGTGACAAGCTCGGCAAGCCGCGGGCGGCCGAACTCCGTCCCCGTGACATCCATCGCCTCGGTGATCCCGTCCGTGCAAGCCACAAGCAGATCGCCCGGCGCGAGCGCCACCGTTCCGCACTCGAACTGAATGTCCGGCAGCAGTCCCACGATCATTCCGCCCGCTTCGAGCCACTCGACGCTACCGTCCGTACGGATCACCGCCGGCGGAACGTGCCCCGCGTTCACATAACGGAAGTTCCGGCCTCCGGCCTCCACCAGCGCGAGAAACATGCTCAAGTACTTGGTGGGCCGCCCTTGCGCCATGGAAGCGCGCGCCCCCATCAAAAGTTTGTGATTGATGGTAGCAGGCAATTTTTCAAGCGTCTCGACGTGATCGGCGAGTGCATGCAGCGTGGCTTGCACGTTGGCCATCACCAGCGCCGAAGCCGCGCCTTTCCCCTCGACATCGGCCACGACAAGCAGGAGCGATTCCCCTCGATCCACCTCGACAGGCAGAAAGTCGTAATAATCCCCGCCGACCATTTGCGAAGCGCGGTGTGAGACGGCAATTTCGATTCCAGGAAAAACCGGCGGCGCATCCGGCAAAAGTCCCGCTTGAATTTCCCGCGCCAGCGCCAGGTCGCGCTCCATTTTTTCCTTTTCAACCCGTTCGCGGTGCAGCTGCGCTTTTTCAAGCGCCAGCGCCACATGCGCGGAGAGCGCATCCAGAAACGCCTCATCCTCATCCGTGAAACCTTCCGGCTTGTTCAGCAATTGCAGCACGCCTATGATGTCGCAGGCTTCATTGCGAATGGGCAAGCACATCAGTTGCTTCGTCTTGAATCCCAGCTTGCGGTCGATGTCCGGTTCAAAGCGCGCGTCCTCGTACGCATTTTCCAGCCGCACCGCCGAACCTTCGCGCGCCACCCATCCGGCAATGCCGCTCTCCGCAGGCAAACGAATTACCTGCTGCTTGAGCCCCAGGCCGACGAGCGACCAAATCTCGTTGCGTTCGTGGTCCACCAGAAAAACCGTGCCGCGCTCCGCTCCGGACTGCCGCGTGGCAATCTGCAAAATAATGTGGATGAGTTCGCCAAGATCGAGCGTGGAGTTCAGCTTCTTGGTCGCTTCGATGATGCTCGAAAGCTCTTTCATCGCGCCGCGGCGCTCCGCGAGCGCCAAGACCACGGCCGAAAAACGCGCCAGCAAGTCCATCTGGCTGCGCACGCGGTCCTCAAGTGGCCCCGTGCCGCGCACCTCGAGAACTCGCACGCGGAAATCGTCGCTCCCCAGCGCCCCTGCCCAGATCGACGGATCTTTGCTGCTGTCGCTCGGCAATCCCGGCTTTATTCCCGCGGGAGTCGACGCGGGAAGGCTTCCCGCTTCCGCCCAGACCTCCGCCTCGCCGCGGTCGGCGCGCCAAAGCCTGGCCCCGGCCACGCCGGGCTGGCCCATCGCGGCGCGCACCACACGATTGGCAATCTCGTTCACGGGAAAGCGGCCTTCGAGAAGCCGCAGCCCATCGAGCAGTTCGGGGAAAAGTTCGTTCACTCTCTGACGGACAGGCGATTCACTCATAGCATAGAAGCCTGAAAAAGAAACGCCGCAATGGGGCTAAGCCTAGCAGGAGTGCCGTAGGTTGAAAAGTCCAGGTTCGCCCGAAGATCGAGATGAGAATCCCGAAGATCTGTCCTCGTTCGGTGAATCATGCGCGACTGCGGACCCCGGAAGCCCTTAGGAAGCTCTCCCCGAGCGGCTGGCCTCGAAAGAGAATGCATTGCAATTGGTGTGCGCGCTGTCCAGCGGCCTAGGGCAAATGCACGGCGTGCTGGCGGGATTCCCATTCCGTGCTCAGGCGGCGCACCGATTCGCGCAAACGAACCGCCAGCGCGGCGATCGTTTCGAGGCGCTGCGGTGCGCCTTGCGGCAAGCGGCCATCGCTCTTCCGACGTATTTCAGAGAGCAGAAGTTCGGCGTTGCCCAGAATGCCGGTCAGGGGATTGTTCAATTCGTGGCGCAAAATCTCGCCGAAATCCGCGCGCTCCAAGTCAACCCACCCATCTTGCCGCGGGGCATCCAACGATTCCGCCAGAGTGGGCGCGGCTTGGGCTTCGCTCTGGGCCTTGCGCAGCCGCCGCTCCACAAGACCGAGCGCCACCGTCAGGCAGCCTCCCGTGCGCACCACGTAATCCGCGGCACCGGCGGCCACGAGGCCAGAGAACTCCGTCTGGTGCTCGGCATCTCCGATCACGACGACCGGCGCATACGTAGCCAGTGAGGAAACGGCGGCGTCCAGGCGCTCCGCGCGGGGCTGAAGAACGCTGGCCTCCGGCCCGACCGCTGCTTCTGTGAGCAAAATCACGGCAGGCGCTGCATCCACCACGATGCGCCGCGCTGCGTCCACCGTGCTCACCGAAGACACGTGGCGGCGCTCATCAATGGTTTCAAGCTCGCGGCGAGCCGTGGCGCGCAGCGCCGCATCGTCGCTTACTAGCAGGATCGTGTGTTCCCGAGGTGTCATGTCATCATCCATTTCTCAATATTCCCAACGAGCTTCGCTCGATCGGCTCAATTCGCTTTCTTAACAGCCGCGGCGCGTCCTGCGCGCGCGAGTTGGCTGTCCAGAAGACTGAATACTCTTTCGGTCAGTTCCTCGACGCGGAAAGGTTTGGCCACATGCGGCAGCCGATTTCGTTCCAAAAAATCCTGGGTTTGCTGGGCAATCACATCTCCGGTCACGAACAAGAACCTTTCCTGAAGCGGATTCTGCGCGCGCACGAGCGACTGGTAGAAATGCTGGCCGTCCAGTCCGGGCATTTTCATATCGCAAATCACAAGGTCGAAAGGCTCGCGCCCGGCGCGCTCGAGCGCTTCACGTCCGTCGAGCAGCACATCGACGTGCAGCCCCTCGTCCTCTAGAACATCGGCGATCAGCCGCGCCACGGTGGGCTCGTCTTCGACAACCAGTACGCGCGTGCCGCGGTGGTTGGACCGCGCTGCAGGCTGCGGCAGAGCATGCCGTGGACGATTCCTGCGTCCGGCGGCCTCCGGGCGGGCCGGCGGAGCTGGCTCGTTCGGCTCGAGGAAGTGCCGGCCGGGCTCGTGGGAGGATTCGGCCTCCACGGGGAGCTCGACGGTGAAGGCGGAGCCGCCAGCGGGCGGACTCGACACGCTCACCTGCCCGCCATGCTCGCGCACCACGCTAAGCACGATAGCGAGTCCGAGGCCGGTTCCCACGCCCGCGGGTTTGGTAGTGAAGAAAGGATCGAAAATGCGCGCGAGAATGGCTTGGGGAATTCCTGGACCGTCGTCGATAACCTGGAGAACCATACGGCGGTCTCCGTTGCGCGCCGTCCGCAGCCGGATGGTTCCGGCTCGTCCCGCCTGCACGATGGCCTGGCGGGCATTTCCGATCAGATTCATCAGCACTTGCTGCAGCTGGCCGGAGTCTCCCGTCACAAAAGGAAGCGTGGGGTCGAGGTCCAGTTCGATGCGGATTTTTTCCGAGGCCGATCCGAAGCGCTGCAAATCCATGGCGCGCTGCACTACTTGATTCAGAGCGACGCGCTTGCGCTCCGGCCGGGCTTCCCTGGCGCTCAGCAGGAGCTGGCGCAGGATGGTGCTGGCTCTCTCGGCTTCCTCATAAATCTGGCGCGCTTCCTCGGTGCTGCCGGCGAGATCCTTGCGCACCAGAAGCCGCTGCGAGTAGCCCAGAATGCTGGTCAGCGGATTGCTCAATTCGTGCGCGATGCCAGTGACCATTTGCCCCAGGGCGGCTAGCTTTTCCGTTTGCAGGAGCTTGGCTTGAAAGACGCGCTGGGCGGTCAGGTCCCTGTAAATCTCGACGCGTCCCAAACGGTGGCCCGCCTCGTCCAGAACCGGGCGCACCGAACGCTCCAGCACACGTGGCACGGGCCGCGACAGCTGCAGCTCCTCGCGGCTGCCGCCCTCGGCGCCGCGTGCCAGTTCGCGCCAGCGTTTTGCAAAATTTTCCGGCTCGGCGGCGCGCTCGGCAAGGTGGCCGATGAGATTTTCGAGCGTGGTGCTGGCGGCGGCTTCCGCGGGAGAGAGGCCGGCGATTTGCGCGAAGCGTGTGTTCATCGCACGGATGCTGTGGTTGGCCCCAAAAAGCAAAATCCCTTCCTCAACCCACTCGAGCACATGGTGCAGCTCCGCCGCGGAGCGGCTACGCTGCTGGACGGCTTCGTCCACTGCCGGAGCGAAGACCACCGCGGCGAGATCGTCCCCCGCGAATACCGGAGCGTGCAGGCGCACCCGGATGCCATTGCCTAGCTGTACTTCACAAAGCTCGGGAACCTCGATGGATCTGTCCCGCTCGCCCGCAAGAGCTCGCCTCGACCACTCTTCGATGCGCGGCTGTTCCCTGGCGCAAAACAGGTATGCAAAACGTCCGCCGAGCGCCCAGACGGGATCTTTCAGGGATGGTTGCGGGTTTTGCTCTCGCGTGGATTCCGGCGTTCGCTCGACGGGGGTTTCTTCGAGCAGAATCCTTGCGCTGCGGTTCATGCTCGCGATGTTGCCCCGGGCATCGAGAAGGACGGTCGGCTCCGGGCTGAATTCCAGAAGAGCGTGGCGCCGCGCGCTGCGCCGATTCTGTTCCGCGCGCTGCCTCCGGCGTTCGAGGACACAGACGGCCAGCGAGCCGCGAAGTTCAAGCCGCTCGAGCGTACTCAGCGAGGAAGTTTTCTGAGAGACGCCAGCCACGAGAACGCCCAGCGTTTCGTCAGCGGACAGGAGCGGGATGGCCACCAGACGCGACAATCCACTTTTCGACCAGGAGGCGGGAGGCTCCGCTCCCTGGACTTGCCGCGATTCGATAGCCGCGCGCCACAGGCTGGCGAGGGGTTCCCGGCCGATCGCGCCGGTACAAACCGGATCTCCGCTTTCCCAGGCAAACTCCATCGCTCGAGCATCTGCGGAGCCCGGAGCTTTCAAAGGCCAGTGTCCAAGCACCGCAAACGTGGCGCCCGCCCCGGACGCCGCAACGGCCGCGGAATCTTCCGTGCAGCTTCTGACGAGCTGCGACAGAATCGTGTCCGCAGATGTGGCGCCGAGAGCACAGAGAATTTGTTTGCTGAGCCGCACGTCTGCCTGACGTTCCCGGGCAAGACGTTGTTCCTGCTCCAATTCGAGCGCCAGGGCAAGTTCGGCGGCCACCGATTCCGCCAAACCGCGAGGCATGGACGGCAGTTTTCGGCGCGACCCAGTGAGGAGCACGCCGTGGAGATGGCCTTTGCCCTCGATGGGAGTCCATAGCGCGTGGCGCAGGCCGACCAGGGGACCAATCATCGGCCGGTGCTGGGAAGTGTCGAGTTCCTGGTCGACGCTTTTGCCGGAGGCCAGCAGCTCCTGCGGCAGGGGAGGCTCGAGCGACAGCTTCTCCCATTCTTCGGGCGTGTCTTCACCCTGCGCTTCCCAGATCATGCCACGAAGACAAGCCGCTGCGTGTCCATTCGCGCCAGAGGGCGATTCCTGTTCCAGCCAGACGCCGACGCGATCGGCGCTGCCATCGCGGGAGAGAACATGAATTGCTTCGCGCATGATCTCTCTGCGTGGTGCACCGGCAAGTCCAGCCCGTGCCGGTCCTTGCCACGAGCCGTCTTCGTTTTCTTTCTTACGCCAGGCCCACATCGGTAGCGCGCCTCGAGTCTCTCGACGCCAGGCGGATAACCGCGAGATTCCGCCAGGGGCTTGCTCCTACTGAGGGGAGATGTATGCACTGGTAGGCCCAACCGGCGGATTGTGTAATGATTGTGGAATCAGTAAGTTACCTGGCAAGCAGAGGGGACGTGGCGGAGGCCAGAGTCCCATGCCGAGACTGGCGCGCTCGTCCTTCCCAGAGTGGACCGGCGACCAGGCTCGGGGCCCGAGACTTGTTGGCCGATCGGCGGAGTGTTACGGGCCGGCAGAGGGATCCGCGGGAGGCGTCGGGCAGTGTGCAAGAAAGTTACCGTACTTCTATTTAAAGGTTCCGCGGAAGAAAGCCTTAAGCGCCGGGGCCCGCCGCTTTGGCGGCCTGGCTCTGCTCTGGTTCTGCCTTGAACGGTTGGGCGCTTTTAGGGCTCGACCTGTTCCACCTGATACTGCTTGAGCTTGCGGTACAGCGTAGTTTTCCCTATGCCCAGCATGCGCGCGGCGGCCAGCTTGTCGCCTCCCGTTTCGCGCAGCGTGCGGAGAATGGCGCGGCGCTCGAGCTCTTCCATGGGCAACAACTCGTCATTGTCGGGAACGCGCTCACTGCTGGGATAGTGCAGGTTCGAGGGCAGGTCTCCCACGTGAACAATGGGACCGGAGCCCATGGCCACGGCGCGTTCGATGGCGTTTTCCAGCTCGCGGACGTTGCCGGGCCAGTCGTAGGCGATCAGGCGGCGCATGGCGTCGTCGGAAATGGTCCTCGTAGGGCCGTGCGGATCGGAGAACTTTTCAAGGAACGAGATGACCATCAGTTGTATGTCGCTCTTCCGCTCGCGCAAAGGCGGAAGCTTGATCTGCACGACGTTCAGGCGGAAATAGAGATCCTGGCGGAAGGCCCCGGTACGGATGGCGGATTCCAGATCGCGATTGGTGGCCGCGATGATGCGGATATTGATGTGGCGGCGCTCCGTTGAGCCGACGGGTTTTACTTCGCGCTCCTGCAAGGCGCGCAAGAGCTTGGCTTGCAAGTCCACGGGCATGTCGCCAATTTCGTCGAGGAAGAGCGTGCCGCCCTGGGCGGCTTCAAGAAGTCCTTGCTTCGATTGCATGGCGCCGGTGAAAGCGCCCTTCACGTATCCGAAGAGCTCCGATTCAATGAGCGTGGGCACCAGCGAAGAACAATCGACGGGGGCAAAGGGGCGTTCCTTGCGGATTCCGGAGTAATGAATGCTTTTGGCGACCAGCTCTTTGCCGGTGCCGCTCTCGCCCAAAATCAAAACCGGATATTCATGCTGGCTGACCTTCTCAATCATTTTGTAGACGCGCTGCATTTTCGCGGAGACGCCGATCATGCCGCCGAAGCCCGGCTTGGAGCGCAACTGCTCGCGCAGGAGGCGGTTTTCGCGGTCCAGGTCCATGTCGCGGGCCACGCGCTCGAGGCGCGCGCGGAGATCTTCGATGTGAAAAGGCTTGGTGACGTAGTCGACCGCGCCCATGCGCGTGGCAGCCACGGCAGAGTCGATGGTCCCATACTGCGTGAGGACCAGCACGGCAACCTGCGGGTACATTTCGTGAACCTGTTTCAGAAGATCGAGGCCGCTCGAGGGAGGCAAGATCAGGTCCGTGACAATGATATCGACGGAGTGGGTTTCCAGGCGGCGCAGCGCTTCTTCGACGGTGCTCGCGACGACGGTTTTCATCCCGCAAGACTCCGCCACGTCCGCGCAGAGTTTCCGCGTGCTCTCTTCATCTTCCACGACGAGGACGCTGATGGGAATGGCGGCGCGCTGTACTCCGGCTCCAGCTTCTTCAATCATTGACTTTCACCTCGGGAAACTCTTGAGCCAGTTTCAATAGCACACTCAGTACCAAATGCGGAAAAGAAGCGTGGATCATTCATAACTAAGCCTATTAGCTATTTTACCATTTTTTGTGCTGTTCGGATTCGGGAATCTCGTGGCCGCTGATTTTCCAGGAAGGGGAGCTCTGACAATACGTAAGTTACTTTTTTTTCATATATTTACCAATTCGGTATACAGAGGCCTTCTATTCCGGGAACGGAAAATGCCGTTCCGCTGCGTTTGGAGTGCCCGCCGCTCGCGAAGGCAACCAGCAAATCTTCCTATGTTCCTGTATCTCCCGGAAGGTATCGCGGGCGGCTGCTACTGCTCGACCTAGAAAATGGAACGGGGTCTCCTGTAAAAAGTTCCGGAAGACCCCGTCAGCTAGTGCTCTTTTGCACACCGCCGAAGGCGGCGAGTTACGTTTTCTTGAGCGAGCGCGCCTTAAACCCGCAGATGGTTTCGCGCGCCGCGTTATTACGGCTTGGGGGCCGGCTTCTTGGCCGCGGGAGCTTTCGCCGCTGCACCTGTGCCGCCTCCCCTGCTGAGCAGCGTCAAGGAGTCCTTGGCGTTGAATGGGAAGCGCCGCACCGATTGCTCGCCCGTGGTACTGAGCGTGACATCCACGCGCCGGTTATTGGCCAAGCGAATGGTCAGCAGGTTCTTCATGAACTGCTGCTTTTCCGCCGGAGTCAGGTCCGGATCGTCTTCGAGAAGCTTCTTGACCTCGGCGTCGGTCATGTTCTGTTCTACGCCATAGGCCTTGGTATCGATGTGATCTGCGGGAACGCCTTTCTCAATCAGATGGCTCTTGGCGCGTTCCACGCGGCGCTCGGAAAGTAGCTGGTTGTACTCCTTGCCTCCGCGGATGTCTGCATGGCCGCCCAGAATCAAGTGGGCGTCCGGTTTGTAGGTAAGATACTGCTCGAAGTCGGCTGCCAGCGTGTCGAGAGTAACCGCCTGGCTGGGCATCAGACCGCCATTGGGCTTGGCGACCGTGGGCTGCGCCGTTGGGAAGTAGATGCTGTGCAAAGCCAGCTTCACTTCCAGTTGATGAACCTGTGGAGGTTCCTTGACCTCGACGTTGCCGGATGCGTCCGCAGTGCCGCCGCGTCCGTCGTTCACCGTGCACTTCACTGTGTACGTTCCGGGCTGCAGACCCCTGGCATCGAAGGTCGCATTCGAGCCCGTGCCCGTAATTTGGCCGCCTGAGGCGGAGTAGCTGTAGGTCAACGGATCGCCATCCGGGTCCGTGCCGGTGCAGGTGATTCCGGTGTGCTCGCCCGACAGAATGGGGCTGCGCTCGACCGACAGGGAAGCTGTCGGCGGACGGTTCGGCCGCGGGTCAACTTTAATATCGGTCGCGCAAGACGCCGTGCCGCCCTTGCCGTCATTCACCGCAGCAGTCACGGTGTAGCTGCCAGGAGCTGCGTCGCCCACGTTCCAGCGCGCGTCGGGACCGGAGCCGTCCACTGTTCCGCCGGTCGCCGTGTAACTGTAGGTGAGCGGATCGTTGTCGGGATCGCTCGCGTTTACATGAACCGCGACGGTGTCTCCCGAACCGGCAAAAACAGAAGTTGGACTGGCGGAACACGCCGCTACCGGCGGGTGATTGACGGGTGCCGGAGGGGCCTCGTGGGGCAAACCAAAACGAATAACGATGCCCGTCCCCAGGCGAAGGTTATCCTGCCTGCTATTTCCTCCGAGAGCAGACCCGCTGAAATTCGTCATCAGGTAGTCGATCTCGGCGAAGCGCCACACGATGTACTTCGATAACGCGATATCCACTCCGCCGCCGGCGGCCAGAGCGAAAGCGCTCTGGTTGCCGTCGCCTGTCATTTGCGGGCCGCCATGGGCTCCGCCTAGCAGGAACTCGGCATAAGGAATGAAGTAATCAAATTTGCGCAAGTTCAAACGCGGACCGAGCAAAAAGGTGGAGGTCTCGCCGTGCAACGAGGTGCCGTTGACATCGCGAGTGTAGCCGATACCGCCCAGCTCTTCCGTGAGACCGATCCATCGCGAAACGTTCCAGGTGAACGAACCGGCCGCGCCGTAATTGTTAAAATTGCTGAAGCCGCCGCCTGGACTGAAATTCACGTAGTCGAACATCCCCGCAGCTTCGAACTTGGGCACAATTCTCCCTGGAGGAATGTCGTCGCCGGATGTGGCGCCCGCCGGGAAAGGCTTGGGACGCGGTGCGTCCGGAAGCGCGAAAAGATTTCGCGAAGCAGGGGCGATGTCTACCCCGTTCGTTTTCGCGGCGCTCTTTTCCGCCGCCGCAGCACTTGCGCCATCGCCGTTCTGCTGGGCCTGCTGGGCACATACCGGCAAAGCCAATATCGCGCTAACCGTTACTGCCACACACCAATTGCGCATGATCCGTCTCCCTCAGTCGTCTGTTTCGGAACCCAAGTCGCTTTTTGTCCCCGCCCAGCGCTGTCTGTGGCGCAGCCACAAACTCTTCAGGACTCATCGCGGCAAACTAACTGTCCATAGTTGCCACACCGCCGAAACCTTCCCCCACTTTTCCCAGGCACCGGGAGAAATTACAAGAGGTCACAGGACGCGGTGCTGTAAGCCTATTCCAGGTTTCCCCGAATCTGCAAGCCTTTCCTTCCTGAAATCGGGCAGTTCCGTGGAATCCTCCTCTCTCTCCACGGCGCTGGGCAAAGAACTTATCGAGGCCGCGCTGAAGCGTGATCCGGCACGAAAAGATGACAAGCGGTGGAGTTCCGGCCCAAAGTTCGGCGTGCGACAAGTACCTAGTGGGTTATCGCACAATGTGATAGGCTGCCGCCACTTTTTGTGGTGGACCTGCCTCTGACGGAGATTCGGAACTTGCAACTTCCCGTCTCGAGACATTGCATCGGTTGCCCGGCTCGCTGTCCCGCAGCTGCAACTGCCTCCACAGAAGCTCGGGTATCGTTTGCTGCGGGGGCGGACCATGAAAATCAAGAGTACAGGATTGCTTTCTAGCCTTTTGCTCTTGCCGGTTATTTTGTTTTTGCCGTACCAGCGAGTGGCCGCGCAAACCTCCGGCGTGCCTGCGCGGATCACGCGGGCGGTGGATGAAAACAATCTTGTGGCGCTGAAGGGCAACGTGCACCCGCTGGCGCGCGCGGAGTTCGATCAAGGAGCGGTGAGCGATGGCCAGCCTTTGCACCGCATGCTGCTGCTTTTGCAGCGAAGCGCGGATCAGGAAGCGGCGCTGCAAAAGCTGCTTGATGATCAGCAGAATAAATCCTCGGCAAATTATCATGCCTGGCTGACGCCCGCGCAGTTTGGTCAACAGTTCGGTCCGGCGGATGCGGACATACAGACCGTGACCAGCTGGCTGCAGTCCCACGGCCTTCAAGTCGCCGGCGTGACGGCGGGCCGGACGGTGATCGAATTCTCGGGAAGTGCCGCAGAAGTGCGAAGCGCGTTTCATACGGAGATACACAGGTACCTGGTGAATGGTGAAGCGCACATGGCGAACGTGAGCGATCCGCAAATTCCCGCCGCGTTGGCGCCAGTCGTCGCCGGCCCCGTATCTCTAAACAGTTTCCTCGTGAAATCGCACCTCCTTCCTCTCGGAGGATTTTCCCGCTCCAAGAGCACCGGAAAAACAAGGCCGCTCACCACGACCGGCTTCTGCGGAACGTCCGATTGCTTTGCCCTTGGACCGGCGGACTTTGCGACGATCTACAACAGTGCGCCGCTGATCAACGGTACTCCCAGGATTGACGGAACAGGACAGACCATTGCCATCGTAGGCGAATCGGACATCAATCTCCTCGACGTAAGTGATTTCCGGACCGCCTTCAATCTGACACAGAATTTCTCTGCTTCGAACATCATCTTGAATGGCACCGATCCCGGATTTAACCCGAGCGAAGGCGAATCCGATCTGGATGTGCAGTGGGCTGGAGCGGTCGCGCCGGGCGCGACCATTGAGTTTGTCACCTCCGCGCCCACCGAAACCACGGCAGGGATTCATCTTTCAGCTCTCTACATCGTGGAGAACAATCTCGCCGGAATCATGAGCGAGAGTTTCGGCGGCTGCGAACAGCACATAGGAACGCTGAACCAGTTTTACAACTCGCTATGGGAGCAGGCCGCCGCCCAGGGGATCACCGCCATGGTCTCCGCCGGCGACGGAGGCTCGGCGGGCTGCGACAATTTCGACACCGTGCAAATGGCGACCCAGGGCCTGGCGGTCAGCGGATTTGCGTCCACTCCGTTCAACGTCGCCGTCGGTGGCACGGACTTTGACGACGTCAACCGGTGGACTCAGTTTTGGAACTTGAGCAACGACCCAACCACGCAGGGATCGGCGTTGGGTTACATCCCGGAAATTCCATGGAATGATTCCTGCGCGCAGCTGGGGCTTACAGGATGCGGCGCCTCCGCTCCGCAAGGTTCATTGAATATCGTCGCGGGAAGTGGCGGCGCGAGCATCCTCTACGCAAAGCCTTCGTGGCAATCAGGCACGGGTGTGCCAGCCGATAACCACCGCGATGTGCCGGACGTATCGCTCTTTGCCAGCAATGGGTTCGACAACAGCTTTTACATTGTGTGCCAGAGGGATGTGACGGCCATGTTGCCCTGCACGATTAACATCTTTCAAGGCGTGGGGGGAACCTCCGCATCCTCGCCGGCGTTTGCGGGGATCATGGCTCTCGTGAATCAGAGTCTGGCGACGGCGGGCAATCCAGCGCCCCGGCAAGGCAATGCGAATTACGTTTTGTACCAGCTGTTCAAGAAACAAGTGAACGCCAGCCCCGCTGTCAACTGCAATTCGTCAGCGACACCTTCCACATCGTGCACGTTTTATGACATCACCAAGGGCAACAGCGGCCTCGCTAACGGCTCGACCGGCACAAACTCAGTGCCCTG
This sequence comes from Acidobacteriota bacterium, assembly GCA_013289955.1. Taxonomy (GTDB): domain Bacteria; phylum Acidobacteriota; class Terriglobia; order Acidiferrales; family UBA7541; genus Acidiferrum. The sequence goes on from JABCYZ010000002.1 coordinate 199,448, forward strand.
CGCGGGAGGCTCAACGAATTGCAGCAGCAGCGTCTCCGGTACGGACGGCATTCTGGTAACCTCCACCAATGCCTCTACGCCCGCCTATTCGACGGCGACTGGCTACGATCTGGCCACGGGACTGGGTTCGGTCAACATCGCCAACCTGGTCAGGAATTGGTCAACGGTCACTGCGTTGCCGTCCACGACCACGCTGAACGCCACCGTCAATGGACAAGGCGCGTCATCCATCACTGGAATAACTCACGGCACTCCGGTCACCCTGACGAGCACGGTCGCCGCTGGACAAGGCGCCACCGGCACTCCTTCAGGGCAGGTTGCTTTGCTCGCCACACCGAATCCGAACCCAGGTTTACCCGGTCCCTCGCTTGGCTTCGACGTTCTCAATCTATCCAACGGAACCGCAACTGGTACTGGCGTCGTTCTGCCTGGCGGAACATATTCGCTGACCGCCCAATATCAGGGTGACGGTACTTTTGGCGCCAGCAACTCACCGGGTATTTCCGTAAATGTATCCGCAGAGCCGAGCAAGACGCTGATTAGCCTTCCCGTCTTCAATGCAAGCTCCGGATCAGAGGCGGGAAACGCTCCGACGACCCTCGTTTACGGCTCGTCTTATATCGGACGCATCGACGTGGGCAATGCGTCGGCGTCGTCCTCCTTTCCTCCGCAACCAGTTTGCAATCCACCCTCCTGTCCTACTGGAACGGTTACGCTGGCAGATGCGGTGAACGGCGGAACCGCAACTCCCCTCGACGGGGGCACTTTTGTCCTGAATAGCGCCGGTTTTACGGAAGATCTGACAATCCAGCTTCCTGGCGGATCGCACCAGCTCACCGCCACCTACAATGGCGATGCAAGCTTCCTAACAAGCAAAGGAACGTACAGCCTCGCCGTTACGCCTGCGCCAACAACGGTAGGTCCGAGCAATCCGCCTCTGCCATCCCAAATTTCCACGCCGTTCGGCGTGGGCGGCACGGTAATAACGCAGAGTTCCGGCGTCACCCCGGGCTGCAACTTTACTGTTCTCGATGGGACCACGCCGGTCACAGGGACCGGCCCGGTGTCTTGCGGCGGGCAGCCCGGTTCGGCAAATTCCGGCGCGTTCCTGCAGCCCTCGATCACCATCCAACAGGCGACACCTGGTATCCACACGTACACGCTCAAGTACAACGGGGACGCAAACTACGCGCCTTCGACATCCGCTCCGATGACCACGCACGTATTCGATGGCACAACAACATCCGTAACCGTCAATCCTCCAACCACGGTGCAATTCGGCTCGAGCATTACGTTCACCGCCATTGTGGATACGTTTCAGTCGCAGGGGCCGGCTCTTACGGACGCCGTGTCCTTTAGCTTGGGTCCTACTCAGCTTTCGGGCACTGTCCTATACACGCCGATGACCGATGCGTCCGGAAACATGGCCTTACAAGCGACGCTCACGACAATGCCTCAATTTTCGGGATCCTATCTCGCGTCCTTCGCAGGGGACTCTAACTATTCCTCGTCCGGGGCCCTCATCTTCGTGAGTGTGAACATCCCGAATTTCAACTTGGCAGCGGCGCCTTCGATTATCCCCGTGACAGCGGGTCAACAGGGAACATCAACGATTACTGTGACGCCGACGAGTGCTGCTACGAGTCCGGTGACTCTATCGTGCGCGAGCGGCACCGTTCCTGCGGGTGCGACGTGCAGCTTTTCGCCTCCGACCGTGACGCTCAGCAACAGCAATGCGGCCACCACCGTCCTCACGCTAACGACGCTGCCGCCCTCGACCAGCACGACGGTGAGTGCCGCGCCGCTCGAAGTTCCTACATCGTTCGGCCGCCGTGGTCTGCCGTGGAACCTTCCTGTTACGGCGATTCTGGCCATTCTTGTTTTCCTGATGAGCTCGCGCCTGTCCCGCACGCGCCGAATCGCGCTTGGGCCGGCATCCCTACTAGTGATATGGATGGCCCTCGGTTGCGGCGGCGGAAGCTCGGGTGGCGGAGGCGGCGGTGGAATTCCCCTCCCGACGCCTACTGCCACGTCGGTAACATTAACAACGACTAGCACAAAGACACCGAACACTTCGCCGGCAACAATCACCGCGCAGGTGACTTCATCGCAGTCCGCAACCGGTACGGTCACTTTCCTTGACCAGGGCGTCTCGCTCGGGGCTGTCAACCTGGGGGCCGAGGGAACCGCGATCTTCTCGATGATTGGACAATCCGTTGGAACTCATGTGATATCCGCGTCTTATTCCGGCGATGCGAAGAACCTGCCGTCGAAAACCAATGGGGCGCTAAACCAGGTCATCACCGGCAACACCAGCCTATTCCTCAATGGCACAACGGGCGGACTGACGAATCAGATCCCCATCTCGGTCACAATCCAGTAAGTCAGAATCCAGCCGGCGGGGGACCGCATGGCCCGGGCCACCCGAATGTCCATTGGCAAACCGGAATCCCCCCAGTCACTCACAAGTCAGAACAACACGGAGGGTGCCCCGGGTTCGCTCTTTTGAGCCTGGGCCTTCCCTTAGGCAGTTTCCGCGCCAGGCGCAGCTTCGACTTCTCGACTACCGTCGAAGGCGTTTCGCTCCTAACCAGAGGCACATGCTCCGGCATCACCACACAACCGAGGAGAAGAAACCCATCTCGCGTCGCCACCTTACCACCGTTCTTTGACGAGATCCGGACCGCATCGTCTTCAACAGCGGCAGCCATAGCAACTCCGGCTCGTTCTCGCGTTACACTACTGGCTGGATGCTGAGCACCACGCTGATCGATACGAACTGGATGGGGCAGTCGCGGTCGATCGCTGCGATCTTGCTCGAATCAGATGGGCATCGCGCGATGATCGATCCGGGGCCAGCTTCGACGCTTCCCGCGCTGCGGCAACATTTGGATTCGCGGGGGATTGGCGTGGCCGGTCTGAACGCGATTTTGCTGACGCATATTCACCTCGACCATGCAGGGGCGACGGGCGCGCTCATTAAAGAAAATCCGAACCTTGAGGTATACGTTCACAAGGCGGGAATGCTGCACATGGCTGATCCGCAGAAGCTGCTGGCAAGCGCAGAGCGGCTTTGGCCTGGCGAACTGGGACACTTGTTTGGCGAAACCCTGCCCGTGCCCTTTGGCAATTTGCGGATGCTGAAGGGCGGAGAAACGCTCTCTCTCGGAAGCCGCAACTTGGAAGTGGTTTATACGCCGGGGCACGCTTCGCATCACGTTTCCTATTTTGATTCTTCGGATGGGACTGCGTTTGTTGGCGACACGACCGGCTTCCACATCGAAGGCGACCCGCTTGTGGTTCCGCTGGCGCCGCCGCCGGATATTGATTTGGAAATTTGGAGCGCATCCCTGGACGCCATCGCCGCGCGCGCTCCCTCGCGGCTTTTTCTCACACACTTTGGCTACTCGAATGATCCGGCGGCGCACATCGCGGAATACCGGAAAAATTTGCAGCGCTGGGCCGCGCTGGCCCGCGAAATACTGCGCTCCACACCGGATCCGCAAGCCGCACTTGAGAAATTCGTCGCGGATGCGGGCGCGGAAATCCGGCAACGTCTCTCTTCTGCTGAAGCGGAACACTACATTTTTAATTGCGGGCTCAACCTGACCTGGCTAGGCGTCTCGCGCTATCACCGCAAACGAGCCGAAGCCGCCGCCGCATCGCCGGCCCAAACAGCCGCTCCCCAATAAGCGAAGGGAGACGCCGCGCCTGTTCTCTGAACTCTCGGGAACGAAATTGGGAAGGTGCGCGTTCTTGAAGTGAGATTGCTTAACACGTGACTCGCGGCAATGCGATTTATTTCATGGCCTGAAGCGCAGGTTCCAGCCAGGAAAAGAGAAACTGATTGATGCTTGGAAATTGCGAGGCAAGCAAGCTAAACACAGGAATCGCCGCGGCGGAAGCAAACTTGACCCAGAAGTCCAGCCCCAGCTCTCCTGGAGCTGTGGACGTAAGGCGGCTAAGGATGGCCTCGCGGTGCATTTCCGCGTAGACATAGCCAACCCCTGCCCCCAGGATCAGCAGCAAAACGACCGAGAGCGTCTGCAAAGCAGGATGCGGCTCGAAGGGATATGTGTTCATCGAAAGCACTATGAAGACATACATGCCGCCGGCGGAGATGACCAGCGTACGGATACGCAGCAAAACGCTTACGAGGAAATTTACGTAGACTAGCGCGACATACTCTTCCGCCATAGCGCGATAGGAAGGCAGAGGCGGCTTGACGATTTGCTCGTCCGAGGAAACCACCGGCGATTCATCCTCCTCCCAAAGCGGCTTCAGCATGCCGTTGACCAGAATGGCGCCTGTCTTTGCCATTTCCTTCTGGAGCAATTCGACATCCCGCATGAGTTTCTCCAACTGCTTGCGCTTACGAAGATCCTTCTGAAACCAAATCACAAGCCTTTCGCGCCAACTGTGCCGCCGATTTATTTTCTTTTTCTCTTTCGCGAGGATTCTTGAATAAGTCTTGAACACGTCCTTTTTCACATCGAGTGTCTGTCGGATCTGATCGCGGGCCCGGTAGCGGGCGCTCTCCTTCATCGGGGTATTCCAGTTTTCGACGAGGCCAAGCAGCCGCGTCATATTTTCCAAGGCTCGGTTCATCACCTTGTACGTTTCGCGCAGCGTACTCCCTCCCGGATTCCAAAACGAGTGCCAGGAGAGATTCTTCATGCGGCTAAAAGCCGAACGCAGCGGAAAGCGGTCAAGTCCGGCGAGTACCTGGTGGCACTTCTGCCATGTCTGCACGAGCTTCATCAGGCACCCAAGAAACGCGGCAACGGCCAGGCACAAAATCAGCGTATATCCGCGGTCGAATGCTATCCCTTCGACCGACTGCACCGGCAGGTCACGGCCGAGCGCAAGCAGCGCGATAACGCCCAAGCCAACGACAGGGATCACGATTTGCCAGATGAAATAAAGTGGATGCGCGGTTTTTCTGAGGTCTTCCCCTTCCGCATCGCTGATGCGATACGCCTCGGCAGGCAGATCCTTTCTTTGCGGCAGCCTGGGCCGCCGTAAATCGACGAGACACACTCCGCGCAGGCTCATCCAAGTCCACCAATAGCCCGCCGCCATCAACAGCAGCACCGGAAGCACCGGGGATACACCGGACGTGATGTGGAGCATGCGCGTGGACCAATACACGCGGAAGCATCCCGAAGGGATCCAAGCGAGCAGGAGCTGGAAGAAAGTCATGGCACAAACCAGACCAAGGAACACGCGGGCTACTGCGCGCTGGCCGCGCAATTTGTCCAGATCCCAGATGGTGATGCCAACAAAAACTGGATACGCTAGCCAGAGAACGAGGGTGAGCCCCGGAAATCCAACCCAATCCGCGCGCGGGCTCCTGGTGCACATGACCAGGACAAAAGCAGAGGCCAGCGCGAACGCGCCCAGCGCCAGAATGATTGCGCCACGGCAATCCGTGGTTCTGGTGAATTGGGCGCGCTCTTCGGAGTCGGCCAGAATCGAGCCCGTCCAGCTGAAAATGGCGTGGACCATCAAGAGGATGAGGCACAGACAGTAGGCAATGTTCCACGCAGGCGGCGTGCCCAGTTTTCTCTCCCATTTGTCCTTGAGCGAAAGTAGACCATAGGACTGAACCCTATTTTCGGGGTCGGCATTATCGGCCGCGGTCCGGAGCGTACTTGAGGATCCTCCGTCGAGTTTGAGGGAGGCGATGGGAATCTGTCGATCCTGCGACTCGAGGCCCACGCTATCGATGCCGGCGACGGGCCAAAAGCCGTCGCGCCCGAGAATCGTCAGCCAGAGCAGGGGGCGTTCCTCGCAGTGCCCTGTATCTGTCGCCGACGAGGTTTTGAGATTTGGAGAGCCGTACTCCGCATACGGCGCGTACGGAACACTGCCGCTGCTGAATTCTGACTCTGTCTTCCCCGGCCCCGGATTACCAGGAGAAAACTGGCTGCGAAGTTCGGAGCCCGGGTTCCAGCCATTTCCCATCTCTTCTTCTACGGAAAGCAGACCAACCATGGCGTTGAACGTTCCCGCGCTCAAGCTGCTGACGAAGAGCCGGTCTTCATGCCACGGAATCCATTTCCCCTGCCGGCAAAGCCTGTCTCCCAAACCAGGAATCAGGGCATAGGCGCTGAGGCCGAGCACACCACGCAGTGCAGGATCACCTTCTCTTGGGAAAAGCAGGTCGGGAACGGTAATGACGACGCGGCCTTGCGCGTAGGCTTTGCGAAGATAACTTGCCAGAAAGATTTCATCGAGGGGATCGGAGGCCAGAAGGAGCGTGAATTTGATGTGATGCTTCTGCAATTCGCTGACGACACCGAGCATGACGGCTTCCTGGGAAAGAGAAGTCTGCTGAACCGCATAGGGCGCAACGGTGCCGTCATCGTTTCCGTATTCTTCCGCATTCGTCGGAAGCGTCGAAACGGCCTCGGGATTGGAAGCAGCCGACGCCTGCCTGCCGATTTCCTTCTGATATGCGGAACGGAAATAAGAAATCTCTCTTGGGAAGTGTAGCTTGACGACCTCCTGATCGAGCGGAGGAGGTTCGCTCGGTTTCTGGGCTCCCGCCAGACTTTCTTGCGCGTCTGCGCCGTTTTTTGCATCCGGCTTTGTTTCCGTCTGGTCCTGGCTCCGGCTCGCCGCGCCGAAAACGGTACCGTCTTCGGAAAGGATGGCCACTTCATAGGGACGGTAGCCGCGCTCCCAGGCAAACTGGAGGAATTCGTCTCGGGCGTAATCGTCGTTTTCCTGGAAGGAGGCGAAATACGAGCCCGGGCTGAGTTTCTGCTCGAACAAACGCATGCTGCCCGTTGCGGTGACCGAACCGCTATATATAAATTTCTTGCTGGAGATTCCTTGTTTGTCCAACCGCTCCAGTTCCTGGCCTAGCGAATCCAGGGAGCCAGAGAAAGTCGGGCCAAGAATCAGCAGAGGCTGCTTGGCGGCTTCGGCGGGCCGAGGGATTCCGCGAAGATTTTCAATAATCTGCACGGCATGGCGGAATTGAGCCTTATTCACACCTGCCGTGGGAGTCTCTCCGACGACCAATAGGAAAAGCGGGCCTTCCGCGGTCGCGTCGTTCTTGGTTGCGTGAGGATTCGCAGTCAACGCATTTTTTGAATCGTCCGCCTGCGAGGACGCCTTCCCCGGGGCTTCGTTCGCCCGGAAAATCATTAGCCCCGGGTACGACTCTCTCTGCTCCTGCTCTTCACGGTCTTCTTGCCTGGTTTTCAGATCCGTCGCTTCGCTGCGGGGTGTGCGATCCCAGGGCATGATCGCGCGGTCAAAAACGTATCTCTTCATCTGCGCGGCCTGCTGAATGGCTTCTGCACCGCGATCGAAAGAGAGTCCCAGCCGTGTGTGCACCGGATCGGGGAGAATGGCGATGACGAACTGAACGGGTCCTTGTCCGGCCAGCCCGGAAAGAGCGTGCAGCGCCTTGAAATGCGATGGCAGATCCGTATTCTTTCCGGAGCTACCCTCTTCGAGTCCATAGAATTGCTCGATTTCCGCTGCAAATTTCTCGAGATAAGGAATCTTGGGAGGGTTCTTCTGGGCCTCCTCGTTCTTTGCTTTCTGCTGGGTTTCCTTTTCCCGTTGCATGGGAGCGGCCGCGCCTGGCCCTGCCATGCGCAGCGTTCCGCTGATGAGCAGGAAGGCCGCGAGAAGTAAACTGCCTTTCTTCATGACTCACCAGTCAAGGAGCGCGAGGAACTCCCACACGCCAGCTTACCCGGCGCATCGCTTGCGCCCAGTAGGAAAGAGCAAAGCTTGAAACCCATGAGGGATAGTGCTCAGAAGGGTGTAATCGTTTCAGACGAAAGGAAGGAACGCGGGCAACCGTCCATGCACGAGTGCTGGCGAAACTGTTCGAACCTAGCCGGGATGAGAATTCCTAAGCGGAGGTCTCCGAAGAGGATTCTGCTGGCGCGTCTGCAGTCGGTTCGGAGGGAAGAGGGGCGGGCGCCGCGGGGGCTTCAAGGCGCGCGGAGAGGGCTTCGACCAATAGATCGACGAGCCTTTTCGCGCCGCTGCCATCGGGATCTTTGTCTGGGTTGTACTGCGCCACGGTCAGCCCGAGAAGATTTCTGTGTTTCGAGAATTCGGCCAGGGCCGCGCGCACGTCCGCGATGGGAAGACCGGCGCTGCCGGGGACGTTGACGGCGGGAAATTCGCCGACCGCGATGACGTCCGTATCGAGGTGCAGCACGAATTCGTGAGCGTCGGCGTGCACATAGGCGAGGCCGTTGCGGGCCGCAGCGCTTCCGCCTTTGGCTTGAATGTCCGCCGCATCGATGTGGCGCATCGGGGATTTGCTGAGAAATTCCTGTTCGGGCGGATCGAGTCGTTCGAGGCCAAAAAGAGTGACATCCGGCTCGCGCACTAGCGCGGCCTCGCCAAAAAAGCGCACCAACTCCGGCGCGCCCTTGCCGATCACGTGAGCCACGACCATTCCGTCGATGCGGCCGGAAGGCGTGGAAGCCGGCGTATTCAAATCAGCGTCGCGATCGAACCACAGCAAGTTGACGTGCTTGTAGTAGCGCCGCGCGCCGGTAAGAAGTCCAATGACTTGCGCGCAGTCGCCGCCAAGCACGAGCACCAGTGCCCCGCTCTTCACGGCGAGTTCGGCGCGAACTTTCAGGTCATTCAGTCCTGCAACAATTGCGGGTAAATTGCGCGCGCGTTTGTGCTCGTCATCGTCGGCGAAAAGCCTGGGCGCGCAGTCGCCGTGATCGACCACTTCGTAGCCGGCGCCTTCCAGCCGTTCGACTAGTCCCGCCGCTCGCAACGCTGCGGGCGCTTTTTCGCTGCCTGCTAGAAACGCGGCTGCGCTCGACGGCGCGCCTATCAAGGCAATCTTCTTCGGCTGACGGACGATTTTGACCGCCAAGGTTAAGCTCCTTGTTTTGTGTGTCCTCGCCTACCGCCCTGACCGACTGCAAACTGCGCGGGCAAAAAGCCCGACCCTGCTTCCTGCATTCCGACGGCGCTGGACCGTCAGCGAATCACGCGACAAATTCTTGACGCCGCTTCTTAGCGACGAGGGGCCGGCGCAATCGTCGCCAGCTCCGGAGGCAGCGTGAAACGCACGTCCTCGCGGATCAAATCGAGGTCGCGTTGATCCGTAAATCCAAATTCCGCGAGGCGCTCGCTGACTTGCTCGACAAGCACTTCAGGGGCGGACGCGCCTGCCGTCAGGCCCACGCGTTTTACGCCTTCGAGCCACTTCACGTCAATGTCCTTGGCGGAATCGATGAGCTGGGCTTTCACGCCGCTGCGCTTGGCCACCTCGACAAGGCGGTTCGAATTCGAGCTGTTTGGCGAACCTACCACGAGGAGGAAATCCACGTCCTTGGCCACTTGCTCGACGGCTTCCTGGCGGTTCTGCGTGGCGTAGCAGATGTCGTCGCTGGCGGGGCCTTTGATCGCGGGATACTTTTGCCGCAGGCGCGCCACGATTTCTTGCGTGTCGTAGAGGCTCAGCGTTGTTTGCGTGAGAAAAGAGAGCTTGTCTGGCTCAGCGACTTCGAGAGCGTCCACCGCGGCCACCGAATCGACCACGATGGTACGGTCAGGAGCTTCGCCGGAGGTGCCCACGATCTCCTGGTGGTCTTTGTGGCCGATCAAAATGATGGTGCGCTTTTCGCGCGCGAATTTCAGGGCCTCGAGATGCACCTTGGTGACCAGCGGGCAGGTCGCATCGATCACTTTTAGCGCGCGATCCTTGGCTTCCTGGCGGACGGTTGGCGGCACGCCGTGCGCGCTGAACACCAGCACCGCGCCGTGCGGCACGTCTTCGATGGACTCCACAAAAATCGCTCCGCGGCGGCGCAACTGCTCCACCACATAGGTGTTGTGGACGATTTCGTGGTGCACGTAGACCGGCGCGCCGTATGCTTCCAGCGCCAGCTCGACGATATCCACGGCACGCACCACCCCCGCGCAGAAACCCCGCGGGCGTACCCTCAGCAAAACCTTCCCATTTGTCGCAGTCTGCATCGTCATCCTAAGTGAGTATTTTCCGAAGACTCTATCATACCCTACGGCACGCCTGGCCCGCACCGGGTTTCCTCGAACTGCGATAGTTTGCTGATTACTGCGCTTACCGCGCACGTGCCTTCGGCCGAGACCCTGACGGCTGCGCTAGCCTTGAAATACTCGGTATGACCTTCGGGTGAGAAAACGATGGCAGCGGCTAGTCCAGCGAGAAAGAGCGGACTGCCGGTTCCGGGCGTCGTGCCTGTCGAACTGACATTCCACCTAGACTGAGTACAATCCGCTTCGAAGTCCCTGTCGAGTCCTACTGGCCGAAGTAGTAGCCGTCGCGGGCTTGGATGACTAGGTCTTTTTGCTTGCCGACGGCGAGATGGATTTTGTGGTAGCCGACGGTGTTGCCCTTGTCGGGGGTGTAGGCGAGGCTGTACTGGTTGCGGAGGTCTTCGTCGATTTCGGCGTAGATCTTGTCGAGGGTCTCTTTCTTGGAAGCCCGGAAGAGCTGGCCGCCGGTTTCCCTGGAGATTTGTTCCAGGATTTTCTTGCCGTCGGGGCGCTGCTCCTGAGGGTACCGTCCACCGCCGCGGCCGCCGCCCATCCCGCCGCCGCGCCCACCCATTCCAAATCCCCCGGGGCGGCTGTAGTTTTCGTCTTCATCGGCAAACAAGACGGAGTAGATGATGGTGTCGGCGCGCTGGGCGGTGGCAATGGCCTCGGCCATGGTTTCCTTGCTGCCGTGGTCCACACCGTCAGAAAGAAGGATCAGCGCCTTGCGGCCCTGCTGCTTGCTCATCAGTTCGTCAGAGGCCAGGAAAATCGCGTCATAAAGAAGCGTTCCACCGCCGTGCCCGCCACGGCTGCGGCCTCCCCCACCTCCGCCGCCATTGCCACTGCCTCCCCCGCCGTTGCTTCCGCCCCCTCCACCATCATATTGGGGGATCGAAAGTTTTTGCAGCGCCGCCTGCAACTGCGGCCGTGACGGAGTGAAATCCTGCAGAAGCTCAACCTCGTGGTCGAAGTGAATCACAAACGCCGAATCTTTGTCCTGGCGCAAAAGCTTATCGAGGAAGCTGTAGCTGGCCGTGCGCTCCTGATCGAGGACGCGACGCTGGCTGAGGCTGGTATCGACGAGCAGGCCGAGACGCAGGGGCAAATCGCTTTCGTGCACAAAATAATTGATGGTTTGCGGACGGCCGTCTTCATCGAGCTGAAAATCGTCCTTGGTGAGGTCCGAGACGATCTTGCCATGTTTATCGCGGACGGTGGCCAGCACGCTGACGGTTTTGACGTCAACCGCGATTTTTGCTTGCGCGTCTTCGGGCCGCTTCAATGCCGGCTGGGATTGGCCCTGTTGCTGGGGCGCCGGTGGCGCTGGCTGGGCCTGCGGTTGAGCCGGAGGCGGCGATTGCTGGGCGCGAAAGTCCCGCGCGGCAACGACCAGAAAGAAAAGCGCGGCAAGCCCCACGCCGCAGCGCATGAGGCCCTGGCCCCTCTTCGCGGGATGCATGGCACGATGGGTTGCGCTGCGTCTCGCGCAAGGAAAAGAAAAGTTCTTCATGATTATCCAAGTTCAGCCGTTAGAGGAGGGCCGCCCCTACGTACTAGTTCATTGATTCCGCGTAGAAAGTTCCCGTGTATGTCGAAAGATAGGACGCCCGCGAGCACGTTTTGGGTTGCCGCGTGTTTCTGATGCTCCGTATCAAGGGCTGGCCGGATGGCTCAGAGCCTCTCGCGCGGAGATTTTTGCCAAATTGGTGCTCCCAGAAGCCACCACGCCGGCTGTACCATGCAGCCTGCATCATGACAAACATGAGCGCCGAAATGAACGTAGTCCCCGTGACTCTCGAAGGGCGCCACGTGCGCCTGGAGCCGCTCTCGCAAGCGCATCAAGCCGGTCTCTCCACCGTTGGCCTGGATGAACAGTTGTGGCGCTGGATTCCCACGCCGGTGCGGACGAGAGAGGAAATGTCCGCCTATATCGCTACCGCCCTTGATGAGCAAGCGCGGGGCGTCTCTTTGCCGTTTGCGCTGATAGAAAAATCGGATGGGCGAGCCATCGGCTGCACACGCTACGGCAACATCGACAGCGCGCATCATCGTGTGGAGATCGGCTGGACTTGGGTCGCTCCCGCATGGCAGCGCACGGGGGTAAACACGGAGGCCAGATATCTTCTGCTGCTGCATGCGTTTGAAACGCTCGGCTGCATTCGTGTGGAACTAAAAACGGATTCGCTGAACGAAAAGTCTCGCGCGGCGATTCTCCGTATTGGCGCGCGCGAAGAGGGTACCTTCCGCAATCACATGATCACGGCCAGCGGACGGATCCGGCACACAGTTTACTTCAGCATCCTCGATTCGGAATGGCCGACCGTGAAATCCCGCCTGCAAACCATGCTGCTTCCTTAAATTCGGGAGACTACCCTGCCCCCGCTACTTCCCTGAACTGCCCGCTCCGCGAAGCCGTTAACCAATGGACGCCAGAGCTCCTCACTGCCCGGACTACGCGCGCCCGCCTAAGTTAGACTAATAAGCAGGAGACAAGCGGTGGCACCGCCGGTCTCCCGTGTGCCGGCCCGGCCACGCCGCCGTAGCACAGGTGTCCTCGGGAGCCACTAGGTAGGCATGGCCTGAATGTCTCCCCAAGACTTTCAGTGAACACAGCCGCTATACGGAGATTCTTGTGTCCCCTTCCGATGCAGCCAATCGCCGCCGCAGCGAACGCGTAATGCTTCAGATCCCCGTCAAGGTAATCACGCACACGGCCGAGCGCGTTCAAGTTCAGGAAGAGACGCACACGCTGGTGGTCAACGCGCATGGCGGGCTCTTGAAGCTAAAACTGGAGCTTATGCAGGGCCAACCCATCCTGCTGGTGAATCCACAGACAGGAATGAAGCAGGGCTGCCGTGTGGTGCGCATCGATCAACCCAGCCCGGACTACTTCGCGATAGCTTTTGAGTTTGACCAGCCGGCGCCGAAATTTTGGCCGGTTACGTTTCCTCCAAAGGACTGGGAAATTCCACGGGGCTGAGGAGTTGCCGTTTTGGCCAAGGAAGTTCGATTGCACGCAACCCTTTCTCGCACCGCAACTATCCAATCAGTGCAGGGTTAAACAAGGCAGAGGATAAATATGCCTTTGGAGGCTCGCCAGATGCGGAATTTGCGTTCAGTTCTCACACCCAAGCGGCTTTTGACCGCTGCTGCCATACTCTCTTTGGTTTTCATCGCCGGCTGCGATGAATATGTTCAGGTGACTCGCGATCGCGACGTGCGTATCGCGAACGGCGCCACGTGGGCCTGGCGCCCCGCCGTGGAAGAGGCGGCCGCCGCGCGCGAGAATCGCGCCGCCGACAATCGCCCCGTGACTTCGCGCGATGACCTTACACGCACTCCCCGAAATCAGCCGGCGGCGCGCGTTCCCGATCCGAACGATGAAGTGGTCCGCCAGCGTGTGAAAGACGCGATTGCACAAACCCTTACAGCAAAGGGTTTTAAACAAGTGAGTGACCCTGCGGCCGCGGATTTTTTGGTGGACTATAAATTCGCCGTGAATCGCCAAAACGCCGCCGTACCAGTGGCCTATCCGGGCGCCTTCCCGGGCTTGGTTTGTGGCCCGTTTCGCTGCTGGGAATCCTGGGGTTATGGCCCTGCCTACGTAGGTTACGAAAACATTCACTTCCGCGAAGGAATGATCGTCTTTGACTTTGTGCAGCAAGCGAACAAGCATCTGGTCTATCGCGCCGTCGGCCAAAAACCGGTGAAGCGTAACGCCTTCTCTCTTACGCAGGACGATATCAACGGGCTGGTTCATCATCTGCTTGGTGATTTGAAGCCCAGCAAGAAGTAGCGGGTCTTAGCAGGCCTATAGGCGCAGGGTGGGACAGGCATTCCTGCCTGTCTCTGCCCGGGTCCTCATCTCGCCGAAACTAAGGCAACAACCCGAAAACCACGACGCTGTTCGGGGTGCCAACGTATACCTTGCCGTTGGCCACCATCGGCGTGACGTATTTGTTGTCGCTGAATTGATCGCGATTGCTGGCGGCCTGATTCGAGTTGTAAAGCTCGCTCGTCAAGTTGGTGGCGTTGTACGCGTGTAACACGCCGGTAGAGCCATTCTCGACGGCCCATACGATCGCGTTCGAGGTGCCGTTGGCGGAAATGCTTGGCGTCGTGCCTGGATATGCAAAGCTCGCCGAACTCTGGGTCGCCGGCGTTGTCGCCAGTTTCGCGGCGGTGATGGGAAACGCTTTCAGGTGGTCGCCGACGGCCCCATAGTAGACCGTATTATTAAAGTAGCTCGGCTTGGACCACACTCCGCCGATCTGACCGTTGATCTGCTGATAGATGTTGTCCGCAGTGCTGTTGAACTTCCCCATGTTGTCACGGTCTACCACGTAGATGATCGCGTCTTTGCCGGAACCCACGGCGAGATGGCGCGTGTTCCCGTTTGCATCGACAAGATCTGGCAAAAGGAGCGGTCCGCCCGAGCCGAAATCCGTGTCGGAGTTTGATTCCGAAACGGTGTTCGACGGCGTGAAGTAATCGAGCAGCGTGATGGGCGCGCTCGAAGAGAGCCTCACGTAGCATTGACCGCAATCCCCCTGCGCCGGGAAGCCGCTGGCGTTCAGTGTCGTGTCGAAATCGCCGTTGCCAACCATGAAATAAATGTTCCCGGAGGCGTCCGCGGCCGGGGCCGTCCCCGCCATCCAGATTCCGCCTTCGCTGCCGTTGGGAACGAGATTGAGCACGCTCGTTTGCGTCAGCGCGTTCGCATCATAGGACATTACCCAGGAGGTGTACGGACGGTCGTCGCAATGTGAAGACCAGGTCGTATAGATTGTTGTACCGATCTCGAGCAGACCCGGGCGTTCCTTATATTGTTTGGCGTCGAAGACCACGTTTCCGCCCGAGCTGTTGTCGCCTGTGCCGGGGTAAGTGGCTTGCACGGTAGTGGGCCCGCCGAAGAGTTCCGCGCCGGTGGTGAGATCAAGTGCATGGAGGCGCTGGAAATAATTTCCGTTGGCGTCTTTCGACATGGCCACGACGTAGATCGCGCCATGCGCCCCGCGCGCGCGGTCAATCACCGGCGTCGCCGTCACGCCGATCTGTGGCGTGACCTGGCTGCATCCACGGTTGTCGCTGGGCGTTTCACCTGCGCCGAGCACAGAAACTTTCCAAAGAAACGTGCTCGTGTTGCCGTGGACGGAGTCCGCATCAAACGCGTAGACGCTGTCGTTTTCCGTAGCCACATACAAAACGTTCTTCGTTCCCACGTTGGGGACGGCCAGCGCCGAGAGATAGAGCGGTTGCGCGTCCACGAGTCCATCCACTGTGAACGAGCCGAGCTTGCCGAAGGTCGCCGAGTTCACATTGGCAGGCGTGAGAATCGTCTCGTTCAGGTTCTGGCCGGTGCGCAGATTGTCGTAATGGTAGGTGACGACATTGACCGTTGAAGCGCTGACCGCATTCACCGTTAACGTGCCCATCGCGCTCGTCTGGCTGCCCGCGGCGTTGCTGACGATCACGTCAAACTTCGCGCCGTTGTCGCCCGAGGCGGCCGCGGGCGTGGTGTAGCTCGCCGCCGTCGCGCCAGTGATGTTCGCGCTGTTTTTCTGCCATTGGTAATTCAGCGGCGCCGTTCCTGTCGCCGTCACACTGAACGTCGCCGTCTGTCCTACGTTCACCGTTTGATTTGCAGGTTGCGTTGTGATTGTCGGCGCCACGGCAGCCGCATTCACCGTCAAGGTGGCCATCGCGCTCGTCTGGCTGCCAGCGATGTTGCTGACGATTACGTCAAACTTCGCACCGTTGTCGCCCGAGGCGGCCGCGGGCGTAGTGTAGCTCGCCGCCGTCGCGCCAATGATGTTCGCGCTGTTTTTCTGCCACTGGTAATTCAGCGGCGCCGTTCCTGTCGCCGTCACACTGAACGTCGCCGTCTGTCCAAGGGTCACGCTCTGGTTCGCCGGCTGGGTTGTAATTGTCGGCGCCACGGCCGCCGCATTCACCGTAAGCGTGGCCGTCGCGCTCGTCGCGCTTCCCGCCGCATTGCTGACCACCACTTCGAATTTCGCCCCGCTATCGCCGGCGATGGTCGCAGGAGTCGTATAACTCGCCGCCGTCGCGCCAGTGATGTTCCCGGTGTTTTTTAACCACTGGTAGCTAAGCGGCGCCGTTCCGCTGGCCATCACGCTAAACGTTGCCATTTGCCCCGCGGTCACCATTTGGTTCGCAGGTTGCGTCACAATCGCCGGCGCGACCGCTTTCGCTCCGCCGTTCGAGCTACTGGAGGAAACCAGCCCCGCACACCCCGCTAACGCGAACACGGCGGCAATCGCACCTGCATGGATTAAGAAAAATGGTCGGCGCACGGACGTACCCCCAAATCGAGTTGTGCGGCGGGCTGGGATCGGCCGCGGTTTCGGGGAAAGGCAGAGCGGCTCGCGCCAACCCTGCGGCAATACAAACACACTCTCTTGCCTCGAGTTTACGCAGCAGCGAATGGAATTGCACCTGAACGGAGGTACAGTTCTTGGCCAGAGCTTTACGTTGCTCCCCTCCCCGGAGCATAGCGCGTCTTACTCCCTTGCCACTGCGGCGCGCGGCCTCTATCCTCTTCTTCCTATGCTCCTCAAAAGCCAAGTCGCTCTCATCACGGGCTCGGGCCGCGGCATTGGCCGCGCCATAGCGCATCTGTTTGCCGCGGAAGGCGCTTCGGTATTCCTGACGGCTCGGACGGAGGCGGAGTTAACAGCTACCCAAAAAGAGATTTCCAGCACTGGCGGACGGGCGCAATATTCAACCGCGCATCTTGCGTTCGAAACGGATTGCACGCGCATCGTTGCGGAAGCCCGAGCGAGATTCGGAAAGATCGATATCCTCGTCAACAATGCCGGGCACTATGGCCCGGTTCTTCCCGTCGAAGACTATCCGCTCGTGGAGTTCGACAACGTCATCGCCGTGCACCTGCGCGCCGCGTTTCTGCTGAGCAAACTGGTCCTACCGGAAATGTACGCGCGAGGCTCCGGCGTTATTCTAAATATCTCGAGTCTCTCGGCCAAAGCGGCATTCCCCTGGGGCTCGGCCTACGCCGCCGCAAAGGCCGGTATGCTCGGCCTTACGCGCATTACCGCCGCAGAAGCTGCACGCAAAGGCGTTCGCGTCAACGCCATCTGCCCCGGCCCGGTCACCGAAACACGCATGTCCAAGGAATTGGGCGACACCCTCGCCAGGAAATTGGGCGTCAGCTCCGAAGAACAACTAGCGGGCTTTCTGAATACCATTTTGCAGGGTCGGGGCCAAACAGCCGACGAAGTCGCCTGCGCGGCACTCTTCCTGTGCTCGCCGCAATCCAGCGCGATCACGGGACAATCGATAAACGTCGACGGCGGCGCCGCGTTCTTCTAGTTTTCTTGAATGCGAGCAGTATGGGCACTGCACGTTTACCCTCGGACTCCCTGGGCCTTGACCGCGGGCTGTCCAGTCAACGCGCGCCGTGCGGCAGGATCTGGATCGTACTTAGCCAGGTTTCCACCAATTGTGGCCAACCCGTAACCGGAAGCTCTGTGCGGCGAAGCCCGTACCCATGCCCGCCCTGCGCAAAGATGTGCAGCTCTGCAGGAACCTTGGCGCTTTTCAACGCCAGAAAATAAACCGTTGAATTTTCAACGTGCACGGGATCGTCCTCCGCCTGCACGATGAACGAAGGCGGAGTCTGCTCGGTCGGATGGATATCCGCGTTGGCCGCAAAGTTCTGCTCCGCGATGGCGAGATAGCCAGGATAAACGATCACCGCAAAATCAGGGCGGCAGCTCACCTGATCAGCCGCGTCGATCGGATCGTAAAGGCGTTTCTCGAAATGTGTGCTCAGCGCGGCGGCGAGGTGGGCCCCCGCGGAGAAACCGAGGACGCCGATACGCTTGGGATCGATGTGCCACTCTGTCGCGTGCGAACGCACGATACCCACCGCCCGCTGCGCATCCTCTAGAGCGGCCGCCGATTTAGGGTACGGCCCCGTGTCGGGCACACGATATTTGAGCAGTACGCAGGTGATACCGATGGAGTTGAGCCATTCGCAGACTTCGCTCCCCTCGAGGTCAATCGCAAGGATACGATAACCGCCTCCGGGAAAAACGACGACTGCTGCGCCCGTGCTCTTGCCCTCGGTCGTATAGAGCGTGAGCGTGGGAGCTGATACGTTGCCGATTCGAATGACGCGTTTCCCGGCGACAAGATGATCCTTGGCCGTCGTGGTATCGCCCTCCGGAGATGGATTTGCTGGCGCGCCAGGAGCTCCCCCGGGCCAGATGTTCAACGTCGTGTGGCTGGCCGCTGGCGGCCACTGCGCACATACACTCATGGATATGCCAGAAAATGCGGCGAGCAAAACTAGGAGTTGGCGCACGATGAAGTCCTCATTTTCTGAATTTGTGCCGCTGATCGTAGCACGAGCCAGGAATGACCGGGTATCTTCTGGAGCCCGGCTCGTGTTGCCAAACTCACGCGTTTCTTGGTAATTCCCCAGGCCTTTGTTATGCTCCTCGAATTCGCCTTCAAAAAGGAACTTCATGCGCTCATCGAAAATCCTCGCTTCGGCAACGATTCTGCTTGCCGGCCTTGCCTTCTCGCTTTTCGCCGCCGATAAGGACAGAAAGGAAGCAGCTGCCAAGGATGCGCCGCGGCCCTCCTACGAAATGCCGCAGCCGGAAAAAGAATCTCTCGATTTCGCGATGTACCAGAGCATCCGCGAAGAAGCTCTCACGCATTCCCACATCATGGAATACGCTTCCGGACTGATGGATGGCATCGGGCCGCGCCTGACAGGTTCGCCGAATTTGAAGCGCGCCAACGAATGGACGCGCGACCAATTCACCGCTATGGGCTGCAGCAACGCGCATCTCGAGGATTGGGGCGAATTCGGCATGGGCTGGCAGCAACTAAACACCTGGGTGCGCATGGCTTCGCCCGACGCAGCTGTCTTTATCGCGCAAGCCGCGCCCTGGTCGCCAGCGACAAAAGGTCCAGTGACGGCTTCCGCCGTTTGGGTCGATATTAAGAGCGAAGCTGACTTCGAAAGATTCAAAGGTAAGCTGGCGGGAAAAATCGTCTTCTTCGGCGAAATGCGCGAAGTGAAACCTGTCGAAAAGCCGCTTTTCACTCGCGATGAGGACGCCGATCTCAAACGCATCGAAAGCTATCCAACCGACCTCGGCAGTCCCTTTTCCTTCGCGGCATTTCTCAAGAGCCTCGCGTTCCGCGAAAAAATCGGGCATTTCTTAGCCACCGAACAGGCAGTCGCCGTGATCACTCCGAGCCGCGACGGCAGAAACAACGGGGGCTCTGGCGGCACAATTTTCGATGACACCGGCGCGGGCTTCGGTTGGCTGATCTATCAGCGCGCACATGCGAACGCCTTGCCCGTCGCGGTCACGGCCATTGAAAATTATGGCCGCGTCTACCGGCTGCTGAGAGCCGGAGTTCCGGTCAGCATCGAACTCAACATCGACACGAAGTTTACCGGTGACCACGAACACGGTTTCGACACGGTTGCCGAAATTCCCGGCACGGACCCCAAGCTGAAAGACGAAGTCGTGATGCTCGGCGGGCATCTCGATTCCTGGGCGTCGGCCACCGGCGCAACCGACAACGGCGCCGGCAGCGTAGTCGCCATGGAAGTCATGCGCATCCTGACCGCGCTGCAAGTGAAGCCCCGCCGGACCATTCGCGTGGGCCTCTGGACTGGCGAAGAAGAAGGCGAGTTCGGCTCCTACGGTTACGTGAAGCAACACTTTGGTTTTGTCCCTCGTTCGAACGAGCCCGATCAGTTGATAGTCACCGAGTACGATCGCGACGCCTCCGGGCCCATCCAGCTGAAGCCCGATTCTCAGAAACTGTCGGCGTATTTCAATTTGGACAATGGCAGCGGAAAGATACGAGGCATTTATTTGCAAGGGAACACGGCGATCGCTTCGATTTTCGAGCAATGGATCGAGCCGATGAAAGATCTTGGCGTCACAACGATCACTATGCGCGACACCGGCGGTACTGATCACGAAGCCTTCGACGCCATCGGGCTCCCCGGATTCCAATTCATACAGGATCCGCTCGACTACGGCTCGCGCACACATCATTCGAACATGGACACCTACGAACGCCTCCAAGCCGAAGACCTCGCCCAGGCCGCGCTCGTTGAAGCCACTTTTGTTTACAATGCTGCCATGCGCGACCAGATGCTCCCGCGCAAGCCGCTCCCCCATCCCGAGCTCGAACCCAGGCGCATCCAGCCGCTTAAGAACATAATGCCTGGCGCCGAAACCAAGGATTAAATCCGCAGACTTTTTGCTGGTGTGTCAGTTTATGACGCAGGCATCCTGCCGTTTCTCTTGAACCTGTTCGTGATTGCGTTTCCTGACCGCCTCGTCTGCTAGGCGGCCTGCCGATCCCGACCACCAGGATCAGCCAACCGGGCTTTCCCCCAAGACACTCACGCTGCTAACGATGATGCGGATCCCCCGTCCATAGAGCGAAAGGGACAATCGCGTCTGCCGCATGACGGGGCGCGCGCTTGGGGGAGGGATTCTTGTTCTCATTCGTCCAAGACCTGCGTTATGCGCTTCGAATGTTGCAGAAAAACCCCGGGTTTTCGATCGTTACGGTTGTGACTCTGGCCATCGGGATTGGCGCCAACGTCGCCACCTTCAGCGTGGTGTACGGCGTCCTGCTGCGACCCCTGCCCTTCCCTCATCCTGAGGAACTCGTACGCGTGTTCGACGATCTTCGCGGCACGAACGAGCAGGATGTAGGCATGTCCGTACCGGAGCTTTGGGATTTGCAGGATCGTTCTGGCGTATTCGAGGATATCTCGGCAGTGGCGCCGAGTAGTTCGGCGGTCGCCGGTGGCGAGCGAACCGTGCGGGCCGAAAGTCTAGTTACCAGTCCCGATTACTTCGCCTTGCTGGGAGCGAAGCCGCAACTTGGTCGCGTCTACACACAGCAGGATGCCGTTCCTGGATTCCTGGAGCCGGTAGTTATCAGCGACGGTTTTTGGCGGCGGAATTACGGTTCGGACCCGAACATCATCGGGCGCAAAATGCGCCTCGACAATGACCCGTACACGATTGTGGGGGTAATGCCCCCGGGCTTTCGTCATCCGGGCCGCACGCTGAATACGGATGTGGAAGTCTGGATCGCTGCCGGCTTCAACGCGCTTCCGTTTCCCGTTCCAGCGGTGAGGTCAGAGAGAATGCTTCCGGGAGCTATTGCGCGTCTGAAACCGGGCGTGACTCTTGCGCAGGCGCAAGCGCAGCTCGATGGCTATACGGCGCAACTCAGCCGTGCGTATCCTGCCGAATATCCCGCCTCAGCCCGATGGGCACTACGCCTTGTTGCAGTGAAAGAAGATCTGGTCGGGCCCCAGCGGACGGAATTGTTCATCCTTTTCGGAGCGGTGGGATTTGTGCTGCTCATCGCTTGCGTCAATATCGCCAACCTTTTGCTGGCGCGCTCTTCCGGACGGCGGCGCGAGATCGCGATTCGGTTGACGATGGGTGCGAGCCGCCGACGACTGGCGCGCCAATTGTTGACGGAGAGCACGCTCCTGTCCGTCATTTCCGGTGTAGTCGCACTCCTCACGGTTCTTCTCTTGAAAAATGCGATCGTAAGTCTCGCTCCCGCGGATATTCCGCGGCTCAACGAAGTGGACGTCAGCGCCGGAGTGCTTTCCTTCGCTTTCCTGGTTTCGATTCTCACGGGCGTGCTCTTCGGACTGGCTCCGGCCCTCGAGGCGGCGAATCCTAACCAGATGGAAAATCTGCGGGAGGGAGGTCGCGGGTCCGGCACCGGCAGACGCCATACCCGGCTTTCGCGCGTTCTTGTTGTTTCGGAGGTAGCGCTCTCCATTGTTTTGCTGGCGGGCACGGGACTTCTGCTTCGGAGTTTCTGGCGAGTGCTCGAAGTGCGCCCGGGATTCAATCCCAGCCATCTAACCACAGTACAGATCTGGATTCCCATATCCAACAATCCGGCGACTGATCCCTACAGCGTCGAGGAAAAGCGCGCCGATTTTCTGCTCGAGGTCTTTCGACGGGTGTCTGCGCTTCCAGGCGTGGAAGAGGCATCGATTTCAGGGAACGACACTCTGCCCATGAACTCTGGAAGAAACTACTCTCCATTTTCAATCCAGGGGCGTGCAAGGGAATCGGAGCGCGGCCCGATTGCGGATATTGCGGTAGTCGACGCGAAATACTTTCGCACCATGGAAGTTCCTTTGCTGGCAGGACGCGAGTTCGCCGGCTCCGACACATACCACACACAACCGGTTGCCGTGATCGACCAAACCCTGGCGCGGCAGTATTGGCAGGACAGGGATCCACTCGGGCAGAAGCTTACGTTTGGGTTTGGACGAGGTTTAGAGGGGGTCACGATTGTCGGCGTGGTTGGCGATATCAAGTCGGACGGTTTTGAGGCTCCCAGCGTCCCTCATATTTATGTTGCTCTGGGGCAGTTCGCCCCGGTCAACGCAGTCGTTTTTCTCCGGAGCAGGGGCGATCTCGAACAGCTTGGGGAAGGGGTGCGGCGCGAGGTGGAGAGCGTCAATCCCAATGTTCCGGTGCACAGCATCAGCTCCATGGATCAAATCATCGCCAGATCGTTGGCTGACCGGCGCTTTGCTCTCGAGCTTCTGGGTACTTTCGCGGCGGCAGCACTGCTGCTCGCCGCCGTGGGAATCTACGGCGTAATGTCGTATTCCTTCAGCCAGCGCACACACGAAGTCGGAATTCGCATCGCTCTCGGCGCCCAGCGTATGGATATTCTGCGCATGGCGTTAGGAGAAGGCATGCGGGTCGTTGTCATCGGGCTGGCCTTGGGCCTTCTGGGAGCTGCGGCAATGACACGATTTTTCCAGTCCATGCTTTTTAACGTTGTGCCAACCGATCCGGTTACCTTCCTCTCCGTTTCCGCCATTCTTGCTGGCGTCGCGTTTTTCGCTTGCTACGTTCCTGCAAAGCGCGCCACCCGCGTGGACCCTCTCGTCGCCTTGCGCGAAGAATGAGGCGCTGTGTCCGTGCTCGTCGGTAAACCGCCCGCCGGATCCCTGCTTCTGGGTTGACATCTTACCCGAGCACGCGCATCCTTGGGTTATATGTCCACCCAAGAGACGCAGGAACGACTGGAATTGTTGCAGGGTACGCTGGATCTGTTGATACTGCGCACCCTCATTTTTGGGCCACGGCACGGACAAGGAATCGCGCGCGCCATTCAGGAAACCTCGGAAGAAGAGTTGCTCGTCGAGCACGGCGCTCTCTATCCCGCGCTTCAGCGCCTGGAGCAACGGGCCTGGATCTCCGCCAAGTGGGGAGTCTCCTCGAACAATCGCAAAGCGCGGTTCTACTCACTGACTGCTGCCGGCCGCAAACAACTCGTCAGAGAAACCACCAAATGGAAGCGGCTGTCGAAAGCCATCGCCCGCATTTTGGGATCTGAGGCGGCGGAGGGCTAAAGCCATGTTCGGACGCAAGCGGAAACTCGACGACTTCACCGACGAAATTGAGGCCCACCTGCAGCTTGAGATCGAGCGTTTGCGTGAACAAGGCTTGAATGAGGAAGACGCGCGCGCCTCTGCACGCCGCACCTTCGGCAACGTCACCCGGGCGCGGGAAACGTTCTACGAATCCGGGCGCTGGGTCTCATGGGATCGCTTCTGGCAAGACCTACGCTTCGGTCTGCGCATGCTCAGGAAGACGCCCGGATTCACGGTGATGGCCATCGTAACCCTGGGACTTGGGATCGGAGCGAACACCGCAATCTTTTCGGTTGTAAATGCGCTTCTGCTGAAAAATCTTCCCTACGCTCATCCGGAGCGCATGGGGACGATCTATATGCGGACAACCGGGCCCCAAGCCTCGAACGAGCGAAGAAACGTAGACGGTGAACAGTGGGAACTTCTGCGCGCCGAAGTACCGTCCTTGCTTTGCGCTGTTTCCAGTATGGGGACCAGCGGGGTGAACCTTCAGGCGGGCTACCAGGTGCAATATCTTCACGCCGGACGGGTTTCGGCACACTATTTCGACGTGTTGGGTCTGCAGCCTGTTCTCGGGCGCAATTTTTCGGAGGACGAGGATCGTCCGCACGGCCCCAAGACAGCCGTTCTAAGCTACGGCTTGTGGCGCACGACTTTTGGCGCCGACCGGAATGTTCTCGGGCAAGCCATGCTGCTGAAGGGTGAGGCCTACACGATCATTGGGGTGCTGCCTCAGAACGCAACGACTCCCCTGAATGCAGAGTTATATACGGCTCTCCAGGCGCGCCCGGATGGCGAAGGTCAGGGAACCAACTTTGAACCAATCGCAAGGTTGCGGGACGACGCGACGTGGCAACAAGCAAACGCCGAGATGAATCGCGCGCTGGCGCGGAGCCTGCGTGTCCAGAACTTTCTGAAGAACAATCCTGGCGCCGAGCGCGCCTATTACCTTGTCCCTTTGCAAACGTCAGAGACCAATACGCTGCGGCCCCAGGTGCTCGCACTGATGCTCGCGGCCGGATTCATCCTGCTCATTGCTTGTGCAAACCTCGCGGGACTGACACTGGTACGCATGTTGCGTCGCACGGGCGAAATAGCGACTCGACTGGCGCTTGGCGCATCACCTTGGCAAATTCAAAGACAGCTTTGGATAGAAAATCTACTGCTGGCACTTTTGGGCGGTGCCGTGGGAATAGAAGTGGGTTTCCTGGCACTGCGCGGTCTGCTGTTGCTCTTGCCGGAACACTTTCTGCCTGTTGCAACCGTGCCCCTCGACGGCCGTGTGCTGGCCTTTACGCTCTTGCTGACCTTGATGACCAGCATATTGTTCGGCATGTTACCCGCATTCACCACGAGGAAAGTCGATCTGCGCTCTTCGATCGCCAGCCGTACTGTTATAGGTGCGCGCACCGTTCGCCTGCGACAGGCGTTGATTGCCGGGGAAATTGCCCTGACGGTCGTCTTATTGGCCGCCGCCGGACTGCTGATCCGCACGCTCATCCATCTTGAAACCATGCCCCCGGGTTTCCATCCAGGCGGAGTGATCACCGCCAAAGCATCTCTCGACGAGGTGCGCTACCACGACCCGGCGGCCTTTCGAAAGCTGCTCGATGAGAGTCTTGCCAGCATGCGAGAGATTCCCGGCGTCGAGAATGCCGCTCTCGGGTTGACCCTTCCTTACGAGCGGGCCCTGATCAATGGAGTCTTCCTCAGAGACGGCAAGGAGTCAGGGCAGGGCGTCGAAACAAATGAGGTATATGTCACGCCTGGCTACTTTGAAACTTTGCAGATTGCCGTGGTTGCGGGCCGGGCTTTTACGAACGCGGACAGTCCGGACACGGTCGAAGTCGTCGTCGTCAATCAGTCCTTGGCACGGAGGCTCTTCCACGGTGCGGATCCTCTAGGGAGATACCTCAAAAGGGACAACAAGGATGTGCTGATCGTAGGAGTCGTTGCCGACACGGTGCTGTCCTCCGCTGGGGAATTGCACGCAGGTTCGGCTCCCCTAACGAGCGAGGAGACGATCTATGTTCCCGCGGCGCAAATGGACGCCCAATTTCTGCTTCTAGTGCATAGTTTCTTTCAGCCAAGCTGGATTGTACGCACCGCGAGCCCGGTAGAAGGGTTGACCGCCCAGATGCAGCGTGCCCTGGCGAAAGCTGATCCCAACCTGCCTTTTTCCGGTTTTTACGACATGAAAGACCTGATGGCCGCAACGCTGGCGACACAAAGGATGGAGGTAGCGCTGCTGGCGGCAATGGCTTCGCTCGCGCTATTGCTGAGCGCTGTCGGCGTATTCGCTTTGGTAGCGAATATGGTGGTGCAGAAGACACGCGAGATCGGCATCCGCATGGCCCTGGGTTCGACCGTCGGTCAGGCCATGTTGCAGATCGGCCGCTCGGGCGTTGCCGCCTCACTACTCGGCGTAATTCTGGGACTGGTCTTTTCCGCCTGGGCACTGCGAGTCATGAAGGGCGTGCTTTACGGCATAAGCGTCTACGATGTGCCAACCATGGCCACCGTCGTCTTGACGCTCGTATTGGTCACCCTGCTGGCCACCATCCTCCCAATCCTGAAAATCGCGAAGATCGATCCGGCCAATACGTTGCGCGAGGAATAGGTCTTGGCCGCTGCGAAGGAAGCTGGCCATCGGAACCATCCTTTCTCGATTCGCTGCGCCTGTCCAAAACCCTTCCGGGCCCTGCCGGAAACTCCGAAACCGGCTGTTATTTCGTTCGCGTGCAATCCGCGCTTCGTTATGTTAGAAGCCCAGGCGGGATGGCTTTCACCGTTTCCACAACTTCTGCTGGTCTCTCCGCGCGCCGCCGCATTTCCCGGCGCCTCTTGCCATTCCTCTTCACCCTTTTCGTGATTGCGTTTCTGGACCGCGTCAACGTGAGCTACGCAGCTCTCGAAATGACGCACGACCTGAGCTTCAGCAATCGCGTCTTCGGCTTTGGTTCGGGGATATTCTTCGTCGGCTACCTGCTGTTCGAAATTCCGGGCTGCCTCATCGTCGAGCGCTGGAGCGCGCGCAAATGGTTTGCGCGCATTATGGTCACCTGGGGACTCATCACCATCCTGATGGCGTTCATTCGAACGCCCATTCATTTCTACCTCGTTCGAATCCTCCTGGGCGTCGCCGAAGCCGGCTTCTTTCCCGGCATTCTCGTCTATCTCACGCATTGGTTCCGCTCCGAAGACCGCGCGAAAGCTTGTGCGATGTTTATGATTGCCATTCCGGTTGCGAACATCATCGGTTCTCCGCTCGGTGGCTGGCTACTCGGCGTCCACTGGTTCGGTCTAGAGGGATGGCGCTGGCTTTTTATCGTGGAAGGAATACCCGCAATTGTGTTCGGCGTCATCACGGTTTTCTATCTGACGGACTGGCCGCGAGAAGCGCGCTGGCTCGCGCCGGAGGAACGCGATTGGATCACTAGAGAACTCGAACAGGAAGCGCTCGCGAAAAAAACTGCCCGCTCCTACAAAATCTGGGAAGCCCTCCTGCAACCGACGGTCATTCAGCTGACGCTTATCTATTTTTTCGCCGTGAGCAGCATCTATTCGCTGACGATTTGGCTTCCCACTTTTCTCAAGCGCGCGTCCGGCATGTCGAATCTGGCCGTAACCATGCTGTCGATTATTCCCTATGTCGCCGTGCTTCTGGCCATGCTGTTCAACGGCTGGCATTCCGACCGCACCAACGAGCGCCGCTGGCATACTGCGGTTCCGCTCCTGCTGGGCGTAGTGGCCTTTGCACTGACGATCCTTTCCGGCTCGCATTTTTGGTTCGCATTTGTGTGTCTGACGGTTGCGTCGAGCGCCAACGCCTTTCTTCCGTCCTTCTGGCCTGTGCCTTCCGCCTTTCTCGGTGAGTCCGCGGCGGCAGCCTCCATCGGGCTTATCAATTCCATCGGGAATCTGGGAAGTTTTGTGACTCCATCCGTGATCGGCTATTTTCTCGACCGTACACATTCCTTCACGCCGGGATTTCTTTACGTTATTTTCAGCATGCTCATCGCCATTTTTCTGATTTTGACTCTGCGGATGCGTCCTGCCGGCGGGCAGGGATGACCCTCGCGTGGATACGGCTCTTCCTCGGCCGGCGAAAGCGCCTATTGGTATCTCAGAACCTCGATGGGGTCAACGCGAGTGGCGCGGCGTGCCGGAACGTAACAGGCCACGAAAGCCGCTCCCGCCAGAATGAGAGCGGCCGCCCCGAACACCAGGGGATCCGTTGCGCGCACTCCAAAGAGCAGGCTGGCCAGCAACCGCGTCAGCGCGAGCGAGACAACCACACCGGCAATCACACCGACGACCGTCATCCGCATCCCCTGCCCCACCATGAGCCGCAGAATATCCGCGGGCCGCGCGCCAAGCGCCATGCGAATGCCCATCTCTTGCATGCGAGCGGTCACGCTGTAAGCCATCACGCCGTAAATTCCGATCAGAGCCAGCAATAGTGCGAATCCCGCGAAAACTCCCACGAATTGCGCCGTCAATTTCGGCTGGGCGACCGAAGTGCCAACGACCTGCTCCATGCTGGAGATTCCCGCAACAGGAAGATCGGGGTCGACTTCTGCAATCTTTGCGCGCACCGCTGCGACAAGAGGTTGCGAGTCGGCTTCCGATCTCACAAGCAGCGTCGTATTGGGCCAGGGCAGCTGCGCCATCGGCAGATACATTTCCTCCACATCGGCAGCGTTCAGAGTATTGAATTTCACATCGGCGGCCACGCCAACAATTTCCCGTTGCACCATGTCCCGGGAATTGGCGATATGTTTCCCGATCGGGTTTTGCCCGGGGAAAAAGTGCTTTGCCGCTGTCTCGTTGATGACTGCGACAGGCGATCCGCCGGCGATATCCTTTTCGTCGATCGTTCTTCCGCTCAGAAGCGGCGTTCGAATGGTCTCGAAATACCCGGCGCTGACCTGGCGCAGCGCACTCGTCGGATCTTTGCCAACTCCTTGGCAAACAAGACCCTCCGGACAAACAAAAACGTATCGCGCGCCGCCACCAAGAGGGAGATAACTCGTGATGCCCGCCGCTTGCACCTCGGGCACGGATCTCACGCGCTCCAGAATTTGCCGGTAGAACTGGGCCTCGACTTCAGGCTTGGAGTACCGGCTGGGTGGAAGTGTCAACGGAAACGCCAGCAGATTTTTCGGCGAAAACCCGGGATTGACATGCATCAGGCGCGAAAAACTCTGCATCAAAAGGCCCGACGCGGTCATAAGCACGAGAGCGATGGAGATTTCCCCGACGACAAGCAAAGCGCGGAAACGGCCGCGCCCTCCGCCCTCTGAAGAACCGCGGCCGCCCTCCTTCAGAATTTCGTGAAGATCTTTCTTTGATGTTTCCAGAGCGGGAACAAGTCCGAAAGCAATTCCCGTCATCATGCACAGAAGCAGCGAAAAGATCATCACCACGCCGTCGATTTTCGCTTCTCCGAGGCGTGGTACGGCGCCCGGACTAATCGAGCGCAACGCAGGCATCAGCGCGGCAGCGAGAAGCACTCCAAGCACGCCGCCGCACACAGACAGCAGAATGCTTTCGCTCAACAACTGCCGCACCAGGCGGCCCGCCGAAGCTCCAAGCGCCTTTCGCACGGCAATTTCCCGCTCGCGCGCGGTGGCGCGCGCAAGGAGAAGATTGGCAACATTGGCGCACGCAATCAAAAGAACGACACCTACGGCGGCAAGCAGCACAAGCAGCGAAGGCCGCAGGCCGCCCACAAGGCTGTCTTCCAGCGTCTGCGCAAGAATTCCGAATTTCGTGGCGTCCGCATTGCTGCCAAATTGCTGCCTATAGCTCGCGTTGATGGCATCGAGTTCCGCACTGGCGCGCTCGAGGGTTTCGCCGGGCCGCAGTCTCGCGATCATGTTGAAGTAGCTCGCGCCGCCGCGAACCTGCGCGGCAGTCAGCAGGACGGTTTCGGAAGGCCGGGGCAGCCACACGTCCGGCTCCGGAAATTGCAAGGGGAAACGAAAACTTGCCGGAAGTATTCCGACGATCGTGGCGCTTTTTCCGTCAAGCACCAGAGGTTTGCCCAGCGCCCCCGGATCGCCCGCGAAATGGCTGTGCCAGAATCCGTCCGAGATTACCGCGACATCGGGGCCTCCCTCTTGTTCTTCCTCGGGCAGGAAAGCGCGCCCGCGGGCTGGAGAAATTCCCAATACCCGAAAAAAATCGGTGGAGGCCCGGGCTCCGTTCACCACCTCCGGTTCCCGCTCGGTAACCAAACTGAGCGTGAGCGGATAGAAGCCGGCCATGCTCTCAAGCGTTTTGCTTTGTTCCCGGATTTGCGTGTACTTCGTGTAAGACATCAAAGCGCCGCCGGCCTTGGTTCTGAGTTCGTATTGCGTGAGGCTGAGAATGCGCCCAGGCTCCTGGAAAGGCAGCGGCCGTAACAACACTGTATTGACGACGCTGAAAATCGCCGTGTTCGCTCCAATCCCCAGCGCCAGGGTAAGAATCGCGACGGCCGTGAATCCCGGATTCTTCCAGAGCATCCGCAAAGCAAATTTCAGGTCCTGCCACAAGTTTTCCATTTCATCCGCCCCTGAACACTCCCTCTCCAGCCCTTAGACTTCGCACCGCGCGGTGGGTAAGCATCCAGCCCGTCTTGTCCCGGGTCCCGCTCCCCCGCTAATGCATCTCATTTTTGTAAACCGTTCCAGCCTTCATGACAAATTTCACACGCTTCAATTCCGTGATGTCTTTCAATGGATCGCCGCTGACCGCCACAATGTCCGCCCACTTCCCTGCTTCAATTGTTCCGGCTTTGTCCGTCCAGCCGAGAAGCTCGGCGGGCACCACCGTGCCCGCGCGTATCGCCTGCATTGGCGTCATGCCATAGTTCGCGTAATATACGAATTCTTCCGCTTCGTTTAATTGCTTCCAGTCGAACCCGCCGGCATCGGTTCCCAGCGCAATCTTCACGTTTTTCTTCAACGCCTTCTGGAAGGCGGTCTTCTCGAGGTCCACCATTTTCACCCAGTTGCCGCCCCGTCCCGGCGCCACGTACGCTCCGACGGTAATCGTAGGAACCCAATAAACGCCGCGTCTGGCGACCTCCTCGAGCTGGGGGTCGGTGAATCCGTCTCCGTGCTCGATGGTATCCACTCCTGCGCGTAACGCGGCAGCAATGCCGTCGGAACCGATGCAATGCGCCGCAACCTTTTTGCCCAGACGGTGCGTTTCGTCCACGATGGCTTTGGCCTCTTCATCGGTAAAATTCACCATGCTGTGCAGCACGCCATCGTCCTCAAAGTGATAGCGCCGGTCAGAGTAATACTTGATCCAGTCCGCGCCATACATCACCTGCTCGCGAACCGCTTTCCGCGCGCCTTCGACGCCATCGACGGACTGGACGCCGGTCGGCATTTTCCATTCCCACGAATAGCCAAGCAACGGGTACATCCCCGTCGGGGCCATAGCGCGCGTGGCCACTTGCATGCGCGGCCCGGGCACTTCGCCCCGAGCGATGGCCGTCTTCACGTCCACATCCGCGTACATGGCGCCTTCGGTTTCGACATCGCGAATCGAAGTGAAACCGTTGTCGAGAGCGATGCGTGCATTCCGCGCGGCTAGAATGGCGCGATAAGGAATGGATTCTTTCAAAAGCTGCTCGTCGTAATCTGCCGCGGTGATGTCGCCGTTGAGAAGCACGTGCGTGTGAACGTCGGCGAATCCCGCCAGCACAGTAGCCTTCGAGAGGTCGATGACCTCCACTCCCGCGGGCACCGTTCCTCCAGTCGTCACGGAAATAATCTTGTCACCTTCGACGACGATGAGCGCGTTGAGCATGGGAGTATCGCTTTTGCCATCGATAAGCCTGCCCGCGCGGATGGCAATCTTTTTGGCAGGGGCTTTGTCTTTTTCTTGCGCGGGAATTGCGGAACAAGTCGAGAGCACAAGTACTCCGGCCACACCTAGCAGCGTGGCCAGTTTGCTTCGCAGGGTCATGACACTCTCCTCCGTTGGCGCGTCTCTCTGGGTTTGCGGCTGCAAAGAGTAGCACAGCAACAGCCTGTCTGACCTGCGGCGGGGAAGAGCTTCCATTCGGGAACGGTCGAGAAACGTCAGAAGCGGGCACTGGCTTTTCTAGCAAAAAAATGAACGAAACTCAGGATGCGAATCGCGCGGCGGCTCGTGCCCTGGCTTTGGCCGCCTCGACCGCTCGATCTCTCGGCGGCGCGTTGGTCTCGAGCTCGCGGAGAAGGCGAGCCGAGACAGCTCCTATTTCCTCCACGGCGGCCAGGAAGCGCGCTTCGTTTACCTTCGACGGCTTGTGGATTCCAGTGATTTTTCGTACGAATTGCAGCGAGGACGCCCGAACCTCTTCGGGGGTGACGGGCGGCTCAAAGTTGAAAAGCGTTTTAATGTTCCTGCACATGGATTACGGCCTCAAGTAGCGAAGTTCCTCGATCGGAAGCAGACCTCGAACGTACGCCGGTCCTCCGGCCGCGGCGGGACGGAAAGCCCCGCCGCGGCCATGAATTTGCGAGCCTCACTCGGAGCGCAGCGCCTGGATAACGTCAACGCGGGCGGCTCGCGCTGCCGGAAGCGCAGAGGCCGCTACGGCAGCGGCCAGAAGAATGAGGGCCGAGATGACCACGGGCAGGGGGCTGGGCATTTTCATGTCGAGCAGATAGCTCCCCGCAAGGCGCGCGAGGACGTACCCGCCGACCGCGCCCGCAAGAATCCCCGCGGCGGCCATGATCGCCCCTTCGCGGATGACTCCTGCCAGCAGCCGGCTCGGCTGAGAGCCAATGGCAAGGCGGATACCAAACTCGCGCGTCCGCGCGCTGACAGAGAACGCCAGAACTCCCGCCACTCCGACGATCGCAATCGCTAGTGCAACGATTGCGAAGCCACCAAAGACAAGCGAGTTCAAGCGGTCCGGCGTCAGCACTTCGGCGCGAATGTCTTCAAGCGTCGCAGCCTTCTCGATAGGCTGGTCGGCAGACATATCCCGAATCAACCTCGTGATGGGCGTGACCAGCCCGTAGGGATTGGCACGCGTATGCACGAAAAGACGGCCCGCGAAAAGGCCCTGCTGTTCCATGGCGTTGTAGACCGTGAGCGTTGGCTGCTGGATGACGTGCGTATCGTCCATATCCGCGACCACTCCGACGATGCGGCGCGGTTTCGAATCCATGCCGATAAACGCGATAACCGGGTCCGTCCACCAGATATGACGGTTGAGAGGATCGCGGCCAGGGAACATGCGCTGGGCAAGGCTTTGGCTGATGACGACCACGGGCTCCTGGTCCTTGCGGTCCAGGTCGTTGAAATCTCGTCCTTCGAGGATGGGCACGCCAACCGTCGCGAAAAACCCAGGCGATATACTGCGCATTTGGGTACGAGGATCTTCTTCGCCGGAGGATTTGACGTGACCATCGGCGGAGAACTGCAACTGGAAGTCAAAAGCCGTGTCGCGCCAGGGAACAGAGTCACCGACCGCGACGGCGTCCACGCCAGGCAACTGACTGACGCGGCGGACCGTTTCCTCATAGAAGCGGTTGATCTCGTCGAAGTTCTTTCCATAGGAGTCCACCGGAAGGTTAACGGCCAGTACTCGGGGTGTGTCGAGAATCGTACGGGCGTTCTGCATGTCGAGCAGAGTTTTCAGCAGCATGCTGGCGCCCGCGAGAAGCAGAAAAGAAGCGGCAATCTGCGTCATGGCGAAAAGCCGCAGGCGCCGATTGGTACCGCCCGTGATGCGCACGCTGCCAGTCGCGAGACCGAATCCCTGGGAGGAATTGGCGGAGGGCAAACGCGGGACGAAGGCAAGAAGAACGGCCGCGGCGATGGCGAGACCGGCGCCCACCCAAAGCATGCTGGAGTCAACCGTCAGATCAAGAGCGCGGATCGAGAAGCGCGACGCGTAGCGCGCGAGAATAGCAACCATGGGGCGCGCGATAAGAACTCCGAGAAGCGCGCCTGCACCGCAGAGCAGAAGACTCTCGGCCAGAAGAGTGCGGCGAAGTGTTGCGTGGCTCGCGCCCAGAGCGGCGCGGATGGCGAGCTCGCCCTCGCGGCGCACGGAACGCGCCAGGATAAGATTGGCCACGTTCGAAACAGCGATGATAAAGACAAGTCCAGAGGCTGCGAGCAAAACAAGGAGAACCGTGCGCGCCCCGGAGGTGATCTGCTCGCGCAGGCGCGTTGAGTTGATCTGGAAATCGGCCTGCTTTGAGTAGACGTCCGGATGCTGCGCCACCATCGAGGCGTAGGAGGTGCGCAGTTCAGCGCGCGCTTGCTCGAGAGTTGTGCCAGGTGCGAGCCGTCCGAAAAGTTCGGTCATGCGATGAACGCGGCCTTCTACCATGGTCGCCGAGAGATGGTGGGGGCTGGTCACGACATTGGCAATGATTTCGGTATCGGCGGGATAGGGTATGGAAGGCTCGAGCACGCCGATGATGGTGGCGCTGCGCGTCCCCATGGGACCGCTGCCGAGGCGCACGGTCTTGCCAAGGACGGTCGGATCGCTATGAAAGGCGGAAGACCAGAACCGGTACGTGAGAACGACGACGCCGTCGGCTTTAGGACCATCGTCCTGCGGGCCGATGAGACGGCCGAGGACGGAATGGAGCCCCATCACCTCGAAATAGGTGCCGCCGACAACGCCGGCTTGGACCTCGCGCGGCTCACCCAGGCCGACCATGGTGAAGCTGATGGTCGAGAAATCGCCGAACTCACTGATGGTGCGGGCGCCGGATTCTAGGTCCTTAAGTTCCGGGACGGAGAAATAGGTGTTCGCATTGCCGATTCCGGGCGCGCTTTGGCGAATGTAGATGAGGCGATCCTCGTCGGCATTGACCAGCGGGCGGAGAAGAACGCCGCGCACGAGCGTAAAAATGGCCGCGTTGGCGCCGATGCCCAGCGCCAGCGTCACGACCACCGTGATTGCCAGGCCCTTGGCGCGCGAAAGCGAGCGCAGCGCAATTTTCAGATCGTTGAGGAACAACGCCGGTTTGAAATTCATTTTCCAATCTCCTTAATTCGGCACGCAATCAAAACGCGCAAAACCCTTTGCCTCGCTGCCCGGCTAGCTGCGCAGCGGAATGAGAGCACGAACCCGGGGCTCGCGAAAGAAAAGGCCACCCCAGACCATCACGCCGAGAACAACTGTCATGATGTAAGACGGATCACCGATGCGAACATTCGAGGCTGTCGCACCCCCAAGATATCCCGTCATGAGAATCGCGCCAAGAACAGCCGTCCGCGGAATCACATACACGACGCAAGAGAGGAATTCGAGCACTCCAAGCAGGAAAAGCAGGTCGTCAGGATAACCAAAGCGCACCATACCCTGGACGACTGGTGCGAGCCTAAGGAACTTGAGGACCGCGCTGAAGACCATGAACAATACAGGTATGGCGCTGATAACGCGCCCCACCCAGACGATCTTCTTCGAATTTGGAGCAGCTGCTTCCACGAACTCCCTCCACTTTGCGCACCTTGCGCTTTGCACCTAATAAGGGCACGCCATGCCGTACCCGGTCTCCGGATGAGCCCGAAGCCCTCGGCTCGTCTTCTCTTCCAGCTTGCCAGGCCTCATCCGCCGCATTCAGGCAGCGCATCGCCTGCGTCATCGATCAAAACGCTAGGACGCTGCCGCCTCCGCGGCTTGCCCGCAATTGACCATCCAGGGAATTCCGAATTGATCTACCAGCATTCCAAAACGCGCTGACCAAAATGTTTTCTGAATGGCCATCTGCACCCTGCCGTTTTGCGACAATTCCTGGAAGATGCGCTCGGTTTCGGCCACGTCCTTGGTACCGAGCGAGATAGAGAAGCCCTGTGGCTCTTTGTAATGTCCAGGCGCAGTGTCCGAGCCGAACAGGAGCATGTCGCCTATCCTCATTTGCGCATGAATGATTTTGCCTCGCCATTCCGCCGGCACTTGTTCGGACATGGGAGATGTCTCCCAGGTCGACATCGATTCGATCTTGCCGCCGAGAGCCTTCTCATAGAACTTGAATGCGGCTTCGCATTGCCCGTTGAAAATGAGATACGGATTCATCTGCATAGGATCTCCTTCACGTTCTTACAACGATTTGCCGCGACTTTTGTTTCCACTCGCATGCCCCTATTTTCTTGCTCTCTCTTCCCTCTTTACCCGGACCAGCCATTCCAATTCCGTGGAGTGCTTCCATCGAATTTCTCAATGACCCGTCCTTGGCGGTCCACAAGCAAAAATCCCGGCAAGCCTTTCTACCTTACGCTCTTTGCTTCCGCCCGTTCCTTCACCCGCATCAACTGATGCCGCCAGTACCGCTCAAACGTCCCGGCCCATTCATGCAAAGGCCGGATGGCCTCCGCGTTCGTCCTGTAAAAAATCTGCCGCCCTTCGCGCCGCGCATGCACCAGCCCGACATCCTTCAATACCCTCAAGTGCTTGGAAACCGAGGGCTGCTCCATTTCAAGGGCGTCTACAATCTCCGCCACCGGCCGCTCCTTCAAAGCCAGATAGTTGAGTATCTCTCTGCGCCGCGGTTCGGCGACGGCGTTAAAAGTATCGGAAGTCGTAGCAGCTCGCGCCACGCACGCCACTGTACATTCCCATATAGGAATGTGTCAACTCCCGTTTTCCCGCCGAAAGCCCAGCCTGCCAATCTCACTTGCATATTGCAAGTGACAAATGCTACGCTCCCGTCATGCAAAAAAAGAAAGCGCCGCCCAGGCGCCGCTCGGGTTGTCCGCTGAATGCGTCGGTGGAAATGTTGGGCGATCGCTGGTCGTTGTTGATCCTCCGCGACATGATGCTTCATGGATACCAGACCTTTAACGAATTTCTGCACTCGGGCGAAAAGATCGCCACCAATATTTTGGCGGACCGGCTTCGCCGTCTGGAATCCTACGGAATTATCAGCTCCCAGCAGGATCCCGCCGATGGCCGAAAAATGATCTATGCGTTGACGGCCAAAGGAATGGATCTTCGGCCGGTGCTGACGGAAATGGTGCTGTGGGCCGCCCGTCATGAAGCGACCGGCAACCAGTCTCTGGTCCGCCAAATGTGTACCGCCAAGGAGGAGCTCCTCGCCGAGGCAGGAAAACGCTGGGAGAGTAAACAAGGTTCGCTCAATTCTTGACGGAGTCCATGCGGATGGACTCTGCCAGAAACTCGCCGAGCCGGGCCAAAGTCTGCTTCCCGCCTTCGATCGCGCCAAATTCCCTGACCACACGATCGCGCGCCTCAGCCGAATCGAAGACCATCTGAATCGTGACTTTGGTCTGGTCGCCTTCGGCTTTGAAGGTCCATGTCGATTTGAAATTCGCTCCCGGCCCTCCCTCTTTACCGCCGCTGTGGGACAAAACAATGAGTTTGTGTTTTACGACTTCCGCAAAAACGCTTTTGCCCGGATAGTTTGCGCCGTCCGGACCGTGCATCGCGTGGCGCCAGACTCCGCCCGGCCGAACATCCATCTCATGAATGGTCGTCGTGAACCCTCTTGGTCCCCACCACTTCACGACCTGTCCAGGATCCGTCCACGCATCCCAAACCATCTCGAGCGGGGCATCGAAAACCCGCGAGATGACGATTTCCCGATCGGCCAGCGCGGCGGCCAGAAAATTATCGAGTTCCTCCGCAAGCCGGTAGAGGCTTTCGCTCCAGCCCTGTTCCATTCCGGCGAGCGCGGCGGCCACTTGCGGCGTCAGCTTGAAGTCCTTGCTCACAAGCAGTGCATGGAGCGTCAGTTTCGTGAGTCCGTTGAAGTCTTCAAAAGTAATGGTGTTGAGAATCTCGAGCAGAGGCTTGCCGTGCTCGTCTTCGAGAGCGGTGCTGGTGAAGACCAGCCTCTCCGGCTCAACGATTTCGTGAAACACACCCTTCATGGGATAGATAGTGCCGTTAGGCCCCCGCATGTCGATCCGAATGAGCCCGCCAGGTCGGACGTCCATCTCGCACACGGGATTGCTGAAACCTCGCGGCCCCCACCATCGCGCCACGTGCCTCGTATCTGTCCAGGCCTTGAAGACCAGGTGGCGCGGCGCACCAATAATGCGAGTAAGGGTCAGTTCCTGTCTGGCTTGTCCGGTTGCGGAACTACTTCGTGCGTCGGCCATGCTTCTTCTCCTTTGCCTGAACCTCGGTCAGGTAGTTGTGCAGCCGGTCGAGCCTCTCTTCCCATGCCATGCGGTAGTTTTCCACCCAGTCGGCGACGTCCTTGAGAGGCGCGGCTTTGATACGGCACGGGCGCCACTGGGCGGCGCGGGCGCGGGTGATAAGTCCCGCCTTTTCAAGAACTTTTAGATGCTTGGAGATAGCGGCCATGCTCATCTCAAAGGGCTCGGCGAGTTCGCTGACGGTGGCATCACCGGACATCAGGTGAGCAAGGATGGCACGGCGCGTCGAATCGGCGAGTGCCGCAAAGGTGGAAGTAAGCTGGTCGACAGGCATTCTGTATTTAACCTACTGGTTAAATACGACAGCTCGGAAACTATGTCAAGCATATTTTTAAAAGCCGATGGGACAAGCAGTGAGCGCTTCAAGTGAAAAACGCGAGCGAACGGAAAAGGAAAGTTAAGGCAGCGACAGCGTCGAACAAAAGAGAAGCCAGGGAGGGGGCGTAGGAGCTCTGAGAAAGAAGAAGGCCAGCCGTTCTCTCAGGGCGGCTGGCCTTCTGCTTCTTTTACTGTTCACAGAGCCTGTGCTCATCCTGAAGGAGGCAGGCTGATCGACTCTGCGAGTGTGCTCGGGCAAAAACCAGAAATTCTCTGACCGCTTAACGAGCGGCGGCTGAACCCGGGCGACGCAACGGGCGGCGCGCCAGATCTTCCACGGCGTTAACACCGCGCCGGGCCATATCGACCACCGGGTGCTGGCTGTCAGCTACGCGCTGAACGCCGGTTTCCCAAACCTTCTGGAGCATGTAAAGGCTCATAACCACAAAAGCGATGGCGGCAAAGCCCAGCGCAAACAGCGCAAAGGCTGCCAAAAGCTCGCGAACGAAGTAGAGTTGCAGCGCGAGCACGACCCCCAGGAACCACCACATCCACTTCCGCTTGCTGTCTTTGTTCTTCATCTTTCCTCTGTTATCCGATCCCACTTACCTGAATACTTGGTTTCTCTCAGCTTGGTGATTGACCCGCTCACTTAGATGCGTGAGCCCTGTCATTTGGTCCAGTCCCTCTCACCTGTCCCATTTGACACCATACCTGTCCGGAACGCGATGGTACGGAAGGCACATTTTAGAGGCTAAACTAGTTGTCTGGTACTCCTATGACCCATCTTGGAACTGTATAAGTCCTTTACTATCAGTGCATTATATCTGTCTAACCTTTCGCCGCTGTTTTCGCCTATTTTTCTCTGTACCACGCACCCCGAACCTGACCCTACGTACAGGTTTTTTTCACTCTCCGGGTTGTGCGGTAAGGTGCCGATTTGTATCAAAACGAGCAAGGACAGGTCGTCAGGAAACGCCAGAAAAGAAGCTTTTGTGAGGGTCGTGAACGAGGCAAGAAAGGAAAATCGCGCTGGCGGAGATTCTTGACCTCCCGCAGCGCGATTTTCTTGGTTCGGCGAGTCTCGGAGTAACTCTGAACCGAGTCGCTAGGCTCTCTTCAGGATCCGCGTGATCCCGACGAGGATGACAGCGCCAACAAATGCGACGATGATCGAGCCAATCATCCCCCCGGCCGGCCAGATGCCCAAACGGCCGAAAAGCCAGCCGCCAAGCCAGCCGCCGACAATGCCCAGAAGGATGTCTACGATGATGCCGTAGCCGCCGCCTCTCATCACAAGTCCTGCGAGCCATCCGGCGATAAGACCAACAACGAGCCAATAGATCATGAGCTGCCTCCTCTGTCTAAAATACAAAGGTACTGGGGGAATGTGTGCCCCATTTAGAACACACCCTTGCCGAATGTCAAGCGGATGCCGGTGGAAAGAAGCAGGTCATTCTTCTTGAATCCCAGGAGAGGATCGCTCAGGTAGCGGTCGCTGTAGGTGACTTGCCAGCTGAGCCAGTTTTTCAGCTTGGTTGCAGCAGTGGCGTCAAACTGGAAGCGGTACGTGCCCGTGTCCGAGACGTTGGGGTAGAGGCTGAACTGTTCGGTGAGCGTGGTGCGAGCGTTGATCTTGGCGTTGAAGGTTTCTCCCAGCACGATTTCGCCGGTCTTTCGTGTCACAGCCGGCGTGGCGGGGACGGTAGCGGTGGCGGCGAGAGCGCCGAAGAAGTCCGCGTCGTAGCTGCCTCCTGCAAAAACGTCGAAGGTGGTGACCTTGGTATTTAGGACGTGATAGCCGAGGCCGCCGCCGATCACGTTTCGCAAGTCCAGGTCCTGAAACTGATCGTACTCGAAGTCGGTGAACCCGAAAACGAAGAGTCTGTCGCTTACGTTCAAGTCGCCGCGGATGCCGCCGCGAATGGCGTGAGCGGTCGTGGAGTTAAGGCCATTGACGGTGCTATCGGAGTAGATGGCGGTGGTATAGACGGAAATTTTGTCGCGATCCGTGACCCGCGCGGCTTTGCCGGACAGGTTGTAGGTCAGCGAGTCCGAGTTGCCGCGGGTGACGCTGAGGCCGGTGTCAAGCAGACCACTCCAGAAATCCGTGAGATGGGGATGGCGTAGGCGATCGATTTGATCATCGTAGGCCTTTTGCTCGGCATCGTCGCGTACGCCGACGACGGCGTCCTTAGCCGCCACTACAGGGCCCGTATCCCTGGTGGCCACTTCAAATTTGCCGTCATTGGTCGTAACCGTTCCAACGATAGTCTGACCATCCTTCAGCGCGAGATGGAGGATTTGGGAAGAAACGATGGAAGTGACGGCCTCCCACTGAAGGGTGACGTCACCCGCAAAGTCGGTCTTGAGCAAAAGAGTTTTTGCGTCCGACTTCACGATGGTTCCGGTCAGCCGGTCGCCATTTTTAAGAGTCACCTGATCGGCTAGCGCGCCTGTGGCCGAGACGCACAAAAACACTCCTGCAATTAAGCTTCGAAGCACTGTCATTCTCCTCATTATTTAGATCCCGGTTAAATTCACGTACGCAATGCGGCTAGGCCTTCTAGGGGGGCGGCAGGCTGCTTGGTCTTGCGTAACTTCTTTTCCTC
The DNA here is from genome assembly GCA_013289955.1 of Acidobacteriota bacterium. GTDB lineage: Bacteria > Acidobacteriota > Terriglobia > Acidiferrales > UBA7541 > Acidiferrum. Next base: position 240,008 of record JABCYZ010000002.1, read on the forward strand.
TGAAGCAGCAATATTGTAATGGAGGCGCGGGGGAAACCCAACGACATTATTGGGGTTACGCGGCGAAAGGCGGGCCCGGAGGCGAAAGCGGGGGACATCGCTTTTGGGCTTCCTGTATACTTTCTCTCGTTCCAGGGGATGGCCGTATTCGAATGGCCCTGATGACCAGCAGGGCGTCGGGTCCAATGCTAGCGTTCAGACGTCCGATAGGATCGGACCTGCACGGCTCTCGCTGAATTCACAAAAATTCATTGTAGTTGGGAGACTCGATGGCATCACGCGTTCGACTTTTGGCGGTTTTGGTTTTGGCGGGCGTTCTCTCTTGCGCTGGATGCGGCAAGTCCCTGGCAGAGAGGGCCGGGGCTGGGCCGGCAGGAGCAGGGGCGCGGCCAACGATTGTGTTTATGACTGATTTTGGGACGGCCAATGATGCCGTGGCGTTGTGCAAGGCCGTGATTTTGAAAATCGCGCCGGACGCGCGGGTGATGGATATCACCCACCAGGTGACGCCCTTCCAGATTGAAGAAGCAGCCCGATATCTGGCCGGAGTGACGCCCTACTATCCTTCGGGGACGATTTTTCTGGTGGTGGTCGACCCGGGAGTGGGTACCTCGCGCAAAGCTGTGGTTGTGAAGTCGAAGAAGGGCCAGTATTTCGTGCTGCCAGACAATGGGTTGATTACGCCGGTGATTGAGCGCGACGGGCTGGACTCCGCGCGCGAAATCACGAACACGGATTGGATGCTGATGCCGCAAGTTTCCTCGACCTTTCATGGGCGGGATATTTTTTCGCCGGCGGCGGCGCACCTGGCAGAGGGCTGGGACTTCACCATGGCGGGGGCGGTGGTTCCGCAGTTGGTGCAGCTGACTCCGAAGGTATCCACTACCTCGGAAAACGGGATCGCGGGCGACATTATTGGACTCGATGATCCGTACGGATCGCTGATCAGCGACATACCGGGCGAGGAATTTAGAAAACTGGGTTATCAGCTGGGCGACAAGATCATCGTGCAGTTGGATAAGAAGCCCTTCAGCGTGCCGTACGTAAAGACATTCATGGATGTGAATGTGGGAGAGCCGCTCCTGTACATCGATTCGCGGGGGAGGATGGCGCTGGCGGTGAATCAGCGAAATTTTTCGCAAGTGAACAAGATTACGCCGCCTGGGACGATTTTTATTCCGAGGAAGGGCGCGGCGATCAAGAAGTGAAGGGGCGAATGGCCGCCGCTCGAATAAGCTGAGGCCGGCCCGGTTCAGGAAAGAACCAGGAACAGGTTGTTCAGGGACAGCCCGGCGACAGCCCATGGGTTTCCGCACAAGATCGATCCGAGTTGCGCGTCAGGTCTCGGCGTGCCGTTCAGAGAGCCATCCCTCCGGACACTTCGATTCTCTGACCGTTCACCCACCGGTTTTCGTCCGACAGGAGCGCTGCGATCATCGGTCCGATATCGTCCGGCACGCCGGCGCGGCCCAGCGCGGTCATCTCGGCAACGCGCTTGTTGACCTCAGGATTGTCACGGACCATACCACCGCTGAAATCCGTCTGGATGGCGCCGGGCGCGACGACATTTGCCGTGATGCCCCTCGGTCCGAGTTCTTTGGCCAAGTACCGCGTCAGCACCTCCACCGCGCCCTTTGTCGCCCCATAAACCGAGGTGCCCGGTAGCGCAAAGCGCGCCAGTCCCGACGAAATATTCACGATACGCCCGCCATCCTTCATTAGCGGAAGCAGCTTTTGGGTCAGGAAATACACGCCTTTGAAATGAACGTTCACGATCTCGTCGAATTGCTCTTCGGTGGTTTGCTCGAAATTCGCATGCAGCGAACCACCCGCATTGTTGACGAGATAGTCGAACCGATCCCGCCCCCAACCGTGCAGCGTCTTGCGGACATCCGCCACGAATCCGTCAAGTGCGCGAAGGTCACCGGTATTGAGCCGAAATCCAGCCGCTTTCCTTCCCGTCGCTTCGACTTCGCGGATAAGTGACTCGGCCTCTTTCTGATTCGCGCGATAAGTAAAAATGACATCGACGCCCCGCCCCGAAAGATTCACAGCGGTGTTGCGTCCGAGCCCGCGGCTTCCACCAGTGATGACCGCGACCCTAGTTCCAGCCGTTTCGTTTGCCATAGGTACTCCTTTAGTTTTTGCTTCAGTTCAGAGAGTTGCGTCTTGTAGAGCATCTTGCGACATGTGTTTTCTACAGTCCACATCCTTAACGGCGCAGAGGAGCCGCGTGTGTGGTCTGTTCAGGTTCAAAATAGGTCCCTCGTTCAAGGTCAGCAAGAATCCCCGGCTGCTTCGCTTGCCACCCCAGCTTTTGCTCAGTTAACTTGCTTGACGCCGGGCAGTCGACACCAACGAAGTGTGCGAGCCAACCAAAGTGGGGGGCAGCTTGCTCGGGCGATTTACTGACAACCGGCACGTCGAGGCGGCGTCCGATCACTCCGGCGATGTCCCGGAAGGGCACGCCCTCATCGCCAATGGCATGGTAGCTCGCTCCTAGAGACCCCTTCTCCAGTACGAGCCTGTAAAGACGAGCAGCATCGAGCCGGTGCACGGCGGGCCAGCGGTTCAGACCGTCACCCACGTACGAGGAATCCCGCTTCTCGCGCGCGAGCTTGATAAGAGCCGGAACGAAGCCGTGATCGCCATCCCCATGGACCGATGGAGGAAGGCGCAGCACGGAGACGCGCACCCCACGCGAGGCCATTGCTGCTGCCTGTTCCGACTTGCGGGGAAAACCCGGAATGGAGGAATCCTGTTCCGTGGCGAGCGGGCCCTGGCGCTGAAGAAGCAGGGTTCCGGAAGTGACGACCAACGGGCGGTTAGAACCCTCGAGGGCTTCTCCGAGTGTCTCAATGGCGCGTTTATCCGCCTCGGCGGCGGCCGCGTAGTTCGAGAAGTCGTGGATAAAAGCGGTGTGGATGACACTGTCCGCAGCGACCGCCCCGCTGCGCAGGCTATCGAGATCTTCGAGCGAACCGCGGTGCACATCGGCTCCGGCAGCGGCAATGGACTCGGCACCTGCCTCCGAGCGAGCCAAGCCGAGCACCTTATGTCCCGCATCCATGAGCTCCCGAATGATCGCGGAACCTATGAAACCTGAAGCGCCTGTGACGAATACTCGCATATGTTGTTCCTCCTCAGTTGGATACTTGCCTGCCCGGGCCGGTATTGACGAACCGCCAGGACTTCGGTAAAACGGAGAGTGTCTCCGAATGCTTAGATATTCGGAGGCTGTCTCCGGTTACATTTTCCTTTATGCCCAGGCCTTCTAAACGTTCGGAACGAAAGCCGCGTACGGATGCCCAACGCAACCGCGGGCGCATTTTGGAAGTGGCCAAGGCGGCATTCACCCGGTCAGGTGCAGATGCCAGCTTGGACGAAATCGCCAAACAGGCGGGTGTGGGGCCGGGGACCCTATACCGCCATTTCCCGAAGCGCGATGCCCTGATCGAGGCCGTTTATCACACTGAGGTAGAAAAGTTGGCGGCAGCGCAACGGGAACTATCCCTGAACCTGCCTCCGATCGAAGCGTTGCGGGCTTGGATGATGCTTTTCGTTGATTACATTGCCGCAAAGCAGATCATCGCCTCCGCCCTGCATAGCGTCGTCGGCGGTCCTTCAAGGCTGTACGATTCTTCCCGCGTACAGGTTAGAGGAGCGATCGATGCCCTTGTGAAGGCCGCCATGAAAAGCGGCGACATACGCAAAGATCTCGAGCCATTCGACCTGCTTCGCGCGCTGATTGGCGTCTCGAACATAGCCACCGGCCCTGAATGGCAAGAAAGCGCCAGGCGACTCGTGGACATCCTTATCAAAGGTTCGCGGCCGATCAAATAGCGCCCTCTGACCTAGCTCCCCTCTCGTCAGCTACTCCCTGGTCCCGGGAAAGGTCCATGGCTGGCGGCATAAATCCGGATCAGGGCCTGGGGAGTTCGAGCAGCACCACATCGGAGCGCTCCTGAACCCGTTCGAGGACAACCTCACGCCCGTCGGGTGAGACGTCGAAGTCGTGAATGTCAAAGTCCGCCGCAAGGTTGGTCAACCGCCGCTCGGCTCCTGTCTCAAGGTCGATGAACCAGAGATTTTTATGTTGAATATCTCCTCGCAAGACCACCAGTGCTCGTCCCCCGCGCACAAAAACGAGATGTCGAGCGCCCCGAGTCAGGGTCAATGTCGGCAGGGGATGCACGAGAGCCTCGCTTGCGACGGCTTTCACGGAAAACGTAGCACCGATGTCGGGTCCTGAATAGACGACGAAGCGACCGTCGGGCGACCATGCCGGATCGACCGAGTATTCTTTGACAAAAACAGAGGGCGAGCCTCCTCCGACGGGCACACGAAAGAGGTGCGGCACGCCGTGATCGAACGCCGCCGAAGTTATCGATTGGCCGTCGGGCGACCAAGCTGGAGCGCCTTCGAGGTCGAGCGAATCGGCCACAATCCGCGCGTTCGTGCCGTCGGCCTGCATCACGTACAAGAGCGTCTGCGCGTGTTGCCGGACCGAGAAGGCGATATGCCGTCCATCAGCGGAGATTGCCGGGCCGCCGAGAATTCGGGCTCCTGGACCGCTCCACAACTCCGTGCCAGCTCCGTTGGCGAGCTTCCAGATGCTTTCGGTCGTCCCGGCCGCCGAAACATACAGGAGACAATCTGCACCCAGTCGCGGGGAAAATCCCGTGCTGGTCGTCAGCGAGATTCGCACAGCCGCCGGCAACTCAGTGGGCGAATCACCTATCTGCAAGCGCCAGAAGGATGTTTTCGGACTGGCGACAGTGGCCACCAGACGCCGACCGTCAGCGCTGGCTGCCAGTGACGTGTACTTGTCCAGGCCCGGGGTAAGCCGGTGGGGAATGCGGCGCTCCACGTCCACACTATAAAGCCACGGCCCAGAACCGTCGGGATCGTTAGCGAGATACATCATAGTCCGCCGATCCAGCAATACCGGATAACTCACACGCTGATTTTGCGACGTGATCCGTTCGGGGGTTCCGCCGACGGGAGTGATGCGCCAGATGTCCAATTTGTCTGGCAGAAAACCTTGCACGAAGTAGAGGAATGATCCATCGGGCGCCCACAAAGGAAAGTGGCTGTGGAGCCCGGCAGGCGCGGTAAAGATGGGCAGGCTCTCCGCTCGCCGGCCGCCGGCTGATACAAAGAGCGGGTCCCCAGGTCCGGGTGTGTGGTAAGCGAGTCGCGAGCCGTCATAGGACCAGTCAAACTCCGCAACGCCTTCGAGGTACGGCTTCGGCTGCCCGCCAAGCGTCGGCACAGCCCAGATGCTGATGTCACCACTGCTCGAACCGTCTTGCTTGCGAACCCAAAACGTGACGAAAGCGCCGTCGGGCGAGAACCCCAGGGTTCGCACCGATGGGTTGACGAGTTCCCGGATGATTCCGTGGGTCAGGTTATGGAACTGCCCTGAACCAAGCTGCGTAACCCAGACGTCCATCGGTCCGTCCCGGTCCGACAAGAACGCCACAAAATGACCGTCGCGTGACATCGCCGCGGCCTCTTCTATTCCTTCGAAGTCTGTGACTGTCTGAAATCGTGCGTTAACGATGGGGTTTCGCCAGAAATACTCCGTCCTCCAGAGCCACAGGCTTGCTCCAATGGCCGACGCGATCGCCACCGCCGCGAGCGTCCACAACAACCTCCATCTGTCCACAGAACTCGATTTCCCGGTGGGTGGTGGCGGCGGCGAGGAACTGGGCGAGAGAACCTCGGCTCCATTCTCTTGCGCTGCCCGAAGATTTCGGCCGCGCACCCATGCATCCAACTCGCCGCGGGAAGCGTAGACGGAACCCAGCTTGTCATGCTGGTGACGGTGGACGGGCATCCCCTCGCGCTTCTCCCAGCGCTGGACTGTGGTTGCGTCACGTTTCAGGTATGCCGCGATTTCCTTCCATGAATCCAGCCGGTCTTCTGGTGGGATCCCAGACGGCGGCATGCCAGAAGGTGGTTCAGCCATCGCGTTCTCCTAGAAGGTCCACGGCTGTGGCAAGCCGGGGGAGCCGAATTGTACCTCCGCATGCCCTGCCCCACCATGGCAAAGCACGGCATTCCACGGCAATCCGGGCAATGGCTCGAATTCGGCCCATTGCCGTTTGACGGCACGCTTTGAACCGTTTGAATGTGTAGGCGCAACTCAAGTGCGAAATTGCCGAAGCGCCATTCTTCCGCTTGTAACTCTCCCGCTCGCGCCCTGATTTCCCCGGGGACCCGAGGAGCTTCGGGAAATAAAGGCACAAATCTCAAATTTGGAGGTTTTTCATGAAGAAGAATGCTTTTGGGTGGGCAGTACGAATCTTTGTCATCGTGGTGTTGGCAGGTACTGCCATCGCTCAGTCCCAGGCTCCTATGCCCGACCACTTCAGCGGCATCCTCAATGACTACACCGCCGCAACAGGTGTCGGCGGACCTTGGGAAATGCATGGCACCTGGTCGTTGAAGCTCAAAAGAGAATCCGGCAAGGCCGATTTCTCGGTGGTTATGACCATGGAGCATCCCGATTATTGGGTTCTGGCAAACCCCCCTGTCCCCACAACCCCTCCTGTCCCGACTCTTAGCCCTACCGTTGACAGTCCCGGGCTACGCAATCCTCACACTCACCATCTCACCATGACCGATGCCTTGGTCAGCTACGACACGATGAGCGTTTGTCCTGTCGACAGCCCTCCTACCACAGTGCGTTTCGTGCTCACTGGCGCGGCCGACATTACTGGCAACGGGACGGCCGCCCCTTTTCAGACAACACCTGCAGGGGTAACCACCCTGTCCCCGCTGCAGGTCTGTATCACCGGAGGGACGGAGGTCACGTATTCAAACATGACCATGACGTTCACAACAGGCGCTCCTGCAATTAAGCATTTCGGAAGCCTCCCCATCCACGGCGTCGTTCGCCTGCCCCACAGGTCGGATGATCATGATCACGACGGAGATAGACGCTAAGCATCTCAGGCCTCTGGTAGGTATCGTCGAGAGGTCGAAGCCATTTGGCTCGGGATACGCGACAGTCGTATCCGTCACAGCAAAAGAGGCGGGCACGGGCTAAGGGAGCCGTGTCCGTCCACGCCTGCAAAACTCCTTGAGTTGCGCCATGGAATAGGGTGCTCTAACCTTGGTCTGGAGCAACCATGACGGATCAACTCTCGTTTGACCCCGCCCGGACGGCTGTTTTGAGCATGGATAATCAGGCCGGGATCGTTAGGAGTTACGCGAAAGAGCAAGAGGCCCTCGTGGCGCGGGGTGCAAGCGTACTCGAGCGGGCTCGCAGCCTGGGGATGTGCGTGATTCATATTCAGGTGGGGTTCCGTCCGGGAATGCCGGAAGTGAGTGCGCGCAACCTCTTATTCAGCGGCATCAAGAATTCCAGCAGGCATCAGAAGTTGTTCGAAGGGGAGTCCGCGGCGATTCATCCTGGCTTCGGGCCACAGAAGGACGACATTTTCATCACCAAGCACCGGGTTAGCGCGTTCCGGGGAACGGACCTCGAGCTGATCCTGCACGCCAAGGAGATCGCTACGCTTGTACTATTCGGAATTGCGACTAGCGGTGTAGTGCTTTCGACCTTGCTTGAGGCTTCGGATCGGGACTACCGGCTCGTGGTGATTAGAGATTGTTGCGTGGATCGCGACGCGGAACTGCATAGCAATCTCATTGACAAGGTTTTCTCGCAGAGGGCCACCGTACTTTCCGCCAGTGAATTTCTCGCCGCCGCAAGCTGGAAACCCTGATCCTCGGCCTGGCTGAGCTTCCCTCTAAGCATCGAGAGGGAAACGCCACTCTCATTTGCTTTTTCTCAAACAGGGGCCAACAATAGCGTTTGCGGCGCTGTTCTTTGGTTCGCCGAGGAGTACACCATGCCGGAAGCTGTCATTGTTTCCTCCGTTCGCACGCCTGTCGGAAAGGCCTTTAAAGGATCCTTACGCGCGACGCGGCCTGACGATTTGGCGGCACTGGCCATTAAGGAGGCGCTCGTGCGCGTGCCCGGCCTGGACGCGAAGGAAGTGGATGATGTGATTCTTGGCTGTGCGATGCCGGAAGGCGAGCAAGGGATGAACGTGGCGCGGATTGCGGCGCTGCGCGCGGGGTTGCCGATCGAAACGTCGGCGATGACGATCAACCGGTTTTGTTCTTCGGGGTTGCAGGCGATTGCGATTGCAGCGGAACGGATTCGCGGGGGATCGGCGCAAGTGATTGTGGCGGGCGGGACGGAATCGATGACCATGGTGCCGATGGGAGGCAACAAGGTTTCGCCGAATCCGTGGCTTGTAGACCACAACCCGGACGCGTACATCAATATGGGACTGGGGACCGAGAACATTGCCAGGAAATTTGGGATTACGCGCGAGCAGGCGGACCAGTTTTCTGTCGACTCGCACAAGAAGGCGCTGGCGGCGATTGCTGCCGGGAATTTTAAAGACGAGACGGTGCCCGTGGAAGTGAAGATTACGACAGTGGCCAATGGCAACGGGGCTTCCTCGAGCGCCGGGGGTGCGAAAGCAAAATCCGCGGCGAAAGCGGCAACGCAAACTTTTACCTTTGAAATGGACGAAGGGCCGCGCGCGGACACTTCGATCGAGGCGCTGGCCAAGCTCAAGCCCGCGTTTCACATCAAGGGAACAGTGACTGCGGGAAACAGTTCCCAGATGAGCGATGGAGCTGCGGCAGCAGTGGTGATGAGCGAAGAACGCGCAAGAGCGTTGGGCTTGAAACCGATCGCGCGGTTTGTGGCGTATGCGACGGCCGGAGTACTGCCCGAGGAGTTTGGCATCGGACCGGTGGCCGCGATCCCCAAGGCCCTGAAGCTGGCGGGGCTCACCTTGAACGACATCGCCGTGTTCGAATTGAATGAAGCGTTTGCCGCGCAATCGCTCGCGGTCATTCAGCAGGCGGGACTTGATCCTTCGCGGGTGAACCCAAATGGCGGCGCGATTGCCCTCGGGCATCCTCTCGGCTGCACCGGTGCGAAGCTCACGGCCACCATTCTGCGCGAATTGCAAAGGCGCAACGCCCGCTACGGCATGGTGACCATGTGCATCGGCGGAGGCATGGGAGCCGCCGGGATATTCGAGCGCCTCTGAGCCTCGGCGGACGGCTGAATTCCGGCGAAAATCCTCTGGCTTCCTCCTTATGTTAATCTCCAGACGATGCAAACTCTCCGGCTTGCCTGCCTGTTTTTCCTATGCGCCGTTCTTCGAGCACAGGCTCCCGAAGTTCATGCCGCAAAGCTGCCGGGCGAGCCACATCATCATCTTCGAATCGACAATGAATTTGTGCGCGCCTATTACGTCGAGGTCGCTCCGCATGACGAAACACAACTTCACCAGCACGACCACGACTACATTTACGTCTCGCTAGGGCCCGCCGATGTCATCAATGCGGTCTTCAACAGGCCGGAGGTCCACCTCTTTCTGAAGGACGGTGAAACTCGTTTCACCCGAGGCGGGTTCGCCCATGTGGCCCGCAATTTGAGCGATGCTCCTTTTCGCAACATAACGATTGAATTGCTGAAAGCGGGCAGCGAGCCACGAAACTTGTGCGCGCAGATTGTCCCCAACCGCGCCAGCGCTGGTTGTGACAAAACGCCGGCGACCGCAAGGGGAAGCCACGGCCTTTCCGTCGAGCCGCAGCTCGAAACAGACGCGATGCGGCTGGATTTGGTGCGCCTCGATCCAGAAACCGAGCACGCGGGAGTGCCCCTTGAGGCGAATTCTTTGCTAGTGCCCCTTGGTGACTCGGACGTGCAGATCGAGATCAAAGGCGAACCGCCGAAGACGTTGCGCGGGGGTGAACTGGCCTGGGTGGGAAAGAATAGGGGCGGAAGAGCCTGGAATCCTGGCAAGAATCCTGCGAGCTATCTCGAGCTTGCCTTTACAAGCAAATAGTCGAGCGCGAAGCGTTCAGCACTTTGACGCACGATCGGCGCGTTGATCTCTACTTCCCTTTCGACGCGGCGTTCTTTTTTGTCTCTTCGGATGGTTTTGTTTCCGTCATGATCGCTTCCCGACTTTTCGCCTGTTTCCTGAGGTTATCCAGTTCGCTGTGTCGCTCCTTGCTTCAGGCAACTGCTTTGCTTGCGGCCAAGGCACTCCTAAGGCGCTCGATGGCTCGTTCCATCTGACCTTCGAGCTCCTTGGCTCTTTCTACAGGCAATCCCCAGCCGCAGCCGCGCACGCACAGCAGTTTCTGTGGGCCCATCGAAAATGCTTTCAGCTCTAAAACACCGTGGATTTCGTCCCAACTGAGCGAGGACTCCCGATTTGATCTGGCCAGAACCCGACCACTGACTCGGCCGCCTTCCTGAAGTTCGAGTACGAAACTTTTTCCCACCTCGCCATATTCGCCGTCCTTCGTTAGCCATTTTTTTAGACCGGCCGCGGTGCGGTAGAACTGGACGACCTGTTCGAAAGAAAAATCCACAGGCCTCATGACTTGAAACGAAGTCCGGGAACTCCCGAAATAGTTGTCCAGATAGTGCTTCAGCACCGCCAAAGACATACGCCAGCCGGAATCGATCCCTTCGAATTCGTCGTTCCACTCGGCGCCCTCGCGGAAGCCCGAATTCACAAGGCGGATAACCGTTTCTCCGCCTTCCTTCGAGATGGTGACTTCGAGGATTCCTGGATTCATTCCTGGAGGAGGATTCCAGCGAATCGCGAATTTTTCGGCCGGTTCGGCGATCAAAACTTCATAAGGTATCCGATAGCTAAAATCGTCAAAGATCCAGGTGATGGTCGCGCCTGGTTCGGCTTTACCCTCGGCGCGGTCGGGAAACCAGTGGGCTATTTTTTCGGGGTCGGCCCAAGCATCGTAGGCCTGCTGCGGCGTGGCTTTGGTGCGGACTTCTGCGCGAATGATTCTTCCAATGTGCTCGATGGGTTTGTTCTCCGGCTTGTCTGTCATAGCGCCCTCTCTTGGTTGTCGGCAGGATGGGACGGAGAGCTTGGTTCCGTCGCCGGGGGAATCGGATAGCAGCCGACGACGAGGCGGAATGGCCGGCCTTCGGCGGCGGAGCCATCGGCTTTCGAGAACGGCGAACTGTGGCGGCCTGCCACTTCGACAATGGCGCGCTGGAGCTCTTCGGTGAAGGCGGCGCGTTGTCCGGGCGATGTGAAGCGCAATTCGGTGTTGATCGAGAGCGTGGCGAGGCGCTTGCCCGCTGCAGCGGCGAGATCCGCCGAACGTGCCAGCTCGGATTGCAGTTTCGAGGCGAGGCCCAACAGATATTTGGCGGAAAAGGTGTCAGCAACCTGAGCGGGATCAGCGGCGAGCTTGCCGAGCAGCTCCGGCGAGAGGACATAGCCGCGGGCCGTGGCCACGTAGCATTGCTCGAAGAGGTGGCGCCGGCGGCGGCGGCCTGCCCGGGCCAGAAACTGTGCGCGGGCCAATTCGCGGACGTGATAATTCACGGTCTGGCGCGGCAGCTTCATGCGCCTGGCGACACCCGTTGCGGAATCAGGCTCGAGCATGGCGGCGAGAATTTTCAGGCGCAGTGGATGATGGAGAAGCACGGCCGCCTGAGCAGTCTCAGAGAGGAGCTTGAGGCCCGAGGCGGGAGCGGCTGAGAGAGCGGACGCGGGGCGCGTGCCGGGGATTTTCCAGGTGCCGCTGCGAGTGATTTGCATGGCTGGTGAAGAGCCTCTCTAAAGGAGCCAGGTGCAGTCTCGAATAGACCACTTATTTTGTCAAGACCTGTTTTACTGTCCATCAGAAGGCATACTCCCTGAAGCACCCGGGCGCCCGGGCCGCTTCATGCATTCGCGCGTTTAACGCTGTTTACCTCGTCCCATTCCAGGGAGTAAAATAGAGCACCTTACGAGTTTTCCAGCATCACCATCTGCTCTTTGAGAGGCCCGCAGCATGGCTTGTGACTTGGCTTGGGGGCAGGCACGCGAGTAACGGCTATTCCGCCGGAAGTGCAGGGGAGACGGAAGGAAGTCTCGCCCGCTTAGAAGCGCGACAAGGAGAAAATGATGGCAACCGCAACGATCACCAAACCAGCCGCCAAAGGCGGCAGCTTCCTTCTGGAAACTCCTCAGCCCGAGGAGGTTTTCACCCCTGCCGACCTAACCGACGATCAGAAGCTCATTGGCCAGACCGCCGAAGAATTCGTCGTCAAAGAAGTTCTGCCGCTGGTGAAGGAGTTGGAGAACAAAAAGCCGGGACTGATGCCGGAGCTGGTGAAAAAGGCAGGTGAGCTTGGACTACTGAGCGCCGGAATTCCCGAGCAATATGGCGGGGCCGGCCTCGACAAAATCGCGACGACCGTGCTCACGGAAAAGCTTTCCATTTATGGCGGTTTCGCTGTTACTCACGGCGCCCACGCGGGCATTGGAACTCTGCCGATCGTCTATTTCGGAAACGAAGAACAGAAAAAGAAATACCTGCCCAAGCTGGCGACGGGCGAATGGATCGGCGCGTACTGCCTGTCCGAGCCGCAAGCCGGTTCCGACTCGCAGAACTCCCTGACTCGCGCGGAACTGAACGCCGAAGGTACGCATTATATTTTGAATGGCCAGAAGATGTGGATTACCAACGGCGGATTCGCGGACATTTACATCGTATTCGCGAAGATCAACGGCGAGAAGTTCACCGCATTCATCGTCGAGCGCAGCTTTCCGGGATTCAAGCCCGGGAACGAAGAGCACAAAATGGGCATTCACGGCAGTTCGACCACGCCCATCTTCCTTGAGAACTGCAAAGTCCCCAAGGAAAACGTACTGCATGAAATTGGCCGCGGGCACATCGTGGCCTTCAATATCTTGAATGCAGGGCGGTTCACGCTGGGCGCTTCTTGCGTAGGCGGCTCAAAGAACGTTCTGCAGAACGCCTCCAGATATGCAAAAGAAAGAAAAGCTTTCGGGAAGCAAATCGGCGATTTCGGATTGATGAAGGAAAAACTGGCGGAAATGGCCATTCAGATTTTTGGCGTGGAATCGATGGTCTATCGCTCGGCGGGGAACATCGAATCGGCGATGGTCGCGGCTTCCGGCTCGGGAGACAAGATTCAAAACACCATGAAAGTCCTCGAAGAATACGCCATCGAGAGCTCCATCGCGAAGGTCTATGGAAGCGAAATGCTGGACTACGTCGTCGACGAGGGCGTGCAAATGTTCGGCGGTTACGGCTTCCATGAAGATTACCCCGTATGCCGCGCCTATCGTGATTCGCGCATCAACCGGATTTTCGAGGGCACCAACGAAATCAACCGCATGCTGATCATCCAGATGCTGATGAAGCGCGCGATGGGCGGGCAGCTGGCGCTGATCCCGGCGGCGATGAAGCTGGCCGATGAAATTCTCGCAGGACCATCGTTCGAAGAAGCGCCGGAAGGCGTGCTCGCCGAAGAGGCCCGCGTGGTAGCCAACGCCAAGAAAATGTTCCTGCAGGCAGCGGGCGGCGCGGTCCAGAAATTCCGAGACAAACTCGCCGAGGAGCAAGAGCTCATCGGGGCGCTCTCCAATGTGGTGATGGAAGTGTATGCGATGGAGTCCGCGATGCTTCGCACGCAAAAAGCAGCCGCCGCCAAAGGCGAAGCGGCCACCCAGACCATGATCGATGCTGCGCGCGTTCTTATCGCCGACGCCGCCGAACGCGTTGAGCACGAAGCCAAGCGCGCCATCGCTGCCGTCCACGAAGGGGACATGCTGACCACGCAGATGGCCGTTTTGAAGCGTTTCGGGAAGCGCGCTCCGGTGGACACGATCGCGCTGCGCCGGCGCGTAGCACTAGCCGTCCAGGCACAGGATCGTTACCCGTTCGAGAGCCGCTGAGAACGCGCCTCTATTTCCCGAACCGCCGGACACTAAACGAGACCGGCAACCCGACCACCACCATGTGGACCGCCAACCCGAGAATCAGGTCATGAAGGGTGTACGGGCCCTTGGCATGAAGCGCGGAAAGCGGCAGAACGATAAATCGCATTACATCTTCCACGGCGGCGCCAAAGAACAAGCCGCACACCAGCGGATGCTCCTTCAGAAATCTCAGGCGGAAGCTTGCCCCGTAGTAAACAGCCGCCGCCGAACAGGCGATAAAGAAGTGCAGCAGGACGCCAAGAACATAAGTGCCGGCGCCTCCCTGGAAAGCGGCCGGGCCCAGCAGGCCGCCTGCAATAGCAAGCGGAATGTCCCACCCAAATAGAATGCAGGCTTGCAGGAGGTCCAAAGTTCCGGCAATCCCGCCGCCCACCGCGATTGCCAGGAGTGCATTTCTTTTCCCCGCCCCGACAGATACGGAATCTCCGCTCATTCGATATCCTCTCGTTTGCCACTGATTTGATGGCCGCGCTGCCATCGGCCATCACCATACGCAGCTGAGACCCAGGAAGTCCTGAGCGTTTTCTGAAATGCGCTGAATACTTCTGAAATCCCGCGCGACAGAGGAGAGCTCCTAGCGAACACGGGTGCCACCTGCAAACCAGCGAGAGCGCTGTCGGCGTTTTCAGACAGTGTTGGTATACTCGGCGAGCGCAGCTTTTCGAGTCAGAGACTGAGCGCAATCACCGGTCCCGCATGGAACGCACGTACACGACAACGCTTCGCATCGGCACCTGGCGCGTCCATCCGGCAGCCGGCGAGATCTCTAGAAATGGCAAGGCGGCTCGGGTCGAGGTGCGCACGATGCGGCTGCTGCTGTGCCTCGCCGAGCATGCCGGCGAAGTCGTAAGTATGGATGACCTGCTCGATCAGGTCTGGTCCGACGTGACCGTCGCGCCGGACTCTGTCTATCAGGCGGTGACTTCGCTCCGCCGCCTGCTCGGCGACGACCCTAAGCAGCCCCTCTACATCGAAACCGTGCCGCGGCTGGGGTACCGGATGGTGGCGGAGGTCAGTCCTTGGGAGAATCCGTCCGCCGATCCCGCTGGCGCAGGAGGGAGCTTCCCGACGGGCGCACAGGAGATTTCTTCGCAGGCCTCGCAGAGCGCATATCAGGAGCCGCCGTCCCTCAACGTGACCGACACAACGACCAAGTCCGGGCCGCGGCTCAGAGCCGGCTATCTAGGGGCCGCTGGCGCAGCGCTTTGCCTCGCGCTCGTCGTCGCTCTTCTGTTCTACGGCAAGGTTCTGAGCAACCATCCCTCCGCCTCGCCGGCGATCAGACCGTTGCCCCAAAAATCCATAGCCGTGCTGCCCTTTCTCGACCTGACGGACGACATGAACCAGGAACCCTTCGCCGACGGCATGACCGAGGAGCTGATCGACAAGCTCAGCAAGATCCCGGGCCTTCGCGTTCCGCCGCCCACATCCTCGTTCTATTTCAAAAGCAAACTATGGCCCCGTTCAAAGGAAACTACGCAAACAACCATCGCCGACATCTCTAAGGCCTTGGGTGTCGCTTATATACTGGATGGGAGCGTGCGCAAGTCCGGCGACAGGCTGCGGGTCGATGCGCGATTGATTCGCGGGGACAGTGGCTATGTGGTGTGGTCGGAAACCTACGACCGGCCATTCAATGACATCCTGATGGTGCAGGACGACATCGCCGGCGAAGTGACGAAGGCGTTGAAGGCCTCGATCGAGGGCGGACCGAACTAGGTCGCGATCTGAACTAGTCCCGGCTTTTTGCCAGTGCGCGGGTCGTTGGAATCCCAGCGCGAAGGCCGGTCGCCTCGCCCGCGCAGGCGGTTGACGAGCGAGCCGACGCCAACCGATCCACCCACGAAATGTCCGACGCGGAGCGGACCGGCGACTTTCACGCTGCGAATCCAGTGCAGGCCGCTACTGGCGGCGCATCCGCATTCTGAACAGTTGGGAGAGCCGCCGAAGACGCAAGGCTCGACGCGCGTCAGCAAATCCGCGGAATAGTTTGCGGACATTTTCGCAAAAAGACAGTCAGCGGGATTCTCCGGCGGATGAAGGAAAGCGCGGGCGATGCCTTCGCTCATCAAGAACTTCGAGTATTTCTTCGCCAACGGCGGCAAGACGCGAGCTACCTCTTGGCGGTCTTCTGGAGTCAGCTTTTCCGGGCTCTCTTCATCGATTTGAGGCGTATAGAGGCTGACCCAAATGCGATCCACCTCGGTGCGGGCATTCCAAAAGGCAACGTATTCTTCCAAGTACCCGGGGCGTTCGAGCATCGGACGCGTGATCACCCAGTGGATGTTCACCGTGCGGCCGGCGATATTTTTCAGAATGCGCTCGTAGGTGGCGGGCTTGCGCCGGATGTCGTGATGCTCCGGCAGGCCATCGACGGAAATCGCGACCCGAACGCGAGGGAGATCCATCCACTCCAAAGGAATGGGGATAACGCCGCTGGAGACGACGAGTGAAAAAATATCAAGAGCACTGAGCGCGGGAAGTATGGCGCTGAGTTCGCGATGCCGTACGAGGGGCTCGCCGCCCACCAGGGAGACGTGCATCGGCTTGTTTTTCCGTACCAGGCCGAGTACGCCATCGACGAGCGCGTCACCGCGGAAATCGTTCAGTTCGGTGAGCAGTTTGCCGCCGCCAAGGTGCCCTTCCCCGTAGGCGTAACAGCCGGGACAACTGAGCGGACACTCTCGGGTGATCTCGATCGAGAGCATCGGCGCTTTGCCGCCCAGGATTTTTCCCCATGCGCTTAGGATCTCGCGCGGAGTAATGCTTGGATTTGGCTGAGAGGTGGCCATGTGTTTTGGATGCGCGAGAGTTGCTCGAGGCTGCCTAGCATTTGAGGAGCGGTTTCGTGGAGAAAGTTTCGAACAATTCAAAAGGACTCGCCCGGAAAAAATTCAGGACCCAGGCGGCAATTCCTCTCAGCCGCATTCGAATTAGCCTCCTTACTTCCACCCCGGGAGGGCCTCGACGCGCCGTTGCATGCAAAGACACGTACCCCATTCTGAGCCGGTTTCCGTCTATTAATTCGGTTAAACTGGGCACTTAGCATCATCCATCTTCCACGCGGAAAGAACAGGCAGGAATGCCCCGAAAGCTCCTCATTCTTGCAGCCACCCTTGTCGGCGCTCATCTTGCGCAAGCATTCATTCTCGGAGTGTCTCCCGCAGGCACTTTGCTCGCAAATCTGCTTGAAGTTTCGGCCAGCGCTCTGGCAGCGGTCATGTGTTTTGGAGCGTCGCGACGCGGGCGGGGGATGGCGCGTCCGTTCTGGGTCCTGTTGGGTTGCGGAATGGCCGCTTGGGGCGTGGCGAACCTCGGCTGGATGTACCACGAACTCATTCTGCATAGTAAACCGGCGACAGGTTCGGCAGTGCAATTCGTTTTCAGCCTGCATGCGGTTTTCTTCGCGATGGCGCTGTTCCTCAATCAAGAGAAAGATTCCGCGCGCTTTGAACCTGAATTTTTTCTGGATTTCACGCAAGTCGCGATTGTGTTCTTTTTCGTGTTTCTCGGCGTGTACTATGTGCCATCGGCGCACCTTCAGCAGCAGAGTGTCGCGACACGGCAGCTCTGGATGGAATTTGGTGAAGAGTTTGCGGTCGTCGCTCTTGTCTGCATTCAGATTGTCCGGTCGCGCACGCCGCAAATCCGCAGTTTGTATGTCGGTTTTGCTCTCTATTATTCTATCTTCACCGCCAGCTCCGGCTTGGCTGAGTATCATCAGTCCGTTCAAAGGACTCCAACCGGTACGCTTTTCGATCTCTGTTGGACGTTGCCTTTTCTTTGGGGCGCTTTGTGGGCCGCGCGCTGGCACCCGTCGCCGATTCCCGAAACTGCGCGACCCGCTGCGAGAAAAACGTTTAGCGGCGTAGCGCTGACGAACGCCATCTTTGTGCTGGCGCCACTGATCGTCCTGGTCCAGGTGGCGCAATTCCCTTCCGAATGGCGCCTTCTTCGCTTTTCGCTTCTTGGCGTTTCGATTCTCTGCTTTGCGGTCCGGATCGGCATCGGTGGCTACCGGGAAGCAAAGACCGCGGAGACGGTTCGGCGGCAGGCGCTGGCCATGGATGCCGCGGCGGACGGAATCTCCATCCTGGGGGAAGACGGGAAACACATCTACGTCAATGCGGCGTTCGCGCGGATGATGGGACATGAGAGTCCGGAATCCATGCTGGGCGTGAATTGGCGGCAGATTTATGACCAGCGTGACATCGAACTGCTTCAGGCGCAGGTTCGGAAATCGCTCGAGGCAGAGGGAAAATGGTCCGGGCAGATTAACCTGCGGCGGCGGGACGGAACATTCTTCCCGGTCGAGATGGCCATAACTTCGCTTGCCAATGGGGTAACCGCATGCATCGGACACGATATCACCGCGCGAAAGCAAGCCGAGCAAGCGCGGGCGGATGCCGAAAACAAGTACCGGACCCTGGTCGAACAAGTCGCGGCGATCAGCTATATCGCAGAACTCGGTATCAATGGCCAATGGCATTACATCAGCCCGCAGGTGGAGGCCATCACGGGCTACTCGCAGGACGAATGGCTGACTAACTCCCGTGATTGGATTCGCCATATTCCGCAGGAAGATCACGCCGTTATTGAGGCGGCCGAGGAAGCGAGCCTGCGCGGCGAACGCTTTCAGGCGGAATACCGCATCGTGCGCAGAGATGGCTCGGTGATTTGGGTAAGCGACACAGCGGTGGTCGTTTCCGGAAGCTACAGCCATCCGGTGATGGAAGGAATCATCGTCGACATCACCGAGCGGAAGCTGCTGGAGAATCAGTTGCAGCAATCGCGCAGGATGGAAGCCGTGGGGCGGCTCGCAGGCGGCATCGCGCACGACTTCAACAATTTATTGACCATCATCAAAGGCTATGCGGAGCTGGCTGTGCAGCGCGGGGGGATCCAGCCGGAACTGCGCGCCGATGTTCAGCAGATCGAGAATGCGGCAGAACGCGCGTCCACGCTAATTCGTCAGTTGCTGGCGTTTAGCCGGAGACAAGTTCTCCAGCCGAAGATTATTGATCTAAACGCTATCGTGCTGGGACTGGACAAGCTATTGGGCCGCCTGATGGGTGAACACATCGAGATGGTGACGCGGTGTGCCGGAAACGTGGGCCACGTGAAAGCCGATCCGGCGCAAGTGGAACAGGTCATCATGAATCTGGTGGTCAACGCGCGCGATGCCATGCCGAGAGGCGGGCGTTTGACAGTGGAAACGTTCAACGTGGATTTGGATTCGACGTACGCGCGCGATCACGTTTCCGTCAAGCCCGGGTCTTACGTAATGCTGGCGGTTTCCGATACCGGCATCGGCATGAACCCGGAAACGGTCGCGCATATTTTCGAGCCTTTTTACACGACGAAAGAGAGCGGCCAGGGAACTGGCCTCGGATTGTCGACTGTTTACGGCATCGTGAAACAGAGCGGCGGATACATCTGGGTGTACAGCGAGCCCGGCAAAGGAACGACTTTCAAGGTGTATTTGCCGCGCGTCGCGGCGCCAGTGGACTCGAAGCCGGAGGTAATGCAGCTCCCCGCGGGAGGAAAAGGCAGCGAAGCTATTTTACTGGTGGAGGACGAAGAGGCGGTGCGCGAGCTGGCAAGCAGGATTCTTTCCGCAAAGGGATATTCCGTGGTGGCCGCGAAGAGCACGAGGGAAGCAGAGGAATTTTCCGAAAACTACCCCGGGCAAATCCACCTGTTGTTGACGGACATTATTATGCCTGGAACGAGCGGCCGGGAGCTGGCCGAACGGATTATCGCTCGACGTCCGAACACGCGCGTGCTTTATATGTCTGGTTACACGGACAACGTATTGGCCAGAGGGGGCGTGCTCGAGGCAGGATTGTCTTTCCTGCAGAAACCGTTCACGCCGGGCGCGCTTGCTCAAAAAGTGCGCGACGTGCTGGATAGTCCGGTTCACGCAAAATAAGAGGCGCATCCCGTGCGCGTTCAGGCGCACTATCGCGCCGCGCCAGATACTCCAGCCGCGCGGGCCGGTGAGAAAAGCGGCCGCAGGGCTGGCGCACTCCAAATCACTCGTTCATTGTTTGTCCGCCAAATGAATGGTCTTGCCCGTGGCGGCGGACTGCCGCGCCGCGTCCAAAATCTCCGTGACAATCATGTTCGATTCCAGGGAAGACAGTCCTCGCGGCGTCCTTCCATCCAGAACGACTGCTCTTAAATAATTCACCGAATCGCTTTCCTCGACCTCGAGTGGCTTGGCTTCGACCAGCTTTTCGTCCTGCTTTAGGAGGCGGACGCGGACAGAGTCGCGCTTCACGGTGATGGCGTAGCCGGTCTGGCCGTAGACTTCCATATCCTTGCGATCGAAAGGCCAGTTCCAGGAAGCTTGTAAAATCGCCTGGGCTCTCGGATAGGTCAGAACAATGGTGGCCTCGTCATCCACGTGCGCATAGATATCCGGCTTTATGCGCTGCGTGACGGCGGTAACGGTGTCTGGACGGCGATTGTCCATAAGCCACGTCATTAGATCGGCGCCGTAACAGCCGAAATCGAAAAGGGCGCCGGCGCCGTTTAGCTTTGGATCGGTGAGCCATGAGAGGAACCAGGGCTCGACGTTGATTTCCTTTGGGCCGGAGTGGCCATCATGGATTACAACCTTCCGGATGTCGCCGATGGCGTTGTCGTGGACGAGATCATAGGCTGCGCGATTGCTGCGATACCAGGTTGTCTCGTAGTTTACGAGGACCTGGATTTTCCCGCGCTGCGCAGCGGCTTGTATCGCGCGGGCGTCCTCGTTGCTGACGGCGAGCGGCTTTTCCATCATGACGGGTATGCCGTGACGGGCGCAGACTTCAACTACGGCACGGTGATCGAAGGTGTTTGTGTAGATGAGGACGGCTTGCGGCTTGGTTTTTTCGATCATTTCGTCGACGGAGGCGAAAAAGATGTTGTGGGGTAGTCTGAACTTCGATTCGTAGAACGAGGCCAGTTGAGTGTCTGCTTCGGCGATTCCGATAATCTCAATTTCAGAGCGATGCTGGTTCTGTTGGAGAAAGCCGCCGACGTGGCCGTGAACAAGTCCGGCGATACCGACGCGGAGCGGAGAGGAAGAGGGTGTGGTTTGGGCCGAGAGCGCGGAGACGGCGAGGGGCGCGAGAACGATGGCGCGGAGAAGCATTGAAGCTAAGGATTTGGGCATGGGAGGCTCCTGGATGCGAAGGGCATAGTAACAGAAGGCAGTGGACAGTTGAGGAGCTGGGATGGAGGCTTGCGGTTGGAAGGGGTACCCCGGCATCCGGAGAACCGTGAAGCAAGGCCTGGAGTCTATCGCCGCACGCCGAGGGAAACCCTCGCGAGGGGCCCCTAAATATACCTTGACACGTATATGCTCTGTGGAGTATATAAAGGGTATGGAATACGGATTCGAACCCGTTGGGGAGCCGAACGGCCGCGCGATATTGAGCCTCCTGGTCCCCTCACAACAGTCGGTGGAGATCGCGAGTCGGCTTCCTGTGACGCAGCCGACTGCGTCACAGCACCTGCGCGTGCTGCGCGAGGACGGTTTCCGGGAATCCAGGGTGGACGCACAAAGCCGTCTTTACCGGCTGGAAGCTGGACCGCTCGGGGGGCCGGTTGCCTGGCTGGCTCGGTTTCACCGGTTCTGGTCCGATTACGTGGATGCTCTCGAACGCCACCTGGACCGCATACATCCTTCAAGACCGGCAGGGGCCACACCGGCGAAAAAGAAGGCAAAGAGAAATCGCCGCGGCGCAAACCGCGGAAATAAAAAAGGAAGAACAAAATGAAAATCAAACTAAGCAGCGTTTACGTGGACGACCAGAACAAGGCCCTGCGTTTCTATACGGAGGTACTGGGTTTTGCCAAGAAGGCCGATTTCAGCAATGGGCCGTTTCGCTGGCTGACCGTGGCCTCGCCCGAGGAGCCGGAGGGTACCGAACTGCAGCTGGCGCTGAACGACAACCCCGCAGCCAAAGCGTATCAGCAGGCGATCTCTCAACAGGGCCAGCCCGCAGCCAACTTCTTCACCGACGACGTCAAGGGCGACTACGAGCGGATCAAGGCGCGCGGAGCCGAATTCACGATGCCCCCCACGAGCACGACCGGCTCGACGATTGCAATCCTGAACGACACCTGCGGCAACCGCATTCAGCTCACACAACTGGCACGCTATTCACGCTAAGGAGAACAAGATGACCAATCTCGAGCCGTACACACCGGGTCCGGCAAGCGGCGCGCAGATTCGAAGGGACGGAGAGAAGTGGACGCTCATTCTCGTCAGGGACCTTCGCCATGCGCCAGAAAAGGTCTGGCAGGCGCTTACCGACCCAGCGCATCTGCGCGAGTGGGCGCCCTTCGACGCCGATGGGAGCCTGGGCAGGGTTGGAGCCACGGTAAAGCTCACCACGGTGGCATCCCCCAAACCGCACGTTTCCGAAGCAAGAGTGACGCGAGCCGACGCTCCCAACGCGCTTGAGTACAACTGGGGTGACCACGATATGCGGTGGGAGCTCGAAGCCGTTGGTGACGGTACCCGCCTGACGCTGTGGACTAACATCGGCCGCTCCTTCATCTCCATGGGTGCTGCCGGGTGGCACATCTGTTTCGATGTTCTGGATCACCTTCTCAGCGGAACACCCATCGGCCGCGTCGCTGGTGGCAACGCCATGAAGTCGGGCGGCTGGCAGCGGCTGAACACAGAGTACGCCAGGCTGTTCGGCCTTGAAACGCCTAACTGGCCGCCTCCGGAGGCTCAAAAGTCGTGAATTTCCCTCGGGGCGTTGCCAAATTTAACCTGCGCGGCGGAGCTGATCGTTCGGCTTCGACGCCGGTATCACTTCACTAAGGAGCTGAAATCCAATGAATCCTTTGAATCAACACGCAGCGTTCAGAAGGAGAACCTTCCATGCCCTGCTGTGGACCTTGCAAGTAGTGTGGGGCGTCTTCTTCAGCTTTACCGGCTTCGGTAAAGTCCTGTGTTACGACCCGGCCGTGTGGAACCACACTCTCCATCAGGTGGCCTGGTTTTCTGCGGTGCCGCAGGGCCTGGTCGTCTTCATCGGAGTCTGCGAGGGTTTGGGAGGCATCGGCCTGATCCTGCCGGCGATGACCGGAATCAAGCCGAAGCTCACGCCGTTTGCAGCCATCGGCCTGACGTTGATCATGGTCCTCGCGGCTGTGTTTCACATCGTGCGCGGCGAGTACCGCTTTTTCTTGCCTGTCAATCTGGTGCTGGCAGGAGTCGCGGCGTTTATTGCCTATGGACGCCTGAGGGTGAGGCCGGTCGCGCCGGCGCCGATCAGCACCTTCCGACTAGTTACAGCGATGGCGGTTCTCGGGGCTATGGTTTTCGCCGGTTTTCTTCCGGTCTGGTACCAGTTGGCGCACATTCACTAGCGGAACTCCCGGGCGGCCGCATCGGCGGTGGTGATGCGATAAGGTTCGGCGGTTGGCAGCGGCTGAACGTGAAGTACCCCAAACAGTTCGGTATCGAGACGCCCAACTGGCCGTCCCTGAAATGGAGGACAAAAGAGTCATGAAAGAAGCCACCAAACGTTCGTTTTTTCGCTGGATTCACATCATCTTTAGCATTCCGATACTCGGTTACATCTATAGTCCGTTTGAACAAATTCCAAACTACGCGCCCGTTACTCGATTTGTTTTCGTGCCCGTGCTTGTCCTTTCAGGACTCTGGATGTGGAAAGGCCATGTCCTTCGACGACTTATTTCAAAGAGATCGCCTCAGATGAAAACAGGACAGGAACTGGAGGCATAAAGATCCAACGAATCCTTGGGAGCATTTTGACCCCCACAAGGACAAGCTGAAGCTCACCTTTTCCTGAGGCGCGGGGGAAAGAGTCGCCCCCAGACCTTGAACCGGGAGACGCAGCACCGGACCGTTCATCCGCTAGCGGTTGGGTTTTTCGGGGGCGGGGTCGTTGGGATTGGGAGTGGCGGCCGGGGCTGCGGGCTTGGGTTGGTTAATGGTGGAGAGGGTTTGGACGTTGAAGCGTTTGTAGTCGGAGTAGCGGGTGGTGGCGTTGACGTTGAAACCCTTCATGAGGAGGACGCGCACGCCCAGGTGGGCTTCTTCGTAGGTAGGCAGCCAGACTTCGTTGTTGAAGTAGGACTGCTCGAAAATGAAGCTGGTACCTTTCTGGAGATTGGCGAGGAGGCCGCCGGCGACGCGGAAATCGCCGACGAAATAGGCTTCGAGGCGGGCCACCTCGTGGGCCTGCTCGTCGATCCAGACCACGCCGGCAAGTTCGTGGACGATTCGTTCCACCATTTTGTGGGGCTGAAATTCGGGATTGGGTTCGAAGTCAAAGACGAGAACGTCCTGGCCGCGGAAGCGTTCGCGGCGCGGGTTGACGAACTGGCAAGCGCGGAGGAAGGTTTCGATGTCGACGTCATCATCGTCTTTGTCCTTCTTGGCTTTTCCTTCTTCTTTGGCTTTTTCGTCCTGGGCTTCTTTTTTGGCTTCGCGTTTCTGAATTTCTTCAATTCTTTTTTGCGTTTTCTCGTTTTCCTTCTTTTGTTCTTCGTCGCCGAGCGGCTTGCCGTCTTTTTTGACGAGGGTGGAGATCTCCTCGCCATTTAGATAAAAAAATGTGTATTCGCTCAGTTCGGTCTTTTTCACTTTGCCGTCTTTTTCAAATTCGGTTTCTTCCTCGACGCGCGTGCCGGCGTAGTTCTCGCGGATTTTGTCAGCGATTTTCTGGTTTTCGTCGATTTCCTTGAAAAGGGCTTTGAGGTCAGGAAGCTTCACCTGGGATTTTATGGGGAAGTCGAAAGTGCGTTCGCCGACGGTTTCGTTGATCGAGGCGCGGGTAATGTCGATGGAGTAGGTGTCTCGGCCGCGATGGAGCTCGATTTTGTAGGGGAGCTTGACGCCATCGACGATGCGGTAGTCGTCGTAGAGAATTTCCTGGTCGAGGCCGGCAACGGGAGCGGATTCCTTGACGAGAAGATGGGATTGCGGATCGAAGAAGAGTTCCCGGCGTATGTTGGCGGTAGTGGTAAGTTCGAGTTGGAGAGCGTCTTTGCCGCGGACCTGGGCGTGGCCGATAAAAGCCAGCGCCAACTTTTTCTTCTTGAGATTGAGGAGGCGGGAGTTGTAGTAGAGCGAGGCGGCTTCGAGTTGCTGGCCTTGCTGGCCGAGAAGGGTGGAGAGTTCGCCGCCGGGGGTCTCGTGCCAGGCGGATTTGCCGTTATAGGCTTCGATCAGGGGTCTGTCGCCGAGGACGAATTCGGAGTAGTAGCGGTTAGGGAGTTTGAGGCTGAAAGTGTAGGTGCAAGGTTTGCCGTCAACGGGATTCCGGAAGGTGCCTTCGAGGGTTTCTGTCTGGATTTTGGATAGGGTTTTGCTGCTGCCGGCGGCTTTGAGGAAATCGGAGACGATCCTGGCGGGGTCCTGCGCCTGGGACCGGCTGGATGAAAAGGCGAAAAACAAGAGCAAAGAGGTGAAGCACGTGGCGCGGCGCATTGGACTTACCCTTCTAAACGCGGTTGCGGGGCTAAAGTTTCGGTAAAAGCGACCCCTCTCCAGTAGACGTGATAGCTCAGCAAAAATTAACGCCAAGATGGGGCTTTCCTGACGCGCGGGGCCGAATGGGGAAGGCTATCGGAAGCCCCGCTACTCCTACGAAAATACCCTCAGGCGGTCTGAGCAAGCGGCTCCAAGGTCACTTTGTGGCCCAGACGTTCCAGCCGCCTGACCAAGGATCGGCGAATGCGGTTCACGTCGATCCGGTCAAAGTGGTCCGCACCGAGTTCCCTGTAGTCTTCCTTACGCTTCAGCATGTGATAGGCAATTTCGAGTAGTGCATGTGCTACCGCCATGACCGCACGCTTGGCTCCCCGCCGAGAAGCAATGCGCCGATACAGCGCCGAGAGATAGTTATTCTTCATCATCGAAATGGCCCAGGCCGCTTGCGACAGACAACGGCGGAGCGAGACATTGCCCTTGCGCATCTTGCCGCTCAGCCGCTTCCCGGCGCTCTCAAAACTACCAGGACACAAACAAGCCCAAGAAGCCAGGTGCCCGGAAGACGGAAACTGATTCATATTCATTCCTATTTCCGCCAGCACTCCCCAAGCAGTCACCCGATCGACTCCTGGAATGGTGCATAGCCGAGTGACCTTATCCTCAAAAGGGAGCATGCGCTTATCGATCTCCCGCTCGATCTCACTCCGTTTCGATTCCGTGAAGCGCAAATGATCGTAGAGCTGTCGGAGCAAAAATCGATGATGCTCGGTTATACGACCTTCCAATGCCAATTTCAGCTCCGGGATCTTGTTCCGCAGCAGTCCTTTGGACATCTCTGCCAACCGGGCAGCGTCTTGCTCCCCAGCTAGCATCGCCTCCAAAATCGCTCTCCCCGAAGCACCCAAAGCATCGGTCGCTACCGATGCCAACTTAATGTTGGCATCCTCCAGCACCTTCTGAATGCGATTCGCAATCCGGTTGATCTCCTGTACCAAACTCACGCGATACCGCGTGAGGTCGCGAAGTTCACGTATTGGTTGCGGGGGCACGAAACTCCCGCGGAGCAATCCGTGCTGCAGCAAATCCGCGATCCACTCGCTGTCTTTCTGGTCCGTCTTCCGGCCCGGCACAGCTTTAATGTGCTGCGCATTCACCAGCAACGCCTCGAACTGCTCCGCAAGAATGTTCCACACCGGCTTCCAGTACACTCCCGTGGACTCCATGGCCAAATGAGTTACGCCTCGCTCCGCGAGCCAATCAGCCAACTGAAGCAGATCGTGAGTGAATGTCCCGAAACGCTTCTTCTCTTTACGGCTATTTCCCTTGCCCTCAGCCCACAACACACAGGCGGTAATACTCTTCTTATGTACGTCCAAACCACAACAGCAGGGATAGATAACTTCCATCGCGCGACTCCTTTCCACCGCGCGGCGTTGGACGCTTCGAAAAAGCGAAAATCTCCTACGCGTGCTCTCCGCAACTTCCGGAGGCTACAATTCGTTGTGCTTCTCAGCGTCCCAGCCATACTCGTACGCGGGCTCTACCAGCGCCAGAGTAGCTCGGCCTCTGTCGCCAACGCGGCTCCACTAACGCTACGCCGTCTCGAGCCCATTTTCATCCTTCGTTGTGGTCCCCGGAGGGGGCCATGATTTACTCGTATCTTAGCGCAATCAATGGATCGACGAGGGTGGCTCGGCGGGCCGGGAAATAGGAAGCGGCGGCTGCGACGATGGTCAGCAGAAGCGATACGGCGACGAAGGTGAGTGGGTCATAGGCACTGATGCCGAAGAGGAAGCTGCGGAGGAGGCGCGTGAGGGCGAGAGCGGTTACAAGGCCAATCCCCACGCCAGCCAAGGCAAGGCGCAGTGCTTCGCCAACGATGATGCGAAATACGTCTTCGGGCTGCGCACCCATCGTGATGCGAACGCCGATTTCGCTGGTGCGCTGGGTGACGGTGTAAGACATCACGCCGTAAACGCCCACAGCTGAGAGCACCAGAGCGAGCATGGCGAAAATGCCGATGAGCCACGCGCGAAAACGCGGCTCGGCGACGGTAGTGGCCATGTTTTCTTCCATGGTGCGGACTTTTACGAGCGGTTGATTGGGATCGATTCCGGCGAGGGCGCTGCGCAGCGCGGCGGTCTGAAGAGAGGGATCGCCAGCTGTGCGCATCACTATGGAGAGTTGAAAGACGGGGAGGAGCAGATCGGCCTGGCGATAGGGCAGATACATTTCCGCTTGCGGATCGATGCCCAAGCCGGGGCGAACATCACCGACCACGCCAACGATCTCCATGGTGGGCACCTGCTGATCGGGGAGCGCGCCGAGCTGGAGACGTTTGCCGAGGGGATTCTCGTTGGGAAAAAAGGTGGTGACCATAGTTTTGTTGATCACAACGACCGCAGGTGACTTGTCATTGTCGGCGTAAGTAAAAAGCCGGCCCTCCAGGAGAGGCACGCCTAATGTTTCGAGATAATCCGGAGTGATGGTGCGGTATCCGGCGGCGACAAATTCACGCGGCGATTTCGGAGGACGGCCGGTGATATTGAAATGGATGATGCTGCCGCCGCCGCTCACGGGAAGAAACGAGGCTGCAGCAGCGGAGCGAACGCCGGGAAGCGTTTTGGCGCGCTCGACCAGGCGGTCGAAAAACTCGTAGCGATCTTGCGGCTTGGCGTAGGCCGTTGGGGATAGTGGAATATCGGCGACGAAAAGATGGTCGGGTTGAAAGCCGGGCGGAACTTCCTCCAGACGGGAAAAGCTGCGCAAGAAAAGGCCGGAGCCAACGAGCAGAAGCATAGCGAGAGCAACTTCCATGGCCACCAGGGCGCCCCTAAGGCGATGCTGGCCGGGACCGGAGGTCGAGCCGCGCGAGCCCTCGTTGAGAGCCTCGCGCAAATCGAGCTTGGCGGTGCGCATGGCGGGCACGATGCCAAACAGCAAGCCGGTTAGCAGCGAAACTCCGGCGGTGAAGGCGAGCACCCAGGGATCGAGTCCGATGGATGCGCCCTGGGGAACGCTGCCGGCGGCGATCTTCAGCAGTGGGCCAAGCGAAGCCCAGGCCAGGAGGACGCCAAGCAGGCCCCCTGCGAGAGACAGAAGAACGCTCTCGGTCAAGAGTTGGCGAATGACGCGCGCGCGGCCGGCGCCCATCGCCGTGCGGATGGCGACTTCCCTGCCCCGGGAAGCTGCTCGCGCCAGCAAAAGATTGGCGACATTGACAGAAGAGATCAGCAAAACGAAGCTCACGGCGCCCAGGAGCAGCAGGAGAGCGGGACGCGAATTCTGCACGATCTGATCCTGCAACCCGATCACATCTGCGCTCGTACCCGTGTTGTAATCGGGATACTGTTGCTCAAGCCGCTTGGTAATGCCCACCATTTCGACGCGGGCTTGTTCTTTTGTCACCCCGGGCTTTAGCCGCGCAAGAGGAATGATACCGGGATGCCAATTCCGGTCGTCGGGAAGCGTTTTTGCCCAGGGCATGAAGGGCAGGAAAACATCGGCGGGCTGAAGAATCTGGAAGCCGCTGGGCAAAACGCCCACGACCGTGTAGGGCTGCGAATCGAGATTAATGGCTTTGCCAATGATTTCTTCTGAGCCGCCGAAACGGCGCTGCCACAAGCCGTAGCTTAGGAGCGCAACCGGCGTGCCGCCGGCGCGATCTTCCTCCAGAAGAAAAGTCCGGCCCACTTGTGCATTGATTCCCAGCATCTGAAAAAGACCTGCTGTGGCCATGCGGACGTTCAGGCGTTCGGGTTCACTGGCACCCGTCAAGGTGATGGCGGCTCCGCGAGTGGCTTCCATCGATTCGAAGGAATGGCTTTGGTCGCGCCAGTCCAAATAGTTTTCATAGGAGGTGGAAATTACCGGGAAGGAGCTTCTTTCCGCGATCAGGACCAGGCGAGACGGATCACGAAAAGGAAGAGGGCGGAGGAGCACGCCGTTTACGACGCTGAAGATGGCGGTGTTCGCGCCAATACCCAGAGCGAGCGTGAGAATGGCGATTAAAGTAAAGCCTGGGCTCTTGGCGAGGAGGCGGAAGGCGTAGCGAACATCCTGCATCAGTCTGAACATGAATCCCCCGAGGCGCGAATCTATATCCATCCTTCAGACGGATGCTATCAGCAATCGTTACCCGCTGCGGGCGGGGCAATCCCGGCCCCCTTAGAAACCGCTTGCGTGCGCGGCAGGGAAACGCGCGGCTCGGACTCAGTTGGCGGCTGCGGCTTTGGGCCGGTTCAGGTACTTTTCGTAAAGGCGCAGATGTCTGTTATCGAGCGAAGTGCTCTGTCCCTTGATGAAGAGATACTTTACTTCGGTCGTCAGTTCGAGAGGATCGCCATTGGTGACGATGATGTTGGCGAGCTTGCCGGTCTCGAGGGTGCCAACCTGATCGGAGATGCCGAAGATTTCCGCAGGATAGACCGTGACGGCTTTGAGAGCTTCGTCGTAGGGCAAGCCATACGCAACGGCGTTTGCCGCTTGCTGGCCGAGGCGGCGAGCGAAGGAGTTGTCAAAGCTGCCGAAAGCGATCTTCACGCCGGCGGCGGCGAGTTCTGCGGGCTGGGAGAGCAGGCGATCGTAGGCGTCGTCCTCTTCAGGCGGAAGCGTGAGCGTGGGACGCAGGATCACGGAAATTCCTTTTGAACGTAGAAGGTCCTTCACCCGGTAGGCTTGCTCTCCGCCGGCGAGAATCATCTTGAGCTTTTGCTTGTCGCAAAATTCGACAGCGTTACGGATATCGCGCGAGCGATCCGCGAATATGAGTACCGGCAGCTGGCCGCGAACGGCCGGGGCGAGAGCTTCGAGCTTCAGATCGCGCTGATAATCCGCCGGACCGCCGTGGCCCATCGCCTGCGCATAGTGGCGGGCGCGATCCAGATAGTCGGCGAGTTCATTGACCTGCTTTTCGTAGTCTTGCTTGGCTTCGCTGAACGGTTTGTTCTTGATCGAAAATGTGGCGAAGTCGAAGGACCGAGTCTCCATCTGCGGCCAGGAAATGACCATGGCAACGCTCTTCTTGATGGTCATTTCGTCGATGGTCCATCCCGCGAGATGAATGGCGGAAGCTTGACCGCCTATGAGGCCCCGAGAGCCGCCAGAATCAAAACCGCCGCTGTCTGGCACGGCGAGGACTTCGGTGATACCCGAGGCGCGGGTCACGCCGATGTGTTCGCTGGAGGGCGAGACTGCGGTGGCCGCGACTACGTCCGGGTTATAGGGGCCTGTTTCGGTGGTGTCCACGGTGGCGTTCACCGCCGAGATCTCGCTGAGACCCATCTGCGTGATGGGATCGAAGAGACCAGGATAAATCTGCAAACCTTTGGCGTCGATGACTTGGGCGCCGGCAGGAACTTCGACGCTCGCGCCGACGGCAACGATTTTGCCGTCACGAATGACTACCGTGCCGTCCTCGA
This sequence comes from Acidobacteriota bacterium, assembly GCA_013289955.1. GTDB lineage: Bacteria > Acidobacteriota > Terriglobia > Acidiferrales > UBA7541 > Acidiferrum. The sequence continues at coordinate 270,727 of JABCYZ010000002.1, forward strand.
TGGGCGAACCGGCGAGCGTGAAGACTTTTGCATGCGTTAGAGCGACGACAGACGGCGGCTGGCTTTGCGCAAAAGCACCCAGAGAAACGGTGCTGACCGCCGCAACGAGTGTCACGAATCGCAGCGTCCTTTGGAGGCTCTTCACAGGGCACCTCCGGAAACGGCGTCCGCTTGCGGCGGCTTAGGCTTCTCTTCGCTCTTCTTTTCTTCCGGTTTGGCGCCGGGCCTTTTGCCAATTTCAATGGTTGCGTCCGGCTTTTTCTCTCCGGCTCTCTTTTCTTTCTCCATTAGCGCTTTCTTTTCCATTTCGCGCGCGCCGCGGTCGGCGATATCGCGCTGGCGGTCGAAGTAGACGCGGCCATCGATCAGCGTTTTCTGGACGACGGCGTAGGCGCTTAGCGGATCATGATTGTAGATGACCAGATCGGCGTCCTTGCCGACGTCGATAGAGCCGACGCGCTTGTCGATGCCGAGCTGGATGGCGGGATTGATGGTGACCAGCTTGAGCGCTTCGTCGTGCGTGAGGCCGCCATATTTCATGGTCTTTGCGGCTTCCTGATTGAGGTGCGTGGCTTCTTCGGCGTCGTCGGAGTTGATGGATACGATGACGCCGCGGCGCGTCATCAGAGCCGCGTTGTAGGGAATCGCGTCGTAGGCTTCCACTTTATAAGCCCACCAATCGGAGAAGGTGGAAGCTCCTGTTCCTGCGGCGGCAATTTCATCGGCTACCTTATAGCCTTCCAGGACATGCTGAAGCGTGCGAACTTTGAAGCCAAATTCTTTCGCCACGCGCAGCAGCATCAGAATTTCGTCTTCGCGATAGCAATGCGCATGGACATATCGTTTGCCTTCGAGAACTTCGACGAGCGGATCGAGTCGAAGATCGCGCCGCGGTGGAATGGCGTTCTTGTCGCCTGCGGCAACGCGTTTGTCATAGTCGTCCCACGTTTTCTTGTAGTCGCGCGCCTCGACAAACGCGGTTCGGATCGTTTCCTCGACGCCCATGCGCGTGGTGGGATAACGCGGAGTCGCTCCCGGAAGGCTAAAGTTGGAGCGCTTGGGATTTTCGCCGAGCGCGAACTTGATGCCGGGAACCGCGCCTTCGAACGGAAGCTTCGCGGCGGGCTGTCCCCAGCGAAGTTTAATGACCACAGTCTGGCCGCCGATGGAGTTGGCGGAACCGTGAAGAACGTTGGCGACGGTCACACCGCCGGCGAGATCGCGGTAAATGTCAATATCGTCGGGATTGAGGACGTCGGCAATGTTTACGATCGAGGAGACCGAGACGCTGCCTTCATTCACGCTGCCATCGACGGCAATATGCGAGTGGCAATCGATGATGCCGGGGATAACGAACTGGCCGGCGGCGTCGACGACCTGCGCGTCTTTCGGCGCTTTGATGGAGGCGCCGATTTCGACGATTTTGCCGTCCTTAATAAGAACGGAGCCATGTTCGATGGTGCCGTGCGAAACCGTAAGAATGGTGGCGTTCTGGATGAGAATCACCGGGGGCGCGTCAGGCGAAGCGGCGGCCCGGGCTGAAAAGGAAAACGCGAGGCCGCACGTGCCCAAAACAATCGCAGCGAGAGAACGATTCTGCGTCAGCGTGGACGGAATTCTCACAGCGCACCTCCAGCAGCGATGGAATCATTGCTCGATGGATTGTGGACAGCGGAATCGGAAGTTGCGGCCGATGGCGGCGCAGCCTTGGCGCCGGTGAACTCGATCGAGTAGCCCATAACGTCGATATTGCCTTTCAGCGTGGCGCCATCGAACGTGCCGGTGAAAACGACGTCGGTCGGGTTGCCTTCGATGGGAATGTTGATGGTGAAGCTGAATTTGTCAACGCTGAGATAGCCACTGAGAATGCTGCCCGTGCCGCGCTTGCTGCTGGTTGTTCCAGAGAGCGTGCCATCGGTGGCCATGTCGAGATCCAGTGTGGACTCTTCCGGGCCTTCAGGCGTCGTGTAGCTAAGCTTCCATTTACCGGTCAGATTTCCTTTCGGAGGATCCTTGGGCTTCTCCGGTTCGTGCGTTTCGAACCTTTTGCCATCCACAAAGACCATTTTGATCTTGGTTTTTTCGTCGAAGAGGTCGCCATCGGCGAGAACGAGGTTTGCGATCTTTCCCGTTTCGATCGAGCCGAGACGGTCCGCAACATGGTAAATCTCGGCGGGCGTCAGCGTGAGCGCGCGCAAGGCGGCCTCAGGCGCGAGCCCCGCATCGATGGATTTCTTCGCGGCTTTGAGAATGTCTTTCGGCGCCGTGATTCCGCCGGAGTAAAAAGCGAACTTGACTCCGGCTTTGGCGAGCGCGGCAGGAGAAGACGGAGCTTTATCGCGGAAACGAAGCGTACGCAGCGAAGGCTTCTCGTCGGGGTCCGTGTCTTTCTCCGCTTCGGGCCACTTGAGATTGACGAGCACGGGCACGGGCGGCTTCTTGGCGCCGATTTCGTCGGCGACTTCATAGGCCATTTGCCCGCCGTAGATAGCGCCGTCCACGTGGTCTCCGTCGTCCAGCTTCCAGAGATCCACAAGCTGGAGGGCGCGGCGAAGTTGAACAGAATTATTGGCGGGAATCAGCACCAGCGTATGGTCCTCAAGCGCCTCGCCGAGTACAGCTTCCGTGTGGTCGTAACGCGGGCGAGCGACGCCGCGGGGATTTTTTTCATAGACGGCTAGCGCCTCGGTGCTCCAGTACGTATCGACCCACACCTGGTGGACGTAGGCGAGCGCGCCCATCAGCGAGCCGGGGAAATTCCCGAAGCCGCCGCCGGGTTGCAGGGAAACCGGAATCGCCACAGGTGCTTTTACGACCATGTCGCTCGCACGGTCGCCCGCCAGATCGAGAACAGCGGCTTGCCCTGGAAACATGCCCCCCTTGGGCGCGGAGACCACCGTTGTGAAGCCGCCGTTGCGCCAAGATTCGATGCGCTTGTCGCTGAGGCTGACTTCATCGGCAGCACTGCGCCATGGCGTCGTCGAGGGACGGTCTTCGGGTCCGCGGGAAACTTCTCCCGTCGGGGCCGCGCGGCGGCCTCCGCCTCCACCTTCCCCGGTAGCGCCCGGAGCGGGAGCCGCGGCCGGCAAACCCACGTCGGTGAACGAATCGAAAAGCCCGGGATAAACGGTGAGGCCCTTGCCTTCAATGATCCAAGCGTCCGGCGGGATGGCGACATCCTTGCCGATTGCCGTGAGGACGCCGTGCGCCATCACGACAGTGGCGTTTTCCACCGGCGGGCCGGATACCGGGACGACACGGACTCCGCGAATCGCGAAATACTGCGGTTCGCCGCCCTGCGCATGCATTGGAGGCGCGGCTGCGAGAAGAACGTAGAGAATTAGAGCAAACGCGAGTGCCGAGAGGCACCGGCGCGCGAAGACAGAACGCATGCAAGCTCCTTTTTGTGAATCGTTTAGAACCACAAACCTCAGACCGTATGTTCACTAGACGCATGAGGCTAGTCAGAAGTTGCGGAAGAGTCAAGAAGGGGAGGGATTCCCGGCGGAGGGAAAGGATCGGGAGCGGGACGGGGCCGCGATCGAGGTAGGGCCAAAAAATGTTGAAAATGCCGGAAACAAATGGCCGGCTGGTCTCGTTTCTTCTATTGCCTTCCCATAGGGCCTATGGCATCTTCGGTATGGGTTTCCCATAGGAGTGAGAGAACCAAGGAGAACGATGGGCGACAAGGCGAACGACAAGAAGGATGTGTGGCAAGGGACGCTGGCGCTGATGGTGCTAAAGACGCTGCAGGCGATGGGTCCATTGCATGGATATGGCATAGCGCGGCGCATAGAGCAGACGAGCGGCGATCTTCTGGCTGTGAATTACGGAACCCTGTATCCGGCGTTGCTCAAGCTCGAGCAGGAGGGCTACATCCGCTCCGAATGGGGTTTCTCGGACAACAATCGCAAAGCAAAGTATTACAAGCTCACGCGCGCGGGCCGGAAACAATTGAATAAGGAAGAGCGGGAGTGGGAAGAGACAACCGCGATCCTCGCGCGATTCCTGGCGCCGGGTGAGGGGCGGTCTTAGCAGGCATTGCGGAGGGATTTTATGAGACGGGTGAGGGCGTGGTTCTCTCGGCTGGCTGGAGTGTTTGGAAAACAGAAGCGCGAACAGGATTTATCGGCCGAGATGGAGAGCCACCTCCAACTGCACATCGAAGACAACTTGCGTTCCGGGATGTCCCAAGCGGAGGCCAGACGGGAGGCGAAGATGAAACTTGGCGGCGTGGAACAGGCAAAGGAAAACTATCGGGAGCGGCGCGGTCTGCCGCTGCTGGAAACCCTCTTTCAAGACATGCGCTATGCGATTCGCATGCTGCGCAAAAACCCCGGGTTCACCACCATTGCTGTGCTAACGCTGGCGCTGGGGATTGGGGCAAACACGGCAATCTTCAGCCTCGTAAACGGCGTACTGCTGCGACCTTTGCCTTTTCGGAATCCGGAGAGGCTGGTTGGCATGACTTCCTACTACCCCAAAGGGCCTTTCGTTGTCATGCGCGATCGCAGCCAGACGATGGAGATTATTGCAAACTCCGACAGCACCGAGTTCAATCTCACAGGCGTCGATGTGCCGGTTCGGCTGACTGGTTCTTCCGTGTCTCTAAACTGGTTCCGCGTCCTGGGAGCAGGAACCGCGATGGGAAGGACCTTCGAGGAGGGGGAGGATCAGCCGGGAAAGGATTCTGTCGTTATACTCAGTTATACGCTCTGGCAGCGCCAGTTTCGCGGCGATCGGGACATCGTCGGCCATGCCATATTGCTTGATGGAGTGAGCCGCGAAGTGGTTGGCGTGATGCCGCCCGATTTCCGATTCCCTTCCCCCAAAACTGAGTTGTGGGTCCCCCTGCACCTCGATCCCCGGACCACCGGCGACTACTGGGGCAGCAGCTATATGCCGATCCTGGCGCGGCTGCGTCCCGGAGCCACGATCGAACAGGCACGCGTTGAACTGGCCTCGCTTCGCCCGCAGATTCTCGCGGCGTACGCCTGGCGCATGCCGGATGATTCCTGGAAGAACGCGGATGTCCAACTACTCCAGGAATGGCTCGTCGGAGAGTTTCGCGCGAAGCTGGTCATTCTGCTCGGAGCGGTGGGACTGCTCCTGCTGATCGCCTGCGCGAATGTCGCGAACTTGCTCCTGGCCCGAGCTACAGCTCGCAGGAAGGAAATTGCGTTGCGGAAAGCGCTGGGGGCAGGCCGCTGGCGCTTGGTACGGCAGCTCATTACAGAGAGCATGCTGCTCGCGATGATTGGCGGAGGTCTTGGCCTGGGGGCGGCGGTATACGGCCTGAAGATTCTGAAGGCGACGCTGCCAGCGGATATGCCACGGCTCACCGATGTCGCCGTCGATGGCCGGGTTCTCCTATTCACAGCGACGCTTGCCATCTTGACTGGACTTGTCTTTGGGGCCATGCCGGCCAATGGAGCGTCGAAAGTTGATTTGACCAAAACTCTCCGCACCGGCGGGGACAAAGATGAATCACAGGGGACCAACCGCTTGAGCCGAAGCCTGGTCGTAGGAGAAGTGGCTGTCGCGGCGGTGCTCGTGATTGGGGCGGGGCTACTCGTCAAGAGCCTTTGGAAACTCTCGAACGCGGATACCGGATTTCACCAGGAGTACATCCTCACTGCGCGCGTCACGCCGAATCAATCGTTCTGCGCTGTTGCGGGGCGTTGCCAAGCTTTCTATGAGGACTTGCTGAACCGCATGCGCGCGTTGCCGGGCGTAAAGGGTGCGGCCGCGGTTAACGGGCTTCCGCTCAGCGGGACCTGGGAAACCGTTCCTTCCGACGTGGAAGCTCATACCGTTGCTCCCGGGTCGCACGTGCCCATGCTATTGGAGCGGGTCATCACTCCGGAGTACCTGCGCCTGATGGGAATTCCCCTGCTCAAGGGCCGCGCGTTTACCGATGCGGACGCGGCGCCAAATGCCGAGCGCGTCACGCTAATAAGCAAATCCACAGCCGAGCGCTACTGGCCCGGTAAGGATCCGATCGGTATGCACGTCAAACCACGATGGATGAACGACTGGTGGACCGTAGTTGGAGTGGTCGGTGATGTGAAGGAAAACAGTCTTGTCAGAAATGTTCCGGAATGGATCGATGGCGAAGTGTATATGCCGTATGGCCCTCACGCGATCCAGGGGCGGGGAAACGAATCGGCGCCGGCGGAACTGACGCTGCTTTTGCGCACCTCAGAAAGCCAAATTCAGATCGGCGGCGAATTGCAAAGCGTGGTCGCCGAGTTGAACCGTGAAGTGCCCGTCAGTCAAATTCAGACGCTGCACGGATGGGTTTCCGAAGCGGCCGCTGGTCCGCGGTCGACGGCTTCGCTCTTTTCCATTTTCGCAGCTCTGGCGCTGGCATTGGGCGCCGTCGGGATTTATGGCGTCATTTCTTATTCGGTGGCGCAGAGGACGCGCGAAATCGGGATACGTATGGCGCTTGGAGCGCGGCGGCAGGAAGTGCTGTTGCTGATCGTCGGGCAAAGCGCCAGGTTGGCCCTGCTAGGTGTTGCGACCGGCTTGGCGGGTGCGCTGCTGCTTACGCGGCTCATGGCCAGTCTTCTCTACGGAGTAGGCGCGTCTGACCCTGCCACTTACGCCGCTGTGGCTATTCTGCTGCTGGTCGTTGCGCTTGCAGCGTCGTTTCTTCCCGCGCGGCGGGCGATGCGCCTGGATCCGGCGACCGCCTTGCGGCACGAGTGATTTTGGACGCAGCGGAATGGGCGCTCGGGATGACTGATGTTGAGGACATGCGATGAGAACGCTTCGCGCTTGGTTTCTGCGGCTGGCTGGACTGTTTGCTAAGGACCGCCGCGACCGCGACTTCGCTCAGGAGATGGCCAGCCATCTTCAATTGCACATCGACGAGAATTTACGCGCCGGCATGTCACCAGAACAGGCGCGGCGCGTGGCCATCATGAAGCTCGGAGGAGTGGAACAGACCAAGGACAATTATCGCGAGCGCCGCGGTCTGCCGCTGGTGGAAGTTTTTTTGCAGGACTTGCGCTTCGGCGCGCGCATGCTGAGGAAAAATCCGGGATTCACGCTTGTGGCTGTGCTAACGCTTGCCCTCGGAATCGCGGCCAACTCCACGATTTTCAGCTTCGTAAATGCGATCCTGTATGCAAAGCCGCCTGTCTCTGATCCGGACCGGCTGGCGGTGGTCTATGGCTTGAACCCCATCCACATGTGGGGACCCGGCCTGAGCCCCGTTTCGGCCCCGAATTACTTCACTTGGAAGCGCGAGAATAAGGTTTTCTCCGAACTGGCAGCGTCGAACCCTTACAACAGTTTAAATCTAACCGGCGACGGCGACCCGGAACGCGTGAGCGCCATTCGAGTTACCGCGGACTATTTTTCCGTGCTCGGTGCGACTCCCGAGCTTGGACGAACCTTCGCAACCGGCGAAGACGGCGATGGACAGGAACACGTTGTCGTCCTGAGTCACCGGTTGTGGGAGAGGAAATTCGGGTCGGATCCCAGCCTCATCGGCAAAGCCATTCGCCTGAATGGTGAGCCGTACACTGTGATCGGTGTGATGCCAATTCAGTTTCGCTTGATGTCGTTTTTAGGCGATTTGTGGATCCCGCTGGTCCTGAAGGAATCCCAACAAACAGCCACCGCCAGGGAAGAACGCGATCTATACCTCTTCGGACGGCTCAAGCCTGGAGTGAGCCTCGACCTGGCGCAGGCGAATATCAAAACTCTGGGCTCGCTTGCGGCGAAGAACTTCCGAGAGACAGAAGACGGGTGGGGAGCGGACACTCTCTTGCTTCAGGAATACATGGTTCGCGATTTCAACGCCGGCTCCGCCTTTGTTCTCTTGCTTTCCGCCGTCGGCCTGGTGCTGCTGATCGCCTGTGCGAACGTCTCAGGGCTCATGCTGGCGCGAGCCACGAGTCGCAGCAAGGAGATGGCTGTCCGCATTGCCATTGGTGCCGGGAAGGCGCGGCTGGTGCGCCAGTTGATGACGGAAGCCTTGCTGATCGCGTCGCTGGGGGCCGTGGCCGGCCTGGCATTCACGTTCGCAGGCGAGCGCGTGATGCAAGCCGCGTTGTCCTTCAACGACGCCGTCAAGCTGTTGGAACTGAAAATGGACTGGCGTGTGCTGGGCTTTACGTCGGCAATCGCCCTGTTCTCCGCCGTTCTCTTCGGCCTGGCGCCGGCGGCGAGAGCGAGGTCGGTTGAAATCTTCGCCACGCTGAAAAACGACAGCACCACGGTTTCTTCCGGCAAAAAGAAAAATCGTTTGCGCAGCATTCTCGTTGCGGGCGAAGTGGCGCTCGCCGTGGTGCTTTTGAGCGGGGCGGGCATCCTCATTCAGGGGATTGTGGAAGGTACGCATAGAAACATGGGATTCGATCCACAGCGGATCCTGACGGCGCAAATCACTATCCCCGAATCGCGCTATAAGGAGCCTTCCGCGCAAATCCAGTTTTACCGCGAACTCGCCACCCGTCTTTCGTCGACGCCGGGCGCCCAGTCCGCTGCAATTACTTCGGTTCTGCCAGGCGCCGGTCCCGGAGAAGTCCCTTTTCGTCTGCGCGGCCAGGAGAACATGGCCGTCGGGGAACTGCCGCACGCACGATACTGCGTTGTGAGCACGCATTACTTTGAAGCCAGCGGAACAACAATCATCGCCGGCCGTGATTTTTCCGCAGCCGACGACGGGCATGCTCCCCCGGTAGCCCTGGTGAGCCAAAAACTCGCTGAGCAGTTCTTCCCGAAGGGAGATTCGCTCGGAAGCCAGATTCGCATTGATTCGGGAGGGCCCGCCGGGAGCCAGTGGCGGACAATCGTCGGCATCGTGCAAAACGTGAAAGGCTGGCCGCTTCGCTACATTGATGATCCGGAGATTTACGAGCCTTTCGAACAGCATCCGATGGCCGAGGCTGCCGTTATGGTGCGCGGTATCAGCGACGCGAACTCGCTGGCACCAGGCTTGCGCGCAGCGGTTTGGTCGATTGATCCTGATCAGCCGATCGGCGAACTAATGAGCCTCCCTGACATCCTCAACAACGAAGTGGCTGGCGACAAGATCATGGGGAAACTGATGGGGACTTTTGCTTTTCTGGCTCTGGCGCTTTCCGCCATTGGGATTTATGGCCTGGTCGCCTACACCGTGGGACAACGCAGGCAGGAGATTGGCATTCGGGTGGCGCTCGGCGCTGGAAAAGAAAGCATTCTGCGCCTGGTAATCAAGGACGGCCTCAAGCTCGCGCTGGTCGGTGTGGCCGTGGGACTAATCTGCGCGTTACCTCTTCCGAAAGCATTCGGCAGTCTTTTTCAGGATTATCACATCTCCGGCGGATGGATTTTTCTATCGGTACCGGTGTTGATCGCGGGCGTCGCCATGCTGGCCTGCTACCTGCCGGCGCGCCGCGCATCGCGTGTCGATCCGATCGTGGCTTTGCGGTACGAATAGTCACAACTATAAGGAGTTGCGCTTGAAGATTCTCGTTTTCGACAGGAACTCCGAATTCGAAGGAACGGTTTGACGATGAGACGGCTGCGCGCCTTATTTGTACGGCTCGGCGGATTCTTCTACAAAGATTCCGGCGAGAACGAGTTTGCCGACGAAATGGAGAGCCATCTCCAGCTGCACATCGAAGACAATTTGCGCGCAGGCATGTCACCAGCCCAAGCCAGGCGGGAAGCCATCATGAAACTTGGCGGCGTCGAACAGACTAAAGAGAACTACCGCGAGCGCCGCGGCTTGCCGATTTTGGAAACCACCTTCGAGGACTGCCGCTACGCCTTCCGCTTGCTTTCCAGGAATCCCGGCTTCACTCTTGTCGCTGTCGTAACGCTCGCGCTGGGCATTGGCGGTAACACCGCCGTCTTTACCGTGATGAACAGCGTACTGCTCCAGAATCTTCCGCTGCCTCATCCTGAACAATTGATGTTTCTGCGCCTTCCAAATGACCAGCCTTTGGGGGCGAGCAATACCGGCGATGGCGACACGTCCTTCTCCTATCCTGTCTTTGAAGAGCTTCGCAAGGAACGCGCCGCGTTTTCGGATTTGATGGCTTACGTGCCGTTGGCGATTGGCAAAGTGCCCGTGCGTATCGGTGAGCTTCCCGAAGAAGCCGCGGCGGATATGGTCAGCGGCAACTTTTTCTCGGGACTCGGCGCCGCCTTTGCCCGCGGGCGCGGCTTCACTCTCGAAGACGAAACCGCACACGCTGCTCTTGCCGTGCTTAGTTATTCCTACTGGACTGGACGCTTCGCTCGCGATCCTTCCATCCTTGGCCAAACGATTTATGTCAAAGGGTTGCCATTCACAATCATCGGTGTGACCGCGCGAGGTTTCTACGGCATCGAACCCGGCGTCTCGACCGACTTCTGGATCCCACTGCAAAATCGCCCCGAACTAAATGCCTGGGGCAATTCGGCCTCGAACAGCACACTCTACGGCACGCCCACTTGGTGGTGCCTTCGGCTGATCGGCCGTCTCGCGCCTGGCGTTTCAGATCCGCAAGCTCTTAGGACGGTCGAGCCCGCGTTCCAGCAAGCCGCCCTGATTGGTCTCGGTGCGCTCGATAACAAAAGCCAGAAACCCGTTCTTGCGCTGGCCTCTGCGAAGGGCATTCAGGGCGTGCGCGATCAGTACGACCAGCCCATCAGGATTCTCATGGCCATGGTTGGCCTAGTTCTGGTGATTGCGTGCGCGAACGTGGCCATGCTGATCGTCGCGCGCAACTCCGCGCGTCAGCGGGAGTTTTCCATGCGCGTGGCGCTGGGAGCTGGGCCTGGACGTCTTTTCCGGCAGCTCCTCGCCGAGAGTCTTTTGCTGGTAACGACTGGCGCTGCACTGGGCTGGATGTTTGCCATTTTCGCCAGCAGCGCTCTCGCCGCCTGGTCGAGCCTCGACGTGCCCTTCTCGCTCGATTCCAACGTGCTGCTCTTTACTCTTCTGATTTCTCTCGCATGCGCGGTTGTCTTCGGCATCGTCCCGCTGCGTAGCGCTGCAACGGTTTCGGCTGGCTCCGCGCTAAAGACATCCAATGCCGCCGCTCAGCCTAACAAAACGACTTCTTGGGCCGGCAAGTTAGTTGTCGCCGTGCAAATGGCGCTCTGCCTGATCTTGCTGGTTGGCGCTGGGCTGCTGGTCCGCTCCCTTCGTAATTATGAGAATCTGCCACTTGGTCTCCGTACCGATGGACTACTTGTCTTCGGCGCCAGTCCGCTTACCACCCATTCCGACGACGAGAAAGCAAAATTCTATCGAATTCTGCTCGATCGGCTTCGCGTCGTTCCCGGCGTTGAGTCCGCAACTCTAATGGACAATCGCCTCGGTTCCGGATGGAGCAGTAATGGAATCTTTGCCATCGACGGCATCGAGCCCACTGGCAGCTTTTCCGAGATCGGCATGCGCGCGAACGACGTCGGCCCCGACTATCTCCACACGCTGGGAATCCACATTCTGCAAGGCCGCGATCTCTTGGATTCCGACAGCCGCACTGCGCCGAAGGTAGTCATCGTAAACGAGACTTTCGCGAAACGTTTTTTCCCCAGAGGCGACGCGCTCGGCCACACGGCCGGCGGCGTGAAGCCGGAGCAGAGGTTCACGATCGTTGGCGTCGCCGCGGATAGCAAGTACACGGGCGTCGACGAAAAACCCCGGCCCATGCTGTACTTCTCCTTCTGGCAACGCAGTTCGGTCTCGGACATGCAGGTGGAGTTACACACCGCCGGCAATCCCGAAGCGCTGCTACCCAATGTCCGCGCTGCCCTCCATGAGATCGATCCCAACCTTCCCATGCAAAAGCCCATGACGCAGCGCGCACAATTCGACGAATCCTTTTCGCAGCCGCGTCTCTTCGCGCGGCTCGCGATGTTCTTTGGTTTGCTCGCTGCGCTTCTCGTGGCCACCGGCCTCTACGGCACGCTTGCCTATCGCGTCAGCCGCCGCACTTCCGAAATCGGCCTGCGGATGGCGTTGGGCGCCCAGCGTTCCGAGGTCCTCTGCATGGTCCTGCGCGAAAGCTTGCTCATCAGCGTCGCTGGTATCGTCGTCGGCGTTCCACTGGCCATTGCGGGCGCGCAACTCGTGCGTTCGATGCTTTTCGGCGTGACGCCGGGAGATCCGATCTCCTATCTCGGCGCTCTGCTCGGTGTGACGCTGGTCGCGCTCGTCGCCAGTGCCATTCCCGCGCGTCGCGCTGCATCAGTCGATCCAATCGTCGCGCTTCGCTATGAATAATTCGATGAAAGGCGGCCAAACCTGCGTACGCGCTCTTTAGATTGGCCCAAGTTATGCGGAAAGGATCAGGCGTGAGGCGCCTGCGCGCATGGCTCTTCCGCCTCGCCGGGCAGCTCCACAAAGGAGCCGCCGACCGTGAGCTCACTGCGGAACTGGAGAGCCATCTCAAGCTGCACATCGAAGACAACTTGCGTGCCGGGATGAACGCAGAGCAAGCGCGCCGCCAGGCGCTGATTAAACTCGGCGGAATCGAGCAGACCAAAGAATCGTATCGAGATCGAAAGGGATTGCCGATGCTCGAGACTCTTCTGCAAGATCTGCGCTTCGCCGCCCGCATGCTCCGCAAAAATCTCGGGGTCACAGCCATCGTTGTGGTAACTCTCGCTCTGGGTGTTGGAGCCAACACTGCGATCTTCGGCTTGGTAAATGGCCTTTTGCTCCAGCGCTTGCCGGTGCCCGCCGCCGAAGAAATCGCCGCTCTGGTGATTAAGTCCGGTGACTCTTCTCTCGGAGCGTTAGGTTTTTCCTATCCGCAATTCGTGGAATTCCGCGAACAAACGGCTCCCATTTGTGAGGTCTTCGGTTCGGCCACCGCTTGGCGCTTGAATTTCACGGCCGAAAGGCATAGCGACACTCTTACCATCGGCGGCGTCAGCAGCAATTATTTTTCCGCGCTCGGCGTGAAACCTGCTCTCGGCCGGCTTGTCCTTCCCGGCGAAGGCGAGCATCCCGGCGAGCCCGCCATCCTGGTCCTCAGCTACAGCTTCTGGCAAAGAAGGTTCGGCGGCGATCCGCGCGTGATCGGCAAGCAAGTGCGCGTGGGCGGAAAGCCGGCAACGATCGTCGGCGTCATGGAGAAAGAATTCCGGGGACAGTTCACCGTTTTCGAGATGGACGCCTACGCCCCGCTCAGCACGGCATTCGACGATTCCCGGGCCAGCAACTTTTGGAATAGCCGCGACATCCACATGATGCTGGTTCTCGGCAGACTGAAGCCGGGTGTCACGCTCGCCCAGGCCCAAAGCAGATTCGACGTAATCTCCCGCCGGCTCGCCGCCCAATACCCTGTGACAGACAAGGATCTGAGCGTGCGCGTGATGGACGAGCGACTCTCGCGCCCGATTCCCTACGCCAACAATGCGTTCATCGTGTTCTCCGGATTGTTTCTGATCCTCGGCGCGCTCGTTTTGTTGTTGGCTTGCACGAACATCCTAAACATTCTCATGGCGCGGGCTTCCGTCCGGCAGCGCGAGATGGCTATCCGCGCGGCTCTAGGCGGCGCACGCTACCGCCTCATCCGTCAAATGCTTACGGAAACGATGCTCACGGCCCTGCTCGGCGGAATTGCCGGGGTGACGCTCGGCGCGGGACTGAACCATTTGGCCAGCTCAACCCATCTTCTGGACATTCCCGTCCGGCTCGGTTTCGGCTTTGATTGGAGAGTTTTTGCCTACGCGCTGGCGGTGGTGGTCTTCACCGCGATTGCCGCTGGATTATCGCCTGCTCTCCGCGCCAGCCGCGCGGATGTCAACACCGTGTTGCATCAAGGCGGCCGTCCGGACGCCGGCGGCAAAGCCCGGCACAAGGTTCGCGGCGACCTCATGGGCGCACAGGTCGCAGGATCTCTAATGTTACTGATTGTCGCTGGACTCTTCGTCCGCAGCCTGCGCGCCGTTGAGCACATGGACATAGGCTTTGATCCGAATCAGCTGTTGAACGTTCGCCTCGATCCTTCCGTCAGCAATTTCAGCGAAACGCAAACTAAGGAATTTTATCGCTCGCTCGAAACAAGAGTCCGAGCGCTTCCTGGCGTCGAATCCGTGAGCTTGGCGTCTGCGGTGCCGGTCGCATATATGCTCGGGAAGCAATCGATCTATATCGAGGGGCGGCCCGTCCCGCCAGGCCAAAAGGCGCCCGAAGTGCTGTTCAACAGCGTCGATGCACCCTATTTTGAAACGCTCCGCATCCGTATCCTCCTCGGCCGTGCCTTCACAGACGCCGACAGCGAATCGTCTCCACGCGTCGCGATCGTCAACGAAACAATGGCCAAGCATTTTTGGCCCAACGGGAGTCCCATCGGCAAACGCTTCAGTCTGACCGGCGACGCCGGACCCTTCGCCGAGGTCGTCGGGGTCGCGCGCGATGGCAAGTACCGCGTTCTCGCGGAAGATCCGCAGCCTTACTTTTATGTCCCGCTCACGCAGGACTTCGCCGCCCAGCGTACCCTGCAGATTCGTTCCGCGATGCCTCCCGATTCGCTTGCACCCGTTGTCCAACACGAAATCCAGGCGCTCGACGCCAATGATCCCATCGAAGAAATCCAGACGATGAAAGAATCGCTGGGCGGCACATTGGGATATTTCATCTATCGTCTTGGAGCGTCGCTTGCGGCGGCGATGGGCTTGTTGGGCCTGCTCCTGGCAGTCGTAGGCGTCTACGGTGTGGTTTCCTATGCCGCAACGCAGCGCACCCAGGAGCTCGGTATCCGCATGGCGCTTGGCGCATCACCGCGGCAGATTCTTTTCTTGCTTCTCAGGCAAGGCGCGCAACTTGTCGCTGCGGGCCTTCTGTTCGGATTGGCCGGCGCGTGGCTCCTCACCCGCGTCATGTCCCACATGTTGGTCGGCGTGAGCCCGAGCGATCCCGTCACCTATGTCAGCGTCGCCGCGCTGCTCTCTTCGATCACGCTGCTCGCTTGCTGGATTCCCGCGCGCCGCGCTAGGCGCGTCGATCCCATGGTGGCGCTGCGTTACGAGTGACGGTCGCAAATTTTCAGGGTTAGAACACGGGCTGTTTCCGTTGTCGGATCAGGAGTTTTTATGAGGCGGCTGCGCGCATTACTGAAACGACTAATCAATTTATTCAACAAAGAGACAAGCGAGGGCGAGTTTTCCGCGGAAATGGAAAGCCATCTCCAACTCCACATCGAAGACAATCTCCGCTCCGGCATGGCTCCCCAGGAAGCCCGCCGCCAAGCCCTGCTCAGGCTCGGAGGCCTCGAGCAAACCAAAGAAATCTACCGCGACCGCGTAGGCCTGCCATTCCCAGAAACTCTCTTGCGCGATTTTCGCTATGCCGCGCGCGTCCTCAGCAAAAACCTCGGCTTCACCATTGTCGCCGTCACAACGCTGGCCATCGGCATCGGCGCCAACACCGCCAT
This sequence comes from Acidobacteriota bacterium, assembly GCA_013289955.1. GTDB lineage: Bacteria > Acidobacteriota > Terriglobia > Acidiferrales > UBA7541 > Acidiferrum. The sequence goes on from JABCYZ010000002.1 coordinate 286,104, forward strand.
CTTCAGCGTGCTCGAATCGCAACTCTGGCGCCCGCTCCCGTTTCCCGATTCCGAGCGCCTCGTCGACGCTCACATAGTCCTCCGCGAGAACCGTCGTCAATGGGGTGTCCTCACGAGCATCGAGTATCGCGCTTGGCGCGAACGCAGCCACTCCTTCACCAATCTCGGCGCTTACGACTATCCGTCGAACCGCAATCTCACTGCCCGAGGCACCTCGGAACGCGCCGAGGTGATGCGCGTCACACCCAGCCTCCTCGACACCCTCGGAGTTCCGCTCGAAACCGGCCGAGGTTTCCTGCCCGAAGAAGAAACACCCGGCCGCGACCGCGTCGCCATCCTCACTCACACGCTTTGGCAGACCCGTTTTGCTTCCGACACCTCCGTGCTCGGCAATTCTATCGTCCTCGACGGCGAGTCTTACGTCGTTATCGGCATCTCGTCCCCACGCCTTCATTTCGAGTACATGGAAGAGCCCGCCATTTTCGTGCCGCTCGCGATGAACCCCTCCAAACAAGCTCCGCGCAACACCTACGTCATCGGCAGGCTCGCTCCCGGAGTCAGGCCCGCGCAGGCCAGCGCGGAACTCGCCGGCATACTCGAAACAATTCCAAAATCTGATCGCGCGGACGATTCAACCGCTTCGGTGACCAATCTTCGCGAAACATGGACGGGCTTCGCCGCGCGTTCCCTTTTCTTCTTCGCTGGCGCCGTACTGCTCGTTCTCCTGATTGCCTGCGTCAACAACGCCGGATTGCTGCTTGCTCGCGGACTCGCTCGACAGCGCGAATTCACGCTTCGCGCTGCTCTCGGCGCGGGACGCGGCACGCTTATCCGTCAATCGCTCGTCGAGACCCTGATTTTGTCCCTGGCCGGCGGCGTAGGAGGAACCCTGCTGGGTCTCTGGGGCGCAGCTGCTCTCGCCGCTTTTATCCCTCAAGACACGCTCCCGCGAAACACAAGTGTAGGGCTCGATTCCCGCGTGCTTCTCTTCGTCCTCGGCGTATCCATTTTTTCGGCGCTCCTTACCGGCATCGCGCCCGCGCTGCTCAGCTCCCGCGTCGATCTCAACAGCGTTCTTCGTCAAGGCCCTAGCGGCCTTTCCACCAGTCGCAGCCAGAACAGCACTCGCGGCAGCCTCGTCGCCATCGAAGTTGCTCTCGCGCTGGTTCTGCTCTTTGGCGCCGGCCTGTTTCTATCAAGTTTTGTTCGCCTCGAACAGGCACCCCGCGGTTTCGACGCCCCCGGCGCGCTTTCCTTTCGCGTATCCCTGCGCGGGGAAAACTACGCGCAGCCCGAGCAGCAACAGCGCTATTTTCGCACCTTGACCGATCAACTCGGCTCACTCGCCGGCGTAGAAGCCGTCACGGTTGGCACCGGCATTCCGCTGGACGGCTACACGCAATTCGAATCCGTCAACGTAAAGGGCCGCCCGCCTCGCGGCAGGCACGGCAGCGGTGTCATTACCTACGCTGTCGCCAGAAACTACTTCGATCTTCTGCACATCCATCTCCTCGCCGGGCGGCCTTTCTCGCCGCAGGACAGCGAAAGTTCTCAGAGCGTCGTAATCATCAATCGCAACACCGCACAGACACTCTTCGGCTCCGAAAACCCCCTCGGCAAAGTTCTAGAGTTTGTTCCCGACGAGCGCCGCGGCACTTCTGTCAGACCGCCCGTTCAAATCGTCGGCGTCTCAGAGAACGCCCAGGTATTCGGCGCGAACGAAGTCCCCTTCGAGGTCCTTTATTTCCCCTTTCCCCAGCATCCGGCTCCCGCGGCCGATGTCGTCGTTTCATCGAGTCTTCCCCGCGGCGCGCTGCTTGGAGCGATTCGCGACACAACCTATTCGCTCGATAAGGATCAGCCCATCTTCGACGTGCAAACCACGGACGATCTCATTAGCGCGTCCCTCGGCGGCGCACGCTTCGATTTGATGTTGGTCGCCTGCCTCGCCATGGTCGCGGTGACGCTGGTCTCCATCGGGATTTTCGGCACGGTCGCCTATTTCGTTCAGCAACGCACGCGGGAATTCGGCATTCGACTGGCGCTCGGCGCTACCCGGGGCCGCATCCTGCGCCACGCTCTCAGACGCGCCCTCGTCATGGGCTCGGTCGGGTTGCTCTCTGGCGTTATTGTCTCCCTCGCTCTCGGCCGCGTACTGCGCGGCGTTCTGTATCTCGTGCCGGGGGAACGCGCCGGCATGCTGTACGGCGTCAAAATGGATGACCCGCTAGCAATGTCGCTCGCTTCCATTCTGCTTTTCGCGGTCGTTATGCTCGCCAGCTATGTTCCCGCTGTTCGCGCCGCCCGCGTCGACCCCACGGTCGCCTTGCGCTACGAATAGTCCACCAACCACTCACGCGAATCTCGAAAACAGCTCTTGACAGACCTGCGCATCTACACTATTTTGCTCTAGGCCTTGCAGCAAATAGTCTCTACCGCTTCTCGGGAGCTGCCATGAAAAATTCCGCGCAGCGAGACCTCTTTCCCGGCGCGCTCGAAATGATGATTCTCCGCACTCTCAAGCGCCAGCCTCTGCACGGCTACGCACTCGTCCAGCACATCAAGCGGACCTCGGACGATCTCCTCCAGATCGAAGAAGGCTCGCTCTATCCCGCTCTCCAACGCCTGCTCAAGGAAGAACTGGTCAAAGCCGAATGGGGCATCTCCTCTACCAACCGCCGCGTCCGCATCTACAAACTCACCGCCGCAGGCGCCAAACATCTTGAGCGCCAGGTTTCGAGCTTTGAAAAAATGCTTGAAGGAATCACGCGTGTCCTGGCGCGGGGCGAATCGTGAACTGGTTAAAGCAGCTGCTTTCACGCCGCCGCCTGTACAACGATCTCTCCAGCGAGATGCGCCAGCACCTCGACGAAAAGATCGATGAGCTTGTCGCCGCCGGCATGTCTGAAAAAGAAGCCACTGCCGCCGCCCGCCGCGCATTTGGCAATGTAACCTTGATCGAAGAAGACGGCCGCGAAGTCTGGCAATGGCCCTCCATGGAGAGTTTCATCGCGGATCTCCGCTACGCTCTGCACACGCTTCCTAGGAGCGCCGGCTTCACGATAACCGCGATTGTCACTCTTGCGCTCGGAATCGGAGCAAACACCGCTATTTTTATGTTGCTTGACGCCATCCGCTTGCGCAGCCTGCCCGTCGAGGATCCGAAAGAGCTTGTCGAGGTGCGGATTACGGACTCCGGGCACCAGGGCATGGGTAACAACCAACAGTACGGAGAATTGACTCGGCCACTCTGGCAGGAAATCCGCGATCAGCAACAGTCCTTCTCCGGCGTATTTGCCTGGAGTGTGAACCTGCGATTCATGGGCCGCGGAAGTGAGATGCGTCACTTCCATGAGCTTCGCGTAAGCGGCGATTTCTTCCGCACACTGGGAGTCCATCCCTTCCGCGGCCATCTGTTGACGGCCGAAGACGAAGGCGCGTGTCCCGTGACTCGCGCCGTGGTCAGTTACCCCTATTGGCAGAGCGAACTGGGCGGGCGCGCCCTTTCCCCCGCTATCAAACTCGTGGTGGATAACGAACTGGTGGAAATCGTCGGCGTGACGCCGCCGGCCTTCTTTGGGATGGTGGTAGGCGAGGGCTTCGATATCGCAGTTCCATTTTGCGAGCCGAAAGAAGGGTTGCGACGCGATACCTTCGAGGTTTCCGTGATGGGCCGTCTGAAGCCAGGCGGGACGGCGCAACGCGCCTCGGCGGAATTGGACGCACTGAGCTCCGGCATTTTCGAAGCTACGGTTCCGCCAGGCCGCGACACGCACTGGACCGAAATTTACAAACACTTCCGCCTTGCGGCGTACCCCGCCTCAACAGGCGTCAGTTCCCTGCGGGACTATGACCGTGCGCTCTTCCTGCTTCTGGCGATCGCAGGACTCGTCCTGCTCATCGCCTGCACAAACCTCGCTAACTTGATGCTTGCTCGCGCGGGCGTACGCCAACGGGAGATGGCGGTTCGGCTCGCACTGGGTGCATCGCGCGCTCGTCTGATACGACAGTTGCTGACGGAAAGTCTACTTCTTGCCGCAGCAGGAGCCGCGATAGGCATGGTTCTCGCGCAATATTTGAGCCGGCTGCTGGTATGGTCGTTTTCCACGGACGGAGCAGGAGTGACTCTCGAGACCGTCACGGACTGGCGCGTACTCTTTTTCGCGGCGGGCGTGGCAACCTTAACGTGCGTCGTTTTCGGAATTGCTCCCGCGCTTCGCGCCACTCGCGCGGCGCCCATTTCTGCGATGAAGGTTGGCGGCCGCGGAACAACGGGAGGCCGGGAGCGTTTCTCGCTGCAGCGGCTGCTGGTCGTAACGCAAGTCTCCGTTTCCCTTGTGCTCCTCGTAGGGGCTCTGCTCTTTGTGCGCAGCTTTCAGAACCTGATGACTTTTGATCCAGGAATGCGCGAGAGCGGTATTACCGATGCATTCCTCGGATTCTGGCAATCGAATCTGGCCAGGGAACGCTGGGCAGACTTTGAACGGGAATTGCTCGAGGAAGTGCGCTCCGTGCCGGGAGTCTTAAACGCCGCGACAACCACGAATACACCGTTGCTTGGAAGCAGCTGGGAACACGGCATCCGCGTCGGATCGCAGGAAGGAAATTCCAAATTCACTTGGGTGAGTCCGGAGTATTTCGAAACGATGGGCATCCCGGTCATCCGGGGCCGCAGCCTTACGCGGGAGGATACCGCGTCGTCCGGGCGAGTGGCCATTGTGAATGAGACCTTCGTTCGCCTTTATTCAGGCGGCGCCAACCCAATCGGGCAGACGCTTCGCACCAGCCCCGAGCCGGATTACCCCGCTACGGTTTATGAAATTGTTGGCGTCATTCCGGATACGAAATACAACGACTTGCGCGGCCAGACTCCGCCGATGACCTTCGCGCCCGCTGCGCAGTTCCCCGGCCAGGGGCCCTGGGCCGTTGTGATGATCCACTCGAACCTTCCTTCGGCGGCCATCGCCGCAGCCGCAAAGCGCGTCATCGCCGAAAAGCATCCTGACGTCGTCACCCAGTTCGCGGATTTTCAAGGGGAGATTCGCGGCGGACTGGTCGAGGAGCGCTTGATGGCTGCACTTTCCGGATTCTTCGGCCTCCTGGCCGTGCTCCTGGCAGTGGTTGGACTCTACGGCGTGATTTCCTACATTGTTGCCATGCGGCGAAACGAAATCGGCATTCGCATGGCGCTCGGCGCGAGCCGAGCGGACGTTGTCGGAAGCATCTTGCGGCAAACTCTCGCGGTGCTCGCGCTTGGCATAGGTGTTGGCGTCGTGTTCGCCCTGATCGCGGTTCGAAGCGCAGCTTCGCTCCTGTTTGGCCTGCCGCCGAACGACCCGCTGACCTTCCTGAGCGCATCCGCCCTGCTGATAACCATTGCCCTGATCGCCAGCTTGTTACCGGCTCGACGAGCTTCCCGGGTCGATCCGATGGTGGCTTTGCGTTACGAATGAAGGTTTCGAACAAACGCTGGAGGAGATCGGAAGCTTCACAGCACGGAGTGAATCATGAACTGGCTGAAACAAATATTTTCTCGCCGCCGCGTCTACCACGAACTTTCCGATGAAATTCGCCAGCACCTCGACGAGAAAATAGAAGAACTCGTCGCCGCGGGAATGTCCAAAAAAGAGGCCATCGCCGCCGCTCGTCGCGAGTTCGGAAACGTCACACAGGTTGAGCGCGACGGCCGTGAAGTCTGGCGCTGGCCTTCTATGGAAGACTTTCTATCGGACTTCCGGTTCGCCGCGCGCGTGCTGCGGAAAAATCCGGGTTTCACCGCCGTCGCCGTGCTGACACTTGCCCTCGGCATCGGCGCCAACGCGGCGCTGTTCAGCGTCATTGACGCCGTTCTTCTGCGCCCCTTGCCGTTTCATGATCCTGGGGGCTTGGTCGCTGTTCATTCCGTGGATCTCAAAGACGCGAACCAGGGCGGAGAGATTTCCTACCCCGCCTTTCTCGACTGGCGCTCGCGCACGCACTCTTTCGAAGCCATGTCGGTTTGGTCCACGATGGGATTCACGTACACGGGCGGCGAACAGCCCGAAAGTGTCACCGGCGCGATGGTTTCCGCCAATCTGTTTTCCCTGCTGGGAGTCGCGCCCGCCCTGGGGCGGAGTTTTACCCCGGACGAAGACAATCCCGCCAACGACGAACTCCCCGTCATCGTCAGCTACGAGTTTTGGCAGAGCCATTTCGGCGGCGATCCAGGTGTATTGGGTCGCGCGCTAACCCTGGACAATCAGGAATTCAGCGTTGTGGGAGTCATGCCGCCGCGCTTTCAGTTCCCCGTGCAAAGAGAGCGCGTCGAAATGTGGATCACCATCGCGCGCGATCTCCAGGGCAAGTCGGCGCTGGCGGCGCAACGAGGGGTGTCCTATCTCCAGGTGATTGCGAGACGCAAGCCCGGGGTCGAAATTTCCCAGGCGCAGTCCGACGTCTTGCTCGTACAGGACCAGCTCAATCGCCAATATCCTGAAAATCGTCCTCGCGGAGCAAACATAAATTCGGAGTCGGATCAGATCGCCGGAGCCATGCGTCCGGTGCTGCTGATTCTTCTCGGCGCCGTCGGCTTCGTGCTGCTGATTGCCTGTGCCAATGTGGCCAGCCTGCTCTTGGCGCGGTCCACCGTGCGGCAAAGAGAGTTCACGCTACGCGCAGCGCTCGGAGCGAGCCGATGGACGATCATCCGGCAACTACTGACAGAAAGCTTGCTGCTGGCCATGACCGGCGGAGTCCTGGGGCTTTTGCTCGCTCATTGGGCGACTGGCGCTCTCGTCGCCATGGCTCCCCAAACGTTGGCGCGAACCTCGGAGATCGCGCTGGACTACCGCGTGCTGGCTTTCGCGTTTCTCGTTGCGCTCGTAACCGGAGTGCTCTTCGGACTAGCGCCCGCTATCCAAGCATCCCGCTTCGATTTGAACCACGTCCTGGGCGAAAACGGACGCGGTTCGAGCGCCGAGCGGGGCGGCGTCCGCCTCCGCAGCCTACTGGTGGCGTCGCAATTGGCAATCGCATTTGTGCTGCTGACCGGCGCCGGGCTGCTCCTGCGCAGTTTCCATCACCTACAGCATGTCAATCCCGGATTCCGCGCCGACCATGTCCTGACTTTCCTGCTTGATGTGCCTTCCCATCGCCACCCTGGCGCTCAGCGTGCTATTTTCGTCCAACAGATTTTACAGTCAACAAGAGCGCTGCCCGGGGTGAAATCCGCCAGCGCCGTCTTCGGTCTGCCGTTGAGCGAAACCCAAAGTGTATTTACAGCTGCGGAGATCGAAGGACATCCGGTCCCGCCCTCGCAGCGCCCGAGGGTCGGGTTTCGAATTATCGAGTCTGATTACTTCCACACCATGGGGATTCCGCTTCTGCAGGGCCGCACCTTTACCGCTCGCGACGAACAAGGCGGCCCGCCCTTGGCCATCGTCAACGAGACACTCGCGCGCCAGATGTTCAAGGGGGAGAATCCGATCGGACACCGCATCAAACCCAGCATCTCCTTTGGAGAGAGCGATGAAGCTCCACTCCGTGAGATCGTCGGCGTCACTGCCGACGTAAAGTCCGGCAGCATCGGCGGCAAGACTGTTCCCGAAATCTACGCTCCCCAAACCCCGACCGATTTCATCGGGGAGATGACCGTCGTGGTGCGCACCATGAACGATCCCGAGGCGCTGGTCCCCGCGATGCGTTCTCTGGTCAGCTCCTTGGACAAGGACCTTCCCCTGCGCCAGGTCAAAACACTCGATCAGTACGTGAGCGGCTCCATTTCCGCGCCCCGATTCGATGCTCTGCTTCTCGGCATCTTTGCAGCTCTAGCTTTTGTGCTAACCACGATCGGCCTCTACGGTGTGATCTCTTATTCCGTGGTTCAGCGCACCCGCGAAATGGGCATTCGTATTGCTCTCGGCGCGCAGCCCGGAAGCATTTCCCGAATGGTGATGCGCGAGGGATCTTTGCTCACCTTGTCCGGCGTCGGAGCGGGGCTCTTATTCTCACTGTTCGCAGTGCGCCTCCTGCGCGGTCTATTGTTCGGAACGGGCGAGATAGACCCAGCCACTTTCATTGCCGTGCCCCTGCTGCTGATGGCAGTGGCTCTGGTAGCCAGTTATATTCCCGCACGCCGTGCGACGCAGGTCGATCCGATTATCGCGTTGCGTTGCGAGTGAGGGCCCTAGGGGATGTTCGAAGCCGTTACGGATGAATTTTGCGCCAGGTGAATCATGAATTTGTTCAAACAGCTTTTTTCGCGCCGCCGTCTCCAGAACGATCTTTCCGCCGAGATTCAGCAACACCTCGAGGAAAGAATCGAGGATCTTGTCGCCAACGGCATGTCCAAAGGAGAAGCCACGGCCGCTGCTCGCCGCGAATTTGGAAATGTAACGCTCACGAAAGAGAACAGCCGCGACGTCTGGCGCTGGCCCTCCGTCGAAGATTTCCTCGCCGATGTCCGCTACGGATTGCGCATGCTTCGCCGCAATCCTGTGTTCGCCGCCGTTGGATTGTTGACCATCGCCATAGGAATAGGCGCCAACGCCGCCGTCTTCAGCGTCGTAAACAGCGTGCTCCTGAAGCCACTCAACTATCCCGGGTCGGAAGAGCTCGTCTCGCTGCATCAGACCGCCCCCGGCGCGGCGGGCCTGGCCGATTTCGAGAATGGGCTGCTGCTTTCGCCTTCGATGTATTTTACGTACTCCGAACAGAACCGGACGTTTCAATCAGTGGGTGTGTGGGTTGCGGACACGGCCAATGTGACGGGCTTGGCCGAACCGGAACAAGTGCGCGTCGTTGCCGTCAGCGATGGAGTCCTCGAGGCGTTAAACGTCGCACCGGAACTTGGGCGATGGTTGTCAGAGACAGATCAGGTTCCCGGCGGGCCGGACAGAGTGATGCTGAGCTACGGATATTGGCGGAGGCGTTTCGGGACAGATCGCGGTGTGATCGGGCGGAACGTGACCATTGATTCGAGGCCTCGGGAAATCGTCGGAGTGATGCCGAAGAGCTTCCGATTTGTCGACACAGATTTCGACGTGGTCGTTCCCTTCAAATTTGATCGCGGAAAGCAGATTCTGGCGGGGTTCGGGTTCCACGGGCTTGCCCGCCTCAAGCCAGGCGCCACGATTTCCGAGGCAAACGCGGACATAACGCGCATGCTGCCGATCTGGATGGATTCCTGGACGAACGGGCCGGGGACGAATCCGCATATTTACGAAACATGGAAAATCACCCCGATGATTCGGCCGTTGAAAGAAGAAGTCATCGGAAACGTGAGCGAAGTGCTGTGGGTGGTGATGGGGACCATCGGCCTGGTGATGTTGATTGCCTGCGCCAACGTGACGAATTTGTTTTTGGTGAGGGTTGAGTCGCGGCAGCAGGAGCTGGCGGTTCGAGCGGCGCTCGGCGCTGGACGGGGACGCATCATACGTGGGCTCCTTGTGGAAAGCGTGATGTTAGGGCTGCTCGGCGGCACTCTCGGCATTGGGCTGGCCTATGCAGGCGTCCGTTTCCTCTCAAGGGTAGGCCCGGCGAATCTCCCGCGCTTAGGCGAGGTCTCAATAGACTTGTGGACACTCGGCTTTACGCTGTTTCTTTCGGTACTTTCCGGTTTGCTTTTCGGTCTGGTTCCGGCGCTGAAGTACGCCGGCCCGCGGACTTCCTTAGCTCTCCGGAGCGCTGGACGGACAATCAGTGTAAGCCGAGAACAGCACCGCGCGCGCAATCTGCTTGTCATTGGTCAGGTGGCGATGGCGCTGGTTCTGCTCGTAAGCGCAGGCCTGATGATTCGCACGTTCCAAGCCTTGCGAACGGTCGAGCCGGGATTCATGGACGCGCAGCATCTCCAGGTGATGCGCATCTCCATTCCGGGTTCTTTGGTGGCCGATCCACGGCAAGTCACGCGCACCCAGAACGAAATCGTGAATAGGATGGCGGCGATTCCGGGCGTAAAATCCGCCGCGTTCGTCAGCGAAATGCCGATGGAAGGGTACGATTCAAGCTGGGACGAGATTTTCGCCCAGGACAAGACCTACGCAACCGATCAGATCGCGCCGCTGCGGCTATTCAAAAATGTCTCCCCGGGCTTCTATGAGACCGCCGGCACTCGAATCATTGCCGGCCGCGATCTCAACTGGGCCGAGGTTTACAGTCTCAGACCGGTCGTAATGATTTCCGAAAACTTGGCACGTGAGATGTGGGGCTCGCCGTCCGCCGCGATTGGCAAGCACTTGCGTGAATTTCCGTCGATGCCGTGGTACGAGGTCATAGGCGTAATCCAGGACGTCCGCGAGCACGGCGTCCAGGAAAAAGCCCCTGAAATCGTCTACTGGTCTCCGCTAATCGGCAATCCGGACGGGCCGCACGCGCCCGATGCCATCGGCACGGTAACGTTCGTGATCCGCACCGAACGCGCCGGCACCGAAAGTTTGTTGAGCGAAATCCGGCAAGCGGTGTGGTCGGTGAATTCGAATCTGCCGCTCGCGTCCGTACGCACGATGCAGGAAGTCTACGACAAATCGGTGGCGCGAACTTCCTTCACGCTCGTGATGCTGGGAATCGCCGGAGTGATGGCGATGGCGCTGGGGGTTATCGGCATCTACGGCGTGATCTCCTACACCGTTTCGCAACGCAAGCGCGAAATCGGCATTCGTTTGGCGCTTGGCGCGCAGAGCGGAGACGTGGTGGGAATGGTCCTAAGACAAGGCGCAAGACTGGCGCTGGCGGGCGTCTGTATCGGAATGGTCGCCGCTTTTGGATTGGCGCGCCTGATGACGAGCCTCTTGTTCGGTGTGACCGCCCACGACCCGCTGACATTTGCCGCGGTTGCGGCGCTGCTGATCACCGTAGCGCTCTGCGCCTGCTACATTCCGGCCCGCCGCGCGATGGAGGTTGACCCAATGGTTGCCCTGCGCTACGAATGAGCGCTGGCAGTTCCTGTTTGACGGGCTTGTTCGAATTTTGCGTGTTTTTTTGCGCGGAGTGATTCATGAATTGGCTGACGCAACTCTTCTCGCGACGCCGGCTCTACACCGATCTTTCCGCCGAGATGCGGCAACATCTTGACGAAAAAATCGAAGAACTTGTCGCCGAAGGCATGTCCAGAAGAGAAGCCACCGCTGCCGCCCGCCGCCAATTCGGGAACCTCACCCTCATCGAACGCGACAGCCGGGAAGTCTGGCACTGGCCCTCTGTCGAAAGTTTTTTCGCCGACTCTAGATTCGCCGTCCGTATGCTTCTCAAAAATCCCGGGTTCGCCTGCGTCGCGGTACTGACTCTCGCCCTCGGCATTGGCGCCAACACTGCCATCTTTACGATGCTCAACGCAGTGCTTTTGAGCAAACTCCCCGTCAACAACCCACAGGAGCTTGTGCTTTTTTCCGATGATCCGAGTGATGGCATTCTCACCGGCACAGAATCCGGACATTGGTATGTCTTTTCTTACCCTGATTATCTCCAGTTCCGCGAACGCAATGAGTCCTTTCAAGACTTGTGCGCGTTTCAGGCCGGCAGAAATCGCGTCCGGGTTCACGTTGCCGGCGCCAAAGCCGTTTCTTCCCTGGAGTCAGCGCGAGGCAAGCTCGTTTCAGGTAACTACTTCCAACTCCTCGGGGTCAGTGCCGTCGCTGGGCGCACCTTTAGCGCGGAGGACGACCGTGCCGAAGCCTCGCCTGCAGTCGTGCTGAGCTATGGCTATTGGAAGAGGCGATTCCACACCGATCGGTCTCTGGTCGGCAAAGTCCTTGTTGTCAATGACCTTCCCGTCACGATCGTGGGCATCGCGCCGCCGGAGTTTTTCGGCGAGACCTCAACCTCGATCCCCGATTTTTGGCTCCCCATCATCCTGCAAGCTCGAGTCATGCAGCAAAGCTCATTCCTCAACGACACTTCCACGCACTGGCTGAATATCATGGGACGCCTGAGAGCCGGAATCGGCCCCCGGCAGGCGCAATCGATTGTCAGCGTTCAGTTGCGGCAGATGCTCGCATCCCGGGCAGGGTCAAAGCTGTCGCCAGAGACCCAGAAAGACATCGACAGGTCCTACATCCAGCTGAAGCCGGGTGGCATCGGGATTTCGGCGCTGCGTCTCCAGTACTCGGAGCCGCTGCACATCCTGATGGCCGTGGTCGCCCTGATTTTGCTCATCGCCTGCGCCAACGTCGCCAATCTTCTCCTCTCCCGCGCGGCGGCAAGGGAAAGAGAGATTTCCATGCGCCTGGCGCTCGGGGCCAGCCGCGCCCGGCTTACGCGCCAGCTTCTCACGGAAAGTATCCTGCTGGCTCTGCTCGGGGGAATCCTCGGAATTTTCTTCGCACAATGGGGGGCGAGAATTCTGCTTTACCGCGTAGCGGGAAACGGCACGCCGCTCCACGCCTCTCCCAATGCCATTGTAATCGGCTTCACTGCCGCAGCTTCCATACTCGCCGGGATACTCTTCGGCATTTTTCCAGCTTTTCGCGCAAGCCGTCCGGATCTTAATTCCGTGATCAAAGGAACCACCCCGGCACCTGCGGTTCGAGGAGTCAGGCTGGGTCTGGCAAACGGCCTGATGATTTTCCAAATCGCCGCATCCCTGGTTTTAATCGTCAGCGCCGGTCTGTTTCTCCGCACGCTGAAAAATCTGACGGCGCAAGAACTCGGGTTTGACAATAGCCATGTACTGATCGTTGGAATGGACCCGCGCGCCGGCGGATATACCCCCGATCAGATGAATAGCCTCAATCGCCTGCTGCTCGAGCGTCTCGAGGCGGTGCCCGGAGTCCTTTCGGTTAGCTACGAACACACCAGCCCGCTTGGCGGCAGCGAGAGTTCCGGCCCCATTTCCGTTGAGGGAATGCCGCGACAGCCCCACAAAGATGCGGGTCTTCATCAGAATGCGGTGGGCCCTCATTATTTCGAAACGATGGGAATCCCCATTTTTCTGGGCCGTGGCATCGAGTCGCGCGATAGCGAGGGAACCTCGCCTGTTGCCGTTATCAATCAAGCCATGGCCAGGAAGTTCTTTTCCGGCGTGAACCCCCTCGGAAAGAAATTCTCGGAAGGATGGCCGGATTTCGACCCGAAGAGTGCTTTCGAAATTGTTGGAGTCTCCGCCGACGCCCGGTTTTATTCTCTTCGCGCAGTGGTCCCGCCAATGGCGTTTGTCTCCGCCGCCCAGCTCACGGGGAGCGACTACCAATTCGGCAGAGACATCGACATCCGCGTCTCTGGCGATCCGCGAGCCACTGAGACCGAGGTGCGCCGCGTGATCGGGGAGACGGCGCCCGGCCTTCCGGTAACAGGCGTGAGGCCGCTCCGCGAGCAAGTCAGCGGTCAGTTGGAGCAGGACCGCACGGTTGCCGGCCTTTCCAGCACATTTGGCGGACTGTCTCTATTGCTCGCCTGCCTCGGACTCTACGGAACGATGTCCTATCGCGTCTCGCGCCGCACGAGTGAGATCGGCATACGCATGGCGCTGGGAGCGCAGCGCGGAAACGTCCTGTGGATGGTGATGCGCGAGTGTCTACTGCTCGTGACGGTGGGGCTGTGCGTCGGTCTGCCTCTCGTGCTCGCGACAACGCGCTTTATCGCGCACCAGCTTTTCAAGTTGTCACCGATGGATCCGCCCACAGTTGCAATCGCCGCATTTTTTCTGACGGCAGCCAGCGCCACAGCCGGACTTGTTGCGGCGCGTCGGGCGCAGCGGGTCGACCCAATCGTCGCGTTGCGCAACGAATAATTGTTTCAAGTGGATGCTCGACGCGGTCGAAGATGTCCCAGCGGAGTGAATCATGAATTGGCTAAAGCAAGTATTCTCGCGCCGCCGCCTCTACACCGACCTCTCGGCCGAGATGCAACAACATCTCGAAGAAAAAATCGAGGAATTCGTCGCTGGCGGTATGTCCAGAAAAGAAGCCACCGCCGCCGCGCGCCGTACTTTTGGCAACGTCACACTCATGGAACGAGACTCGCGCGCAGTCTGGCAATGGCGTCTCCTCGAGCAATTGTTCGCGGATATTCGCTTGGGCTTCCGGATACTAAGCAAGAATCCTGGCTTCGCCGCCGTGGCTATCCTCACGCTTGCCCTCGGTATTGGCGCCAACACGGCCATCTTCAGCGTGGTCTACGGCGCTTTGCTCGCTCCTTTGCCATTGCCGCACTCCGAACAATTGGTCATGGTGTGGTCAAAGGTCAATGGACACACAAACTGGGTTTCCCCGGGCGATTTTCTGGACTGGAAAAATCAAAGCTCCGTGTTCCAGCAAGTCGTTGCCTGGAATGAAGCCACCTTCAGTCTCTCGCTGGATGGCCATCCCGAAGCAATGCCCGTCAGGATTACCTCGCCTGGTTTTTTCACCATGCAGGGAATACCGCTTTCTCTCGGGCGAGACTTTCTTCCCGAGGAAGGTGAAGCCGGCCAGAACCACGTCGTCATTATGACCCATCGACTGTGGCAAGAGCACTTCGGAAGCGACCTTCACATCCTCGGACAGCAAGTGCGTCTGAACGCGGAACCCTGCACCGTCGTCGGCGTGCTGGCTGCCGGCATGCCCGACCGTTTCGAATCTCCACTCTTCGTTCCACTGGTGCTCAGGCCAGATCAAATGAATCACGCCCGTCATTGGCTGGCGGTGATGGCCAGGCTCAAGCCCGGCGTGACGCTCCAGCAAGCAAACCTTGATATCGACACTGTTGCGCGGCGCATTGCGGAAATCTATCCCGCTTCCAACAAAGGCTGGGGCGCAAGCGTCGAGCCTCTTAAAAACGATTTCACCAGTCGTGACACCATCAAAGATCTCTGGCTCTTGCTGGGAGCCGTCGGCTTCGTCCTGCTGATCGCTTGCGTCAATGTTGCCAATCTGCTGCTTGCGCGCGGCACCATCCGCCAGAAAGAGGCAGCGCTCCGTGCCTCTCTCGGCGCAACGCGCGCGCAACTTTTCTCGCAATTTCTGATCGAAAGCCTGACGTTGGCCTTCCTGGGCGGAGCGCTCGGAGTCGGCATCGCTTCCGCGCTGCTGAAAGTCATCCTCGTTCTGCTGCCGCAATTTTCCATCCCCACCGAAGCGGACGTACGTTTAAATCTGCCTGTGCTGCTGTACAGCTTGGCGGCCACCGTTCTTTCGGGCGTGCTGTGTGGCTGCGCTCCCGCGTGGCAGATTTCCAGCAGAAATCTGGGCGGCGCGCTAAAGGAAGGCGGCAGGTCCACGTCCAGCGCCGGCCGGCATGGTTTGCGCCGGACCCTCGTTGTTGTTGAGTGCGCCTTGGCATTGACGCTCCTCGCAGGCGCCGGCCTCGTAATCCACAGCTTCTGGAAATTGATGCGCGTGGACCTCGGCTTCCGGCAAGACCACGTCCTAACCTTTACTTTGCCCCCTCGCGTGGATCGCTTTTCGCAGCCAGAACAAATCACGGTCTTCTATCGTCAGTTGCTCGATCGAATCGCCGCTGTTCCCGGAATTTCTTCCGTTGCAGCTTCCACTGGCGCGCCCATTGTCGGCACGAGCTGGGGTATGGACTTCACCATCGCGGGGCAACCTCTCGCCGACGCATCCTCAAAGCCAGCCGCCGGCTTCACCATGGTCACTCCGGACTATTTTCGCGTTTTTGGAATGCGCATCGTCGAGGGACGCGCCTTTACCAATCAAGACGCGGCTAGCTCTCTCCCCGTCGCCATCGTCAACGAAACTTTCGTAAAACAATTCCTTTCCAATCTTGACCCTCTTGCGCAACGCGTCGTCGTCCAAAAATTAAATTTGTCCTCTCTCGGCCCCCCTGTCAGTTGGCAGATTGTCGGCATCTATCATGACGTTCACAACCGGGGCGTTCGCCGCGAAAGCTATCCCGAAATCATCGTCCCGCTCTGGCAAAGCCCCTTGCCTGTCGTACGCATTGAGGCGCGCACTATCGGTGATCCCGCCACCATGACAGCCAGCGTAGCCGCCGCCGTTCATTCCGTGGATCCGGACTTGGCATTGGACCAGGTGAGAACCATGGATCAGTTGGTCGATGAATCCCTCGCGGGCGATCGTTTTGTCACGCTGCTGTTCGCGGGATTCGCCGGAGCAGCCCTCGTGCTGGCGGCCATCGGTATTTATGGCGTCATGTCCTTCGCAGTGGCGCAGCGAACACACGAGATTGGATTGCGCATGGCGCTCGGCGCGGGCCCCGGGCAGGTGCTTCGCCTGATCTTGCGGGAGGGCATGGTGCTTGCCTGCGTGGGGTTGGTTTTCGGTCTGGGCGGCGCCTACGTCGTCGGCCGCACCATGAAATCCATCCTCTATGAAGTCACCCCGATCGATCCCGTGGCCATCGGCGCCGTTTCCGCCGTGCTATTTCTTTCCGCGCTGTTGGCCTGTTATCTCCCTGCGCGCCGCGCTATGCGCGTGGATCCGATCGTGGCGCTGCGTTACGAGTGATCCCGGAAGAGTTCTCCGGTCCTTATTAGCGACCCCTGAACCTGCTTACCTTTCCTTACCGGTTTCCTTCTTGGAACCGTCACGGCTGCTTCTTTTTAAAGAGGCCACCGAGACCTTTTACGGCGTCTACAGGAGCTTTGCCGGCATCCTTTGCACCGCTCGCCCCGAGACCGGCGGCACAGCCCAGTTGCGATTTGAACATGCCGGCAGCGAAGCCGCCGACGTCCGGAATAAATTTTGGATCGGCGGTGGTACCTTTGATTTGGAAAGGCACAGTCGTCCCGCTCTTGCAGCCGCCGCCTGCCGCTTTACGAGCAAGTCCGCCAACGCTGGAAACGGGGCTTGTCACGTCACCGAGCACGCCGGTGAGCGTGGCAGCCATTTTGAAATCAAGATTGTTCCTGGAATCGACCGTGCCCGCGCCGGTTAGGTTGCCGACCGCGGGAACAACAGCGACGAAATTCTCCGCCTTAAGACCATCGCGAGCCATGCGGAGACTCGTGGTGAGTTTTTGAATGTCCAGATCCTTTCCGCTCTTGATGCCCGCAAGCGAAGCAATCCCGCTCATCCTGGAGCCGAGATCAAAGCCCGCCAGCTTTCCGTTGAAGAGACCGACGTCGCCCGTTGTAATTAATTTGCTTAAAGGGCCCGCAAGATTCAGATCAGCGTTGAGCGTGCCTGCTTGAAGTGAAGTTCCCTTTGGAAGAAGGATACCGAGCGCAGGGAGAAAGGCTTCCAGATCTCTCGCAGGCATATCCTTGGCATCAAGTTTTACGTTCACGACCGTAATTTCCCCTGTCGTTTCGTACGTGCCATTGAGATGCGCGGCGGCGCTGCCGATCTTGAGCGTCGAGGGCTCCAGGACGCCAGTGCCTTTCTGGAGATTGTATTTGGTATCGAAATCTACAGTAACGGGAACCCCCGCGGAGGAGCCCCCGGAAATGAAAAGAGCCTTGGAGATTTTTGCGTCACCCTTGGTCTCCGCTTCCCCATTTTGCGAGGACAGATTCGCGCTGAGATCGAGAAAGCCGCCGAGCCCCGCACGCGAATCCACGAAGCCTGTGGATGCGAGATCGAGACCGGTGATGTCGAGCTTGGCATCGACGGGTGTGAGGGAAGCGTCGGTCTGGTCGATCGGTCCGGCGGTTCCATCCAGCTTGAATTTTCCACCCAGTGGAAGATCGGCGGTGACCGTGACTGGAAAACTGGAGGTCGCGGAAAAGTTCCGGGCAACGGCGTTCAAGTGATCATACGCGTTGCGTTTTTGGTCAGCCGTCGATCCCACGGTGATTCGGCCGTCCTTGAGCGTGAATTTCTGGACGGAAAGCGCGGCGGAAGACGGAGAAGCTTGTGCGGCTTGCGCTTCTGCCGACTTCCGAGCGGCGCCGAGTGTGGCGTAATTCCACTGGCCCGCCGAATTGTAAATAAGAACGACCTCAGGATTCACGATGGTGATGCCAGTGACATGGAGCGTCTTGCTGAAAATGAGCGGAAGAATTTCGACGCCGACTTTTAGCGATTTAGCGGTGAGAAACGGCGACGTGCTGAACCTGGGATCGTCGCCGATGGAAAGATTTTCCGCCGAGAGCGAACCGGTAACCAGGGAAAGACTTAAACCTCCCAGCTGCACCGGGCGGCCAAGTGCCTCGGAAACTTTTTCTTCAATGGTGGGGCGGAATCTGTCCACAGGAATCAAAAAGGGTACGAGGATGAGAAAAAGGATGAAAACCACGACAACGACGGCGGCAATCGGAAGGGTGCGGTTCATGACCTTCTCCAGCAGGAGCAATGGGCGACAGATTGGGTCAGATGTTACCACGGAGGAGGGTGCGGGAAGGTTTGACGAAAGCACTCCCTAAGGAGCATTCCCATGTGACACTTGCGAGACGAGTCCGAGTGACAGTGAGGGGTCCCGATCCGTAGTACTGTCCGGGCCCGAAATCCAAGCCCCCCGGAAACATCTAAGTCCAATATCTGCATAGATATACGTGAAAAATGCTTTAAATTGATTTTTTGGAAACCTTTCGCCTCGTCTTTCTCATCCTATTTATTAGGTTCGGCGGGAGCATTACAGCCCGGAGTTGCAAGGAGGTTTGAGATCATGTTCATCTTTCTAAGAGCTACCAGGCTTCTAGGACCACGACTCGGTTCTCAGGTTTTGGTTGCCCTGATGTCGTTGGCGCTGGTCTTTGCGACACTGCCCGAGAATCTGGGAGCTGAGCAAGCTCCGACCGCATCGCAAGACCAGGTCCCACCGCAGAACGCGGAAGCGCCACAAGGCGCGCAGGCGCCTCCCTACGCGCAACAGACTCCCGAACAGTTGCAAAGGTTGGTGGCACCCATAGCCCTATACCCCGACTCGCTTGTCGCGCAGGTTCTGGCAGGGGCCACGTTTCCTGAGCAAATCGTCGAGGCTGACAGATGGGTGCAAGCGCATCCGGACTTGAAGGGACAGGAGTTGGGGCAAGCCGTGGATCAACAACCCTGGGACCCGAGCGTAAAGGCTTTGGCAGCATTCCCATCCGTGCTTGGAAATATGGACAAGAATCTTTCCTGGACGTCCTCGCTGGGCGACGCCTACTACAATCAGCAGCAGGACGTGATGGACGCCGTACAGGTGATGCGCCGGAAAGCACAGGCAACGGGCAATCTGAAGAGTACTCCGCAGCAAACGGTAACGACGGATGGTTCAGACGTGGAGATTGCGCCAGCGCAACCGGACGTTGTTTATGTCCCCGCCTACAACCCCTGGCAGGTTTATGGGTATCCCATCGCGGCCTGGCCGGGCTGGTACCCCTATCCCGGAATCTGGTTTGGCGGTCCTTACCTTTCCTTCGGCCTCGGATTTGGCATTGGCTGGTTCGGCGGCTTTGGGTGGGGTTGGGGCCACTGGGGATTTGATTGGCATAACCGCTATGCGCTTTACAACCGCGGCAGGTACTTCTCAAGGAGCCGAACCTTTTATAACCGGGGCAGTTTCTACCGGGGAGGAGCGCGCGGCGGATTTCGTGCCGGCGCCGCGAACAGGGCTTTCAATGGAAACAGCCGCGCTGCGCGAGGATATGCTGCCCCGCGTGGCCAGAGTGGCGTGCGTTCGGGGGCCTTTAGCGGATACAACCGCGGCGGACAGGCAAGGACCTTTTCCTCGCGCGGGAGGGCCAGCGTAGGCGGCGGAGCGCGTGGCGGCGGAGGTGGCGGTGGCCGGCATCGGTAATAATAGATGTAGCGTCAGGATCCCTGTAACGGCTGAGACTTGAGGATTGGAGAAAAGGCAAATGCACCGATCGAAGCTGAGTTTTGACAAATTCCGTTGGTTCGACGTCGTTAAATTGGCCGCGGTGGCCGTGCTCTTGAGCGGAGGACTCGCTGCTGGTTCTATGGCGCAACAGCAGGGTCAGAAAACATTTTCCTCGGCGGAGGATGCAAGCAACGCTCTCTTCACCGCAGTGAGAAGCGGCGACGAAAAGGCCATGCTGGAAATCCTCGGATCAGATGGCAAGCAAGTCGTCTCGTCGGGCGACGAAGCCGAGGACACACAGAACCGCGCTAATTTCGCGCAGAAATACCAGGAAATGCACCGTCTGGTAAAGGAACCGGATGGGACGACGACCCTCTATATTGGCGCCGAGAACTGGCCCACGCCTATTCCCCTCGTGTATAGAGGCCATGCATGGTACTTCGACACCGATGCCGGAAAGCAGGAGATTTTGTACCGGCGCATTGGCGAGAACGAAATATCGACGATTCGGGTTTGCGAAGAGCTCGTGGCGGCGGAAAAGGAATACAAGTCCGCCCAGCACGACGAGTATGCCCATAAAGTTTTCAGTGATGAGGGACAGCACGACGGCCTTTATTGGAAGGCCGCGGATGGCGAACCTCAAAGCCCCATTGGACCGCTCGTGGCGGCTGCCTTTGTCAGAGACAATGGCAGCGGCAAGAGCCAAGAAGGGGCTCCGACTCCTTTTCACGGTTACTATTTCCGAATGCTGATGCACCAGGATAAAACCAGTGCGGGCGCGGGGAAGGTCGCTTTCGTGGCCTATCCAGCGGAGTATGGGTCGTCCGGAGTGATGACCTTCCTCGTTAGCGAAGATGGAGTGGTCTATCAGAAGAATATGGGCAAGAAAACCGAAGTGCTCGCCAAAACCATGAAGGAATCCAACGCGCATACCGGTTGGCAAAAGACGGAAGAGCAGCAGGAAGCGACTTCTACGGAAAAGTAAGCCAATCCTCAGCAGGACCCTGGAGAGGCGCGCGCCCCGACGCAAAGCAATGGAGGTTTAGGAGAGCGAGAGCCGACGGGGGCTCTGCTCGGCGCGCCTTTGGAACCGGCAGAGTAGACTGCCGGGCAAAAAAGATGTAGCGATGGGGGGTGAGAAAAGCATCGGACAAGACATGATAAGATTCCCAGGATGAACCTGCGAACCCAAGTAGTTCTGGCGGCGACCATGATCCTCGTGACGAGCCGCGCCGTGCCAGCCCAGGACAAGCCGGCACCCGCCGGTTTGCCCGATGCGCCCACCCCGAAGCAGGACCAGAACGACACCGCGCAAAAGCCGGATAAGAACATCTTTGCGACCCCGCTCGGTCTGATCACGAAGAGATCCTACGTCTATCCTGAGTTGGCCACCACACCCGGACCGCTTACCTCCAAGGAAAAATTTGAGCTGTTTCTGGATAAGAGCGTGTCTCCACCGCAGATTTTAAGTTCGGCGGCCGGCGCGGGAATCAGCGAGGCGCGAGGCACATTGGCGGGTTATGGGCAGGGGGGTGAAGGGTTTGGAAGGCGATTCGCCTCGTCAATGGCGAGCGGAGCTTCGAGCCATTTTTTTGGAACATTTTTGCTGCCGGCAATGTTTCATGAGGACCCGCGGTTTTTTGTGAGGCTTCAGGGCGGGTTTGGGGCGCGTGCGGGACACGCGTTGCGCCGTGCGATCGTCATTCGAACGGACACGGGGAAGGAAACGTTCAACTTGCCGGGAACGCTGGGGCCGCTTCTGGCGGAGGCTCTGGCGAACGCCTATCTTCCAGCTTCAGAACAAACTGCGGGAAAAACGTTCGAACGCGCCGGGATTCGCATCGGATTCAGCGCGGCGAACAACTTGCTGAAAGAATACTGGCCGAGCATTTTCAAAAAACTCCGCGTCGACAAATTCGCTCCGGGATTGCACCCGGATACGACCCAGCCTGCGCCGCCGGGCAAGCCGGTGAATTGATTCTCCGAGCAGGTCCGGCCGAGAGCTCGAGCGCGGCGTGCGCGGAACGTATTACAATAGGTAAACGTGGGGCTGTAGCTCAGATGGATAGAGCGAGAGTTTCCTAAACTCTAGGTCGGGAGTTCGAACCTCCCCAGCCTCACCATTCACCCGCTCCTCGAGCAAATCATTTGCGACGTATTTGGGGGCGGAAACGCTGAGCCTTCCTCGCTCGGCATCAGTAATTTTCCCGACTACAAACTAGAGTCTTTACCTGATTGTTCACGCACCCCGGCTCGTTATAAAACGACAATGCAAGTGCTTCGTCGCGCTCGCTAAGACGCGGCGTCGCGTTCCCGCCCTTTTTCTGCTCATGCGTACATTGCTTAAAATAGCTGCTCCTTTTTTGATTTTGATCTGGCCCATCTCGGTCGTGGCGCAAAACCCTCAGCCATCCGGGCAAGCTGACTCGCCCGATCAAATCCCCGCCGCGCCACAGACTGCCGCCCCGCCTACAAACGCCATGGCGCCTGGCGATCCCGCCCCGATACTAAATCCGCCGCCCGCAGATACTCCTCAGTTTATTTCCTTTCAGCCAATGAAACAGGCTCCGCTTCCCGCCGGATACGCTCCGGTATTGAAATTCAGCGCGGGGTATTCCGTAACCAGTCTCGGCTTGCCATCCTCAGCGCGCATCGCTCTCAGCGGAACGGACGTGAGCATTTCGGCCGACGCCGGCAAACGTTTTGGAGCAATACTGGATCTCGACTACGCTCTTGCCCCGAACGTCTTCAGAAGTGGCCGCCATATGGACATGATCAGCTACCTGGTTGGTCCCGTGCTCTACCCTTCGCATGGCAACAGATTGAGCACGTTTGTTCGCGTTCTTGCCGGTGGAACCAGGGTTTCCGGACCATTTCCAAACGGAAATGGCGGGTTGAATGCTGGCCACGTCCAATATCCCGCTTGGGCGGCTGGCGGTGGGGCTGAATACCGTCTTTCCTCTGCCTTTGGTCTCCGTGTCAACGTTGATTATCTGCGGTCTCATTTCTTCAACCCGACCGAAGCCGTCCGCGCGCAAAACGACTTCCGCGTCGTTAGCAGCATCGTTTTTTATCCCGGAAGGCCAGGCTTCAGAAGGCGTCACTAAACACTGTTTCACTCCGGCTTTCCTGGCTCGTTATTTGGGTCGAGACGAGAGCTGCATGGCCCTACCGTTTACGGATTTTGGGGACAAAAGGTAGTTCCTCTAGATGGCGTGAGGTTCCACATGTCCGGCGACGCGAGTTCTGGAGCAGGGCAAACCGTTTCCATTCGATTCCAGGGTCTTGCGCTCTCCCGAGTGGCGATGTGAATCAGTTCGAGCCCGCAGGCCACTGAAAACACAACTTGTACCCGTCCGGATCGGTCACATAGGTTTGTTTCATTCCGTAATAGGCAACCTTCGGTTGGCTTGCGGCAATCCCGTGCTCGCTCAGTGTTGCATACGCGCCGTCAACGTCCGGGCAGGCGAAATAGATTATGGTGTCTGCATGCGCAGCGACACGAGCCTGGTCTGGCCCCGAAGGGCGAAGGTTGTCTTCGTACATGTTGTTGAGCATCAGCTCCACACCATTGAGCCGCAGCATGGCCCATCCATAGTCATCCTTGGCATCGGTGAAGGGTTTCGAGGTGTTGGCCACTTCAAACCCCAACGCGTCGCGGTAAAAAGCAACGGATCTGGGGACGTCGAAGACGGCGAGAAGAGGCACGGCACTCTCGATGGGTATGGACACGGGGAAGTTCCTCCTGGAGATATTGTAAGACGAAGCCTCCGAACCCGGGTTCGTGCATGGATCCGGAGAATTGGAAATCTGGATACTCGACTGAAGCAAGGGATTGCTAGAAGGCAATCTTGAGACCATGGACCGCGTCGTTTAAGACAAGAATCGACCAGCAAGTCGTACAGACGCCGCAGGGCTCAACGAACGTCTCCGAGACTCCGTGACACCGGGAGCATTCCTCACCGCAGAGTGAGACCCGCAAGCTCACGTGAGAGCGCCCAGTCAAGTTCGCCATGCAACGCACGGCGCGAAGGATCGCTCAAATCGATTCCGAATCGAGTGGGGTGTTGCAGGGGCTGGAAGTCATCGGTGCTCCTGGTCACGCAACAACTATCGTCGCGAGTAGAGCCCGCTAGAACCAGAACTTATACTACTACCTAACATCGTAGTTCTGATTAGTCAATCAGTATATCTCAGAACGGAGCGGCGAGCAGTACGGTCCGGTTCACAAATGGAAAACGCTTGCCCCAATATTCCCACTGGGACGATTAACGTCCAAGCGGGTTTAGAAGATTCCCATCACCCCATTACACAGCCAAGTGAAACAGGGCAGGCCGTAAACTTTGGCCCCATTCATTGGATCACTGTCGCGCGGGCAGATGGCTTCTTTCGGCGACGCAAGGAAAGCGAGTCGGCTATGGAGACCAGGAAGTAGTAATAGACCCAAAGAAGGACAAATTCGGGCGCAACTGGATTGAGGCTCCCCGTATGCACACCAGTTCCACCAGTTTTCCACCACTTGGAAAAATCAAAACAATTTCCCGGCGAAGCCTCGAAAATGTCTCCCAGGTCACAGCCAAAGTGGGAGAATGCTGCTCAGAAAATGGTGAACGTATCTGGTACTCGGCATTGAACCTCCTATGGATGGTGAAGAGGTGAGCAGCAGCAAGGAGTGGGTATGAATGAAGCGCTCAGCGTCCACCGACTGCACTTTGCGTTCACGATAACGTTCCATTACATTTTTCCGCAATTAACGATGGGGCTGGCGCTGCTGCTCGTCTATTTGAAGACCAAGGCACTGCGGACCGGCGACGAGCACTACAACCGGGCGGCGCGTTTTTGGGCGCGGATTTTTGGGATCAATTTCGCGCTGGGGGTGGTGACCGGCATTCCGATGGAGTTTCAGTTCGGAACGAACTGGGCGGCCTTCTCGAAAACGGCCGGCGGCGTGATTGGGCAGACGTTGGCGATGGAAGGCGTGTTTTCCTTTTTTCTAGAGTCGAGCTTTTTGGGACTTTTCCTGTTCGGAGAGAAACGGCTCGGGCGAGTGGGGCATTGGTGGGCCGCGTTTTTGGTTTGGCTCGGATCCTGGCTATCGGGATTTTTGATCGTGGCGACGGATGCGTGGATGCAGCATCCCGTTGCGTATCGAATAGGCGCGAACGGAGATATAGAACTGGCGAGTTTCTGGGGATTGCTGCTGAACAAGTGGGCGCTCTGGCAATACGCGCACACCATGCTAGGCGCGGTGCAGACGGGCTGCTTCGTGATGGCCGCGGTGGGCGCCTTTTATCTCCTTACGGGCTGGCACGAAGCGTACGGACGAACCTTTGTAAAGGCCGGCGTGCTGGTTGGTGTGGTTGCGGCTGTGCTGCAACTTTTTCCGAGTGGGGATGCGCAGGGAAAAATGATCTCCCAAAATCAGCCGGTAACGCTGGCGGCCATGGAAGGCTTGTTCGAAACAGAGCAGGGCGCGCCGCTGGCGATCCTCGGACAGCCGGACGTCAAGAACCGCAAGTTGGACAATCCGCTGGTTATACCGAACATGCTGAGTTTTCTCACCTACAGAAAATGGAGCGCAAATGTCCGCGGCCTGGCGGCTTTTCCGGAAGAGGAATGGCCCGACCAGATTTCACTGCTGTATTTCAGCTACCACATAATGGTGGGGCTGGGAACGATTTTCATCGCCGTGATGGTGGTGGCGGCGTTTTTGCTTTGGCGCGACAGGCTCTATGCATCGCGATGGATGCTGTGGACTCTGATGATCAGCGCGCCTTTGCCCTACATTGCGAACACGGCCGGGTGGATGACAGCCGAGCTGGGGCGGCAACCCTGGCTGATTTACGGATTGATGCGCACGGCGCGCGGCGTTTCGCCGCGCGTGGGAGCGGGCAACGCATGGTTCACGCTGATTGGATTCACGGGGATGTACACGGTGCTGGCGATTTTGTGGCTATTTCTGATCTATCGCGAGATTGAAGAGGGCCCTGGACCGGGCGAAGGAGATTCGCCGGACGAAGCGCGAGTTTCGATTGCGGCGGATTGAAGGAGGAGGACAAGATGGGAACTGTCTGGTTCTGCCTCGTAGCCGTCATGATCGCGATGTACGTATTGCTCGATGGGTTTGATTTGGGCGCCGGTGCGATTCATCTGCTGGTTGCGAAAACGGACTCGGAGCGGCGGCAGGTTCTGGCGAGCATCGGGCCGGTGTGGGATGGCAACGAAGTGTGGCTCCTGGCAACTGGCGGGACGCTTTATTTTGCATTTCCCGCGCTCTACGCCAGCGGGTTTAGCGGATTTTATTTGCCGTTGATGATGGTGCTGTGGCTCTTGATCTTGCGCGGAGCTTCCATCGAGTTTCGCAATCACGTAAAGAGCGCAGTCTGGGATCCTTTATGGGACTTTCTGTTTTGCGCTTCCAGTTTGCTGCTGGCGGTATTTTTCGGCGCGGCGCTGGCGAATGTGGTGCGCGGCGTGCCGCTGGACCCGAGCGGTTATTTCTTCGAGCCGCTATGGACTAATTTCAGGCTGGGGGAAGAGACAGGCATTCTGGACTGGTACACCATTTTGGTCGGCGTGCTGGCGTTGCTGGCCTTGGTCATGCATGGTGCACTCTGGGTTCAGCTGAAAACAAGCGGCGCAGTAGCTGAACGGGCAAAAAGGCTTTGCGGCCACGCCTGGTGGGGCGTTGTGGCGCTCACGGCCATCGTGACGGCGGTAACATTTCAAGTGCAGCCGCAAGTGAAAGAGAATTTTCTCACCTGGCCGTTAGGACTTGTGTTGCCGCTCGTGGCGGTTGCGGGGCTGGCGGGGGTGGCATTCGAATTGAGGAAGCACGACGAACGGAAGGCATTTTTCGCTTCGTGCGCATATCTCGCAGGAATGCTGACAAGCGTCGTCTTCGGCGTCTACCCGATGGTGCTGCCCGCGCGCAATCCGGCGTATTCGCTCACGGTCAATGGAGCGAAAGCCGGAGCTTATGGATTGAAGGTCGGCGTCATTTGGTGGACTGTGGGAATGATCCTGGCCGCCGGTTACTTCACCTACCTCTACCGTTCCTTTGCCGGCAAAGTGGAAGTCCAGACGGATTCGAACGCCCACGAGGATTGAAGGAAGAAAAGCGGCCGCAATAAAGGAAAAACACAAGCGGCTGGGCAACGTCGCAATCTGAAATCGGCAACACAGTCCCGTTAATGGATAGCCCCGGCGGTGATACAATATCCGCGAGGCGCAATATGGACAGGTCCGCGCTGATAGCCACGTCTCTCACGGTCCTTGTGGTGGTGGGTTTGGTCGTCTATCGATTGCTCTGGGCGGCCTCCTCGGTAGCTGCGGCCGCTGGCCTCGGTCGATTGTCAAAGTTACCAAAAGGTGTGCGAGGCTGGCTTTTTGGCGAGCGTGGCGCACGTCCGGGTGAGAGACCTCCAAGCTGAGCGAATGAGTAAATCGATCCGATCGTTTGCATCCCAAACATACGTCAGTGTGATTGCCGTCGTGACCGTGCTTGCTCTGCTGACTGTTCCCATATGCGCGCCGCTCTGCGCGGTGAAAACCTGCTCATCGAATGCAAGTAACGAGCACTGTCACGAGGTGCCAAGCAGCGGAGCTGAAGGCGGCGCGCATTTCATCGCACCAGCCAAGTCTTGCGGATCCTTCGATTTTTCCGCGGTTCTAGTCAAGGCCAACGAGCAAGCCATCGACTCCGAGGGAGTGCGAAACACGTCTTCGGCGAAGACCCCTGGCGTGGCGCCTGAACAGAGCCAGCCCGTCGCATTATTAAACTCCATCCTCAGCCGTCCGCGCGGAGTTCGATTGCGATTGCCAGATTCTCTCCAGTTGAGCCCCGTTCTTCGCGTCTGAAGTCTCTCTCCTAATCCATGCAACAAACGAAGTCTACTCACTCGAGGGTGTGAAGGTCGCCCCTTCGCGGAGCGTAATGGATTCGCACGATCGGTAGCGTTAAAAATAACTTGAACAGGGACTTGGGAGGTAAGAATGAGCGGTACGAGAAGAAGATTTTTTCAGGACACGGTGTTTTTGGGGGCGGGCTTCCTCGGACTGACGGAGGCCTTCAGCGGGAGCACGCAGGTGAGCGACCCGCAAACGGCCCGCGCCATTGAGCAAGGGCGCCACCACAGCCCCTACGGCAACCACATGAAAAAGGACGTGGCGCCTCGAGGGCCGGACCCGTTTTTGCCCATGACCGCGCCAGACTTGGAGGATTTGCCGCATGAAATGGATGGCGGCGTGAAAGTCTTCAGGCTGGTGGCGGAGCCCGTGAAGCGCAAAATCGCGCCGTTCAAAACGATAGACGCCTGGGGCTACAACGGAAGCTGCCCCGGACCAACCATCCAGGTGCAGCAAGGCGAACGCGTGCGCATCATTTTCGAAAACAAATTGCCCGAAGCGACTTCCATCCATTGGCACGGCCTCGAGGTGCCCATCGAGCAGGACGGCGTGCCCTGGATCAGCCAGAAACCCATCGCGCCCGGAGAAAAATACGTCTACGAATTCACGGTGCATCAGGAGGGCACCTTTTTCTACCACTCCCACGGCGCAATGCAAGAAATGATGGGCATGATCGGATTTTTTGTGGCGCATCCCGAGAAGAGCTACAAGCCGCACGCCGATCATGATTTCGGGATGATCTTGCAGGAATGGGCAGTCCTGCCGAACAACACCGTGCCGAACACGTCGGCGATGGAATACAACTGGCTGACGTTCAACGGAGTTTCCGCTCCCGGGATCACGCCGATGATCGCGCGGCTCGGCAGCCGCGTGCGGCTGCGCATCATCAACATGGGAATGGACCATCATCCGATCCACTTGCACGGAAATCAATTTGTTCTGACCGGGACCGAAGGCGGACGCGCGCCGGAGTCGACGTGGTATCCGATGAACACCGTCCTGGTGGGCGTAGCGCAGGCGCGCGTGGTGGAGTTCGAGGCGAAATATCCCGGATCGTGGATGGTGCACTGCCATCTGCCGCACCACATGATGAACAACATGATGGACCTGTTGCGCGACCGGGCGATGGAGACGGCCAACACGACCGATCAGAAGGCGCTGGCACAGATGGAGACGCTGGCAAAAAGCGTGCCGTTCGAACACGTACATCCTTCTCCGATCGCCGCGAACGCAAACAGCGTGCCAGGCTTCCCGCAAGATGCCTTCATGGAAATGGGAATGGATGACGCCGTGGAAAAGCCGGAAACGCACGGCCTGCCGCCAAACTGGAGCGCCGGAATGATGGGCATGATGACGCTCGTACGCGTGCTGCCGGATAAGGAATACGACGAGATGATGCATCGAATAAAGAGTACCGGGCGAGCAGAGCAGAAGGAGCATACCCATGGCTCGTAATACGAAATCTTCCTCCGCTCTCTGGCTCCTGTTCTCTCCTTACACCCGGAACTCCGGGTTAAAATCACCTTCGAGCCCACCGCTGGCTCTAGCCCTGGCCACGGCGTTTCTCGGTTCGACGATGGTCCTCACGTCTCTCCGCGCCCAAGAAAAAACCGCGCCCATGTCCATGGATCAGCAAATGCACCACCACCACGGAGACGTTCCACTCGTTACCCCGGTTTATCCCCGCTTGGGCCGCGCCCCGGAGAATGCGGGCGGCGCGCTTGTTACGCTCGAACAAGCGCAAAAGTTGGCCGAAGAAACGAATCCGACTTTGCGGCAAGCCGAAGCCGAAATCCGCGCGGCAAGAGCACGTCAGCAGCAGATCGGCCTCTACCCGAATCCTTCAGTGGGCTACACAGGCGATGAAATACGAGGCGGCTCGGTTGGCGGTGGCAAGCAGGGATTCTTCGTGCAGCAAACCATCGTTACGGCGGGAAAACTGGGCAAGAGCCGCGAAATTCTTGGCGCGGAGTCCAAGCTAGCTGAGATGGAAGCGCAGGAACAGCGTATCCGCGTCACGACCGCAGTGAAAATGGCCTTCCTGCGTGTGCTGGCTGCACAGGAATGGCTGGAAGCGCGGCGCGACCTCGCGAAAATCGCCGAAGATGGCGCGCAAACGCAACGGGAATTGATGAATACCGGGCAAGCCGACGAATCCGAAGTGCTCGAAGCCGAGGTGGAGTCGCAACGCATGCGCATGGCCGCTCGAATGCAGGAAAACACTCTCCGCGAAGAGTGGCGTTCGCTTGCGGCAGTGATCGGACAACCTACCCTGCCGCTCGCGACCGTGGCCGGCAATCTGGAAAGCGGCTGGCCCGAATTGAACGAAGAAGAAGCCGTCGAAACCATCGCAAAACAAAGCCCTGCCGTCGGGATTGCGGAGACCGCTTCCCGCCGCGCAGAAACGGCGCTCGCGCGTGCCCGGCTCGAACCTATTCCGGACATCCAGCTCCGCGCCGGAATGGAATACAACCACGAAACTTTGGAAAGCGTCCCGTGGGCCAAAGGCTGGGAGGGAATCGCGGAAGCCAGTGTCGAAATCCCGCTCTTCAACCGCAATCAGGGCAACGTGGGCGCCGCGCGAGCAGACCTCGAACGTTCCCAACAGGAAAAAACACGCATTGCGCTGACGCTGCGCGAACGCGCCGCCACGGTGGTCGACGAATACGCGAACGCCAAACTGATGGCTCTCGAGTATCGCGACGAAATTCTGCCCCACGCAAAAAAAGCCTACACGCTGCTGGTGGACAAGTACGGAAAAATGCTCGCGTCCTATCCCCGCGTCCTGGAATCCCAGCGCAAACTCTACGAACTGCAAATCGAGTATATCGCCGCCCTCGAAGGCGTTTGGACCAACGGTTTGGCCCTGGAAGGTTTTCTGCTGACCGACGGCCTCGAAGCCCCCGCGCGTCCCGGCGAAGTCGACCGTCCCATCCGCGAAACCAACGTGCCCATGCCGGAGCGAAGCATGTCCCCCGGCGAAGCCATGCCCCGTCCATAGGAGGAATCGGAATAGCCCTCCCGGTCCCTAGTGTATATAAGGATAGGAAGGGCCCCCGACGGGAGCCCCGGGAGAGGAACTCTCCTCGAGCCCATGGACGCCGGCGCCGAGGGTCGCCACGTGTCGAGTGCGAAACACTGGTACCCCAGTAGCGTTGACCAACTGAAAATTTAATGGGTACTGTGCATGATAGGGCGCCCGTGTGTCAGCAGACGTGTTTCCAGTGTTTCACTAGCCCAGCGGATGGACCTATTTCTGCCGCCCGGTACTCCGTTTAGGCGCGTCCTGTAGGCATTCGGCTCGCTTTTTTGGGGCAGAAGGCGCGTATTTGGTCGCGTGTTTTGGCGGTTCAATCCGGGGAACGGCTCGCGGTAGATGCAGGAGATGGAAAGCTAAACGGGGAAATGACAACAGGCTTAAAGGCCGGACGTTACGAAATTAGCGGCGAGCTCGGCCGCGGCGCCATGGGTGTGGTTTATAAGGCGACGGACCCGGTGATTGGGCGCACGGTCGCTGTCAAAACCATCAAATTGAGCGAAGAGGGCACGGGATTGTCGCGTCCCGAGCTGCTGTCGCGGTTCCAGACCGAAGCCCGCGCGGCCGGCCTGCTGACCCATCCGAATATCGTCGTCGTATTCGACGCGGGCGAAGAAGACGGCCTGTACTACATCACGATGGAGTTGGTCGAAGGCAAGAGTTTGCAGGCGCATCTGGATGGCGGACAAGCCTTTGCGTTGCCGCGGGTGCTGCGCATCATGGAGCAAACCTGCAGCGCGCTCCAGTTTGCGCATGAGCGGAACGTGGTCCACCGGGACATCAAGCCGGCCAACATCATGCTGACAGCCGACGACACGGTGAAGATCACGGACTTCGGCACCGCGAAAATTTTGCAGTTCGGCACGATGCAGCAGACAGCGCACGTGATGGGCACGCCGAGTTACATGTCGCCGGAACAGGTGAAGGGCCGGGCCGTGGATGGCCGCAGCGATATTTTCTCGCTAGGCGTGCTGCTCTATGAAATGGTGACGGGCGAGAAGCCCTTTCCTGGGCAGAACATCACCACAGTCATTTACAAAATTGTGAACGAAGAGCCGGTTCCACCGCGGCAGATTGACCCATCGATTCATCCGGGGGTCAGCGCAGTGGTGATGAAGGCGCTGACCAAGGAGCCGGAAGCGCGCTACCAGAGTTGCCGGGAAATGCTCGAGGATCTGCGTAACTACCGCACCATCGTGTCGGGCGGAAGTCCGGATAAGACCATGGTAGCGGGCGGTCCTGGTGGATTGGGCGCGCCAAACGCGACACTGCCGCTGGGCGGCTCCGCAATCGGAGCGCCAAGCGGACGCAGCGTTTACCCGGAAGATCCGATGACCGTGGCAACGACGCGGTCTCTCAATGCGCGAGGTTCCAGCCCCACGCAGACGCCAGTTGTGCGCCGCACCGGGCCGATAGCGCCGCTTGCTCCAATCGAAGAACCCAGGAAGAAGAGCGTCATCGGGAGCATCTTCATCGCTTTGCTGCTGATCGGCGTGATCGCGTACGGAGTGCAAAAGCTGCGGCCCGTATTTGAAGATGCCCGGCAGATCAACGCCGCGCGAAAAAGCACCGAGAACGATCCCGGAACTGTAACCGCGCCGCCGGATGGCGGAACAAGCACCGCTCCCGCTGCTCCCGTCATTCCCAGTGGAAATGAAACACCGGCTGCGGCAATCCCGGACGCAACGCCGCCGGCCAAGAAGGCGGTAGAACCTCCCATCGAGCGAGTCACGCCCAAGAAGAGCGAACCGGTTGTGAGCGCGCAGGCCGCGGAGTACAAAGGGCGGATCGAGGAAGCCATTGCGGAAAAGGGTTTGACAGGACGTGCGAAGGTCCAGGCCATCGGAAACACGCTGGTCCTGGCGGGCAAGCTGCGGCCCGTGGAGCATGGGGCTCTGCTGAAATTCTTGCGCGACGCGCCAGCAAGTGTGCGCGTCGTGGACCACATTGAGTATGAAGACGCAACGTTGGCCGAAAACGGGCACGACGTCGACGGCGGCCATCCGGTTCCGACGGGAGGTCGCGGTGCGATTCATGTAGTCACGGACCTGATTGGCGCGACGGCGGTCCTGCGTGGGCCTGCAGGGCACGTAGTGAATCAATGCCAGACGCCTTGCAGCTTTAATGATCTCGAGCCTGCGCAGTACAGCCTGGAAGTCCAGAAAGAGGGCTATCAGCCGATGCAGACCGCGCTTCAAGTGAAGGCGGGAAGCGTCATCGACCAGAAAGCAACGCTCGAATCGCTGGCGAAAGGCCTGCTGCTGACCAGCAAGCCGGCAGGAGCCGACGTATTTATTAACGGCGCGAAGCAATCCGGCCAGACACCGCTGACCTTGCCACTCGCCCCGGGCTCGTACAATCTGGTGCTGCGTATGCCAGGCTATGACGCTTACGCCGGAGGCGTGCAGGTCAAGGACAATATTCAGACGCAACTTGACGTGACGCTGAGGGAAAAATCCACGGTTAAAGTGGCGTGGGCCCAGGTCGAAAGCACTCCAAAGGGCGCAGAGATTTTTGTCGATGGGACATCGACCGGGCAAACCACGCCGGCTCGCGTACAAGTGCCTGCCGGGCTTCATACGGTCAGCATGCGGCTACCCGGATACCAGCCGGCACGGCGAACCTTTCAGGCCATGGAGGGCAGTACAGTCCACATTGACAACGTGACGATGCTGCCGAAATAGAGCGCTTCGGCACCCGAAGCGCATGGCGAAGTGAATGGGTTTCCTGCCCGAAAGCCCCACCTGAGACAGATCTCCCCGTACCTGGAACGTAACTTTTTGTAACCATGCTAGCGGGCTAGTTCCAGGACTTTGGAATCAACCTATTCAAAACAAACCGCTTAATTGGAAAACTCCGGGGCAGGCAGCGTGCTTGCTTTATTGCTAAGGGTACCCTGCCCTCACGCCTCTTTGGTTGTGGGGATCTTCAAGGCAGGCCCGTATTTAACCGATGGGTTAGATAAGTCGAAGCAACGAGTTCGACGGAAGCAAGTGGGGAACTTCTTGGTATTTCGGGCCCTTATGCCGGTCGAGGAGCAGCGCTACGACGCTGACCCGCACCCTCATGCCGCGTCAGAGACGCGGAAGGCCACGCGGCCACCTGCGGTGGAAGCGCGGGACGCCGGTGGAGCAGGTCCGGATGCAAGGACGGCCGGCCTCATTCATTCCCTGCGATGCCTGCATTTGCTATTTCGCTCAGAACGCATTTACGAACGCAACCATCCCCGGCGTCTGCAGACTCTGGACACCGCTTACGAGACCTTGCACGATTTTGCGGGCGCGCTGAACGGTATCGAAATACACATTGAGCGCGGCGGGCTGGTGGTGCCGAAGCTCAATGATGCTCATTTGCCGGATGTGCGGGGCGAAATGCAATCGCTCGCGCAGGATTTGCAGCGCGCGGGAATTCAATCCCTCGCATTCGCAAGACAATTTCATGTAGGCGAACTGGACACGCTCGCGCAACTCTTCAAAGCATCATTGCTAAGATCGGAGGAGTCTATAAAGCGCGGCGGAAGCGCCTGGTGGGCCGCACGATTCCTGGAGAATCGCGTGGAAGGGATTTCCATTAACACGCAAACGGAACGCAAAGTGGACACGGTGCTGGCCAGCCTGATGGGCGCGCTGGTGGCATACGGCGGAAACTCGCCGCGCGAGGTCGATGAGACTCCGATTCTGCCACCGGAAACCGACGATCTTATCAGCGCACTCCGCTTGATCGGACGGCTGACGCCTCCGCTCGAGGCGGCACGCGGCCTTGCGCCAGAAGAAGCGGCGCGGGCGATTCACGGGGCTATGGAAGATGCGAGCCGCGAGACGGTGCGCTTGCTGCTCAGTTCGATTTCGCAGTACGCTCCGCGCGAAGGCGAGAGGCCGCAGCCCTATCTGTTGCGTCTCTCGGTGAGTTTGATCCTTGAGTTCCTCGGAGCGGAATTTGCCGCTGGGACGCTAGCGCCGGCTGCCGTGCGGCCGACGTTTCATAAGCTGAGCGACGTGCTCGTCGCTTCGGGCGGATATACCGGCCCGCACTCTTCGCAGCACCTGACGTTGCTGGCGACTACCTGGGCCAGCGACACGCACAGGGAACAGATCGTAGAGAAATTCTGGCTGGAACTTCCGCCGCGAGAAAAATCCTCTGTGCTGCGCGGGCCGGAAGTGTGGAGCGTTCCGGTAGTAGCGCTGAAGCGGACGCTCGGCCAACTGGCAGAGACGGGCGCGGATGCTCCCCGGCGCGAGGCGCGGAACATTTTGCTGAACTACTCGCGGCGCGTCGAAAACGAGAACGTCAACGCGCGGCGGGCGGTGGCGGCGGGATTGAATGAAATGACGCCGATCATCGAATCGCTCTGGCCGAATCAGCTGCCGGAGGATTTGAGCCGCGGAACGATGAAGGCTCTCGAGAAGGAAACGATTCCGGAGACGGCGGCGCTTCTAGCGGCATTCCTAGAGACGCTGGGACGCGTCGCGGTGATTCGCGCCGATTACGCCGGCTTTGAAAATATTCTGATCGGCCTCGAACGCGTGCCGAAGGACAAAGAACATGATCACATGTCAGCGCTCGCTCACCGGTTGGTGGCGCAAGACCGCTGGCTGCTATTGGTGGATGCGGCGCTGGCCAATCGTCCTCTCGATCCGGTATTGCCGCGGCTATTGCAGCGCGACCCGGAAAGGCTGCTCGATCGTTTGACGCTGCTTTTGACGGAACCGCGCGGCGCGGAAATGGTTGCTGCGATGGCTCGGCTGCTTCGAACTATCGGCGTGCCGGTGCTGAACCTTCTTGAGACACGACTCTATGAAGCACGACGGCAGCGCGTGAGCGCAGCCATCAAGCTGCTGGCCGCCGCTGACCCGGAGCGTTTGCTGCGCGGGCTGGCGCGGGCGCTGGCAAGCTGGGAATGGAATTTGCAGGATCTGGCGGTGAGCGAACTATCAAGGCCGGCCAACGCTGGTTCGTCCCAAACGGCGGCTTTTGTCTTCTCCGCGATCCTGGCGGATGCTCATCCGCTCGTCGTGCCCATGATGATCGATCAGATCGGTTTGGCGCAAGAGACGACGGCCGTGCCGCAATTGATGGAAATCGCCGCGGGCGAGCATGAAGTCTTGCGCGATCTCTTTGTGCGCATCAAGGCGATCGAAGCGATCGGCCGTATGCGCGCCAGCGAAGCGGCGGAATTGCTGCGCATGCTGGCAGAAGGGCGCGAAGGGCTAGCGTTCGCCGAGCCATCGGGATTGCGCGCGGCGGCGGAAGAAGCGCTTGCAATGATTGAAAACCGGCCGTCCTCGGCGCGGGCGCGGGCGGCGTTTGAAGCGGCTCCGCAAACGAGTGCGAGCTATGTGGTGCCACGCAGGTACGTGCGCGTGCCTCTTGAATCACCTTTGCGAGCGCAGATTGACGGCTCGCAGGCCGGACTGGCCCGCGTGAAAACCATCAGCCTCGGAGGAGCGTACCTGGAATCGCCGAAAAAGCTCGCCGTGGGAGATTCGATCAAGCTGGAAGTCCGCTCGGGACTTCGCAAGATTCACTTCACTGCCGTTGTTCGCAACGTTGGACCGGATGGCGGGGGCGTGGAATTTGTGCACATGAAAGACGAAGACCGCGAAAAGCTGCGCAAGCTGGTGCAACGCCACTTGCAGTTCTGACCCGCAGATTTGTCACAGATCGGTCTAGCGTTCCAAGGGCTTGGCCTCTCCGGGCTACAACTTCGTCAGCACCACAGCCGCCACCGGGATAAGCACCAGGAAGCCAAGAAACACCCAAGCTCCTGGATTTCCGAAATTCAGTTCAAAGCCGATGCCGATGCGCTTTTCAACGAATAGGGCCGAATCGTCAGGATTGAAATAGAACAGGCCGCCAATCCAGTTCCGATCGGCAGTGTTATCGCCGCCTCCCAGTACCGGCTGCAGAGCGCTCGCCTGTCCCGTGCCCGGCTCGGGGTCCACTTTCGCTCTGAAGCCGTATACGACGACGGCGCCGATGATAATTGCCAAAGCTGCCACGATGATGCCCGCGTTTATGCGCCCGGGCGCGCCGTGGCCGAGTGGCAGCGCCACACTCAGCCAGGCGAACAGGGCTGCCATCAGATACGCGAGCACCAGCAGCGCCCGCCCCATCAGTTTTCGCATCGCGGTCGAGCCGCGCGAGTTCCTGGCGATCTGCCAGTTCAAGAACAGCATCATCAGGCAGACTGCCGCTTCGATCGCGAGCGGCGTATATACGCCGGCGACGCTACGGGTCGCCCAGCCATTCGGGTGGTTGTCGAATCCCCAATGAGTGGGAAAGCGGGCCGGAATTTCATTCCAGTGCGCTCCTATCCATGCGCCCGCAACGCCTAGAATTCCGAACGGACCGGCCCACAAATACGGACTACCCGGAACCGATGCGGGCCGGCGCTGAAGCGAGGCCTCGTGGACGCCGCTGGCGGGCACTGCGTATCGCAGTGCTTGCCGATGCGCGAGAACCACTGCCAGCAGAGCGCCCGCAGGGGGCCACAGGAATGCCAGCACCAGCCAGGCTGGAGCGCGCCAAGCAACCGCCAGTAGAAACCCCGCAGTCGCCAGAGCACTGTGCGCTGCCACCTGGATGCGATACTTCCGTATCACCCTCAGAGCCTCTGCTGTCTCCCGAAAATCCGGCGGCACGGTGACCGCAAAAAACTGGGAGCGCCGGCTAAGGCCGGGCAGGATGAACAGCAGAACGCAAAGGAATGCCAATGGCAGTGCGGTTACAATCCACATTACGAGCATGGGAGTCCCTCGGCGATGCTATGCAGACTGCTTGCGATGGTTTCCAGCGGCAGGCCCTCCGCCCGGGTGGCGGCAACCAGCTCACGTAGCCGTTGCAGGAATTTCAATTCGCTTTCCGGAGGCGCGGTGAGTGGCGTGGCGCGCGCGATGACTTGTGCGCCCCGGCGTCGCTTGAGGTCGAGCCACCCTTCCTCAGCCAGCCTCCGGTAAGCCTCAGCCACCGTGTTGAAGTGCACCGCCAAGTCGATGGCCAGTTGGCGCACCGGAGGCAGCAGATCTCCCGGGTGCAAGACCCCGTTAACCAGCAGCGTGCGGATGGAATCAGCGATCTGCCGGTAGGCCGGTGTGACAGAGTCTGTGTCGATGCGAATCACTGCTTGTACTGGCTGCGCCATTATGTATACTCCGACAGTACAAACATTGTACAGATACACTATACAATGTTCGGAGAGCTGTCAAGTGCTACCTTCCCTGTCTCACACCCTTTTTTCTCCGGCAAGACTGGCTTAGCTCGAGTTGACGAAGAAAATTGCTCGTTCAGCCGTCGTGGATTAGCCCCCTTTTTGCCGGGCGGGTCGCCCTAAAGCCGGGAGGATTGACGCAAATCGACTCTTTCTCCCCAACTCAGGTAAGATTTCCCGCATGGAATTCAGAGTGCGGTTTAGCCAGGATCCCGGGTTTGTCTTGAGGAGCGCGGAGGAGTTCCTTTCCTCGGAACCCGTTTTGCACAATTTGATTCTGTCGCTTCTCCATGCCCGCGTGGCTTCTGGAGATCCAGGCCGGTATTGGATCGCATTTCACGCGGAGAAGGCCGTTGGCGTCGTGGTTCAGTCACCTCTGGACTTCCCAGCGACCCTGACACCGATGGAGTCAGAAGCGGTGCTGGCAATCGTGGATGCGATTGCCGAAGCTGGCGTGACTCTGGCCGGCGTCAATGGAGACGCGGCCACAGCGGCCAGCTTCGCCGGCCAATGGGGTGAACGATGGAAATCGGCAGCTACGCCCTTCCAGGGGATGCGTCTCTATGAGCTCTTGGAGCAGGGAGAAGTTCCCCGTATCGAAGGTCAGTTACGGCAGGCAGGTCCGAGCGATCGTGGTTTGATGATTGAATGGACTCGTGCGTTTCAGCAGGAAATTGGTGAGTCTGCAAAAGATACGGAACTTCGCGTAGACAGAGGGTTGGCCGGCGGCCAGCTGTGGGTCTGGGATCAGAACGGAGAGACAACGTCCATGGCCGTAAGCCGGGATCCAGTACAAGGTGTGGTTCGGGTGTCCGGAGTCTATACGCCACCCGAAAAGCGGAAGCACGGCTACGCGGCAGCCTGTGTTCATTCCTTGTCAAAGCATCTTCGCGCCGGCGGGTATCGGTGTGTTCTCTACACCGACCTGGCCAACCCCACCTCCAATTCCATTTACCGGCGCATTGGATACAGGGCCGTAGCAGAGGCTCTTCGTTATCGTTTTGACTGATGCAGCAAAGGCGGCCGTCGAACTGCCAACCCTACCGTCGGTGCTTTGATGGAACTGAACGCGCGCCGACTTCTTGCAAATAGCCGTCCATCCCTTCGGACGGAGAGAATATCACTGCGGCATTCTTCTCTAGAGTACAGAAAGGCGGAGAGTGCCCTAGACCTGGATCTGCTATCCGCCCGGAATTGCACAGGCGGAAGCACGTGCCACGCTTCTGCTTCCCGTATTGCTTCCTACAGCATGGCGAACGCAGTCCCGGGATGAAAAAAGCTGGTTTGAGGCATAGACTCAGGGACTTGTTGGATATGTTTTGGCTGAACTCGACGGATGACTGAAGTAAAAGCCGGGTATTCCATTGAGTAGCCTTCACTCCGCGGGGCATTCCGCGGCCGCTAGGGGTAGCGGAAGATTAAATGGTTTCCATTAGGAGGAGCGAGATGCAACGACGTCATGGTGTGTCTAGGTGCTTCACGCTGTGTATGTTGGTGCTGGGCTGCGCGGGGATTCTGAAGGCGCAAGTAAATACGGCGACGCTGTCGGGGACAGTAGTTGACGGGCAAGGCCTCGCCGTGCGAGGCGCGAAACTGACGATTACCAACGCGGGTACGCACGCCGAACGCAGTGTGATCTCGGATGATGCGGGCCGCTACAAAGTGGTGGCGCTGCCTCCGGGACGGTACAAAGTAACCGTCGATGGCGGCGCGAACTTTGCAGTGTACGAAAATGATTCGGTCGTCGTGACGGTCGGCGAGGACGCGATACTCGATCTGCGCCTAGACTTGAAGGGTACGCAGCAAACCATCACCGTGACCACGGAGACCGCCGCGATTGAAACCGAAAAGACGGAGTTCTCCGAGACCGTGGGAGAGAAGGACATTGACAACCTTCCGATCAATGGCCGGAACTACATCAATTTCACGCTTACGGACTCTCAGGTAACGCGCGACAACGCTCCGAATACCGGAGCGGCTCCAACCTCCGGGCTGAACATCGGAGGACAGAATGGCCGCTCGAACATTGTGAACGTGGACGGTGCCGACGCCACGGACAACGCCGTCAACGGAGTGCGGTCGACGGTATCTCAGGAAGCGGTGCAGGAGTTCCAAATCATCACCAATGGCTATGCGGCGGAGTACGGGCGAGCGTCGGGAGGAGTGGTGAATATCATTACACGCTCCGGCTCGAACGAGTTCCACGGCGACGTGTTTGGGTATTTGCGGAACCGCAATTTCCAGGCGGTCAACGCTTTCAGTACCGTCCCCAACCCGGCCTACACACGGGTGCAAGCAGGAACGGCGTTCGGCGGCCCTATCAAGAAGGACAAGACTTTTTACTATTTTTCATATGAAATTACGCGGCGCCAGGAAACCGGATTTTCGTCGATTGGGCAGGACAATTTCGGACTTACGCCATTTGACACGACTCAGGTTGGATTGCCGTTCGGCACATTGCAGCTCACGGCAGACCAGATCGGATTCCTGACCAACCCTGCCACTCTCGAGGCCGAAATGGCCAGCCCCGCGTTCGCGCAAGCCGTCGGCAAATATGCATTTCTCGCAGGAGCCTCTTCCGGCATGGCGGTGAATGGAGTCTGGCCCACAGGTCTAACGGGAATTGCCGGGATCAGCGGCTTCCCGACGACATGCCAGGCGCCGCCGTGTTTCGTTCCGGCCTCCTATCAGACCCTGGCAGCACAGACGGGGAATTTCCCGGTTTCCGAGGGCACCAGCCTCTATTCTTTGCGCATCGATCACACCATTAACTCCAACAACCACTTGATGCTGCGCGCCAACGTGAGCCCCAGTACGGTGACCGGCATCGAGGTCGCCGGCCAGGACCAACCTTATGGCCAGAACGCATTCTCCCGCACTTCTCAGCAAACGTATCGTGACGTCGCGGGCGTCGTGGACTACGTCACCATTCTCAGCGCCAGCAAGATTAACGATTTCCGCTTCCAGTACGCTCGCCGCGGTCTGCTCTATAATTTTTCGAGCGCGCCAGGCGGATCCGATCCGGCCATCAACATTACCGGCGTTGCTTACTTCGGCCGCGAACCCTATTCCTACATCCAGCGGGTGGAACAGCGTTACCAGTTCACAGACAACTTTTCTTGGACGATGGGGCCGCACGCCACGAAGTTTGGCGTGGATTTTGACTACATCCCGACGACCGCGACGTTTACGGTGAACTATGGCGGTGTTTACGATTTCGGATCCTTCACTGCCGGCAACCTTGGATTCCCTTCTACATTCCCGTCGTTGTCTCCGGTGCAAGCCTACGGGGCGGGGCTTCCGGCGGACTTCATCCAGGGTATTGGAAGTCCCAGCGACTCGTTTACCAATAAGCCGCTGGGAGCGTTCTGGCAGGATTCCTGGCGCATCCGTCACAATCTAACTCTGAACTACGGCGTGCGTTACGACATCGAGTTTCCGCCGAAGTTTGCCCCTCCCGATGCGCTGGCGCTAGCGGGATATAACCTTCTGGGCCTGCAAAAAGGCATCCAGACGGATACCAACAACGTCCAACCGCGTATTGGTATTGCGTGGGATCCCAAAGGCGACGGGAAAACCGTGGTACGTTCTTCCTTCGGATTGTTCTACGACCATCCACTTCTCGGTCTTTATTTTCTCGGCGATGCTTCCGATGGTTCGAAGAGCGTGCAACTGGCATTCGGCGGCACGGCGACGTGTACCGTCGCGGGAGATCCTGGGAATCTGAACGCCATTCCGATCTTCCAGGGACTGCTGGTTAATCCTCTTTCGCCTCAGTGCGCTCCGTCGACTTCGGCGGCATTAAACGCTTCCCTCGGTTATCTGCCGAACCAACAACAATTCCAGGCTCTGAATTTCCCGCAATCGTTGTTCATCAACCAGAACTACCTGACTGCTGGCTTTCCGCTGGGATTCCAGCCCTTCGGCTATCCGCAGGGGAAAAATTTTGTATACGCCTATTCGGAGCAAGCCAATTTGAGCATCGAAAGGGATCTTGGACGCGGTTTTACGCTCAATTTGGCTTACAACTTCAACGGCGGCCATCATATCAATCGCCCGATTAACGCCAACGCGATTCGCGGGGATCTGATGATGGATAATCTGAACGCCGCGGTCGCGGCCGGAGTAAATCAATCCACCGACAGCCCATTCCTGGTCAGCGGTTGCGGAGTCGGCCCGGCGGGACCCTACGTACCGGCGGCGCTGACGAATTTCTTCCGCCCATCGGGTTTGAATCCGGCGGTGGCGGAAGCGATCCTGGCAACGGAAGGAGCAGCCGGCGCTGCCTGCGTGGGATTGGCGAATTCTGTGCTGCAGGCTGAGCACCTGAATTCGAGTTGCAATCCCGGCGTGAATCTTTCCAATTGCGTCCCGTTCAGCGACATGGATGCAAATTTTTCGAATGGAAACTCGGTCTATAACGGCCTGACGGTCAACCTCAAGAAGCGCTTTACCAGCCATTATGAATTCCTGGCTTCTTACACCTGGTCGCACGCCATCGATGACGCCACTGACCTGCAGGCTACGCTTACTCCTCAGGACAGCTATTTCCCCAATTCGGACCGTTCTACTTCGACGTTCGACCAGCGGCACCGCTTTGTCTTCAGCGGCGTGTACCAGAGCGGCAAGCTGGCTGGCGACGGCTTCACGAGCAAATTCTTTAGTAACTGGACGCTTGCTCCCCTGATCGAGTTTGCCTCGGGGAGGCCTTTCAACATCGTGACCGGGGTTGACGACAACCTGCAGTTGTCAGCGTTAACCGGGCGCCCCAACACCATCGCCAACCCTAGCTGCGGTCCCACGGTCGCTTCGAGGTTCTCGCCAACGGGGATCTTCCAGGAGCCTTGTCTCGCGGCCTTCGATGGCACTTTGCTTTCCCTGGACGGCAATCTCGGCCGCAATGCCGGACTCTCGCCATGGGTCGCCTTCAGTGACATGCGCGTAGCCAGGCGCATCTACTTTAAGGAGCGTTACAGCCTCGACCTGATCACCGACATTTTCAACATTCCGAACCGGTTCAACGTGTCCGCCGTCAACGTGCTATGGACGAACGCGGGGCAGCCGACGGCGGCGTATGATCCGCGGCAATTCCAGTTCGCGATGAAAGTGAACTGGTAGGCGCAGCGCCGCCGGGCG
The DNA here is from genome assembly GCA_013289955.1 of Acidobacteriota bacterium. Taxonomy (GTDB): domain Bacteria; phylum Acidobacteriota; class Terriglobia; order Acidiferrales; family UBA7541; genus Acidiferrum. Next base: position 329,009 of record JABCYZ010000002.1, read on the forward strand.
CATCGTCCAACGGTTCAGGAGACGTTCGAAGAAAGGGCTTCGCGAAGGCGAGGCCCTTTTGTTTTGGCAGGAGCTTTCCGCCGCACGCGACTCCGGGTAAAGTAAGAAGACCGTTTCCCGAAAAGGGACTGGAGAAAGAATGAACGGAGTGCTCATCGGGATTGTGATCGAGGTCGCAGCGCTTGTGCTTTGGCTGGTGTTGCAGACTTCGCAGGAACGGAAGAAGAACGCAGCGCTAGAGGCTCATTTGGGTGAACTGCGGAGGGACTTGCAGACGATTGGGACGGCGCAGGCGCAGACTACGGGGCAAATGGCCACGATTGGTCAAAGTGTTTCGCAGCGCTTGGAGAGTGTGACCAGGGCATTGCAGGATGGAGTATCGAACTCCGCGCAGATAGCCACGCAGGGACAAACGGCAATTGCCAACGAACTGAAGAATACGCGGGAACAGATCGGGCATATTCAGAAACAGCTCGGAGAATTCCAGGAGTTGGGACGCGGGATTTCTTCCGCGACCAAATCGCTCGAAGGAATCCTGGGCGGGGCGAAGACGCGAGGACTCCTCGGCGAAGTGACGCTGGGCCGTTTGCTGGAGGATTCCCTGCCCACTTCGCAATATGCCGTTCAGTACCGGTTTTCGAGCGGCGAGGCAGCGGACGCGGTGATTTTTTTGCGGGACAAGAAGCTGGTGGCGGTGGACTCGAAGTTTCCTCTCGACGCGTTTCGAAGGATCAGCGCGGAGGGTGAGGAAGCCAAGCGGGCTTTTGCGACGGCGGTGAAGGGGCACGCGGATTCCATCGCCAAGAAATATATTGTGCCAAACGAAGGCACACTCGATCTGGCGCTGATGTTCGTGCCGTCGGAAACGGTCTATTACGAGATGCTGATGACCTTGGACAGCAAGGGCGAGGCACTGGACTCTTACTGCCGAGGAAAAAATATTATCGCTGTCTCGCCCAATACGCTTTACGCGCATCTCTGCGTGATTCACCTGGGGTTGCGCGGAATGCAGATCGAGGAAAACGCCAAGCGCATTTCCGCGGGGCTTTCCGGGATTCAGAAGAACATGACGACCTTTACCGATGTATTTGAAAAACTTGGGACTCATTTGAAGAACGCACAGCAAAGTTACGGAGAAGCGGACAAGCGACTCGAAAAAACGCAGAACACTCTGGATTCGCTGGTCGGGACGAGCGCGGCGGATGCGTCTCTCGAGAACGGCCAGGGCGCACTTGCCCTTCCGGCAGAGGCCGGCGCGAAAACTAACGCATAGTTCCCCCAGGGAAACCAGGACGGGCATCCTTCGAGGTTCGGGGCAAACGCGCCGTGCCCCAGGGAGATCTCCGCTGCGGACGGCGGCGCGCGAAGCGGGCTAGTGTGGGCGGGGTGTCGACGGCAGCATGCGGATGGAAATCTGAAAACTGCCGCGTTTGCGGCCGACGATTTCGAAGTGGGCCACGTTTTCCCACCCGCCGGAGCTGGAAGACTGGAGAGGATTGCCGCCCTGGAGTTCGGCGATGTCAGGGGCGAGGTTTCTGGCCTCGAGGGTTACTCTGTCGCGCGTGCCGTGGACGCGGACGGTGAGTGGTCGGTGCACGCCCGGCGCGAGCGGCGAAGAATCGGCTTCCAGACTGAGCGCTACGAAGACGACTTCCAGAGGCGGGCCGTAGCGCTTCGCACAAGAAATGTCGACGGACGCCCGGCCAGGCTCTAAATCCGCGGGTGGCAGCAGGACTAGCGATGTCCGCGAGGAAGCCAGCACGAAGGCAGGCGCTCCGGAAATGGTGATCTGATTCGCGTCGGCGTCTCCACAGAAACCCTGGCCGCTGATTTCAAAACGGTCGGTGATGGAGGCGATTTGCGGAATCGAGTCCACTCGAATCAAATTGGCGGCGGTTTCGCTGGGCGACAGGATCGTAACCGGAGTGCTCCCCGCGCGGCCGGCAATCGAACCGAGAATCACGCCGGGATTGAGCGGAGCGACGAACAATGCGCGGCCGGTGGCATCGGTAGTGAGGCGGTCGCCGTTCGAGAAGTTCACGACCGCACCGGAAGCGAGGCGGCCGCTTCCATCCAGCACCGCGAGCGTGGCCCGGTCACCCGAGATGATGGTGCGCGGCAGCACCAAAGTGCGCCCCGTTGAAGGGCCTGGAGGCTTCTGTGCGGACGCCGAGAAAAAAAGCAGAAGAAATGCCGTCGGAAGGCAAAAGCCTCGCAGAACAAACGGATAGGGCGGGCGGCGAAGAAGCATGAGGTGATTGTAGTCGAGAGACGTTGTGGGGAGGAAGCCCGGGAGCTTTCGCTGAAGGAACGAGGGGCTCGAACGCCGCCCGTCTTCTCAGCGATTCGCGAGGATGGGAGCCTCATCCGGAGAATAGGTGATCACCCTGCGCCCGGGAACGCCAGCCGCCAGTCGCCGCAGTTTGTAGACAAATGGGCGCGCCCCCGATTCCCTGGAGCATTCCTCGAGCCGGTAATAGCGATCTTCGTAGCGAACTACGCGGGGCGGAGTCCAATCCGGTTTCACACAGGAAGCGCGGATTTCAAGAAATTCCTCTGCGGAGTTTTTTGTGACAAGGAGCTCGTCGGGACCTTGCGAAAGTCTGGCGGTTAGAACTTTTTCCGCCACGGTGCTCACGTAAGAAGAAACGTGGCCCTGCGAAAACTTTACCGCTCCCGCGGGTTCGGGCGCTCCACGGCGAAAGATCCTGGAGTAGGTTTTCTCGAGCAAATAGAGAGGGAAAATGCCAAGAACGGTGTCCGTGAACGAGGCGCACAACCGCCAGGCGCCTTCGACACAAAAAAAAGCAATGCACCAGGTCAGGGGATGGGTGGCCCAAACGACGAGCGCGGCAAAACCTATCTCGTGATCGGTGATTCCGGTGGCAGAACTCTTGTTGAGGACATTATCGAGCGCGCTGGAAACCCAGGCCGTCATGGAGTACGAATACCAGTACATGAGACCGGCGATGGCCAGGGCGGATTCCGCCAAGCCGCTGAGGATGGCTGCGGATCGCCAGTCGACGGCATCGTAAAACGGCAGTGCTTTGCGCCAACGCCGGGGAAACAGCGAAAGGAAAGGCCCAAGAAGGAAGATCCACATATCGTGCCCCACACTTATTCTAAAAGAGCGAAAAGCCTTCCTAGGAACCTAAACCGGCTGGAAAAGCCAAAAGGTAATCGGCCAGCAGGGTGTCCGGGGGCTAGAGCGATATTCCCCATCTACTAAGCGGGCTTCAGAACGAGCCGGTAAACCTGGGCATCGAGGAAAAGGCGGAATAGCTCGGGATCAATTTCCTCGTCGCGGACGCACAACTTGAGGATTTCTAGCGCGCGGTCGGTCGGGACCGCTCTTTTGTAGGGGCGGTCGGACGCGGAGAGCGCATCGAAAATATCGCAGATGGTCATCATCTTGGCTTGCACAGGAATCTCGGCGGATTTCAGGCCGTTTGGATAGCCCTGGCCGTTGAGTTTTTCGTGGTGGGCGCGCGCGATTTCCGGAATGCCGCGGTATTCGGGGGTCCAGGGAATTTGAGCCAGGAAATTGAAACTGTGCGTCACATGCGACTCGATTTGCCGCCGCTCGGTGGCATCCAGACTGCCGCGCGGTATCGAGAGGTAGCGGACTTCCTCGGAAGTGAGGTACGGACGCTCGGCGCCACGGGGGTCGCGATAGGTTTTCCGGGAGATTTCCGTCAACAGTTCGAATTCGCTCGAAGGCAGAATCGTCGGCTCGTTCACGCGCGAGATGAATTCCACATAACGATCCAAATCCGCGGTGAGACGGCCGGCCTCGCCGTCGAGCAGCTCCAAGCGGGCGCGCGCTTCGGCCTCTTTCTTGCGAGGATTCCCAAGCAGGAGTTCCACTTTTTGTTCGGCGATGCGCGCTTCGATGTCCCGCCGGATGTAGTCAAAGCGATCTAGCAAACGGGAAAACTGGAGCGGGTAAAGCTTCTTTGCTTTCACCAGAACTTCTTCGTGGACGCCGACCTTGCCGAAATCGTGGAGTAAAGCGGCGTAACGCAGTTCCTTCATCTGTTCGCGCGAAAAACGCAAGTCCGCGTAAGGTCCCTGCGGCTCGCGATCCACTGCTTCGGCGAGCGCCAGCGTCATTTGGCAAACGCGCTGGGAGTGGCCGGAGGTTGTGGGGTCGCGCTGCTCGATGGCTTTCACGGCGGCATTCACAAAACCATCAAAGAGATTTTCGATGTCGCGGTAAAGCTGCGAGTTCTCGTAAGCCACCGCGGCCTGCGAGGCAAGAGACAGTCCCAGACGCACGGCTCGCTCGGGAAAAGGATGGACATGGCGGCGGACGGCGTTCGCATCCGCGAGTCGCGCTTTCGGGTTGCGCTTGCAATTGATCAACTGGAGCACGCCGAGCACCTCGCCCTTGCCGTTTTTCATGGGCAGGGTGACCAGGGAGCGCGTGCGGTATCCAGCTTGCTCGTCGAAAGAAGAATTGAAGTGAAAGGGCCGCGACTTGGGAATGCGGTAGGCATCGGCCAGCTCGATGACTTCGCCGTGAAGCGCGCAGAAGCCCGCCATGGAAGATTCCGTGATCGGCAAGGTGTGTTCGGTGTAGGGAAACTGCACGCTGTCGTTCTGCGTCAAACGGAAGCGCAGCTGTCGTGTTTTTTCCCCGCCGTTCGCCGCATCGGTCGCAGTACTGTTCGCGCCGCCGCCGGCCTGCTCCGTCAGATAAAGAGAGCCCGCATCGGCGCCGGTGATCTCGCGCGCCTTTGTGAGAATCAGAGCAAGGAGTCGCTCCACGTCGTGGGTTTCAGATAGGGCGATGCCGACGCGGTTCAGCTCTTCGAGTTCGCGCCCCGCCTGGGCAGCCGACAATCCGCCGCGCCGCGAGGGAGGCGAGGACTTGCGCCGCATTTTTTTAGTTTTGGCCATGATGGGTGACGTGCAGCCGCTTTCACTTGAAGATTCGCTGGGTGGAGGCAGATTATAGCGGAAGCGGCCGGACTAGGCACGCCGCGGATGGGCGCCAGCGGAAACAAGCGCAAAAACCAGCCGGTTTGGCCGTACCCTCGGGGGTGCCAGGGCGGCAAATGGCGCGAAAAAACAAGTAATCAGTAAGCGTCAAAGGCTTTCGCCGCCTGAGAGGGTCTGCTAGCGTGAGAATAGGGTTGCCGGGCAGGGGTGTGGGCACGGGATCAGACAGCGAGCAGCAACGGGAGAATTTGTGCGGATCGTAAGCGGCGGCGTAACCGATGTAGGGCGGGTGCGCACAAATAACGAAGACTGCTTCCGCATTGTCGAATCGCTGAACCTGTTTGTGCTTTCCGACGGCATGGGGGGAGAAGCGCACGGAGAAGTGGCCAGCGCGCTGGCGGTGGAAACCATCGTCAAGCACTGCATGGGCGGGCAGAGCGATCCGGCGGCTACGGCCCTCGGACACTCGGAGCCGGCGTGGAGTGAAAAGGCCAAGCGGCTGACCAACGCCGTACACCTGGCGAATAAAAACATTTATGAGGCCGCGGAAGCGAATCCCGAGCAGCACGGGATGGGCGCGACCGTTACGACGGCGTGGATCGATGGCTCGAAAGTAAGCATCGCGCATGTGGGAGACTCGCGGGCCTATCTGCTGAGAAGCGGAAATCTGCAGCAACTCACCAGCGATCATTCTCTGGTGGCCGAACAGGTGCGGCGCGGGATTTTGACGGCGGCAGAAGCGGAAGAGAGCGAAATGCAAAGCGTTCTTCTGCGCGCGCTGGGGGCTTTGCCGGACATTGAAGTGGACACGGAAGAGCACATGTTGTTCGCAAGGGACATTTTGATGCTCTGCTGCGACGGGCTGACGCGAATGGTGACCGAGCCGGAAATTGCGGGCACTTTGCAAGCGGAGACGGATCCGACGCGGGCCGCGGAAAAGCTTATTGCCTTGGCCAACGAGCGGGGTGGGGTGGACAACATCACTGTGATTGTCGTGCGTGTGGGCGCGGAATCCAGAGGATGGTTCTCTTGGCTGCTCGGTGGAGCGCGAAAAAAAGCGGCCAGAAACGGTGCCGCAGGAGGATCGTAAGATGGCGAAGCTCAGCCTGATGTTTGAAGCAAAGACGGTCAAGGAAGTGCCGGTTGGGACCCGGCCCGTGAGCATTGGGCGCTCTCCGGATAACGACATACCGGTCGACAATCTGGCGGTCTCGAACTATCACGCCCGCGTGTATTTTGAAGGCGGGCGGCTTGTGGTGGAAGACCTCGATAGCCTCAACGGAACGTTTGTGAACGACCTGCGCGTGGAGCGCGCCACGCTGCACGATGGGGATTCGATCTGGATCGGCAAACACCACATTAAAGTGGACGCTTCGGGCGACGCGCCCGTGCCGTGGGATACGGGGCGCAAGGCCAGCGCCCCGCGCATCAACGAAACGATGGTGCTGGATACAAAAGCGCGGCGCGAAATGCTGCAACAGGCGGCGGCCACTGGCGAGCGCGTGCAGTTTGCAGCGGGCCGACTGAAGGTTCCTACACTCGTCGTGATTGGCGGGCGAACCGACCAGAAAGAGTACATGCTCACGAACAAGCTCACCGTCATCGGCAAGTCAGCAATGGCCACGGTAAAGGTCAAAGGATGGTTCAAGCCGCCGATGGCCGCGCAGATCAACCAGCGCGATGACGGCTACTACATCGGCCCCGGCGACAAAATGCCGCTGGTGAATGGGACGCCGATTACCGGACCCGTGCGCCTGAATGACGGCGACGTCATCGAGATCAGCGGCGTGCGTATGAATTTTATTTACCGCGAATAGCGCGCGAAATGAGATGACAGCTCCGTCAGGCGCATGGTGGCAACGGCGGGACCTGTTCGGCCTGTACGAACTTCTGCAATCGTGGTGGCGGCATCGGGTTTCCTTTGTCATTAGCCTGGGCATCACGCTGGCCGCACTGACCGTCTATTACTTCACCTTCCTCGGCGAAAGACCGACGCCGATTTTTGTTTTTCTGCAACGACTCGAATTCGACTCTCTCGATACGCGATTTCGGTACCGGCCCGCCGCCAAGACGCCCGTTGACCCCCGCATTGTGATCGTGGATATCGACCAGCGCTCCCAGGAAGTGCTTGGAAAGTGGCCATTTTCGAGAACGCATTTTGCCAAAATGCTGGACGTATTGCGAGAGGATGGCGCGAAGGTCGTGGCGTTCGACATCACCTTCGACAAACCGGACCAGACCGTGGAACTGATGCGAAAAATCTGGAGAGACCTGGAGGCAAGGAAGAAGAACGGAGAACCCATCGACGCCAAGTATGAAACCTGGCTGCACCAGCTCGTCGCAGAAAATGACGCGGATGCGCAGTTTGCCAGGTCGATTGACCGCTTTGGACCCGTGGTCCTCGGAAGTTTCTTTCTGAAGAAGGAGGAATTGACGGGCATCGACAATGCCACGCTGGACGGGTATGCCGATTTGATTGATTGGTATTCGATTACGAAAACGGCCATGAACCCCGCGACGGGAAAGCAGGATTTCGCGGAGCTGGTGAGAAAATACGATCAGGAGGAAAATCTATTTTCCGCCACGGTCGCCAATATTCCTTCTCTTGCAAACCCCCAAGATCCGGAAAAAGCATCAATAGGATTCTTTAACATTTCCGCCGATCCGGACGGCGTTTTGCGCCGGACTCTGCTCGTTCTTCCCTTCGGGCGGTCGAAAGATATCAATGATTGGCAGATGTTCGGCTCGCTGGAAGTTCAGGCGGTCAGACTCTATCTCGGGCTGCCGACCACGCAGCTGTCCGTAGACTTCAATCCGATTGGAGTTGCCAGCATCAACTTTGGCGACCAGTTGAAGATCAAGCCGGACTATACGGGGCACATGCAGATCAATTACCGCGGCCCGCGGGGAAGCTATCTGTATAAGTCGATCGCCGACGTGGTGACGAGAAACTTTGAACCGGGAACATTCAAGGAGAAGATTGTATTGGTTGGGGCTTCGGCAACCGGTATCGGAGACCAGCGATCAACCCCCTACGGCGGGATCGACTATCCCGGCGTCGAAGTGCACGCCAATGTGATCGATAACATCCTAAACCAGAACTTTCTTGTCCGAGGCGCCCGGCAAGCCTTGTGGGACGTGCTGACGATTTTGTTCCTGGGCATACCGCTCGGGATCTGGATGGCACTGGTACAGCCGCGGTGGATGTGGTTTGGGGCCGGGCTGCTCGCTCCGCTTGCGGCGGCGGATTATCTGGCGTTTCTCGACGGCTGGTGGCTGAATTTTACCATGCCGGCGATGACGCTCGTGGGCAACGTAGTGCTTGTGTCACTTTATCGCGTACTTATCGAGGAAAAAGAAAAACGCAAAGTACGCGCGGAATTCGCCAACTACCTTAGTCCCGAGGTGATCCGCCGACTCCTGGTCGATCCCAGCCTTGTTGACCCGAAGAAAACCGACATCACTGTCATGTTCAGCGATATTCGCGGTTTCACAACCATCTCGGAAAAACTCGACGCGCAGGAACTCGCTGTCTTTCTCAACCAATATCTTTCGGATATGACGCGCATCGTCTTCAAGAACAACGGGACGCTCGACAAATACATCGGTGACGCCGTGATGGCCTTCTGGGGGGCGCCTTTCGAAGAACCCGGGCATGCGACGAAAGCGTGCAACGCCGCTCTGGAAATGATGAAGCGCGTTCGCGAGTTGCAAAAAGTCTGGGAAGCAGAGGGCAAGCCGCGTCTGGAGATCGGCATCGGGCTGAACACCGGCGTGGCGAGCGTCGGCAGGATGGGCTCATCGTTGCGCCGCGGCTACACGGCGCTCGGCGACGCGGTGAATCTCTCTTCGCGGCTTGAAGGATCGAACAAGGACTACGGCACGTACATCATCGTAAACGAGACGACCTACGAGGGCGCCAAAGACGATGGATTCGTGTTTCGGGAGCTGGACCTGATTCGCGTGAAGGGAAAGCTGCAGCCTGTCACAATCTACCAGTTGATGGGGCAGCGGACGGATTTGGCCGCGGAGGGTCGCGCGGAAGAAGTGCGTTTGCAGGTGGAACAGTTCGAGCACGCGCGGGAACTCTTTCGCCATCGAAAGTGGGAGGCCGCGCAACGCGCTTTTCAGGAATTTCTCGACAGATGGCCCGGAGACGGACCTTCGCGCGTCTACTGGAAGCGCTGCCAGGAATATTTGTTCGACGAACCGCCGACAAACTGGGACGGCGTGTTCGTGATGACCCACAAATAGCCGCGTGAGCCAGGGCGGAGGGCGCCGTGTCGGTTCGCACTACAGCTTTTCGACTTCAATCAGATTGTCCGCCGGATCGCGGTCGATCAGTTTGTTGTAAGGATCTATTCCCGCGAACGTCGGCTTCTCATCCACCACAAATTCAAAGGTGCTCTTCTCCTGTGAAACCCACTCTTTGTGCAGATTCAGCCGCTTCAAATGCTCTTTGGTTCCGCTGAACACGCCAACGTCGATCAAGTCGTGAATCGGCATCGGCGTTTCGTTTCCCGAGCCGTCGGACTTTTTCTTCTGCGAATTCGTCGTTAGCGTCACTTTGTATTTCTTGTCGGGCGTTTCCACGTAGGTCGCTGATACAGCCTTGTTCTCATAGAGCACGATAGACTCGAACATGTCCGTGATCACATACTGCAGTTCCGGCGGAGTTTGCTCGCGGAGCGCAGCGACGAATCCGCGCGTATCGGGAAACGGCCCCTTGGCATAACGGTTTTTCTCAAGAAAATTGCGCAGAGCAAGATTCACTTTGTCCTCGCCGATATAATCCGCCAGCGCGAACATCACTAGCGCTCCTTTCTGATACCAGACGTACGGTTCGCGCTGCACCAGAACGAGCGGCGGCTCGTGGCGCGTCTCGCCCGCGCGCCCTCTCAAATAGCGGTCGAGTTCATACCGCAAATCCTTTCGCAGCATGTCTTCGCCGTACCTCTTTGACATGACGGTAAGCGCCGAGTATTCCGCGAGCGATTCGCTCATCATGTTTGAACCTTGCGTCTGGCTGCCAATCAATTGGTGGCCCCACCACTGGTGTGCGAGCTCGTGCGCGGTAACGAAGTAGAGCAGGTCGATATCATCAGGTTTCTTCATCCGCTCGATGAACCCGATGTCTTCGGAATAGGGCACAGTGTTCGGAAAGGACTGAGCAAACTGCCGGTAACGCGGAAATTCCAGGACGCGAAACTGGTTAAATTGGTAGGGGCCAAAGTTTTTTTCGTAATAGTCCAGCCCGCTCTTCGAGGCGTCCATCATCTTGTCCAGGTTGAACTCATGGCCGGGCTGATAATAGATTTCCAGCTTTACGTTTTTCCATTGGTCCGTCTTTACGCTGAAGCGGCCGGAAAGAAACGAGTAAAAATCGTTGACTCGTGTGTCGCCCATGCTGTAGTCGAAATACCGGCGTCCGTTCTCGGTCCACTCACGGGTCAGATAACCGGGGGCGATGGCGATCTGATCCGGCGAGGTGCTGACGACAGCGTGAAACGTGACCCACTCGGAATTTGCCGTGAACAGATTTATGTTCGAGTAGTAGGGATCACCGGGCGGCGCCATCTCCTCGAGAGGCGGCAGCTTCTCTTCGCGCCGGCGGACCGGATCGTCGATCTCGATGTTTTGGTTGTACCCGATGGATGGAAAATAGTCGCGGTCAAAAAAGGTGCCGTTATAGGCGAACTCCGCCCGTTCGTTGCCGTCCTTGAATCCGCGCGAAGTGTAGCTCACGTGAAAATCCATCTTCATCGTTTCATTTGGTTCGAGAGGCTTCTCCAGCTTGTAGATCGAATAGAAATGGTCTCTATCGACGAGCGTTTGCTTTGAGCCGCGGTCGAACTTCACTTCCTGGATGGCTTCGCGCGAATCGGTGATGTGCACTTCGTCGATAGCCTTAGCCGAGTGATTTACGAGCATGTAGTAGCCGGTTGCAGCGAAAGACCGCCTCTCCGGGAAGATGTCAACCGCAACGTCCACAGCCGTCACTTTGGGCTGCGGCAAGCGCTCATACTTTTTGTAAAGCTGTTCGTACTCCGCGGCGCGATGGCGGTTCTGCTTCGCCGTGCGGAATTCATTCAGCACGTGCGTGTTGTAGTAGAAAACCGCGCCACACGTTCCTGCCAAAATCAGAAACGCCGCAGCCGCGGGGATCAAGCGAGTTATCCGTGGGCCCGCCTTCTTCCAGCGCGCTGCAAACGACTGCTCGGTTCCGCGCCTCGCGAAGGCAATGGCGAGCACAGCCAGCAATCCTCCAATAGAGAGCCAGTAAGCCGTCACCCAGAACAGCGCTTCGGTGAAATGCCCGTAACCGTTCATGTCCGAGTAGGTGTAGGGCGTAATCTCCCCGTAGAGATACATGCGGTTTTCGATGCCCCAGGCGTAGAGGGTGGGAATCAGGATGAAGAACCCGACGACTACGGCGTGGGCCACAAACTTATTTCCTAGGACCGTTTGGAGAAACAAAGCGAGTAGGATCACCATGAGAAGTTGCGGCAAGTAAATCAGGTAGATCTCTTTCGCATAGTGACCCAGCTCGAACCGGAAAAATCCACTCATGGCCTGAGAAAGTACGCCGCACACCAGCACCACGGACGCCAATACCGTCTCGACCATGGCCAGCGCCAGAAACTTGCTCACAAAGTCGGTCCAGTCGCGCAGCGGGAGAGAATCGTGGATCTGCTCGAAACGCACATCGCGCTCCCGCCAAATGACTTCGCCCGCGTATAGCGCGCCGACGATATAGAGGAAGAGTCCGGACTGTCCCGAGACCACCAGCACCGTCAGGAACGTGACAGGCCAAACCTCGACGCCGTTATTGTTTCCGGCGAAATGCCCGCTGATCATCACGAATACGAGCATGATCAGAGTGATCGCCCAGAACGGTATTTCCCGGACGATGTTGAAAAAACGCATGCGCGTCATGGAAAACAGCTGCAACCAGGTTGTCCTTGCCCCAAAGGTCTGCGTCACCTGGGGAAGGGCTCCCGCACGCCGGACTGCCTTCTTCACGGTGTCTTCGTCCGCTCTCGCTTCCTCCGCCTTTTTTGTGGATCGCCGCGAACCCAAGACTTCCGCAGACATCGGGAAAAACGCGAATACGACGAGCAAAGCCAGCGCGCCGACGCCGAGCCACACGAGCCGGTTATAAAGAAATGTTCCCGTCCAGTGGAGAAGGAGCGTGTTTCTTTCCACTACCGTCCAATAGCGCATCAGGCTCTGGACCATGATGATTCCCAGGGGATCGATGATGGTCGCCCAGGCGCGCTCGAGCTTGTTGGAGGTGATGACGACCACCAGCTCGATGAGATAAAAGGCCAGGAGCGCCACGCCCTGGAGATAAACGACAACAATATTTCGCGTCAGCGCCGCGACACAAAAATACAGGCTCCCCAGGAAAAATATCTGCACGATCCCGATCGAGGCATAGACCTTGAAATACATTGCAAAGTCGTTCGGGGCAATCCGGAGTTTGTCCACCCATGGCATCAGCGTGCCAAGGGCAGTACCGAAGACGATTCCTGAAAAAACAAACAGCGCGGTCACCATCGAGCCGGCCCATCGTCCTCCGAGATAGGCGAACTTGGAGATCGGTTTGGTGAAAAGCAGCTGATACGTGTCGCCATTAAAATCGCGCAGGATCGCCGGCCCAAAGATCGCGGCGATTAATATCGAACCGTAAGCCATTACAAACGACGTGATCAAGGTCACTGCGAACGGGCCATTTAAGAGGACCTTACCGCTCCCGGCGGGGCCGAAGCCCTGCGCAGCCACCGAGAAGAACGGCAGGACCGCTGCCACCAAAAAGAAAATATAAGTGGAAATACTCTTAAGCCGAAGCTTCAGTTCGAATAGAAAGAAGTCCATGAACATTTCGTGTTCTCCCCTTCAATTCGGACGGTGCCGCGACAATTCGCGAAAATACACGTCTTCCAAATCCGCCTCCACGAGCAGAAACCCCTCGCCCAGCGGCGTTTCCGAATACACACGCACTTCGTTGAGCCCTCCGACACGATGCATCGAAATGAGCGGGTACGCTTTTTCGATCGCTTCCCGCTCCGCATCCGTCGGAACGACCTTGCTCCAAACGCGGCCTTTCAACACGTCGATCGTCTGGGCAGGCATGCCTTCGAGGATCAGTTCACCGCTGCTGATAATGGCCATCTTCGAGCAAAGCTCGCGCACGTCCTCGACGATGTGCGTCGAGAGGATCACCACCACGTTCCTCCCGATGGAACTCAGCAAATTCAAGAACCGGTTGCGTTCGGCCGGGTCGAGTCCGGCCGTCGGCTCGTCCACAATAATCAGTTTCGGATTCGCCAGCAGCGCCTGGGCAATTCCGAAACGTTGTTTCATTCCGCCCGAATATCCGCCAAGCGCTTTCTTTCGCACGTCCCACAGATTCGTTTGTTGCAGCAGGCCTTCGACAATCTCCTTGCGCTCTCCACTTTTCGATATTCCTTTCATCACGGCGAGGTGGTTCAGCATGTCCACGGCGGACATTTTCGGGTATACGCCAAATTCCTGCGGCAAATAGCCGAGCAGCCGGCGCGTGGCATCCTTATTCAGAATCAGGTCGAGGCCGTCGAGAGTGGCCGATCCGGTATCAGGATCGAGAAGCGTCGCCAGAATCTTCATCAACGTGGATTTACCAGCCCCGTTAGGCCCCAGCAGTCCGAACATCCCGGGGGCGATCTCCAGCGAGACACCGCGCAAAGCGCGCACACCTCCTGAATAGGTCTTGGACAGATTGCGAATGGAAAGCACTGGGTTTGCTCCTTTTGTCTTCCTATGACGACAGCTTGAGTGCAGTTCTGGTGACCAGCGGGACGCGATACCTGTAATGACGAAGGACTATACCCGAAAGACGCATCCGTTCGGATAGTTATAAACATGCCGTCCAAATTGGCGGTCAGCCGATTCAAAATTTGAATGCGACGTAGTCCGAATAAGGACATCCAAATGGGGGTAATATATCCTGAGTGCGGCCCCGCCATTCGGCTAACACTCTGAACCATAAAGGTTTGGCGGTGATGCGGCCTGGCATCCCGGCGATCTTGCTATGCGCGACCGATTCCTGGAAGTGGTTCGCCGGCGGAATTATCTGAAGGACGATGGTTCGGGTCCGGCCAGGAGGCGTACCCAAACAATTGAGTGCGGGAATCTAAGACAAGAGCACCCGGACGGAAGCACCGAATCAAGTTGCATAGCTGGGCGAACCGCCCTTTAGAGGAAACTTCGAGACTCCATGTGGATTGTCCGATTAGCGCTCGCGAGACCCTACACCTTTGTGGTCCTCGCGCTCGTCATCATCCTGCTGACGCCGGTAGTGCTCTTGCGCACTCCGACGGACATCTTTCCGGAAATAAACATCCCGGTGATCACGCTCGTCTGGACGTACACGGGGCTCGAGCCGCAGGAGATGGAGCAGCGGATCACGAGCAATTCGGAGCGCTCGGTTACGACGCTGGTCAATGATGTCGAGCACATCGAATCGCAATCTCTGAATGGCATTGCGGTCGTCAAAATCTACTTCCAGCCGACTGCCAATGTGCAAGTCGCGCTGGCACAAACCACCGCCATCGCGCAAACCATTTTGAAGAGCTTGCCGCCGGGAACGACTCCTCCTCTTGTTGCCATCTTTTCCGCTTCGACCGTTCCCGTCATTCAAATTGGATTGACCAGCGACAGCTTGAGCGAGCAACAACTCTTCGATTTTGGAAATAACTTCATTCGAACACAGCTTGCCACGGTGCAAGGCGCGGCGTTGCCGTTCCCCTACGGCGGAAAACAGCGCACGATATCGGTGGACATCGATTCCGCTTCGCTGCAATCCAAGGGACTTTCTCCGGTGGACATCGTAAACGCCGTCAATGCCCAGAACCTGATCCTGCCTACGGGAACCGTGAAACTCGGGTCGCTCGAATATCTCGTCGAGATGAACGGAAGCCCCCTTACGGTGGAGGGACTGAACGATCTGCCGATCAAAACCGTTAACGGGGCGACGATTTACATGAAAGATGTCGCTCATATCCGCGATGGATTTACACCGCAAACCAATGTGGTGCGCGTGAACGGGCAGCGCGGCGTGCTCATGAGCACGTACAAAACAGGCGGCGCCTCCACGCTGGACATCGTCGACCGCGTGAAGACCGTTCTGGCCAACTATGCTTCCTCCCTGCCGGAAGGCCTCCGGGTCTCGACATTTTTCGACCAATCCGTCTTCGTCCGCGCGTCGATCCAAGGAGTCTTGCGCGAGGCGCTCATCGCCGCGTGCCTCACCGCGGTGATGATTCTGGTCTTCCTCGGAAACTGGAAGAGCACGTTGATCATTGCAGTTTCGATTCCGCTCTCAATTCTCGTGAGTATTCTCATGCTCAGTGCTCTCGGGGAAACCATCAACATCATGACGCTCGGGGGCCTGGCGCTGGCCGTCGGGATCTTGGTCGACGACGCCACCGTGGAAATCGAGAACATCAATCGCAATCTGGCCATGGGGAAAGAAACGATCCAGGCGATTCTCGATGGCGCTCAGCAGATTGCCGTGCCCGCGTTCGTTTCGACGCTATGCATTTGCATCGTCTTCCTTCCCATGTTTTTCCTTTCGGGAGTGGCGAAATTCCTTTTCGTGCCACTGGCCGAAGCGGTCAGTTTTGCCATGCTGGCTTCGTACGGGTGGTCAAGAACCATCGTCCCAACCATGGCCATGTACCTCCTGAGCAGCGCGGACGAATACAAGCCTGAAGAGCATGTGGGTGAAAAACAGGGCTTTTTCCGCCGCTACCAGCAAAAATTCGAGCACGGCTTTGAGAACTTCCGCGAAGGCTACCGCCGCGGGCTGGCGTCAGTCCTGGACTGGCCGAAACTGTTTGGCGCCTGCTTCTTGATATTCTGCATTCTCTCCATCGGCCTCGTCGCCCTTCTCGGCAGAGATTTTTTTCCCAAGGTCGACGCCGGGCAAATTCGCTTGCACTTCCGGGCGCGCACTGGATTGCGCATCGAGGAAACTGCCCGTCTCGCCGACCAGGTTGACGAGGTCATTCGCGAAACGATTCCCCCGAAAGAGTTGCAAACGGTTCTCGACAACATCGGCGTGCCCTACAGCGGCATCAATCTCAGCTACAGCAACTCTGGAACTTTTGGCACTTCCGATGCGGAAATCCTTGTCCAGTTGAAAGAAGAACGAGGAAAGCCGACCAGCGTTTACATCAACGAGCTCCGCGAGAAACTGCCGCAAAGATTTCCCGGCACGCAATTCTTCTTCCAGCCCGCCGACATAGTGACGCAAATCTTGAATTTCGGGACGCCGGCTCCCATCGACGTCGCGGTAACGGGAGCGAATCAGCGCGGCAACTACGTGGTGGCGGAAAAGCTTGCGAATGAATTCCGGCATATTCCGGGAGCCGTGGACGTTCACGTGCAGCAGGCCCTGGACGAACCGACCCTGCACATGGACGTCGATCGCACGCGCGCACAGTCGGTAGGTCTGCAAGCGAAGGACGTGGCGGGTAACCTTCTCGTTTCTCTGAGCTCCAGCTTTCAGACGTCGCCGGCGTTCTGGCTGGATCCAAAGAACGGCGTGAGCTACAACGTCGCCGTGCAAACGCCCCAATATCGCGTGGACAGCTATCAGGCGTTGCAAAACACGCCGGTGACCGGCACCGCGCCGGGCATCCCGCCTCAAATCATCGGTAATCTGGTGAACACCACGAACACCGCGAGGCAAGCGGAGATTTCTCATTACAACGTGCAGCCCATGATCAACGTCTATGCCGCAGTGGACGGCCGTGATCTGGGCGGTGTTTCCGACGAAGTCCTGAAGCGCGTTGCCGCCATAAAGAACGAACTGCCGCGTGGCAGCCACATCGAAGTGCGCGGCCAGGTGCAAACGATGCGCTCTTCATTCCGCGGCCTTGGATTCGGACTGATCGGCGCGATCATCCTTGCGTACCTGCTGATCGTTGTGAATTTCCAGTCGTGGCTGGATCCCTTCATCATCATCACGGCGTTGCCGGGCGCCCTCGCCGGTATTTGCTGGATTTTGCTGCTCACGCACACCACGCTGAGCGTGCCTTCGCTGACGGGCGCGATCATGTGCATGGGTGTGGCCACAGCCAACAGCATCCTGATGGTATCTTTCGCGCGCGAGCAGATGAGCGAAGGAAAGTCCGCTCGTGAAGCCGCGCTGCAAGCGGGATTCGTGCGCATGCGTCCCGTTCTGATGACGGCACTCGCCATGATTATCGGCATGATCCCGATGGCCATCGGCCTCGGCGAAGGCGGAGAACAGAACGCGCCGCTGGGCCGCGCCGTGATCGGCGGACTCATTTTCGCAACGTTCGCAACGCTCTTTTTTGTCCCTTGCGTTTTTTCGATGATTCACGGCCGGCGCGAGCGCAGAAAGCAGCCTGGCCAATCACCATCCCCTGCACTAGCCTGAGTGGAAAAGAACGAGTGGAAAGAGCGGAGTACCGGAAAATGAAAGAAGACGGATCACAGATGGAACCCGCAAGAGCAGGGCAACCGCCCGAGAAAGGCACGCGGCTCTTCACGTACCTAATTCTCGGCGTAATTGTCCTGGTGATCTTGGGCGCATTTACCTTGTTCCAGCGCCGGGCGCAATACCACGCACTGGCCGAAAACACGGAAGCGCTGGCCATTCCTACCGTAGCAGTTACCCATCCGACGGCGGAGGTCGCTCAAGAAGATCTCGTCCTGCCAGGTACGCTCATGGCCTATGTGGAATCGCCTATCTATGCGCGGACAAACGGCTACCTGCAGAAGTGGTACCACGATATCGGAACGCGCGTGCCAAAGGGCGAGCTATTGGCTGATATTGATACGCCCGAAGTCGATCAACAACTTTCGCAGGCGCGCGCCGACCTGAACACTGCCCAGGCCAATGCAAACCTCTCCAAGATTACTGCCACTCGTTATGAGGATCTGATCAAAACCGACGGCGTGTCCAAACAGGAAGTCGATAACGCCGTCGGCGACTATGCAGCGAAGGCGGCGACCGTCCAGTCTTTTGCAGCGAATCTGCGGCGGCTTGAAGAACTGGAATCCTTCAAACATGTTTACGCTCCGTTCAGCGGTGTCCTCACTCGGCGCAACATAGATATTGGAACGCTGATCAACGCCGGCAATGGCGGCGCACAGCAGGAGCTTTTTACGCTGGCGCAGACAGACCCCATTCGTGTTTACGTCAGCGTGCCGGAGATGTACTCCTCGACGGTCCGCAACGGACTCGAGGCTTTTCTTGAGCTAACGCAATATCCAGGTCAGCGCTTTCAGGGAAAAGTGGTGCGCACCGCGGAAGCCATCGATCCCAACTCAAGAACACTTTTGACGGAAGTGGACGTGCCCAACAAAAGCGCCCAGCTTTTCCCGGGCGGTTACGCGCAAGTCCACCTGCAGGTGAAGGTCGCGGCTTCGCGCGTGCAAGTGCCCGTGAATGCGCTGCTCTTCCGCGCCGAGGGTTTGCGCGCCGTGGTCGTGGATGCGAATCACAAAACACACCTCCGCCAATTGACCATCGGGCGCGATTACGGAACCACACTTGAGGTCTTGCAAGGCCTTGAG
Organism: Acidobacteriota bacterium; assembly: GCA_013289955.1. Taxonomy (GTDB): domain Bacteria; phylum Acidobacteriota; class Terriglobia; order Acidiferrales; family UBA7541; genus Acidiferrum. The sequence goes on from JABCYZ010000002.1 coordinate 347,546, forward strand.
CCCTCCGACTGGATCGTCCTGAATCCGGCGGACTCTCTCGATGAAGGTCAAGACGTGCGCGTGAAACAAGTTGCGCAAGCAGACGCCGCTGGAACCCCGGCGCCGGCGCCTCCATCCAAAGCCCCGAGCACGAGCGGAACTTCCGGAGCAAAGCATTAATGGAAATGCCTCAGAAGAGATTTTTCCTGCCTTTTCTGTCCGCGGCCGGTTGCGTTTTGCTCCTCGCAGGATGCACGGTTGGACCCAATTACGTACGCGCGACCGCGCCAGCAACGGCCAAGTGGGACGTTTCCGAGCCCTGGCGGCAGAGCGACCCCAAGGACGCTGTCCCGAAAGGCGAATGGTGGGTGGTTTTTCACGATGACGAACTCAGCGGCCTCGAAAAGGACGCCCTCGGTGCAAACCAGACTCTGCAAGCGGCCGTAGGAAATTACAACCAGGCACGCGCCGCCGCTGCCGTCCAGATCGCAACGCTCTTTCCGACCTTTGGCACCACTCCCAACGCCTATCGGCAGCGGCTTTCGGGCAACCGTCCGCCAAGCGGCGCAGTACCGCCGCTGCAACCCGTGACGCAAAACTCGATCACGCTGCCTTTCAATGCGGGTTATGAAGTCGATTTGTTCGGCCAGCGGCGGCGAACGATTGAATCCGCGGAAGCCTCCTATCAAGCGAGCGCGGCGAATCTCGAGAATGTCCGGCTGGTAATCACGGCCGAACTGGCAGGAGACTACTTCACGCTTCGGCAACTCGATTCCGAGCTGGGCATTCTGAATCGCACTGTCGACACGCTGAAGCGCGGCCTGGAGCTCGTCGATTCGCGCCACAAGGGCGGCGTCGCATCGGGACTGGACGTTGCGCAGGAAGAGACACTTCTCGAGACCACGCGCACGCAAGCCACGCTCCTCTTGCAACAGCGAAAACAGTTTGAAGACGCTATTGCCGTGCTGGTCGGCAAAGCCGCGCCGGATTTTCACATTCCGAACAGAGAACTGAAGGCCGAGCCGCCCCCGATTGACCTGGGGCTCCCTTCGGACTTGCTCGAGAGGCGCCCCGACATCGCCCAAGCCGAGCGTCAGATGGCCTCTGCCAACGCGCAGATCGGAGTTGCCAAAGCGGCGTACTATCCTTCGCTGAATCTTTTTGCAAATGGCGGCTGGCAGGCCGCCGACATCGTGAAACTGGCTAACGTTTCCAGCATATTCTGGGCATTCGGCGCAAACGTAGCCGAAAGCATCTTTACCGGCGGGGCGCGCCGCGCCCAGGTGGAGTTTGCCAAATCCGGATACGATATAAACGTGGCGAATTACCGGCAGTCTGTGCTGACTGCCTTTCAGGAAGTGCAAGACGATGTGACGGGACTCACGGTGCTCGAGCAGGCGCGCGACACGCAGCAACTTGCCGTGGACGCCGCGCGCCGCACTCTCGACCTTTCCCTCGATCGCTATAGGGGCGGCCTGGTCAGTTACCTGGATGTCGTCACCGCGCAACAAAACTTGCTGATCAACGAGCAGGAAGCCGCCGTCATTCAGGGCCAGCGCCTGGTTACCAGCGTACTTCTGGTCAAAGCGCTCGGGGGCGGTTGGGATGCCACCAGCCTCGCGGCGGTCCAAGTCAAACCCAAGCTGAAGGACGTGGTCGCGCCCTGATGTTGTCCGCCTCGCCCTAGATCGTTGCTGCCATTGCCTTCTTGATTTCCCCGATGCGCGCTTTGTCTCGCTTACAGAACGTCCACGGTCGGATGCCTTTCCGGCGGACCAGGCCGGCCTGCTCGAGGAGCCTCATGTGTCTAACGGCAGTGGGCTGGCTGACGCGCAGCTTCCCGGAGAGAGACACGCCACAAAGGCCGTCCCTGACGAGGTCGCCGAAAAAACCTGCAGCGGAGAATGCTTCCGCGGACTCTCCAGCCAGACGAGAGTTTCCAACCGTCCCGCGCTCGAAAACGGGGCGGCCGCACGTTCGACATTCATATAGACAATTAGCCAACTCCAAAAGTATAGTAGCATGAGAAACGGCACGAACACATGGCCCTTGCTCCGCTTGGTAGCTTCTCGGCCCCTGGATTCGGCCGGCCTCGCGCGCCGAAAAAACAAAACCAATGGTAAACAGCTTGATTGGCCAGGAACGCATTGCCACAACAGAAAAAATTATCCGGCCGCACGTCCGCTGGACGCCCATCCTCGAAGCGGAGGGCCGCGACTTCGGCTTGGAACCTGTTCCTCTGGTCTTCAAGCTCGAATTGCTCCAGCATTCTGGCTCCTTCAAAACGCGCGGCGCATTTGCGAATTTGCTTCTGCGTGACATCCCGCAAGCCGGGGTGGTGGCGGCTTCGGGCGGAAATCACGGCGCGGCCGTGGCTTTTGCCGCGATGAAACTGGGAGTGCCCGCCAAGATTTTTGTTCCGACCGTTGCTTCGCCGGAGAAAATCGAGCGTATCCGCGGGTATGGCGCGGATCTCGTGGTAACTGGCGAGCTCTACGCGGAGGCGCTCGCGGCCAGCGAGCGATGGGCCGCCGAGTCTGGCGCGCTCACGGTGCACGCGTACGATCAACCCGAGACGCTGCTCGGCCAAGGCACGGTGGGCCTTGAATTCGAGCAACAGTGTCCCGATCTCGATTCTCTGCTCGTTGCTGTCGGCGGTGGCGGCCTCATCGGCGGCGTCTCCTCATGGTATGCCAATCGCGTCAAGATAATTGGCATTGAGCCCGAAGCCGCGCCCACATTGCATAACGCGCTCGAAGCCGGACATCCCGTCGACAGCCCAGCGGGAGGAATTGCCGCCGACTCTCTCGCTCCCAAACGAGTGGGCGAACTGATGTTTCCCATCGCGCAGAAATTCGTCCGTGGTGTGACTCTCGTCACCGATGAAGCCATTCGACAGGCCCAGCAAGCCCTCTGGAAAGTTCTGCGCATCGTTGCAGAACCTGGCGGCGCCGCTGCCTTCGCGGCACTGTTGTCCGGCCGCTACAAACCGCAGCCCGGCGAACGCGTGGGCGTCCTCGTCTGCGGTGGAAATACCGCTGCCGCTGATTTCGTCCGGAACAGCGGCGCCAGAACAAACGACCACCCTCCGCGCGCTGTCACCAAGAGTTCATCCCCATCCATTCAAGGAGATTGAGATGTCCGTTTACGACAAGTTGAGCGCTTTGGAAATTTCTCTTTCGCCGGTCGCGCCGCCAGCCGCGGCATTTTTGCCTTTTGTGCGCACGGGAAATTTAATCTTTGTCTCCGGGCACATCGCCAAGAAAGACGGCCAGCCCTGGACGGGGAAACTCGGTGCGGATCTCACTACCGCCGAGGGCAAAGAAGCAGCCCGAGGCGTGGCGATCCAGTTGCTGGGGACGCTCGATGCCGCGACGGGGGATTTAAACAGAATCTCACGCATCGTCAAGCTGATGGTGCTGGTGAACAGCGCCACGACCTTCACCGAGCAGCACTTCGTGGCCAACGGCGCTTCCGAACTTCTCGGCAAAGTCTTCGGCGATCTCGGCAAGCATGCGCGAAGCGCCTTCGGTGTTGCCCAAATCCCGCTTGGCGCCTGCGTCGAAATTGAGCTGATTGCTGAGCTGCGCTAAGATCCCACACTCGCAGTCAACGCCCCCGGGGACAATCAGCGCGCCGCTCATTGGGCGCTGATTCCTCCCCTTGACAATTCGCTCTTCTTTTCATATAGGTAGAACTTCTAGGCTTAAGAGTAGAACTTCTAGGTATCCACATGGCTCAAGAAAAATCAGAGTTCCTCAAAGGGACTCTCGACATGCTGGTCCTCAAAGTCGTCGCGCTCGGCCCCATCCACGGCTACGCCATCTCTCAGCGCATCCAGCAAATCTCGAAGGAATTCTTTCAAGTTCCTCAGGGCTCACTCTACCCCGCCCTGCACCGTCTCGAAGACCGCGGCTGGCTCAGCGCCGATTGGCGCGAATCGGAAACCGGGCGCGACGCAAAGTTTTATACGCTAACCAGAAAAGGTAGGAAACAATTGGAGACCGAGCTCGTCTATTGGGAGCGGCTCTCCGATGCTGTGGCTCTGATCCTGCGAGCCGCCGAATAGGAGGTGCCTCCATGCACTGGCTCCGCCGTCTCTTCCGCAAGGAACAATCCGAGAAACAACTCGACGCCGAGCTGCGTTTCCACATCGAGCGCCAGATCGCCGACAACTTCGCCAAAGGCATGGCGCCCGAAGAAGCCCGCCGCCGCGCCCAACTCGATTTCGGCGGCCTCGAACCCATCAAGCAAGAAATTCGCGAATCGCGGCGCGGCCATCTGCTTGAAGCTCTCTTCCAGGACTTGCGCTACGCTTCCCGCTTGTTGCGGCAGAATCTCGGCTTCACTATCGCAGCGGCCATCACGCTGGCTCTCGGCATCGGCGCGAACACCGCCATTTTCAGCATCGTCAACGCCGTCATTCTCCGCCCGCTTCCCTACAAGGATTCCGCCCGGATGGTTTCCTTGTCCACGCACACCGCCATGTACCCCACTTTTTCTCTGGGGCTTTCCTGGATCGACTTTCAACAGATTCGCTCCCAGGCTTCCTCCGTCGAGCAGAGCGCTGCGTACTATGAATCGGAGAAAACACTTACGGAAAAAGGGGCGCCGGCGATTCTGAGCCTTGCCAACGTATCCGACGGTTTTTTCGAGGAGCTAGGAGCGAGCGCTCAACAAGGACGTTTGCTCACCGAGCGGGACACCAGGCCCGGGCAAAGCCACGTGATCGTCCTCAGTGATCCGCTCTGGCGTACCCGTTTTGGTCGGGACCCGTCCGTACTAGGCCGTTCCGTGATTCTCAACAAAGAGTCCTACACGATCGTCGGCGTCGCGAGCCGCGGATTCGATTTCCCGGAGAAAAGTGAAGCCTGGTTGCCTCTTTCTCTCTCTCCCGCCGATCAGCAGAACCACATCTTTTTCATGCTTCAGGTCCTTGCTAAACTCCGCCCGGGGCAAAAAATCAAAAAACTCCAGACACAGCTTGAGACTATCGCGCAACGCACGATGAAGGATGTTCCCGAGCTGAGCGCTGGCTACAGTTTTTCAGCCGTACCTCTTCTGGAGGACCGCGTCGGCGACACCCGCGGCGCCTACTTCATACTTCTCGGGGCGGCCACGCTCGTTCTTTTAATTTCTTGTGCGAATTTAGCGAGCCTGCTTCTCGCGCGGGGCTCCGGCCGCCAGAGAGAAATGGCGCTGCGCGCGGCGCTCGGTGCTTCGCGGGGCCGGCTGCTTCGCCAGGGTTTGGTGGAAAGCTGCCTGCTCGCGCTCATCGGTGGAGGGCTCGGTGTTTTCCTCGCGGCGGAAGGCGTGCAGCTCTTCCGCGCGATTGCTCCAGCCAATACGCCCAGATTGCACGAAATTTCCATTGACTCGTCGCTGTTGTGGTTTTCTCTGCTTACCTCGGTCCTCGCCGGCATTCTCTTCGGACTTGTTCCGGCTCGCCGCGCCGCACGCATGGAACCCAATGACGCTCTCAAAGAAGGCTCTGGCACAAACCTGGGAGCCGCTCGCTCCACGCGTCAGTCGCGGCTTGGCGACGCTCTTGTGACCGTGGAGGTCGCCCTGGCGTTCGTCCTGCTGGTCGGCTCCGCGCTGATGACGCTTACCGTCTCGCATCTACTTCATCAGAATCCCGGCTTCCGCACGGACCACCTGCTATCCTTTGACCTGCCCCAGCCGCCTTTTGACCTATCGGCGGATCTATCCGCCCAAGCCAAGAAACAATCAGAGCAGTTCAAGGGCATCGTCGACGAGATTCGGCTCGTTCCCGGAGTTGCTGCCGTCACCGCTTCTGACCACGGCGTCTTGTCCGGAATGACCATGATGCACGGTGGTCTCAAAGTAGACGGCGCTATTACATCCAAAGAAGATCGTCATGCCAGCGCCCGTTACGTTTATCCCTCCTATTTCCAGATCTTGGGCATCTCTCTTGTCCGAGGCAGAGAATTTACCGAGCGCGACACTGGAGACGCGCAAGCCGTCGTACTGGTCAACGAAGCCATGGCGCGTGAATATTGGGGTACGAACGACGTGCTCGGAAAGCGCATCAGCATGTCCACCGACGGTAAGGGCAAGCCTGTCTGGAATGAAGTCGTCGGCGTCGTCGCGGATGCTCGCGAAATTGCCCTTCGCGATGCTCCCTCGCCTGTCTACTTTCTATCGATCTTGCAGGGAGGCAACGGCTCCGTTCACCTTCTTGTACGCACCTTGACCGATCCGGAAGCGCTCCAAGCCACGATTTCGCGGCAAATCTGGTCCGCGTATCCCGATCAACCCATCACGCATGTCACAACCATGAACGGAGCCATTTCCAAATCCATCGGAAACGAACGCTTGCGGAGCATCTTGCTCGTTGTTTTCGCGGGCATAGGCTTTGCGCTGGCTCTCGTGGGACTCTACGGCGTCATCTCCTATTCGGTGGCTCGCCGCGTTCAGGAAATCGGCATTCGCATGGCGCTCGGCGCTTCTCCTCCCAGCGTTCTGGTCATGGTCCTCCGGCAAGGACTCCTGCCAGTCTTCCTGGGCATCGGACTGGGAGCTCTGGCAGCGTTCAGCCTTGGCCGCGTGATTGCTAGCCAGCTCTATGGCGTCGAGCCGAGCGACCCGGCCACGTTCCTGGGCGCGACCGGTCTGGTTCTCCTGGTGGCCTGCATAGCGTGTTGTATCCCCGCCCGCCGCGCCATGAGAGTCGACCCCATGGTCGCCCTCCGTTATGAATGAACAAGCCCACACACGCCGCCCAATTTTCCCGGAGGCACGGCTCTATCCCGAGCGCAAGCGAAGCAGGGCCGTCCTCGTCGTCCGCGCCAGAACTGGGGCCTGACCCATGCACTGGCTCCGTCGTCTCTTCGAGAAACAACAAGCCGAGAAATATCTCGACGCCGAACTCCGCGATCATCTCGAGCGCCAAATCTCCGATTCGATCGCCGCCGGAATGCCTTCCGAGGAAGCCCGCCGCCGCGCTCACCTCGATTTCGGCGGCCTCGAATCCATCAAACAGCAAACTCGCGAATCCCACCGCGGCAACCTTCTCGAAACTCTTTTTCTGGACTTACGCTACGCCATGCGCAATCTTCAGAAAGACCGCCGCTTCGCTATGGTCGCGATTTTCGCACTGGCACTCGGCATCGGCTCTTCCACGGTGGTCTTCAGCATTTTCTACAGTTTGTTTTTCAATGCGTTTGCCGCAAAAGACGCGAGCCGGTTGGTTGTTCCGGTGATTCAGAACACGGAAAACACGGGCCCGTCCGGCAGCAATCTAGAACCTCTGACGCTTCATCTTGCCGATCTCGACGCGGTGCGCGAACAGAATCGAGTCTTTGAAAACATCGTTGGCTACATTGTGGAAATGGTGCTCGCCAATGACGGCTCCCAGATGTACCAGTTTTCCAGTACCCGCGTGACTTCCGAAGCTTTTGTTTTTTATGGTATGCCGCCGCTCCTCGGTCGCGGGATCGCCCCGGAAGATGGAAAGCCCGGAGCGCCTCCCGTTTTTGTGATGAGTTACAAAACATGGAAAGGCATATTCCACGAGGATCCGAAAATTCTCGGCAAGATTCTTACCATCGATGGCGAGCCGCGGACGCTGGTGGGCGTCATGCCCCCGCGCTTCCAAGCTTATGGTTTGCAAGCCCAAATCTGGATTCCGCTCACGCGCTCTCGTGACACGCCGCGCGCCGAGGAAGAATCAGCGGCGGCTGTCTTGGCTCGCCTGAGGCCGGGCATAACCATCGAGGCCGCTTCGGCGGACCTCGATGGGATCGTCAAACGCCTTGCGCTTCTTCATCCGGACGATTTTCCAAAACATTTCGCGACGCGAGTGCAATCCGCAACAGATTCCCTGCTGGGCCCACAGGGAGGCAGGACGCAATTCCATTCCGACATGAAGCATCTGCTCTACGATTTGCTTGCCGCGGTCGCGATGCTGCTCTTTATCGCGTGCAGCAACGTCGCGAATCTTCTTCTGGCTCGCGCCACCGTGCGAGAAAAGGAAATGGCGGTACGCTCCGCTCTCGGCGCCACGCGCGGCCGGCTGGTTCGCCAGCTCTTAGCCGAGAGTTCCGTGCTGGCGATGGCCGCTTGCGTCGTAGGTTGCCTGCTCGCGTGGTTCGGCATGAAATTCGTCCCCGGGATTGTCCCGAGCACGGGAGACCTCTATGCGGGCGGGCGCCTCGGCACGGAATCGGGGTTTGGTTTGAGCGCACCTCTATTCTTCTTCGCTCTGGCGCTTACAGCCCTCACAACGCTGATCTGCGGATTGGCTCCGGCCCTTCGTGTCGCCCGCACCGATTTGCAGCCGCAACTGGCAGGCACGGGCAAAGGCGTAAACGGCAGGGCGCGCCACGGTAGGCTTCGCGCCGCACTGGTCGTCGCTGAGGTCGCTCTCGCTATTGTCCTCTTGATCGGCACCGGCCTGATGATGCGCAGCTTCTTCCTTCTCACCCGCGTCGACCTGGGCTTCAATCCCAAGAACGTCTTGTTCGTCGTTTTCTCGCCTCAGGTAAGCAAGAACAATCCCTCCGTTTCGCTGCAAACATTCGCTTCGCCGCAGGGATTGCTGCTGCTCCGCGATGTCGCAGAACGATTGAAATCCTTGCCGGGCGTAGCCCATGTTTCGATCGAGAACGCAATGCCGGGTTATAGCCCGTCGGCCGGACCCAAAGTGACGGTGCCTGGGGCGACTCATACCGAAGATGCTGGTATTTTTGCCTGTGACGAAAATCTGGTTCCAACGCTCGAGCTGCGCATGGTCCAGGGCCGCTGGCTTACCGAACAAGAGGTGCGAACGGCGCAATACGTCGGAGTGATCAGCCAGCGACTGGCGCGCGACTTTTTTGGCGATGCGAATCCGGTCGGAAGACAAATCCAGGTGAAAGCCTTCAAAGGCCCGTCTGAGGCAACGCAAGATGCCGAATTCCAAATCGTTGGTGTCGTCCAAGATGTGGTCAGCGCCGGCCCGCAACAGCCCACCATGCCCATGATCTTTCTTCCCTACACGGTTCGCGGTGGATTCGTTTTTCTTTTGAAGACAACCGTGGAGCCAGCTTCCTTGGCGCACGCCGTCGAGGAACAAGTGTGGGCTGTGGATCGCAACGAAATTATTGCGCTGGCCACTCCGCTCGAAGATTTCCTGCAGAGATTTACCTACGCCACGCCGGAGTTTGGTCTGTTGATCGCAACGCCGCTCGCGAGTATCAGCCTGCTGCTCGTAATCGTCGGCGTCTTCAGCGTGATGGCCTACACCGTCTCGCTAGAGACGCAAGAGATCGGCATCCGCATGGCCCTTGGCGCTCAGCAAGGCACCATCCTACGGATGATTCTCACAAAGGGCGCGGGCTTGCTTGCAACAGGAATTGTCCTGGGACTCTCCGCCAGCTATGCACTAACGCGTTTCCTCGCGAGCCAAATCTGGGGCGTTTCCGCCACCGATCCCTGGACGTTCACGGCCGTGGCCGCCTTCGTCGTCGCAGTGGGCTTGGGTGCCTGCTTCCTGCCCGCCCGCCGCGCCACAGAAGTCGATCCCCTCGTCGCTCTCCGTTATGAATGAAAGATTCAAGCCCTTTCACCTGAGTTTTGAGGTCCCCGGCCGGTCTCGGGACGGGAGGGAGGCTCGCTACAATGGACAGAACTGTCCTGTCGTTGCTTTCTGAAAAAGGCCGGGAAGGCGAATTCATCGAGCTCGTGATTACCCCGGTGGCCAGCGGAACTGCCGCCCACCTAGCAAGTGAAGATGCAGATGAGAGACGGATTGGCCGGCGCCGGCGCCATTGTTGAAAACCGTGCGATAACCCGCGAGCAGGTTGCGTTCGCGGGCAAGGTGCGCCGCGACCAGATGGAGTTTTCCGATGACCGCTTGATCCTCCGGCGTCGCGTCGTCCAGCGAAACAAAATGCTTTCGCGGGCATAGCAGGATGTGAGTAGGAGCCTGCGGGCTGATGTCCTCAAATGCAAAAACGTCGGGATCTTCGTAAATGATCTTGGACGGAATCTGTTTCGCAGCGATTTTACAGAACAGGCAGTCGGCGTTCATCAATTCCCTCCTGCAGGCGCGGCTTCGTCGAGACGCACGACCATGGGTGCCACTCCTTCGCGGTTGCGGAGCTGCTCGCCGAACTGGCGTGCGGCATCTTCGCCAGAGACTTTGCCGACGCGCACGCGGTAGAAAGTGCCGTCAGGCGAATCGTACTGCTGGATGAAGATCGGCGAATACGAGAGATTCAAGCGGTCACGCAGCCGCTGCGCGTTGGCTTGATCCTTGAAGGCGCCGACCTGCACGGTAAAAAATCCCCCGGTGACGTCCACTCCTGGCGTGAGAACTTCCACGCGCACGGGCACGACGCCCGGGCCGATCGATTCAATCTCGCGCGCGGCGGCGAGCGAAAGATCGATTATACGATTGTCCACAAAAGGCCCGCGATCCGTGATGCGCACGGTTGTGGATTTGCCGTTGTTGAGATTCGTCACGCGCACCATTGTTTCAAATGGCAGCGTGCGGTGCGCTGCCGTCAATTTGTACATGTCATAGATTTCGCCGTTCGAGGCGCGCCGCCCGTTGAATGGCACGCCGTACCAGGAGGCGTTCCCTTCTTCCATGTAGCCCGCGGGTGCAGTGCCCGGGGAAACCTTGCTGCGCCTGGGGGCGGAGGGCGGCGTCGCGGGCGCGGCCGGAGGCTCGGTATCGGTGGCGCGTTTGGTGGATTCGATGGTGTCGGGGGAAGCGGTCGCAGGTTGCGAAGGAGCACTCGCGCGGCGCGTGGCGCATCCGGCAAGCGAGAGAAACAGGCAGGCGCAAGCGAGGCTCGGCAGAAAGTTCCGGGGAAAGGAAAAAGGGGGGCGGCGGCCCGTGGTACGCGAGCAGGTCACTGACGGGCTCGCGTCATGACTGCGGCGGCGGTTTCGGCGATTCTTTTTCAGTGCGCGTGGAATTGCGCGATTCGATCCAGCCTGCTGCTTCGCTGAGCTTTTCTGACACTTCGCGCAAGAACTGCGCGGTGCGCTTTTCCGTTTCCGGCGCGACCTCTTCCTTCACGAAACTTTTCACACGCGCGAGTTCTTCGTCGACGCGCTTCCCAAAGTCCTCGAAGTTATTGATCTTTTTCAAGCGTGAAACCTCCTCGTCGATGCGGCGGCCGAATTCTTCAAATTTGTCCATGGGTATGCTCGCGGCTCCTCGTTCACGGTATAAACCCGCGAATTCTGTATTATAGGAACGCGGTGCGTGGCTCGCAAGGAGGAGAATTGGCGCTTTCCTATGTGTGGCAGCAGCGTTTGGAGCGCTGGAAGAATTTCGCGCGTGGACTTTTTGGCGGGGGCGGAGGCGAACAGCAGCGCCGTCCGCAGATTTGCCCGGCGTGCGGCTCGCTGGTGGGCATCAGCGCCACACGGTGCCACGTTTGCGGCACAAACCTGCGCTTTTCTCTGGCCGCTTTCAGCAAGAAATTTTCGGGAGTCTTCGGCGAACACGAAGCGCCGGTAACCTCGGTACTCCTGATCATGAACTTTGTGATGCTCGGCGTCAGTTGGCTTGCCTACGCCGCCGTCGGCAAGGGAGGGGGCCTCACGATTTTATGGGGATTGGCTGGCGAGCCCCAATATCGGCTGGGCGCGAGCTTCGGTTTTCCTATTTTCTTTCAAAATGAGTGGTGGAGGCTCGTGACGGCCATGTTTCTGCACGGCGGGCTGATCCACATCGGATTCAACATGATGGCCTTGATGCAATTTGGGCCGGCGATCGAGGAACTGTACGGCTCCGCGCGATACCTGTTTATCTATGTGTTCACGGGAGCGTTTGGATTTCTAGCGAGTGCGTTTACCGGACATTTTTCCCTGGGGGCGAGCGGCGCCTTGCTGGGCCTTGTAGGAGTCATGCTCGCGGTCACCTCAAAGCGCGGCGGCGCCTACATGCGAGATTTGCGTTCGAGGCTGATTAGCTCGGTGGTTATTCTGTTCGTTCTGGGCTTTTCTGGTTTCATGGCCATGGATAATTGGGCGCATGGCGGCGGTTTGCTGGCCGGATTCGTGTTGGGGAAACTGTTTGCGGATCGGCAGCCGAATAATGCAAACGAACGCCGCAGGGCCTACGCACTGGGATGGCTGGCCGGAATCGTGATCGTCGCCAGCTTTGCGTTAATGGTCATGCACTATCGCGATCCAACGCCGTTTTCGCAGCAGGGTTCTTCGGTGAGAGTCGAACGATGCGTGTCGGCTGATTCGGCAACTCGTCCCCCTTCGGGAGGCAATTCCTGTACTCTGTAAGCGAGCAGGATGCGCACCCAGCTTATGGATCCCCATTCGATTGTTGTTGTGAGCTTGCACTCGCCCAAGGAGAAGGTCTGGGGCGAGCTATTGGACATTAATCCTTCGGGGGTTACGCTGCGGGGGATCGATTTGAATTCCTTCGACCATTTTATCCGCCAGCTGAACGAGCCGGACGGTGAACGTATCGGACTGCCGACCATTTTTTTTCCGATGAATCGCGTCGAGCGCGTGTCCCTTGATGAGCCGACAGGGTCGATTCCTTCCATGAACGAGCTCTTTGCCCGCAAAATTGGCCGCTCGCTTACCGAGTATCTCTCGCAATTCGCATGACGCCATCCGCCTCGCAGCAATTGCTTGAAGCAAATTGCATCCCAATGGCCGCCTCAACTGCGCTATCCTGAATTGCAATGAAAGGCCGCATCTGGACGGTTCCCAATCAGATTACTTTGCTTCGGCTCGGCTTCCTGCCGTTCTTTCTCATTCTTATTTCCTACGAGCGTTATAAATGGGCCTTGCTGGTACTTGTGGTTGCGGGGCTATCGGACGGCATTGATGGTCTGCTCGCGCGGAGTCTGAATCAGCGGTCTTCTCTCGGCGCTTATCTCGATCCCATCGCGGATAAGCTGCTGCTCTCTTCGTCGTTCGTTATTTTGGCATTCAAGAAACAGATCGCATGGTGGCTCACGATTATCGTCTTCAGCCGCGACATCCTGATTCTTGTCGTGGCCGTGGTGATACTGCTCATCTCGGGGTATCGGCCGTTTCCTCCCAGCATTTTCGGCAAGCTCACGACTGCCTTTCAAATCATACTGGTTTTCACCGTTGTCTTTTCCGCGGCATACCCGGACTTTCATCTCCGGAAGATCATTCATTTGCTCGTTTATGGCGTGACTTTTTTCAGCATCTTTTCGGCCCTTCATTATTCGTTCAGTACGGCGCGGCATCTCAGCAGTTCTTCTTCGTAGGAAAAACATTTACAGAGGTCACTGAGATCAGAGAGGGCGCGGAGAAAAACTTCTGCTCTCACTCAGACCGGCATTGGCTTTGGGCCTGCCTCTGGAATCAACAATTTGGTTTCCGTCAGAGATTGAACCTGTTCGAGTGTTGTGTCCGGAGCCATCTCCCGGAGGAGGAGGCCTTCGGGAATGACGTCGATAAAGGCCAGTTCGGTGACGATATGATCAACGACTTCGACGCCGGTGAGCGGCAGGGTGCATTTTTTCAGGATTTTCGGTTTGTTGTCGCGCGTCGTGTGCTCCATGGCGATGTAGACGCGCTTTGCTCCGGCGACGAGGTCCATGGCGCCGCCCATGCCTTTCAGCATTTTGCCGGGGATGGCCCAATTCGCTAAAGTTCCCTTTTCGTCCACTTGCAGTGCGCCAAGGACCGTTAGATCGACGTGGCCGCCGCGGATCATGGCGAAGGAGTCGGCGGAGGAAAAATACGAGGTCCCCGGCAACTCCGTGACGGTTTCCTTGCCCGCATTGATGAGGTCGGGATCGACTTCTGATTCGCGCGGATAGGGGCCGACACCCAACATGCCGTTCTCGGATTGAAGAATGACGTCCATGCCCTGCGGGACGTAGTTCGCTATGGCCGTCGGCATGCCAATGCCAAGATTGACGTAGTAGCCGTCGCGCAATTCCAGAGCGATGCGGCGCGCAATGCGTTCGCGTTTTTGGTCGTCGGTCAGCGGCATAAGAAGCTCTCGGTCGGCAGTTTACAGCTAAGAGTCAAAACCAAATACAGGAGAGGCCTGCCCCTCCCCTGAAAATTCAGAGTTTGCGCGTGGTGCGGCGTTCGATGCGCTTTTCGTATCTCGTTCCTTCTAGGACCGCGTCTACAAAGATGCCTGGGGTATGGATCTGGTCCGGGGGAAGTTGTCCCAGTTCGACGATCTCTTCGACTTCGGCGATTACATAGTCGGCGGCGGTGGCCATCATGGGATTGAAGTTGCGCGCGGTCTTGCGGTAGATGAGATTGCCCCAGCGATCGCCTTTCCAAGCCTTGATGAAGGCGAAATTGCCGCGGATGGCGCGCTCGAGAACGTAGTGACGTCCGTCGAAGACGCGTGTTTCCTTGCCTTCGGCAACCATGGTGCCATAACCGGTGGGCGTGTAGAACGCTGGGATGCCTGCGCCGCCGGCACGGAGGCGTTCGGCTAGGGTGCCCTGCGGATTCAGCTCGACTTCCAACTCTCCGCTCAGGACCAGCTGCTCGAAGAGTTTGTTTTCGCCTACGTAGGTGGAAACCATCTTCTTGACCTGGCGATTTTGGAGCAGGATGCCGATGCCGAAGCCGTCGATGCCAGCGTTGTTGCTGACGATGGTGAGGTCTTTTGCGCCTTTGCGGCGGACGGCGGCTATGAGGTTTTCAGGGATGCCGCAGAGGCCGAAGCCCCCCATGAGGATGGTGGCGCCGTCGGTGAGCGTGGCGATGGCGGTGTCGGCAGGGGCGATACGCTTGTCCAAGAGGGCTCCTCGGCAACTTGGCAGTGTACTGCAAGAGGGAGGTAGCCACGCAAGGAAGTCACGAGGTAACCAGCGCGCGCGGCGCGAGGCGGCTTTCAGCGTGCGTTTTGATGGCTCAAGCCCCGACCTTGAGTAGCCAAGCGCCGCGAGGTAAAACCAAGGAAACAATAGGATTAGCAGGGTTGCGTTCTTGTGCGTTCAGAGAGCGACGCCGCCGGCCGGGTGGGCTCCAGGCGGGGTGGAGCGGACAGCGGAAATGGTTTGCTTGTGGCTTTAATCAGAAATATCGATATTATAGTGGGATTTAATTCATGGTCGAGGGGATGGTCCGGATGAAAAGGAATGAGTTGGGGCGTTTCGCTGGCAGAGCTTCGGCAAGCATTAGATTCGGTGTGCTCGCTGGCATGGCGCTTGGGTGTTTGGCTTACGCAGCAACTGTCTTTGCGCAGCACCGCATGCATGGACAACCGGTGAAGGAAGATCGGAACCATCCGTGGATGAATGCGAGCCTCTCGCCAGACGAGCGCGCCGCCATGGTGCTGAAGGAGATGACGCTCGACGAGAAGATCGACCTAGTGCATGGAATGGGGATGCCGGGATGGCCCCGCGAGGTGCAGAATCCGGAGCCGGAACTCGGAAACGGCGGTGCGGGATTTGTCCTGGGTGTGCCGCGGCTGGGGATACCGATCATTCAGATGAGCGACGCGGCGTATGGCGTGAGAAGCAGCGCGGAGAACGGCCGGTATTCAACGGCGATGCCATCCAACCTGGGGGCGGCGGCGAGCTGGGATCCTGAGGCGGCGTGCGCGTTCGGAGCCGTGATCGGGAAGGAATTGCGGGCGCAGGGATACAGCATGACTCTGGGCGGCGGCGTGAATATTACGCGCGAGCCGAGGAACGGAAGAACGTTTGAGTACATGGGCGAAGATCCCGTGCTGGCGGGGACGCTGGTAGGCAACCTGATGAAATGCGAGCAAGCGCAGAACGTGATCGGAGATATCAAGCACTACGCGGTGAACGATCAGGAAAGCGGCCGCAATGAAGTGGACTCGATCATCGAGAAGCGCGCGCTTCGCGAGAGCGATCTTTTGGCCTTTGAGATTGCCGTGGGGATTGCGCAGCCGGGAGCGGTGATGTGCTCGTACAACGCCCTGAATGGGGAATTTGGTTGCGAGAACAAATATCTGCTGACGGACGTTTTGAAGAAGGAGTGGGGATTCAAGGGATTCGTGGTTTCGGATTGGGGCGGGACGCATAGCACGGTAAAGGCGTCAGCAGCAGGATTGGATAATGAGGAGCCGCTCGACGAGTTTTTTGGAGAGAAGCTGAAGGCAGCGGTGGAAGCGGGAAAAGTGCCGATGTCGGAGCTTGACGAGCACGTGCGGCGGGTGCTGCGGACGGAGTTTCAGTGCGGGATTGTGGATCATCCTATGCAGAAAGGCGTGCCGGATGTTGAGGGCAACCTGGCAACGACACTAAAGGTCGAGGAACAGAGCGCCGTGCTCTTGAAAAACGCGGGCGGTCTCCTGCCGCTAAAGAGTGCCGCCGTGAAGTCGATTGCCGTAATTGGACCGCACGCGAATGAAGGGATGATGTCGGGAAGCGGGTCGGCGCAGGTGGACGCGCCCGGACGGCCATCGGCGGGATGGATGGCGCAGGTTTGGTTTCCGCAGTCACCCGTGGCGGCGCTAGAAGCCAAGTTCCCGGGTGCGAAAGTGCAGTTTGATTCGGGCGCGAACACGGAGAGCGCGGCGGCGCTGGCGAAGAGTTCGGACATCGCTATCGTGTTCGTCTATCAGTGGGAAAGCGAGGGAATGGATTTGCCGAATTTGTCGCTGCCGGTGAAGCAGGACGACATCATTGAGGCGGTTGCGGCGGCGAATCCGAAGACGATTGTGGTCCTGGAGACGGGCACCGCGGTGACGATGCCGTGGATAGATAAAGTGGGAGCGGTTCTGGAAGCGTGGTACGCGGGGAGCAAGGGCGCGGACGCGGTTGCGAACATTTTGAATGGCGACGTGAATCCGAGCGCGAAACTGCCCATGACGTTTCCGAAGAGCGAAGCGGATTTGCCGCATCCGAAGCTCACGCAGCCGGGGCCGGGGCAGACAGGGGAAGCTGCGGTGATGAGAACGGGCGAGGCCAAGCCGACATTTAGCGTGAAATACGACGAAGGACTAAAGGTCGGATACAAGTGGTACGACGCGGAGAAAAAGACGGTACTGTTCCCGTTCGGGTATGGGCTGTCGTATACGAAGTTCAGCTATTCGGGGCTGAAAGTGGCGCCGGGAAAAGAGACGGGCGTGAGCTTTACCGTGAAGAATACGGGATCGCGCGCGGGCGGGGAGATTGCGGAAGTGTATGCCGCACTGCCAGGTGGCGCGGGGGAACCGCCGAAGCGGCTGGTTGGCTGGAGCAAAGTGTGGCTGAAGGCGGGCGAAAGCAAAGAGGTAAGCCTGAGCATCGATGGGAAATACCTGTCGATCTATGACGAAGCCTCCGACGGCTGGAAACTGGTGCCAGGGAGCTACACGATTATGGTGGGCGGATCGTCTCAGGAATTGCCGCTAACCGCGAAGGCCGAGCTGAAATAAAAAAATGGAAGTCGACGAAGCAGCTGGGTAGAGGTGTGTCCAAACGGATCCGACTTTAACGCAAAACTAGGGCGAACCGTGCTAGAACTCGAGGGCTGCAAGAGGGTTGGAGATGTCCACGACCAACCGGGAAAGAGGCCTCCTCATGTTCAAGCACAGCTCAAATGGCGTTCCCACGTCGGCTCGAAACAGGGCCATCTGGAAAATCCCGAATAACAAAACATCGCGCTGGTCCGCGATGGGAATTTGTGCGGCGCTACTGGCCTGGGGCCCGGCGGCGCGCGCGCAAGCCAGCGGCGCCGCGCCTGCTTCGGCTGAGGAAGTCAGGCAGTTGCGCGATGTCGTCGAGAGCCTGCTTATTCGCGTGACGGAACTGGAAAAGGAACTGAAGGAGCGGCCGCCTGCTCCGACAGAGAGAATCGCGAGCAGTGCATTCATTACCCGCGATGTCCCAGTCGCCTCCGCGGACGCGGCAGTGACACCAGCGGGAACGGCGGCGGTCCCCCCTCCGGTAGCGCCAGCGCAAAGCGCTTCTGCGGAGGGACCCAAGGAGCAGCCCCTTGCCGGGACTCCGAGCAGACTGGATTTCTTGCATGGGGCCACGCTGAATTTCGAGCTGGATGAATATTACGAGTACAACTTCAACGAGCCCGTCGGCCGGGTGAACGCGCTGCGGGCTTACGACGTCTTGAGCAACAACATCAGTTTGAACCAGGCGGACGTTGTGTTCGAGCGGACCCCTGATGTCACCGGCGGTAGCCCGTTCGGCGTCCGCATCGATCTGCAATATGGGCAGGCCACCGACACGTTGCAGGGAAATCCGTTGAACGAGCCGCGGCCGTCGATCTATCAAAATATCTTTCAGGCCTATGGGACGTATGTGGCGCCGATCGGGAACGGCTTGACGCTGGATGTCGGCAAATTTGGAAGCTCGATTGGAATTGAAGGAAACTACACGAAAGACCAGATGAATTATTCGCGGGCGTATTGGTTTGATTTCTTGCCGTTCTATCACATGGGCGTGCGAGCGGCGTACAAGGTCAACGACAAGCTGACGCTGAACTATTGGGTAGTGAACGGAACAAACCAGGCGGAGGCGACCAACGGATACAAGGATGAGTTGTTCGGTTTCACGGCCACGCCGAATAAGAAGATTACGTGGAATGTGAACTACTACATTGGGCAGGAGCATCCGGACCGCATGGAAGTGGCTTCGAGCGGGCCGATACCAGTGCAACCCGGGCTGACGTTTCAAGCGATCACGCCGGCGCCGAATGGGAAACTTCACATTTTTGATAGTTACGTAAGCTGGCTGGCGGCGCCGAAGCTGACGTTCGCATTGGAAGGCGACTATGTGATTGAGCGGGAGTGGCAGAATACGAATACAGCTCTGGGGCAGTCGTCGACGCCTTCGCACGTGATTGGCGGCGCGGGCTATGTGAAGTATCAGTTCTCGCCAAAGTTTGCCGTGGCAGGGCGGACAGAGTACATGTCCGATCGTGGCGGGCTTTTCAGCGGGATTACGCAGGCATTGAAAGAGACTACCGCGACATTCGACTACAAACTTTCCGATGGATTTCTGATGCGCTACGAATGGCGGCGGGATTTTTCAAACCAGCCCTCGTTTTTCACCGATAAGAATGGCGTGCTGAGCAAGGAGCAGCAGACGGCGTCGATGGGGATTGTGTGGTGGTTTGGCGGAAAGGAAGGGGCGTGGTAGCCGGACTCTTTAGGATCGCGAACGGGGCGCGGCGGCATTGCCAGCATGTGGAGCGATGAAATTCGATGGACTGGGAGATACCTGACAAAAAACTGTTGTGGCGGTCTGGATTATTTATTCGTGCAAACGAAAAGCCGTCAAATGACGTCCGCTCTGGCCGATATCTAATTGCTGGAACTTTCCTCGATCGAATTTTGAGAAGGAAATTTGACAACCGGACGAGCCGCTGTCTTTGAAAGTGGAACCGGAACAGGGAGAGAGGGCAGTTTTCGTGCTTCCGGGGTAGGTTAGATAAAGCTGGTTCTCCTCAATGGTCACGTCCACTGTGGCTGGATGCAGGCCATCGGCCACGTATCTGCCCAGACAGAACTCGACCGGCGTGCTCCGGAAAGCCTTCTGCGCAGCGGGAGGGATCTCGCTCTTCTCAGCTTCGATCCTTGGAAGCCAGGGCTGTACCTGGGAACCTCGCGTGCGGATGAAGGCGAGAGTGATGGTGAGGAAGACGGCAAGGGAAAGCGTCGCACCATGCAGGAGAGCCACGCCGCTCGGTCTGTAATTTTCGATAATGTAGAAAGAACGCGCGCCAGCCGATGCCATTTGAGGCTGCTCGGCAGGGCTCGGCTCTCTCCAGAAGCCGGGCCGCAACACCCACTGCCTTATGAGAGAGATAAAGGCGTCCCCAACAAGAGAGAGGGCGGCGCGCTTTCCACTAGCATGATCGAAGATCGACAGCATTTCTGGCGCGAAGCGTCTTCGGAATGCACGAGGGTGAAGGCCGACAAGGCATTCGAACAGCGGGCGAAGCATCAGGCCCTCCTCGGTTTGGGAATTCGGAGGCGCACCTTTGCGTCGCGGACCACGTTTTCGAGCCGGCTGACTTCCGCGGTGAGAGCGGATGTACCGAGCGATGTGAGTCGGTAGTAACGGCGGCGGGGATCGTCATCATCCGCGCGGTGACCGAGATCCGCAACCCAGCGGCGGCGCATGGCCTTTTGCAGGTTGTCGTAGAGCGTGCCTGGTCCGAGAGCGTACTGGCCTTCGGTCTGGCGAGAAATGTCCTGCATGATCGCATAGCCGTGGAGGTCGTGGCCAGCAAGAGCCATAAGAATATGAAACAAGGCCAGCGAGAGGGGCGTCTGTTTGTCGTTGCCGCGCATCATTCTGTTTCCGATATATCGGATTCCGAATTAGTTGTCAACAAAGACTTTCAGAGAGCAGCGGACAGCCTCAGAAGGCGGTCTCTAGAGCGACCGAAGGAGTTTGTAGAGTTCGTTGGCGGCGTCGAAGTCGGCTTCGAGGTCGCGGGAGGCGAGGCGTTCGCGGAGATCGTCGATGCGGCGGGCAAAGAGATCGAGGGCGGCGGAGAGGACTTCTTTGTTGGTTAGGACGATGTCACGCCAGGTGGAGTAGGGGCTTCCGGCCAGGCGAAGAGAATCGCGGAGGCCGGGGCCGGCTAGCGTGATGGGCAAGCCGTTTTCGTCGAGATGATCGTAGAGGAATGAGCCAAGGGCAACGGCTGCGAGTTGCGGGAGATGCGAGGCTAGGCCGACGGCGTAATCGTGCTGTTGGGTGCCGAGCCAAAGCGTGCGGGCGCCGATTTTTTCAAGGATTCTCAGGAAAGCGGAAACGCGAGGATCGGTGTCTGCCGCGGATGCAATGGGACTCGGGACAGAGGGCGGAGCAAATCCCGTCCCTGTAGTGGACGGCGGAATTAGGGCGTAGGTGTTGTTGCGGAAGAGATCGGCGTCGGCGTGGGCGATGCCGGACCGTTCCCTGCCCGCCATGGGATGGCCGCCGAGAAAAAGTTTAGTGGAATCGGGGGGAAAAAGATCGGCGGCGTCTTCGGTGATGCGGACTTTGGTGCTGCAGGCGTCGGTGACCAGAGCGTTGGGCGCGGCGTGGCGTGCGATTTCGGGGAGAAGATCGAGCGTGGCGCTGATGGGCAGCGCAATGTAGACGAGATCGGCGTTCTCCAAGGCTGGGCCGAGCTCGGCGGAGAAAGCGGCGTCGATGGCGTTCAGAGATTGGGCTTCGCGAACTACTTCGGCATGGTCCCAGCCGGTGATGTGGATGTCCTTGGTGTATTTGCGAAGGGCTAGGGCGAAGGAGCCTCCGATTAGGCCGGTGCCGAGGATGGCGACGCGGTTGATGAGATGGGAAGTCATAGGGGCGAGCCGGCAGCCGACAGCTTACAGCCTAGAGCCGGAAGAAAAAGAGGAAAAGAAAAGTGAAGGCGGAGACGCAGGGCGCAGGGAGGCGGCGTAGAGATGGCAACGCAGATTCCTCCCGACAGGTTCGGAACCTCCGGTCGCTTCGCTAGGAGTGACAATCGTTGCCCTGTCGCTTGTGCAGTGAGGACGGGCATGGGAATTACGCCATGCGGCGGCCGATGGCTGGGGCGATAATGCGGAGCTCGGCCATGAGTTGGGTGAAGGTGTCAGGGTGAAGAGACTGGGCGCCGTCAGAGAGCGCGTGGTCGGGGTCGTTGTGGACTTCGATCAGGAGGCCGTCGGCGCCTGCGGCGACCGCGGCGCGGGCCATGGGTGGAACTTTATCGCGGCGACCGGTGCCGTGAGAGGGATCGGCGAGCATGGGGAGATGCGAAAGTTTTTTGATGACGGGGATGGCGGCGATGTCGAGCGTGTTACGCGTGTAGGTCTCAAAAGTGCGGATGCCGCGTTCGCAGAGAATGACGTTGTAGTTGCCGCCGGCGAGGATGTATTCGGCGCTCATGAGTAGCTCTTCCATGGTGGCGGACATGCCGCGCTTGAGAAGGACGGGTTTGCGGACTTCGCCGAGGGCGCGGAGGAGAAAGTAGTTTTGCATGTTCCGAGCGCCGACCTGGAAGATGTCCACATAGCCGAGCATCATCTGGATTTGAGAAGCGTCCATCACCTCGCTGATGGTGAAGAGGCCGAATTTGTCGCCGGCTTCGCGCATGAGTTTGAGCCCGGCTTCGCCCATACCCTGGAAGGCGTAGGGAGACGTGCGCGGCTTGAAAGCGCCAGCGCGGAGGATTTTTGCGCCGGCTTTGGCAACGCTTTCCGCAATGGACAGAATCTGGTCGCGCGATTCGACAGAGCAGGGACCGGCGGCGACGACGACCTCATTGCCGCCGATTTTTACACCGCGGCCCAGATCGACGATCGTGCCTTCGGGCTTGAATTGGCGGCTGGCGAGCTTGAAGGGCTGTGTGATGCGCATGACCTCGCGCACCCCTTCGAGTAGTTCGAAATCGCGGTGATCGAAATCCCGGTGGACACCGACGGCGCCGAGAACCGTGTGCGATTCGCCGGTGGAGCGGTGAACGTTGAAGCCTGAGGCAACGAGGCGATCGATGACGTGCTGGATTTGCGCGTCGCTCGCGCCTTCTTGCATGACGATGACCATGGTTAGTCCTGATTCCCTTTCGATTGCGGCGAATTCTGTAAGGCGAAGATGCCGGGCTGCAGTCCGGCGCCACGAACAGCGTTTCCCATAAAACCGGGCAAATGGATCATTCCTTCCCCCCCGCGTTCTGCTTGCTGTCGCCGTGCATGGCGTTGCGTTCGGCGGCGCGGGCTTCGTCAATGATTCGTTCGAAGAGGCGGCGGATCGCGGCGTCCGTGAGCGGCCCCGGATTGGCGCGTTCGGCGTTTGCCAGGACTTCGTTTTCGCGATCTGGTTGATAGAGCGGAATGTTGGCCGCTTGTTTTAGCTTGCCGATTTCCAGGGCGCAGTGCGAGCGCTCGTTCAGGAGTTCCACGAGCTTTTTGTCGATTTCGTCGATGCGGCGGCGCCAGTCGCTGAGGTTCATGGGGCGACCTCGCGGCGAGAGAGGCCGTGGCGGGCGGCTGCCTTTAGAGAACGGATGCGGGCAGCCAGGGCGGCGGCGGCCGCGTCGATCGCCGCCGGCTCGGAATTCGTAGCCGTGGCCTCTTCGATCTCTGAGACGAGGGCGGAGCCAACTACGGCGGCGTCAGCTAGCCCACCTAGAACGGAAACGTGGCCGGGGAGCGAAATACCGAACCCCACAGCGATAGGTAACTGCGTGACCTTGCGGGCACGGCGCAGAAGTGCCGGAAGATCGTCGGGGAGAGCGTCCTTCGCGCCGGTTACGCCGGTGCGGGAAATCAGATAGAGAAAACCAGAAGACACGGCAGCGATTTTTGCGAGGCGATCGTCGGTGGACGTAGGAGCGCCGAGAAAAATCGTGTCGAGATGATGCGCGGCGAGCACGCGGCGGTAGTCATCTGATTCCTCGGGCGTGAGATCGGTGATGAGCACGCCGTCGGCGCCGGCGTTTGCGGCAGTGGATGCGAATTTTTCGAGCCCCATCTGGAGAACGGGATTGTAATAGCTGAAGAGGACGATGGGCACATCAGAAGACTTGCGGATCTCTCGGACAAGTTCGATCACCTGGGCCAGCGTCGTGTGCGTCTTGAGGGCGCGCTCGGAAGCACGCTGAATCGTGGGGCCGTCCGCGAGGGGATCGCTGAAGGGGATGCCAAGTTCGATGACGTCAGCGGCAGCATCTGCGAGGGCGAGGACGAATTTCCGTGTAGCATCGAGCGTAGGATCGCCGGCGGTAATGTAGGCGACAATGCCCAGTTCGCCGGATTCGCGGAGTTCGGCGAAGCGCTTGGAGATACGAGTCTGGGCCCTCACGACGCTTCCCTGGACGTCGCGGCATCCTGCCGCGACATCCACTCACCTTTCGGAGAATCCGGAATTTCTTTCGATCCCTGATTGTCTTTGATCAGCAAAGAGTGGGCGCCACCGGCGCACATCGCTCCGCAATATGCACTGTAAAAGGGCTGCTTGGACGTAGCAGGATCCGCCTGCGGGTTAGAGGATGCAGGCGTGCAACTCACCAAGGCGAGTTCGGTCGAGAAGATTAGGGAGATGCGCGTCATGAAAAATCTGCTGGCCATCAAATCGATTTTGTCCAAACTTTGGAGTTCGATGCTAACCGTTATTAGTCTGCCCAATGTCGGCGGTAGGTGTCCATGTCTTTGTCGCCGCGGCCGGAGAGGTTGAGGATGACGAGGTCGTCGGGGGACATTTTGGGGACGCGTTCGATAAGGCCGGCGATAGCGTGCGCGGATTCGAGGGCCGGGATGATGCCTTCGGTTCGCGATAGCAGGCGCGCGGCTTCGAGCGCGGCGGAATCGGAGACGGCAGCGTATTGGGCGCGGCCTTGGTCGGCGAGCCAGGCGTGCTCGGGACCGATGCCGGGATAGTCAAGACCGGCGGAAATGGAATGCGTGGTGGAGATCTGGCCGTCTTCGGTTTGCAGAATGTAAGTGTAGGTTCCCTGGAGGACGCCGGGGCGCGCACCCGCGAAGCCTTGATGCGCGGCGAGGCGCGCGGCATGTTCGCCAAGCTGGCTGCCGCGGCCACCGGCTTCAATGCCGACCATTTTCACGGAAGGATCGCGCAAGAATTGGTGGAACAGGCCAATGGCGTTCGAACCCCCTCCAACGCACGCAAAAAGATGCGTGGGCAAACGTTCTTCGGCGGCGAGAATCTGCTCGCGGGCTTCGCGGCCGATGACGGACTGAAAATCGCGCACCATCGTGGGATAGGGATGGGCGCCGAGAACAGAGCCGAGAAGGTAGTGCGTGTTGCGGACGTTGGTGACCCAATCACGCATGGCTTCGTTGATGGCGTCTTTCAGGGTACGGCTACCGGAATCGACGCCGACCACCTGGGCGCCGAGCATGCGCATGCGCGAAACGTTGAGCGCCTGGCGCGCCATGTCTTCCGTGCCCATGTAGACGACGCACTCGAGGCCTAGATGCGCGGCGATTGTGGCGGAGGCTACGCCGTGCTGGCCTGCGCCAGTTTCCGCAATGATGCGGGGCTTGCCCATTTTTACGGCAAGCAGGCCCTGGCCGACGGCGTTATTGATCTTGTGCGCACCGGTGTGCAGCAAATCCTCGCGTTTGATGTAAATGCGCGGGCCGCCGAGGTGCGAAGTGAGACGCGAGGCAAATTGCAAAGGGGTAGGACGCCCCACAAAATTTTTCAGCAAATCGGCGAACGTGGCCTGGAACTTTGGGTCGGTTCTCGCGGCTTCATAGGCGCGCTCGAGTTCGAAGAGCGGCACCATCAGCGTTTCAGGAACGTAGCGTCCGCCGTAGGGCCCGAAGCGTCCGGGAACAAATGTGGCCGAGTGAAGTGTGGAGCTCATGGAGCGGGTTGTCCTGTCAGCGGCTCGTTCAACTGTTCTTCCGTACGGCGGACCTCGTCGATAAATTCCTTCAGGCGCGCGTGATCCTTCTTGCCCGGTTTCGACTCGACGCCGCTGGCAACGTCAACCGCATAAGGACGCACGCTGCGAATCGCGGCGCCGACGTTTTCTGGCGTGAGACCGCCCGCTAAAATAATACGGTGAGCTGCGACGGCGCGCCGGGCGACATTCCAATCGGCGCTGGCGCCAGTGCCGCCAAATTGGCCGGTGCGAGACCCATCGAGAAGAAATGCGAATGCGTCGTGAAATTTGTCGAGTGTCGAGAGCGTGAAATCGGCAGCGACTCGAAAGGCCTTGATGACGGGAACGGTGCGGGTCACCTCGGAAACGATGGGGGGAGTCTCGTCGCCGTGGAGTTGGGCGGCATTGAAGCGCACAAAGGCGTGGAGCGAATTGATCTCAGAGGGCTTGGCGTTCACGAAAAGGCCGACGGCCTGTACACCCGAAGGAAGCTTGGCACGCATGGTGGCAGCTTCGACGGTCGAGACGCGGCGAAGGCTTTTCTCATAGAAGTTGAAGCCCAGCATGTCGGCTCCAGCTTCGCAGGCGGCTTTGGCGTCCGGCCAGTTGGTGATGCCGCAGATCTTGACGAGAATCATGGCGAGCCTAATCCGGAAGCGCCGTGCGGCCGAGAAAAGCTCCGAGGGCCGCCGCTGGATCGGGCGAGAGCATAAGACTCTCGCCGATCAGAAAGGCGTCGAAGCCGGCGGCCCGGAGTCTCAGGAGATCGTCGTGCGTGCGGAGTCCGGATTCGCTGACTACGATGCAAGTATCGGGGATGCGCTCGATGAGTTCGAAGGAGGTCTCGACACGCAAGCCGAGAGTTTTCAGGTCGCGGTTGTTGACGCCGATGATGTGCGCTCCGGCGGCGAGGGCGCGATCGAGCTCAGCGGCGGTGTGGACTTCCACGAGAGGCTCCATGCCGATCTCGCGGCCGAGCGCGATGAGATCGCGAAGAAGTTCATCGTGGAGCGCAGCAACAATGAGCAGGAAGCTGTCGGCGTCGTTGGCGCGCGTCTCCCAGACTTGCCAGGGATCGAAAATGAAGTCTTTGCGAAAGACGGGCACTTTTACAGCATGGCGCGCATCGCGAAGGTTTTTCAGGGAGCCGCGAAAGAATTCGCCTTCGGTCAGCACGGACAGCACGGCCGCGCCTGCTGCTTCCAGGGATTGTGCCAACTCGACGGGATGGAAGGGATCGCGGAGAATTCCTTTCGAGGGAGAAGCGGGCTTAAGCTCTGCGATAATATTCAGGGAATCGCGCGTAAGCGCAGCGCGAAAATCGCGCAGCGGCCTGGCCGCGTTGACGCCGTAGCGCAGCGCCGCTTCCGGAAGGACACGTTTGCGGTGGTCGACCTCCAGACGGCGTGCCTCAAGAATGCGATCGAGGACGGTCCCGCTGTCAGCATGGGCGCTCATGGCCATTGCTCTGTATGCTAGAGGCGGGGGCTAGCAGTGTCAATCAGAGGGAGACAAGAAGCAAGTGGAAGGCTGAAACTTGAAAGCACCGAGCCTCGAGGCTCGAGAAAGCGGCTGGTGTGAGGAAATTGGCCGCCGGGAGAAGGAATGGGATACCGGGATGAGTATGGGACGCTCCTCGAAGAGCTGATCCAGCAGGCTGACGCGATCGCGACACGTTTTTTTCGCACCGGCGAAATCCGCATCGAGAAAAAAAACGATGGTTCGGCTGT
The DNA here is from genome assembly GCA_013289955.1 of Acidobacteriota bacterium. GTDB lineage: Bacteria > Acidobacteriota > Terriglobia > Acidiferrales > UBA7541 > Acidiferrum. The sequence continues at coordinate 374,500 of JABCYZ010000002.1, forward strand.
GACCCAAGCGGACCGCGGGGTGGAAGAGATGGCCCGCGCCAAAGTGGCGGCGAGCGGGATGGCTTTGGATGTACTGGGCGAAGAGATGGGCGGCGAGAATGCGAAGGGACCTGCCCTCACCGGGCAGGCTCGATTGATCATCGACCCTATCGACGGGACGGAAGAGTTCTCGCGGGGCATCGCCACTTTTGGGACGCTCCTGGGGATTGAGCGCGATGGCGAAATCGTGGCAGCGATGGTAAGCGCCCCGGCACTGAGCATGCGTTGGTGGGCGTATCGCGGCGAAGGCGCCTGGAGCAACGGAAAAAAGCTGCATGTTTCAAATGTGGAGCGATTGAACAGCGGGATGGCCTTTACCGGAGGCACCGGGCCGAACAGCAACCGGGCAAACAGGGAAAAAGCGCGGCGTCTTCTGGATGCGGCGCGATATGGACGTTCGTTTGGCGGATTTTGGAAACATATGATGGTGGCCGAAGGCGCGATCGAGGCAGCTCTGGACCTGCATTCAAAGCCCTGGGACCTGGCGCCCGCGGCACTGATCGTGGAAGAGGCCGGCGGCCGGTCGACGGATTTGACAGGAAAGCGAACGATCTATAGTGGAAGTCTCGTCAGCACGAACGGGAAAATTCATGACGAGGTGCTCGCGCTTTTAAAGTGAAGCGGACTCTTGAGGACAAGACTTTGCGAGGCGAAAGAAAATGGACGCGAGGTATTTGGCGTTCGCGGGAATAGCCGCCGTACTGACCATCACGCCGGGCGCAGACATGGCGCTGGTGGCTAAGAATGTGTTTACACGAGGCCGGAAAGGATCGTTCGCCACGATTGCGGGAATCTGCTCGGGATTGTTCGTGCATGCAACGGCGTCCGCACTCGGGCTTTCGGCGATTTTGGCGGAGTCGGCCCGCGCGTTTGAAATTGTGAAGTGGGCCGGCGCCGCATATTTGTTCTATCTCGGAGTGCGCGCCTTGCTGCGTGCCTGGCGAAAGTCTTCCCCCGCGAGCTTGGATCTTGCAGAGGGTCCGGCAAAAGCAGGCGCCGGGTGGAGAGGAAGCTACCTGGAGGGGCTGTTCACAAATCTGCTGAATCCGAAGGTGGCCTTGTTTTATCTTACCTTCTTGCCGCAATTTATTGCGCCGGGCGATCCCGTTCTGCGCGTCTCTCTCCTGCTTGCGAGCTTGCACGTCGCGATGGGGCTTATCTGGCTGACGATTTACAGCGCGGCCTTGCATAAACTGAATGCCACCCTGACGCGCGGCGGAGTGCGACGGGGTATCGAAGCAGCAACGGGCGGGCTGCTCATGGCGCTGGGCGCGCGCCTGGCGTTTGTAAAGCGCTAAGGCCACGCGCGAGGACAGGCAAGGGGACCAGCAATGATCAAGAGCAAGCGGGTCTATGCAAAAGCGGCTAAAGAGGATGGATGGACGGGATACCCACCCTTCTCTTTTGGAGCGAAGGACGAGGAACAAAATCAGGCTGTGGTGCCGGCTGGTGCGCTCGAGCCGCGATAAAACACACACTTTGAAACCCTCAGAAGGCCTGGCGTTTCCTCACCATGGCAAATGGCTTTCCAAATTGGATGTTTTGTCCTGAAGGCAGAATCCCTAACCTCTAGATGAAGAAGAGAGCTCGTATTATTCCTCGGAGGAATTGCGATGGACATCAAGACGAAAGCGGAAAAGGCCGAAAAGCTGAGAAAGCTGCATCACGGCCCGCGAATTCTGGCCCTGCCGAATGCGTGGGACGCAGTCACCGCACGAATTCTGGAGCAAGTCGGCCATCCGGCAATCGCGACAAGTAGCGCGGCGGTGGCATTTTCGCTCGGATATCCTGACGGCCAGCGTATTTCTCGCGGCGAGATGTTGGATGCTGTGGCGCGGATTACGCGAGCGGTGCACCTACCTGCAACCGCCGACTTGGAGTCCGGTTACGGGAAGACGCCGGAAGAGATCGCCGACTTCACAAAAGCGATGATCACCGCGGGCGCTGTGGGACTGAATTTCGAGGACGTAATCGGAGATGACGAAAGCTCGCATGTCGAGTTGGGACTGCAAGTGAAGAAGATTCGCGCGATTCGAGAAACGGCGGCGGCTCTGGGTGTCCCTGTCGTGATCAACGCGCGCACGGACATCTATTTGATGCCGATTGGGGCCGCAGCCACGCGATTTGAGCGGACGGTCGAGCGGTTGCGCGCGTATCGCGACGCCGGGGCGGATTGTCTCTTCGTGCCCGGTGTGAGCGATCGCGAAATCATCGCAGGACTGGTCAAGGCTGTGGATGCTCCTTTGAACATTCTGGCCGGACAGGGTTGCCCTTCGCTGGACGAGCTGGAAAGAATGGGCGTGGCTCGTGTGAGCGCGGGGTCCTCGGCGATGCGGGCGGCAATGGGAGCGTTTCAGCGCGTCGCCAAGGATTGGCTGGCCCACGGATCGTACGATTCGCTGCTACAGGTCACGATTCCTTATACGGAACTGAACCGCCTGATGGCGCGCAAACCTTCTTAGCAGATTTCCTTCGATTATTTACTTTTGACCATGGCCGAAAAAAGCACGCTGCTCAAGATTCTGAATGAGGAAATTGTGGCCTGCCGCAAGTGCCCGCGCCTGGTCGAGTACCGCGAAAAAGTGGCGCGAGAAAAACGCCGCGCGTTCCGGGATTGGACGTACTGGGGCAAGCCGGTTCCAGGGTTCGGCGACGCGCGCGCACAATTGCTGATTCTGGGGCTGGCCCCTGCCGCGCACGGGGCGAATCGAACAGGGCGCGTTTTCACAGGAGATCGCTCGGGAGATTTTCTCTATGCGGCTCTCCACAAAGTGGGCTTTGCCAACCAGCCCACTTCCGTGAGGAGCGACGATGGCTTGCAACTGAAGAATGCTTATATCGCGGCAACGATTCGCTGCGCGCCTCCCGGAAACAAACCCCTCCCCTCAGAGATAGCAAATTGCCGAGGTTATTTGGTGCGTGAGCTGGAGATTTTGCAGCCCCGTGCCGTATTGGCGCTCGGAAAAATTGCCTGGGATGCGTACCTGGAAATTCTAAAGCAGCGTGGTTCCGTGACGTCCAGAGCAGCCTTCCACTTTGCGCACGGAGCAGAAGCAGAATTGCCGGGCGATAATGCGCACCTCTTCGGCGTTTATCACCCCAGCCAACAGAACACGCAAACCGGGCGAGTGACGCCTGCAATGTACGGGCTGGTTTTGCGGCGGATTCGTCGGTTTCTCTCCCACTAGAGTTTCCAAGAGGCGCTTCTCGGGCGCGCATGCTTACCCCTCGACTGTCGGCCTTACCTTGCATCGCCCTGACGCAAATTCCTGACATTCCGCCGGTTCCCTGCCGCTAGTTGCCGTGCCTCGCCCTCAACTGCCTTCTCTTTCAGCCACTTACGGGAGCCTTGGAAAACTACGATGGCAAATGGCCTGCAGACTGGATTGGTTCGGTGCGAATCTCGGAGGCAATCATGAGGGCAAGAAATGTGGGGCGACTTTTATCGGGGATGGCGGTCCTGGCCATTTTTCTAGGGTACGGCATGGCATGCGCGGCTCAAGAATCTTCGGGAGATCAAAGATCACTGCCCTCTCAAGAGAAACCGATTGTCTCCGAGGACAAAATCGGGGCCCCGGAAGACCAGCCCCTGAAGGCTGCGGACGGCAAGCGGCACGGCTTGCCCCTGGAGACCTACGGCGTTGTGCCAGGAACAAGGTTTCTCGTGGCACTTGAAGAGGACCTCGGCACCAAGGGCACGCCGGAAAGAGCAAAGTTCAAGGTGAAAACGCTCGAACCGCTGGAGGCAGGCAGCGGCATCTACCTGCCGTCCGGAGCGGAAATCGAAGGGCATGTGAGCCATGTGGAATCGGCGGGCACGACGGGGCGCGCGCGAATCTGGCTGACGTTTGACGAGATTCATACCAAGTTTGGGCGTTTGCCGATCGTTGCGGAAGTCGTAAGCGTGCCCGGGGAACACAGCGTCAAAAGCAAACCGGGGCAGGAAGGCCTGATCGAGGGAAGGAGCAGTTCGCAGCAGGACGCGGCCGAAGCCGCCGCTGCGGGGGCGGCGCTGGGCGCGGTGAAGGGGGTCAAAGACAAGGACAAGAAGGAAGCCGCGGAGGGAGCGGCCATCGGAGCGCTTACGGCGTATCTGGTCGAATCAGGCCGAGGGCACGAGTTGGATCTGCAGAAAGGCGCGAAGCTCGAATTGGAGCTGGAACGAGCGCTCTATCTGGTGAAAGAGTAGGGCGTCACTGGTCCAAGCGCGAAAATTCGAAGCCAGGAGAAAGAGACTGCGGCTTCGATCAGCAATGAGTGACAGATTTGTTCGATGCCGGGGATGAGCCGGCGCAGCGGGGAGGCTGCGCCGGCTTTGTGTTTTTGGTACTTGCCCGCCTATGGATTTGCGCTGGCGCAAGCCGAGCGCAGAGGCAGCATACGCTTGGCAAGCGTGCCGGGAGCTTGTTACAGTCGAAGTGTCCAGCCTGCACCAGAATCTGCGAAAATTAGAGATACAGCGTGGGAGAGGCGTGACCGCATGGGGGATGAGGCAAGGAGTGCAGTGCGCGCGATGGAGCCGCTCGAGCGCAAGGACCGTGTGCTGATTGTCGAGGACGAAGACAATGCGCGCAAAGGCTACGAGCAGCTGCTGCAAAGATGGGGCTTTGATGTCCTTGGCGTGGCTACGGCGGAAGAGGCGCTCGCAAAATTCGGAAGCTATCAACCGGACACGTTGATCGCCGACGTCGAGTTGCCCGGCATGAACGGCCTGGACCTGCTCAAACAGCTCGGCCCCGAGCTGCTGGATGTTCCCGCCGTAATCATCACCGGAAAAGGAAGCGAAGAACGCGCCGTGGCGGCCATCGAGTCCGGAGCGTTCTGGTACATCGAAAAACCGCTGAAGGGGCCCGTGCTGAGGGCGTTGCTGGACCGCGCGCTGAGCAAGGCTCGCGATGCGCGACAGCTCGTCGTACTGCAACGCCAGTTGCGCGAGGCCGGTCGGCTGGGCGAGTTGGTGGGCGCCTCGAAGCCGATGCAGGAAGTCATGCGCATTGTAGAGATGGCTGCGCCTAGCTCGGCGTCCGTGCTCATCACGGGAGAGACAGGTTCCGGTAAAGAGATTGTCGCGCGGACCATTCACAAACTTTCCCCGCGCGCCAACGGACCGTTTGTCCCTATCAACTGCTCCGCCATCCCCGAAACACTCATGGAGAGCGAGATTTTCGGCCACGAAAGGGGCGCGTTCACGGGCGCGGCCGAGCGGCGCATCGGTTGCTTTGAACTTGCGGATGCCGGTACCTTGCTGCTCGACGAAATCGGAGAGATGCCCGCTCCGACACAAGCAAAACTTCTGCGCGTGCTCGAAGACCGCAAAGTGCGTCGGCTGGGAAGCAAGAGCGAGACGCCCGTGGATGTGCGCGTGCTGGCGGCGACAAACAAGGATCCCGAGAAAGCCGTGTCCGGCGGCGAGCTGCGCCAGGACTTGTATTTTCGCCTGAATGTATTCCATATCAATCTGCCGCCGCTGCGCGAACATAAGGACGATATTCCGCTGCTGGTCGAGCACATTTTGCGGGACGTGAACACCAAGCATGGGAAACATGTGCGGGGCATCGGCGCCGAAGTGCTGGATATCTTCATGAGCCACACCTGGCCGGGAAATATTCGAGAGCTGCGGAACATCCTCGAGCGCGCCGCGATCATGTGCGAGAAAGAACTGATCACCCGAGCATGTCTGCCCGGGGAGTTTGGCAAGACCTCCGCGAAGAACCCCAGCGATCTGTCTTCGATCAAGTTTCCGGTTGGGACAACCGTCGACGCGATGGAGCGAGAGCTCATCCTGCAAACTCTGAACGCCACGGGAAACAACAAAACGCGCGCCGCCGAATTGCTCGCTATCAGCCTCAAGACTCTTCACAATAAGCTAAAAGAATACGGCGGCGAACGCGCCGAGGCAGAGTAGGAATCCGCGATGCAGCTACGGCTGCGAACAAAGCTCACGCTGGTGATGTCGGGTCTCGTGCTGCTCGTGGTCGCGGCCGTCTCTGGCGTCTACTTCGCGCTAGTCCTGCAGCAAGTTCTGGATCAGAGCGAAAGAAAGGCAACCGAGATCGCAAAAAGCACCTTTTACCAGGTAGCGGAAGCGGTGGATGAAGCGAAGGCGCAGGGATGGCGGCCGGAGTCAAACGCGCCTGAGGACATTCGCGACTATGTAGCTTATGCGCTCGGCGCAAGCCAAGGGTTGCAGACTCAGCTGCAGGCAGAAATTGTCTCATCTGGCATTTATGAAGTTTCGATCACCGATCACGAGGGGAAGGTTCTGGCGTCAGCCCCGGACAAATCCATAGTCGGAAAATTTGCCATGCGCCGGCTCCCACTTTCGCAACTCACGCAGCGGGGTATTTTGCATCAATTGAAGGTTCTTGCCGGGACTCCGGGAATTTACGAATACCAATATCAATTCAGCGTTGTCGGCGGCGAACCTTACGAAGTGCGAGTGGCAGTTTCTACAGGGTTCTTGCTGCAGATGGAGATTTTGCCGATTGTCAGGCAACTCGGCACGATCGGCCTGCTGGCCCTGGTGATTTCCACTGTTCTCGCGGCCGTGGTCAGCCGGGCAGCGCTGGCGCCACTGGCTCGCATCTCCGAGCAATTGGATCGCATCTCCGCCGGACTGTACGACGCGCCCATACCGGAGGTGCGGGGATTTGTCGGAAGCAGCGATGAACTGGGCCAAGTCAGCCGAAAGATTACGCAGGTTGGCCAGCAACTCCGCGGCGTGCACGAAATTTTCAGCACCATGCGCGAAAACATGAACTCCGTCATGGCTGGTCTCGAAGACGGCTTGCTGCTTTTTACGCGAGACGCGCGCGCGGTGATGGTCAGCCCTGCCGCCGAAAAATTCCTCGGCGCGCCAGCGGGCCAGTTTCTTGGCAGGCGCGTGACCGAAATATTCCCGGCCGGCCACCCGCTGCGGGACGCGTTGAACCTTGAAGGCGACGAATTGCGGGAGGTCGCCGCCGAAATAGACTTGAAGACGACAGAGGGGGGGAAACGCGTCAGCGTAACCGTGCAGGCGATTCAAGAGGATGGCGAACGGATGGGCGCGCTGCTGACGTTGCGCGATCTCGATTCGATCGAGAGCATCAACACGCAGCTGCAAGTGAGCGAGCGGCTGGCCGCTCTCGGACGCATCACCGCAGGAGTCGCGCATGAAGTCAAGAATCCTCTCAACTCCATGCGGCTGTGGCTGGAGAATCTGAAGGAGTCCCTGCCGCCGGATTCGGACAGCAGCTCGAAACAAGCCGTGCAGGTACTGGACAAGGAGATCGACCGACTCGATGCCGTCGTCAAGCGCTTTCTCGATTTTACGCGCCCCATGGACGTGCGGCTCGAACCCACTCAGCTTGCGGAATTACTCAGGGAGGTTCTCGAAATAGCGCAGCCGCAAATGCAAAAAGCCAACATTCAGGTAGCACAGCTTTTGCCGATCGATGTGCCCGAAGTGTACGTCGATCGCGCATTGCTCAAGCAGGCCGTGCTGAATCTTGTGCTGAACGCCGGGGAATCCATGCCGAGCGGCGGACAATTGCGGCTGGTGCTGAGCCGCCGCGGTGAAATGGCTGAAATCAGCATTGCCGACACCGGGAAAGGGATTCCGCCCGAGCACCGCCAGAAAATTTTCCAGCTCTTTTTCACCACACGTCCGGGCGGAAGCGGCATCGGGCTGGCCAGCACGTTTCGCATTGTGCAGCTTCTCAACGGTTCGATAGACTTTACGACCGAAGTCGGCAAAGGTACGACGTTTCGAATCGAGCTGCCGCTCGCGGCCTGATGCGGAGTGCTTTGCAGCCCCTATTGAACATGACGGAAACCTCGGCTCAACCCCAGTTTGCCGTGAAGCGAAATAGTTTCCGAGCCATCCTTGGCGTGCTGGGTTTCTCGGCAATTTTGCTGGGCGGCTGTGCCGCTCGAAAAAAGCCTTCCATCCCGTGGAGCACCGCAGTGCTCGTGCGTCCGATCCTGCCGCAACAACCTTCGCCAAGAGCAGTCATCGAAGTCCCTCCGCCCGATCTTGGACGGGAAACCCCGCCTCCACCCGCGCCGCTGGTCACGCGAACTCCCCCCGCTCCCGTGAGGCCGCGCAGCCTTGCGCCGCCTGCGAATCCAAGTGCGCCGGCGGGAAAGCCTAATACTCCGCAAATTGTTCCCGAATTGTCGACGCAGGAATCGGCCTCGTTGCGACGCGAAACGGATCAGAGTTTGACGGCGGCCGAACATAACCTTGCTGCGACTGCCGGGAAATCGCTGAACGCCGCGCAATCCGACCTTGCTTCGAAAGTGCGCAGCTTTATTTCGGATGCGCAAGAAGCCGGCCGGGCGGGCGACTGGGTGCGGGCTCGCGATTTGGCGAAAAAGGCTGAGGTTTTGTCCGAAGAGCTGGTCGGATCGAAGTAGTCCCGATCAGCCTCGTCTCTCCGGCTCTTAGAAGATGCATGCCCCTCGATAAGCAAAAAACCACATCAAACCGGCTGACAGTGTCGAGGATGGATGGGAGGTTGGTCTCAACATGAACCCGGCACACAGATGCGTTAAGATGGCCGCATGAAGAAGTTTGATGTGGCCATCGCGGGCGGAGGATTGATCGGCGGATCCATTGCGCTCGAACTCGCGCGCGCCGGCCTGCGCATCGGATTGTTCGACCGCCAGGAACCCGGACAGGAAGCCTCCTGGGCGGGAGCGGGAATTCTCTCCCCGGCACCGGAAAGTGCGGCCATGATTTCGCTCGTGCCGCTGGCCAAGGCCAGTATGGCGATTTATCCGGAATTCGTGCGCATGGTGGAAGAAATTTCGGGCCAAAACGTGGGTTACCGCCCGAAGGGCACGCTGCAAGCGATTTTCACGCCGGATGCGCGGGAGCTCAGCACCGTGATCGCTCTGCATCACGGACTGGGGCTGAAAGCGGAGCCGCTCCGTGCCGAGGACGCCCGCAAACTGGAACCGGCGCTCAGCGAGGAGCTCGAAGCAGCCGTGCTGCGCCCGGAGGAAGCCTCCGTCGATAATCGTGCTCTAACACAAGCCGTCCTCGAGGCAGCGCTGCGAACTGGCGTGCAGTTTTTTGCCGGATGCGGGGTGGAAGGCATCTCTCGTGCAGGCGGTCGATGCGTGGGCCTGAAATTGAATAATGAAAAGATCGAGGCAGAGTGGACGATCATCGCCGCTGGCTGTTTTTCCGCAAACATCGAAGGCGTAGCGGCGTATGCGCCGGTACGGCCAGCGAAGGGTCAAATGATTGCTCTTCGCGCGGATGATTTGAACATCGAGAAGGTCCTCTGGTCAGAGAAAATTTATCTTGTTCCGCGGAATGACGGAAGAATTCTTGCCGGCGCAACCGTGGAGTACACCGGTTTCGAAAAAGGATTGACCGCCGGGGGCCTCGAAAAAATTCTTGCCGGAACGCTCGAGTTGTCGCCAGGCCTAGCGAACGCTCGCGTCGAAGAAACTTGGGCCGGCCTCCGGCCAGATTCCCCCGATCATTTGCCGATTCTCGGACCAACAGAGCTCGACGGTTTGTTGATTGCGACAGGGCATTTTCGCGGCGGGATACTCCTAACACCCATCACGGCGCAGCTCGTGCGCGAATGGGTGACGCAACAACGCGCCAGCGTGGATTGGGACCGCTTCAGCCCTATGCGCTTTCAGTCCGCCTCCGCGCACAGAGCGCCCGCCTAGAATTCCCGAAGATGGATTGCCGATCACGGCGAGAGAATTCAAGCGTGCCTCACAATAGTTCAAGATGCTTTTGAATTTCGGCTGGGTGGCACTTGCTATTGCTGCGAGGCGGGAGGCGGTGTGATAGGCATGGCCCGCCCGGTGTCACTGTACCGAATCTGACTCCGATCCAAGGTTAGCTCGTGTTCAAGAACCACGTCGAGCGCCGAGCCGCGTGGCAGACGCGCTTCCGGACCTCGCGTCAGGAGAACCGCGCCGAGTCCCGCGACGGCTCCGATACCCGCGCCGATGCCGAGACCCTTCGGCCCGTCGGCGATAGCGCCGATCCCTGCGCCCGTCGCTGTCGTTTCGGCGACGGTTTTTACGTCTTGCCCTTTGCCCCCGGCGCTCGTGACCTTTCCTTCGGAGTCCATGGTCTCTTTTCCCCCGGTATCCGCGCTGCGCGGCGTGGCATTCAGATCCACGGTGTAGCCATTCGGAAAAATCAGCGTATCCAAGCGCATGCGAAATTCTCCGCGACCCTTGACCTTGCCCGGCCGCTTGGATTCGATCAGCTCACCCCGCAGATAGGAACCGACGGGGATAACGATGTGGTTGTCCTGCGTGATCGGAAAGGAGGTGTGAAAATAAACGGAATCGCCGGCCTTCGCGCTGCCCGTGGAGATGCCATTTTCGAGTACGACAGCCACATGCGTACCCGCGGGGATGCGGATCAGCTGCGGGGACACCGGCGGCTGTGCAGCCGACTGCACGGGAGTTGCAGGCGGTGGCGGCGAAGCCTGCGGACCAGGCGGCTCTTGCGCGCCGCCAAGCTGCGGAAGCAAAAATAGTAAGACGGCGACGTGAATGCAGTAGGAAGAAAAACTTCGGCGGGGCGATTTCCTCATGACATCCCTCCGTGATGCTTGGTGCGATGCTCCGAGATAGGTACTGGATGTCTGAGTATATCGCCAGAGTCTTCAGTCGAAGGCCTTAAATGGAATAGCCTACGGGGAAGGCCTGACCAGCGTCAGTCCTGGATTACCCCCGCCGCGATCAGCGGATAGACGACCAACGCCACGGGAAGGATCGCGATGCAAACGACGACCATGCCGCCGATTTCCAAACCACGAATAGATTTTGTCCCAAGCGCCAGAACGGGCCGCGGTGGCTCTGCCAGTTGACGGTAGTGAACCAAGTGGCAACGGGATAGATCCGTCTGTATGAGAAATGCCTCGGCGCTCGTGAAATAGATCGTGCCCGTAAACACCCTTCCATCCACGAGCCGGACATGTACGAATTGCCTGTGACGAGCAGCCAGATCGGAAACAGATTCCCGGAACGAAACTTCACGGGGCGTTAGCGGGCGGTTGTAGGCCCCTCGATAAAAGCCAAACGGCTTGTGGGGAGTGTGCGGCGGGATGGGGAGCGCCGCGGGTGGGAGATCTTTGAGTGCCCGGGTTTGCGCATCCGTGAACTGAGGGGGAAGCGGACGGAATTCCGGAGACTGTGCCTGCACCGCGTCGCTCTGCTCCGGTAGAAGGAAAAGTCCGTCTCGCTCTAGAGCAAAAGCCGGGCGGGACGAGGAAAGCAGCAGGAGCAGTACGGCCGGGCAAAAAGAGACGATGGATCCGGGTCGCATCGAAGCCTCCAGATGGGAGTTTGGGGCCGGAAGACGTGATATGTGCAAGACCTCTGCCCTTCCTCGCGCAGGTCTAGCCCCCACAGAATGCTGTCCGAGTCCCGGATGCTCGCAACCCAACTCATTGTAAATAAAGCTCTTGACTCATACCTGGAGGGACGCCTCAACGGTTCCGTTCAGGCCCGGACCAGACAGCAGCAACCCGAATGGCCGAAATTCACCGACAACTGCCAGCATCTCCCGGCAGGTTTCGCCGAATCCCGCGACCACCGGAAAGCAATGCTCCACCAAGGGCGCGGCACAGCGCCATTCCAGTTTTTTCCCGTCATAGCCCCCAGTTCCCCCTCACAAACGAAAAACGATCTTCGGTTGACGCCGCGGGCGAAAACTGAGTAGCCTCTGTCAACTGAAGAAGCCGCTCAGAAAGAGGGAAGGATCTATGGCGAAGCTGGCGCTGATCTACGCAATGCGGTTGCTGCCCGAGGAAGAACTCGGCGAAGTGAAAGACGCTACAGTTGTTCTGAAAAATGGACGGACGGCGCGCATATCCATGCACTTGATTTCAGGCAGCAAAGAGGAGATCGAAGCGACATTCCATGAATCTGTCGCCGCTTTTTTTGAATTGTACCCGGAGATTTAAATGTCGGATGACCGACAGTCGTTGCCAGGGATTCACGAAAAAATCAGCGGTTGCCGAAATTTTCAGGATCAGCGGTGGGGTCGCCGAGATTATCGCTGATGAGCACTGTGGATTGACCCGTAAGCTCAAATCGTTTGCGGCATTTGAAGCAAGCCACCAGATCGTCGAGCCGCACCATAAAAGAAGTCGCCTTGGCAAACTTTCTGCGGTCTTCTTCGCCGGCGCCGCGCGGCAATTCCCTCTTCTTCCGGGAAACCTTCCAGCGAACGGGAAATTCGAATTCGCCGCGGCAGCTCGGACAGACGAGCTTGATCTTCCTGGTTTCTTCTTTTTCCGTGTAGAAGGCGCGTTCGTCCATGGTTAGGTGGCGGGTGCACTCACCGCGTCATCGATTGTAACAAATTCCAGGCCGAGGTCACGCCAGCGCGGCAACCAATGTTCGAGTGCGGCCAAGGTAGGTAAACGGTCGGCATTCAGCTGGCGGTGGGAGCCGTCATGCAGGCAGAGGATATCTCCCGTAGACGCCGCCGCATTTGTCGTGCCTGCCGCCTTCAGATTGCGCTGCGCACGCTCTGCAATCGGCCCCATTCGCGGGATAAGCCATTCCGAGGACGTGGCGCGCCAATCGCCGGGAATCAGGGTCCACATCACAACCCGCTGCTTCAGTTCCCGAGCGGTGGAAACAACCCACGGGTTTCGAAATCCAAAGGGAGGCCGAAACCAGCGGGACGGCGCCCCGGTGGCCGCAACGATCGAAAAATTGCAACAGCGCAGCTCAACCGTGATCTGATCGGGCTTGAGCCAAAAAAGATTGGGATGCGCGTCCGTGTGGTTGCCGATAAGGTGGCCCCGTGCAGCCGTTTCCTTCAGAAGGTCGGGGCATTCGCGGGCGTGTTTTCCGATGACGAAAAAAGTCGCGCGCGCTTTATACCGGTCGAGTAGATCGAGAAGTTTCGGGGTGATTGCGGGATTCGGCCCATCGTCAAAAGTGAGAGCCAGCTTGCGCGGCGAATTCGTGCGGCAAACGGTCGCGCCGAAGAGCTGCGAGCGGGGATAGACCGCTGCGTAAGCCACAAGACCAGTAGCTGCGGCTGCCAAAGCAGGCGGCCCGGCAATCAACCAAGGATTCATTGGCAACATTCTCGCACTTTAGGGCACACATCACCTATACGAACCTATCGGAGCGGATGTTTCCTTAAGGTGTAGACGCGGCAGGCATAATAAAGTCTGCAAACGATTCTTCCCGGAGGCACACCCTTGCGTTGCAGAGTCTGCGGGATTGACTACGGCGTTTCCCACGAGTGCTCGGGGCTTTCCCCATTCATGACGCTGGAGGAGGTCGCGCCGCCTCCCTCGGAATTAAGGCCCTTCTACTACATCCGCATGGCTTTCAACATTGTACGCTGGGATGATATGGCCATCCGCAGGGCATCGCGGGACCCAAACGCCCTGGTTTACGGTGCCGCCCTTAGCGCCGTGAGCGCGGCCCTGATTTTCCTTGTGACCGCGCTCCCTGGCATGCTGGCACACGAAGGAAGAACTACCGGCACGATCTTCTGGGGGCTGCTGTTGGGCCTAGTCTTCTTTTGGACTTACATGGCCATCATCGCCGTCGTCCAGATTGGCCTTTGTCACGCTATCGCAAAAATCTTTTTAGGCGCCACCGGGACTCTTGCCGGCGTGATGCGCCCGCTGTTTCTGGGCTGGTTTGTAAACGTCCTGATTCTGATCCCGGTCGTGGGCGTCTTTGCGGTCGGAATCGCCTGGACCGCCGTTCTCATGCTTGTGTTTGAAGAAATCGACGGTATTGGGCGGATGCAGGCGTTCCTTATCTCAGCAGGAATCAACGCGGCCTTCATCGCGATGGAGATCCTGGTCCCACACTAGAAGCCCTTTCAAATATTTCTCCAGGGCGTCAACCCGGCAGGCCGCGGCGTGACTTCAGATCGTTGAGCAAGCGCTCGACCTCGTTGTCGCGGTCGAGGCGGATGAGTTTTTCACCCATGTCATCGGAGATCAATTCGACCTCCGCGGTCGCGATGGCTTCGGTGAGATGCACGCGGTCTTTCAGCCGATCAAAGGTGGCGCTCTTCGAATTGTCGCCGAGAGCTGTTCCCGCGCGTGCCGCTTTGCCAAGAGCCACGCTGCGGCGATGGCGCGCCAGCAGCAAATCGCGCTTGGATTTCGCTTCATCGAGTTTCTGCTCGAGCTTCTGCAGCGCGCTCTTGAGAGCGTCGACCTGCGCTCTCTGGTCATCGACCTGCTCCTTGTAGCTCAACGCCAGCCGCTGCGCGGTGTGGAAACGATCCAGCGCAGCGCGAGCCAGATCGTCCTGTGCTTTATCGACGGCAATTTCCGCCTTGCGCATCCAATCCTTTCCCGAATCCTCGTTTTCACGAAGCTTCTTTTCGAGCATGTGCTGGTCGGCGATCGAAACAGCGACCTGCGTTTTGACCTGGAGATACTGATTCTCCATGTCCATCATCACTTGTTTGATCATTTTCTCCGGGTCTTCCGCACGATCGATCATGTCGTTCAGATTGGCCCGGATTAACGTGCTCACTCTTTCTAAAAGTCCCATGACATTTCTCCTTTCAAACGGCCGAAAAAGATTACTGCCAGATGCAGAACAAGAAACTCCATACAAAAACCTGCCACAGAGCCTGATGCAAAAAAAGACCCAGGCTAACGCAAGTGTCCGGCGAGCAAATGCAGAAGGCCGGGCAGGTAGGCAAGGCTGGACACCGCCAACTGCTTTACCAGATAGACCGCTCCTCCAAGAAAGTGCCGAGCGGCAAACGCAATCACCACGGAGCAGAAGATCCATAACACCAGGAGTTCGTCTTTCCACGTCATGGCGGTCCCCCAACCTCCATCGAGCGTCCCGGCAAGCCCGCTGGCCTGCCGGGACGGAAGCAAACGTTACGGTCTACGCCTTGGAAGCGGGCGCTGCAGGCTTTTCTGGTTTCGGCGCTTTATCGCCGATCAAACGCACCTTGCTGAGCAGATCCGACACTTGCATGCCAGAGAGCGCTTCGAAGAGCGCCGGCACTTGCGCGGCAATCTTCGTGATGTCGCCGGTGAGTTTGTAAGCGCCGGCGGCGTCACCATTTCCTGTCGAGACGATGGTGACTTTGTCCACTTTGCTGAGCGGCTCCGCTAGAGCGCGCACAACTTCCGGCAGGCTGCTGATGAGTTTGTCGACCAGGGCGGCCTGGTTGTACTCCTGGAAGGCTTCCGCCTTGACGTTCATGGCCTTGGCTTCGGCTTCGCCCTTCTTGAAGATGATCTCGGCTTCGGCTTCGCCCTGCGCCCGAATGGCAGAGGCGCGGCCTTCGGCTTCGCTCATCAGGCGCTGGCGTTCCGCGTTCGCAAGAGCTTCGATGCGCTGACGCTCGATTTCCGCCGGCTTGAGCACGGTGGCAATGAGTTCGCGTTCGCGGCGCGCGATTTCCGCCTCCTGCACCTTCACTTGAGACTCCCTCTCCACCTGCTGCACGCGCACGCCCTCGGTAACCACCTGCTGTTGCATCACGTTGGTCTCGATTTCGTACGCTTTATCGGCGGTAGCCTGGGCTTTCTTGGTCATCTCGAGGTAGCTGGCTCTTTTGATGTCGAGGTCGCGTTCGGCTTCGGCTTGCTTTGCAAGAGAAGCCGTTTCGGCGGCCACGCGTTCCTGATCGGCCTGGGCCTTCGCAACGGCCGCGGCGCGTGTTGCTTCCGCGCGCTTGATGGCGATATCGCGATCGGCTTCGGCGGCGGCTACTTCCGCATCGCGCTTGATACGCGCGACGTCGGGACGGCCCATGTTGGTGATGTAATCGCTTTTGTCGCGGACTTCCTTAATGGTGAAGCTCACCACGTCGAGTCCCATCTTGCTCAAGTCATCCGCGCAAGTGGAGCGCATGCGGTCGCCGACCATTTCCGGCTCCTTGACGATTTGTTCGACAGTGAGCTGGCCAATGATGCCGCGAAGATGGCCTTCCATCACGAGGCGGATCAGCGCTTCACGCTGTTCCGGACGCTTGGTGAGAAATTGCTCGGCGGAGGTGAGAATCGACTCCTTGTCGTTCTTCACCTTGATTTGTGCGACGGCTTCGACAGTTACGGCGACGCCCTGCCTGGTATACAGATTTTGCTGCGGGGCGACGTCGAAAGACATCAGCTCCAAAGAGAGTTCGCGGGAAGTTTGCACCATCGGGAAGATCAGGGCTCCTCTTCCGGAATACACCTCGGTGCCTCCCATTCCGTACCGGATCAAAGCCTCATTGGGCCCAACTTTTCTGTACATGCGGGCAATCACGATCATGATCATCAATAGCCCAAGAACGAGAAGCCCGGCGATGACCACCACTTCGTTTGGCAACCCGAACATAAAGCCTCCTTTTCCTCCGACCGCTCCGGACTGCTCGTACTGAATGCCAGTCCGTGAAAACTTTTACCTCGTGAATTCTTCCCATCGCTTTACGTAGGCAATTCCCTTCTCGTAGCGCTCGATGACCACCTCGGTGCCTTTCTCGATCGCCTTGCCATCATCAGAACGCGCACCTGAACATCGACGAACTCCCGCCATCGAGAAAATAATTTCGCCGGTGCCGCTTTCGCGGATGGGCATGTTGACGGTTCCCACCACACCCTCGATCCGGTAGTCTTCACTTTTCATGGGCGTGTCGGTCGAACTCACCAGTTTCACCATGAAGCGAAACACCACCCATCCAGCGGCCAAGCCGACAAGCGTGGCAATCGCCAAGCTGACCACCGCTAGCAAGTGCGAATGACGCGCAAGCAGATAGCCAGTTCCGCCGAACCACGCCAGAAAAGCCATGGCCGACGAGGCGTTGAACCAGGAGATGTGCGTGCTGGCTTTTAGGCTGCCGTGAGAAGCGCCAGCTCCGCCATGGTGCGCGCTGTGGAACGGCAGGTGGATCTTGAACGGCAGATGGATGTGGACCGCGCCCGCAAGAAACGAAAGAACGCTCAGCGAGAAGCCCACCAGGAAACAAAGCAGATAAAAATCGGACCAGGTCATAAGTCACCCCGAAACGCAGCACCCCGCTGCGCAGACTGGAATTCGAGACGCGGACCCTCTACCTCAGTTGTTCAGTGAACTCGCAGGCGGTGGATGTCCACTCGCTTGATGCTTGCCTGAATGCAAAACTTCTCCCAGGCGATCCGCCAAACCTGGCGTGCGAAGAATCTCCGCAAGGAGCAAAAGCGCCTGGCGCGAATCCTCATGTCCGGCGATGGCCAAAAGACCGCGGCGCAGTTCCGGATCGGCGGCAAATTGTTCGGCGCCGGCATAGAGCCACGAGTCGATCTTGGCGTCCACAGCACGGAGCGCGGACTGCAACTCCGGCGTGTAGCCTTCCGGGTCGTCCACCAGAAAACCTGGATAGACGCGGAAGAAGCGCGCCAGCAGCGTGCGCGTGCCATGCGTGAGATGCGGCCGTGTGCCGCTCTCGATTTGCGAGAGGTAGGCCTGGCTAAGGCCGCGGCCTACTTCCTTCTTCATGGCCTTCGCCAGCTCCTGTTGCGTCATCGGACGCCCCAGGCCGCGCAGGGAACCTTCCACGGAGCGGAGAGAACGGAGTTTGTTGCCGAGAGTCATCGAAGAACCCACTTATTGCAATCTGCAAATACGATATTATTTATCGCTATTTCTGTCAAGAACTATATTCGGTCTGTTTTCAATACCTTACGGGAATTATTGCTGCCGGATGGACTCGGGGCGCAGGAGCGCAAAAGGCAAACCGTTGGGGGGAAATGCGCGGTGCTGCGCTTCTTGAGGCGCTCAGTCGGGCTTGCGCAGCGACTGCAGATCAATTCCGAGTTGCTGGCATTTCTTATAGAGGTGGCTGCGCTCAAGACCCATCGCCCGCGCCACGTTGGTCATGTGAAAATTGTGCCGCCTAATCTCTCCGAGCAGCACTTCTTTCTCAAATGCTTCCGTACGCTCTGCAAGTGTTCCGCTCGCGACAGCTCCGGCTGCGGCAGAAGCTGGGGAACCGGCAGCGGAGTCTTCCGCAGGAAGCACCAGCCGCACGTCGGCGGCAGCGATGGAATCCTCCGAGCTAAGCAATACCAGTCGCTCCACAACATTGCGCAACTCGCGCACGTTTCCCGGCCAAGCGTAGCGGCGGAGTTCAGCAATGGCATCCGGCGCAAAGAGCTTCTCTTTCCAGCCATTCTGCGCGGCGACCTGGCGCGCAAAGTGAGAGACCAGCTCCGCAAAATCATCGGGCCGCTCGCGCAACGGCGGCAGAACCAATGGGAAAACGTAAATCCGGTGAAAAAGGTCGCGGCGAAATGTGTTCAGCTTCACCAGGTCCTCAAGGTTCCGGTGCGTGGCGACAAGAACACGCACGTTCACTCGAATCGGCTTGTCGCCGCCGACGCGCTCGACTTCGCCTTCTTCCAGCACGCGCAGCAATTTCGCCTGCATGGAAACAGGCATATCGCCGATTTCGTCAAGAAAAAGCGTGCCGCCCTCGGCCTGTTCGAATTTGCCGACATGTTTAGCTGCGGCGCCCGTGAAGGCACCCTTTTCATGGCCGAACAGTTCCGATTCGATCAGCTCGGCCGGAACCGCCGCGCAATTCAGGGTAATGAATGCGTTCTCATGCCGGGGCGATTTCTCATGAATCGCCCGCGCCACAAGCTCTTTGCCGGTTCCCGTTTCGCCGAGGATGCAAACTCGCGTTTCGCTGGCGGCGACTCGATCGATCTGGGCGAGTAGCTTCTTCATTGCCGGACCCGATCCGACCAGCTCGTGTTTTCCCAGCCGGTGTCGCAGCTCGCGGTTCTCGTCCTCGAGCCGCGCAAGCCGCAGCGCGTTTTCCACCGTGACCAGCAGCTTGTCCGTCGAGAGCGGTTTTTCCAAAAAATCCAGCGCGCCCAGCTTGGTGGCTTTCACCGCCATTTCGACATTCGCCTGGCCGGAGATAAGGACGATCGGCGTCTTCACGCCGGCATGTTTCAGGTCTTCGAGCAACTCGATGCCACTTTTCCCGGGCATAACCACGTCGGAGAGAATCAGGTCGAAGGCTTCGGTGCGCAGAAGCTCCAGGGCGCGAGGGGCGTTGTCGCAAACCGTGGCTTCATGGCCGGCGAGTCGAAACGCCCGCGAGAGTGAAGCCAGGGTATTGGGATCGTCATCGACGAGCAGGAGGTGAGCTTTTCGTGGCAAAAAGGTGTCCTTTGCGGCGGCGCGTCAGTCGGAAGCGGCTACAGTAAAGCTCTGCGGCGGTTTTTTCTCCGGGGCTGGTTCCTCCGCTGGGGCGACCCGTTGCACGGACTGGCGCTGCGGCAGCTCGATGCGAAACGTCGTCCCGTGTCCCTCGTCGCTTGAAACAGAAATGGTCCCGTGGTGATCGCTTATCACCGATTGTACGATCGCAAGACCCAGGCCCGTTCCCTGGACCTTTGTCGTGTAGTAAGGAGTGAAGAGCCGCGAGCACTCTTCGGGCGTGAGACCTTTCCCCGTGTCCGAGACCTCGATGCGAACGTTGCCTTCGTGCTCCGTGGTGCGCATCGTAAGCGTGCCGCCAGCGGGCATGGCGTCCAGCGCGTTCAGCACAAGATTCTGAAAGGCACGATGCAGCAGATCGGCGTCCGCGTCGATTTCCGGCAACGGCTCGGTGAGAAAGTATTCCGGAATAACTGGCGGCTTGCCCACGGCGTTGAATTGCGGTTCGAACAAGCGAACCGCATTGCGTAGGGCTTCATTCACATTGACGAGGGCGAACTGCGGCGCGGGCATTTTCGAAAAGTCGCTGAAGCGCCCGACAATCGTATTCAGATTCGCGAGCTCCGCTTTCAATGTCGCCGTGGATTCGTTGAACACTTCCAGAAATTGTTTCGCGTCCAACTGCCGCGCTTTCTGCAAGTTTTCGACGGTAATTTGCAGCGGAAAAAGCGGATTGCGCAGTTCGTGCGCCAGGCGCCGCGCCAGTTCGCGCCATGCCGCCACGCGTTCGGTCTGCACAAGCTGCTCGCGCTGCGCCGCGAGGGTCTGTGTCATCTCGTTGAACGCGGAGGCAAGCTGCCCGATCTCATCTTTGCCGCGCAAATCGATGACGGTATCCCACCGGCCGGAGGCGACTTCGCGCGCGCCTTCGGCCAGTTCTTCGAGCGGCCGCGTGATTCTTGCCGATACCCACAAACTGATCAGCAAACCGATCATAAGGGCCGCACCGGCAACCGCCGCCGCAATCTGCAGAATATGGCGGGTCAACAGTACGAGTTCCTTGCGCGAACTTCCGAGCAACAGCACCGCGAGCAATTCGTTGTTCCGGCCCATCAGCGGAATGGCATGAAAGGACTCCGCGTCCCCGGCGTTTTCTGTCCAATCTATAGTCCGCACGGTTGGCCTTGGCTGTTTCTGAATCTGCTCAATCAGCGGCTCGAGCCGGTCTGCCTGTTCGAACGGCCCATTTACATCGGTCAGCGCCGAGGCCACAAAGCCCGCCTCCAGATTGCGATAAAGAAGCACCCGCGTCCCCGCGGGAGGGACCAGGGAAGCCAGAAAATTCTGGTCGAGCCGCCGCCCGCCGACGACGTACATGTTCTTGTCGTTACCTCCGGAAAGTACGCGGACGACGGTCAGCGAAAGCGCCACGCCGTCAGGCAATTCCTCTTTTCGCAGGAAAAATCCCGAGTCGTTCCAGTTCTTGTTCGCCGTCACCCAATCATTCTTGTAGCCGACACGCGCGGGATACTGCGCGGAAGAGATCAAGGTGCCGTCCCAGTTCACAAATTCCACAAAGTCCAGCCCATGATCTTGCGCCGCTCCCACCGCGTCCCGCACATAGAGCGAAAGGTCGGGATTGGGTCTTGCCAAGTCGATGGCTACTTTCAGTGTGACGTCGGCATCCGTAATGTCTTTCACCTGCCGGGTAATCTCGTCGCCTCGCTGCGCGTACTCTTTGTTGAACTGCGAAACGAGCGCCTCGCTGCGCTGAGCGTCCGATTCTTCGAATGCGGCCTGCGTATAGTGCGTCACGCCATAAGCGACCAGCGAAACCGAGGCAAGCACAGTCACCAGAAAAATCAGAAACAATTTTGTGCGAAAGCTCATGGCTTTGCTCCGGGGGCAGTGGCCCGCGGTTGCGGGGAAGATTGGACCGCAGGATTTGCGGTGCTTGCAGGATCGGTCAGAGCAGGGCTCGCGGTCTCCAGCCAAACGTCGGCGAGATGCCATTCGCCCCAGCGCGCGGGCATCCAATCGCGCACGCCAGCCCCGAGTCCCACAGACTCCGCCTGCACGATGAGCGGCAAAACACGGCGGTCTTCCAGAATGCGCCGCTCGCGCGCATACAGCTGTTCGTGATCGGTGCTCGTGGCATTCACCTCCTGCGCCTCCGTCAGATTATATGCCGCAAACAGGGAATCGAGTTCGGCGCGCGGCGAAAGAGATGAGTAGTGCCATGCGAAAAGGTGAACACCGGAAGGCGGGTCGGAAGGCGCCGTCGACGCCGCGCCCGGGCGCGAAACGGGCCTGGCGATGACTTGCACAAGAATCGATGCCTGCCGCGCATTGACGGCCACACGCTCTCCCAAAAGCTTTGCCAGGTCGCCTGCAGGATCGACGCGCAGGCGCAACGGCTCCGCGCCGGCAGCTTCATTCGCAGTAAGTCCGCGGCGCAATTCCTTCGCGCGTTCGAGATTGGTGTCCACGTTGAAGAGGAAAGCATATCCCGAGAGCCACTCGGGCAAAAGGGCCGCTGCAGGTTCGGCTTGCTTCTGCAGCAACACGTTGGCCATGCTGCCGCGGTCGAGCGAGAGAGAAAGAGCTTCGCGCAGGCGAACATCCGATGCGGCGCTCTGCGCGTCGTCAAATCGCAAGCCATACAGTGTGAGCGGCTCCGAAATCCAGACCCGCACATTGGCTTGCCTCGCGCGAGGCACCAGATCGGGCGATAGTTCGATCAAATCCGCTTTTCCGAGCTGCAAATCAAACAGGGCTCGCAGCGGTGGCACTCCAAGCGTCACCTCAATGCCATCCAGAAACGGCCGGCCGGACCAGGTTTCTTCGTTCGCGCGAAAGTAGAGATGTCCAACTGGGGCATCTGCCAGTACAAACGGCCCTGTTCCGGCGAGCGCTCCGCCTGCCAGCACCCGGTAGACAAGGTAGCGCCCCGAAGCAAGCTGCTCGAGCAAATCGGGCACGGCCACGCTCGACTGAATCACCACCACATTGCCCGACGCAGATATTTGCTCTGTTGCCGGAAGCAGCGGCTGGAGCGCCGAAACCACGTCCTCTGCGCTCAGGGCCGCGCCGTCGGAAAACTTCACGCCCGCCCGAATCACAAATCGCCAGCGTTTGTTCGAACCGTCGTGCGACCACTCGATAGCAAGCGCCGGCTGAAACCGTCCGTAATTATCGAGCGCCACGAGCCGTTCGAACACCAGTTGCGCCATCTTTTCATCCGCAGCGGCATCCAGCGAGCCAACGCGCCACTGCTCGGGATTGAGCGACACACTTGCCGCATGCATGTCGATGCGCAGCGTCCCGCCATACCTCGGGTGTGCGGCCGCTGGAGCGGGCGAGGGCAGAAAAAATTGTGCAGCAAAGGATAGGCAGCTAATTGCTGCAAACAGCCGTAATTCGATAAACCTCATAGTTCCCTGTCGCAAGATTCTTCACCACCGCGAAGGCTGCTTTCGCATTTTCCGCAACGCTGATGCCAAGAACCGGTCCGGGCACCTCAACCGAACTCGCTACGTCGTCACTCGGGGGCCGGGCGGCCTGATTCAGGACCGGACCTCGCAAGATGATCCGGTCGGTTTCTGTATAGTCCCGAGTGTCGGTAGCAAGATATCTTGGCCCTTCTTCACACGTGGACAAAATCTGCAGAGCCTTTCCCTCTAGATGGATAGCGCTGCAGGTGAACGATACACGCTCATCCAGTTTGAGATCGCAGATCTTTCCGTCGAAAAGAATACCGAGCGGCCTGTCGGGATAAGGGTAAAGGAACGCACCGTCGCCAGAGCGGGAGTGCCGGCGAACCGCGGGCAGTTCCGTCGAATCCGTTATTTTCCACGCGCCGTTCTCCGAGTGATAGCGGAGGAAAAGACCGCCACTCAGCAAGAAGAGAAAATGCTCTCGTGAAGACGGATCGACCCACCCCATGGCACTCTGAATCGGCTTTTCCTGTTGCCAGACGAGTTCCCGCTGAAGCTGCGGCACAGGCGGGGTCTCCTGCGCGACAAACAACGAAGCCCGCGAAATTCCCACCATATAAGTTTGGCGGCCTCCCTGCGTGTCCGTCCAGTTCGCAATCAGCAGGGCCTCAGAAGCCGTGACCTGCATCGTAACGGTCAGCACTGGAGCGTCCGAACTCTCTGCCGCGGTCATCCCGCAAGCGGAAAGCTGTTCGAGAAATACCTTCTTGTGCGCGTCTGACAAAAACCCGGGAAACTGGGGAGATTCCTGCCAGGCAACTTTGACAGGTTGCTTGTGCGCCGCCAGGCATACCTTCATCGCCAGCTCGTGCGCCGCATCTCCGGGCGATTCGCCGTATAATAGCCGTGGTAAAAAAAGAAGAGCAAATCCCAATAGTTGGCAGAAAATGCTGAGGCCGCGCGGGCGCGGCAAGAACAGATTTTGCTTGGCGGACACTGGCTTGCCGGATGATGATATCACGGCTGCAAGTCAGGGCGCGGGACACCAAAACGCTCTTGTGCCGCGCCAAGTTCGAAATCTTCCGGCGTATACATGCGAAGGCAGAACTGGCCAAGCAGACCGGAAAATGCGTGCTCCCGGCGAAACGATTTGCGGCGAGGCACGTCCATCTAAGTGGCCGGACAACGGGTAAATCTCTGTCTTCAAGGACGCCGAAAATGACTCGAGTTGTTAATCGCCTGAACGTACTGCTGTGGCTGGCCCTCGCAGCCATCGCCAGCCTTACCGCTCTCCAAGCCAGAGCTCAATCCGCCGCGGACCAGGCACCCGGCGGACCTACGCGCCTTCTGCGATTCGCGGACATCTCGAAAGACAAAGTGGTCTTTGCCTATGCCGGCGACCTGTGGATCGCCTCGCGCGAAGGCGGTGCTGCACGCCGCCTCACCTCCCACGTGGGCGACGAGCTCTACCCGAAATTTTCGCCCGACGGCAAGTGGATCGCCTTTACCGGGGAATACGACGGCAATCCGGACGTCTACGTCATCTCTGCGGATGGTGGCGAGCCCAAGCGCCTCACGTTTCATCCTTCGAACGACATCGTCCTCGGATGGACGCCCGACGGCAAGAACATCCTCTTCCGCTCCGACCGCCTGAGCACCTCTCTCGGCCGCAACACGCGCCTCTATCTCGTCTCTCCACAAGGAGGATCCGCTCACCCGCTGCCCGTCCCGCGCGGCGAGCTCACTTCCTTCTCCCCGGATGGCACCAAGATCGCGTATCTCGAAACCTCGCAGGAATTTCGCACCTGGAAACGTTATCGCGGCGGCTGGAGCCTGCCGATCGCCATCTACGATCTGAAAAAGAACTCGTATGAAGAGCTGCCCAAGACTGCCGGCATGGACATGTTCCCCATGTGGCACGGCAACTCCATCTATTTCATAAGCGACCGCGACGGCGTCATGAACCTCTACAGCTACGACCTCGCTTCGAAGCAGACCAAAAAACTGACCGACTATCAGGACTTCGACATCAAGTGGCCGAGCCTCGGCCCCGACGCCATCGTCTACGAAAATGGCGGCTTGCTCTATGAATACAATCTCGACAGTGGCAAAACGCGCAGTCTCCCCATCGTCGTTCGCGCCGAGGACCTCGAGACCCGCCGGGAATTCAAAAGCGTCGCCCAGGCCATTGGCAGCGCCGCAATCTCGCCTTCCGGCGCGCGCGCCGTCGTTGAAGCTCGCGGCAACGTCTTCACCGTCCCCGCCGAGCACGGCAGCGTTCGCACGCTGACAACGGAGCACTCGAGCGTCCATGAACTCGGCCCCGCGTGGTCCCCGGACGGCAAGTGGATCGCCTATCTCTCCGACAAATCCGGAGAATACGAGGTTTACACGCGCCCGCAAATGGGCGGCGACGAAACGCGCATCACTGCCGATGGCAAGATTTATCGTTTTGGCCCAACGTGGTCGCCCGACAGCAAAAAACTCGTCTACTGGGACAAGTCCAATCAACTTTGGTACGTGAGCATCGACGACAAGAAACCCGTCCTGGTCGACACCTCCGACTACGGCCTCATCAGCGACGCTTCGTGGTCTCCCGACAGCCTCTGGCTTACCTATTCGAAGCCCCATCGCCGCGGCTCCAGCGATGTTTTTCTCTATTCGCTCGGCACGAAGAAGATCACGCTGGCCTCCTCGGGCTTCTACAATGACAACAGCCCCAGCTTCGACGACAACGGCAAATATCTCTACTTCATCTCCACGCGCTACTTCTATCCCAGCATCGGCCAGCTCGATCAGCGCTTTAACTACTACTCCACCGATGGCGTTTTCGCCGTCACGCTGAAGGCCGATGAAGCCTCGCCCTTCAAACCCGAAAGCGACGAGGAAAAAACTGCCGAAGATAAAAAGAAAGACGACAAGAAAGCTGACGCCGTCAAACCCGGCGATCAGAAATCCGACGAACAAAAAGAAGAAAAGAAAACGGAAGCCGTCAAACCCATTCAGATCGATCTCGATGGCATCAGCAATCGCGTCACGCCTGTTCCCATCGGGGCTGGCATTCTGAGCAACCTTGCGGCTCGCAAAGACAAATTCTTCTACGTCTCGACGCCGCTCGAAGCCCGCCAATTCGGGGCCCCTGATCAACAAGGTCCGAAGAACGTCCTGCACGTCTATGACGTTACCAAGCGCGAAGACAAAGTTTTGCTCGAAGGCATCGACGGCTACGACATCAACAAGGATGGCTCGAAGGTGCTTTACAAGGCCGGACCCGTCGTCGGCATCACCGATGCCGTCCCCGGCAAAGCCAAAGTCGGGGCTGGCAAACTCGATCTTGGCGGAATGCAAGTGCAGATCGATCCCCGCGCAGAGTGGCGCCAGATTTATCACGAAGCCTGGCGCCTCGAGCGCGATTTTTACTGGGACCCCAACATGACCGGCCACGACTGGAACAAAATCGGCGCGCGCTATGAAGCGCTCCTCCCCTGGGTGGCCCATCGCAGCGATTTGAATTATCTGATCGGCGAACTCATCGCCGAACTGAGCACCTCGCATACCTATGTCGGCGGCGGGGACCAGCCAACGAAGCCGCATGTAAGCGTGGGAATGCTCGGCGCTGATTTTGAGCCAGACGGCGGCTTCTATCGCATTGCCAAGATCTATCGTGGTGAAAACTGGAACGACGCCACTCGGTCTCCGTTAACCGACCCAGGTCTCAAGGTGAAAGCCGGCGATTACCTGATTTCCGTGAACGGCCAGGAAGCCCGCGACACGCAGGACGTCTATTCCTACTTCCAGGATCTCGCGGGAAAACTGGTCACGCTGAAAATCAACAGCAAGCCGAGTGCTGATGGCGCGTGGGAAGTCCCCGTAAAGCCCGTTGGCACCGAAACTACGCTCCGCTATCTCGATTGGGTTGAGTCCAACCGCCGCAAAGTGGCCGAAGCGACCGGCGGCCGCGTCGGTTACATGCACGTCCCCGACACAAGCATTCCCGGCATCATCGAGTTCGACAAAGCGCTCACTGGGCAGCTCGACAAGGACGGCATGATCGTCGACGAGCGCTTCAACGCCGGCGGCCAGATCCCCGACTTCTACACCGAAAAACTCAAGCGCTCGCTTCTCGCGGTCATCTCCACGCGCGATGGCAAGGATGTCCCCTATCCTCCCGTCGCCATTTACGGACCCAAGGTCATGCTCGTCAATGAGCTCTCGGGCTCGGGCGGCGACCTCTTCCCCTGGCTCTTCCGCTTCGAAAAAATCGGTCCGATCGTCGGCACGCGAACCTGGGGCGGCCTTGTCGGCATCAACCGCGGCGCGCCATTGCGCGACGGCGGTTTCGTCACCGCCCCGTCCGCCGGATTCTATTCCTGGGCGGACAAGGACGGCTGGGTTGTCGAAAATCACGGCGTCGATCCAGACTACGTCGTGCCCCAGCGCCCCGATCTCGTCGTCGAAGGCCACGACCCGCAACTCGAAAAGGCCATCGAACTAGCTAAAGAAGGTCTAAAAGATTACAAAGGTCTTCCGCCGCGACCGAAATTCCCCGGCTCCAAATAGCAAACGGATTTCCACAAAGCGTGACACGAGCTACCTTCTGCTCTGGGGAAGAGCAAAAACGCAACCCAGGGCCCCGGTCAGAATGGCGCGCAGAATCTTCGATCAACAAACGAAGAGCGAAACTTGTGCTGCTATTCCTGTGCGCGCATTGCGAGCATCGACCAGAGCAGGAAACTCGTTCAAATTCAACCGCTAGCCGAGCGGCCGAGCCGCATCCCTGGCGGAGGAATCTCCTGGCAAATTGGGCGAAGCGCGGCGGTGCTTGCCGGAATGCTCATGATCTTTCCTCCTTTCCAGTAACGCGTCCCGTGCCACCCACAGGGGTGTTGGCTAGCGGAACCGGTAGCACAGACTTCCGTCTGTGCGATCTCAACTAAGAACAATCTCAAAGCGTTCCGTCACGGACCTCTTGGCTGGCATTATTCCCGTGCCCGCCGCTCTGCCCGCTTCACTCCTCTTGTTGCGCGCCAGGAGACGGCGCAGTTGCTCGGAAATAAATATGTCGTAGACCACCAACGACCCGGCGCTGCCAAACAGTCCAACCCCGAGAATCATCAGCAAATACCTCAAAGCCAGCATGGTGTTGCTCCCTTCTTTCCTAGCCCCGGGCGCTCCGGCGTAGCAGTCTCTGCCGCTCACCTTGGGCCGTGGCCTCGCTGCTTCACTGCCGCTACCTGAAGGGGGCTTGCCCCCCAGGGAGGCTCAGTCAAGACAATCAACGGTGGGACGCGTACACCCGCGTCAGCTGCGTCGTCCCACGCACAAGTTGCGTCGGCGAACTCCTGCGCCCGGCCGTCGCCGGCCGCATCAAGGCGAACATCGCGCGCAAAAGCATCCCGTTAAACACTACGGCGGCAGCAGCGGCCAAAAGAGTGGTAACGACGAGGGTCATGAAGTGCAGCATGGCGATCAAGGCGTGCCTCCCGGTTCTGAAATGTCCTGCGACAAAGGGAATGGCACGTCGAGCGCCGGCACGAATGCATTGAAAATAAAAGACTTACTCGACCAGAAAACGGACGCTCTTGTGTGGCAAGGCACACGCCGTGGCCAATCAGACGCGCATCCCTCGCCCCCGTTTGGCCGCGCGGGCAATCGGAGCTATTGTAGTAGTGTTAGAAAAAGGACCGTGCGGAAGCACGACAGGAATACGGACAGGAACCCGCCTCGCTCTCCTTTACCGGCAGGCCGGCGCGCCCGACAGACCACTCGATATGCCTCAAAGCCACGGAATGCGCATCGGCAAAATCCTGGGGATACCCATTTATCTTCATTCCACTTGGGTCATCATTTTCGCTGCCATTACCTATTCCCTCGCCATGCAGTTCGAACAGCAGTATCCCGGCTGGACTCCTGCTGAGCAATGGAGCGTCAGCGTTTTCACCAGCGTTCTTTTCTTTGCCTCTCTGCTCTTCCACGAACTTGCACACAGCGTGGTCGCGCAACACTATAAAATCCGCGTTCTCTCCATCACTCTATTCATCTTCGGCGGCGTCGCCAGCATCGAGCGCGACCCTTCCAAAGCCATCCAAGAATTCAACATCGCCGTCGCCGGACCCGCCGCCAGCGGGTTCCTCTTTCTACTCTTCTGGGGTTTGACAAAAATCTTTCCAAGTAACGCCGTCGTTTCCTCCTCGGCCCTTTGGCTGGGGACCATGAATGGGTGGCTTGCCGTTTTCAACCTCCTGCCGGGCTTTCCCCTCGATGGCGGCAGAATCTTCCGCGCCATCGTCTGGGGCGGAACAAAAAATTTCGCACGCGCAACCCGCATTGCCGGTACGACAGGGCGCCTGATTGCCTATGCGATGATTCTTCTGGGTGGTTTCGCGGTCTTTAAAAGTGTCGTCGTCCTCGGCTTGTGGAGCGTGTTCGTCGGTTTCTTCCTCTTGAACGCGGCCCAGGAAACTGTCGCTCAAGCCGCCATCCGCGAAACTCTTTCCGGCCTCCGTGCGGCCGACGTGATGAGCAACGAAGTCCCGACGGTCGGCCGCGCCATCTCTCTCGAAGACTATGGCGCCGAAGTCCTGCGCACTGGCCGGCGCTGCCACCTCGTCATCACCGACGACCGCCTGGTCGGAATGATGAACGTCCACACGCTCAATTCCGTCCCCCGCGACGAATGGGCCCACAACTCCGTCCAGGCCGTAATGATTCCTCGCGAACGCATTCTCTGGGCTACCCCGGACGAACCACTCCTCGGCCTTCTCGAGCGCCTCCTGAGCGCCGATATCAACCAAATGCCCATCGTCTCCGGCTCCGATGACGGCGCCGCCCAAATCATCGGCATGGTCTCCCGCGATTCCATCCTCCGCGTCATGCAAACCCGCAGCGAACTCGGCCCGCTCTCCTTCGGCGCCGCGGGAAAATAATTCATCCTTATTCATCGTTCGGGAAGCGCGGTCTTCTAAACCTTGCCTTTTATCCGTGGGGCCGTAGTCTCTTGGTGAGCGTGTGCATCCATGCGAACAGAGACTAACCCTGCATCGCGAGCACGCTGCGGAATTCCTGCTTCCAGGGCGGGACTGCGCCTTCATGCGGAAACGAAGCCTGAGGTAAGGGCAGGCGTTGCATGAGAAGCCCCTGCCTTCTGGCGGGGGAGTATGTCACTCCGTATCTTCTTCGCCGTGGATTATATCTTGGCTATAGGTATACGATGACTGTGGACCCAGGTTATGCAATCGAGGAGGCCGCCAATGGCTAAGAAGAGCAAGCTCAATCAGGTCGCCGCAAGAATCGGTGGCGCGTTAGGCAAAGCGGACCGCAAAGCGCATCAGGTTGTGAGGGCTGGAACGATGGCCAAGAAAGAGCTTCACGACATCTCCAAACAAGTCGACGCACTGAAGCGGCAGTTGGCAAAGACCACCAAGCGTCTCAAGAACGCCCTCAGCTAGATTCGAAAGTCCCAGCCCGATATCTAAACCACGAAGAGCAGTTGCATTCTAAGCGCGTCAGTATTTGCCTGCCCGCTCCCGTTCGAATCCGCCGAAACGCCTTCCGACTCCTTCACGTCCTTCCATTAACAGGAATCAAGAATGTCTCCGGCATTTGGTTTATAATGCGCCGCCCGTGGGGTAGATAGCCTGAGCACGAATCACCAAACAAAATGGAGGAAGCGCAGCCATGAAATCGGCGACTGCTAGGAAAGATTTGTCGTCAAACTATCCACGTTGGTTCCCTTGGATCGCGCCGGCTTTCCTCATTCCTTCCGCGCTCTTCGTGGCCAGCCTCGCCGCGCAATCGCCAACCCACTCTGATAGCGCCGCATTGGCTTCCGCTGCGTCCTCCGACGCCGGATCGCCCGCGTCCCCAGTGCCCGTCGTCACTGCCAACTATGCGCTGGAGGCCCGCTTCCTCCCTGCCGCCGTGAATCAGCTTGTCTTCGATCTTTCCATCACTCCTCACTGGTTCATGCTCTCTGACAGGTTCTGGTACAGCTACCGCACTACCGATGGCACGCGCTACTACATCGCCGACCCCCTCAAGAAATCCAAGTCGCTTCTCTGGGACAACGCCAAAGTCGCCGCCGCGCTTTCCTCTCTCACCAATTTCCCCTACGACGCGCAGCACCTCCCCGTCAAACGCCTGAAACTGGTCGACAAAGACACCCACATGCGCTTCGAAGTCGAAATTCGCAAAAACGGCGTCGTCCCCAATGAGCCGGAGAAAAAAGCAGTGGACGACGGCAGCCAGCAAGGCAACGAAAGCGAAATCAAGCAGACCGACGAAAAGCAAAAAGAAGACAAGCAAACCGAACAGGGCCAACGCACCGCCCGTTCCGGACAGCCCCCGGAAGTTCCTGAAGAACCGCGCATCCTCGTTTTCGAATACGATCTTGCCACCGCCAAAATCACGCGCCTTGACAACGCCGAGCCCACGCGTAAAAAGCCCATGTGGGCTGCGGTTTCGCCTGACGAAAAAACCGTCGTATTCGCCCGCGGCCAAAATCTCTACATGATGGACGCCGCCAACTATGCCAAAGCCCAGAAAAAAGCCGGCGACACCACCGTCATCGAGACCCAGCTCACCACCGACGGCGTCGACAGATTCGGCTACGCCCGCCGCATCCTCCCCGAGCAGGAAGACGAGCTCAAAAAAGAAGACAAAGGCGACACCAACAAAGCCGGCATTCGCGCTCCCGCCATCACCGTCCATTGGTCCAAAGACTCGAAAAAATTCGCCGTCACCCGCGACGACTTTCGGAAAGTCCCCGACTTCTGGGTCATCCACTCGCTCGCGAGTCCCCGCCCCACGCTCGAAGCCTACCCGTACCCACTCCCCGGCGAGGACATAATGCCCGGCTCGCAGCTGGAAATTCTCGACGTCGCCACAAAACAGCTCGTCGTCGTTCAAGCGAAAAACTTCCAGGAACAGCAACTCCGCATCGCCGACGCCCCGCTTGTCGAGCGCGATCGCGAAGAACAGCGCCAGGAACAAGAAGGCCTACAAGAAGGCGGCCAGATGCCCGTCACTCGCGTGAGCCCCCGCTGGCTATCCGACACTTCCGACAAACTATACTTCACCAGCACCTATCGCGATTTTCGCAGAATCGACGTCTGCGTGGCCGACACCGCTACCGGCGTCTCAAAAACGCTCATCGAAGAGCGCTCCAACGTCTGGCTCAGCGCGAAACCCCTCCGCCTCACCGGCAACGGCCAGGAGCTCGTCTGGTGGTCCGAACGCGACGGCTGGGCCCACTACTATCTCTTCGACGCCGCCGGCAAACTCAAAAATCAGATCACTTCCGGCGAATTCGTCACCGATCAAATCGTCTACCTCGATGAAAAATCCCGCACCCTCTATTTCACAGCCAATGGCCGCGAGCACGGCGAAGATCCCTACTACACCCATCTTTATCGCATCGGCCTGGATGGCGCAGGATTGCAATCGCTTACTCCCGGCAATTTTTCTCACGCTTTCAGTTCGCCGGACTCCGGCAAATATATTGTGGACACGTACTCGCGCGTAGACGCCGCTCCAAAATCCGTTCTCGTGGACGCCCAAGGCGCCCAGCTTCTCGATCTCGAAACAACGGATATCTCTCAATTGCTCGAAGCCGGCTTCAAATTCCCCGAAGTCTTCAAGGTGAAAGCCGAAGACGGCGTCACCGATCTCTACGGCGTCATGTACAAGCCCTTCGACTTCGATCCCGCCCGCAAATATCCGCTGATCGAATTCGTCTACCCCGGCCCGCAAACCGAAGAAGTCAACAAAACCTTCTCCCCCAAGAGTCCCAACGTCCCTTTGTCCCAACTCGGATTCATCGTCATCGAGGTCGGCGCCCGCGGCGGCAGCCCCCAGCGCAACAAGTGGTATGACGCCTTCGGCTACGGCAGTCTCCGCGACTATGGCCTCGCCGACAAAAAAGTTGCCGCCGAACGCCTGGCCGCCATCCATCCCTACATCGATCTCTCTCGCGTAGGCATGTGGGGCCATTCCGGCGGCGGCTTCATGACCGCTGCCGCGCTCATGCAATATCCCGATTTCTACAAAGCCGGCTGGTCTGAATCCGGCAATCACGACAACAACGTCTACAACCGCGACTGGAGCGAAAAATATCACGGCGTCCGCGAAGAAGCCCAAAAAGACGGTACCGAAAAATTCATCTACGAGATCGACAAAAATTCCGACCTCGCCCGCAACCTAAAGGGCCACCTCATGCTCACGACCGGCGACATGGATAACAACGTGAGCATGGTCAACACCATGCGCGTCGCCAACGCCCTCATCAAAGCCGACAAGCGCTTCGAAATCCAGATCTACCCCGGCATGCGCCATTCCTATATGCCCATCGCCAGTTATGTCGACATGGCGCGCGGCGATTTCTTCGCCCACTGGCTCCTGGGCTCTTATGACACCGGCGCCGACATCCTCGAACTCCAAAACCAAAAACAAGCCACCCCCAGCAAAAAATTCAAGGAATAGCCGTCGGTCCTCCCAGCGCCGGCTTTCCGGCAGGGATTTCCCTTGGCGGTCGGCTGTCCGGCCGTCGGCGCACCTTGCTTCTCTCTCTCGTTGGTTCCCGTTTTGATTTTTCAGAGGGTTTGGTGGGAACCACTTCCCCTCCCGCTCGTCTAATTCTGTAGCTCCGAAAAAGTACGGAACATTTTCGGCAGGTCGCGAGTATAAACAGGGAGAAGTGCCGGGGAGGGGTGCAGCTATGACCGAACTTTGGCGAGATATCCGCTACGGCTTGCGGTTGCTCTGGAAGAGCCCGGGATTCACCTCCGTCTCCCTGCTTGCCCTGGCCTTGGGCATTGGCGCCACAACGGCGATTTTCAGCCTGCTCTATTCGGTCCTCCTTGCGCCGCTCCCTTACATCGATAGCGACCGGATCGTCATGGTCTGGTCCCACCAGAGAGGCGAGCGCAACGGGACCTCCCCGAGCGACTACCTCGACTGGCAAAAGCAAGCCACCGTCTTCGAGTCACTCAACGCCTGGACCGGCGAAGGGTTCACCATCTCTACCCCCGATTGGACGGAACAAGTCCAGGCCAGCCGCGTAGCCCCCGGCTTTTTCGACCTCCTCTTTAGCCCAAAAGTGAGTCTTGGCAGGCATTTTGTTGCAGAAGACTCCGAACCCGGCAACGATCACGTCGTCATCCTCAACAACAAATACTGGCGCGAGCGCTTCGGCAGCGACCCCCACATCGTGGGCACAAAGCTCCGCATGAGCGGCGAACTCTACACCGTCCTCGGCGTTGCCGCCCCCAGTCCCTCCGATGTTGGCGACTCCGAAATGAACGTCCCGCTGGCCTTTAAGCCCGAAGAGATCCACCGCGAGAATCATTTCCTCCTGGTGATGGGCAAACTCAGGCGTGGCGTCACAATGGAAGCCGCAAATGCCGAAATGGCCGTCATCGCCAAGCAGCTGTCGCAAACCTACCCAAAAACGAACACCGATCTCACCGTCACCGTCGAACCGCTCAAGGATGACTTTCTCCCCAAACAAACCCGCCTGGGCCTGTGGCTGATGATGGGAGCCGTCGCCTTCGTCCTCCTGATCGCCTGCGTCAACATCGCCAATTTGCTCCTCGCGTGGGGCACCGCCCGGCAAAAAGAAATCGCCGTCCGCGCCTCGCAAGGCGCCAGTCGCGCGCGCATCTTCCGGCAATTCTTGATCGAGAGCCTTTCCCTAGCATTGATGGGAGGGCTCCTGGGCGCGCTGCTCTCTGTAGCCCTCCTGCGCGGCGTCATGAGCCTGATGCCGCGCAACCAACTTGGCATCCCCTACGAAGCTGATCCACACCTCAATATCCCCGTTTTGCTCTTTACACTCGCCGCCACGCTCCTCAGCGGAGTCCTTTTCGGATGTTTTCCCGCTTGGCATGCCGCTCGCCAAAACATCAGCGACATGTTAAAGGAAGGCGGCAGGTCCACTTCCGCGGGCGCCCGCCACAACCGGCTGCGCCGCGTCCTGGTCGTCGCGGAGTTCGCCCTCGCCTTGATCCTGGTCGCCGGCGCCGGCCTAATCCTCCGCAGCTTCTGGAACGTCACGCAAGTCGACCTGGGGATTCGGCGGGACCACGTTCTCACCTTCAACGTACCTATCCAGCACGAGCGCACCTCAAGCGCCGCCCAGATTCGCTCCGTCTACCAGCAGCTCCAGGAAAGAATCGCCGCAGTCCCCGGCGTCTTGAAAGTGGCCATCGCTCCCGGCTTGCCCGCAGAAGGCGCTGGTCGCCTGCATTTCACCATTGCCGGCCAGCCTTCCGATGGGTCCGATGACGACATCAACAAGCAGCCGCAAACCATTTTCATGCCCGTCACGCCCGGCTTTTACGCAACCTACGGCATACGCCTCACCCGCGGCCGCTTTCTAGACGCACGCGATCTCGCCGGCGCTCCGCGGGTCGCAGTAGTCAGCGAAGGCTTTGCCCGCCAGTACCTACCGGGCCTCGACCCGCTCACCCAACGCGTCAAAATCGCGGAATTGCTCCCCGATAAAATTCCCCCCTTCGGCGCGCCTGTCGAATGGCAGATTGTGGGCGTTTTTCATGATGTCCAGTACGACAGCCATCCCACCACCGGCTCCGCCGAGGTTGATGTGCCTTTTGATCAGAGCCCCTGGCCCTACACCACCATCGGCGTCCGCACCAATGGAAACCCCAGCTCGGTAACCACGGGCATCGCCGCCGCCATTCGCTCGGTAAATCCCGATTACCCCATGACGCACGTCCGCACCATGGATCAGGTCGTAAGCGATTCCCTCGTAAGCGACCGCTTTACCGTCCTCGTCTTCGGAACTTTTGCCGCACTGGCTCTGCTCTTGGCCGCCATCGGCATTTACGGCGTCATGACCTTCTCTGTCGCTCAACGAAATCACGAGTTGGGCATTCGCATTGCCCTCGGCGCTGGCAGCCCACAGGTCCTCAAATTGGTCGTCGGCGAAGGCATGCGCGCCGCCCTGATCGGCATGGCCATCGGGCTTCCCGGCGTTTACCTCGTTGGGAAAACGCTGAAGGGCCTGCTGTACAACGTCGGCGCCATGGACGTCCGAGCGCTGATCGGCGTGGCGCTCGTTCTTCTCGCTGCGGCTCTTGTGGCCTGCTATGTCCCGGCCCGCCGCGCCACAAGGATCGACCCGCTGGCCGCGCTTCGACAGGAATAACCTCGCGCTTCTGACTCCTTCCAGGCGGGAGGCGAGGATGATCATGCAAGACGATCTGAGGGGAAGCTCGCAAGGATTTTTGACCTAGACGATTGCGAGGATCGGCTCGCTGACTCGAAATCTGTGCAACCCCTGGGGTTTTCGCATATCATCGCGTGCCATGAGGAAATGGATTATCGCAACGCTGCTTGTTGCCACTGCCGCAGTGGCGCAGCAAACCCACAATCAATATGAGCCGCCGAACATGGCCGGCGCCGGTCAGAAGCTCCTCGCGCAATTTGCGGGGGACTGGGACGTCGTCAAGACGTTCTTCCCGATGAACGGGAAGCCGATCGCGACGAACGGCATGTGTAAGCAGTACATGATCCAGGATGGCAAGTTTTTGCAGTCGGATTTTACCTTCTTCAATTCCGACGGAACGAAGACCACCGGCACCGGAATCTCCGGTTTCGATTCCAAAACGAATCGCTTCACCACCGTGTGGTACGACTCGCACCAGACCACAATGTCGATTCGCCAAAGCGACGGCACCTTCGACGGCAGGAACATCGTCCTGTGGACCACGGCCCTCGATACCGAGCATCCCGGGCGCAAGACCGTCGCGCGTGCGCACCTTGAGGAAGACGGCCGCGTCCTCCTCCATCGCCATTTCCTGATCAATGACCAGGGCGAGGAGCGGTTGATGATCGAGTTCCGGATGACGCGGAAGCAGGTGCCCTAACTCGTCCAGTTTTTTCCTAAACAAGTACCTAAAAGGCTCGCGGAGAGCCCCGGTGCTGCGAAGCATCGCGGCGAATTTTCATCGGGCGCGCCGTCTGCGCCGACCGGTTGCTTTCAACAGTGTGATGCGCGATTACCAACCCATTTGGCGCATTCGCTCCAGGATGAGTCCGCTATAGTGACTCATGTGATCGGGCCGCCGCTTCAGGGGCAATGGCAGAATTGCGGCGAGTTGGGCCGCTTGTTGCCGGTCGACACTCCGGGCTGGGGTCCGATAGTAGTAACGGGACGCCGACTCCGCGCCATAAACACCGGGGCCCCACTCGACCACATTGAGGTAGAGTTCAAGAATACGCCGCTTGCCAAGGACCAATTCGGCCACCGGGACAAGTGTGAACTCAGCACCCTTGCGGAGGATGGAGCGGCCGGTTCCGAAGAACAGGTTTTTTACCAGTTGCTGCGTAAGGGTGGACCCACCGCGAATGCGGCCGCCTTCCATATCGTCTTCCGCGGCGATTTGCATCGCGTGCCAATCAAATCCGTGATGCTGGTAGAAGCGCGCGTCTTCCGCGGCGATAACAGCATGCTGGAAATCGGTCGAGATTTCACTCAGCGGAATGAATTCGTACCGCTCATGATACGGCGTGTGGTGAATCCATGCCTGCAAGCGGCGCTCCATGTGCACCGCGGTGGTCGGCGGGTCGATCCACCGGGCAGCCACCAGGATCAGCACTGCAAGCGACCAAAGAAGCGCCACTCCGATGAGAAACCATCGAACGAAGGATCGGAGAGAGCCTTTCCGATAGGGGGGCTTCGGGGGAAGGTCTGGGTTTTCAGTCACCCTTCAGAATAATCGTTTGGGCTCGATAGACATAGCGCCTCATTCGTGCCGGGGTTGGTTTCTCTACCCGCTGTCCGCGGCCCACCATTCACTACTCGCTGCCTTTGCCCGCTTTTCCACATTTCCGCCCTATCGCATCGTCCGCTCGCAGCCGGCGACGTTTTCTCTGCTCTATCTTTTTCTGTGTCCGTCAGGGGTCGCTCGCGACTCGGCTCCTGGCGGGACGCGCCTCCAGCACGGCGCGAATCCCGTGCCGCGGGCGCAGCGTGATCGACGCCAGCGGCACCACCAGATGGCCCTCGACCAGCCGAAACCGGTACTGCTGCGCGATCGTCGCCAAAACAAGTGCCGCTTCCATGAGCGCGAAGGAATTCCCGATGCACTGGCGCGGCCCGCCGCCAAATGGAAAATACGCGAACCGTGGAATCCGCTTCAGCAGGTCGCCTTCCCATCGCTCAGGACGAAACTCGCCCGGCGCGTCGTACCACCGCGCGTCGCGATGCACCGTCCACTGCGCAAACGATACGCCCGAGCCTTTCGGCACCGAGTAGCCCGCGATTTCATGGTCCTCGATCGCCGTGCGCGCCGTTCCCCAGGCGGGCGGATAGAGTCGCAGCGATTCTGTGATGACCTGATTCGTATAGACGAGCTTGGGCAAATCGTCGAGCGAAGGAGTCTGGCCGCCAAGCACGCTTCTCAGTTCAGCGTGCAGCCTTGCTTCCACTGCGGGATTCTGGGCCAGCAGCCACCAGGTCCACGAGAGCGTATTCGCCGTGGTTTCGTGCCCCGCCAGAAAAAGCGTGATCGCTTCGTCACGAAGCTGCTTGTCGGTCATGCGCGAGCCGTCCTCGTCTTGCGCAGCCAGCAGCATCGAGAGCAGGTCGCCAGCATCCCTGCCGGAAGCTCGTTTCTCCGCAATGATTCGGTAGAGCACTTTTTCGATTTTCCGGATCGCTCGTTCCAGCCTGAAGTTCGCCGGCGTCGGCAGCCAGTGCGGAACCAGAACCGTGCGGCGGAAATCCGCGCCGAGTTCGAGCAACAATTCCATCGATTTGCCCACGTCTTGCGCGTCACCTTCCACGTCCGCGTCAAACAGAGTTTTGCCAACGATTTGCAGGGTGAGCCGCATCATCTCTTTGTGGAGGTCGCGCTCTTCGCCGTCCTGCCACCCGTGCAGCAGCCGTTCCGTATATTCCACCATCGTCGAAGCGTAGCCCGCGATGCGGGCGCGGTGAAACGCGGGCTGGGCCAGCCGACGCTGACGAAGCCAGAAGTCTCCTTCGCTCGTCAGCAAGCCGCTTCCAAAAACGCGCTTGTTGGCCTTCAGCACGCGACCCTTGATGAATTTTCTTGGATGATTGACCAGCACGTCTTCGATGTGATCCGGATGATTGATCAACAGAATCCGGAAATTCAGAATCCGCAGCCCGATCAAATCGCCGTACTCACGCACCAGGCCCGCAAAGTAGCCCAGCGGATCGCCATTGTTGAGAGGCCCTAGCGACCAACGCCTCAGCCCTGAGGAAGGACCGGGAGGAAATTTGAGCTTCGCCCGAGAGCTCATCGTTTCATGCTACGGACGAGCCGCGCGCCCGTCAACGTGCTGCCCTCGACGGGGGCGAGGGCAGCCTGCGTTCAAAAAGGCCGCAGTGCCCGCAAACGGTACGCGGCGCCCGTATACGCCACAGAGACACTCGAGAAGCCAGCCGCCGAAAGCCGTTCTGGTGCCGTTGCCGGGGCCACAGGCACGAACGTGCTGCGGATATGCCCGATGCGGTTCAGCCAGCCATCCTGAATCTCGACCGCAAGAAACGCGCCGCCGGGCCGCAATACACGAACGATTTCTCTAAATGCGCGTTCTTGCAATTCTTGCGATTTCAAATGATGAAGCACCAACACAGCAATCGCCGCGGAAAATGTTTCTTGTGAAAATGGCAGCGCGGACGCGTCTCCCACTAAGACCGCGCCATTTGTGCCAAGATTCCGCCGCGCAATTCCGGCGGCAAACGCGTGGCTGTACTCGAGACTCGTCACGCGCGTCACGCGTTTTCGCAGCTCTTCTGTCGCCGCGCCCGGCCCTGCACCAATTTCCAGAACGTGCTCTCCCAATTCCGTGCCGGACAAGATCCACGGAAGCAAATGCTTCGTCGTTATCCTGCGCCAGATGGACGAAGCGCAAAACCAGTTCTCGAACCGATTCACAAAAACGGGTCCATTCCGCCGCGCAAAACAATTCGCGGCCGCACGCTTCTAAATAGGCTCGCGATTTTCCTGAATGGGATTATCGCAGGACAGCGCAGAGTTTAACCTGCATGAACGCTATCGCAGCATCGGGCCGATCCGCTGCAGCGAAGCGGCAAAGTGGTCGGCGTTGTACGCCGAAGGGTTTTCGAGCTGCCGGAAAAGCTCGTTGATACCGGCGCGAACCTCGTCGGCGTTTCCAGGTTTCGCGTCCTTGCTGTAGGCGATATACAACGAATCCATGGCCATCGCCGCTTGCTCCGCGGCGCGCTCATCGGCAAGCGATATATTCTCGGCATCGTCCGAGATCCATTGCAACGTGCGCAGCACGGTAGCTCGGTCGTATGGCATCGCCGCGAGCCTCTCGGCAAAACGCTGCGCCACCGGCGCGGCAGCGGAAGCCGACGACGCGACGACACCGCGGTCCGGACTTAGCTTGGACATTTCGCCCGACACCTCGAGCAGTCTGCGATCGAGTTCTTCGGCGCCGGCGGAATCGATTTGTTTGGCGAGCAAGCGAAACACGATATAGCGCGAACTGTTCCATGCAGGATCGCCAGGACGCCGTCCGGCGAATCCATGCTCCTGCCGCCAGCTGTCTTTGGCGGGCGCGAGCGCGTGGTGGCACGCAAAACAGGAAAGCTCAGAGTATTCGGGCCACACTTCCTTTTTGTCGAAGCGCTCGCCCTTTGCGCGCCACGTCAGCCGCTCCATCTCGGCACGAAGCTGCACCGCTTGGCCCGTGCTCCAATCGCGCACGCCGGCCCACGACGCGTCTTCCACCGGTTTGCCGGGCGTCGATTCGCGCGGCGATTTCCAGTGGCGCGGCATCACCGCGGAAAATGAATCCAACTCGAAAAATAGATCCGGATGGCCGGCGGCGATCATTTCGTGATCGACGAATTTTTCTTTCGTGCCGAGATGGCACTCGAGACATTTTTCGGTTCGGTGAATCACGTCGCGCGTATCGCGCATGCCCAGCGCGACCGATTTTTCGTGCGGCCAGTCGCGGGTAGTGTGCGGTCCCAGCCAGGCAGACGCGGGTCCGTGGCAATTTTCGCAGGAGACGCCTTCGGACAATTCGAACGGACGGCCGCGCTGCTCCGGCGTCGTATAGAGGGCATGACAAGCCAAACATTTCGGCGCTTCTTCGGCTTTCGCATTGAGTTTGAGGATACGGGCGATGCGTTCCCCGATGTCTCCGGTCAGATCTTGATACGCGCGGCTGTGCCTGTCTTTGACAATCCAGGTGGAGTATTCGTTTTGGAGAATGCGGCTGCCGGCTACGGGTTTGACGCTGCCGTGGCAGCTCGTGGCGGCGCAGGAGCCGGGCCCAATGTATTTCACGGGTTCGCCGTTCGAATCGCCCTTTGACTCGGCAGACCTGGAGGCACCGCCTTCGGTCGCGGATAGCCGAAGGGCGGGCGCAAAAGGCAGAAGAAGCGCAGCGCACAGCGCCGCGTGCAGCCAATGGGGTTTGGGGGCAATTCGCATTCGCGATGACGGATTCGTTCGCCCAATTATCGGGTGGAAGCTGCGTCGGATGCGTTGTCTTTTTCGCGGCGTGGCGCGAAAAGGCAACGGGGCTTCTATTTACAGGGCGGTTGGGCGTCAGTAGTAT
Organism: Acidobacteriota bacterium; assembly: GCA_013289955.1. Taxonomy (GTDB): domain Bacteria; phylum Acidobacteriota; class Terriglobia; order Acidiferrales; family UBA7541; genus Acidiferrum. The sequence continues at coordinate 415,686 of JABCYZ010000002.1, forward strand.
GCAGGAGAATCCGTACTACACTCCACGCCGGGTGGCACGACCTGACCGGCGCCTTTCGATGCGAGATGCCGCGCCGTGATCTTCGACGACCTGCGAGCTATTCAGCTTCGCTATGGCTTCTTGCCCAAGGCCGAACTCGAGGCGTTTTCCCAACGTTCGAACACGCCTCTGTATCAAATTCACAGCGTCGCAAGTTTCTATCCACATTTTCAGCTTGTCCCGCCGCCCAAGGCGGATGTTCGCGTTTGCGCGGATATGAGCTGCCACTTAAACGGGGCTTGCGAACTGCGCGCGGAATTGGAGCAGCGCCTTGGGAAAAGCAGTCCTGCTGATCTACTGATACGGGACGTTTCCTGCCTCGGCCGGTGCGATCACGCGCCGGCGGTTTCCATCAACGATGAGATTTTCACGGGCGTGACGGCCGCCTCGGCGGAGGCGATTGCGCGAAAGGCAATCCTTGGCGAAGCGATTCCCGAGCCTCATCCAGGGCACGCGCGAGTGCAGTGTGCATCCGATCCCTACAACAGCGAGGAAAAGTACGGCGTCATTCGGAAGCTGGCGGCGACCAAAGACTGGGACGCGGTGTTGGCGGAGCTGAAATTGTCGGAACTGCGGGGAATGGGCGGTGCCGGATTTCCGACGAGCATGAAGTGGGATTTGGTCCGCAAGCAGCCTGGCGCGGAGAAATACATCGTTTGCAACGCGGACGAGAGCGAGCCGGGGACGATCAAAGACCGCTTCATCATGACGCATCTTCCGCACCTCGTGATGGAGGGCATGATCGTCGCCGGACTGGTGACGGGAGCACAAAAAGGAATCCTCTACATCCGGCATGAGTATCACCTGCAGAAAGAAATTCTCGGCGAAGAGTTGCGGCGCTGCTATCGCGATGGTTTGCTCGGAAAGAACATTTTGAAGAGCGGCCTTACCTTTGATCTGGAAATTTTTGTCAGCCCCGGCGGATACATTTGCGGTGAAGAAACCGCGCTGATTGAGGCGATCGAAGGCAAGCGCGCGGAGCCGCGAAACAAACCGCCATTCCCCGTGCAGGCTGGATTATGGCAGAAGCCGACGGTTCTGAATAACGTGGAGACGTTCGCGAATGTGCCGCAGATTTTGGCGCGCGGCGTGGAGTGGTTTGCCGCGCAAGGAGAATCGGGATCGCGCGGTTTGAAATTTGTCGGAGTCAGCGGGCATGCGGCGAAACCGGGAATTTACGAAGTGGCGATGGGAATCCCGATGCGCAAAGTTTTGTTCGAGTACGCGGGAGGAATTCGCGGCGGGCGGCAATTGAAGGCGTTCGCGCCTTCGGGGCCTTCTTCGGGGTATTTGCCGGCGTCGATGGTGGACGTGCGGCTGGATTTCAAGGCGCTGGCGGAGGCAGGGTCGATGCTGGGGTCAGGCGCCATTGTGGTTTGCGACGATAGGACCTGCATGCTGGATATGGCCTTGAACGCAGTGCGATTTTATCGCAATGAATCGTGCGGAAAGTGCGTACCGTGCCGGGTGGGGTCGCAGAAGATGACGGATTTGCTGGTACGGTGGACGCATGGGGGCGTGGCGGAAAAGCAGTACCAGGCGGATCTGGCCTTGGTCGATGAGCTTTGCCAGGCCATGAGTCTGACTTCGATCTGCGGTTTGGGACAAATTGTGCCCGCACCGGTACAGTCGGTTTTGAAGCATTTTCGGGAAGAGATTGATGCGCATGTTTTGAAGGGCCAGTGTCCCAGCGGGATTTGTTTCACGGCGGCGGCGAAGGCGGGAGAGGCGTCGCGCGTGGGGATACGGCCGTAGAAAAAGTGAAGTAAAGAAGCAATGACGCAAGGAGAGAAGGAAAAAAGAAGGGAAAGACTCGTCGCCGAGACTCAGAGGAAGCCGAGAAGAGAAAGAAAAAGCAGGAAGAGCAGGAAGAAAAGACAAAGCGAGGATTGTGAGCACGATTAGCCGATTGCCGGAGTTGGTGGAGATCACGATCGATGGACGACCGGTCCGGGTGGCCGCGGGGACGAGTGTGTTTGATGCGGCGCGGATGAATGGGACGGCGATTCCTACGCTTTGCCATCTGCAGAATGAGACGCCGGTGGGGGTGTGCCGGCTTTGCGTGGTAGACACCGGTGCGCGAGTGCTCGCGGCGTCGTGCGTGCGGCCCGTCGAGCCGGGTATGAAGGTGGTGACGAATTCCGAAAAAGTGTTGTCCGCGCGAAAGACTTTGCTGGAACTTTTGATGGCCGATCATCCTTCGCCTTGCGCGCGGCAGGAAAAATCCGGGGATTGCGAGCTGGAGACCTTGGCGCAGGCGGCGGGTGTTACGCAGCCGCGTTTTCTGAAGCGCACGGTTTCGCGTGGGATCGATGATTCTTCGCTGGCCATTGCCGTGGATCACGACGCGTGCATTTTGTGCGACCGGTGCATCCGCGGCTGCAACGAAATCAAAAACAATTTTGTGCTTGGCCGGATGGGGAAGGGCTATTCGGCGGGAATTGCCTTCGATTTGAACGCAGCGATGGGGGATTCGACATGTATTTCGTGCGGGGAGTGCATGGTTTCCTGCCCCACCGGCGCGTTGACCAACAAGACCGTTGTGGGCACATCCATTGCAGCGGGGTCAGACGCAGAGGGGTTCGAAGCGGAAGAGCTTTTGCAGCTGCCGGTGTTCAAGGGCGTTTCGGGGACATTTCTTGAGCTGAATCGCGGGGCAATCGTCAAACGGAGATTTCGTCCAGGCGAGATTATTTGCCGCGAGGGCGAATTCGGTTCGACGGCCTTTTATATTCTGGAAGGCAAAGCGCGCGTTTCGCTTTCTGCGCCGATTGCGCACGTAAAAACACAGGGCGGCGCGAAAGGGCTTTTCAAGAAGCTTACCAGTACGCTCGCGGCACGGGACGCGGACGTCCGCTCCGAGGAGACTCGCGACAGAACGATCCCTATCGATGCGTCCGTGGACCTCGCCTATGGAAATCCGGTAGCGGAACTCGGTTCCGGCGATTTGTTCGGCGAGATGACATGCATGAATTTCTACCCGCGGTCGGCGACGGTGATTGCGGAGACGGATGTCGTGGCATTCGAGATGTTGAGAAACGTGCTCGACATCATGATGAAGAACAAATCGTTCCGCGCCCAGATCGACCAGAACTACCGCAAGCGGGCGCTGGAAAACCACTTGCGCGGCGTGCCCATGTTTGCGGATCTTTCGCCGGATTTTATCGAGCATTTGAAGGGCAGCGTGGAACTGCAGCGATTCGCACCTGGACAAATCATCGCCCGGCAGGGCGATGCGGCGGGGAGTTTTTATCTGGTGCGCATCGGGTTTGTGAAGATTTCGGAAACATATCCTGGTGGAGAGCTGGTGCTAGCGTATCTATCGCGCGGAGATTATTTCGGAGAAATTGGCTTGCTGGGAGGCGGCGTGCGGACCGCGACTTGCACGGCGCTGGATCATGTGGAATTGGTGCGCATCTCCGGCGGCGATTTCCGCGACATGGTGGAGCGCTTCCCGAGCGTGCGCCAAGGGCTGGAAGCTGTGGCTGCAGAGCGCGCCACCCAGAATCAGCAACGCATGCAGACGGTTCGCAGCGTGCCCATCGACCAGTTTCTTTCGCAAGGTTTGATGGAAGCGCAGAGCCTGCTGATTCTCGATTTGAACAGTTGCACCCGCTGCGACGCTTGTGTGAACGCCTGCGCCGACGCGCACGACGGAGTCACGCGGCTGGTGCGCGAGGGTTTGCGCTTCGAACAGTATCTGGTGGCGACTTCTTGCCGGCAGTGCCGCGATCCGCTGTGCATGGTGGGTTGTCCGGTGGGATCGATCCGGCGGCGAAATTCGCTGGAAGTGATCATCGAAGATTGGTGCATCGGTTGCGGTTTGTGCGCGCGGAATTGTCCTTATGGAAATATTAATCTGCATCCTTTTGACGTGATGGTGGACGACCTGGAACGGCCGGGGCGGAAGAAAGCCGTCGTTAAGCAGAAGGCCACTTCGTGCGATTTGTGCACGCATTTGAAGGAGCCGAGCTGCGTCTATGCTTGTCCGCACGATGCAGCGCATCGCGTGGATCCGCGGACGTTTTTTTCGGAGATGCTGGGCGGAGGCAGTTCGAAGTGACGGCGCGAGGATTCTTGCTTGCGAATTGACAGGACACAACGCGGGTGGGCAATCGCATCGCTGATTATGATTGCGGTGTTCACGGCCGTCTACGTGGCGTATGCGGCGCGCGCACCGCAAGGACCGCGTGGCGGCAGCGCATTCGGTTTGACGTTCGGAGTGATTGGATTCGGCTTCATGATTGTCGCGGCGCTGCTGGGCGCGCGAAAGCGCGTGCCGACCTGGCGCATCGGCCGCGCGCAGGCGTGGATGCGCGGTCATTTGTGGCTGGGTCTACTGAGCTTGCCGGTGATTCTATTTCATGGGGGATTTCATTTCGGCGGGACGCTGACGAGCGTGTTGATGTGGCTGTTGATCATTACGGTGGTGAGCGGACTCTTTGGCGCGGAGCTGCAACACTACGTGCCGCGCGTGATGACCTCGGACGTGAAGCTGGAAACGATTTATGACGAAATCGGGAATGTGCGGAAGCTGTTGCGCGAGGAGGCGGACCGCGCGGTCGAAACGGTTTGTGGGCCGATCGGGGTCGGTAAATCGGCGAGCGAGGAAGTCTTGCGCGCGGGCGGGCTCAGCGCGGCACGGCCCATGTCTCTGACGGGCAGCCTAGGAGCGGTGGCCGCTGCCGCGGAGACGGCGGTACTGACCGAAGAGGAGTGCGCGCCGCTGCGGCAGTTCTATCTGAGCGAGATGCGGCCGTTTCTCGAGCAGCCGCGGGTCCGCGGATCGCGGCTGGGCGATGCGGATAAAGCGCACGGAGCGTTCAGCGGATTGCGGACGTTGCTGCCGCCGCCGGCGCAAGCTACGGTAGAGGACTTGGAAGATATTTGCGATGAGGCGCGGCAACTTGTGCGGCAGGAGCGGCTTCATCATTTGTTACACGGGTGGCTGCTCGTGCACATTCCGCTCTCGCTGGCGCTGATTATCTTGGGTGCGGTGCATGCGGTGATGGCTTTACGCTATTCATGAAGCGGTGAGTGACGGGTGGCGAGAACACGAACAACTAAGAAATTGGCCCAGCGGATCGACCTGAATTATTTCAAGAGGCCGACGTCGCTGAAGCGCGCGAAGTTTTGGCTAAGCGCGGGATTGCCGGCCATCGCGCTGGTTTGGATTGCATGGCACGGATTCGCTCGAGACTCGCGCGTATATTCCAGCGGGCGGATGAGCGAGGCGCACGCGGTATTGGAGGCGCAGTGCACGGCGTGCCATTTGCAAACGGCGGGGGCGTTTTCGGCGAAGGCCAGCGATGCCGCTTGTTCAGCGTGCCATGACGGGCCGCTGCACCATGCGGCGCTAACGAACACGGCTGGCTGCGCGACATGTCACACCGAGCACCGCGGGCGCGTGGATATTGTTGCGGCGAAGAACGAAAGCTGCGCGCAGTGCCACGGGGATTTAAAGACAAGCAACGGCGTGAGGAGCCGCTATGCCGCGCACATTGAGAGTCTTCAGAATGGGCATCCGGAGTTTGCGCCGCTGCGCCGGGAAGCAAACAGGGTGCGGCTTCCCACGACAGTTCGGCTGAACCACGCGATTCACATGAAGCCAATCCGGCGAGGCCCGAATGGACCCAATGTGCAGCTCGAGTGCGGGAATTGCCATCGTCCAAGCGCGGCAAGCCCGGACCTGACGTATTCAGATGGACGTTACGTAACCGCAACCGTCAGCTATGGAAACCGGTCCGCGTTATTACCGAACACTGGAATCCTGCAACCCGCAAAACCAGCTACCGGGCGCGAGTTGATGGCGCCGGTGAAATTCGCGACAGCGTGCGCAGGGTGTCATTTGCTGACGTTCGACAGGAGGCTCGATCTTGGTGTACCACATGACGAGCCAAAAGTGGTCCACGCATTTTTGATCGCGGCGTTTTCCGAGTATATCCGCGCCCATCCAGCCGAACTGCGGGAAGCCGTTGAACCCGGACGCGATTTAACAGGCAGGCCAATGGCCGCAAACACGCGTGTTTACACGCCGAACCAGTGGGTAGCCTCACGCGTATACGATGCGGAGCAGTTGTTGTGGCGGAAGACCTGCGCTCAGTGTCATGAGCTGAGTATCCGGCTCGCGGGCGCCGCACCGCCGGTTGCTCCTTGGCTTACGGTGAGTCCGGAGCAGATTTTGACCGCGCCGATTTTTCCCGAGATCCAGTTGGCCGCAGATCCCGGGCCGCGAATGCCGCACGCGAAATTCGATCATGATGCGCACCGGGGATTTGCCTGCGAGGGCTGTCATCTGAAAGCGCTGAGCAGCACTGAGACGAGCGACGTGCTTTTGCCGGGGATCGCCGCCTGCAAGACTTGCCACGCGCCTGGGCCTGAACACGCAGAATCGCGCTGCTTTGAATGCCACACGTACCACGATTGGTCGAAGCGAAAAGAAGTGAAGCCGACGTTTATGCTGCCGGCCCTTCGAACTGGCGGCCGTTAAACGGTTAGCGTCTCTCCTGGATTAGGTCCGAACAACTTGCGCGCCTTGCTGGGAGCAGAGTGTGCCGTGCCACCACAAATTACGGCTAGGCAGCGGCGCTGCGGAGGGCGAGTTGGTAATGAGGCTCGTGAGTGGCGGCGGGTATCCGCTGACACGCGAGTCGATTATTCTAGAGCGCATAGTGCCGTCAGAGACCAACACTGTCGTTCAGGCTCCCCGCGCAAGCGCCAGTGTGCAGATTCCCGCGCACGAAGGGGCAGCGAAGAACTTCTGGCGAATCCTCACGCGATTCGATTCCTCGAAATTGCAACCTTATCTGGCGTTGCGAAACACAGCTGGAGTTGTGCTTCCCCTGATTGTCGGGTACGCGCTGGGCGAACCGCGCGGCGGGTTGTCCGTAGCGATCGGCGCGTTGAACGTATCGTACTCAGACGGGAGCGATCGCTACGCGGCGCGCGCCCGACGCATGCTGTTGTCGAGCGTGTTGTGCGCGGTAGCAGTGTTCGTAGGAGCAATCTCCGGAAGAAGTCATCTGATGGCCGCGGCGAGTGCGAGCGGCTGGGCGTTCGTGGCGGGACTGGTGATTTCCATCAGCACCACGGCCGGCGACCTGGGCGTGATCAGCACAGTATCGTTACTTGTGTACGCGGCGCAGCCCTTGACGCCGCCGCAGGCGGCGCTTTCCGGATTGCTGGCGCTCGGAGGCGGGCTGTTTCAGACGGGGCTCTCGATCGCGATGTGGCCGGTGCGGCGGTACGAACCGGAACGGCGGGCGCTGGCGAGTTTTTATCAAGAGCTGGCGCAGAGCACGGAGGTGCCGGCCGAGACGGCGACGGCGCTGCCGGCCTCGCTGCGCAGCACGCAGGCAGAGGCCGCTCTGTCTGGGCTGGCGCGCGACGCAACGCTCGAAGGAGTACGGTATCGCGCGCTGTTGAGTCAGGCGGAACGCATGCAGCTCGGGCTGCTCACACTTTCGCGGTTGCGCGTGCGTGTCGAGAGAGAAAATCCGTCGCATCCCGGTGCGGCCATTCTCACTCGGTATTTTCAGGCAACCGGTGGCGTCCTGCGATTGATCAGCCATTCGCTGGTGTCCGGAAAGCCCGTCGAAACGGCCGAAGCGCCCTTGGCGGCGCTCGAAGCAATCACGAAAGAATTGCGCGAAGCGGGGGCGAGCGCGGGCGCTTCTTTTCTTTCGGCCGTGCTGCGGGAGGCGCGGCATCAACTGGCGGCGCTCAACGGGCAACTGCGGGCGGCCATGGAGTTAGCAAACCGTGCCACGCCGGTGGGAGAAGCCGCGTTTAGAAAACAGGAGGCGGAGCAGCCGTGGTGGTTGCGGTTCCGCGGAAGCCTCGCGACGTTGCGCGCAAATCTGAATTTGCAATCTTCAGCGTGCCGGCATGCCATCCGGCTTGCGATTTGTGTCGCGGTGGGCGATTTTGTGGGGCGCAGCTCAGACTGGCACAGATCGTATTGGCTGCCGATGACCGTTGTGATCGTTCTGAAGCCGGATTTTACTTCGACGTTTAGCCGGGGAGTGCTGCGCATTGCGGGCACCATAGTGGGTTTATTTCTGGCCACGGCGCTGTTTTATTTTCTGCCGCACACGACGAGTATCCTGATCGTGCAAATTCTCGTGTTTACTTTCCTGCTGCGTTGGGTCGGGCCGGCGAACTACGGAATTTTCGCAATCGCCGTAAGCGGCGTTATCGTGGGATTGATCACGATTCTCGGCGTAGATCCCAGCGACGTGATCTGGGCGCGCGGAGTCAACACGGCGGCCGGCGGATGTCTCGCGTTGCTCGCCTACTGGATCTGGCCCACGTGGGAGCGCACCGGCGTTCCCGAACAAATCGCGCAACTGTTCGACGCTTATCGAGAGTACTTCCACGCGCTGACGCAGGATTATGTGAACTCCGCGAGCACGGCCGGGGTACCAGCCAGGCTGCAAGAATCGCCTGAGTTGGACCAAAAGCGGCTGGCCACGCGGCGTGCGCGGTCAAATCTGGAAGCGTCGATAGATCGCGTGAGCGCGGAGCCTGGCACTGCCGCCGAGCAGATGAACCAGCTGAATGCGATGCTGGCGAGTTCGCACCGGTTCGTGAATGCGGTGATGGCCCTCGAAGCGGGCTGGCGGCACATGCCGCCCTCGAGGTCGCGCGCGGAGTTCGGCGTGTTTGCCGAGGACGTCGAGAAAACACTGTTTTTTCTGGCCAAGATGCTGCGGGGAACGCGGGTTCGGACAAAGGACTTCCCCGATTTGCGCGAAGACCAGCAGCGACTGGTCCAATCCGCAGTTGCGCCGACACAGCAGTATGCGCTCGTCGATGTGGAGGCAGATCGCATTACGAATAGCTTGAATACTCTGAGGGAACAAGTGACAGAATGGGTGCGAGCCGAGAGGGGCGGGTAAGGAGGAGGCCATGTGGGAAACTAGGCGCAGGTTCTTGATGACACTCGCTGCGGCGGCGAGTTGTTCTGTCGCCGCGGATGGATCAGCATTTGCACAAACGCGAAAGAGTAATCCCTTTCCGACTCCGCCAGAGTCGGCGGAGACACAGAATCCCGCCGAGGTAGCCGCGGCAAAATCAGACCCGCAGTCTGCGAAAAGAGCGGCACTACAGCAAAACGAAAAAGAATTTCGCGCCGAGGTCGATAAGTTGTATCAGTTGGCGATCGAATTAAAGCAAGAGGTCGATAAGACGGTGACGACGGAAGTTTTCTCGGTGCAGATGTATAAGAGAGCCGAGGAAATTGAAAAAGTTGCGAAGATCTTGAAAGGCAAAGCGAAGGGATAAGCGCTGACGATTCGTCGTGGGTGGCAGGTAACGGATGCAGCAAGACCCGGGGCGCACCGCATGGATGCTGTGAATATTCGGATCAGAAAAGCCATCGCGGAAGATGCGCCGGTGCTGCGGCGACTGATTGAGACGTCCGTGCGAGAGCTGCAGGCCGGGGACTACACGCCGGCGCAAATGGAAGGAGCGCTGGAATCGGTGTTTGGCGTGGATACCCAATTGATCGTCGACGGGAGCTATCTCGTGGCCGAAGCCAAGATCACTGACCCTCTGCCTGGGGCGAAGAGCGGCCCCGAAGAAGAGAATCCGGCCTCGGAATGGGCCATCGTGGGGTGCGGCGGCTGGAGCAAACGTAAAACGCTTTATGGCGGCGATCGCTGGACGGCGCGGGAGGACACGCTGCTCGACCCCAAGCACGACGCGGCGAAAATTCGGGCATTCTTTATTCATCCAGACTGGGCGCGTCGCGGCGTGGGAAGCAAAATTCTGGAAGCTTGCGAAGTTGCGGCTAGCGAGGCGGGTTTTACACGTTACGAGATGGGCGCGACCTTGACGGGCGCCAAACTTTTCGGCCGGAAGGGCTACGTTGCGGTGGAGAAAATCGAGGTTCCTTTGAAAAACGGGCTATCGCTCCCCGTGATTCGCATGGCAAAGCGGGCCTAGAGCCAGCCGTTCCAGAAGCGCCGTGGATAGTCCGCCGTTCCCGGCGTCCCAGTAGTTTCCAGCCTCTCAAGGAACCTTTTCTGTTTCAGAACGTCTCCTAACTGTCCACCAGCGCCATCGTCCAATGATGCGAGGCCCCTATGCATTCCTTCCTCTTTGACTTGCGTTTTACATTGCGCGAACTTCGGCGCCGCCCCACCTTCACGCTAACTGCCATTCTCTCGCTGGCCCTGGGCATCGCCGCCACAAGTGCCGTCTTCAGCGTCATTTACGCCGTTCTGATCGATCCCTTTCCGTACCCCGGCTCCGATCGCCTCATGGAGCTCAGCATGCTCGATGCCGCGGGCCACGATCGTTATGCCGGCCTGAACGGTCCACAATTGGAACAGCTCCGCCAGGCCAAGTCGGTCGAAAGCATTGCGGGGATGGACTACTGGAATCTCACCACTACCGACGGCGATTTGCCCGAAGATGTCAAGACCTCCTATCTCTCCCCAGATGACCCGAATCACTGGGGCACAAAAGCTCTGATGGGCCGCTGGCTGATGCCCTCCGACGCGCCTTTCGGCCAGGACGCTCAGCCCGTCGTCGTCCTCGGCTACAAGTTCTGGCAGCGCTACTACCTGGGCGACCCCAACGTCATCGGGCGCACCATCCAACTCGTCCATAAGCCGTACGCGATCGTCGGCGTCATGCCTCCGCGCTTCAAATGGGCTGACGTCGACATGTATCTTCCGCTCAAGGTTACGCGCGACCCGCACATCTATTTCGGCGCTTCCATCAAACTTCGCCCGGGCGTCACCACGGCTCAAGCCAACGCCGAGCTCCTACCCTATCTCGAACAATTCGCCAAGGAATCGCCCGAGCGTTACCCCGACAAATTTCGCGCCAATCTGCGCAGCATCACGGAACTCTACGCCAAACCTCTTGGCCCCACTCTCTACCTCCTCCTCGGCGCCGTCGCGTCTCTGCTGCTCATCGGCTGCGGCAATGTCTCGATCCTGCTTCTCGCGCGCGGCGCGGAACGCCAGCAAGAGCTCGCCGTCCGCGCTGCCGTTGGCGCAGACCGCTCTCGCATGATCCGCCAACTGCTCACCGAATCTCTCGCCATCGCGCTGGCGGGGACTTCGCTCGGCGTAATTCTCGCCTGGAAGAGCCTCGCTCTCATTACCGCCTGGCTGCCGCAAAACTCTTTTCCGGCCGAGTCTGTCGTCAAAATGAACCTGCCCGTGCTCCTCTTCAGCGCTGGCCTTGCGTTTGCCACTGCCATTCTCTTCGGTCTTTCGCCGGCGCTTCAGCTTTCTCGCCCCGATATCGGCCGGCTCATGCAGAGCAGCGGCCGCCGCGTCCTGGGCAGCTCGCACGCAAAACGCGCCCACCGAGTAATGGTCGCCGCGCAAGTCGCCTTGACGCTTCTCTTGCTCTCTGCCGCCAGTGCCGCAGGCAAAGGGTTCCTCCGCCTGCTGAAGGCCGACCTGGGCTACGACCCTCATGCCGCTATGTCCGTGCCCATCCCCATTCATGAAAACACGCATGTTTCATGGAAGGATCGCTCCGAATATTTCGAACAAATTCGCGCTGCCATCGCCCGCATGCCCGAAGTTGTTTCCGCAGGAATTTCCACCAACGCCACTCCGCCCGACAACGGCTGGGACACGCGCTTCGAAATTTTCGGCAGCGCCGCCTCCGAAAAACCCGAAGCGCTAGTCAACTACATCAGCCCCGAATATCTCGAGGTGCTGCATATCCCGCTCTCGCAGGGCCGCATTTGGGATCACACCGAAACGATGCGCGCCGCCCCGCTTGCCGTCATCAACCAAACAATGGCCCGCCAATACTGGCCCAACGGAGACGCCATCGGACATCAAGTCAGAATCCCGGCCATTAAAGATGGGCCGCCTTATTCACCCGCCGCGACAGGAGCCGACGGCTGGCTGCAGATCGTCGGCGTGGTCGCCGACGTTCGCGATGACGGCCTGCGCAATCCCATCAAGCCCGGCATCTACGTGCCTTACACGCTCCAGTTGCGCATGTTCACGCAAATCCTGGTGCGCACGCGCGTCCCTCCGCTTTCGATCCTTCACGATATTCGCGCCCGTCTCGTTACGCTCGATCGCGAGCAGCAAGTCATGCAAGTTCGCGATCTCGACGCCTGGATCACCGGCCTGCAGGAATACTCCCAGCAGAAATTCATCGCCACTCTCTTTGCTCTTTTTTCGGTTCTTGCTTTGGCGCTTGCCGCGGTTGGTCTTTACAGCGTGGTTTCCTACGGTGTCGCCACGCGCACGAATGAATTCGGCATTCGCATGGCGCTCGGCGCCCGCAGCTCGGATGTCTTCCGCATCGTCTTCTCGTCCACCGCGATCAACGTCGGCGCCGGCCTAATCGCCGGTCTCGTCCTAAGCGTCGCGTTCGACAAAATCTCTACGCGCTGGGTCATGGAAAGTTCCCGCAACCCGTGGATCCTCGTAGGCGTAACCCTCATTCTCATCGCCGCCGCAGCCTTGGCCTGTTTCCTCCCGGCGCGCCGCGCCGCTTCGATCGACCCCATGGAAGCCCTGCGTTATGAATAATCGGATTCTCTGGCAATCTCCTCCGTCTTCGTTACCGGGCATCTGCCGGGTGACGGCCTTCTGAAACTGGCCAGGGACGGGTAGGCTGCCGGACGTACCGTCAATCTAAACGTTTGGATCATCGCTCGGCCAAACGGCGAGGGAGGTCTATTTCCTTTTCCTTACTTCGTCACATCATTGCTTCTTTACTTCTTCCTCCGCCTGCTAAAATCGTGGCCTACCCTTTCCAGGAGCCAACATGTCTGATGCCAGCCAGCTCGACGCCAACATCCCGACCCGCACTGAGTCCGACTCCATGGGCAAGATCGACGTCCCCGCGGACCGCTACTACGGCGCGCAGACCGCCCGCTCGCTCATCCATTTCGCCATTGGCAAGGACACCATGCCTCCCGAGCTGATCCGCGCCTTCGGCATCCTCAAAAAGGCGGCGGCGCTCGTCAATCAAGACCTAGGCAAGCTGCCGGCCGACAAGACCGCATTGATCACCGAAGCCGCCGATGAAGTCATCGCCGGAAAGCTCAACGGGCATTTCCCTTTGCGCATCTGGCAAACCGGCAGCGGTACGCAAACCAACATGAACGTCAATGAAGTCATCTCGAATCGCGCCATCGAAATCGCCGGCGGCGCAATGGGCAGCAAAAAACCCATCCATCCGAATGACGACGTAAACATGTCGCAATCCTCGAACGACACTTTTCCCGCCGCCATGCACATCGCCGCCGCCACGGAAACACGGCAGCGTCTGCTGCCCGCGGTGAAAAACCTTCGCGACGCGCTCGATGCCAAGGCCCGGGAATTCGCCGGGATCGTAAAAATCGGGCGCACTCATTTGCAGGACGCCACTCCTCTGACCGTCGGCCAGGAATTTTCCGGCTACGTCAATCTCCTCGACCGCGACGGCGGCCGCATCGCCATGGCTCTCGATGGCCTCTATGATCTGGCCATCGGCGGCACTGCCGTCGGCACCGGCCTCAACGCTCATCCCGAATTCGCCGAGCGCGCCGCGAAAAAAATCGCCGAGCTCACCGGCCTCCCCTTTCGCTCGCATCCCAACAAATTCGCCGCGCTCAGCGCGCATGACGAACTCGTCTTCGCGAGCGGCGCGCTGAAAACGCTCGCCGCCTCGCTCATGAAAATCGCCAACGACATTCGTTGGCTCGCTTCCGGCCCTCGCTGCGGCCTCGGCGAACTTATTCTTCCGGAAAACGAGCCCGGCTCCAGCATCATGCCCGGCAAGGTGAATCCCACGCAGTCCGAGGCACTCACCATGGTCGCCGTACAGGTGATGGGCAACGACGCCGCCATCGGTTTTGCCGGCTCGCAAGGCAATTTCGAGCTCAACGTTTTCAAGCCCGTCATCATCTTCAACTATCTCCACTCCGTCGAGCTCCTCGCCGGCGCCATGAACAGCTTCGTGGGGCATTGCGTCCAGGGCATCGAAGTCAACCGCACACAAATCGAACACTACGTCCACAATTCGCTGATGCTGGTCACTGCCCTCGCTCCAAAAATCGGCTACGACGCCGCTGCCCAGGTCGCCAAAGCCGCCCATCACTCCCGCATCAGCCTCCGCGAAGCCGCCATCAAATTGGGATTCGTCAGCGCCGAAGAATTCGACGCCCTCGTCAAACCCGAGGACATGACACATCCATGAGAGAGCGCCAAATGACTGAATGGGACGATGCCAACCTGCTGGTCGAGCCCGGGAACCGCCGCTTGACTGCCCCGGCTCGCTCGGCAAACGCGGCTGAGTGGAGCAATGGTGAGGAAACTTAAGATCGGGACAGACGGCGCAGTCCTCGCCCGGAGACTCGAGAACACTGGGGTATGGCATTCCGAGGGACGATGCGGAAAAGGTCCTCAAAGCCTGGTCGTCCGGTTGTGTCGCATGTCCACCGGACGCAACTTTCGAGTACACTCTTGGATTTCACGACGCTATGGATGACCAGAACGTCGTGAAGGATAACCGCGTGATAATGAATCTGCCCGACAAACTGACAATCTATACCCCGGCTGTTGTGATTGATCACGGGCCGGACGTCAAAATTTCGAAGAAGAGGAGTAACTGAATTGCGCCCAAAACTGCTCGGCCTCGGAATCCTAGTCTTCGCAGGCTCGCTGTATGCGCAGAATGCGCCGTCACAGGCGACATACACGCTGAAGGCGACACCGAAGACGGTGGCGTGGGGTTACTACGACGCGAAGGCAGCGCCGGTTTTGCGCATCAAGTCGGGCGACACGGTGACGATCGAGACGCTGATTACGAATAGCCCCAAGCGGCTGGAGGATGCGGGGTTGCCGCCGGAGCAGGTGGAGCAATCGTTGCGCGATATAACCGACCAGGTGAAAGACAAAGGTCCAGGCGGGCACATTTTGACGGGGCCGATTTATATTGAAGACGCGCAGCCGGGCGACGTGCTCGAAGTAAAAATTCTCGCTATAAATCTGGCAATTCCGTATGCCTACAACGCCTTCGGCCCGGGACGCGGCTACATCCCCGACGACTATCCTTATGCGAAAATGAAAATCATTCCACTGGATGAGAAGCGCATGACGGCGAAATTCGCGCCGGGCATCGAGATTCCGCTGCATCCTTTTTTCGGCAGCATGGGCGACGCGCCGCCGGAAAGCGCGGGCCGCTTCAACAGCGCTCCCCCGTGGATCATGGCGGGGAATCTCGATAACAAGGACCTCGTCGCCGGCACGACGCTCTATATTCCCGTGCACGCGCCCGGCGCGCTCTTTGAAGTCGGCGACGGCCACGCCGGGCAGGGCGACGGCGAAGTGGACATCACCGCGCTTGAAACCTCCCTGGTCGGCACGTTTCAATTCATCGTGCGCAAGGACATGCACCTGAAGTGGCCGCGCGCCGAAACTCCCACGCACTACATAACCATGGGCTTCAACGACGACCTCAACGCCTGCGCCACCCTGGCCGTGCGCGAGATGATTGATTTTTTGGTCACCGAAAAGCATCTTTCACGCGATGACGCCTACATGCTCGCCAGCGTCTCCGCCGACCTCCACATCACCGAACTGGTCGACGGCAACAAGGGCGTGCACATGATGATTCCCAAATCCATCTTCGTAAGCGGGGCCGCGAAATGAAGGTCGTCTCTCTCCTGCTCGCCGCTCTCTTCTCTGTGAACTCTGTGCCCCTGCGGCCCTTTCTCTTAGGTCCTATTCCTTCTTTTTCTTGCTCATTTCTTCCTCCCGCGCCGCAGACCATCAGCCCGGATTGGTGCAAAGCTCTCCCTCGCCCGGAATACAAAACTCTCGAACGCGTCCTGCCGAACGACCCGTGGTTTGAAGTCTACAAAGTCGCCCCCGGTGTCTTTGCGATTTACGAGCCGCACCAAGCCGAAGAAGTCATCTCCTATCTCATCGTCGGCACCAAGCAAGCCCTGCTCTTCGACACCGGCATGGGCATCGCCAATATCCACAAAGTCGTCACGCAACTGACAAGCCGTCCGGTTGTTGTCCTGAACTCGCACACGCACAACGACCACGTCGGCGGCAATTCCCTGTTCACCTTTATCTTCGGCATGGACACGGACTTCACGCGCCAAAACGCGAAAGGCTCGCGGGATGCCGCCCAGGAAGAAATTGCTCCCGGGATGATCTGCGGCAGTCTGCCAAGGGGTTTTGACCCGAAAACCTACGCCACCAAGCCCTGGCATGTCTCGCTCTACATCCATAACGGCTTCAAAATCAATCTCGGCGGCGGCCGCGTCCTCGAAGTCATCTCGACTCCCGGACACACACCAGACGCCGTCTCGCTCCTCGACCGCGCCAACGGCCTGCTCTTCACCGGCGACACTTACTACCCCGGCCCCATCTGGCTTTTCCGCCCCGAGACAAATCTCGACGCCTACGTCGCATCGGTGAAATGGCTCGCCGATCTCGCGCCGCAGATAAAACTCGTTCTCGGCGCGCACAACGTGCCCGTCGCCGATCCGAGCGTTTTACCCAGGCTCGTCACTGCCATCGACGCCGTCCGCGCCGGAACAGTCGAAGCCAAGCCCCTCGAAGGCGGCCAAGCCTCCTACACGACGGACGGCATAACCTTTCTTCTCGCCGCCAAGCCTGCTGGAGTAAAATAGCCGCGTTGGACGACTGCTATGGCCGCACACCTTCGACGAACCTGCTGCCTCGCCAGCTTATTTTTGTGTCTTGCCGCCGCTGCCCAATCGCAATCTCCGGCGCCGCCAGCCACAAAATCTCAAAAAAAGTCCAAGCATCCCAAACCGGTGGAAACCAGCATTCAGAATTACTACGGCGGCGTCTTTCTCGTCGGCGACGGTGGCATCCCCAACGGCCCGTGCTTCCGCATCAACGGCCGCGTCACTTCCTCGGGATTCTTCAATGAGCTGAAGTCCTACGACAACGATGATGGAACAATCTTTCGGCTCGGCGCGGCGGAAGTCACGCAGTTCCCCGACAAGCTTCTGCTCTCGATGACGATCCGCGATCAGCCGTGCGGGTTTGGCCTTCAGCCGGTTGGCACCGGCGTCTATCTCACCCAGGAAGCCATGCACTCGATGAAGCTTACGCTGTATTGGAAACACGGCGTGGATCTGCGCCCGGCAGAAAAGGTGGCCGTTGTGCGCGTTTCCGTGGATCCCATCGAGCCATACGCAACAAATCTCGCGGCGGAATTGCCCAAGCGTTATCTGTGGTCCTATGAATTCGGTATTCCGGCGGGGGGCGTTCCCTTGACGGACAGCCTTGTGCTGGTCTTTCGCACCGCCGACGGCCGCATCGCGGCGCGCGTCGCGGCGCGTTTGTAGGGCTTCACTTCTGCATTCCCGAGCCAGGAAACAAACGAGATCAGCTTCTCTTCAACCCATCGAGCTGACTTTATCTGGTTCGATCTTGTAGAGGACGCGCACTTCGCCGGGCTGGCGGAACGGGTAGACAGGCTTGCCCAGATATTTCTGTGAAAGTTTGTTGATGTGATCGTCCGCGCCCGTTTCGGTGATCTCAACGACGCGGCCGCGAATCTCCAGGTAGCGATAGGGATTCGCGGGATCCTGGAGCGAGACCGAAACGCGGGGATCGCGGCGGACGTTCTTATCTTTCACGCGCCCGAGCGCGGAATTAAACCGGACATACTTTCCGTCATAATCGACCCAGATCGGCGTGACTTGCGGGCTGCCGTCCTTCATGATTGTGCCGAGATTACCGAACGCAGGTTTTTCCAACAGGTCGGCGTATTTTTCTGGAATATTTTCAGCCATGGCTTCCTCCTGGCGATTCTATGCAATCGAGCTGAACACCCAAACTGTAACACGCGCGAAGCGCACTGTGCAGCATTGACCCGCAATTGCGAATGGCGGAGCACCGCGCGAGCGCTCAGAGAAATTTTATTTCCGGCGCGCGGCCCAACGACATGAGGGGCGCTCCGGTGAGTTTCTGCAATCCTTCGATATCCCATCCCGACGCGATTTCCCGCAGTATCAAGCCTTCCGGTTTTACGTCGATGACGGCCAGGTCGGTGACGAGAGTATCGACGCAAGCGAGACCCGTCAGCGGATAGGTGCACTGGCGAACGATCTTTGGCGAGCCCTCCCTGGTGGTGTGTTCCATGCAGACGATGAGCTTTTTCGCGCCCGCGGCAATGTCCATCGCGCCGCCGATCCCTCCAGAGCCTTTGGCGCCGGGAATTTTCCAGTTCGCGAGATCACCTTTTTCAGAGACTTGAAATCCGCCGAGGACGGCGACATCCAGATGGCCGCCGCGCGACATGAGATGGGCGTCGGCTTGATGGAAAAAAGACGCGCCCGGTATCAGCGTCACCGGAACTTTCATGGCATCGACCAGGTCGTAGTCTTCTTCGCCGGGTCTGGCGCGCCGGCCCATGCCGAGAATGCCGTTCTCGCTGTGAAAATAAACCTCGACATTTTTGGGCAGATAGTCCGCGATGAGATTGGGGATGCCCCACCCAAGATTTACGTATGCGCCGTCGGGCAATTCCATGGCGGCCCGGTGCGCGATCTGTTCGCGAGTCAGCCGCGGCTTATCCGGCATAGCGCACTCCTTTGGCTTGCACGATGCGATGCACAAAGATCGCGGGGGTCACGACATGCTCCGGTTTGATCGCGCCGACCGGCACGATCTCGTCGACTTCCACAATGGTTGTGGTCGCAGCCATAGCCATAATCGGATTGAAATTTCTCGCCGCCAGACGATACGTGAGATTGCCGAGTTCGTCGGCTGTTTCTGCCTTGATGAGGGCATAGTCCGCGTGAATGGGCATTTCGAGGATGCAGCGCTTCCCTTCGATGGTGCGCTCTTCTTTGCCAGCCGCGACTTCCGTGCCGACGCCGACGGTTGTATAAAAGGCGCACAGACCTGCGGCAGCGGCGCGCATGCGTTCACAAAGAATCCCCTGCGGCACGAGCTCAAGCGTCACCTTTTTTGCCGCGAGCTTCTCCTGAAAATAATTCGAATGCGGACCAGGAAACGATGCGATTACGTGGCGGATCTGGCCGTTTTTGAACATCAATCCGAGTTCGCCGTCGCGCGTTCCGCAATTGTTGCTGATGGCGGTGATATCCTTGGTGCCCTTTCGGGCCAATGCCTGGATCAAGTTGTTGGGAAATCCAGCGCCGCCGAATCCGCCGAACATGATTCGAGCGCCGTCTCGAATATCGCCCACGGCCGAATCCAGGGTCGGATGGATTTTGTTTCGCATGGCTCGGCGTATCCTACCAGAGGCGGTAGAAGTCTGCAGGCGCGAGTGGGCGGATCGGCGGGGGCCAATAATCGGGGCTGGCACCGCATGGCTCGCGTCGTCTAACATGGATGCCCGACCATGAAGCGCGGAACTCCCCTATTGATTTTGCTGATCGCTGCGGTGCTTGCGGTCGGGTTCGTGGCGTATTCGCTTCTGCATAATGGCGTGAGCGCAAAGGCCACGCCCACGGCACTCGAGGTGATGATGGCACGGAAAGCCAGGCACATGGCGCTTCCGAGCGCCGCGCGATCGCTGGTTAATCCGGTGGCGGCCACCGAGGAAAACTTGCGCGGCGGCAGGCTGCACTTCGCCGACCATTGCGCCATCTGCCATGGTAACGACGGCAGCTGCGACACGTTGATGGGCAGCGGACTTTATCCGAAGCCGCCCGACATGCGGCTCGCGGAAACGCAAAAGCTCTCGGATGGCGAACTCTTCTGGATTATCGAGAATGGCGTGCGGTTCACGGGAATGCCTGCGTTTTCCACTCGCCACAGTTCGCCGGAAGACAGCTGGAAGCTCGTGCTGTTCATCCGCCACCTGCCGAAACTGACGGCCGAGGAGCGCATTGAGATGGAGCGCAATAACCCGAAGAGCCCCGCCGACCTCCTCGAAGAGCAGCAAGAGAATGATTTCCTGAATGGAAAGACACCGGCGCCTCCTGCGGAACCGCATCACCATTAGCGGGCGGAAAAGGCCCCGATCCTGCCGGGCCGCGCGGCGGGTTGCGTTTCCTGCCGTCGTGGAATACTGTTTGTAGAGGCTCGAGCCCGAGGAGATGGCCATGAAAGTTCGCTTCGCGGCATTCCTTTTGTCGCTCGCCGTTGTCTGCGGCGCCGCTTTTGCCCACGGCGATCTGAAACACGTCAGCGGAACGGTGGAGAAAATCACTGCGGCTTCTATCTTTGTGAAGACGGCTGACGGAAAGTCGGTCGAGGTGAAGCTTGTTTCCTCGACCGTGTATGTCTTTCATACTCTAAGCCAGACTGGGACGCCATCCGACGCCAGTCAGGACAAACCCGCGAAATTTGCCGACCTTGCAGTAGGCGATCGCGTGCTCATCCACGCAAAGCCGAATGGCGATACGCTCGAAGCTGCGGAAGTGAAATTTTCGGCTCCAGCCGCAGTGGCGAGCAAACCAAAATCCTGAAGGACTCGCGGGACGCGGGGTTTGGCTCGAATCATTCCTCCACCAGATGGCAGGAGTGCGTCTTCAGGACTAGCCAGACGCGGATTCCTCCCGCTAGCTCAAGCGTCCTCACGGCTCCCGGCGTCAGGTGCACGACAAATTCCACGCCGCAATCGACACGAGCGCGAACCAGCGTGCCGCGTGGCTCCATCGCGACGATTCTACCTTCCATGACGTTGCGCGCGCTCAGGCCCAGCGGCCGGGAGCTTGCGAGCAGGATGTCGCCAGCGCGAATGGCCACGCGCACGCGGTCTCCGGCAGCCGCGTAGCCCAACGGCACCTCGATTTCGCAGCGGCTGTCCTCGAGACGGACGCGCATTACGCCATCGGCAACGCTCAGATCGACGACCGTTCCACTGAGGAGATTTTCAAAACCGGCGGCTTGCGCCAGCCGTCTGTGCCGCGGCGCTTCCAGCACTTCGGCTGGCGTTCCTGTGCTGAGGACCCGGCCTTGATCCATGGCGATGACGCGCTCGCCGAGCGCGTCCACTTCTTCGCGGACATGGGTTACGTACAAAATCGGGATACGCGACGCCGCGTTCCACGCGCGCAAGTCCTCGACGATCGACGCCTTTAATTCGGCGTCCAACCCGGCCAGCGGCTCATCGAGCAACAACACGTGAGGTTGTGTTACGAGAGACCGTGCCAGCGCAATTCTTTGGCGTTCGCCGCCGGAAATTTCTGCGGGCTTGCTTGTGCGCAGTTTGTCCACACGAAAGGCTTTCAGGATTTCTAGCACCCGCGCCGCGCGCTGTTCCGTCGGCAATCCATTGAGCCCGTAGGAAACGTTTTGCTCGGCGCTCAGATGCGGGAAGAGCGCCAGGGTTTGAAACACGTAGGCAATGCGCCGCGCCCGCGGAGGACAATTGACGCCGGCATCTGAATCGAAAAGCACTTTTTCGCCGGTGACGATGCGTCCTTCGTCAGGACGGGCCAATCCCGCGATGCAATCCAGCAGTGTGGATTTGCCGGCGCCGGAAGGACCGAAAAGAATGGTGATGCCTCGAGGAACTTCTATGGAAACGTCCAGGACAAACGGGGGAGAGCCCGGACGAGTTCGGGCCAGCTTGGCGCGCGCTGTCAGCATTCTTGCGCTTATTTCGCTGTCCACGGAGTCCACAGACGGCGTCCAATTTGGCGCCCTACCTGGCGATTAACGGCGTAGACGACGGACAAAACCGCGAATGAGATTAGGAGCAGCACAAGCGCCATGCGATTCGCTTTGGCGTACTCGAGCGATTGCACGTGATCGTAGATATCGATTGAGACGGTGCGCGTAACTCCCGCCAAATTGCCGCCGACCATCAGCACCACGCCAAATTCACCCATGGTGTGGGCAAAGCTGAGCACGAGCGCGGTTATGAGGCCGGGAATCGAGAGAGGAAGGATAACGCGGCAAAATGTTCGCAGGCGGCCAGCGCCCAGGACAGCGGAAGCGTCGAGGAGTTTCTGATCGACAGATTCGAAGGAGGCGATGAGGGGCTGCACGGCAAACGGCAAGCTATAGAGTACGGAAGCGAGGACCAGACCTTCAAACGTGAACGCCAGCCCATGGCCGAAAAAAGTTTGCCAGGCTTTTCCTAACGGGCCGCGCGGGCCCATGGCGATGAGCACATAGAATCCGAGCACTGTCGGCGGCAACACCAGCGGCAGCGCTACAACCGCTTCCAGCAAAAACTTGCCGCGCCAATTCGAATACGCAAGCCAATAGGCGAGCGGCAGTCCACCCGCCAGGAGAATGGCCGAAACGCAGAGAGCCAGTCGGAAGGAGAGCAAAAGAGCGTCCATATCTAATTTTTGGGGGAGCCGGCGGGAGGCGCGGCGGCCGGAAAGGTGAAACCATACTTCGCGAGGGTGGCGCGCCCGGTTTCACTTTTTACATACTCCAAAAAAGCGCGCGCGCCATCCTTGTTTGCAGAGTTCTTTAGAACGATGGCGGCTTGCTCGATCGGCGGATGCATATCTGCCGGAATTTCCCAGCGTTTGCCATCTTTCATGCCGGGCGAAACGGCCAGCGACATGGCGACAATGCCCGCCTGCGCGTTTCCGGATTGCACGAACTGGGCGGCCTGCGAGATATTTTCTCCATAGACCAGTTTAGGCTTCACTTGCTCGTAGATTCCCGCTTTTTCAAGCGCTGCGACTGCTGCGCGCCCGTAGGGGGCGTGCTCGGGGTTGGCGATGGCGATTTTTTGAACGCTCGCGTCGAGCAAGGTTTTCCAACCAAGACGGACTACATCCGCCTTTGCATCCGCGGGCGTCCAGATCGCGATGCGCCCGACCGCATATTCGTAGAGAGTTCCGGGCTCGGCAAAGTCCGCCGATTCCAGTTTTCTCGGATAGTCGATGTCCGCCGAGAAAAACAGGTCGAAAGGCGCGCCATTTTGCAGTTGCGAGAAGAAATTTCCGCTCGAGCCGTAGGTTACATCGACCTTCCTGCCCGTCTTCGTCTCAAATTGAGCGGCGACGTCCTGCATGGCGAATTTCAAATCCGCGGCAGCGGCGACGCGGATGTCCTGCGCGGCGGTGGTTCCCGCGATCGGCAGGGAGAGCAAAACCATTGTAAAAAAAGATCGACGCGTTAACATGTTTTTTCTTCCAGTCATTGGTCACCAGTCTATCGTCATCATCCGCGGACCGCAGGGTGCACCCACTCACACCCGCAGAATCATTACTTCCGTGGATTTGATAAGCGCGGCGGCCCTTTCGCCAGGCTTGAGACGCATCTCTTTCGCGGCATCGGCGGTGATGATTGCGGTGATGTGCTGCTCGCCGATAGCCATGGTTATCTGCGCCAGCAAGCCGCTGTATTTGACGGCCATCACGCGGCCATGAAGCTGGTTGCGCCCGCTGATTTTCCGGAAATTGCCGCGGCGCGTGGTGATATCGCCGCGGTCCAGCTTCTTCGGAATCATTCGGTCGATTTCGCTTTCCGGGATGCGGTGATGGCCGCCGGGCGTCTTTACGGTTTTGATTTTTCCGCGATAGATCCACTGTTTCAGGGTGGGATAGCTGATGCCCAGGATTCTGGACGCTTCTCGCGGCGGCAACAGTGCAGCTCGGTACATCAAGCCCTCCTCAACCACGGTGTTCCGTTTCTCATAGAACGAAACCGTCATTGTAGTACGATTCTATGCGTTTCTATCCGTTATTTTTCTCTGGGCCCGGAGGCCCTCGCTTTATCTGTTCGGCAACCGCCGCCAAATTGCCGTAATGGAGTCCAGAGGCGTCGGGTAAAGTAGCAAAGGAAAGAGTGAAGAGTCTGCTTGGGAGCTACTCATGTCTCTCGCCGTAGCCAAACTGACTGCCGAGGACGTTCAGAAGGCCATTCAATTTTTCTGGGCTGCGTTTTTGGCGAAATCCGAAGAAGAATTGAATGATTTTTATGCTCCGGGCAGCACCGTTTTTCAGATTGCCATGGGGCGCAGCGAGCCGGGACGGCTGGGGGCGATGCGCCGTTCGCGCGAATACTTCGGCCCGGATACGCGCATGGAGCTGAAACTGAGCCCGATCGACGTCGTGATGTGCGGAAATGACGCAGGCGTAGCGAGCTACACGTTTCAATTCCAGGCCACGGGCCGCGATGTAGGAGGCAAACGCATGGCGGAAAAACTGGAAACCGTCCGGGCGACGCACGTCATGCACCGCGATGCGTCCGGCAAGCTTCGCATCGCACACGAACATTTCTCCGTGCCGGTCGCGTAGTGCTGCCGGCCGCCGGAAGCGATCCACGGGTTCGAGATAACTGTCACGGCTGATCCGGGCAGACAGTGATCTGTTTGCCAAATCCGGTCACAATCCCAGACCGGGATTGCCACCGGCGCAGTCTCGCCGAACAGTCTCCGCGCCCTAATTCCGAAGCGGCTTTCCTGTTTTTAGGGTGAAGGCCATGCGTTCCTGCGTTTTCTTTTCGCCGCAGAGAGAAACAAAGGCTTCGCGTTCGAGGTCCAGCACATATTGTTCGCTGACGAGTTGCGGCGATGTGAGCGGGCCGCCGGCGAGGATGTTTGCGAGCTTGCGGCCTACGTGTGCGTCGTAGTCCGTGATGTAGCCGCCGCGCTGCATCATGTGAATCACCAGCTTCGCGCCTGCCAGGAACTGTTCACCGAGCACTTTGATCTGTGTGGTCTGCACGCCCTCTTGCCAGCTCGCTGCCGGCGGTTGGTATCCGCTGCGCACCAGCGCCAGTGCCGCTTCCTTTGCGTCGCCGACCAGGCGGTCGCGGTTCATGGAGACGCCGTCCTCGCGCCGCAGGAATCCAAGCGAGCGGCTTTCTTCGGCGCTGGTGCCCACTTTCGCCGTGGCAATCGTTTCAAAGACCGGCTTCATGGCGTGAAACAAATCCAGATCTTCGCCGCCCGCCGCGTGCTCGTTGGCTCGGATCAGCATCTCCTTCGTTCCGCCGCCGCCGGGGATCAGACCGACGCCAACTTCCACCAGCCCGATGTAGGCTTCCGCGGCTGCCTGAATTTTCGCGGCGTGCAGACCAATTTCGCACCCGCCGCCGAGTGCCATTCCCTGCGGCGCGGCCACCACGGGCTTCGGCGCATATTTCAATCCGAGGTTCACATTCTGAAATTGCTTCACGGCCATGTGCAGCTCGTCCCACTCTTGCTCCTGCGCGGCGACGAGCATGAGCATGACGTTTGCGCCGACGGAAAAGTTTACCGCCTGGTTGGCGATCACCATCGCGTCAAAATCACTGTCCAGACGTTTCAATCCCTTGTGCAGCATGGACATCAAATCCGCGCCGATGGCGTTCATCTTGGCGTGAAATTCGCAGCAGACCACACCGTCGCCGAGGTCGATCAAGCTTGCGCCGGAATTACGCTCGATTTCGCGGCCCGCCTCTTTCAGCGGCTTCAGCAGGATGACACCCGGCGGCGTTTCGAAAGGCTTGGATGCGCCACTCTTCACATCAAACACCGTCGTTTTGCCCTTCTCCGATTCGTAGAAGCCTTTCCTGCCGCTCGCGAGCAGTTTTTCGACCAGAGGCGGCAGCGGGCGGCCTTCTTTTTGGATTTGGGCGGCTAAGGCTTTCACGCCAATGGCGTCCATCATTTCGAACGGGCCCATCTCCCACGCGAATCCCCACTGCATCGCGTGGTCCACATCCACAACGCTGTCGGAAATCTCCGGCACACGCCGCGCCGCGTACAAACACATTTCCGATAGCCCGCCCCAGATGAACTGCTGCGCTTTGTCTCCTTTTTGTCCTTCGAGCAATGGCCCGACCAGCGCGCGCAGGCGCTCTCGCGTGTCCTCAACCGCCTTCCCCATTTCGAGCGAAGCAAATTTCGCTTTCTGGCGCGGGCGGTACTCCATGGTGTTCACGTCCAGCGTCAGAATTTCCTTTTCGCCCTCGCCTTTCACTTTCTTGTAGAAACCCTGGCCGGTTTTGTCTCCCAGCCAGCCGCGCCGCGCCATTTCTTCGATCTGGGCTGGCACCTTGTACATTTCGCGCGATTCGTCGTTTGGCGCGGTTTCGTAGATGTTCTTGATGACGTGAATGAGAACGTCCAGCCCGACGAGGTCCGCGGTGCGAAACGTGGCCGACTTCGGCCAACCAACGGCAGGCCCGGTACAGGCGTCCACTTCTTCGACAGTCATCCCGAGACTGGCCATGAGGCGCAGGGCATTCAGCATCGAGAAGGTGCCGATGCGATTGGCGATAAAGTTCGGCGTGTCTTTGGCAATCACCACGCCTTTTCCGAGCCGCCGGTCACAAAATTCGCTGAGCGTCTCCAGGACGTCACTGGACGTTTTCGGCCCGGGAATCACTTCCACCAATTTCATATAGCGGGGCGGATTGAAAAAGTGAGTCCCGGCCCAGTGCTGTTGAAATTTTTCGTCCATCGCTTCCGCGATCAAATGCACAGGCAATCCGGAAGTGTTGGTGGTGACGATGGCGTCCGGCTTGCGGAATTGCGCCACGCGGGACAATAAATTCCGCTTTATGTCGAGGTTTTCCGCAACGACTTCGATGATCCAGTCCGCTTCCGCGCACCGCGCCAAATCATCATCAAAATTTCCAATAGACACTCTCTCCGCCAGCGCCGGCAGGAAAAACCCAGCAGGTTTCGATTTTTTCACTGCCTCGAGCCCTGCGCGCACTATTTTGTTGCGGTCTCCAGCGGGTGCACCGGGCTTCCCGTCCGGCGGAACAATGTCCAGCAGAATGCACGGCACGCCAGCGTTGGCCAAATGCGCGGCGATGCGCGAACCCATGGTCCCCGCGCCCAACACTGCGGCCTTCTCGATTCGACGTTTCATGGCTTGCCTTTTCCGGACGACTCCCGGGAGATTGAGACGAGTGGACAGGTTACAAAACCGCCATCCCCTGGTCAAACGAACTATGGCTCCGCCGCTATGCGCGGGTTAAAGTACTGTAAGAATGAGCCCAGGAAAAGTGACCGACGCCATCGGCTGGCTGCAGTCCGCCAAAGAGAGGCTGCTCTCTCTGGCCGAACCCGACGAGCGCAAACCCGCGGAGCGCCCCCGCGTCGGCCTCGCACTCGCTGGCGGCTTCGCGCGCGGCATTGCCCACATCGGCGTCCTGCGCATCCTTCGAGAGGCCGGCATACCCATCGACTTGGTCGCAGGCACGAGCGTGGGCGCGCTGATAGGAGCGGCCTTTTGCGCGGGCACACCGCTCGGTGAGATGGAGCGCATTGGAGCGACCACAAGCTTCACCGATTTCGGCCGCTGGACACCCTCCTGGCTGGGACTGGCCACCAATCAGCGCCTGGAAAAATTTCTCGCCAAGTTCACAGGAGTAAAGACTTTCGAAGAGATGGCCATTCCGCTGGCAATCGCCACGACAGACATCAACGCGGGCATCTCCGTTTACTACACGCGCGGACCTGTCGGCCTGCCTCTGCGCGCATCCTGCGCCTATCCGGGGCTCTTCGTACCCATTCAATATGAAGGCCGCACCTTGGTGGACGGGTTTCTGACTTCGCCTGTTCCCGTGGAAGGCGCGCTGCTTCTGGGAGCAGACGTGGTGATTGCCGTTTATCTCGAAGCCAGCAACCTCGAGGAGCCTCGCACCTTCACGGACGTTCTAAGCCGTTCTTTCAACATCATCCAGCGCCACACGGACCTCACCTGGCGCCAGCAGGCTGACGTCATCATTGAGCCTGACGTAAAGCCCTTCGTTTGGGATGATTTCACAAGGACGCCGGATCTGGTCGCGGCAGGCGCAGCAGCCACTCTGGCAGCTTTGCCCGAAATTCGCGCAGCCATCAGCGGCGAGAAGCGTGACTCTGCCGCCTAGGATCGGCAAGCCGCCCGCATCAACTCCATTTCAAGCCCGCATTCTGAACTATTCGGGCGTCACACGAACAACCACGGGCTGGCCTTCGCCCTTGCCCCGCTGCGTAAGCCACGCGCCCAGGCCTTCGGCAAAGCGCTCCGGCGTGAGCCGGAAGCTGGCTTCCACCTGTCCATCCGCCAGGGGAAGGGTGTCGTCAAAATCGGCGGAATTCGTGAAATTGCGCATGCAGAATTGATCGAGCCAGTCGAGCGGGCAGGCACGGCTCTCGCCGCGAATGACGACATCTACGATGAATTTTTGTGCATACACTCCGCCATCATAACATCGTGGCGAGCGAGTTTTGGGCGGGAGGGTAAACAACCGTTAGCTAGGAGACGCGCGGGCGCTTCACGCTGTGCGCCAGGCCGACACGCTCAAGCGTCCAGATGAAGTACCAGCCGATATCCGTCTGCCACCAGCGCAAGCCGAGGCGCGCCGAGCCCGCGTGTGAGTGATGATTCGCGTGCCAATTCTCGCCCCAGGCAGTAATTTGGAAAGGACCGAGCCACCACACGTTCATGCTGGAATCCTCGATACCCTCCTTGGCATGTCCGAGATGCGTGAGGCTGTTGACGAAGCATTGCATGTGCAGCGTGTACACCAAGCGAATCGCGCCGATCCAGAAGAAACCCATCCAGCCGAAGCCGAGCAGCGGTCCTGAAAAGATCGAAAGAAGGATTACGGGCGTTTCGAGCCAGCCCCATGCCGTGTACATGCCGCGAGTCAGTTCCGGAGCCCAACGTTTTTTGTCCGCCGGCTGCGTCTGGTAAAGCCAGCGCAGGTGCGCCCACCAGAAGCCGCCTTGCTTGGGACTGGAGATATCGTCCGGGGTGTCCGTCACGGAATGATGAAGCCGGTGGTACGCGACCCAGCTTGCGGGATGCCCGGAACCGTTGAAGACGGCCCAGAAGATCAGAAACTGCTCGACGAACTTGTTGACCTTGAGTGTCTTGTGGGCCAGCAGGCGATGATAGCAGA
The DNA here is from genome assembly GCA_013289955.1 of Acidobacteriota bacterium. Taxonomy (GTDB): domain Bacteria; phylum Acidobacteriota; class Terriglobia; order Acidiferrales; family UBA7541; genus Acidiferrum. Next base: position 444,467 of record JABCYZ010000002.1, read on the forward strand.
CCGTAGTGCCGAGACCTCCGAAGGCAATGAACAGCAGCGACACTCCAAGAATTTTCAGGCTGGGGAGCGGGAAAAGAATCAGTCCGACGACGGTCAGCACGTGAATGATAACGAGATAAGCGAACACGCCCTCTTTGCCATGAACTGGTTTCCAGAATGGACGTTCCCACGGCCGTACTTCTTGTGTAACTACTAGTTCCATAGTTTCTCCGGCGATCTGCTTTATTGATTGCTTGACTGCCTGGTGTGTCGAACCTGATAGGCAGCATAACAATACCATTTTTCCTGTAGGAGCAATGTAAATCTGTTCAGAATCAGACACCAAAGAGGAAACTGTTTTGCAGCAAACTCGTCGCTAGCCCCGCTGAAATCGCGGAGGGGAGCACACCGCGATAATTTCCAGACGGACACAGACGCGGACTTTGCCCTCGGGCACCCGGTCCAGCCGGGCGTCAAATATTTCTCGTTCAGAGCAGTTCAGGAAATGTGAGGGGGAGCTGTTCCGACCGCGCCCTGGCAACCACAAAAAAGAGTTCCAGAAGGAAGGAAAATCGGACCTTATCTCTGCAGATCTCGCAACGCGTCATTTAATTCCACCAGGTTCGAGTCCAGCCGGTAAAAGCCCGGGCGCCAGTTTCCGACCGTCTCTTCAGCGGCAAATCTCAGGACGGCAAAATCGCTTTCCCCTGCCGGACCTTCGGCGAGACTCGGAAAGCTTTCGCCAAAGAAGGTGACAGGGTGCTTGCTGACCACGCTGTCGCACTCCTTTACGGAAAGCACTGCGCGCAGCATCCCCTGATTCTTGGCATGGGGTTGGCAAAAGTAGAGGTTTGGCATACTTGCGAATCATCGACAGAAACGCAAAGAACTGTAATAGTACCTGAGTCCTTTTGTTGGAGCAGAGAGCGTAGGCGCCAACCCCTCCAGCGCCGTCTCTCACTTTCTCCCCTACTTTCGCCTCATTTCGTGCGCTTTTCCCGTCCCAGACGGGCCCAACAAGCGATAGAATCCTGCCACTGCCAGACAGGGAGGGAATCGTGGAAGACGAGCGGCGTCGAACTCCCAGGTTTCCCTTCATCGCAACGGCTGAGATTCTTCTGAAAGGCACGCCTGCTGGTATCTCCGCCCGTCTTACGGAGCTAAGTCTTTACGGCTGTTATGTGGAAATGCCCGATCCACCACCCAAGGGCACGCCAATCCTCCTCAAAGCCCATTCCGAAGGGAAGTACTTCGAATCCCAAGGTGCGGTGCTCTACTCCCACCCCAACCAGGGCATGGGTGTCGGCTTTCAGAATGTAAATCCGTATTATTTAACTGTTTTGAAGCATTGGCTGATGGAAGCCGCGCAGGCAAAGTTTGGAAAGAAAGACTGAAACCGTCGGGATTCTCGCTCCCGCAATCGCCCTTTTTTGGAAATTACTTACGCTGCGCCCACGCCAGGCCATCCGGCCCATTTCCCGTGGCGATTTTGCCAGTCACTTCCAGCGTTTTTAAGTCAACCACTGCGACGGCATTGTCTCTGCTGAGAGCCACATAGGCTCTCGTGCCGTTGGGCTCGATTAGAGTCCCCTCCGGTCCTTGGCCCACCTTCAATCTCTTGCGCTCTGTACGCGTGGCCGTGTCCACGACGAGCAATTCCCCGCCGCCATCATCGGAAATCAGCACGAGCTTCCCATCTGGCGTGAATTTGAGCCGGTTCGTATGCTTCGTCTTAAGATCGAGCGTTGCTGTCACTCTCTTCGTGGCCACTTCGATGACGGAAACGGTGCCGTCGCCGGAGTTCGCCGCCCAAACTTCTTTGCCGTCCGGCGAAAGATCAAATCCTTCCGGCCCTTTGCCGACGGGAATAGGCGTCACCGTCCAGCCGTTGCGGCCGCCGCCCGCCTCGATCACGCAAATGGTGTCCGAGCCGATATTGGAAGTGAAAATCGTTTTCAGGTCCTTCGACAGAACAATCATGTGCGTGACGTTTTGTCCCGTGCCGAGTATCCAATCCACCTGATTGCCCAGGGGATCGTAGCGGCCGATCACTTTGTTGGCTTCCGCCGTGAAATAAACCTTGCCGTCGGCAAACGCGAGCCCATGGGGCGCGCGCAAAGCGCCCAGATTGACAGGGGTCAAGGCCTTTTGCGCCGTCAAGTCCACTACGGACAGCGTCTTCAATTGGCCCTTCTCGCTGGCATAATTGGAAATGTAGGCGAACATCCCGTCGTCCGACGCAATCACTTCGTGAGGAGCGCCTCCGGACGGCACGCGGGCCACCACCTTCAAACTCGCTGGATCAACAATGGCCAGCTGCTCGTCACTTTTTTCAAGAACGAGCAACGCCGGCGAAGTCGTCTGCCCGACCGCGTCCATTGCCACGGCCAGACTTGTAGCGACCAGTACGAAGCAAGCCGCCAACCGGAGAAGAGAATTTCCAACTCTAGAAACCATCGACATTGCAGCACCTCTCTATGGACGGGAGGGAGGATATCACTTCCGCATTTCGAAGAGGACAACCCATGAGAGCCTGAATCTGTTGCGTCATGGATCCCGGCCATTCGGTCAAATTCCAGTACCCTCCAGCATTTTCTTCACGTCCTATACACTGCAGCCAGATCTCAGGAAGTACGGGCGAATCAGTAGTTCAGAACGGTGATTTATGCTGAGAGTTTCTTTTGTCGCATTGCTTTTTGCAGGGTCCGCACTTGCCCAGAACCAGTCTCCAGTTGTGGCCGCTGCCTGCGGTCCGAATAGTGTCGCCTTCGCCGTGAAACTGGACGAATCGCGTCAAACACTGGCTGAGCCCGAGCCCGGAAAGGCCCTGATTTACTTTATTCAGGAGACAGGGGCAGGAAACTGCCTCGGACCCTGCGTGACGAGGATCGGGCTGGACGGTGTCTGGGTGGGCGCCTTTAAACGCAATTCTTATTTTTCCGTATCCGTGGATCCGGGAGAGCATCATTCGTGTGTGAACGTACAATCGGGCACCGCGTTAGGAAAAGTGGTGGCGTTCGCGCACGTCTCGGCGGAGGCGGGAAAGGTCTATTACCTGGGCACGCAGGCGTTTGTGAGGTCAAGCTCGATGCGGCTCGAAATGCATCCGATCGACAGCGCACAAGCCAAGCATCTGATTATTTCCTTGCCGCTGAGCGTGTCCGAGCCGAAAAGGTGAGCGCTGGTCTAGACAAAGTTCGCCCAGAAGGTTACCGCAACCTGCCTAATCTTCTTCGAGTTTCTGGCGGGTATTCTGTCGAACGTCTTTTCCGGCATTCGGTTCGCGAAAAACGGCAGGTCCAGCGAAGAGATAATCACCGCTGATTGGGTTTTTCGGTGGTTGACGCCGGGCTGTCCAACTTCTCTAATCTTGCCAGCTTCTCCCGCTGCTGTGCCGCGTCTTTGGCTCCAGGAGCCAGGGCCAGGTAAGTCTGTATCTCCGTGATCGCGCGGGCGTAGTTGTTTTTTCGGGCAAAGATCTCCGCGAGCAGGAGATGCAGCTGCGGAAAATGAGTGCGCAGGTCCAGGTATTCCGCCTGGAGCGCGCTCTTTTCGGCGTCTTCCATCTTGTTGAGCTTGTAATTCGCAAACGAGTTGAAGAAATAGGCCTCGGCGTAATTCAACGGATCCAGATCCAAGGTGTAGACAGTAATGTCGGTCTGGTTCAGCGGATCGAGAGCCAAGAGGTGGCCAGTAAGTCTAAGAACCTCTGTCCAATTCTCTTCCTCGTAGGCCATGGATGCGAGAAACAGATAAGGCGGCAGAAACTTTGTATCGAGAGTCGTGGCCTGGGTATAGGCCTTGCGAGCCGCGTCCTTCTGGTTTCCTTTCTGCAAGACCGTACCCAATTGAAACCAGGCGTTCACGAACCGGGGGTAGATCTCTACCGCAGTTTCAAAATATTTGCCTGCCTCGGCAAGCTTTCCGTTTCCCTCGGCCTGGAGGCCTTTCTCGTAAGCTTTTCTGGCATCTTTCGGCGCTTGGTAGGGGGCGGCGTTCAGGGTCGTGCCTTCAATCTTCTTCCCTCTCTCCACTACAATAATACCTACATCCACGCTGCCGCCGGACGTATCAAGGCCCAGCAGGGTGACGTCACGGGAGCGAAAACCCGAAGCCGTAACCCGCAGATCACAATTCTCCAACTCGTGTCGTGGGATTCCCATGACCGAATTCCTTCTTGGCATGCCGGATGGCCCAGCCTCGTCGGCGCTGGCCTCCGGAAAAGAGTCAGCCTGCGATCCCAGTTGCATGCTGAAATCGCCTTTGGGGGAGGCATAGACCTGTTGACGCGCCCGGTTGTTGCAAACCCTCGCAACCAGCGCATCGATGGGAAGGGTTCCACCGTCGTTGGTTGTTAACCTTCCTCTGAGAAACATAACGTATTCATCTCCCGGTTGACCTGGCTGCGTATTCGGGGAAGGGAGAGTCGACGGAATGTTCGGCGGCGAGGAAGGCGGGGGCGCTGGCGTCGGAGGCGGAGCCGGGGGCTTCTGCGCCATCGTGGGCGGCACAACAATCGCCAATAAGATGGATAGCAAGACGAAGATGCGCGCGTGGTGGCTCATAGGTCGGTCTCTAGGCAGGGGAGCTTCGGTGATTCAAAATCCTAGGGCGTTTGTCAGTTCAAGTCAAGGCTCCCTGCTCGAAAAACTGCCGCACCTTGATGTTCCCGTGCATTTGGTCGATTTGCTAGCACTCTGAACAATTTTCTGCAATCCAGGAAGATGTGCGTGCGCGGACTCGCCAGCCTGCGATCGCCCGGTAGCCGCAGCCGGGAAAATGGAATCTGGTCTCGAAGGTTTTCAGAAGCACTTCCGATTTTTCGTCTGGTCAGGGATTTGTAGCCGGGCCTGGGGTAGAATCTGGGCGTTTGCGCTGACGGGAGGCCTCTCGATGACTGGAAATAGGAGATTGTCTGATGCGCTGGTTGGGTTCTTGCTGACGGCGGCGGTTCTTATGTGCGGCACGCTGGCCTTCTCTCAAGCCGCCACACCGGCGACTCAGGCCCAAAACCAGATACCTGCAAACGAGCAAGCCGCGTGGGAACAGTTGACCCCATACCAGAAATCACAGCTGGAGCGGACCTACAATGACTGGGCGTTCCTGGCAAAGTTCCGGGAGGCCGATGCGCTCATGCCGCCGCCGTCCCCAGGCGAAACGCGGGTCGTCTTCATGGGCGATTCCATCACCGAAGGCTGGGGCATGAAAGCTACGGCTACATCGCCTGGCCGCGGTGAGTTTTTCCCAGGAAAGCCGTATATCAACCGTGGCATCTCCGGGCAAACGACTCCTCAGATGCTCGTCCGTTTTCGCCAGGACGTCATTTTGCTGAAACCCAAGGTAGTGGTCCTACTGGCCGGCACAAACGACATCGCCGAGAACACCGGAAAGCAAACGCTCGAGGAGATTGGCAACATCCTCGCCTCCATGAGCGAACTTGCGCGGGCGAATGGGATTCGTGTTGTCCTGTGCTCCGTTCTGCCGGCAAGCGATTTTCCATGGCACAAAGGACTCGAGCCGGCGCCGAAGATCAGGGCGCTCAACGCCTGGATGAAGGATTACGCCGCGAAAAATGGTTTCGTCTATGTGGATTACTACGCGCCCATGGCCAACAGCGAAGGCGGCCTGAAAGCAGAGTTGAGCCCGGACGGCGTGCATCCCAACAAAGCCGGGTACGACCTCATGGCGCCCCTCGCAGAGGCGGGAATCGCGGAAGCCCTGAAAAAGCCACTTCCGTGACACATCGGTTGGAACCACCCGCTTGCTATTTGCCCGTCCAGCTTTTCTTCGCTGGCCCGCGGGGACAGTCTTACATTCCGTAGGAAAGGCGAACACGAGAGGGAGCCATGAAATTCGCAAAAGTTGTCTTTTGGATGGCGGGCATATGGGGGTTTCTGGTCATCACGCCTCTCTATTTCATTTTCAATCTGATTGGCCAAAAAGATCCACCGCCGATCACTCATCCCGGCTTTTTCTACGGCTTCGTGGGCTGCGCCCTGGCATGGCAAGTCGCGTTCTGCTTCATCGCCACGGATCCGGCACGCTATCGGCCCCTGATGCTTCCCTCTGTTCTCGAAAAGGCCACCTACGCGATCGCCATTGTGGTCCTGGTCTTAGAGAGCCGCACCCGACCTTCGGATCTGGTCTTTGCCGGCACAGACTCGCTGCTCCTGATCCTGTTCGTACTCGCCTATTTCAAGACGCGGCCCAGCTGATGCCGGAACATCCAGTTTGTGACAATCGCCGTACATAGAGAAGGGAACCAAAGAGAGTTCGAGCATCGGGCGAAGGACAGGTTTGGTCGTACAGGTCAATTCTGTCCACTTTTTTCGCTTGACGGCGGCTCGCAATGGGAGGATACCAGATGTACCACAGCCCCGGATTGAGGGACGGGGTTTTAAGTCAGGGTAAGTGTGTGCGGCCCTGCCCTCCCGAACTCCTTGGAGCAGAATCAACCTTGCCCGCTTTTCATTTGCGGGGAATAAATTAGGCCGGTAAGAGGTCATCACGGTCGGCTGGGATTTTCAGCAGACTGTACCTGAACGCGAACGAGCGGGACTGGCCGCAGCACTTTTAAATTTTTTGGCGCGTGCAGCTTCTGGACCTGGCTGAGTCATTTGCCGAAACAGGCCGTCTAACCCAGACGGAATCTGTTCCCGGGAAGGAAGCGAACAGCATCGGGGCGAAAAAGGGCAGCTCGAAAAAACGGGATGCCTGAGCGTCAGAAAGACCGCACCCTGCTTCTAGCTTTGATCTTCACGGCGGGCAATCCGCCGGAAGGGCAGCAGTAGACTCAAAATAAATGGAGGCGGAGAAAGAAATGACAAAGACGAATAAGTTCCTGATCACTGGCGCGGCGATCGCGGGATTGCTCGCGGGAACCGGAGCCAGTATCCAGGCTTCCAATCTGCTCAACGGGGGAAAGGCTTCGGCCACCGCCCAGGATACAGACAAGAAGCCTGACAGCACCGACAAGGAAAAGCACGCCTGTAAGGGCAAGAACTCGTGCAAGGGCAAGGGCGGCTGCAAGTCGAGCGACAACGGCTGCAAAGGCAAGAACTCCTGCAAGGGCAAGGGCGGCTGCGCGACCGACGGCTCGAAGATGCCGTCCTAGTAACAGAAACCCCAGCACGGTCAGTTCCCTGCTCGAGCTCCACCAAGGATGAAGGGCCGGTGCCTCTTCTTACTGGCCCTTTCATCTTTCCCCTTCCCGGAGAATGGAATGTCGGCAAATCGTTTCAATGGTTTTACGGACTTAGGCATCGGCATCGGACTGCGCGCGCCGCATTACAACCACATACTCACGCGCAAGCCGGTGGTCGATTGGTTTGAGATTATTTCTGAAAATTTTATGATCGGTGGCGGCCGCGCGCTGCACATCCTCGATCAGATCCTGGAGCAGTACAAAGTCGTTCAGCACGGCGTCTCCATGTACTTCGGCTCGGCGGAAAAGCTGAATCGCGAACACCTTCGCCGCTTGAAAGAACTCGTCCAGCGCACCAAAACGCCTTGGCTTTCCGATCATCTCTGCTGGGGCAGCGTGGATGGACGCTATACGCACGATTTGCTTCCCATGCCTTACACGTTTGAAGCCGCGCGGATCACTTCAGAAAAAGTGCGCGAAGTGCAGGATTTTCTGGAAATTCCCGTTGCTGTCGAAAACGTGAGCAGCTATGCGGAATACCACGATTCGGAAATGACGGAATGGGAGTTTCTAAACGAAGTTGTCGAGCGCGCGGATTGCGGCATTTTGCTGGATGTAAACAATATTTATGTCTCTTCGCAAAATCACAGCTTCAACCCGTTTGATTACGTGAACAGCGTTCCCGCACATCGCGTCGCGCAAATTCACATCGCAGGCCACTCGAAATATCGCAAGTACATACTGGACACGCACGACCATCCGGTGATCGATCCCGTCTGGAAGCTTTACGAGCGCGCCATCCAGCGCGCCGGCCATACCGCGACGCTCCTTGAATGGGACGACAGCATTCCGAGCTTCCAGGAAGTTCACGGCGAAGCGCTGAAAGCGAACAAGTTCTTGCGCTCGACCGTGCTGGCGGAAGCCGTATGAAATTGATGCAGCTTCAGCGCACCATGGCTCGCGCCGTCATGCAGCCACTCACCTCCTCCGAACGCATGCAGCGCCGCGCTCCCGATGGCGGGCCGATGAAACGCTATGCCTCGCGCTTCATCAAGCCGAACGACCGCCTCACTTCCTTCGAGCGCCTCGAAATTTACAATCGCCAGTACTGGTTCCGCATACTCGCCGCGCTGAGCGAAGATTTCCCAGGCCTGCACGCCGTTCTCGGCGAGCGCCGCTTCGATGCTATGGCCAAAGCGTACCTGATCGCGAATCCTTCGCGATCCTTTACGCTGCGCAATCTTGGCGCGCGCCTGGAATCTTGGCTGCGTAAGAATCCCAAGTGGGCCGGCGCGAATCAAAACCTCGCGCTCGAGATCGTGCGCCTTGAATGGGCCGACATCGAAGCTTTCGATGGAAAAGCCGAGCCCGCCCTGCGCCCCGAGGATCTTCTGAGCGCTGCCGGCCCGCGGCTGAAGCTGACCATCCAGCCGTATGTGCGGCTGCTGAGTTTCCTCTATCCCGTCGACGATCTTCTTCTCGAAGTGCGCAAGGAGGACGACGACACGGATTTCGCCAGTAACGCTTTCACCGAGCACAGAAAGCGTAAGCGCGTTCGCGCCGTCCGGAAGCTGAAGCCCGCCGAGATTTTTCTGGCCGTGCACCGCATCGACAATTCCGTCTATTTCCGCCGCCTCGGCTTGGAAGAGTTTTCCATTCTCACCGCGCTGCGCCAGGGAAAAACGCTGGGCGCGGCGGTCGAGTCTGCGTTCAGCAAAAGCAAAGTCGCGCCGGAAGAACGGCCCCTAAAAGTGCAAACCTGGTTCCAAACGTGGGCCACGCTGGGCTGGTTCTGCCGTCCGGAGAAAAAACGCGCCGCCGGCTGAAAGCTATAGTAGACTTGCGCTCCAAATTTCACGATTCCTCCGAGACGATCCCGGCCCGAAATTTCGCTGAAAGACTTCTGATCTCTCATGAATAGACTGCTGACAACCACAAAATCCTGGCACGACAAGTTTTGCCATTACGCGGATTATCTCCAGCACCCGTTTCTGCTGTTTGTGAGGCTCTACTGGGGCATCCAGCTTATGCAGAGCGGCTGGGGCAAGCTGCACAACCTCGATAAAGTGACGGATTTTTTCACCAGCCTCGGCTTGCCCGCGCCGGGTTTTACGGCAACGGCCATTTCCAGCCTCGAATTTTTTGGCGGCTTCTTGCTGGCTGCCGGCTTGTTCTCGCGGCTGATTTCGCTGGTGCTGACCATCAACATGCTCATGGCTTACATCACAGCCGACAAGGAAGCGCTCCGTTCCATTTTTTCCGATCCCGACAAATTCACTGCGGCAGCGCCCTACGTGTTTCTCTTGGCTTCGCTCATCGTATTCGTGTTCGGCCCCGGAGTATTTTCCGTTGACGCGCTCCTAAGCCGATTCTTCTGGAAGAGTTCTCCGAAGATTAAGACTCCCGTTTAGGTCGCGGCGCAGATCGTAGGCACGCAATTCCTGCAATTGGGATAGGATGGATTCCAGGTATATATGGTCCGGATGGAATCTATCCTTGGCTTCCAGCGTGGCTTCGTTCAACTCGCTTTCCTTGTACTCGTGCTTCCGCTCGTTCCCTTCCCTGCTGCAAAGGCGGCTGATGTGACTTCGACGCTTGTGATCGGAGGCTCGCGCATCGACGTGACCATCGAAACCGCCGATGCCCCGCTCTCGCAGCCCGACGTCATAAAGTGGGTCCAGTTCGCCGCCGAATCCGTCGCCGCCTACTACGGGCGCTTCCCTGTCCCACACCTCACACTGCGCGTCGTTTCGTTTGATGGCTCGGGCGTCCGCCACGGAACGACCTGGGCGAAGGACGGCGGGTTGATCGTCATTCATGCAGGAAGTAAAACAACACCCGCGGACTTTGCCGAAGACTGGATGCTTACCCACGAAATGATTCACCTTGCCTTTCCCTCGATGGCCGATGAGCACCACTGGATCGAGGAGGGCCTTTCGGTGTACGTCGAACCGATCGCACGCATTCGCGCCGGCCATTGGACGGCGCCGCAAATGTGGAGCGACCTCGTTCGCGACATGCCCAAAGGGCTTCCGAAAGAGGGCGACGCCGGATTGGACCACACGCACACCTGGGGCAGAACATATTGGGGCGGCGCCCTTTTCTCCTTCGTCGCCGACGTCGAAATCCGAAAACAGACGAAAAATACAAAAGGCTTGGAAGACGCGCTGCGCGGCATCCTGAATGCCGGCGGCGACATTCGCAAGGACTGGGACCTGGAAAAAACGCTGAAAATGGGTGACGACGCGGCGGGCGCCGAGGTCCTGCTGAAACTCTACACCGAATGGAAGGACAAACCGGTCGAGGTAGATCTCGCCGCGATGTGGAAGCAACTGGGCGTCGAATCCGACGGCGGAACGGTTCACATGAACGAGAATGCGCCGCTAGCCGCCATCCGCCGTGCCATTGAGTCCGGCACGCCCGTCACCAAAGCAAGCGATAGCGTGCCGCCATCCAATAGAGTCGCAGCCACAACTGCTCAGCCCCTGGCCGTCTATGCCGGCCGCAGTGCAAGATCGAATTGAAATACAATTCTCTCCTCCCCCCGACCGTAGTTCCCCTGAACGTACTAAGGCGAAGGAGCCCCGCCTGCTAAAGGGTCAGAGTTGGTCGCCGGATCGCTGGATGCGGCGCATGGCGAAGGCCGCGGCGAGGCAGCCAAGCGCCGTAAAAAGAAGCCAGGAGGAAGCCGGGTAAGAGGATTGGCCGAAGCCGCCGCTTCCAAACAGGGCGAGCAACGGATAGAAGGGGTTGAGAAAGAGAGGCGCCTGGATGTGGGCTGGAGGCCCTTCCCCTCTCATCGCGATATTGTTGCTCTCCCAGTGGGCATCCAGAAACGCGTAGACAACCGCGGTCAAGATAGAGAGTACAAGGACAAACCCATAAGCTGCGGCGGTCGAATGAACGCTACGGCGAAACATGGAAGAGCACCACAGGCCCACTGTCGAAATGCTGGCCAGGACGAGGACCGTCGATGCTACTGCTTCCAAAAGCTCCCTGGGCTCGACGCCGCCGAACGCAAGCGCAAGCGTGAGCAAGGGCAGCGCACTAAAAAGAAGCAGCAACAGATAGAGCAGCGCCGCCACAAATTTTCCCCACCAAATCTGTGGCGCGGTAAGCAAGCTGGTAAGCAAACCGGCAAAAGTTCTTTGCTCTTTTTCTATGGTGAGGGAGCCAGCGCTGAAGACCGGCGCCATCAAAAGGAGAACAACGAGCTGCGTGAAAACGACCGTCAGAAAGATGACTTCGCCGATCTCCGCGCCTTGCAATTCCCCCCGGCTGCCTCCCATATCCGGGTCCGTGGCCGCGTAATAGGCGAAAGAAACGGTCCCCGCAAGTACAAGCAGATAAAGCGTGGGGAGAAGCCACGCGCGGCTCTCGCGCAAGCGCTGCCGCAGTTCCTTGAGGATCATCGGATTGGTAATCAGGCGGCTCATCGGGTTTGCCCCCCAAACGCGCGGCGATAGCGGTCCTCAAGATTGAGACCGCGCGCATCGAAGTGCGTGATGACCACTCCCGCGGCGAGCAGCTTCTCCAGGAACGCGGAAGCCTCCCGGGATCCCCCAGGCAGTTCGATGATGAGCAGCCGGTCGCGCTTTTCCAGAATCCGGATGTCCGGCATGCCTTTCAAAAGCGGATCCATAGCACTGGCAGAACCCTCCCACTCCGTTTCGCACCGGATCGTGGGAGTGCTTGATCCTTCGGCAGCGCCGGTGGGAGCTTCGGCGATATTCTTTCCTTCAGCGATGAAGACGATGCGCGTGCAAATATCCTCGAGGTCGCTGAGGATGTGCGAAGAAATCAGAATGGCAACGCCTTCGTTATTCAGCTGCTTCAATTGTTCGCGAAGCGTGATGCGGGCCAGCGGATCGAGGCCGGTGGCCGGTTCGTCGAGGAGCAGCACTTGGGGGTCGTGAAGAAGCGTCTTCGCCAGCAAAAGTCGCTGCTTCCAGCCAAGCGAGAGATGTTCGACGAAATCCTCGGGGCGATCCGCGAGGCCGGAACGGGTTAACGCGCGCTCAATGGAGGCGCTGCGATTGGGTTCCTTTAAACGGAAAGCGTCCGCGAAAAACTCGAGAAATTCGCGGATGCGCATGTCCTGGTACACGCCCGCCACGTCCGGGAGATAACCCACGGAGGCGCGAACGCCCCGAGGATCGGAACGAACGTCGCGGCCTGCCACGCGAGCTACCCCCGAGCCCGGCGGCAGTAGCGTCGAGAGGATCTTGATCAGCGTGGTCTTCCCGGCGCCGTTGGGGCCGACCAACCCCACCAGTTCGTTGCTCTCAAGGTGAAGCGAGAAGCCGTCCAGCCCGCGGCCGCCACGAAATATCTTACGAAGGGATTCGACTTCGATCATGGCCATTCCTTGAACGTCACGATCGTCAGGGAAAATGTCTTGTGGTCCGGCGAATGATCCCGGAGCGAAACGCCTAGAGCAGCGTCCGTGCTCAAGCCGAAAAAAACCGCCTTGGTCTCGATGAAAACGTCCTCGCCAACGGGAGACCATCCCCGAATAAGCTCCAGGAGAGAGAACGGCTGATCGAGAAGAGATCTTTGTTCTTTCATGTAAAGGCGAAACTGCTCTTCGGAGGTACGCCGGCCGACTTGGGTCAGGCGAAAAGCAAAGGGCGGCCCCGGATAAGCTTGATTGTTGGGGAGCTGGCGCCCCGTTTCCTGCGCGTAGGGAAGACGCTGCACGTGGCCGAGATCGACAACCGCGCCGCTCGGAAAATTGCCCAACAGAAAAACATCGTCGCGGTCCACAACGATAGCCTGCCGATAGTGGATGCCGGAATCGTTGTGAAAACGGCCGGAAGCGTCGCGGTAGATGTTGCCCGCGAAAACTCGATGCCCGTGAAAATCGATATCACGAAAAGACCATCTGCGCAGAGTGAATTGCGTTTCCCAAGTGTCACCGAGCGTGATCTTCCGAATGCCTTGTCCGGCGGCCTGCGCAATCAGGCCTTCGCCCGTAAGATCCGGCTGCCTCTGGGCGTATTCGTAATTCAGTCCGCCAGGAAGCACGGGCGCGACGCTGGAGCGTACGGGTGCCGAGACGCGCACCCTGGCTTGCAACAAGGCGATCGGGCTGGACGGGTCCATGCGGTATTCGACGATTTCGTCGAGACCGAAATTATGCGGATGATTGCGGGCGCTCACCATGTAGAGAAGCAAAGAAAACAGAACAGCCAGCGCGGGAATGGAGATCCATCCCAACTCGGGGCGCCCCATGCGGCGCAGAACGACAAAATTTACGATTCCGACAAGGATGAGATATCCGACGATCCAGAGAAGCAGTTCGAGGAACGTGGGAAAGCGAAAAGAGGTGCCCAGGCGGCGCATCAGCCATTGGCGTTCGTCTGCGGGCTGTCCCACTGCCTGCGCATCTTGTCCATTTTTCCATCGATCGAGAAGAGCCAGCGGCGAGCCCCCGCTGAAGTCCATGGGACGGAAAAAATCCGCAAAGCTCTGGCTAGAGATGGAACGAAAACTGAGGAGCTTTCCGTCGCCGACGAACAGGTATTGGCCTTCCTTTGCGCGCGCACGATATGGCTCCAGGAAACGCGCGCTGCCCGAAACGCGTGCGGGTGCTCGGCCGGATGCAAGGGGGGAAGCGGAGAGCAGCGAAGGACCGTCGGCAGCCTGGTCCTCGATCAAAACAAGCGTGCCGCCCGCATGCATATAGATTTCCAGCGCCTGGCGTTGGGCCGCGGAAAGCTTCGAGACGGGAAGCGCAACAATAACGGTCGATGCCGGCCAATAAGCCCAATCGACAGAGGGCCGGTCCAGAAGCTGGACGAACCGGACGGATTGCGACTTTCGCGTCTGCTCCTCGGCTGTGCCGCTGAGCAAGATGGATTGCTCCAAGGAACGGCAAATCTCAGGGCTGGCGCAGAGAAGCGCAATAAGCCTTCCCTGCGTATTCAGGCCGACACGGCACCCGGTCCGCCCCAAAATGCGGCCAGCCGCGTCGCTGGCCTCGACCCAAACAACACCGTGCTCAAGCGGGAAAACATGGAGGGGCACATCGAAGGTCCGCACTTCGCCGGACGCCAGTGTCACCGGGATGTCCATCGTCTCGGACGCAGGCAGCGCTTCCGCATCGAGATTTAGTTCCGCCACGGACAGGTTCAGGGAGAGCGCGCCGTCTGTGAGGTTGTGGGCTTCCACTTCCACGAGGGTACTGAGCGTATTGGTTGAGAAGAGCCCTCCCAGGCCGAATTCCTTGATTTTGACAACCACGGGATCGCCGGCGCGGCAGGCGGAAGAAAGAGCGGCGAGCAGGCAGAGGCAGAGTGCAATACGCCGTAGCATTGCGTTTATCATACTACTGTGTATACAGGCCGATGCGGAGTAAATAGAGCGCGGCGGGTAAACGCGGGTCCGAAGGCCGGCACTTACGGCGGCCGGGAATGAATCTTGCTATTTGGCGGACCGGCGGAGGGGGATGTTGGCGGGCGGAGCGTCTTCGCTATCGAAGGCCGCGGGGCCGGGGTGCACGGCGTGAAATTCGGGACGGGACTCGAGCAGCCGGACGCAACGGTTCCAGCGGAGGATGCTGTCGTCATTGCCAGCGGGACGGATTTTTTCGGCCTCGGCAAAGCAGCGCAGGGCCTCTTCAATGAGCGGTAGAAGAATGTGAGGGGAGCATCCGGAGTGGAGCTGGGCTTTAGCGCGGCGTTCTTGGAGCAGACCGGTGTAGTAGTTTCGCTCGTAAGGATCGCGGAGAGATTGAAAGATGGACTGGACTTCCGCGTAGCGGTCAGCGGCCAGACCGGCGAACTGGTCCGTGATGGCCAAGCCAAGCATGCGGCGAGCGAGCTGATGATCGGCATCGACAGCGAGGATATCGCGGCAGATGGATTCGGCTTCCTCGGGTTCATTCAGATAACGGTAGAGCTCGACTTTAGCGACCGCTTCCGGAATGCCTGCCTTCGAAATGGATTTGAGTTGATGCGGCATGGGACCTCCTGTTTTCGTGGCCCGCAGGAAGCAGAGACTCGAGTCTCTCCGACTCCCGTGTGCTACTTGCCGAGAACTTTGCGAAACAGCATGGTCAACGGATCGTAGAACTGGTCGACGACACGCTCCTTCAGCGGAATGATGGCGTTGTCCGTGATGTGAATATCCTCCGGGCAAACCTCGGTGCAACATTTCGTGATGTTGCAGAGACCGATGCCGAGGTCGTCCTTTAGCAGCGCCGTGCGATTGAGGGCATCGAGCGGATGGAGTTCGAGGCCTGCGACGCGAACGAAGAAGCGCGGGCCGCCGAATTTTTTCTTGTCGTCGTGTTCGCGAAGGACGTGGCAAACATCCTGGCAAAGAAAACATTCAATGCACTTGCGGAATTCCTGCACGCGATCGACGTCGATCTGAGAAATCTTCCAATCCGTGTTCTGCTGCGGCCGGAAGGCGGGGATTTTTTTGTTGACGGCGTAATTCCAGGAAACATCCGTGACGAGATCCTTGATGCGCGGAAACGATTTCATGGGCATGACGATGATGGGCTGGTCCATCGGCAAGGAGTCCACGCGCGTTTTGCAGGTTAGGCGCGGGCGGCCGTTGACTTCCGCGGAGCAGGAGCCGCACTTCGCGGCTTTGCAGTTCCAGCGGACCGCGAGATCGGGCGCGAGATGGCCCTGGATGTAATGGAGCGCGTCGAGCACAACCATACCCGGTGCGATGGGGACCTTGTAGTCGACCGCTTGTCCGCCGGCGGCGCCTTCGCCGCGAAAGATTCGTAACGTTGCGTCAGGCATTGATGAGTTCTCCAAACTGCCCTCGGACCGCACAGCCCGAGATTGCTGCGACACTCGCCGGGCTAAAGCCCGCTCCCTCTGAAACTGCCGCGAACACCGCGTTCCGCAAAATCTAGTCAGCCATTACGAACTGCTTCAAATCTTCCGGCATGGGCTCGACGGGAGATTCAACGCGCTTCATCTCCGTGCCTTCGCGAACGATCACGTTGTGCTTTTTCTCCCAAACGGGATCGTAATTCGGGAAGTCGATGCGGCTGTGCGCGCCGCGGCTTTCCGCGCGAGCCAGCGCGCTGAGCGCCACGGCTTCGGAAACCGTGAGCAGGGATTTCAGTTCGCGTGCAAGATGCCAGCCGGGATTGAAGAGGCGCGAGCCTTCGACGCTGGCTTTCGCGGCGCGGGCCTTCAATTGCTCAAGCTCTTCGAACGCCTTCTTCAGATCTTCCTCGGTGCGGAAAATTCCGACGAGGCTCTGCATCACCTTTTGCAGATCGCGGTGAACGCCGTAGGGACTTTCGGCGCCAGTGTTGGAAAAAGGCGCCAGCAGTTCTTTTTCCGCTTCTTCGATCTGCGAAGCGGCGAGCCCGGCATGAGAAACTCGCTTTGCGTGCTCCGCGGCAGCCATCCCGGCGCGGCGGCCAAAAACGAGCAGATCGGAAAGCGAATTTCCGCCCAGGCGATTCGAACCATGGAGACCGGCAGCGGCTTCGCCCGCGGCGAACAGTCCCGGCAACGTGGACTGCGCCGTTTCTGCATCCACGCGAATGCCGCCCATCACGTAGTGACACGTGGGCCCCACTTCCATGGGGCCTTTCGTGATGTCCACGTCGGCGAGTTCCTTGAACTGGTGATACATGCTGGGAAGCTTTTTCTTCACGTAATCCGCGGGTTTGTGCGAGATGTCGAGATACGCGCCGCCGTGCTCCGTGCCGCGGCCTTCTTTCACTTCGGTGTAGATCGAGCGAGCGACCACGTCGCGCGTGGAAAGTTCCATGCGCTTGGGGTCGTACTTTTCCATGAAGCGCTCGCCAAGTTTATTGCGCAGTATGCCTCCCTCGCCGCGCACGGCTTCGGTAACAAGAAGACCCTGCACGCCTGGGGGCCAAACCATGCCGGTGGGATGAAACTGCACAAACTCCATGTCCATCAGCTCGGCACCGGCTTCGTAGGCGAGCGTCATCCCGTCGCCCGTGTACTCCCAGGAATTAGAAGTGACAGGCCAGGCTTTTCCGATGCCGCCCGTCGCGATCACGACCGACTTCGCTTTGAAAACGATGAATCGGCCATTTTCGCGCCAGTAGCCGAAGGCTCCGGCGACGCGGCCGCCGTCGGTGAGGAGGCGCGTGACGGTGCACTCCATATAAACGTCGAAGCCAAGTTGCACGCCGCGGTCTTGCAACGTGCGAATCATTTCAAGGCCAGTGCGGTCGCCGACATGGCATAGCCGTTTGTAGGTGTGGCCGCCAAACGCGCGCTGAAGAATTGCGCCTTTGTCGGTGCGGTCAAAAAGCGCGCCCCACTGTTCCAGTTCGCGAACGCGGTCGGGAGCTTCCTGGGCGTGAAGCTGGGCCATGCGCCAGTTGTTCAAATATTTTCCGCCGCGCATCGTGTCGCGGAAATGCGGCTTCCAGCCGTCCTCGGTGTCGACATTGCACATGGCTGCGGCGATGCCGCCTTCGGCCATGACGGTGTGCGCTTTTCCAAGAAGCGATTTGCAAACCACGCCAACGGAGCAGCCCTTCGCAAGGGCTTCAATGGCAGCGCGCAATCCTGCGCCGCCGGCGCCAATGATCAGAACGTCGTGTTCGCGGGTCTCGTAGCTAGTGGTCACAGGATCCTCAGGTCACGGATGGCGCCGCTGGCCACCAGGCGCACGTAAAAATCGGCGGAGCCGACAGAGATCAGGCTGCACCAGGCCAAAAGCATGTGGCGCTCGTTCAGAAAAGTGACCCCGCGCCAAGCGGCATGGCGGGGCATGCCGAAAGTCGCGCAGGAGAAGCAATCGAGCTTGCCTCCGGCAAGGTGGCGCAGCGAGTGGCAGGAAAACGTGTACAGCGTGAGCAAGATGACGTTCGTGGTCAGAACGAGGGTGCCGACGCCGATGCCAAAGTGGCCGTCGAAGTTGAAGGACACGATGGCATCGTGCCAAAGAAACACGATGAACACGACCGCCAGATAGAAAAAATATCGGTGGATATTTTGCAGGATGAAAGGAAACTTCGTCTCCCCCTGGTATTTGCGGTTGGCAGGTTCACCCACGGCGCAAGCGGGCGGATCGAGAAAAAACGCGCGGTAGTAAGCTTTGCGGTAGTAGTAGCACGTAGCGCGAAACCCGAGCGGCCCCGCGAGAATGAGCAGCGCCGGAGAAAATTTCCACCAATGATGCAAAGGATCGATCAGAGGCGAATAAAACGGGGAGAGATACGGCCCCCATTCATAGAACTTGCCTTCAAAGGCGCGCAGCGTGGCGTAAAGTCCGAACCCGCCCAGAAGAAAAATCACGGGAAGAATTTCTACCCACCAGGCGTCGCGGCGCAGCGTGCTTCCGAGCCGCGATTCGGGCAAGAGGGTTGGCGAACCAGCCATCTAGGGACCTCCAGAGTGGCAGCGAATATTTCAAAGACAAGTAAATTGTGGCACACGGATTATATCCAAGACTCGGCGGAACGGCTAATTCAGGCATTGGTCCCAAACGGGAAATTTCCAGGAACCGGCTACGGCTGTCCAAACCATCCGCGCTCGAGCGTCTATCTAGCAGCAACAGAAAACGCCTGCGAATTGCCTATCGCGGTGCTGGAGATTGACAATGAGCGTCCGAGGAACTTTGCTTTTTATGGGTATCGCCGCAACGGTCACGGCCGTGCTGCTGGGCCATCCTTACCTGGTTTTCGCCCTCGAGGCGCTCCTGAAGCTGGCGGCGGCCACCTTGCCTTCAGTAGTAGCGGCGTAGGCGATGTGACACACTGGCACCCAGAAAAGAATTTTGGCTTGCCTGTCCAAATCGAAGGTTTTCAAACGTCATCCTAGTAGCAGAACAAAATGGGCGCTCGCGGCCCAACGTGGAGGCAGAAAGTGAAATACATCTTGATGGACTACGTTCAGGAAGCCGGCTGGCCCCAATTGACGAGGGACGAGCAGATCCACTGGTTGGGGGCCTATAAAGCCTACATGGAGGCCATGACAAAGGCTGGCGTGCTGAAAGACAGCAGAGGCCTGGAGCCGACCTCGGCGACGACGACCGTGCGGGTCCGGAATGAGAAGACCCAAGTGCTTGACGGTCCCTTTGCCGACTCGAAAGAGCAACTCGGCGGCTTTCATATCATTGAGGTGGCCGATCTGGATGCAGCCATTACCTGGGCAGCTCGCTCCCCGACTGCACTGCACGGTGTCGTCGAGGTGCGTCCAGTCATTGAAGGAACCTGGCTGACCAGGAACATCCTCGATTTCGTAAAGCCGGAGTGAGCCGCGCGCGAGCGCAGGTTTCGAAATTAAGTTTCAACAAGAATAAAGGAGAAGAGTCATGCGCAAATTGATCGTTTTCAACATGGTGTCCCTGGATGGTTTCTTCGTGGATAGCAAGGGCGACATGAGCTGGGCCCACAAACAGGATGCGGAGTGGAACACTTTCGTCAGCGGGAATGCCAGCGGCAGCGGCGTGCTGGTCTTCGGCAGGATTACCTACCAACTTATGGCAAGCTACTGGCCGACGCCGATGGCGCTCCAGAATTCTCCGGCGGTCGCGAAGGGAATGAACGAAATGCCGAAGATCGTGTTCTCACGAACGCTCGACAAGGCCTCCTGGAGCAACACCAAGCTGCTCAAGGGCGACCTGGCCAGGGAAGTAGGAAAGTTGAAAAAGGAGTCCGGACCCGACATGGTGATTCTGGGAAGCGGCAGTATCGTCTCCCAGTTGGCGCAGCAAAACCTGATCGATGAATACCAGCTCGCCGTGAGTCCCATCGTTCTTGGCAAAGGCCGCACACTTTTCGAGGGCGTCAAGGAGAAGCTGGATCTGAAGCTGAGGAGTTCGCGCACCTTCGGCAATGGTACTGTCTTCGCGTGCTACCAGCCTCTTACCTGAAGGCCCCAACGCTCAGCGCATGCCGATAGCGCTGAAAGCCGGAACCGGGGGACGCAAATTTCGAGTTCAGGCGAGTGGGAAACTCAGAGTGAAGGTATGAACTCCGAAGGCGATTCAGAAGCGCGCGGGACGGCGGAAGCGGTCGCGCGCCGCAGCTACGGCAAGCTCGTCGCGTTTCTGGCCGCCCGCACGCGCGATGTAGCGGCGGCCGAGGACGCGCTTTCGGAAGCGTTCGCCGCTGCGCTGGCGGACTGGCCACGAAACGGCTGCCCTTCAAATCCGGAAGCGTGGCTGCTGACTGTTGCCCGGCGAAAGGCCATCGATATGCATCGAGGACGACTCCGGCATGAAACGGCTGGAGAGCAACTGCGCGTCATGGCCGAGGGGTTGGACACGGCCGTGGCCGAATCGGAAATCCCGGATCAGCGGCTCGCGCTAATGTTTGCCTGCGCCCACCCAGCGATCGACGCCGGCATTCGCGCGCCGCTCATCCTTCAAGTCGTGCTCGGCCTCGATGCAGCGATGATTGCCTCGGCCTTTCTCACGTCTTCCGCGGCCATGGGCAAGCGGCTCGTCCGCGCCAAAGACAAAATCCGCCAAGCCGGCGTCCCGTTTCGCGTTCCGGAGCGCGAGGAACTTCCGAGCCGCCTGGACACCGTGCTCGAAAGCATCTACGCCGCCTTTGCCCAAGGCTGGTCTGACCCCGGCGGCACCGATGTCGTCCGCCGCGATCTCACCGAGGAGTCGCTTTTTCTCTCGAGGCTGGTGGTCGAGATGCTGCCACAGGAGCCGGAAGCTCTCGGCCTGCTCGCCCTAGTGCTTCACGCGGAAGCCCGGCGTGGTGCGCGCCGCAACACGGACGGCGATTACGTTCCCCTCGCCGAGCAGGATCCTGCGCTCTGGAACTGGCAAATGATCGAAGAAGCCGAGGCGCTTCTGCTTCGCGCCAGCACATTGGGGTCGATTGGCCGCTATCAACTCGAAGCGGCGCTGCAATCCGCGCACGTTTCTCGTCGCCGCACAGGCCGCGCCAATTGGGCCGAGGTCGTGCAACTCTACGATGCATTGTGGGCGGTCTCTCTATCGCCGGTCGTGGCCATCAATCGCGCTGTCGCCATCGCGGAGCTTCATGGTCCTAAGGCGGCTCTCGCCGCCATGCCAGAAATCGCCGCGGACCCGCGTCTTCTTGAATACCAGCCCTATTGGGCGGCACACGCAGAGTTGCTAGCCAAAGCTGGCGCAAATGACGAAGCCCGCCAAGCCTACGATATCGCCATAGGGCTCGAGCGCGATGTCGCCGTCCGCCGCTTTCTCGAGCAGCGGCAATCTGCCCTGCCCAGGTAAGTTCCCTGCCGCTGTTTTCTGAGACAGCGGCCTCCGGCTATCGCCACCTAAAGAATGGAAGCGACTTCGGGATCGATGGAAACGTGCGTGGCGGGAATCGCGTCGATCAAGAATTTCACGCCATCGGCTTCGGAAAAATGGAAGAAACGGCTAATGTGATAGTCCTCGTCGAAGGAAGAAAAAAGCCGCTCCGTTTCTTCTCTAGAAAGTTGAAACGCGGCAAGCGCAACTGGCTTGCCAAAATCGCCAGCAAGAGACAGATACAGGTCGACAAGTTGGCGAAGCGTCATGGAAGTGGTCCGGCGACGGGGTTCAGTACTCATGGCTTGCGCCTAAGTGGAGTGTACTCTGAGCGGCCCACCAATAGAACAGGCCAACTGGCAGCGAAGCCCTGTTTCTGCGCGGCACCCTCCTTTCCTGACTCTGTGACCTCTGAGCACTCCGCGTCCCCGGTATAGGGTCTTTCTTCTGGCCATCTTATTTGTGAGCGGACTTGCGGGTTGGTAAGATGTGAGTGGGAATCCAAGGAAAACGGGAGGAAAGACTATGAGTATCGCGGTAGGACAAACGGCGCCGGATTTTACGCTAATGAACCAGGACAAGAAGGAAGTGAAACTTTCTGACTTCGCGGGGAAAAAGAACGTCGTGCTGGTGTTCTACCCCCTGGACTGGAGCCCCACCTGCACAAATGAACACGCTTGCTTCGTAAACGACATGCGGTCTTTTGACACGCTCGACGCGGAAGTCCTGGGCGTAAGCGTCGACAGCATCTGGTCGCACAAAGCCTATGCGGAGAAGATGGGCATCAAGTACTCGCTGCTCGCGGATTTTCAGCCGCGCGGCGCGATGAGCGATAAGTATGGTGTGTTCCTCGCCGACAAAGGCATCACCGGCCGCTCGATCATAATCATCAATAAGGCCGGAAAAGTGGCGTGGTCGAAGGACTACGACATTCCGGTAGTGCCGGACTTAAAAGAAGTGGCCGCGGCATTGTCGCAGGTGAAGACGGCGACTGCGTAAGGAGACCTAAGGAAGCAAGGATCTAGAGAAGTGGAGATAAGAAACGGATCCCGCCCCGGCAGGGTCCGTTTTTGCTCTGAGCGAGAGAAAACCCTCGTCAACTCACCCCGCCGACCTTGTAGTGGCGCAACCTGCTGTGCCCCATCGCGGGCGAGCCATCTAAGCTACTCAGGCTTTCTTTGCTTACCGCGCCGCGACGTCATTCCGTACAACCGAGCCGCCCTTCATTACAAACTTGACCGATTCCAGCAAACGAACATTCGCAAGCGGATCGCCGTCGACCGCGATAATGTCCGCATAGTGCCCCGGCTCGATAGCGCCGACCTTGCTGGCCCAGCCGAGAAGGTCGGCGGCATTGATAGTCGCAGCCTGAATCGCATCGAGCGGTTTCATCCCCCACTCTACCATCTTGCGGAACTGCTTGGCGTTATCGCCGTGTGGATAAACGCCCGCATCCGTGGCAAACGCCATTTTTGTGCCCGCCTCAAACGCGCGCCGGAAATTCTCGCGCTGCAGCCGTCCAATTCGCTTTTCCTTCTCGATGGACTCAGGCAGCATGCCGGCCTTCGCGCCTTCCTGCAGAATAAAATCGTCGTTGTAAATGTCGAAGTCGAGGTAAGTACCGTGCTGCTTGGCAAGAGCGATGCCTTCGTCGTCGATCAGGCTCGAGTGTTCGATGGAATCGATCCCTGCATTGATCGCGTCCTTGATCGATTGGGTGCCGTGAGCGTGCGCCGCCACCTTGCGGCCGAGTTTATGCGCTTCGATGGCGATCGCTTGCAGTTCTTCGAAAGAATATTGCGGCGTGCCCGGCTGATCTCCTTTACTTAGAACGCCGCCGGAGGCGCACACCTTGATCACGTCCGCTCCGTACTTGATCACTTCGCGAACCTTGGCGCGCGCGGCCCACGGCCCGTCCGCGACGCCTTGCGCCTTGTCGTGATATTCAAAGGGGAGCAAATCATTGTCGCAGTGGCCACCGGTGATGCTGAGGGGTGGGCCGGAGACGAGCATGCGGGGTCCCTCGATTTCGCCCGCGTTGATGCCATCGCGAACGGCGACGTCGGTATAGCTGCTGGCGCCGACGTTGCGAATGGTGGTGAAACCGGCGCGCAGAGTGATGCGCGCGTTCTTGACTCCCGTGACGGCTTCGCGCGGTGCCGAAATGCCCAAGCCTTCATAGCCGCTCGCGCTGGGATCCGCGGTGATGTGTGTGTGGACATCGATCAACCCGGGAAGGCATGTCGCGGAGGATAGATCGATCGCGGAGACACCGGCTGGCAAACTGGCCGAAGCGGCAGGCCCGACGGCGGTGATGGCCCCACCGTCGTCGAAAACCACAATTTGATCGGAAAGCAAATGCCCACCGCGGACGTCGAGCAGTCTGCCGCATCGTACGGCGCCGGGCGCGGCGCTGGCGAACGGAACTAAAAAGAGGCAGGCCATAAGAGCAAGCAGAGCTTTGCGCATGAGTTCTCCGTAAGAAGCGAATTTGAACAAGAGAGGATATATCGCAAAGCGAGATTATGGAAATGCTCGAGACCCCGCTTCTCGAACAACGAAAAACTGTGCCCGGCTAGCGGCCCGAGGGCGGAAAAGGAGCAAGCGAACGAACGTAAAGGACGAGTTGCCAGCGCTGCTCTTCGGAGAGCTTCTTCTTAAATGCCGGCATGGGTTTTCGGCCTTGACTAATTTGATAGAAAATCTCGCCGTCGGTAACGCTGCTCATATGCTTCGCATCGATCAGGCTCGTGGGCGAGGGATAGTAGCTGGCGGCATCTGGCCCATCGCCTTTTCCTGTCTGGCCGTGGCATTGCGTACATTTATCCATATAGATGGAACGGCCGGCGGCCAACCCTGACGCGGAAGGCTCGATGGGATTAGGCCGGCGCTTCGCTTCTTCGGGCACTTTCCACGGCGTATTTTCATAATAGGCAAAGACCGCGACCACACACAGCGTGACGAATATCAAGCCTAGAAGAAGTTTCCGGACGCGAACCGCGTTTGGGGAGTTGATGGGCATGGGAAAATCTTCGCACACTGCATTTGAGGGCGAAACAGAGAAAGACGAACCATTTCACCGGTGACACGGAGCGCAGGGAGATGCGCGGCGAACGGGAAGTCAGAAAATGGAAAAGAGAGGAAATGAAGCGGCGCTACTGTCCGCGGAAAATAAGCCAGAGAAGTTCGGCGTTGAAGAAAAGGATAGCGGCGGCGACGATCCATGCGATGACAACGGTGAAGCGTGAGTTGGCGAACTCCCCCATCTTCGTGCGGTCGCCAGTGAATTGAATCAAAGGAATCACTGCGAAAGGCAACTGAAAGCTGAGAACGACCTGGCTGAGGATGAGCAGCGAAGTAACTTTGCCTTCCCCGGCGATGCCGATAACGATGACCGCGGGAATAATCGCGATTGAACGCGTGATAAGTCGCCGCAGCCACGGCTTGAGGCGAATCTGGAGAAAACCTTCCATAACAATCTGGCCGGCGAGCGTGCCCGTTAGAGTCGAGTTCTGCCCAGAAGCCAGCAGCGCGCAGGCGAAGAGCGTGCTGGCAAGGCTCACGCCGAGAACAGGGCTGAGAAGTTTGTAGGCGTCGGCAATTTCCGCAACGTCATGCAGGCCGCGGGTGTGAAAGGCAGCAGCGCCGAGGATGAGGATGGCGGCGTTGATGAATAAAGCGAAGCCGAGAGCTACTGTGGAATCGAAAATGGCGTAGCGCATGGCTTCGCGTCGGTCACGGATCGACGCGCCGAAGGCGCGCGTCTGCACGATGCTCGAATGAAGATACAGATTGTGCGGCATGACCGTCGCGCCCAGGATGCCTATGGCGATATACAGCATTTCGCGGTTGCGAAGAATTTCCGCGCGCGGAATCAGCCCCACAGCGGCTTCGCGCCAGATGGGATGCGAGAAAAAGATTTCATAGGCAAAGCAGCCGGCGATGGTGGCGATGAGCGTGACGACGAACGCCTCGATGATTCTGAAGCCGCGGCCCTGTAGGGCCAGCACGATCAAAACGTCGAGCCCCGTAATAATCACGCCGATCAGAAGCGGCAGACCGAAAAGAAGTTTGAGCGCCACGGCGGAGCCAAGAACTTCCGCGAGGTCGCACGCGGCGATAGCAATCTCGCAAACGATCCAAAGCGCAATGGAAGTTCGGTGCGAGTAATGCTCGCGGCAGGCCTGCGCCAAATCGCGGCCAGTGGCGATGCCCAGCTTGGCCGAAAGCGCCTGAAGAAACATCGCCATGAGGTTGCTGATCAGAATGACGCTGAGCAGCGTGTAGCCAAATTTCGAGCCGCCGCCGATGTCCGTGGCCCAGTTGCCGGGGTCCATGTAGCCGACAGCGACGAGATAGCCAGGACCGGCAAAGGCCAGGACTTTGCGAATCCAGGAAGCGGTATGCGAAATCGGAATAGAGCGATGGGACTCAGGAAGCGAGGGCAAACTGGCCGTGCGGGGACTGGAAGTCGAAGAAGCAGCGTCGGATCCGGCGCCGGTTGCGGTTTCTGTTTCGAGTTGGGGCGGGAACGTGGGTGACATGATTCTTTTTACTGATACTCAGTAATCGATTTTTTGTTAACTACGGTAAATGTCCATACTAAACTAGACTTAACAAAACCATTTGTCAATAGGACTGAAGCGGATTGTTCCCATCCTCGAGAGCCCACGCAACCGCGATGGAGTCCCGCGGGCGAGCACAACAGCAAGCCCTGTGATACCTTCGAAAGAGCCGTGAAATGAGCGGGCCACTAAGGGGAGAAGACGATGGAAGAGCAGCGGCAGGTTCCAGGACAAGTGCAGATCAAAGCGGACGAGAAGGAACTGCAGGGGCAGTACAGCAATCTGGTGATGCTGCATCACAATCTCGAAGAGTTCACACTCAATTTCATTTACATTTTCCCGAATGGGGCACAAGGCAAACTGCTAGGCAGCATGATCGTAAGCCCGGGCCATGCCAAGCGGATTTGGCGCGCTCTGGGAGAAAATATCTCGCGCTACGAAGCGCAGTTCGGGCCGATCAAGGAAGCTCCAGAAGGCGCCGGACAGCCGCCCAATGTTGGTTTCGTGCAGTAGCGCGCGAGTCAGCCGATAGAAGGAAAAGTTGAAGGTCTAGACCCACCATCTCGGGCCACATATTGTGTGGGCCCCCCACCCTGTTAAACCAATTGCCTGAAACCGCCCTTTGTACAAAAGCTGTGCACAAAGACTCATGCTGAGTTTCGAACGGGAAAGTAAAGTCCGCCGCCATCTGCGCCAGGTGTCAGAGCAATCCCTGACGGTAAACCTGCGCGACGATTCAGACCCCTGCGCCAGCACGCAACGATTACACATCCTCCCGCCAAAGAGCGGCTCCAAACTCCAGGTATGGAGTATCCGAATTTTGCTGGCGGCAAACGGAAGGAATGTACTGTGCTTCTAGACCTGATCCGAGAAGAGCTTGAAGCCTCAATCGAATCGTACGCAGCACGCATTGCCAGCGGGGCAGAGGCTCATTGTTTCCGCCTGAAGCGTCGGGCCTTGAGGCGGTTCCCGCACAGTTTCATATCGCACCATCTTCTTGAGTGGTTCCTGCTCGTATCCAGAAACAGCCACAGGCACTCAGGATTGGAACATGCCCTGATCTTTGAGCTCTGCTCCGACGCAAGCAGGGCATCGGCTTCGATCGAAAGTCTCCGAAGCGGAAATTCGGGTGCATGCCGGCGATTCAGAGTCCAGATTAGGCGCCGTTCCCTCCAGCTCAGGATTCTTCCATCCTGCGCGTCATGAAAGTACGAACTTAGCCGTTTGAGAGAGACTTCCTCCGGAGGCCTGTTGTCGATCACGCTGTAGAGAACAGCCGCGAGCATCTCTCGAAAGCGCCGGGCGGAGGCAAGAACCCGCCTGCAAACCCGCGGTTGCGCCGTTGCACGAATCTGCCGGGCTTCGGAACGGCTGAGCAACTTGGATTGTTCCGTGAACCGGAGCAGATCGTCGTAGCTGCTAATCAACTCCTCCGGTCCTGTCGATCGAAAGCGCCAGTCGAGCGTGTTCACAAAATCGAGAACCGGATGCCGCGCAACCAACTGAAACGGTGAGGGGGCTGTTTTTCTCGCGTGGTTCGCAGTCGACATGGCAGATATGCTACGCAGCGCGGTTGCGCGTAGTAACCATCATATGCTATTTTGACGGTTATGGACAATCTGAACACGCAAATACCATCAGGCATCCGCCCTCCACGGCGCCCAAGAGCGAATCCCTATGCTGCTCTTCTCAGACAAGCTGAGGCCTATGCCGAGTCGTATCTTGCTTCGATTCAAGATCGCCATGTAGGCGTCACAGAGTCAGCTCTGGAAGGTATGTCGGCGCTGGGGGGTGAAATGGCCGCCGATGGCGTGGCTCCGGAGACGGTTCTCAGATTGCTTCATGAAGCAGGGTCGCCAGGCACCATGGCGGTAATGGGAGGACGTTTCTTTGGCGGAGTGATCGGAGGATCGCTCCCGGTGACCGTAGCCGCTCACTGGCTAGCGGACGCCTGGGATCAGAATGCTTGCCTTTACGAGATTTCACCTGTATCTGCTTACCTCGAAGAAGTAGTGCTCGGATGGCTGATCCGTCTGTTCCGTTTGCCCGCGAACTCAGGTGGGGCATTGGTTACAGGCACGCAAATGGCGGATGTAACCGCGCTCGCTGCGGCAAGGCACGCCCTTTTGCGCACTTTGGGCTGGGACGTGGAGAGCGAGGGTTTATTCGGTGCGCCGCCCATCTCCGTGATCGTGGGCGATGAGGTTCACGCCACAATGCTAAAGGCGCTGGCTCTGCTTGGGTTCGGGCGAGCTCGTGTGCACCGCGTCCCTGTCGATAATCAGGGTAGGATGCTGCCGGCGCGCATCCCGAAAGTCGATGGCCCGGTTGTGATCTGTGCACAGCTCGGAAATGTGAATTCAGGGGCCTGTGATCCCCTTAGGGATATCTGCGATGTTGCAAAACCGATCGGGGCCTGGGTTCACGTTGACGGAGCCTTTGGCCTGTGGGCTGCGGTCGCACCGAAGAGGCGTCACTTAGTGCTCGGCCTGGAGCAGGCGGACTCGTGGGCAACCGACGGGCATAAATGGCTCAACACGCCGCAGGACTGCGGCATCGCGATCGTTCGGGACAAGGAGGCGCTGCGGCAGGCCATGGCGATCACCGCGGCCTATTATGGACCACTCTCAAAACGCGAGCCGATGCAGTGGTGCCCGGACTCGTCGCGACGGGCGCGAGCCGTGGAACTATGGGCCGCGCTCCGTACCCTCGGCAGGAGCGGAATTGCTGCTCAGGTTGAGCGGACGTGTCGACATGCAAGCACATTTGCCGAGGGGCTTCGCGAGGCAGGCCACGAAATCCTGAATGAAGTTGTACTCAATCAGGTGCTGGTCTCTTTTGGCTCGGACGAACAGACGGAACGCGTCATCGCGAGGGTGCAACAAGACGGAACCTGCTGGTGCGGAGGTACAGTCTGGAAGGGACGGAAGGCCATGCGAATCAGCGTTTCATCGTGGGCAACCACAGAGGATGATGTAGAGAAAAGCATTCGGGCGATGGGGAAAGCATATGAGGAGACCTGCCCGGCTCATCGCCACGATACTTTCTGACTGGAACCGGAGGACGGGCCGGGAACCGGAGAACCGTAGCTTGCTTCCAATGATTGGTGTCTTCAGACCGAGTCACTCATAGAAAAAATCGAACGTGCAGTAACCGTGGTCTGCTGATTTGCGAATTACGAGCAACTACCCGCATTTTGAGCACAGACGGTAGAGGGAAATGGCAGAGAAATTGTTCTCTTGTACACAAAGCGTGGATTTGTCCGCAGTTGCGAATCATGCTAAGGCATCGTAAACTGAATAAGTTGTGAGCAGTTGCCGCGCGGTTTTGTAAGGGCCTGTAGCTCAGGTGGCTAGAGCGCGCCCCTGATAAGGGCGAGGTCGGTGGTTCAAGTCCACCCAGGCCCACCATTCAAATCACCAGTAAATTCGCGGCTATTCTCGCTTTTCCCCTCTTGGGGAATACTTCTCAAAAAACCAATTTGCCAACTATTTACCAACTTTCCGGGCGAGCCGACAAGGCGCAATCGAAGCGTCACGGCAGCTCGCTTTGATCGTCGAGCGGCCGGCCGCAGCATCCTTGGCGCAGCGCCGTAACTGCTCTGAGATCGATGGGCGATCAGGCAGCCCACTCATCAAATCGGCGCATGATCTCCATGAGCTTGCATCCCAACAGGATGACAGAGCCCCACAATATGAAGGGGACGCCATAGAGTAGGACATGCTTGTGCGAACGGGCTAAACCAAACACCCGCATCTTCACGATGGCGTATACGTTCGCTGAGAGATAAGCGACCGCCAAACAGCTCATAAAAAGGCAAGATCGATGTAATTTTCGCCGGCGCGGCCTTTGTCGAAAAGGCGCTGACACCCGAAGCCACGCCGGAGCATTTCGACAAGACCTTCAACACCAACGCGCGCGGCACCTTTTTCACCGTTCAGAAGGCGCTGCCCCACTTGAATGATGGGCCTCCATCATCCTCGTGGCTTCCGCCGGGAAGAACAAAGGATTTCCCGGCCGCAGCACTTATAGCGCCAGCAAAGCAGCGACCAATTCCCGTCTGCAGACGCCGCCAACGAAGCCCGCAAGCAGATCACTTCGCTAACCCCGCTCAACCGCCTCGGCCGGCCCGAAGAGATCGCGGCCGCGGCGCTGTTTCTTGCCTCGGATGAAAGCAGCTTCGTCGCCGGGGCCGACCTCGCGGTTGACGGCGGCTTAACCGCAGTTTGAGCAAGAGACAGCCGACCCTGTCATGATGATCGAGCCCCCATCGTTGAATTTACGAATCGTTTCGTGTGGTATCGCTGTCGATGGGTTAGGGCCTGGGTCTTGCGGGTATCTCGGAAGCCCGCGCCAGTGCTTGCGTGTCGATATACTCCCGGATCTTCGTCACCTTGCCATTTCGAACGGTGATGGCGAAGACCCAGTCGTCCTTAAACGTCCTATTCGTGGCTTTGATTTTTCCCGTCGCGACGCCGATGACCAGAACCCAGTCTCCCTGCGCCACGAATTCGGGGGGCGTTGGGTATTTCGTTTCCACCTCGTTAGCCGCCTTCTTAAGCACAGCCACCAATTCCGCGTGCCCGCGGTACGTGCCTGCCAGCGGCCAGCCCTCGCCCGGAATGATCCACTCAATGTCTTCGGCAGCGAGCCCCAGCAGATCTTGCTCATTGTAGCTGCCCATTGCTGCAAAAAAATCCTTCACGATCTGGACATTGTCTTGTGTGCTCACCGAAATCTCTCCATTCCCTCACATCGGATCGTGTCCGATCTAATCGGATGTCTTGGAATCGTAATTCTCGTGCCAAATTGCACCGTCGTAGATCGATTACTGCTGCTTCTTGAACAAATCCTGGAAGATGAGCAGGCCCCAAGTGCGGCCGCGTGCGTGCACGAGCGCGCCACCTTCGTTGAGCTTTCCGAGCTTGACGGGCGCGAACCCGAGTTGTTTGGCCAAATCAACGACGGGAGCGATCGCGTCCTCGTCGTCGCTCGATAGAAAGACGACCCGGTGGCCGCCCTCGACAATTGGATCGGTAGCCAGGATGCCTGCACCCAAGTGATTAAAGCCCTTCACCAACTTGGCGCCTGTGAACGACTTCGCAACGAAGGCGGAGGATGGGAGACCGCCCAGTTCCTCGGGTGGGACTGGAAACGAATTCATCGCATCGATGACCGTCTTGCCTTGCCAACTCGGCAGGGCCTTCGCAACCTCGCGATGTTCTCCGAACGGGACCGCCAAGATGATTGTGTCGGCCTCGAGTGCATCCCGCAGAGACTTGGCGACGACCGTGGGTCCAATCGCCCGCGCCTGCGGCGCCAACGCCTCAGGGGGCCGGCGACTCGCAACGGTCACGTCGATGTTTTTACGGGCGAAGGCGTGGGCGAGGGCCTGACCTATCTTTCCGAATCCTACAATCGCATAGCTCATAATGTTTCTCCGATTTCGTCTTGATATTGATTCCCGACATTTGACGGCGCGGGAGATCAAGTTCCGTTCTGTGGCGACCTTCCGTAAACGTCCCGCAGTAAGTAAATCACTTTGCGTGCTTCCGGAAGGTCAGCCACTAGCCGAGGTCTGCAGACGTCAGATGGCCGAGAAGCCGCCGTCGACGTTCAACTCCACTCCATTCACGAAGCTCGAATCGTCTGAAGCAAGAAACAGCGCGACCGTCGCGATTTCCTCAGGTTGACCCATCTTTCCCCGCGGGATCAGGGACTCGAACATTTCCTTCGCCTCCTTGGTGAGAACTTCTTCCTGCATCGGTGTGGCGATCGGCCCCGGGCCCAGCACGTTCACCCGGATATTCCTGCCCTTCAGTTCGTTAAGCCACGTGCGTGCGAAGGAGCGCAATGCTGCCTTGCTCGCCGCATACACGCCAAAACCAGGAAAACCCTTCACCGAAGCAACTGATCCGGTCATGATGATTGACCCGCCATCGTTGAATAGCGCCAACGCCTTCTGAACCGTAAACAGCGTTCCGCGGGTATTCAGGCCGAAGGTCGCATCGAAATGCTGCTCGGTAACTTCGCCCAGTGGAACGGCCTCGCCCCTGCCGGCGCTCGCGTACAAGACATCGATCTTGCCCTTTTCCCGCTTGACCGTATCGAACAGGCGGTCGAGGTCGTCGAGATTGGCGGCGTCACCCCGCACGCCCGTCACGTTCCGGCCAATCAGCTTGACGGCTTCATCGAGCTGCTCCTGCTTCCTACCCGTGATGAAAACGTAGGCGCCCTCTTTAACGAAGAGCTTGGCGCTCGCCAGCGCCATGCCGCTCGATCCACCCGTGATGACTACGACCTTACCCTCTAGTTTTCCCATAATTGCTCCCTTCGGCACATGTGTTAGTATTGCCTACAGGTAGTAGATGTCTCTGGCAGTGGACGAGAACTGCTCGGAAGTCCACAAGTTTTGTCCATTCGTCCAAAAGGGGAAGCCAAGTTGGACCCAATAACGGACATCTTCAGAACGATGCACGTAACCGCTTTTGGTCTGCACAGGCTCGAAGCCACAGCCCCGTGGGGCGTAAAACAGGAAAACCAGACCGAAGAAAAAGTCACGCCTTCCGGCAAAAAGATGTCACCCACAGATTTGGCGCACTTCGCCATGCTTTCGCGCGGCAACTGCTGGCTGAGTGTGCAAGGGATTGCGGAGCCGATTCCCCTCACCGGTGGTGATTGCTTTTTACTGGCTAAGGGGACTTCGATTGTTTTGCGCGACAGCCTGCGAACACGTCCGAGGTGGAGCTTCCGCGAGATCGGGGCCAAGGCCAACGGCAATGTTGCTCTTTGTGGCGGCGGTGGCGCACCGACGACAATCGTCTGTGGATCCTTGAGTTTCGATCGCGCCAGCCTGAAGCCGATCACTCAGTTATTGCCGACCTTCATTTTGATGAAGGCCGATCAGGCACGCACACTTGCTCTTCACACCACAGTGCAGGCGCTCGCGTCAGAGATGGAAGAACAGGCGCCGGGATCTGAAGTCGTCGCGAGTCGGCTGGCCGAGGTTCTGTTTATCCAGGTACTCCGGGCGCATATCGCGTCGGGACCGAAACGCAATAAAGGATGGCTTCGTGCGATTTTCGATCCTCAAATGGGCACTGCCCTGAGTGCCATTCACGACAGAGTGAACACACCCTGGACCGTCGAATCCCTGGCCGAAGCGGCGGGCATGTCTCGCTCCGCATTCGCAGCACGTTTTAAAGAGCTACTCGGACAAACACCACTGGAATATGTAACTGGGTGGCGGATGCAGAAGGCGATGCGGTTACTCGAACAGCGTGAGAAAAAGCTCATTGACGTTGCTCGGTCGGTCGGTTACGAGTCCGACGCTGCGTTCAGTAAGGCGTTCAAGCGAGTCGTCGGGGCCAACCCGAGTGAATACCTCAGGCAGAACTCGACCTGAACAAAGCGGCGCTCTAGTTCGTTTTCCGGCGAATTTCCAACTCACAATCCAACCCACAAGATGCGACGTCTTGTACGATTTCCGCGTATTTTGGCAGTCCCCGCGGTCTTGTAAGTTGTTGTAAAACCAAATCAGGCTAGACTGATAAGGGCGAGGTCGGTGGTTCAAGTCCACCCAGGCCCACCATTCAAATCGGGGTCATTCGACGCACTCACACCGCGATGATAGGAATCATAGGATCATAGGGTCAACTCAACATTTAGGCAGAGGCTGCTGAGGGTCTGCTATTTTTCTTAAATGAGACACTACAAGACTAATAAACTCGCGCGGCCTTATGATTTTAAAGTTGTTGCAGAATCTCAGGTTTGCTGGAAGCCCTGCGGCTCACTTGACATCAGACGCGTTGAGCCGCCGCCGTGCGCCGTGACGAACCGTGAGCACCCAGACCGTCTGTCTGCGTTCATCGACTTCATATATGACCCGGTACACGTGAGGTTTCTTGCCGTAGAGCAGGTGCCGCAATTCTCGTCTTAGCTTTCGAGCTTCCGGGGCCATAGGGCAGTGATCGGGGTAGGTCGCAAGCGCGTAGACCGCCTCCTCCATACCGTTGTACCGGCGCGAGGCCGCTTCGGATTCGGCAGCGTTCTTTTCCACATAAAGGGCTTCGAGATCGCGGGCCGCGCGATCGGCAAACTCAATGTGATATGCCATGTTTGCGACGGATGTCGTCAAAGACCTCTTTGGCGGGCCGGGTGCGTCCGTGGGCCACGTCATCGAGCCCCTGGCGGATTCCTTCTTCCGAATCCGCGCGAGCGGCGATGTCGAGCAGGCGCTGGTACGCGTCGGCATCCTGCACGATGGCCGCAGCCTTTCCCTTGACAGTGAGCACCACGGGGCGCTTGCTTTTCTTCAGCTGCTTCATGAAGTCGCCGGAACGGCGCCGGAAGGTCGTCAGTGACTGGATGTCCTTAGTAATGTCAAGCATACGCCATCTCCTATGAAGCACCTTTTTAGGTGCCATCAGAGTACACCATCCCTGCAAAGTGGCAAAGGCATTACGTGGGGGTAAAATCGCCCTACCTTGCCATTTTTCTTCTCTACGGGCAGGTTTGAGGCCCTGGTGCAGATATAGAACGCGCTCTATCCCCGATCGACGACATTGAGTGACAGGGATAACGGCTGGGCGCGGGGCCAACGACCGCAATACTGATAAGGGCGAGGTCGATGGTTCAAATCCACCCAGACCCACCATAAATCCCCCGTATTTATTCGCTATTTCGAATTCTGAGGCCTGTCGTTCGCCAAAATGACGAGCGCCTTTAGAATCAAGGGATTACCCAAAGGCTCGCGACATAACATTGTCACAGGCGCGAACCTCAACACTCCAAGAGTTTTGGCTGCGCAAGGAGCGAGAAGTCATTTCTAGTGAGTTTGCGGGAGTGTAGTTCAGTCGGCTAGAACGCCTGCCTGTCACGCAGGAGGTCGCGCGTTCGAGTCCCGTCGCTCCCGCCAATCTCACATGCGTCAGGCCGCTCAGACGGCACGCTGGGCCAGCTGGCCAGACCAGTCAATACAAGCGTTACCAGATCTAAGACTGCTTGGAGGCAATCGTCCCCTAGGCCATTACGCGTGCTGAAGCTCTCCTCCGAGTCCGTTGCCAAGATATTTAGGCACTGTTTAAGTTGCCAGGCGTACGGTTATTAAGTTTGGGGCGTTTCTTGCAGCACTTTCAGACTAACGGGCTCTTGCGATGAAATCAGTTCTCTACCTATGGCTGCTCTTGCTGAGCTGTGTTCCGGCGTTCGCCCAGACAGGAACGCTCAAAGGGGTGGTCACCGACGAATCAGGGGGAGTCGTTGCTGGAGCGAAGGTGACGTCAACGAGTTCCTCGGGGCAAGTTCGAGAGACTGTCTCCAACAAGGAAGGCGCGTACTCGTTTTCTAATCTGCCGTTTGGTGCGTACTCGGTGCAAGCGGCCGCTGCCCAGCTCTCGCTGGCAGAGCCCGCGAAGGTCACACTGAGTTCGGCAGAGCAAATTCTTAACCTGCAGCTCAAGGTCGCGGAGATGCACGAACAGGTGAACGTCGGGGATCAGGCCGGCGAGGCGGTCAACACCGACTCGGCGGGGAACGCGAGCTCTGTTGTGTTGCGAGGGAAAGATCTGGATGCCCTGGGCGACGACCCGGAAGACCTCGCCGCAGACCTTCAAGCGATGGCCGGACCTTCGGCTGGACCAAACGGAGGAGCCTTCTACATTGACGGTTTCAGCGGAGGACAGCTTCCCTCCAAAAATTCCATTCTTGAGGTGCGCATCAATCAGAACCCGTTCTCGCCGGAATACGACACGCTGGGTTACGGACGAATTGAGATACTGACGAAACCCGGCGGAGAGAAATTCCATGGAAGTCTTAACAACAACTTCGGCGACAGCTTCTGGAATTCGCGAAACCCTTACGCGGCGGAGAAAGCGCCATTCTTTCTTGAAGAATACGGCGGAAGTTTAGAAGGTCCCCTCAGCAGGAAAGCATCGTTCTTCATCGCCGCCGATGGAGCGGCCATCAACAATGGCGCGATCATCAACGGAACGACGCTCGATCCAAACACGTTTGCCATCATCGACCCGTTTACCGAGGTCTTCACGATTCCGCAGCGACGCACCACCATCAGCCCGCGAGTCGATTACCAGCTCACGCCCAGCAACACACTTTCAGTGCGATACGCTTTCCAAACCATAGACATCCAGCATTCGGGCGTTGGCTCGTTCAACCTCGTTTCCAGCGGCTTCCACAACGAAGGCGAGGGCAACACCCTTCAAATTTCAAATACCAAGGTTCTGGGCTCGAACATCATTAATCAGACGCGGTTCCAATTCGACCGCCAAAGCATCACCAGCATTTCGGACAACGCAGGGGCGCAAATCGATGTGTTGAACGCGTTTGTGGGCGGAGGAGCGCAACTGGGCACGTCATCGAACGTGCTGAACAGCTTTGAGTTCCAGAACTACACAACGATTTCTCATAATGCGCATGCGTGGCGTTTCGGCGTACGTGTTCGCGCCGCTGTCATGAACAACGATTCCGCAATCAACTATGGCGGGACTTTCGTATTCAGCGGCGGCCTGGCGCCGGAACTGGATGCCAACAATCAACCTGTCCTCGACTCGTCTGGCAACCCTATCCTTGTGAACATCGATTCCATCGAGAGTTACCGCCGAACGCTGCTATTCCAGCAAATGGGGTTTTCGCCTAGTCAAATTCGGACGTTCGGCGGCGGCGCTTCGCAATTTTCCATCAATGCAGGAACTCCGGCGCTTTCCGTCAACCAGGAGGAGGTTGGCGCCTTCGTCGGCGATGAGTGGCGGCTGAAAAGAAACCTGACGATCAACCTTGGCCTCAGGTACGAAGGACAGACGAACATCAACGACTGGACCGACTTTGCGCCCCGCTTAGGCCTGGCGTGGGCACCGGGAGGCCGCAAGTCCGGATCGAGCGCAAAGACTGTGATTCGTTCCGGCTTCGGACTGTTTTATCAACGCTTCGATATCGCCAACTTCCTCACCTTCGAACGGTTCAATGGCGAAACTCAACAACAATATGTTGTGACCAACCCAGATTTTTTCCCCACGACGCCCCCAGGTTCCTCACTCACCTCCGCCGGCTCCCAACAAGCCATCGAGAAGCTCAGTCCTAACCTCCGCGCACCCTATATAATGCAGTCGGCATTATCCGTCGAGCGGCAACTACCAGCCCGCACAACACTAGCTCTTACGTACGTGAACTCGCACAGCTCCAGTCAATTCTTAACCGACGACATTAACGCGCCGCTCCCGGGCACTTACAATCCGCAGGTTCCTGGAAGCGGAACGTATCCCCTCGGCACTCCCGAGGCGGTCTTCCAGGTTGCTTCCTCCGGGACGTACAATCAAAACGAATTGATCGCGAACGTGAATTCAAGAATCAGCGGAGCAGTTTCGCTATTTGGGTCCTATGTTTACAATCATGCGCTCAGCAATACCGACTACTCCCCTCCTCCGCGAAATACCGATTTCAATCCAGCCATCAGCTTTGGCGCACTCGGCGTGGGAACATCTCCAGCAAATCCGTACAGCATGGCTGGGGAATATGGACCGGCATCCACCGATATTCGCAATCAGGGAACGTTCGGCGGCTCCATCGCGATGAAATGGGGATTCTCGTTCAATCCGTTGCTCATTTTGGAGTCGGGCGCACCATTCAATATTGCCGTGGGGCAGGACTTGTACGGGGACACGTTATTCAATGGCCGTCCGGGAATCGCCGTGGACCCGACGCGACCGGGCTTAGTACCCACGAAGTATGGCTTGCTCGATCCCAATCCGATTCCTGGCGAGGAAATTCTGCCTCGCAACTTCGGCCGCGGGCCGGGCCTCGTCATGGCGAACCTGCGCATTACGAAATCTTTTGCGTTCGGGCCTGCGGGGGAAACCGCCGCGCCCGCGACTGGTGGACGGCGTCCTGCGACCGGACCGTTCAGCACAGGAGCAGCGTCTGGAGGTTCCTCGTCAACAGGTCATCGGTATGTCCTGAGTGTTTCCATGTCGATCCGTAACATCATTAATCACGACAACCCAGGTCCAATCATCGGGAACATAACGTCGCCGCTGTTTGGGCGCGCAAACCAACCGTATGGCGCTGGCTCGCTTGGAGGCACTGGCTTCTCTGAGTCCGCCGACAACAGAAGGTTGGAGCTGCAGATAAGGTTTAGATTCTGAAGCCGCCAAGGCCAGGCGAATGGCGTGAGCTGCGCGTCGAATGCGTAGGTAACAAGATCATTTGTTACTACGACCGCGCAAAGAAGATCGAAGCGACTGACGACACGTTCAAAGATGCCGACAAGGTCGGGCTGTGGTCAAAAGCTGAATCCGTGACCTACTTCGACGATCTGAAGGTGACCGCGAAATGATTTTGTCATGTGGATGATGGCGCCAAGTTCGGAACGCTTGTTGGGGGACGATTGAATGCAAGCGTGGAAAATCCTTGTTTTGCTGGGCGGCGTGGTACTCGTCGCGCTTGGCCTCTATGGAGCGCTGTTGATTCGAAGTGGCTTCAGCACCGCCGACCAGCCGTCGTATTTGGAAAAAGTGGTGGCTCGTGCCACACGCAATCTGGCCATCCCTCGGAAAGCGCGCTTGGAGCCAAATCCGTGGAAGCCCACGCCGGATGTGCTCCAAGAAGCGCGAGAAAGTTTCCTGGATCGCTGCGCCGTGTGTCATGGGCCGGACGGCTCTGGGCAAACCCAGGACGGCAGCAACCTCTACCCCAAAGCGCCGGATTTGCGTCTGCCCCAGACTCAAAACCTGACGGATGGAGAAATTCGTTACATCATTCGCAACGGCGTCCGACTCACCGGCATGCCGGGCTGGGCGAAACCGCACGACGAACAGAGCGACGACAGTTGGAGGCTGGTTTTGTTGATACGCGATCTGCGTCCGTTGACAAAAAACGAGCGGACGCAGCAGGCGGCCACGGCAACGTCGGCACACTATGTCGGCTCGCCATCGTGCGCGAAGTGCCACGCGCAAATCTACGACCACTGGAGAAAGACGCCGATGGCCAATGTCGTGCGCGACCCGCGCGAACATCCTGAAGCGATCATTCCCGATCTCTCGACGAACCCCATTGCCAAGTTCACGAAGGACGATATCGCACTGGTCTACGGCAGCGTTTGGAAACAGCGTTATTTCACGAAGCGGGGAGACGATTACTTTCCGGAGCCCGCGCAGTGGGACGTTACCAATCATGTCTGGAGGCCCTATTTCGTGGCCAAGGGCACGGATTGGTGGGAGCCATTTTATCCCCCGGACAATATGCAGCGCCCCACGGGTCCCACCTGCGATGGCTGCCACTCGGTCGCCTACAACATTCACACGAAACAAGTCGCGGAGTGGAACGTCGGTTGCGAGAAGTGCCATGGGCCGGGAAGTGAGCATGTGGACCATCCATCGCGCGGAGACATCCAGAATCCGGCTCGAATGAACTACGTTCAGGCCAGCGACACCTGCATCCAGTGCCACTCCCAGGGACGGCCTCTGACGACTCCTATCGAAGGCAAGTATTACGATTGGCCCGTTGGATACAGTGTAGGTCTAACGTTAGGCGATTCTTGGCAGCTCGAGGAGCACACGCTGGGCGACACGACGTTCACGCACTACCCCGACGGCACGGCTCACAAGAACCGCATGCAAGGCAATGATTTTGTGCAAAGTGTAATGTACCGCCGCGGGATCACCTGCTTTAGCTGCCACGACGCACATGGCACGGACAACTACGCACAATTGCGAAAACCTGGGGACCAACTCTGCTTGGATTGTCACGGACCGCTCTCGCTGAATGGCCCGCGTACCGGAACGATCGAAGAGCATACTCATCACAAGAAAGGATCTGCCGGAAGCAGCTGTATCGCCTGCCACATGCCGAAAATCGAGACCACGATTGCCGATGTGAAGGTGCGATCTCACACCTTTGCTTTCATAACGCCGGCGATGACGGACAAATACAAAATCCCGAACCCGTGTACGGCCTGCCATGCCCACAAGTCCACCGCCTGGGCCACGGAAGCCCTACGGCATTGGCCGGAGCGTTCGCCATGGCGACTGGATTAGGTCTCTGACGAAGAAAAGAATAAGGACTAGGAAATTGTCTGGACTCACGGTCGCGAGGTAGAGGCTCTCCACCGATTGCGCGTCGAGCCATGTAAGCACGCTGCACACGCAGGCATGGATCCGCGAGCTATCCAATTACTCTTGACTCTCTATGCGCTTCGAACGGTGTGTTCGGAGGAGCTTGGAACCTGGAGACAAAGTCCGTGACAAGAGAGCAAAATCACGCCGGACATGCCAAGCCGTTCCAAAAGAGCCGTACGTGCTCCTCGCTAAGGCCGCTGCAGAGAGGGATGGTTCCTCTTCGAGGGCAGCCCACATATCGGCCCGGTAACTGGCTGGTGCGTGCCGCTTTCGTAGCTTCTGGACAATTCTGGCCCTGCGATGTCGTAAGTCACGAGCGCCCGCCTGGCCATCGATCGCGGCCTCGAGCACCATCTCGTCATTCGGATCCCGGGACCACGGCCGCCACTGAAAATGGACTTCGACCGGCTCGATCCACGTGGCTGACCCGCCAGAAATTCTTCAATTGCCTCGGGCGCAAGGTCATGCGCTAGCCGATGAGCCGATGCTCGAAACTCTGCGGGTCTACGAATCTCTTCTGAGAACCCTTGTGGGAAGGGGCGAAAATCCGAAAAATCACCAAAGGACCTTGAGACCTTTGTACAGGCTGAATTTCTCATCGCAAGTCATCACCGGGATCTCTTCCGACAAAGCTTGGGCGATGATTTGACGGTCGAAGGGATCCGCGTGCAGGACCGGCAGATCGAAAAGAGAGAATGCATGGTTCGCAGTGTACGGCAGTACGCGAAGGTCCAGGTCCTCAAGTGCGCGGCGCGTGTCCGCTGCAGAAAATTTTAACTTGCCGCGGGCTGCTTTGATGGCGATTTCGGAAAGAGAAATCGCGCTCAATTCAAGGATGTTTTCTGTATTCTGCAAAATGGCGGTCGCACGCTTGGTGAACCGTTCTGGTGACTCAACAGCGAAAATCAACGCGACCGTGTCCAGGAGCAACCGCACCTAGTCTCGCCCCTCTACAAAGGCGTCGGCTTCGTCGTCCGA
Organism: Acidobacteriota bacterium; assembly: GCA_013289955.1. Lineage (GTDB taxonomy): Bacteria > Acidobacteriota > Terriglobia > Acidiferrales > UBA7541 > Acidiferrum. The sequence continues at coordinate 485,464 of JABCYZ010000002.1, forward strand.
CATGGGTTTCCACCAGTCGATATCGAGAATCTGAATTTTGCCTTTCAATGTCCCGAGCTTCCGCTTTTTGCGACTAGGCACTTTTGTTCGGATGATATCCACGGCAGGCACACCCCGGCGGCAGATGGTCACCGTTTCGCCATCCTCGACAGCCTTGATTAGCTCGGGAAGTTTGTTCTTGGCATCCGCCACGCTAACTTTCATACTCTCGATGATAGCTATCTAATATAGCTATGTCAATCGTACGCTAACTCTCCGCCACCCTGTTAACCGAGAAAAATCGAAAATCTTCCAACAGAATACGCATCGATCCTTCGTAGGGCGGGTTTCGAAGCTGATACGGTCCTCCGAGCGTTACTGCACGGAAGATCGCGTGTTGATGACGTTGGACCTGCTGGCGTTCAAAGAATGATGCGAGCATTGTTGCCTGCGGATTCCTCCTTGCGCTTTTCGCTGTGTTCGGATAGTGAATAATAAAGGACGTTACCATTCCTCAGAGGCTATCGGCTGCCATGGTTGGTTCAACAGGCATGTTGGCCAAAAAAGCATCTGTCTGAACCATTCCGTCGGACGGGTAGGGTCGTATCGAGAGGTGAGCTGTGCGAGCGGAAGATATCGTCGGCATCAGCTTTTTTGCATTGTTGATTTGTGCCATTGTGGTCACTCTTTGCGGGTCAAGAACCATCCTTGCGCCAAGGCAGCAGGCGGCTTGGCGAGGTTGGGGACTAAGCCTGATCAGTGTTGCTCTCGTTGGGTTTGGGTTGGTGAACTTTCAGCTCATCCACAGCTCGCCACGCCCCGTAGTCGAAGGGAATTTATGGGACATCCGGCAGGAGTTTAAAAACGGTTCTACTCGATTCATGATTACGGACGCGACTGGCCAAGCCGTTATGATCTTGTGCAGTCACAGAGGGCCGGGTTTTGTACAGGGAGAACGGGCGCGGGTGCGGTACGTCGCGTACAACAACAAGCTGGTGGAACTGGATATGCTGAGCGGGCCGTACGGGGCGTGGCATCTGCGGGAGTCGTCGGGCGAAGTGGGTTACTGGGCTTGGGTCGTGATCGGACTGATTTTTGGACTGCTTGCGTGTCGCCAATTGGCGAAGACCCGGCCGGGACAGACGCCTGCGTAATAAACCTGCATTGCTGATTCAGATAGGGACGGAATTCTTGCCTATCACAGCTCAGGCGGATCAAAAGAGCTCGATGGGTGCCACATGGCCCGAACTAGAAGCGAGTCGAGCATCCCTGGTAACCAGCGCAGCTCCGAGCTTCTCGGCAAGCACGATGTAGGCGGCATCATAGGCTGAAAAATTGTGACGAAGTTGCCAAATTCTGGGCAGAAGCACGAGATGAGGATACCGAGTCAGACGGAGATCGAGCAGATCGCGGACCGCCTCGTCCGCACGAGTTGCAGAGACCACTCCCTGGAATGCCAGACGCCTCAATACCTGCGTGACCTCAAGATCTAGGAGCTGAGGCGCATGCAGGGTTTCGTTACGCGAATAAATGCGCCTCTCGATGCTCTGTCCCGCAAATGTCTGAAGAAGCCAGTCCACGGCAGCAGAAGCATCCAGGACGATCACCGCGTCTCGCGCTCCTCTCGCACCAGATTAGCGGTATCGATCTGCTCTGAAACCGGATTCCGTGTGTGCAGTCGCTCCCGCAATTCTGCGAGCGTTGGCCTTTCCGCGATTTCCTTGATCTCCGCTAACAGATAGTCCGAGAGTGACATGCCAGCCATTGCAGCGCGAGCTTTCAGGCCACGGTGCAGGGCATCGGGTACGTTACGAAGCTGAATCATCTTTGACATGCTACCAGCATACTTTCATGTCACAAACATGTCAATGCCATGCTCAGAAATCAAGAGCAGAAAATCGCCAAAACAGAGCCGGGGTAGTGAATGGGTCGACCTAGCACCAACTCCTGTCACCAGATCGTACGAACTACTTTGGAGCGAATGATCTCACGGTCAGCAGTAATTAGAGCTAGCCCTTCGACCAGTGCCGTGGCTCCAATAATCCGATCCGCTGGATCCTTGGGGTAGGCTGTCGGAAGCCCCAGGATGCGCGCACACGTACGGCCACTAGTCGGTAGGACGATGAACCGAGCCTCAACCTCCTGCAGGAAGGATTCGAGACTGATATCGAGGCGGACGCGGCCCTTACTGAAGAGTGTGGCCAATTCCAAAAGGGTGATATCTGATATTGCCAAACCGTCTCCATTCTTGCGTGCTTCGTCGATCGCGGCCCTTGCCCTTTTTGACAGCTGATTTTGGTCAAAAGCCAGCCATACAACGACATGGGTGTCGACCAGAATCACTTGAGTTCGCCCCACTCTTCAGGGGAAATGACGGGAGAAACGACATCGCCGATGATGGCCCCCCTGCCACCTAGGAAATTGTAGATTTCGTCTGTGCCCGTGCTGATCGGAACAAGCTTCGCCACCGGCTTGCCATGCTTCGTGATCACAACGGTCTCGTGCTTGGCCTGGACTTCGTCCATGACCGCAAGGCAATTTGTCTTGAAGACACCCGCAGCCATCTTCTTCATCCCGAAACTCCATTAAAACCAAAGTCATTATTCCATGGTCAGTTTTGAGCCGAAGCGGTAAAACGATGACCTCTCTAACGAAGATCTCTTCAGAAAGCTCCCTTAAGCCAGCCCCCTAATGCCTAAGCTCGCCCGCCCAATAGGCCTTCGGTGGAACGCTGAAGTGATCCGGATAAGCTACACTCAGGGAGAAAAGTGACCGAACCCATGCAAGATGCGGCTAAGAATCTAGTCCTCGTTCTCGTTGCGCTCTTTCCCATCGTGGACCCGCTCGGGGGCAGCCCCTTCTTTCTGGCTCTGACTGGGGAATACACACCGGAAACACGAAAAGCATTGTCATGGCGCATCGCCATGAACTGTTTCTTCCTTCTGATTGGTTCGTATTTTATCGGCACCTACGTGCTTGCCTTTTTCGGGATTTCCCTTCCGGTGGTGCAGGTCGGCGGCGGCCTGATCGTTATCGCTACAGGATGGACGCTGCTGAAGCAGCGAGACGACGAAAAACACGACGTGCATAGAACCGTTCAGCCGCAGGACACATTCGGTCAGGCATTTTATCCCTTGACGATGCCACTGACGGTAGGTCCTGGATCAATCTCCGTGGCAATCACGCTGGGCGCGAACGCAGCTCACCGTCACGCGTACCATCCTTTGACTATTTTGGCGGCGCTCGTCGGATTGACCTTGATCGCGATCAGCGTTTGGCTCTGCTATGCATTTGCCGACCGGCTGGCGCGAATCCTCGGAGCAACGGGCATGACGGTGATCACACAATTGTCGTCATTTTTCCTGGTCTGTATCGGCGTGCAGATAACCTGGAATGGAATCAAAGCCCTGCTGGAGTCAATTACCCTGCATTTTGGCTGACCAAGCGTCTTGGTTCGTTGAGATATGCGTGCGGCACAGGCCGTTACTCACTGTTTTGACCTGTAGGCTTCGGCGAGCAGTTTAGCCAGGGCTTTGTCATGCCCGTAGATGTCTTCGAAAAAGAAAACTTGGCCGTCATCGTTGGCTATCGCTGTGCCATAAAGGATCAACACGGGAATCTCGTGGGCCAGATTTACCTGTTGCTGCTTCTGTGCTTGAAAAGCATCATCCACCCGCTCCCGTGTCCACCCTGGATTATTTCGGAGCACCCACGCAGCCAGCGCTCGCGGATCCTCAACTCGAATGCAGCCGTGGCTGAAATCGCGCCGGCTCTCACCGAAGGCCGTTTGGGAAGGGGTCGAATGCAAGTAGATGTTGTCGGAATTGGGAAAGGCAAACTTGATCAGGCCGAGCGCGTTCTTGGTTCCGGGCTTCTGCCGGACCATGAGCTTGCCCGCGCGCAATTGTCCGAGCACTTCTGCGTTCACGCCGCCGCCCGTGACCACTTCTCCGGAGTAGGTGGTCACTTCAAAGTCGTTTTTTTGTAAGTATTCCGGGTCCTTGGCAATTTTCGGAACGATCTCGGTGCGCGCAATGCTGGGAGGCACATTCCAATAGGGCCAAAAGATTAGGTATTTCATCTCTTTTTCGAGCACTGGCGTCTCGGTCCGCAGAGCGCGTCCTACGACCACAGGCATGACTAGCTCCGGGTGTAACGACGAGTCGTATGCGCGCAAAACGAATTCTGGGATATTCACGATAATCGGAGGCTGCGCAAAGCGGTGCGGCATCCAGCGGAACCGTTCCAGCATCAGCCGCAACTGTTCCACCCGGTCGCTCATCGGCCGGTTCAGCGCCCCGATGGTCTCGGGTCCGAGCCTCCCCGAGGCGCTCAATCCATGGCGGTGCTGAAAATGTTTCACGCCTTCCGCCACCGCTGCCGAATAATCCAGCGAATTTTCCTGCACCGACACTGAGGGAGGCAGGTCGCCCAGGAATTGCAGCCTGTGCACCAGCTTCGTGGTGTCCTCGTACTGCTGGCCCGCCGTGACCGGCTTCTTCGTCTGCGATAGAGAAACAGGAACTTCTTCCTTCTCCATCTGCATATATTTCTGCAGCACCACGAGCGTGCGTTGATAACGAGGATAGGAAGACTCGATCGGCGCCAGGGCATCCTTCACGCTCTTTGCTCCCACTACGTTTTTCCAGAGGTACGCTCCAGGATCATGTGTGTGGGTATCCGGATCGAAATCTTTGTGGAGAGCCTTGGGATCAACCCTTCCCAGATGCAGGTCAAGCCCATAACGGATCGCGGAAACGGTGAGGGCCACATCAAATTTTATCAGTGCAGATTCGGACGGAATGGATGGGCTCTCTAGTGTCTTCAGGCGGTCCGGCCACCGCTCGGCATCGTAGTCTTTCTTCTCGAGCCCTTTTAAGTCGGCATCTTCCAAGATCGCGATCAATTCGACGGCCTGCATCGTCGGCTTGCCAGCTTGGCTCCATGCCAGCTTGTTGGCGGCCTGAGTGTAGAATTTCCGCACGGCGTCGGCGCGATCGGAGAAATTTGGCCACTGGAGATCTGCTAGCCGCCCACCTTCGATGAGGGCGCCGAGTTCCTGTTCGCCCGCAGGAGTCAAGGAATCCCGCGTACCAGATACCTGAGCTTCGTCGGTTCCTCCCCGTGGCGCGTCAGAGGATACCGTCCTGCAAGAGCATGCGAAAAATCCCAAGCCCACCAACAGAAGCAAGGTTAGCCGCTGTTTCATAAGTGGTTTTATTCCTCCGAACAAAGATTGATGCCCGGCCGCGGGAAAAGATGCGCAATTGTCTGTAACCGGTCATATTTCGAAAAGGCGGGCATTTTGGAGCAGGGACTTGATGACAAAAGGCGCTCCGAACGTGCCTTCCAATTTCTAAAGGCAAATTCAGATCGGGATGTCTTGATTCGCGAGGGTCGCCTGCTCAAATGGATTACTTGGTGCGTAATCCGTCTGGAAACGGCGAAACTGCATGCCCTGGCTGCCCCACCGTCATGGGTGGGTGAGTGCATTGGCCGGACGCTCTCTTTGGTTCGACTCTCCCCTTGATATTCGACCTGAACGGGGCTATCTTCAGGTCGAATGACGACTGGAGAGCTGGACAGCCAACTCGAACTGCTGCAGGGCACTCTGGACCTGCTGATTTTGCAGACGCTCGCCTTTGGGCCCGCGCACGGGCATGCGATCGCCCGCATCATCCAGCAGCGCTCCGACGAGGTGCTGCAGGTGGGGCACGGATCGCTCTACCCGGCGCTGCAGAGGCTGTTGCGTCGCGGACTCATCGTTGCCGAGGACGGCCTTTCCGAGAACAATCGCAAGGCGCGGTTTTACCGGCTCACGGCGAAGGGCCGCAAGCGGCTCTCGGCGGAGACCTCGAAATGGGAGCGCTTCTCGAGTGCCATTGCGCGGTTGCTGTCTCCACTGCCGGACCAGAATTCATAGGCTCCGAAATACGTAAAGCGAGGATGGTGCGATGGAAGCCTGGCAAGCGCGCAGGAAGCGTTTAGAGGACGAGATGCAGGCGCACATCGACCTCGAAACGCAGGAGAATATCGAGGCGGGCATGGCGCCGCTCGAAGCCCGGCAGGCAGCGATGAAGAAGTTCGGCAGCGTCTCCCTGGCCAGCGACCAGTCGCGTGAAGCGTGGGGATGGCTGTGGCCCGAGCGGCTGTGGCAAGATGCGCGCTTCGCGCTGCGCACCTTCGGGAAGAATGCCGGATTCACCGCGGTAGCGCTCCTCTCGCTGATGCTCGGCATCGGGGCGAGCATCGCGTTGTTCAGCGTGGTTTACGGCGTGCTGATTGCGCCTTACCCCTACGCCAGGCCGAATCAGATCTGGGCGCCGGCGGTGCTGGGCCCCAAAGACGCAGTGCGTGGCTGGCACTGGTACTCACAGCGGGAGATGGCGGAAGTCGAGAAGCTGCCGGCGTTTGCCGAGGTGATGGCCACCAGCGTGAGGCCGGTCCTGCTGACGAGCGATATCAATCCGGAGAACTTCTACGGCGTCTTCCTTACTGGTGGAGCTTTCAACTTCCTCGAAGTGAAGCCGCTCATCGGGCGGACCATCCAGCCCTACGATATCGGGCCGGGTGGGGAACCGGCGCCAGTGGTGGTGCTGAGTTACGGATTCTGGCAGCGCTTCTTCAATGGCGATCTCCACGTGATCAACCGTAGCATCACGCTTGATGACGTGCCGCGGACCATCGTCGGCGTGATGCCGCCGCGCTTCGGCTGGTGGACCAACGAGGCCTTCTGGCTGCCGCTGCCTATGGATCCGAAGGACCCCAGCGGCCTCGCGGTCATCGTGCGCCTCGCGCCCGGCGTGACGCAACACACCGCCGAACAGCAGCTGAATCAGCTCAACATCCAGTTCGCTGCGGAGCGCCCGCAGGACTATCCGAAGGGCCAGCTGCGCACGATCTTGCTGAATTACATGGATATCACCGTGGCCAGCGGCGACATGAGCGCGAGCCTGCATCTGCTGCTGGCCGCAGTCGGCCTCCTGCTGCTCATTGCCTGCGTGAACGTGGCCAACCTGCAACTGGCGCGGACCACAGGACGCGCCCGCGAGATTGCGATGCGGATTGCCATCGGCGCAGGCCGCGGCCGGTTGGTGCGGCAGCTGCTCACTGAAAGCGTGCTGCTGTCGGTTGTGGGCGGCGCGCTCGGCGTGTTGTTCGCGATCGGCGCTACGCAGCTGATCGTCGCGCTGATTCCGCCGGACTATGTACCGAACGAAGCGCGTATCACCGTCAACGGCTACGTGCTGCTCTTCTCGCTGGTCGTGTCCATGCTCACCGGCATCCTGTTCGGCCTCGCGCCGGCGCTGCGCTCGTCGCGGCCGGACCTGGTGGGCACGCTCAAAGACGGCGGCGGCGCGATCGGCAGCCTGCGGGGACACGCCGTGCGCAGCTGGTTGGTGGTGGCGGAGATTTCGCTCTCCGTGATCCTGCTGGCCGGAGCAAGCCTGGCGGTGCGCGGCTTTGTCCAGATGCTGCACGTCGATCCTGGCTTCCAGCCGGAGCGCGTCCTCCACATCGACTTCACTCTGGCGCCCAAACGCTACCCTACCTGGCAGCAGCGCAACGCGCTCGACCGCACACTGCTGGAAAGCGTGATGAACCTGCCAGGCGTCCAAGCCGCCAGCCTCGGCAACGCGGGCCTGCCCTATATAGGATGGCGCTCCTCCTTTTCCATCCCCGGCCAGCCGCCCATGGACGGCCGCCAAGTGGCCATCGCCCTTATCAGCCGCCAGTATCCTCAGACCCTCGGCATTCCCCTCAAGCGCGGACGCGAGTTCACCGAGATGGAAATCGAGAGCGCCATGCGCGTCGCGCTCATCAACGAGAGCGCTGCGCGCCTTTGGCCGGCGGGTCAGGATCCAGTAGGCCGGACCATGCAGATCGACGATCTGGCGCAAGCGCCCGACAATCCGCAGGTGCTCGCGGCTCCGGGAGTCGCCGCCGGCGTCACCGTGGTGGGCGTCATCGGCGATACCCGGAATGCAGGCATCGTCGAGCCTCCGGCTCCGGCCGTGTACCTGCCCTACACCTTGTACGCCCCGCCCGGACGGGAGCTGGCCGTGCGCACTGCGGGCCATCCCCTGGCAATCGTCAACGCCGTGCGTCTCAAAGCGCGCGATCTCGACAAAGACTTGGCTGTCGGCAAACCGAACACCCTCGAGGAATCGCTGGGCCAAGAGACGCAGCAGCCTCGCTTCAATATGGCGTTGTTCAGCAGCTTTGCCGCCCTCGGGATGGCGCTGGCAGCCATCGGTATCTACAGCGTGATTTCGTATAACGTCTCGCAGCGCGTCCAGGAGATTGGCGTGCGCATGGCCCTGGGTGCGAAGCGCGGAGATATTCTGAAGCTGATCCTGCTCATGGTCGCCCGGGTCGTGTTCTTGGGGCTCGCGGTCGGGCTGCTCGGAAGCATCCTGATCGAACGTCTGGTGCGTTTCCAGATGTTCACGAAGACCTCGTTCGGTGTGATTCCGCTGGCAACGATCGTGGTCGTCCTCGCCGGGGTCTCTTTGCTGGCTGCATGGCTGCCAACGGCGCGGGCCGGGAATCTGGACCCGATTACCGCACTGCGGCACGAGGCATGAATTTTCCGTTTCTGGTTATTGTGTCAGGGTTGCCGGTGATTCGCTCAGAATCGCCGGACATAAGCTAATTTGACTGTAGGAATCGCCGAGCAGTCACATCGCATTCGATTCGCGGTCCAGCTCCGGACGCCACAATGTGCAAAAACGACAAAGATCGGGGGAACGCCGAGAGTCAAGAGGCTTGGTCTAGGAGCGTTCGACCTTGGGCGTCGACTGAGCTCCCAGCGGTTCCCGGAAAGGATCCATCGGAATCGGCGCGTACTCGACCTCGATGATCTCGAGATGCTCCGTCTTCGCTGGCGCGCGCAGGTTCACGCGGTCGCCCGGGCTCGCCTTCATCAGCGCATTGGCGAGAGGCGAACGCCAGCTGATGTAGCCGCGGTCGAGGTCCACCTCGTCAATGCCGACGATCGAGACGACGTGTTCGAGGCCGGCGGCGTCCTTGTAGGTCACGGTTGCGCCAAAGAAGACGCGCGTAGCCGCCGAACCTGGCCGCGGAGCAGCGGGATCGACGGCCACGGCCGCGTCAATGCGTTTGGTGAGAAAGCGAATCCGCGAATCGATCTGGCCTAACCGTCGTTTGCCGTAGAGGTAGTCGGCGTTTTCACTGCGGTCCCCGTTACTGGCAGCCCAAGCTACGACCTCCACCACCGCGGGCCGCTCGCGACTCAGCAGGAACCGATGCTCGTCTCTCAGCCGCTGCAACCCGGCGGGCGTGATGTAGTTTTTGGGCGTGGGCCCCGCTTCCTCGCGCACCGGCCCTCGGAGCGGCCGCTTTGTTCGCATTTGCCAATCTGCCATGGGATTTCGCGTACCTGTGGGTGACCCGGTCTCGGAAGGTCCGCGCCTCGGTCCCGATAATTCCTCGCGCGGACTGGATGTCGAATGATACATCGGTCTTTCCTGTAGCACTCTTAGAAAATGCGGTGGCGCTTCCGATTGATGCTCTCATTTGGAGGGACACGGGCCCTTCCATGATTTGCACAGCGCGGCCACCGAATTCCTAGGGTGCGGGCCGCACGGGCTGCAGTTGACTCCAGTTTCCTGAGAGTTGCCTGTTCGGGTTGAAGTTCGGATCATCACTCATGATGTATTCGTTTGACCCGTTCAACCAGGCGTGATCGAACTGGTTGCTCAGTTCCATAGTATTTCCAGTCGTGGGATCCCGAAACGTTTGCACCCCACGTATGTTTTGGTCAAATCCGAAAGCACTGTTTTCTGAACCCCGCTGTGCGTTGGCGGTGACGCCCATGATGGTGTCGGCGACATGCTTTTGAAAGGCGGCCACCATTGCGTCCATGGTGGCTTCCTTTTGAGACTCCGCCTGATAGAGTTTGGCAATAACTCCATTCGAATAAGCCTGCCACTTCGGCTCTCGTTGAACGGAACTGATCATCACTTTGAAAAGCTTATCGTTGACATCGAGTTGCCCTTTCGGCGCCCGCAAAGCCATCACGTCGATTGCGTGGCAATCGTAAAATGTGCTCCGACCCTGGGGAAAGATACGTGTCACCACGACCAGCGACACCCAATCCTCTAATGTCTTGCCATCTTTTTGAAATTCGATACGCGCCCGAATCGCCTCGGTTCGAGCGCTGCCGCCCTTGCCCGCATCATCTGGCGGCAGCCCCAATTGCTTGCGTGCCATCTGGTTAAGCTCGGGGAACGGCTCAACCGAAACAACCGTACTCCCGCCTGGGAACGCGCTGAGCACGTTTTGGCGAAAATATTCTTCAGCTTTCATGGGTTTCTTCACCGGGCAAGGCTTGCCTTGAAGGCCGAGGGCGCGGCGATTGGGGTCTGTCAACTTGCGCAACGCCGCTGGATCATCCGTATATTGCCAACTGTCGTTTGGGGCACCTTGAAAAGCGAATGACCCGTCCTCACTCGTGGCCTCCCAAGACACCGCATAAAGATCTGAAAAACATCCCTCGTTGGTGTTGCCGGCCACGCTGCCCTTGAAGTCCCATGTGGAAGGGATCAACAGATCCATCGTCGGAAGGTCGACCTTGCCCCCCAATGCCGGATCTACGACATGGGCGATGACTTGGACTTGCTTCATGCGGAGGTAGGAGCCGGGGGCAGTGCCGCGCGCCGCCAGTTTCGGCGCAACATCGGCACCGTCGGACGACTTTGCGGCGGGAGTGGCCCCGGCGCTGGAGGCGCGGGGCGAGTCGATGGGGGCGGCCGGAGCGGAGGATGCCGGGGTTTCGGAAGCGGGGGATGCACTCGAAGAACTGGGCAGAGAACCCTTGCTCGGGTTCGCAGTCAGCCCCGCGGCTTGTTTGCACCGGTCAGACAGCGAGTCCTTGTGCTCCTTGAGGCAGGCCACGATTCGGCCCCCACCGGGTTGCACTCCCGCACACAGCTTCTGTGCATCCTCGGCACAAGCGGCGCGAATCGCAGCAAGGGACTGCTGATCACCCGCCTGGACGGATTGCCCCGCTCCCACAGACGAAACGGAGAAAACAGTTAGCGACAGCAGCAGGCAAGACGCATCGGCGATTCGTCTTACTTTCATTTCGACCTCTCTTGATGGAAGTGCTTGTGAAAATTGGGGGACGCAGGGCTAAAAGCATAACATGACCAATTCAGTTGTTCAGAGTGAATTGATCGGCCACTCGGAAGTTGGCCCGCACGGCGTTCCGGGAGACGAAGTAAGGTATTGCGGTTTGACTCACCGATGGGCGAGGTCGCAAAGCGGCCCCATCCAAAGCCGTTGCCAGACACTCGGAGCGATTATGTTGCGGCGCTCCGAGGGGCGGCCTACAGGGAAGTGTGTCCCTGTTTGAGGTTCCAGATGGCCGCGACGAGAGCGTCGACGTCTTCACAGGTGTTGTAGAGAGCGAGGGACGGGCGAACTGTGCTTTCCACGCCGAACCGGCGAAGAATCGGCTGAGCGCAATGATGGCCGGCGCGTACAGCGATACCTTGACGATTGAGAGCGGCACCGACATCCTCGGTCCGGAAGCCATCGAGCACAAACGACAAGACCCCGGCCTTCTCCCGCGCGGTTCCAATCAGCCGAAGTCCAGGAATGCGCTGCAGTGCTTCCGTCGCGTACAACAGGAGATCGTGTTCGTAGCGCGAGATGTTCGGCATTCCGACGCGCTCGATGTAATCGATGGCTGCTCCGAGACCTACCGCATCCGCGATGTTCCCGGTGCCCGCTTCGAAGCGCCCGGGTGGCGGCTGATAGGTTGTTTTCTCAAAGGTGACATCCTGAATCATATTGCCGCCGCCGTGCCAGGGCTGGGTGTTTTCCAAAATGCCGAGCTTACCGTAGACGGCTCCGATGCCAGTGGGGCCAAACATCTTGTGCCCGGAGAAGACATAAAAGTCGCAGTCAAAGAGCTGCACGTCGGTCCGCATGTGCGAGACGGCTTGCGCGCCATCTAGAAGCACATTCGCTCCGTAGCGGTGCGCCATCTCGATCATTTCCTGCACGGGGGTTACCGTGCCCAGCGCATTGGAAACCTGCGCAAACGACACCAGTCGCGTGCGCGGCCCTAAAAGCTTTTGATACTCGTCGAGAATTACCTGCCCGCTGTTGTCGACAGGCGCTATGCGCAGCCGCGCGCCTTTCTCCGCGCAAAGCATCTGCCAGGGGACGATATTGGCGTGATGTTCGAGCCAGGTGATGACGATTTCGTCGTCCTTCTGGATATTCTGCCGTCCCCAGCTCTGCGCCACCAGATTGATGGCCTCGGTGGTGCCCCGTACAAAGATAATCTCTTTCACCGTGCCCGCGTTGATGAAGCGTCGCACTTTTTCGCGCGCGTCCTCGTAAGCATCCGTGGCGCGCGCCGCGAGTTCGTGAGCGGCCCGGTGAATATTCGAATTCTCGTGGGCGTAAAAATCGCTGAGGCGGTCAATCACGCTTTGCGGTTTCTGCGTGGTAGCGGCGTTGTCCAGCCAGATCAGCGGCTTGCCGTGGACACGCTCCTGGAGAACAGGAAAGTCGCGCCGAATCGCCTGCACGTCAAACGGTCCCGAAGAGATATTCAGCCCCGGCAGCACAGCGGAGGTGACACGCGGCGGTTCAGCAGCGGGCAAGGTACCGGGGGGAGCGAGATGCCGAACCTCATCGAGAAAAGCGTAAGAAGCGAGGTGGTCGAGCGCGCCGAGATGAGGCGCTCCGACGGAAAGCTGGGGTGCGCCAGGGTGCGTGGATGCACTTGGAATTTCGGGCGCCGTGATGGAAGAAAAGCTGTTCGCGAAAGGACGTAACCGAGTCTCGCCCGGAATCTTCACCACCGGCACAGCCGGTGCTACGGACAGAGGAGAGGCAAGGGGATAGGAAAACAGCGGTCTTATTTCGTCGAGAAACGAAAACGAAGGCAGCGTCGAAAAATTCACAGCGCCAATCCCGCCCGGAATTCCGGGCAAGGCGGCAGACGAAAGCTCCGCTCCAGGCAAGGGCAATCCGCTTTGTGCAAGCGAGGCGGGCAGGGCGCGCAGCTCGGCTTCAGAAGGAATGGCATGCCCCGGCAGAGACGATACCGTCGCCCCATTTCCGAGGGTTGCGGCCGCTTCCGCCGCACCCGGAAGCGCCGTGCTCATCGCAGGCAGGGCAGCGGCGGTCTGGTCCGCCAGAGGGGATTCCGGGATCGATTTAAAAAAATCATTCGCCATGCGCGCTAAAACCCCGGGATCGAGAACGCCTGCCGGAACGGTCGAGTTTTCCCGAGGTAGAACCGTTTCGAATGCTTCACCGGGAAGCTGGGGGGCGCGTTTCCCTGGATCACTTGTACTCATGATAGTGTCCGACTTCGACGTCTTCGAGCGCGGCAATGGCATCGTCCACCAAAATGGCCGCGGAGCAATACAGGGAAATCAAATAAGACGCGATGGCCTTGTTGTTAATGCCCATAAAGCGCACGGAAAGCCCGGGCGTCTGCTCGCCCGGGAGCCCCGGCTGGAACAGCCCGATCACGCCCTGTTTTTTTTCGCCGACCCGCAACAAAAGAATGTTCGTCTTTCCGCCCGGCCCCTTCGCTTTCTTGTTTCCATCTATGTAGAGCTTATCGGTGGGTATCAGCGGAACGCCTCGCCAGGTCAAGAATGGCGTGCCAAACAGCGTCACCGTCGGCGGTGGCACGCCGCGTCGCGTGCATTCGCGCCCGAACGCGGCGATCGCCCGTGGATTCGCCAGAAAAAACGAAGGCTCCTTCCACACTTTCGTCAGCAGTTCGTCCAAATCGTCAGGAGTCGGCGCACCCTTGCGCGTCGAAACGCGCTGGCTTGCCGGAACATTCTTCAAGAGTCCGTAATCTGGATTATTGACGAGCTCGCCTTCCTGGCTCTCCTTCACATTTTCAATCGTCAGCCGCAGCTGCTCGCGGACCTGATCATAAGGATTGCTGTACAGATCGGAAACCCGCGTGTGCACGTCCAGCACCGCGGAAATCCCGCACAAGGTGTACTCACGCGGCTTCTCTTCGTAGTCGACATAGGTCTCGGGTAGCGCTTTTTCGTCCTTCTGCCCGCAAACCACGTCGACGGACTTGTCGTCCGCCACGCGATTGACACGCAGCGTCCCCGCCTCAAGCGGCTTCCAATCCAAAAATCGCACCAGCCACCGCGGCGTAATCGCTCCATATTGCGGAGGCGTCTTCGTTACATTGGCAAGTTGAAATGCCGCGCGATCGCCCAGCGCGTGTTGAGTCGGTGTGTCGGGCACGGAATCGTCTCCTTGGCGAAGGCAAGTCCCAAACTATTTGGATCGGCCTGCTCGCGAACAAGAATGGATCGGGATGCTTTCGCCCCGACCGGAAGTCCACTGGATTGTAACCGCGACCGCCGAGGACTGAAAGTGCGAAGATGGTCTTGCCCGCCGATCGACTCAGCGGCAGAATCGATGGCGCCTCCGTTTAACGACGTCCGTCTCAAAAAGGTTTATCATGAAAAAATGCGGACAAGATTTTCACGCAGTATAAAGGTTTAGACTGAGATGCTCGAACTTCCGGTTGATTTGCCTGGGGAGTTGGTTTCAAGACCGGGCGATGGCCACAGCTTGCTTCGTGCTGCCCTGCTTTTGTTCGGACTTATTACTTGCCTCTCCTTCGAGGGGTGCCAGAAGGAAGAAACCAAGCCGGCGCCCGCTGTCGCCAAGTCCGCGGTGGTAGTGAAGATTTCGAAGGAAAGCATCACGGCGAGCACGGCTTCCGCACAGTTTCGGCTGAGTCCTTCCGGAGCTTTGACGGCCACGCTTGTGGGGGCGGAAGGAGCAACCTCGCTGGAGGGCCAATCTCCTGATCTCCCCCAGGTTGTCTCGTCAGGAAGGAAGGAGCATTCCGGAGTGCTCCTCAACCTCGTCCAGGCGCAAGTGCGTGATACCTCCGGAAAACTCGGCGCGCTGGGAAAGCATATCGAGATAGCCGGAGCAATACCGGAAACAACGCTGACGGAAACGCTCGACCTCGAGATTTACGACGATTTTCCAAATCTGGCACTTCTTTCCGTTAGCGTTCGCAACAATGGACAGTCCGATGTTCCGCTGGATTGGGTCGGGTTGCAACGCCATCAGTTTGCTGCTCCGCTCGATCCCAAGTCTCCCTCGCATCCACTGTGGACTTTTGAAGGGGCCAGCGTGAAGTGGGGCAAGGATGAAACTTTCCTGGTGCCCGCGAAGTTTTCCGAGGAAAATCCGTTCGGCGCGCCTGTGCCAACGAAAGATGACCTTGGCTACGTCGGCGGAGGCATCCCCGTCGTCGCGTTCTGGAGCAGAACGGTCGGCGAGGCCATCGGTCACGTGGAGACACTTCCGCTTACCTTGTCTATCCCCGTACACGCTCGGGAGGCAGGAAAGGTAGAGGCCGAAGTGCGCGTCCCCGCCGAGACGGTCCTCAGACCAGGAGAGGTTTTTTCCACGCCGCGAACCTTCCTTGCCGTATACCAGGGCGACTTTTACGAGCCGCTGAGCCTCTGGTCAAAAGTACTCGCCAAGGAGGGACTGGAAAGGCCGCGCAACAATAATGAGAACTACGCCGTGAGCTGGTGTGGGTGGGGCTATGAATTCGGTGTGACCCCGAAAAAGATGCTCGACACCATTCCCAAACTGAAGGAATTGGGCATCCACTGGGCCACGCTCGATGATGGATGGTTTAACAACTACGGCGATTGGCAACCCAACGCGTCCGCGTTTGCCGGGGATGCGATTCGCGACATGGTCAAAGAGTTTCACAATCAGGGATTAAAGATGCAGCTCTGGTGGTTGCCTCTGGGAGTAGAGGACGGGCATTACGGCTATGGCGGCCGAAAATATGTCGTCTCCGACGTAGTCAAGCAACATCCCGATTGGTTAATTCTCAACAAAAATGGAAAACCCGCTCGCATGGCACGCAATCTGGCAACACTGTGCCCCGCGGTGCCGGCAGTTCGGGAGTATTACAAAGGCCTGACGGAACGTTTCATTCGCGAATGGGGATTCGACGGCCACAAACTCGACAACATTTGGTCGACTCCATTGTGTTACAACCCCAAGCACCATCACAAGTCACCGTACGACTCGGTTTATGCCATGGCGGACGTCTACAAAATCATTTTCGAGACAACCCGGGCATTAAAACCGGATAGCGTGACGCAAAGTTGCCCTTGCGGCACGCCGCCTAATCTGGCGTGGCTTCGGTACATGGATCAGGCCGTGACGGCGGACCCGGTGGGGTCGGTGCAGGTACGACGCCGCGTAAAGATGTACAAGGCGTTGCTTGGGCCCGAAGCGGCTGTTTACGGCGATCATGTGGAACTCACTCGGGTGACCAACGCCTCCGGTGACAACGAACAGGATCTCGGGGAGGATTTCGCCTCGACCTTGGGGACCGGCGGAGTGCTGGGAACTAAGTTTACCTGGCCGGACTACGGCGCGAAGTTCAAAACGGTATATCTGAATCAGGACAAGGAAGCTCATTGGAAGGAATGGATCAGCCTGTACAACGAAAAAATGCTGTCCAGGGGCACTTTTATGAATTTGTATGTCTATGGATTTGATATTCCCGAAGCCTATGCCATCGAAAAGGACCGTCACTTCTACTATGGCTTCTACAGTCCTGAAAACGGGAAGGACCAGAAAGACGATTCTCGAAATCCGGGAGCATGGAAGGGAGAAGTGGAACTGAGAGGCTTGCCTGCGGAAACATTTCGAGTAACCGACTACGTGCATCACAAGGATCTTGGAACGGTGACGGGCCCTGTCGGCAGGCTGAATGTGGATTTCACGGGCAGTTTGTTGCTGGAGGCCGCGCCGGCGCCCTGAGAATACTGATTCTAGGCCACTGGTTTGGAGGGCGTCGCACTCGATTGGCCGGAGCGCGCGGCATGCTTGCGCAAGAATGCTTCCCGATGGGCGGCATCCCGAAACGCTTCCGTACCCCCTGCGCGCGTGACCGAGAGCGCCCCGGCGCAGTTCGCGAATTTCAGACAGTCTTCAATCTTCGCCCCGCGGATGAATTGGTGGACGAAGCCCGCGTCAAATGTATCGCCCGCGCCCACGGGGTCCACGACATCCACTACCGGTGGAAACGCCATGTACTTTTCTTTTCCGACCCGGGCCGTTGCGCCTTGCGATCCACGTTTGATGACCAGGATGCGTACTTTTTTCGAAAGCGACTCGGCCGCCTGCTCGACGTCTGTCGTCTGCGCCAGCTTGCATAGTTCCCTCTCATTGGGCAGAAGAATGTCCACGTATCGAAGCAAAAGCTGAATGTCGCCGCTCCAGCGGTCTTCCGGATCGTCGTTAGTGTCCAGTGAGATGGTCAGACCCGCTTCCTTGGCCTTGCGAAAGATATCGATGAGTTGCGGCCTGATGCCTTTTTGCAGGAAATAAGAAGACAAGTGAAGATGCTTTGCATTGAAGACAAAAGACTGGTCCAAATCGCGATTGGTCATTTCGTACATTGCGCCAGGATAGGTCAGGATAAAGCGATCCTTGCGCTGGGGCAGGATGATGGTGAGGCCCGTCGTCTTCCCCCGCAATTTCTTTACATGAGAAACGTCCACGCCGCTGGCGGAAAGGCGTTGCACGCAAATATCGCCGAACGGATCGTCTCCGATACACGAGCTGAAACTTACGCGATTCCCCAGGTAGGAAAGATTGTGCGCGAAGATCGCGGAGGAACTGCCAAGGGTGATGCTTAGGTCCGTGGCCAGATGCTCGCGCTCGAGAACCAGCGTCTGCGGCAGTCCGTACAAAATCAGATCGAGATTTAGTTCACCGATTACACTAACGTCGAAAGCGGCCAAGCGATTGTCTCCTCGAAAAGCTAGTCAAGCATCACAACGCGGGTAAGGTTTCTGGGCAGGTCGGGATTGAGTCCTTTGGCCACGCCTGTGAAAAAGCCCATCAACTGGCTGGGCACGATGTGCGGCGCGAGCAACGCTAATTCATCGCAAGGCAAATTCAGTTCCAGAACGAGGTCGGACGCCCTGCGCGTGCTCTCATTCGCGTTGTTGCAGATGGCAATCGTAACCCCGCCCAAATCCTTCATTTCTTCGAGGACTTCCACCTCGGACGCTTGGCCCGTTTGACTCATGAAAAATGTCAGGGCAGTCCGGGGAGTTACGATCGCTTTCGGACCGTGACGGAATTCGAGGGTATGAAAGGACTGACTGTAAGAGCAGGACATCTCCATCACTTTGAGGGCCGCTTCGCGGGCAATGCCGTGAAAGGGACCCTGGCCAAGAAAAATGTAGTCTTCAAACGAAAGCCGGGCCGTAAAGTTTTCCACGCGATCCGCCAGGGAGTGTATCCGCGTGGCGAATTGGGTGGCCATAGTTTCCAATGAGTTGCAGAACTCCGTGTTGCCTGCGTGACGGGCGGCGAGCCACTGCAAACTGATTAGCATGGACGTAAACGATCGAGTCATTACGGTGCTTTTCTCATCCGCGGCCCTCAACACCAGCGTGGAATCACACTCGACTTCAAGCTCGCTTTTCTCCGTGCAGGTGATTCCCGAAGTGGGTATACCCATTTCTTTCCGAAGCACGTGAGCGGCTCGAACAGCCTCCGAGGTGCGGCCGGAACGAGAGATCACTACTGCTTGCAGGTCGCCGGCGTACGCGCGCGCCAAGGCGGGATAGAGCAAAATCTCGGATGCCGGAACAGCCCATGCCGGTTCACCGGTCAGCAATGTCCACGAAGTTGCCGCGGCGTCCGCAAGATAGAAGCTGGTGCCGCATCCGGCAAACAACCAGGACGCCTTTCGGGTGTTGACTCCCAGCGTGTTTTCACCGGACTCGTTCTGTTTCAGTTCCTGCAAAACGGATTGCCAGACGTCACTCTGAGACAGAATCTCTTTGTAAGTTTCTGACTTCCCGTATTCCGTTGGTTTGATCACCATAGATATTTTTCCAATGTTGAATTTCGACGCTAAACCAGGGTCACCTCGATGTCTGCTTCGCGTAGTGCCTTGAGATCATGCTTTGAGATGTTCTTGTCGGTAATCGCTTCGTGCACAGAACCGGCGGGCATAATGAGCGACAAGCTCCGGCGACCAAATTTGCTGGAATCGCAGACGACGACCGTGCGCCGCGCTGCTTCCGCCATCGCTCGATTTACGCGCGCCTCGAGAATGTTTGGCGTAGTCAGGCCATAGCGCACGTCAAACCCATCTACTCCGAGGAACAACAGATCCGCGCTCAGCTTTCGGAGCGAGTCTTCGGCCAGCGGGCCGACCAGTGAGTACGAATTCTGGCGCAAGACGCCTCCGGTAAGAATGACTTCAACCGGAGAATCGGCAAGCTCCGCGGCAATATTTGTGGCGTTGGTAATAATCGTCAGATTCTTGATATTCCGGCAGGCTCGCGCAATCGCTGTCGTGGTCGTGCCGGAATCCAGAATGATCACCTGCCCCGGGCGTATTTTGCGGGCAGCAGCCGCGGCAATCCGAATTTTCTCCTGCCGGTGCCGGCGCTCTTTTTCCCGCAGCGGGCTGTCCTTTAGAGCGCCGGTCTCCTTGGGTAGAGCGCCGCCGTGGGTTCTCTCCAGTTGGCCGTCATGGTGCAGGGATTCCAAGTCCTTGCGAATGGTAATCTGTGACGTGCTGAAGTGTTTCGAGAGATCCCGCACCAAGACGCGACCGTTCGTCCGCAACAGCTCCAGGATTTCGCGACGTCGCTCCTCACTCAGCATGTGACGGTGCATCCAGCCTTTCTTTGTCAACTACGCTAAAGTCTCCACGCGAATCTGATCTTTCAAACTGGCAATGTCCTTCGCACCGGCGCGGCCGGGCCCGGGCGCGAGACAGTTGGCCGATCCGCATGCGGCGGCGAGCCGCACCGCCTCCGCCGCGGGCCATCGCTTCTGCGCTGCAAAGGCGAAGCCGGCCAATGCAGCGTCGCCGCTGCCGACACAAGACTGAACGGATAACTCGGGAGCACTCGCAAAGAGCGCTTCTCCGCTCGTCGAATGCCAAACCAATCCGGCCGCCCCCAAGCTGATCGCTCCGGCCGCGGCCCCCGCGTTCAGGATGGCGGCGATAATCCCTTTTGCCGCGGTTGGATTGTCGATCGTTTGGCCGCTCCAGGACTCCGCCTCTCCCCGATTGGGCTTTACAAAATCCGGCTTCCCCGCCAGGGCAAACTTGAAGGGCTCGCCGCTGGTATCCAAAAAGACGCGGCTGCCAAATTCATGCGCCAGCTCGATAAGCGTCTTGTAAATGTCCACTGGCACCCCTTCCGGAAGGCTCCCGGAAAGAATTACCGTCGGCTGCTCACTGGCCTCGCTCAAAAGGTTCTTGAGCGTCTTCTCGCACCGCCGAAGTTCCTCGTCGCTAATCCTCTGGCCGGGCTCAAGAATTTCGGTAACACAGCCTTCGTCTTCGACAATCTCCAGATTTGTTCGCGTGCAGCCATCCGTCGCTATCTGGTGCACTCGGATGGAAAGCCCCTGGAGTCCTTCGATCAGCTGCCTGCCAGTTGCTCCGCCTGCAAAACCCAGCCACAGGGGATCTGCGCCCAAGGTTTTTAACACCATGGCGACGTGAGCCGCTTTGCCCCCCGGAGCGGGGCATGCCCCGCTCGCGCGGTTGACGTTTCCAACTCGCAGACGCTCCAGGCGCACGCGCCTGTCTATCGCAGGGTTCAGGCTCACGCAGAGAAACATCAGCCGCCCTTCCCCGAGCGAGGCACGCCGCTTGCGCTAAACCATGGCTTTGCGCTGCCCAGGCACTCATTCACATTTTCGATGTTACGGACACCCTCAAGCCCCAACCAATCCCGGAGCGCATGAGGCCCCTGCTTCACAAAAATTTCCACGCCCTCTTTCCAGGTGGCCCTTCCACAAAGCACGCCGGAAAACCCGACGCCGCCTTCGACAGCGAGCTCTAACCCGAAGCGGAAGGTGTCGTTGCTCACGCCTTCGGACAGGTAAATGAACGGAATCGAAGCGCAGGACGCCGCGCTCAGGAAATATTGCTTGGCCTCCTCACGTGAATGAAGAATTGCCCGTTCCGAGGAGGGTGATCCCTCAACGAAGGAAAGATTGACGGGCATGCCGACCTTCAGTACATCGACGCGGTACTGCGGCTTTGAAAATTCCCTCATGCCGTCAGCAACGACTTTATGCTTGATCCGCGCAAATTCGATGCCTTTCTCGTCCATGTTCTCCGCGTAGCTCACCAACTCCAGGAAGAAAGGCACGTCCGAGGCCGCGCACTCCGCACCGACTTTTTCGACGAAGGCGTATTTGATCTCGTTGATCTCCGCGGGTGAACTGCTGGAATAGTACAAGAGAAGTTTGACCGCATCCGCCCCCGCCTCGACGAGGCGTGGAACGGACCATTGATCGAGAAGGCGCGGGAGCCGCCCGGGGACCTTTTTGTCATATCCAGTTTGCTCGTAGGCAAGCAGAAGCCCTGCGCTCCTGGCTCGGTGGGCAGCCGCGGGTAGGCCATATTCCGGATCTAGAAGGATGGCGCTTGCATGAGGCGTGAGAACGGAGCTCACTGCTTCCTTGAATTGGGATAGATTTTCGCCCGGAACATCCGCAGCTGCAACGCTCATGGCGCGCGCAAACAATGCCTGAAGTGCGCTGCGCTGATCGATAGCCAAGGCCGCGATGATGCCTCGTGAATCGGCAACCGCGTGCAGACCCTTCTGTTTTCCGGAACTGACTAAGGAGGCCATGCGTATCTTCCCGTTACTTTCCAACTATCCAGATGGCTGCACCCCGTTCCATGGACGGAAGTTCAAACTGCATCGTGTCGCCGTGTTTCGTTCCATGGAGAATTTGAGTCTGGCCAAGAAACGGAAGGTAGGCGAGAGAATCTCCGAGAGAGGCCGGAATACGGACTCTTGCTCCGGCTACGGGAGCGGGAGTCGCTACCTTCCCCGGGACCAAGCCTCCAAAGTTCGCAAGGAAAAGGTGCGTCTTGCCGTCTACGAGTCCGAAATTCGCGGCGATTGTCGATGGCGCGTCGAGTTCCATTTCACTTTTCACGCTGAGGACTTTCAGGAATTCCTTCGGCATTTCCTGTGACCCGCCTGAAAAGTTCTTTTCCAGTTTGTCCAGATAGAGACTCGCTGGACAACTCTCATAGGCGAGTATGCGCCCGGAAGGGGCCAGGCCGGTTGCATTATGGCCGGTGATGACGACGCGCGCCCCACTGCCCGCGAACCGGTCTAGCGCCCGTTTTTCAGCGCCGCTCAAGACAGTGACATTCGGCAATACCAAAACGTCACCGTGGAACGCGGCGAGCGTTTCCGGAGTGATCACCTGAAATTCTTGATGCGATTGCAGCAGCAGCACCAGGAGCCCGCGAAACGACGGCAGAAATCCATTCGCATCATAGTCTCGACTCTTCGGTGAGAAGTACACGCCGATGGGACGGGATGGAAGACGCGGGGAGTAAAAGGTCTTTTCGTTTGCCTCCATCCACCGAAAGATCTCCTCGCGCGTGGCTCTATCGTTGGATCCAGCCATCGAATGCCCCGGAGCATCCCAAAAATTGGCGCCCGCCACTACTTGCGACATCGCCAAATTCTTCATCGCCTCACGGGGGTCAATATTCTTGTCCCCATCCCAGGAATAATTCAAAATCCAGGTGGCTTTTCCTTGAGCGAAAGCGCGAAAAGTCAGCATCCCCGCCTGATAGAGGAACCAATCCAGTTGCGAGCGCGAAGAAGCCAGGTGCTCTCCCTCGCCGAATTCGTACTCGTGGGCAACGGCATCCACGACCCGGTACATTTGGTAGACGTCGGCCCCCACCCGCGTCGCCTCCTCTTCAATGCCGGGATAGATTTCCGGTATCACCATGATTTGGGGATTCACGCTGTGCGCATTCTGGCGGATTTCCTGGACGAAGTCCGTCATGGTCTCGATGCGAAAATCAATCCACTCGCGGAAATTAGGGTCTCGGAAGTCGCCTAACTTCAGATCTTTTTTTGCATCCCGGCCAGTCTTTTCGCGGAATGCGGCAACGGTCGCATCATCAAAACTCGCCCACGTGTTTTCCCAGCCGTCAAAGTGAGTCATCCAGTAAGGAATGTCGACGTAGATTCCGTCGATTCCCGTTGCGGCGATTTGTCGAACGCGCTGCATGTAGAGATTGCGCCACTCTTTCACATACGGGCTGACCCACACATCCTCGTCTCCCGGGCGGATCCAAAAAGCCGCTCCCGAAGTGAAGACGGCGGGCTCGCCGGTGATTTTCCGCTGCAGCCAGTCAGGATGATCTTTCACGACGGAATGGGCGGACTTATCCGCGTTGGCGGTGATGCATTCGGTGCCGGCGATATAGACGAACGCTTTGTTCTTGGCGTTGTGAGCGGCTTCGGCCACCGCGCGTATGGCCTTCAGTTTGTCTGCCGGATCGAGCAGACTTTCATATCTGCCGGTAACGTCGTTGTCGACTTCCATGCCGAATACGTGATCCCGTTCGGCGTTCTGTACAATCTCCGCAGCATTCGTCGAAGTCAATCCATACGCGCCGATTCGCGCAAAATTCGTCCAGTTATGCTCCTGCGAACGGACGGGACCGGGCAGGCAAATACAAGCGACCAGCAAAAGGAACTGCAGAGTCATGTAAGGTCTTCGCATGCGTGCGCCTAAAGTTCGACTGCCCCAGAAGTACCGGTCCCTGTACCAGTCCGTTGAGGCGCGTAGGTTGTGTGGGCGGCGGTCGGTTGCGCGTCCCGCCCGCGGATAATGGTAACTGTTTCGATTCATTTCTTTTACTTTCTTTTTATTCCCCTGTCAATCTCCGCTTTCCGGCCTCCCTTCTACGCTTGACGATGTCCGTGATAGATGCAAACCGCAACTCAAAAATACTGATGAAGTGAAACTGGAAAAATAATAGATCGAAATATAAAGTAATAATACGAAAGTTCTTGATTCTCGCTTTTGTTCGTGTAACTGTAAGCCCACTCAGGGGGATGCCATGCGAAATTGCCTTAGATTTTTACCGTCCGCGTTCGCGCTCATTCTCGTAATTCTTTCTAGTTCGACCGTTTCGCTCGCCGATGTGACCGGTTCGATTCAAGGAGTGGTTCGCGATAAAACACAGTTGGCTGTCGCGGGTGCGCACATCACCGTGACCAACGCGCAAACCAATTTCAAACAGGAAGTTACCTCGGCCGCGGAAGGATCGTACCGGATTCTCGCGCTTCCCGCCGGCACCTATAACCTGTCGGTAAGCGCAGCTGGATTCCGGACTTTTGTCGAGACAGACATCGTTGTGAAGGTCAATGACCAGATGGAAGTCGACATAACCCTTGAGGTCGGCTCCGCGCAGCAGGAAACGGTAAAGGTGGAAGCCAATGCCGTGCAAGTGCAAACAGAGAGCACGCAACTCGGCGACGTAATTGACTCCAAGAAGATGCTGGCCCTTCCGTTGAACGGCCGCAGCTACATCGATCTTCTGGGCTTGCAAGCGGGCGTTGCACCCAGTACAGCCAGTACCATCGGTGGCGACCGCCCGGTTTCAGGCAATTTGAACGCAGGCAACGTCTCCGTCAACGGCCAAAGGGAAACCGCCAACGCATTCCTTGTGAACGGCGGCGACGTGAGCGAGGGTCGCAACCTCGGCGCCGGCTTAGTCCCTAATCTCGACTCCGTCGAAGAGTTCCGCCTCATTACCAACAGCTTCGACGCCGAATATGGAAAATTCAGCGGCGCGGTGATGAACGCCATCACCAAATCTGGCACCAACTCCATCCACGGCGATGTCTTCGAGTTCCTGCGCAACGACAAGCTGGATGCCAGGAATTTCTTCGCGCCTTCCAAATCTGAATTGCGGCAAAATCAATTCGGCTACACCTTGGGTGGCCCCGTCTGGAAAGATCATCTGTTTTTCTTCTCCGATTACCAGGGCACTCGTCAGGTGCAAGGCGCCGAAACCGGGTTGGTTACGGTGCCAACCACCGCTGAGAGGGCTGGCAACTTTGATCCGTCAACCTTGACCGGCGATGTCGATGGTCCCTACTGGGCGCAAGTGCTGACGAGTCGCTTGTCGTCTACGACGGGACAAACCGTGGTGCAGAACGAGCCGTATAGCTTCCCCGGTTGCAACAGCACGGACCCCGTAGCAGGCTGCGTATTTCCAGTCAACGCAACGACCGGCCTTGCGAACATCCCGCAAGCCGCATGGGACACGCCGGCCTCGAAGATTCTCGGCTACATTCCCACGCCCACTCTGCCTGGTGACTTGAACAACTACTCGAACAACAGCCAGAGGAGCAGCCTCGTCGACAACAAGTTCGGGGAGCGCGTGGATTTCAATAATCAAACTACCGGCAACTGGTCTTGGTACTACCACCTCGATAACACTCTCGTCGACAGCGCTCTGGCAGGATTCGCCACTGTGCCTGGATTCCCGACCAACACACCATCGCGAGCGCAAGAGTTCGTCATGAGCAACACCAAGACCCTCGGAGCGACAGCCGTGAACGAAGCGCGGATCAGCTTCTTCCGGACAGCGGTGCATAAGGACAATCCCGCGGGCAGTTTTGCCAATATTTCTGATTTGGGTTTCGTGACGGGCGTCGGCACGCTCGGCATAGTCCCGCTGCCCGGCTACACGCAATATATGCCACAAGTGAGCTTGAGCGAGATTGGCCTGAACATCGGCGTACCCACACTGAACACGGACCAACCCGATACCACCTATATGGCCAATGACGTATTTTCGAAGGCCTCGGGCAGACATACGTGGAAGTTTGGAGGGGAATTCCGCTACCTGCAGGTGAACGAACGTAACTACGCCAGCCCCAACGGTCAATTCACATTTGACGGTTCCGTGACCGGGTCCGATATGGCCGACTTCCTCCTCGGCGCAACGTGCAACACTTGTGGGGCTGCTTACGTCCAGGCTGCCAAACAGGTTCTGGATTCCCGAACGCGTTATGGCGGGGCATTCGCCCAGGATTCCTGGAAGGTGAAACCCAACCTCACCCTGAATCTTGGCCTCCGCTGGGAAGTCAGTATGCCTTGGTACGACTGGCAAGGAAAAATCCAGACTTGGGTTCCAGGAGAACAGTCCACAGAGTTTCCGCTTGCTCCCACTGGCTTGGTATTTCCCGGTGACCCTGGTATTCCCAAGACGCTTGCCCCGACAAGATACAACAACTTTGGCCCACGGCTGGGACTGGCCTACTCGCCTGGATTCTCTGACGGAATACTGGGCAAGATCTTCGGTGGGCCGGGAAAGAGCAGCATCCGGGCAGCTTACGGGGTCTACTACACTTCGGTGGAGGACCTTAACCTGTTCTACGAGGTGGCCGACGCGCCGTTCGGTCTATATTGGCAATCTCCTTCCTCGGTACTGTTTAGCCAGCCGTTCCTGATTCGGCAGAGCGGGCAATCGCTGGGGCAACGTTTTCCCTACGCCCTGCCGACTCCGGGGGCCGCGTCCAACAAGACACTGGACTTCTCGGTGTTCGAGCCCTTCAACTATTTTCCGGGTTACAACATTCACAACCAACTGCCTTATGCGGAGCACTTCAATTTCTCCCTTCAACGAGAGCTCACCAAATCAACCGTGCTCACTTTGGCTTACGTCGGCACCGAGGGGCACCACCTCATCACCCAGCAGGAATCCAACCCGGGTGACCCGGCTCTCTGCCAGCAACTCACTTCAGAAGGGGCAATAGACCTGACCGCGAGTACCCCCGGTAATCCTGTCATCGGCTGCGGATTTGGCGCCGAGAACGACGTGTTCCAGCTTCCCAGCGGCAATGTGTATAGCACCAGGAACAAACTTATAAATCCAAACTACTGCCCAGGTGCCGCTACCCAAGTGTGTGCCGGCTATGGCAACACATTCACATTCACGAGCGCCAATTCGATCTACAACGCCGCGCAAGTCACCGTCGAACGCAAGGCGAACGATTTCACTTTCCTGGCCGCTTACACCTTTGCCAAGGGCTTGGACGATTCCTCCGGGTTCGGCGACTTGGTGAACTTCGTGGATCCTAAATTGAGCCGGGGGCTATCTTCGACCGACGTCAGAAACAATTTTGTGGCCAGTTACGTCTGGGCCATCCCGTTCGGCCGGGCTTTCCCCAATGCGCCCAAGCGCCTGACCCAAGGGTGGCAGATGGAAGGCATCACACGCTTGTCCACCGGCTTCCCGATTCAGCTAAACCAGGGAAATGGCGATTACACTCTGTGGGGCAGCTCGTCTACGGATATGCCCGATGTGGTTGGACCACTGCAGATCCTGAATCCACGAAAACCGAATCCGAATTGCCCAACCGCCGACGGTACGGGATGCTACTTCCTCCCACCTACGCCGGGTCTTCTGCCACCACAATTCCCAGGGGACACGACAGAAGCTGGGTGCCTGCCGAGCGTGGGTGCGTTCGCGTTGAACTGCGTGCCAGGCACTTTCGGCACCGCCAACCGGCGCTTCTTCCACGGTCCAGGCTTCAACAACACCGATTTCGGGTTGTTGAAGCGCACCCAAATTAAGGAAAATTACGCTTTCGATCTCCGTATTGAATTTTTCAACATCTTCAACCACGCGCAATTTATGAATCCTGACGGGAACATCAGCGATTCGAATTTCGGAATCGTGACCAATGCGCGCGATCCCCGCATTGGTCAGGTCAGCGCGAAATTTTACTGGTAGAGGCGCAAACCAGACGAGCTCTCGGGCCGAGCATTTCATTCGAGCCCCGCCTGGCTTCCGCACGCGTGTTAGGCTGTCTTCGATGAAGTCTGGCTGGATAGTTTCGATCATTCGCCGTGCCGGGGTTTTGCCAATCGTGTCTGCCCTCGTTCTCAGTCTTGGACGGCCGGGACCGTCCGTAGCCCAGACGGCTCAGCTCTACCGCGAGCAGGCGAATTCGCTCGCTCGCTCAAAATCGTGGGACGAGGCCATCGCCGCCTATCGCAAGGTTCTGGAGCTCGACCCCAATGACGCGCTCACGCATTACGATCTTGCTTTGGCACTAAAATACAAGGGTGACACAAGGCAGGCTGCCGAAGAATTCGAGGCCGCGATTCGGCTCAAACCAGGATGGGGCGAGGCTCGCTATGGTTTGGGTGCAGCTTTGTATGACCTCCATGACCAGGCTGGCGCTCTGAGGGAACTCCGCAAAGCGGTGGAGTATGGACCCTCGAACGCGGGTGCGCATTTTTTCCTCGCGCATGTATATTCGGATCAGAATGATTTCTCCGCTGCGGAACGCGAGCTCAACCGTGCCGTCGCGCTGAAGCCTACAGCGGAAATGCATCTCGAGTTGGGGCAAGTGGAAGGCCAACTTGGCAAGCTGGACGCGGCTGCCGTTCAGTTTCGCGCCGCGCTTCGCCTTGATCCCAAGATGGCGCGCGCTCACGTCATGCTCGGCATCACCTTGCGACGACAGGCGAATCACAATGAGGCGCTTGCCAATTTCCGGAAGGCCGTCGAACTCGATCCTGCCGACCCCGATGCCCAATACAACCTCGCCATGGAACTTAAAGCCGGAGGCGACACAGCGGGCGCAATCGCCGCGTTTCGACGGGCGATTGAATTAAAACCCGATTTCGAGAAGGCCCACTACGCATTGGGGATCGCTCTCCGTACCCAAGGGGACACCGCTGCGGCCCACAAGGAACTGGAGGAGTTGAGCGAGTTGCACAGCTTTCGCACTCGCCTGGCCCAGGCAAAGCTCCTTATCCTCCAGGGCGTCGACGCGCTGAAGAAGCAGCAGCTGGATGATGCTCTGGGTTTCTTTCAGCAGGCGATTGACCAGAGCCCGGAGCTGCCGACCGGCTACTACTATCTTGGTGTCGCCTGGGACCGCAAAGGAGATCCTGCGCGCGCCGGGGACGCTTACCGCAAGGCCCTCGAACTTAAACCCGACTATGCTCAGGTCCACACCGGCCTCGGACTTCTCTTCTGGCGCAATGGCGACCGCGATCGCGCGCTCGAAGAGTTCCAGCAGGCGGTGATGTCGGATGCTGACCTTCCGGAAGCGCACTATAATCTCGGCCTTGCGCTGGCGCAATCCGGGCAACTCGACCAGGCCGTCCCCGAACTGAACGAAGCCCTGAGCCTGGATCCGAAGTACACCGATGCGCGTATCCAATTGGGCTTGGTTTTGAGTCAGAAAAACGATACGGCGAGCGCCATCAGCGTTTTTCGGGAACTTGTTCATCGCGAGCCAAACTTCGCGGAGGCTCATAACAATCTCGGTTTGGCGCTCTTGCAATCCGGCGACAACGGCGGTGCAAAATCAGAATTTCTGGAGGCTGTTCACCTCAAGCCTTCCTACGCAGAGGCCCACTACAACCTAGGATTAGCTCTACATCAGGAAGGAAAGGAAGATCAGGCGCGTGCGGAGTTCGAGAAAGCCTACGAAATTTCGCCGGAGTTACGAAACGCGCCCCATCCATAACCCATGAAACCCATCCGAAGCCTCCCGCTGATTCTCTTGATTCCCGTTGTCGCGTTTGCGGTGGACGTGTGCGAGGTCACATCGCCAATGGCGGCGTTCACCGTCCCCTACGTGGCCAAGGCACCAGAGCTCAACACGGATCCACATTCGGCAACCTGGTCGCACGCAGCCTCCACATGGATCGAGCGAGACTGTACGCTGCAGCTCGATTATCCCAAGCTCAAGACGGAGGTGCGCGGGTTTTGGACCGACTCCGATCTCTACCTTCTGTTCATCTCTCCATATAGCGAATTGAATCTTTGGTTGCCTGCGGACAACAGTAAAGATCGCCTCAAACTGTGGGACCGTGACGTGGTCGAGTTCTTTCTGGGCGACGATTGGACCAACATCCGGCATTACCGGGAATTCGAGATCGCGCCTACCGGCGATTGGGTCGATCTGGCCATCGATCTGGATCACGACAGCTATGGCGCGGAGTGGAACTCCGGTTGGCAGCGGCAAGGCCGGATCGATGAAGCGAACCATGTTTGGTACGCGGCGGCGCGTGTGCCGTTGAAATCCGTCAGCGATCTGCGGGTGAAGGCCGGCACGATTTGGCGCGCCAACCTATATCGCATCGACGGGCTCGGCGAGGATCCGCAACGTCACTTCCTGTGCTGGCAACAGACCTGCGCTCCAAACCGCGATCCCAATCATGTTCCCGAACATTTTGGAACTCTGATTTTTGCCAGATAGCACGTAGGAATCTCTCGGAGGTAACATGCCCGTTCGTCCGGAATCATCGCGCCGCGGATTCATGAAAATGCTGGCAGCCTCGCCATTGCTCGCACAGATCGCGGCGCAGAACCTCTATGCAAGATCGGCCGCTGCGATGGGATTGGCGTCAGGAGATAACGTGTACAGTCGCCTGGGCGTTAAGACCGTCATCAATTGCCGAGGAACGTGGACGTACCTGAGCGGATCGCTGCAATTTCCGGAGGTGCGCGCCGCCCAGACCGAAGCCTCGCACTATTTTGTGAATATGGTCGAGTTGCAGCGCGGAGCGGGGCGTAAGCTCGCGGAATTGACCGGCGCCGAGTCTGGCATGGTCACCACGGGCGCAGCCGGAGCGATGGCCGCCTCCACCGCGGCCTGCATGGCGGGTAGCGATCCGCAAAAAATCTGGCAATTGCCCGACACCGCCGGGATGAAACACGAAGTCATTATGGTCGGTGGCCGCAGCGCATTCGATAGCGCCATCCGGCTGACGGGCGCGAAACTGGTTCTCGTCGAGTCACCGGACGACATACTAAACGCAATCACCCCCGACACGGCGATGATCTACACCACTGATCTCGGCGACAAACTCGTGCGCGAGGTCGCCATCGCCAAAGAACACCGCATCCCGCTGCTGCTGGATGATGCGGCGGGCATCCCGCCGGCGGACAACCTCAAGCTGTACGCCCAGATGAAAATTGACTTGTACACATTTTCGGGCGGCAAAGGTCTGCAGGGTCCCCAATGCAGCGGCGTTTTGCTCGGCCGGAAAGACCTCGTCGACGCGGCGCTGCGAAATTCCGCTCCCTGGGAGGGGGCCGTCTGCCGTGCCATGAAGGTCGGCAAGGAAGAAATCATCGGTTGCCTGACGGCGGTGGAGACATGGCTGAAAATTGATCCCAAGAAACTCTACGCGGAATGGAACGCCAGAGTCGACCGCATCGGTAAACTGGTGGAAACCGTGCCGGGCGTTAAGACCGAAATCTACATTCCCGATGACGGAAATCGCTATCCCACGCTGAAAGTTTCCTGGGATCAGCACGCATGGGGTTTCACCATTACCGACTGCGTAACGCAATTGCGGGCAAACGATCCGACCATCGAAGTGCTGGGCGCCGACAACCCCAGCCTTGTGCCGGCCGTGCGCGAAGGAATACAGAAGGCAAAGCCCGACAGGAAAGAGCGAAGAGAAGTCGACCATATCGAGCTGGTTTCCATGACGATTCAGCCGGGAGAAGAAATGATCGTCGGCCAGAGGCTGCGCGAAATTCTCGGCGCAGCCCGCAAGGGAAAACCGGCATGAGGCTCCTGTGCCTGCTAGCGGCGCTGCTTTCTTTCACGCCGGATGCGCACGCGCAACTGAAGGCCGTTCAGCCTAAATCGTCGGCGGCGACCGGTGACGCGCTGGGCTCCGCCGGAATCGACGCTGGCGATTATGTCTATGTTTCCGGGCAGGGACCTCGCCGCTTCGATGGAAGCACCCCGTCAGGTTTTGCGGATCAGGTTCGCCAATCGCTCGAGAATGTACGGGCGGTGGTCGAAGCGGCGGGTCTGACGATGGAGCACGTCGTTTATGTGCAGGTCTATCTCGACGACATGAGCCACTACGACGCGTTGGACAAGGCCTTCGCCGAGTATTTCCCGAAGCTGGCGCCTGCGCGCGGAGTCTTGGGCGTTGCACGGCTCCCTGAACCACCCGTACAAATCAACGCCATCGCCGTTCGCGATCTCAGTGGAAAGCAAGCCGTCGAAGTGCCCCGGTTCCGGCCGAGCAAAGCCTACTCCGCCGGAATGTTAACGCACGACAGATTATTTGTTTCTACAATGCTGGGTAGCGACCCCGCAGATGGCAACGTGCCGGCTAATCCAGCCGTGCAGGTCGATTTCGCGCTCGACCGTCTGAAAATGGTCGTGGAATCTGCGGGACTCACGCTCAGCCACATGGTCTTCGTGAATCCCTACCTCACTTCAGAAATACCGATGCGCATCATGAATGAGCACTACGCCCGGCGCTTTGAGTTCGGGAATACGCCGGGGCGCGCCACGATCGAAGTGTCGAGTCTCCCGGAAGGCGCGCGCGTCGCCTACACTGGCGTAGCTGTCCGTGACTTGGCCGAGCGACAAGCAATCCGGCCGAAGAACATGCCCCCAAGCCCGACTGCGAGCCCGTGTGTGTTCGCCGGTGACACCCTCTATTGTTCGGCCAAGAGCGGATTCATCCCGGGACCAAATGGCGGCGTGTTCGCCGCTTCGACAGCCGACCAGGTGCGCCAGACGATGCGAGATCTTCTCGACAACCTAGAAGAAGCAGGCATGAAGTTCGACCAAGTGGTCTCAACCACAATTTACCTGGACGATTTATCGGAATCAGCGGCGTTCGGAAAAGTGTACCGTAAGTATTTCGGCGGAGTTTTGCCTGCTGAGACCACGGTTCAGCAGATCAAACCGAGCGATCGAAAACCCGATGAAGAAGGTCACTATCCCGACTTGGAACAGGTGTCTCTCATCGCCGTGCGCAACCGCTCGAATCACTGATTTGCTGGAATCGCAGCCAGCAGCAGGATCACACTTTGCGCAACGCACGCTCGGAGGGAATGTCCTAAGATCAGGCTATCTATGACTCGTGCTGACAATATTCGTGCCGCCCGCATCGCGTCTGTCCTGGGGCTCATGCTCCTATCTGCCCTGGTAGGTACGCAGAGAGCCGCGTCCGAGGGGCAGAAATCGCAGCGCGCCGGGAACGGGGGTCAGCGGATGAATCCGTCAAACGTCCCTGGCCAGCAAGTGTTCGAATCGCGGTGCGCGGGGTGTCACGGCTTGGATGGGCGCGGCGGCGAACGCGCTCCGGATATTTCGACGAGTGAAAAAACCCGGCGGCGCTCCGACGACGAGCTTTCGCGGATCATCGCAGACGGCCTACCAGGAACGGGAATGCCTGCCTTCGCGTCTCTCGGAAGCAGCCTCAAGAATATCGTCGCCTATCTGCGCCAGCTTCAGGGCAAGGACGATTCCGCAAAGTTCCCGGGTGACGTGAAGAGAGGCCGGGAACTTTTCTACGGAAAGCCGCGATGCTCTGAATGTCACGCAATCGCCGGGTCGGGCGGCTTCATCGCCTCGGAACTCTCTGGATTTGGCGCGAATCGTTCTGCGGACCAGATTCGTCAAGCCATCGTCAAGCCTGCCAGTACAAACTACCTGGGCGGCCAGATGATCGTGAAGACGAGCGACGGTAAGGAATATTCGGGCGTTGTACGGAACGAAGACAATTTTTCGCTCCAACTAGAGACACTGGACGGCGCTTTCCTGCTTTTTCAGAAGTCGGAGCTCGCTGGCTTTTCGCGCCAACCAGGCTCGCTGATGCCCGCAGATTACGCCGCAACTCTCAACCGTGACGAGCTGAACGATCTGGTCAGCTTTCTGATGTCCGCCGCTCGTGGAGTAAAGACCGACGCGGACAAGAGGAAAAAGTCTGACGACGAAGAAGAAGAGTGAGGGTTGATTTCTTTGCCAAACGCGTTTATCCGGCCCATAACCCGCGGGTTGCCATCGTGCCATCGCGGCAACTCGCCCGGATCGGTCAAGCACCGCTATCCTCTCAGAGACGCACAAACTCCGGTATTCAATCGAATTAAAATTTATCCGCAACTAGTGCCAAGCACGAAGAAGTGCTACAGTCCAGCCACTCGAGCTGCCGGAGAATCCCGATGATGCCACAATTTGGTTCGGCACCTTTTCGCCGAGTCGTTCAGGCCGTCGCGTTGAGCGGTGTTGCCATTGCCGCCATGGGCCTCTCCCTGGGGCCACCCTTGGCTCGCACCCATCAAGTGGATCGGACGGCTACCGATGACGCTTCCTTGCTCGACGGCTTCCGCCATGTTGAAGTCGCCTCGGTTTCCGACGCGCTCGAGCAGATCACTGGCCGCAAGATGTATATGTCACATCACATGCGCCCGATCTTCCCCACCAAATTTGCGGGCTTCGCTCTGACCGTGCTTCTCAAGAAGGAAACCAACCACGATCCGAACGCACTCGACGGAATGCTCGCGGCCATCGATCATGGCTCGTCCAATTCTGTTTACGTAATGGTCGTGGAAGAGGGAGCCGACATCGCTGGAATGGGCGGACTGATGGGCACGGCCATGAACTCGCGAAATTTCTCAGGCGCGGTAATCGACGGCGGCGTCCGCGATGTCGCTTATTTGCAAAAAATTGGGTTCCCAGTCTACGCGCTCGGCATCGTTCCATCCACTTCGGTGACGCACTACCGCTTCGCAGGCGCCAATATCCCGGTGGTGTGCGACGGCGTCGCCGTGAATGCGGCCGACATCATCGTGGCCGACGCGGATGGCGTTGTCGTTGTGCCTCGCGCATCCGCGCCTGCCGCGCTCAAGCTCGCCCAGCAGATGGATTTCAAGGAGCATTCCATGTACGCGACCATCGAAAAGCTGAAATCCATTCAAGAAGCTGTGAAGCAGTTCGGCCGCCTCTAGGAGGGCTTGACGAGTGACTCGCGTATCCACTATCGCCTCGGTGACCCTGCTCCGCGCGCTCCGGAAATCCGTCGCGCTCGCCGCCGTCCTTCTGAGCGGCTCCGCGCTCTCCCATGGGCAAGAGAAACCCTCCGACGTCATTTCCACCGCCATCGATGTGCGGCCCGAAGATCTGCTCGTCCAGCCTCCCGGAGCAAACTGGGTCTCCTACAATGGCGACTACACCGGCCGCCGCTTCAGCAATCTCGCCGAAATCACGCCCGCGAACGTCGGCAACCTCCGCACTCAATGGATCTTTCATCTGCGCGACTCAACCGGGCTCGAAGTCACGCCCGTGGCCGTAGACGGCATCCTGTTCGTCACCTCCGCCAACGACGCCTTCGCCCTCGACGCCCGCACCGGCAGGGCCATCTGGCACTACTCGCGCCCGGTCACGGCCGGTCTCATCGACGACGCCGCCCAACACCACAATCGCGGCGTCGCTATCTGGCACTCCAGGGTTTTTCTCGAAACCGACAACGCGCACCTTCTGTGCCTTGACGCTCGCTCCGGCCATCTTCTCTGGGATGTGGCCTATGCCGAAGGCAACAAAAACTACGGCGCTACCAGCGCGCCGCTGGTCGTCAAAGACAAGGTCATCGTAGGCACCTCGGGTGGAGACGACGGCGTTCGCGGCTTCGTCGCTGCTTTCGACGCCGAAACCGGCAAGCAAGCATGGCGTTTATGGACGATTCCCGGGCCCGGCGAATTCGGCTCGGAGAGCTGGCCTGGCGACCTTTATCTTCGCGGCGGCGGCACCACCTGGATGCCCGGCACCTACGATCCCGATCTCAATACCATTTATTGGGGAACCAGCAACGCCGCCCCGGATTTCGACGGAGCGCCGCGCCCCGGCGACGATCTCTACACCGCTTGTGTTCTCGCGATTGACCCTGACAGCGGCAAGATGAAATGGTTTTTCCAGTTCACACCCCACGACCTCTACGACTATGACGCCACCGAAACTCCCGTGCTCATTGACGCCGTTTATCAGGGTCAGCCCAGAAAATTGCTGGTCCAGGCCAATCGTAACGGATTTTTTTACGTCCTCGATCGCACCAACGGAAAGTTTCTCTCGGCTGTTCCCTTTGTCGCGCACCTAAATTGGGCCAAAGGCATTGACGCCGAGGGTCGTCCCATTCGCACCGGCCTCGAGCCATCCGACAAAGGCACGGAAATCTGCCCAAGCATGATTGGCGCAACCAACTGGTTTTCGCCTTCCTACAATCCGGCCACCCATCTTTTCTACTTCCTCGCGCTCGAAGAGTGCGGCATCTTTTATCGCAAGCCGGAAACATTCGCCGAAGGCCACGCGTACTATGCGACCGGCGTCAAACGTGCACCCGGCGGCAGGCGTGAAAAAATTCTGCTCGCCTATAACCTTGACACCGGTGCGTTCGATTGGCGTTATCCCCAAGCTGGTGACGGCGGTTCCGCGGGAGGCACCATGACTACCGCAGGCGGCCTGGTTTTCTTCGGGGACGACGCAGAATCTTTCGAAGCCGTCGAAGCAAAAACCGGCAAGCCGCTCTGGCACTTCACGACCGGCCAGAGATTTCAAGCTTCTCCGATGAGCTACGCGGTCCTCGGAAAGCAGTATGTCGCCATTGCGTCGGGAAACGATGTTTTCAGTTTCGGGTTGCCGTAAGACTAAGGTTTCGGAACTAAATCATCCTAAGGAGGAAAATAGAATGTTTTCTAGTCTCTTTACTCGCAGGGCTTTTGGGAGCCGCATTGCTGCGTTGCTTCCTGGCATCGGTCTGGCCGCGGCGGCGCGGCCATTGTCCGCCGAAGCGCAGGCAACGGGCGGTGTCAAGAAGCTGGATATTGACGGTAAGCCCGCCGGCACTGGTTTCATCACTCCCCTCATCGTCCACAACGGCGTCATCTATATCGCTGGAATCGGCGCGCACTCCCACAACAAAGCCGAGTTTCCGAAGGACATCACCAATCACACGAAGAGCGTTATGGAAGGGGTCAAGACTGCCGTTGAAACCGGCGGAGGTACAATGGATTCCATTCTCCAGCTCACCGTGTTCCTTGCCAGCATCAACGACTACGACGGCATGAACGCTGTCTTCAAAACCTATTTTCCGAATGGTGGTCCGGCGCGCACCACCGTCGCGGTTGCGAATCTCCCTGGCGACTCGCTGGTTGAAATCAACTGCACCGCCGCGGTCGTTCGTAAGTAGCGATTTGCCCGGAGGAGAGAAACGCGATGCCACTCAATCTGAAGTCCACTCGCCGCACCTTCATGAGCAGCCTCGGGGTCATGGCCGGAGTCGTCGCCGGGGCCATGTCGAGCGCCAGAGGCCTTTTTGCAAGCGCTGCCCTCCCAGCTTCAGGCGCCAACACTGCAAGGATTTCCGGCTTCGGCGCCTCGGGCAACGTTTACGAGGAACTCGGCGTGACCACCGTGATCAACGGCCAGGGAACCATGACCGTTCTCGGTGGCTCCCTGGCCCGCCCCGAGGTCGAAGCCGTAATGGCTCTCGCCGGTCAGCATTTCTGCAGCATTCCCGACTTGGAGGTGGCTGCAGGAAAACGAATTGCCGAAATGCTCAAGCTTCCGGAGGGTTACACGGCCTTAGTCACCTCTGGCGCGGCGGCGGCTATGCAATCCGGCCTCGCGGGTATTCTCACCGGGGACAATCCCAAATTCATCGAGCAGCTTCCCGATCTCACCGGAATGAAATCCGAAGTCATCATCCAGAAATCCCATCGCAACCCGTTCGATCACCAACTCCGCGCCACCGGCGTCAAGCTCGTCGTCATCGAAACCACCGACGAACTCCGCAAAGCCGTCAATCCGCAAACAGCCATGCTGCATTTCACGAACTTCGCCAATGCGGCTGGCCAAATCAAAGTTGATGAATGGGCAAAGCTCGGCAAGGAATTGAACATCCCGACGTTCATCGACGCCGCCGCCGATACGCCTCCGGTCTCACACCTCTGGGACTACGCCAACATGGGCTACGACCTCTCCGCCTTCAGCGGTGGAAAAGCCATCCGCGGTCCGCAGTGTGCCGGACTCTTGATCGGCCGCAAGGATCTCGTCGCAAGCGCGCTGCTCAACAACAGCCCGCACGAGGATACGCTGGGCCGCTGCGCCAAGGTCGGGAAAGAAGAAATCATCGGCATGGTGAAAGCGCTCGAGCTGTATTTGAAGGAAGACCACGAGGCACTCAACAGGGAATGGCAGCGGCGTCTGGAATCTATATCGGCCCAAATCACCCGCATACCGGGCGTCACCACGGCTTATTCCGTTCCCGACGTCGCCAATCACGTACCGCACATGAATATCAAATGGGATCCGAGCCATATTTCTCTCGATCCCAGAGACGCCTCAAAGACACTCCGCGGCGGCCAACCTTCCATTGTCCTGGAGAGTGACCCCAACGGCCTCGGCATGAATTCCTTTATGCTGAAACCCGGTGAAGAAAAAACTATCGCCGAACATCTAGTCCAGCTCTTCCGCGCCCATTCGGCGTGAACGTTTTGCCCGTGAGGGCGCGGCAGTCTTGCGCCAACGCCTCAATGCCGATGCCATAAGCCCGACCCACATGACCGCTTCGTCGTCGCAACCCACTACTCGCGTCCGCTGGCTGCTCATTGGATGGCTTTTCGTCCTGAGCGCTGTTGCTTTCCTTGACCGCGTCAACCTATCCATCGCCGGAACACGCCTCGCTGCCGACTATCATCTAAGCGATGTTCAGTTTGGTCTGCTGTCCACCGTTTTTCTTCTCGGGTACGCTTTTTTTCAAACTCCTGCAGGCTGGTTCGCGGACCGCTGGGGGCCGCGTCGCGTGCTCGCCGGCGGAGTCATGTGGTGGGGCCTATTCACCGCGCTCACCGCCGCCGTGCCCACGAGCCTGCGGAATCCGCTTCTGCTCCTCCTGCTGGCGCGCTTTCTTCTCGGAGTCGGCGAAGCCGTCATGTATCCCTGCTCGAATCAATTCGTCGCCCGCTGGATCCCTACCCAGGAACGCGGCCTCGCCAATGGACTGATCTTTGCTGGAGTCGGAGTGGGTTCCGCCGCGTCTCCCGCCTTAATCACCTACATCATGATTCATCACGATTGGCGCACCTCCTTTTGGATTTGCGCACTCCTTGGTCTGGCCGCCGGACTGATCTGGTTCCTCGCCTCGCGCGATTCTCCCGAACAACATCCTCTGGTGTCGGGCTCGGAACTGGAAATCATCCACAGTGGTCTTGAACTCAGAAAGCGAGCCAAGCAAGTCCCCGACGGGGAGACACCGCCTGCCGGGCAAAAACCCCGCTTCCCGACGGTGCCGTGGAGCAGCATTCTGAAGCACCGCGAGGTGTGGTTAATCACTCTCAGCTATTTCGGTTATGGCTATGTCGCCTGGATATTCTTCGCGTGGTTCTTTATCTATCTTGCGCGCGTGCGCGGGATGAATCTGAAGTCCAGCGCCTTTTACGCCACACTTCCTTTTCTCGCTATGGCACTCGGCTGCGCTGTGGGCGGCCTAATCGCCGATTTCCTGACCAAGCGCGCAGGTCGCAGAGCAGGCAGGTGCGGCGTCGCGGCCGTCGGACTCGGCCTTACCGGCATTTTTCTCGCATTCGGATCCATTGTCGACAATGCCCCATTGGCAAGTGTCATTCTCGCTGGCGGAGCCGGTGCGTTGTACCTCTCTCAGAGTTCCTTTTGGGCCATCAGCGCCGACATCGGTGGCCCCTTTTCGGGCTCGGTGTCTGGGTTCATGAATATGGGGGCGCAACTTGGCGGCGCGGCCACCGCGTCACTGACTCCGTTCATCGCCGTGCATTTCGGATGGACCACTTCTTTTCTGGTCGCTGCCGCTCTGGCCTTTCTCAGTTCCGCCGCCTGGCTCGCCGTCGATCCGGATCGCCCCCTCCTTCCTCTGACACTCAACGAGATCGCCAGGGAATAGCGGATAAGCCTCGAAAGCCGGGAGTCTTCAGCACCACAAATCGCTAGGGAACTCCATTTGACAGCCAAAACGATTCGCGGCAGCTTCCTTCAGGAGATTCTAAGCATTTCATTTCTCCCGGAAGCGCTATAAAGTCAGCGGGAAACCGCAAAAGTACTTGTGGGATAAAATTCGGATTTTAGCGGGCGCTGCTTCACTCTTATTTCGCGCCAGGAGACGATTATGTTTCAGCGAAAAGTCTTACACACAATCCTCGTGATCTGCGCCGTCTGGCTATCGGCACCGCGGTGCGTTCGCGCACAGCAAAGCTATGCCGTGATCACACAGAATGGCGTCCCGATGAAAACGCGTGACGGCATTACACTCCGTTCAGACATTTATCGTCCGAGGGCTGACGAGACCTTTCCGGTCATCCTGATGCGCACGCCGTACGACAAAAGCGTGGGCTGGGCGGCTGCGCCGGCGTACCAGGTTGCCACGCACGGGTACGTCGTGATCGTGCAAGATGTTCGTGGGCGCTACGAATCGGAAGGCGAATGGTACCCGTTCCGGCACGAATCGGCGGACGGCTACGATGCTGTCGAATGGGCCGCTGCGCTACCGTTCTCGAATGGCAAGGTCGGCATGACGGGGGGATCCTACGTCGGCGCCACACAGCTGCTCGCCGCCATTGCCCATCCTCCGCATCTTGCAGGAATCTGCCCTGTGGACACGGCCAGCAACTATCACGATGGTTGGACGTACCAGGGTGGAGCGCTGGAGCAATGGTTCGACCAGAACTGGACGACCCAACTGGCGACGAACACGCTCTGGCGATTGATTGCGAAAAACACCAACGCCCTGCTGGGCGCGCCCACGCTCCCGCTCGCTAACTACCCGGCGTTCAATTACCCGGCACTGCCGGCGGGTGCCGACTCGACGGCCCAGCTTGCGCCGTACTACCTCGATTGGCTCGCGCATCCCGACTATGACGCGTATTGGAAGCAGTTCTCGATCGAGGAACATTTTTCCGACATTCGAGTGCCGGCCCTGCACATCGGCGCCTGGTACGATATTTTCTTGACCGGTACGCTGAGAAATTACATGGGAATCAAGGCGCGCGGCGGCACCGAGGCGGCGCGCAATGGACAGCGCCTGCTCGTGCAGATCGGCGGCCACGCCGGGTTTGGGCGACACATCGGCGACGTCGAATTCGGCGATGAAGCCATCAGATTTCCTTCCACGGAGGTCCTGCTGGCCTGGTACGACTATCTCTTCAAGGGCGCCGAGAACGAATTTGCGGACGCCAGCAAGCCCGTGCATGTTTTTGTCATGGGTGAGAATGCGTACCGCCAGGAATCGGATTGGCCTCCGCCGCAAGCTAAATCCATTCGTTATTTCCTGCATTCGGCCGGCTCGGCCAATTCGCTGCGCGGCGACGGCGGCCTTTCCCCTGCGCCGCCGAAAAAGGAAACGCCTGATAAATTCACGTACGATCCGGCTAACCCTGTGCCCAGCATCGGCGGTTCGCTCTGCTGCGACGCTGAGCACTACGAGCCGGGTCCGCGCGACCAGCGTGCCGCTGAAAATCGCGACGACGTGCTTGTCTATTCCACCAAGGCGCTCGCCGAAGATATGGAAGTCACCGGACCGGTCACGCTTGAGCTGTGGGCAAAATCTTCTGCCGTGGACACCGATTTCACGGCAAAGCTCGTGGACGTCTCGCCCGCTGGCTTGGCTACAAATCTCACCGACGGAATCCTCCGCGTGCGCTATCGCGACTCGCAGGAGAAGCCCGAGCTGATGAATCCCGATCAGATTTACAAGATCTCGGTGGACCTGTGGGCTACGAGCAACGTTTTTAAGAAGGGCCACCTCCTTCGGCTGGAGGTTTCCAGTAGCAATTTTCCACGCTTTGATCGCAACCTGAACACCGGCGCGGTGCAAGCGACGAGCCGCGAGTTTGTCTCGGCCACCAACACAATCCTGCACGACGCCGAGCATCCCTCGGCGCTCTGGATTCCTGTGATTCCCGCCGGAGCCGCCGCACCATGATGCATGCGCCCGGAAATCGCCCTGCCGCGGCCGAGGACCAATCGCCAGAGCCCGGAAGGTCCTAACAAACAAAGCCTAAACCTGCTGTGGGAGGTTCGAACGCAGTGTGAGCGAACCGTCATCGTTTAGCTTCTGGTGACAAGCCCAGCGCACGGGATAGCGCACTCCCTTCACCTCTATCTCAGCTCTAAGTTTTAGCTCTTTCCAATCAGTGACGATAGGTAGCACGAACTGGGCCTGCCGAATCTTGCCCGGTAACGGGTAACCGGCGTCCAGGCAACCGCTCTGTAGCACCTTTCCGTCCCGGCTCTCCACGGTCACCCTCAATATCCCCGGCACGCCCGCGATCCCATCATTCGCGAAGCCTACAATTAACCCCGTGTAGCCATCGCCCTTATAAGTCCAGAGGAAAGAGGGGCGTACGCGATAGCCGATTCGGCGACTGATCCGGTCGAATGCCGCCGGATAAGCTTGGTAGTAGCTCATCAGATTCTTTGCGCTGATCTTGTGGAAGTTCCAGAGCGACCAGTAATTCGCTCCGACATCCATCACATGAGCGATCATGTTCTCGGCCGGGGATATTCCTTCATAGGCGACGCGCGAATCGGGAGGATTGCCCGGAAGCCCCTGCTCCAGCAAGGCTGCGGTCCAGGGGGGACGGTTGCTGAGCGCTTCAATCTGCTCGTTCTCGATAAAAATGGTATCGCTTCGGATCCAATTGTTGCTACGGACGGTGCGGTCTAACAGTTCTGAATTACCAACTCGGCTGAAGTCCGGCTGCGTATTGG
Source organism: Acidobacteriota bacterium (assembly GCA_013289955.1). Lineage (GTDB taxonomy): Bacteria > Acidobacteriota > Terriglobia > Acidiferrales > UBA7541 > Acidiferrum. The sequence continues at coordinate 527,874 of JABCYZ010000002.1, forward strand.
TCAGCAGAGGAGTCTTCGAAAAGTGCTCGAGCTGGACTTCGAGCATGCTCATCCAGATGCGCTCGGCGGTCTGATAGTTGGGGAAAGGATTGTTGCCAAATGGCCAAGTATGCCCTTCGCCCCAAAACCCGTACATGAAGGTATCCATAAACTCGATGAGCCGATGGCCATCGAATTCCGCCGCCAATAGGCCGACCAGTTCCTGGAATGCTTGCTGAAAAAAAGGATGGTCATACCGGGGCTGATAGCGCGAGTGCGGGTTCTGCAGATATCTTTGCGCCGAAGCTCTGTTTTCCTGATCGGTAAGCACCAGATCCACTTTGGGCACTTTGTCGAGCACGAAATCCGGGAGGGCCGCTTCGTGTGTATAGTCTGGAGCGCACATCTGAACTCGGAATCCGATTCGCTTGTTATTCTGCTTCGCCAATTCAAAGACGAGCTTCAGATAGCCGGGGAGCTCCAGGCGCCCTGGCCGTGGTTGTATTTCCCTCCATGTCGGACGCACATAAAGCTGCTGACCCAGGGGAAATCGAACCAGGTCCTCGATCTCCTGAGAAATATTGTCGGCCTTGATTTCCTCCGTGCCACTGTCTGCCGTGATATAGGTGACCAGTCCCATACCATAGTTGGGCACCACGTCTTCCGAGGAGGTAGTGGTCATTACCACGTCGTCGGTAGGAATGACGGCATCCGGCGGGTATTGAGGGAACGGACCCTGATTCAGTCGATCGGCCAAGCGCGGACCGGAGCCGAAGTCGTAGTTTCCCCAGTTGTGGGCGGGAACGTTCGCCTGCGCTCGGCCGATAGCCAGATCTGCAGCTACGCCAACGACAGCTGTAGTTCTTATAAAATCTCTACGCCGCATGGGAATCGTCTCCTCCAGGCAATCAGACAATATCATCTCCGGCCCAGTAAGCGGCATTCGGGAAATCAACTAGAGCCGTTCCGCTGTCCAGATTCTGATTCACCGGGCAGCCGGACAAGTGCCGGTCGCGGGCCAGAACGGGTTCCGGGGAATAGAGGTGGTCCGAGAGTCTATGACGAGGCGGAATTTGACGGCCCACTGTGACGGGCGTTACTTCGCCTGCTTTGCCCACACGATGTCGTAGGTGCGGTCGAAGGTCACGAACATCAGACAAGTATTCTTTGATTTGCAGGTAAACCAGTGCATGGCTTTGCTGGGCATCCTGGCAAAGCCGCCGGGGCCCAGTGTCGCTTCCGCCATGCTGTCCATCCCGGCGAGCACGTCGCCCTGGACCACCATCAATTGTTCTTCAGCGGTGTGATAGTGGGCGGGAACCACGCACCCGGAAGGAGCTTCGAGAAGGAAAGTCGACGCACCTTTGTCTGGATCGCCGTTCTCACGCGCAACTTTGAGACACGCGGGTTCGCCGTCGAAAACGAGATTGGCACTCGCGAGAGGCGTGACTATACCGCGCTTCGGAATCTCTTCCTGTCCCGGCGATGACACGGCCACGAGCAGGGCCATCAACGCCACCACGCCAAGAACTGGTTTCGCTGTTCTTCCAGAAATGCTATTCATTTTTTCCATATCGGCCTCAACGAAAAGCAGCGTCGAAAATTCCGACTACGTGCAAATCATAACTCGCCGCGTCCACGCGGACCGCAGCTGCCGGCTCTCCTGCCTGAGCCCGGGCGTCGTCGGCACAAAACGAAGATGCAATGGCGATAGCCACAGCCACAATGCCAGGTCGTGGCATTGCCCGGATGCTGCGGAAGCATACAACAAGTCAGCCGCCAATGCCTCGGATAGTCCGCCTATTTAATCGTTTTAATATGGGGTACGATGCTTCCCGTTCGGGATCCTGACGGAAGTGGCGAGCGCACAGTATTGGGGAGCGCGCAAGGAAACCACGGATCGCTCGACGGACAAATTTTTTCCACTTTCTAGAAGGAGTGCGCCAGTGGGTTGCGACACCTTAAGAACGGCGGCCTGGTTCGCCGCGATATTTTTCACCTGTACTTCAGAGGCTTCCGCTCAAGCCAAACACCCGCCACGCGAATTCGAATTGCGCGCGGAATCGCCGGCATTCTGGAAACTGGTACGACGCGATGCGAAGCTGGAAACGGTGGCGAGCGGATTTGGATTCACCGAGGGGCCGGTGTGGGATAAGGCCGGGTTTCTTTACGTCAGCGATGAAGAGATCAACAAGATCTATCGAGTTTATCCCGACGGACACAAAGAGGAGCTCGTCGCCCTGGGCGATCCCGACGGGAGTACGTTTGACCGGCAACTCCGTCTGCTCGATTGCGCGAGCGTGCTGCGCGCAATTATTCAGATTAGCCCGGATGGAAAGTACACCGTTCTCGCGGACCATTTCGAGGGAAAAAGGTTCAACAGTCCGAACGATGTGGTCGTTGGGCCCGACGGCGCCATTTATTTCACCGATCCCACGCTCGATCTGCCGCAGGGTGAAACGCAGGAAATTCCGTTCCAGGGCGTTTATCGGCTCGACGAGAAAGGCGGGGTTCGCCTTTTGACCAAAGATCTGACGCAGCCCAATGGATTGGCTTTCTCTCCCGATGGCGTGCGCTTCTACGTAGATGACAGCCAGCAGCGGAATATCCGCGTCTATGATTATTCTCCCGATGGTACGCTGAAGAACGGTCGGATTTTCGGCGAGGAGCCCGGAGGTAAAGGCCAGGGCGTACCCGACGGGATGAAAGTGGACCGGAAGGGAAATCTGTTTGTCACCGGGCCAGGAGGCATCTGGGTGTGGGACAAGCAGGGCCGCCACCTGGGGACGATCGTGGTTCCCACCCAGCCCGCGAATCTCACCTGGGGCGACAAGGACTACCGCACGCTCTATATCACGGCGACAGCTTCGGTCTACAAAATAAGGATGGAGGTCCGCGGCTTTGTGCCGTATCTAGAGAAGCGGCGGTGAACCCCCCCAGGGGTTGCCAGCTCCGTTTTTGAACGCATCCATGGCGCGGGTAAGCTATTTTTTCGAACCCATGCATGGCTGCGGAATGGATTCCTGGCGATTCGCTGGCCCGCGGCGCCAGGTTGAGAGGAAACTGCCCATGAAATTTGCTTGGAGTCGCCGTTCCTTTCTTGCCGTGCTGGGAGCTGTCTCCGGAGGCTTGTTCGCTCCGGCTGGCTCGAACGCCGGCAGTCTCTGGGGCAAGAAGCACAAACCGCCAGTGTCCGGAATGGATGGCAGTCCCATTGTGCCCATCACAACCGGTCTTGGTTCCACCGGCGATATCTACGCCGAGCTTGGAGTTACGCCGCTCGTCAACATCAATGGCACAGTGACGGTCATTGGCGGGTCGGTGATGAAACCCGAAGTCATGGAGCTGATCCGCAGAGGCAATGAGCACTTCGTCTTGATTGACGAGCTAGAAATCGCAGCTGGCAAATTCATCGCCAGATTGTGCAAATCTCCAGCCGGCTACACCGGTCTCGTGACGGGCGGCGCGGCCGCGGCCATGGTTGTCGGCTATGCAGGCATGATGACCGAAGACCTCGAACCTCGCATGCGCGACATCCCGGACGTGAGCAATTTCCCCAGGAACGAAGTCATCATCCAGAAAAGTCATCGATATCCGTTCGACCACCAGATTCGCCAGTCTGGCGCGAAGCTTGTGGAAGTCGAAACGCGCGAAGAGATGATTGCCGCCATCAATCCAAAGACTGTGGCGATCCACTTCACCAACATTCTTTCGGACAAAGGTAAGGTCAGCGGCCCTGAGACCGTCGCCATCGCCAAAGCACATGGTCTCTACACCTTCAACGATGCCGCCGCCGATGTTCCGCCGAAGGAGCGGCTCTGGGAGTATCCGTCCCTGGGCTTCGATATGGTTGCCTTCAGCGGCGGCAAGGATATCCGTGGGCCGCAAGCCTCGGGTGTGCTGATTGGGAAAGAAGAGCTGATTCGCTACTCGCTGCTGAACATGAGCCCGCAGGAAGATCGCATCGGCCGTTGCTGCAAAGTCGGCAAAGAGACAGTTTTCGGCCTGCTCAAGGCGCTGGAGATGTTTGTCAACGAGGATTTAGAATCCGCTCTCGAAATGTATGACGAGCGCGCCCAAGTCATTACCGACGCAGTCAAGAAGTTCGGCGTGACCGCGCTTCCCCGACAGTTCAACCCTCAGGCTCTCGGCAATGTGACGCCGCGTTATAGCTGGCAGATCGATCCTTCCAAACTCAAAATTACCGGAGCAGAAGTTATGCAGAAGCTGGCCGACACAAGGCCCGTCGGTATTGGCAGCATGGGAGCCGGTGCCAGCGGCATGCGGGGGCGCAATCCAGACGCGCCAGGCGGTGACCATCATGACGAAAATCACCGGCCGCCGCGCGACCCCAACAGCTTCGGTTTTGCCGTCTGGCAACTCAAGCCCGGCGAGGAGCAGAGGATTGCGGACCGTCTAGTAGAAATTCTTAGCGAAGTTCCGAAAGCCTATTCTCTTGATCATGAAACCTCGGGAGGCCGGAAAATCTCGCCGACCGGCCCAGGATCTGCCACAAGGTAAATTGTCCAGTTCCTTCGCGGCGATGGCTAGACAAGGTTGCCAAGGCTCGGAGAGTTTCCTTAGCCTCGCGTGGAACCATGCGCGGCAGCCGTTTTTCGGCGCAGGGCTTCTGTCGCTCTGCCCCTAATACCGGACACAAAGGCCTCTTGGACCCGGTTGAAACTGCGCCTGCGCAAGACCGCGGCAACGATAGTGCGCGTAGCCTGAGCGTCACTGAGGCGCACGTATCGGCAGCCGAGGTTGCGGTCGATAGCCATTTCAGGGACGAGTGAGACACCGACACCGGCCGCAACCATGCCCAGGAGACTGCTGAACTGGCCGCTTTCAAAGGCGATGTTCGGCGTAATCCGGGCACGGGTGCAGGTCCGGAGGCTGAGGTCCCGGAAACAGTGGCCGTCGCGCAACATGACGAACGATTCCCCGCGGAGATCCTTGAGGGCAAGAGATTCTGCGGAAGCGCGCGGATGGTCTCTTCTCAACACAGCGAAGAGGGGCTCCGTGCGGATAGGAAACAATTTCAGGTCTTTGTGGCGCAAGGGGAGAGCAAGAATCGCGACATCGATGGACAGGTTCCGCAGACCTTCTACCAGAACGGATGTCGTTTCTTCCACGATGCGCAGTTTGGCGTCGGGGTAGTTCTTTGCAAAAGTCGCCGCATAACTCGGGATCAGATAGGGCGCAACAGTTGGAATCACACCCACGGCTATGCTGCCGCGAAAGTCTGCGTTCTTATCGGCCGCGCTCAGGCGCGCCACCTCCATCTGTTCGAGAACCGCGCGGGCCTGAGGAATAAAAGCGCGACCCGCTTCCGTAAGGCGGACGCTGCGGCCGAGGCGGTCAAAGAGCTTTGCGCCAAGATCTTCCTCGAGTTTCAAGACTTGCTGCGAGAGCGAGGGCTGGGCGATCTGACAACGCTCGGCGGCGCGGCTGAAGTTGCCTGTGTCCGCGATGGCGCAAACATATCGTAGCTGGTGAAATTCCATAGGGTATGCCTATACCTAGAATGGGATTTAGATATTGGAACTATGTCATTCTACGATGCTATCTTAAGTTCGTCGAGATTGGTCCGCGGATTTCAACGGTCTCAATCGTTGAACCGCGACATCTGAGGAGAGAACGCATGTCACCCGAAGCGAAGTGCCCGTTCCATCATGGCAGCAGCCGAAGCACAACGAACAGCGACTGGTGGCCGAACCAGTTGAATCTGAATCTGCTGCATCAGCACTCGTCCCTGTCCGATCCCATGGACAAGAATTTCAGCTACGCAGAGGAGTTCAAGACTCTCGACTACAAGGCCGTGAAAAAAGATCTTGCGGCCTTGATGACCGACTCGCAGGACTGGTGGCCCGCCGACTTCGGCCACTATGGCCCGCTGTTTATTCGCATGGCGTGGCACAGCGCTGGTACTTACCGCACCGGCGACGGCCGTGGAGGCGGTGGCAGAGGCCAACAGCGTTTCGCTCCGCTCAACAGCTGGCCTGACAATGTCAACCTTGATAGAGCTCGACGTCTCTTGTGGCCGATCAAGCAGAAATACGGCAAGAAAATCTCGTGGGCCGACTTGATGATTCTCGCGGGCAATGTCGCGCTTGAAACCATGGGCTTCAAGACGTTTGGCTTTGCCGGTGGACGTGCCGACGTTTGGGAACCAGACCTCGACGTCAACTGGGGAATTGAAACGACCTGGATGGGAACGGACAAACGCTACTCCGGAGAGCGCAATCTTGCAAATCCGTTCGGCGCTACCACTATGGGGCTCATCTACGTAAACCCGGAGGGCCCGGAGGGCGTTCCGGATCCGATTGCGGCAGCGAAAGACATCCGTGAGACGTTTAGCCGCATGGCGATGAATGATGAAGAAACCGTGGCCTTAATCGCGGGCGGTCATACCTTCGGCAAAACCCACGGCGCAGGCCCCGCAAAACAACACGTCGGAGCCGAACCTGAAGGCTCGCCGATCGAGGAGCAGGGTCTCGGCTGGACAAATGCCTACGCCACTGGCATTGCAGGCGACGCAATCACCAGCGGCCTCGAAGTTACGTGGACCAGCACGCCGACAAAATGGAGTAACGACTTCCTCGAGCACCTGTTCAAGTACGATTGGGAACTGACGAAGAGCCCAGGCGGCGCACACCAGTGGAAGCCGAAAGGCAACGCAGGCGAAGGCACGGTGCCGGATGCTCACAACCCCTCAAAGCGTCACGCACCGGCCATGCTCACGACAGACCTCTCCTTGCGATTCGATCCAGTCTACGAAAAGATCTCGCGACGCTTCTACGAGAACCCGGCTGCGCTTGCGGATGCCTTTGCCCGTGCATGGTTCAAACTGACGCATCGCGACATGGGACCCCGCGCGCGCTACCTCGGTCCGGAGGTTCCGAAGGAAGAACTCCTCTGGCAGGACCCCATCCCGGCGCCAAATCATGGATTGGTGGAAGAAAAGGATGTCGCTTCGCTCAAGGCAAAAATTCTTGCCTCGGGGCTGACGGTATCCCAGCTCGTCTCCACCGCTTGGGCGTCGGCGTCCACCTACCGTGGGTCCGACAAACGTGGTGGTGCAAACGGCGCCCGCATCCGACTTGCGCCACAGAAGGATTGGAAGGTTAACCAACCAGGGCAGCTGCAAAAGGTCCTGAAGGCGCTCGAAAAGATTCAGAGTGATTTCAACGGCTCGCAGTCTGGCGGTAAAAAGATCTCGTTTGCCGACTTGATCGTCCTGGCTGGTTGCGCGGGTGTCGAGCAGGCCGCGAAAAATGCCGGCATCGCAGTCACCGTTCCGTTCAGCCCGGGGCGCATGGACGCTTCGCAGGAGCAAACCGACGTGCAGTCCTTCGCGGTGCTCGAACCAGCCGCGGACGGCTTCCGCTCTTACACCAACGGAAACGGCGGCGCAACGGCCGAGGTGGAACTGCTGGACAAGGCGCAGCTTCTCACGCTGACAGCGCCAGAACTGACCGCGCTTATTGGTGGCATGCGCGTGCTCGATACGAACTTTGGACAAACCAAGTTCGGCGTCTTCACCAAGAAGCCCGAAGCGCTGACCAACGACTTCTTCATCAACCTGCTCGATATGCGTACGGTGTGGAAAGCGACCTCAGAGGCGAATACTACGTTTGAAGGACGAGATCGCAAGACGGGCGAAGTCAAGTGGACGGCCACGCGAGCCGATCTCATCTTCGGTTCGAATGCCCAACTCCGGGCGCTGTCGGAGGTCTACGGAAGTTCCGACGCGCACGGGAAGTTTGTCCAGGACTTCATCGGGGCCTGGAACAAAGTGATGAACCTCGACCGTTTTGACCTCGTCGCGTCCCTTAAGTAGGGTGTTATGCCGAGTCCATGCAAGTCGATCATGCCTCGGCGTGGCAAGTCGATTCTGTTCTGGCCTCCGCTGGTTGGCAGATGACAGCCACACGTTGCCACCCGGGGCTCAGCAGATTGCTCCCGGAAGGGAAAATGCGAGAAAGCCAAGTAGTTCGCTATTCATAGCGAAGAGCGACGATGGGGTCGACGCGCATGGCGCGGCGCGCCGGAACATAACACGCCGCGAGAGCGACCGCGACAAGAAGCGTGACGACGGACAAAAAGATGAGCGGATCCGACGCGCTTACTCCGTAGATCAAGGTAGAGAGAAGGCGGGTCATGGCCAGGGCCGCGACGATGCCGAGGGCAACGCCTGCCAGAACGAGTTTCAAACCTTCGCCCAAAATCAGCCGGAGGACATCACCGGGATGGGCGCCGAGCGCCATGCGCACGCCGATTTCGCGCGTGCGTTGTGAAACGGCGAAGGAGATAACGCCGTAGAGGCCCACGCTGGCCAGGACCAGAGCGACGGCGGCGAAAAGCCCCAAGAGAAACATCATGAAACTGCGCAGTGCCAGAGAGTGGGAAAGCACTTGCTCCATGGAGCGGATAGAACCCGTCGGAACCGTGGGGTCAACGGCCGAGATGGCGTCGCGAACGGAGCGGCTCAGGCCGAGGGGATCAACGTTGGAGCGGACAAGAACAATTCGCGGGAACCAGCCTTCGAAAAGCGCCGAGGTGCCGTAGGATGCTTGGGCTGCGGGAATGAAAGTGGCCGGAGGCGCGGGTTGGTCGAGGTAAGACTTCACGTCCCCGACCACACCTACAATTTCGTACGACGTCTTGCCGAGAAAAATGTGCTCGCCGATGGGACTGCTGCCGGGAAAGTGGCGGCGTACGAACGCCTGGTTGACGATCACGACTTTGTCGGCCGTCTCGGAATCCGATTCGGAAAAGGTGCGGCCTTGACGCAGCGGGATGCCCATCGCCCGGAAAAAGCCTGGAGTAATCTCGCGGTAATCGACGCTGTGCCAATCCGAGGAATTAGACAATCGGACGCCATTGTTTCCGCCGCGCTCGAGGGGCAGGCCGGCGGCGATGACGGCGGCGGACTCGATGCCGGGAATAGACTCGAGCCGCTGAACGATCGAGCGATCAAATCTCGCGATTTGGGCTTCAGAATTGTAGTTCGAGCCAATCAGCCAGAACTGCGCGGAAAGAATCTGATGAGGATTGAATCCGGGATCGGTGTGAATCAGCTTTGAAAAGGTGGCGATCATTAGACCGGCACCTGCGAGAAGGATGACTGAGATCGCAAATTCTCCGACGACCAGAAGCTGGCGGAGGCGAGCGCGGCCGGGAGCGGCGCTGGAGCGTCCGGCGCCTGCCTTGAGGGCTTCGTTGATCCCGGTCCTGCTAGCTTCGAGGGCTGGAGCAAACCCGAAGACAACGCCTGTCAAAAGGGATACGAAGAAAGTGAAGGCGAACACCCAGCCATCGAGATAAATGTCAGAGACGCGAGGCAGCTCGATTGGCGCGAGCGCCACGAGCGAGCCAAGGCCCAGATAGGCCACGAGTAAGCCGAGCGCGCCGCCGGCGAGCGCGACAAGCATGCTTTCGGTGAGCAACTGTTGAAAGAGCCGCCCGGGCGACGCGCCCATGGCTATGCGAACGGCAATTTCGCGGCCGCGCAAGCTGCCTCTGGCGAGAAAGAGATTGGCGACGTTCGAGCAAGCAATCAGCAGCACGAAGCCGATGGAGCCGAGTAAAAGCAAAAGGTAGGGACGGACGTCAGCGCCGATCATTTGCAGGTACGGCCGAAAACTGATGTTGAGTTCCTTGCCAACCACATTGGGGAATTCGCGGCGGAAATCTTCTGTGACGATATTCATTTGCGCCTGGAGCTGGGCGGGAGTGACGTCCGGTTTGAGGCGTGCGAGCACGCCGATGTTTTCTCCGCTGCCCGCGGTTTTGGCAACGAGCGCAAGAGGGGTCCACACGTCTGCCGAGCCGCTATTCGGCAGATCCGTGGCAACCGCAATGGAGGCAAAATCGCGCGGCATCACGCCGATCAGCAGGAAAGGTTCGCCATTCAGCAGGATGTTGCGGCCGATGAGCGCGGGATCGGCAGCAAAGCGGCGCGCCCAGAGGTTGTGACTGATGATGGCAACGTGCTGGCCATCGCCGGCGTCGTCCGCGGGAGAAAAGTCGCGGCCGAGTGCGGGGCGGATTCCCAGGACACTGAAGTAGGAGGAGTCGACGGGCATGCCTCGCAAGTGCTCGGCGGCATTACCTACGGACAGGTTGTAACCGACCGAGGTGTAGCCGGCAATATTCTCGAACGGGTCTTTGTAGGTCTCTAACTGCTTCAACTCGCGGGAATCGAGGTCCATTTCCTCGCTCTGCTCTTTATAGCTGTCCTCGAGCTCGACGATGCGCTCGGCATGGGGAAACGGAAGCGGGCGGAGGAGGACGCCGTAGACGATCGTGAAGATTGCGGTGTTGGCGCCGATGCCCAGAGCGAGCGTCAGGATGGCAACTATAGTAAAGCTCGGAGATTTTGCCAGCACACGCAGGCCGTATCGAATGTCTTGCCAGAGGGTCATCATGGAGCACCTCGCGGAGGATCCCGGCTGTGGCGCTGGTAGCGGGCGCCCTCAGAAGGCGATTCTTACATAACCGACGAGGGACGCGAGGAGATTCTTTCAGCTAGAGCCTCAGACCTGAGCCGCTTCGGGTGGGAATCCGCGGAAACGGCCTTGCCCCGATGGTGGACCGGCACAAGCGCTCGGCGGAGGTCATTCCTCCGGTTGCAAGTTTAGAGGTATCGCCTCTAAAGAGTTTAGCTTTTCCGTAAATCATTTAGAATCAGCAGTTAGGGCGCCCTGCCGCAGGCGCTGACCGACGACACCGGGGCGAAAAAAGGGTGGGCGAGGGAGATCGGGTGAGAGAGGCTGTCGCCGAAAATTTCACCTGGCAAGCTTGCGTTGTGGATCTGTCCCGGGTGGCGCGGACTGGTCCACGCAATTCTTCTCCCTCTGCTTTGCATTAGGAAGGCTGCGAATCGGGTTGGATGTGTTGAAATGGAGCCGATCTCTCTAAGGCAAGAAGAGATAAGTTGCTTGGAGGCTGCGTGCACCCGAAGAAGCTTTTGATGAGGAATCCAGGATTAGCGCTATTCGTTTTATTTTTGCTGATGGCCGGCAGCCCGGCATTCGCTCAGCAACGTCGGAAAGTGATCATCAATCAGGATTGTTCCGGGCCCGGCGGAAGCAATATGCAAACACTCCTGACCTTGATTCAATCTCCCCAGGTAGAAGTGCTGGGCATAACCGTTGTCAGCGGAAACCAGTGGCGCGACGAGGAGGTGGCGCATACTTTGCGGCTGCTGGAGCTGATTGGCCGCACCGATATTCCGGTGGTTCCGGGAGCCGTGTTTCCGCTCGTACATCGCCGCAAGGAAGCTCTCTTATGGCAGGCACGATACGGGAAAGTGGAGTTCGCCGGCGCTTGGGATGATCGCTGGTGGCACGAACATGACGTCATCCCGGCTCTGCCCGAAGGGCAGCCTACTACACGGCCGGCTGAGGAAGACGCCGCTCACTTCCTGATCCGCATGGTCCACAAATATCCGCATGAAGTGACGATCTACGAAGGCGGGCCCATGACGAACCTGGCGCTCGCCAACGCGATCGATCCGCATTTTGCGGGACTGGCCGAAGGCCTGGTCTTTATGGGCGGAAGCTTGAGCCCGCAGACGGACGATCCGGAGTTCATCAGCAGCCCGCGCCACGAATTCAATTTCTGGTTCGATCCGGAGGCCGCGAAGAGCGTGCTAGAGGCCCCGTGGAAAAAGATCGTCTGCACGCCGGTGGATATCTCCGTCAAAACCAGAATCACGGACGCCATGGTTGCCGAAATAAAAAAGAGCAACAGCGGCGCGGCGCAATACGTGGTGAAGTACTTTCTGGCGGACCAGGGTGGTTCCTACATGTGGGACGAACTGGCGGCAGCTGCGTGGATTGACCCGACGCTGATCACCAAAAAGGAAACGCGTTATATGAGCGTGGATATCGACCATGGTGCGGCCTACGGGAACACGCTGACGTGGGTGGAGAAAGACAACCCGAAGCTTGGCGCACAACAGGTCGAAATCCAGATGGATTTGGATCTCGGAAGATTCAGCAAGATGTTTGTGGAATTGATGAAAGCCCCCACCCCGCAAGCCCATTGAAAGGCAGGCGCTCTTTTCTAATTTAGTGGCCAGCCGGTTTCTGGTCTGGCAGCGGTGGCATGGGAGGAGCGGCGAATTTGGCGTCGTCGACGGGGACGTTCTGCTTCACGTCGTCGATTTGTATCGTGAAGCGGTTGCCGGGTCGGGCAAGCGTCCAGCGGTAGGGGATTTTTACGCCGTCGGCGTCGCGGTAATCGGCGTAGTCAATTTGCGTGGGCATACGGCCGAGGGCGGTTTCGGCGTAGCGGACCTGGCGAACGAGCACGCCGGATTGCTGATCAAAATAGAGGCGCAGGGGCGGCTGGCCTTCGTTGCGGCCGAGCACGAGATAGGTGTCGTGGCCGTCGATTTTCTCGCCGGGAACTACCGTGAATTTCGCGTAAAGAGTCTTGACGTGCGAAGCGAAATAGAAATCGGAGTCGATGCGCACAGCTTCGTTCTCTGCGGCGGACATCATGTGGGGACGGCCCGCATTGCTTAGCCAGCCCTGTTTGCCGTCGAAGGCGGTGATGCTCTCGCCATTGGTGAGATGCATGATGGTGACGCGCTTGTCTGGAGCCTTTGCGTAGACTTCGATGGGAAGCTGATGGCCATCGACAGTGAGGCTGCCCTTTTCGACGCGGCTCGTGACTTTTTGCAGAGCAGCATTGCCGCCGATGGAAGAGAGATATTTATCGAGCAGCTGATCGGCTGGGGGCAAAACCGGCTTCGCGTCGCCGGGCGCTTTTCTGGGCTCGGGTTCGGGTTTTGCGTCTTCCGTGGCAACGAGCGGAGTGCCGACGGGATCGGCGGCGCCGCGATGGCAGGAATAACAGGTGACTTCGAGGTGGCCTTCGAAATTTTCTTTGTTGATGGCGAACATCATTTCCATCATTTTGCGCGCGGTGACCTTGGTCTTCTTGTCATCCTTGTCGAATTCGAGACCTTTTTCGCCGCGGACATGGCAATACTCGCATTCAACCCCCAGCGAAGCGGTGATGAACTGCATGGAGGGACGCACCAGGTCAGCCGGTACGCCTTTCAGCACCTTGATGTTCTTGAACTCCTCTTCGGCGAGTTTGGGAGCGGCGGTAGTTTGTGGCGTGTTGGATTGGGCCTTCGCCCCCACGACGGCCAGACCAATGCTTAGCGTCCATCCACACAAGACAAACCCGGTGTTGCGTCGGTTCGAATTCATCCGAGCCCCCTCAGCCATGATTTTTGCGAAGAAAAGTGTATCAGAAAGCGGGCTGCCGCTGCTCGCGGATGGGAACGGAAAAGCAGCCGCAGGCTAGGCGGAGAGGTCGCCGCGTTTGGCGAGAGCGCGGATGCGATCGCCGGCCCGGAAAGCGAGCGCTTCGATAGTCATGGTGGGCTGGCCACGGCCGGAGGTAACGAGACTGCTGCCATCACAGAGGAAAAGGTTTTTTACGTCGTGCGTTTGGTGATCGGAATTGATCACCGAAGTTTTCCTATCCTTGCCCATGCGGCAGGTGCCGAGCAGGTGCACGCTGAATTCCTGTTCACCCGCGGGGTAGGACCATTGTTTCTCTGCGCCGGCCGCCTGCAGAAGCTCTGCAGCGCGCAGGTTCAGCCAGTTGCCCAGTTTGACGTCGTCAGGATGATCTTTGTAGGTCATGCGCAACGCGGGAAGACCCCAGGCGTCTTTCACGTCCGGATCAAGCGAGAAGCTATTGTTTTCAACAGGAAGCGAAGTGCCGTGGCAGAAGATTTCGACGGTGCGCGTGAAGTTGTGGCTCAGAGCATCCTTGAATCCTTTGCCCCATCGCGGAGTGCCGGGCGGCAGGCCGCCCAGGGCGAAATTGATCGGCGTCTGATCGAAGCGCGCGTCGAGCCCGCCGCCGCCGTGGAAACCGACTTTATCGGGATCGAGTTCATAAAAATCGTGGAGAATCCTGCTGACGGCAAAACCTTTGTAGTCGTTGAGAGGATGCTCGAAAACGCCGACAGAGAGAGCGCCGCTGTTGAACATCAGGTGCTTGCCGACCATACCGCTGCTGTTGGCGAGGCCGTCGGGAAATTGGTTGTTGGCAGAGAGCAAAAGAAGACGCGGAGTTTCCGCACCGTTCGCGCAGACGACAACGGCTTTGGCTTTCTGGCGCTGGGCGTTGCGCTTCTCATCGAAATAAACGGCGCCGGTGGCGCGGCCATTGGCGTCAAGCTCGATGCGGTGCACATAAGAGTTCGGGCGAATCTCACAGCGGCCGGTTTTTTCCGCCATGCGAATGGCGGTAGCGAGCGAGCTGGATTTCGCGCCGACTTCGCAGGCAAACCCGAGGCAGAAGCCACAATTGATGCACGCGCTGCGACCGGGCCGGGGTTGCGAGAGAATCGCCATTGGCGCGGGGAACGGATTCCAGCCGAGCTTGCGCGCGGCGCGCTCGAAGATAACGCCGCCCGATTTGACGGGCAAAGGAGGCATCGGATACGGCTTGGAACGCGGCGGATCAAACGGGCTGGCGTTGGCGAGTCCGGAGACCCCGATTTCCCATTCCACTTTCGTGTAATAGGGCTCGAGGTCCGTGTAGGTAATAGGCCAATCGGCCAAAGCCGCGCCAGGGACGTCGCCAACTTTGCTGCGCTCGTGAAAATCAATTTCGTGGAAACGCCAGAAATTCGCGGTGAAGTGCGTGCTTGTGCCGCCGACAAGACGACCGTACGCAACGGCGCGCTGCCGCCTGGCTTTCTCGTCAGGCGTTTTGCGAAAAGTATTGGGCTGAAGATCCGGATGATTGGTCAGCAGGTCCTGATTTAATACCTTGATTTCGTCGTGGATAAAATCCTTTTCGGTGAGGTATGGCCCCTGTTCCAGAACGACCACGCGGTATCCGTTTTCAGAAAGCTCCTTGGCGATAATGCCGCCAGCAGCGCCAGAACCGATGACGACAAAGTCCACTTCGTCGGTCGTTTTGTATTTGGGCTGATCGGGCGTCATGATTTGGTCTTGTCTGCGGTTCCCGGATTCGGCTGCCAGCCCGGATAATCCTTGTCGTAGTAGCCGAAAGGCGGCTGGAACATGTGTTCCTTCTCGCGGCCGATGACCATCCAGCCGGCGCCGCCGCGATTGCCGCGCTTGTCCGACTCTGGATCGATCAAAAATCCCATGACAATGTGCACGCGGAGCGTCTCGAAGAAGGATTGCTCGCCCCTGCCGGGACGGAACGGGCGCCTTCCCCCGCCACTGGATTCTTCGTCCAAGGATTCCAGGATCTGGTCTTGCTGCTCGGGAGTGGCGGCAGAAAATTTGTCTATTGTCGGGAACAGTTCACGAACTCGGGCGTGCAGCGCGGGCAAACCTTCCGAATACACTTTTTGATTGTCTTTCGCAAAAGTGACGAGTGCACGGTCGATAAAAAATACCACGCCGGCTTCGCGCGCGCCTGGCGTATCGGTTGTGGGAAGGATGCGTGCCGAGACGGCATCCACTTCCGCCGCCTGCTCGGCGGAAAAAAATTCAAACTTGGCAGGCGAAGCAGATTGAGCAGCTTGGTGGGCGTGAGTTGCCGCTGCGAGCATGGCAGGCCAGTTCGCCGATATCCAAGCAGCCGAAATCCCCGTTAGACTCTGAGACAAAAACCCGCGGCGTGAGGTTTTACAGTCCATAGATTCGCGCGCACATCGCGAATGAAGTAAAGTGAATGTATGACGTGAGCCGCGCAGCGTCAAGAAGAAAGCGCCCTGACGCGCAAATCAATTTGGCCCGAAGCGGGACACTTGTTTGCGGAGCGCTGCGAGGCTAGTGTACGATTTCGCTGGCACGCGCGAGAAATCAAAATCCCGATTGGTTGCAGCAAAAGAATGGCTACCTTTACAGGCGCGATTGGAACCGGAAGCAAGTGGCTGCTCGACAAGATCGTCGGCGTGCTGGCCGCCACGGGCGTCAATCCCAATTTTCTGACCTTTCTCGGCCTGGTGGTGAATTTCGTGGCGGCGGCCAATTTCGCGCTGGGAAATTTCCGGATTGCCGCGCTTATTATTTTCTTCGCGGGATTTCTCGACATCTTGGACGGTCAAGTGGCGCGGCGGCAGAATCGCGTGACGGCGTTCGGTGCGTTTTACGATTCGACGCTCGACCGCTATGCCGATATGGCGCTCTATATGGGGCTGCTCGTGTATTACTCGGTGAGCGGGCGCACTCCTTATGTAGTGCTTGCGGCGGTGGCGACGGCGGGCTCCGTGATGGTCAGCTACGCTCGCGCAAGGGCCGAATCACTCATCCCCCTTTGCAAGGTGGGCTTCATGGAGCGGCCGGAGCGCCTCGTTCTGCTGATCATCGGCGGCATTACCACGCGCATGGGCGCCGTGCTTTGGGTGATTGCCGTGGTCTCCACGATCACCGTGATTGACCGCATCGTTTTCACCTGGCAGGAAACCAAGGCGGGCCGCACTATTCCGGGGATAAAGCTTCCTTCCTGAACTGGGCGGAGATGTTTCGTGTCAACGGATGGGGGCGCTGGCGAACGCGCCCCTTCCGGGTTCTACTCATTCTGTTTTTCTAAACTACAATTTACTGGCGCCGAGATAATTTCGCGAACGCGCTCGCGCAGCCCGGCGACATCTTTCTTGGTCATTCCCTTCGTGTCGATAGTGTCGTGAAGGTGGACCGTGACTGTGGCAGGCCAGAGCATCCAGTGGCCGGTGCGATGATGCTTGATGGAGCCGACGAGACTGACGGGGACGATCGGAATGCCGAGCTGCTGGGCGACGCGGAAGCCGCCCTCCTCAAATACATCGACGTGGCCGTCGCGCGTACGCTTGGCCTCCGGAAAAATAATGAGGCTCGTGCCGCCGTCGATCGCATCCTGCGTGAGCCGCCACATGCGCTTGAGATCGGAAGGGCGGCGAACGTCGGGGACGGGCACGTTGCCAAAGCGCTTCATCAGCCAGCCATACGCCGGAATCTTGAAATGAGATTCCAGCTCCCATCCACGAACGTATTGCGGAATGGCGCAATACAGCATGAAGGGATCAAACAGGTTGACGTGATTTACCATGAAAAAGCAGGTGCGCTGGGGATCGAAGCCGGGCGAGCGCACAACTTCGAGACGCGCTCCTGAAAGATAGGCGATCCGCCGGCAGAAGCTGCGTTGAAGCCAATCGTGCTTGTGGGGGTCCAGGAAAATTCCCAGGAAGACGAGCGTCGGCGCAACCACGAAAAAGTGCAAGCCGCTCAGAACCCATAGAAACGCGGCGCGTAGCGCCAGCCATCCTCGTTTCATATATAGATGTCCACGGCCGCAGGAATCACGTCGAGAGACACGCACTCGAGCGCGGCAATTTCTCCGTCGATCAGCACATCCACCGGAACCTGAGTGCCAAATTCGATGCGGCGCACGGCGCGCCGCGAAGCGAGAGGATGTTCGATATGCGTGCCGTCGTAAAGTTTGGGGAGCATACGCAGCAGGCCGATGCGCCCGATGGGCCCCCAGCGCACAAATTCAATGAGGCCGTCCGTGGGATCAGCGTGCGGGGCAATGAGCATGGTGCCGCCAGTGAATTTGCTGTTGCTGAAGGAGAGAAAAAGGCAGCGGCTTTCGTCCCATTCCTTGTCATCGTCGCAGCGCAAGCGAAAAGTCCGGCGCCGCAACTGAACGACGCGCACAAAGACGCCAAGGAGATAGCCAAGATAACCGAAGGGCTTGAAATAGCGGTTGGTCAGCGCGCCCACGTCCGCCGTGAAACCCAGGCTGAGAAGATTGAACGAATAGGTTACACCTTTGGAATGCGCCAGCCGAATCAGATCGACGGCCCGTTTCTCGTCTTTGATCAAAGCTTCGAGGGAAGCGTTTGCGCCGTCCTTCGTAAAATCCCTGAGAAATGAATTGCCCGTTCCGAGCGGCAAGAACCCAAGGGCAATGCGCTCCTTGCCTTGGGCGCGTCCATAAACTCCATTCAGGATTTCATGCGCCGTTCCGTCGCCGCCGACCGCGATGAACTTCCGATATCCCTGTTCATAAGCTTCGCGCGCAAGCTCGACGGCGTGGCCCGGCCCGGTCGAAGCAACCACGTCGATCTTCAGCCCCTTCTCGCGCAGGCCAGCCAGCGCGGGCCCGGCTAGCTTGGCCGAGCGGCCGCCACCAGCGGCGGGGTTGACTATGGCGAAGAATTGATGCCTCAAAGACTTCTCATTTCTTCAAAGGAAAGCCGCCGGTTCCGCTTTACAACGGCAGAAACGCAGTGGCGCGATCGAGCTTCCCCAGCTGCTCTGCGAGCACGTTTCTCTTTATCTTCAGCGAAGCGGTACGCGGAAACTCTTCGTCAAACAAGACCACGCCGTGAATGCGCTTGTAATTCAAGAGCTTGCTATTGCGCGCGGAAACGTCGCGGCGCAGCTCTTCGCTGTAAGTCTGGCCGGGCTCGAGATGCAGCGCAAGCAAGAGCTGCTCGCCGACCATCGAGCGCTTCGGCCAGATGTAATTGGCGGCAAAAATGCAAAATTCCTTCACGGGAAGGCTTTCAAAGACGGCTTCGATGTCTTCAGGATAGATGTTTTTGCCCTCTTCGGTGACGATCATGTTCTTCTTGCGTCCGAAGAGTTGCAGGTGGCCCGCGGCATCGAAGCGGCCGAGATCACCCGTCAAGAGCCAGCCGTCGACGATGGATTCCGAGGTGAGCTCCGGCTCGTTCAGGTAGCCGGTCATGACCGTTTTGCTGCGGACGGCGACTTCGCCGATGCCATCCGCGTTCGCGTTCACGATGCGGACCTCCATGCCGGGGAGCGGCTTGCCCACCGTGTCGGCCCTGAAAGGCCTGAGGTCGTTGACGGTGATCGCGGTGCCTGCTTCTGTAAGGCCATAGCCATTCGCAACCGGAATGCCGAGATCGTAAAAAAATTGCAGGGTTTCGGGCTCCGAGAACGCGCCGCCGACGATGATCGTGCGAAGTTCGCCGCCGAAGGGTTCGTGGACTTGCTTCAACAAGCGGCGGCTGAGACCAAGCCGCGGACGGCTTTTCGTGAGAGCTTTATTGACGGCGACGATCGCGTTGAAAACTCTGCGCTTGCCCGGAGAGAGCTCGCCGAACCGCGCCTCTAAACCCTTTTGCAGATTTTTCAGCACAAGGGGAACGAGACTAACGTAAGTGATCTTGTACTTTAAGAACGCCTCGCGCACAAATTCCGGCCGCAGCGTGCGCAGATGAACGACGGCGGCGCCGCAGATGAACGGTCCAAAGAAACCGACCATGAAATCGATGGCGTGATTCGTCGGCAAGATGCTGAGGTAACGCACGCCCGGCGCAAACGGATAAATGGATGTGAGCGCAACGCACTGCTCGAGGTAATTCTCATGCGTCATCATGCAGCCCTTAGGGCGGCCGCCAGTCCCCGAAGAATAGACGATGCACGCCACGTCTTTGCGCGTGCGGGAAACGAAGCTTGGTTCGCCGCTGCCCCGGAACTCTTCCCAACGACGCGCGCCTCCGAGATCGGCGTTGGCTGGCGCTTCGGTCACCAGAACCGTTCGCAAGTCAGCCGCAGCGGAGCGGCCCGCTGCGGCGCTGAGTTGCCGCCAGATCGGATATTCGGTGATCAGAACGTTCGCGCCCGAATGCACGAGGAGTTGCCACTGTTCGTCCGGCGTCAGCTTGTAATCGAGCGGCACCAAAACACCGCCCGCGAAAAAGATGGCATACGCCGAAATCAGCCACTTGGACTGATTCGTCATGATGATGCTCGCTCGTTCGCCGGCAGCAAAGCCCGCGTCTGCCAGCGCCTTCGCAAGCGGGTGAGCGCGATCCTTGAACTCCCGGTAGGTAAGCCGTTCCTTTTCCCTATCACGGTCGGCTTCGATTAGGCACACTTCGTTTGAAAATTCCTCCAGCGCATCCTTCAGCGCCGCGCCGATGGATTGATATTTGGAAAGGTCAAGCATTACAGGCGGGATTGAATCCGCGAAGCGAGAGTGCGGAAGTCGCTTACGCCTTGGACTTCATAGTCGGGCAATTCGATCCCGAAATGATTTTCGAGCCGGCTCAGCATCTCGAGCGTCTGCAGGCTGTCGATGCCGAGTTTTTTGAAGAAATCATCTTCCGGCGCAAGGGACCCGGGCGGGACATGAAAATGCTTCGATGCCAGGTCGAGGACTTCCTGTGTGGTCTGCTCAAGCGTTCGCATGGAAGCCTAAATTTACCATTTTCCGGACGAAGAAAGAAAATGCCGTAACTGCAGAGGGACACAACCGATCCCCGCCCGTTCTACGGCAGATAGGGCATAGCGTCGGTGGACTCGACGAATTTGCCGAGCGCCGCCATCACCGCAGGCCGCTCGAACAGTTCGCAAAAGAGATCGATCTCGCGCCGCAGCTCCTCATGCGGGATGGGCTTGATAAACTTTTTCGCTGCCGCTCGCGTGACGCCATCAAATTTGACAATCTGCTCCGCCGTCGCCCTCGCGATGCGCAACGCTTCACCTTCCGCGGCAAGCTGCGCAACCAGTCCCACACCCTGTGCGCGCGCGGCGTTAACGCTTCGGCCCGTCAAGAGAAGCTCTCGGATAAATGCGTTCCCCAAATCACGCTTCAGGCGCGGAATGCCACCGAACCCTGGAATCAAGCCGAGGCGCAATTCGGGAAATGCAAAACGCGCCATTTTGTCCGCCACGATGATGTCGCACGTGAGCGCCAATTCGAATCCGCCCCCGAAGCAGACGCCATGAACGGCCGCGATCGTCGTGAACGGCGCGGCATCGATGGCGTTGAACACGGCGTGAATCCTCTCGAGAAAAGCGCGCACGCCGGAAACGCGCTCTTTTCCCGAGAGTTGCGCGCTACCGTGGTAAAGCTCGCGAAGGTCGGCGCCCGCGGAAAAACCGTGCTTGCGCTCACTGTGAATGATGCACGCGGAGGTTTCTGGCGCCAGCCCTTCGATTGCAGAAACAAACTGTTCCAGTTCCGCGAGCATCGCCAGCCCGATTTCGTTGGCCGGCTCGCGATCGAGTGTCAATTCCATCACGCTGTTGCGCCACGCCCAGCGGAGGGTTTTCCCGGTGAACGACTTCACGCCTTGCTCCCGGCAGCTGCCTTGCTTTCGAGCGCCTCCGCGTACATCGCGCTGATTTCCGCCGTGAATCGCGCGTTGATGGCCTCGCGCCGCAATTTGCCCATCACGGTCAAGAGTCCGTTTTCGGGAGTGAGGTTCTCGGTGATCATGGTGAAATTGCGAATTTGCCGATAATGCGGAAGCTCGGGATTTACCGCATCCAGAGCCGCTTGTACGGCGGCGCGCTCGACTGCGCCCGCCACCAGCATGCACAGGAAACCGCGTCCATTGCCGACCACCACAATCTGCTGCGCATCGGGAAGCAGCCGGGCCAGCCTCTCTTCGAGTGGCTCGGGAGTAATCTTGTGACCCGAATTCAGCACGATCAAGTTCTTGAGGCGTCCGATGATCCGCCAGTTTCCGCGAACGTTCACCTCGCCCTGATCCCCGGTGTGGAACCACCCATCCTCGAGCACGCGCTCCGTTTCTTCCGGACGGTTCCAGTAACCCGGAAAAATGTTCGGCCCGCGGACCATGATTTCTTCGTTCTCGCCGACTTTCATCTCGATGCCGCTGACCGCCGTGCCGACGTAGCCAGGCTCGACCGGAACGCGGGGGTCGTCGAGCGTACAAATGGCGGTGGTTTCCGTCAGGCCATAGGCTTGCAGCACCGGAATACCCAGCATCAGGAAAAACTGTTGCGTCTCCGGAGCGAGCGGCGCCGACCCGCAGATCAGCGCGCGAATATTCGGACCGAACCGCTCTTTAATCTTGCTGAAAATGAATCTTTTGCCGAGCATCAGCCAGAAAGCATCTGTCGCCAGGCCGCGGCCCTCGTGCTTGCGCGTCCAAGCCGCGCGCGCCTTTCTAAAGAGAGAACGGATCGGCGCGGCCCGCTTCCCAAGCGCCTCCTCCACACCGCGACGGACCCGTTCAAGAAGCGTAGGCACATTCAAGAAATAATGCGGAGAAGCCAGGCGAATTTCATCGGCCAGTTTCGTGAGGTCGGTGGAAAGCGTCAGAACGCTCTCGCGGGAGAGACAAGTGAGCAAAGTGATCCAGGACGCGGCGAAACTGAACGGCCCGTAGTGAAACACGCGGTCTGGTTCATGCGTGGCGCCCATGAGCAAATCAAGACGTTCGCGCGTGCAAGCTAGCATGTGAGTTACGTTCCCGACGTTCAGACAAACGCCCTTGGGCTCGCCGGATGTGCCGGACGTATAGATAATGGTGACGAGATCCGCGTCCGCTCGAGGGTTGGGCGCATCGAGCGCGGGCGCATCCGGCGCGGGATCTTCGAAGACTTCATCAAAAAGGACGAGTCTCCGCGCATTCGACCACTGCGGCGGCAATGCCTTGCTGACAGCCTCGCCGAGCGCCGCGTCGCTGCTGAACAAAAATTGCGGCAGACAATCCTTCATCATGGCGGCGAGTTCGGCTGGCGCCTGCCGCGCATAAAGCGGCACGACGATAACTCCTTCTGCAAGCAAGGCGAGATTGAAGGCCACCCATCGCGCAGAGTTCGGCCCGAGCAGCGCGCAACGCGCACCGGGCTGAAGCCCGGTGCGCCGCAGATGTGCGCGCACGCGCTGCACCTGTTCGAGCAATTCCCTTCCGGAAACACTGACGAACCCCTCGCCATGAATTTCGCGCAGCACGACGCGGCTGTCGGCTCGCTTCAGTTGCGCGAAAATGTCTTCAAGGAAATTCGGCATGGTGGCTGGATGGGCCATTATCGCGACGCGGTTCCGGCGACGGAATGTTGCGGAACAACCGTGGACGTGCCGTAGCGCTCGACAAGCTGCAGCAGCGTATCGTTGAGTGGCGGCAGATAGTCTTCCCAGGAAAGAACGCCGGAACGCAGCGGAAATTCCGGGTACGTGCGGCGCATGGCGTCTTCGAGGAAAGTGCCCATGCGCGCCATGACTTTCAGGTTGCGGACGACGGTTTTCCCAATCCCGTCGCGCACGGAATCCGCCTCAGCAACGAGCGTGTCCATCATTCTTATAAGCTTGGGCTCGAGGTCGGGATCGTCGACCGTCAGCAAAAGATGCTGGTGTCCGCGCTCGCGCATGAGATTCCGGATGCGCTCATCCATCGTGACGCCCGCCGAAGCCACCAGGCTGGGCATGCAGGTCACAATCCCGTGGTAGCGCGAAGAAACCATGTACGTGCCGCAACGCAAAATCGACACGAGCTGGAACATGTCATAGTCATCCGACGTGAAGACCGGAATTCCTGGCAAGGCTTGCGCGATATCGCGGCAGGCAACGGCGTCGAGCCTTTCCATCGCCACAAGAATCGGGAAGACGCTGTGCCGCTCGCGAAACGAGGCAAGCGCCTTCGTGAAGCTCGAAATGTAATGCCGGTACTTTTTCTCGACTTCCGGCCCCGACTGAAAAAAATAAACCGTGCGGTACTGGCTGTCCTTGTAGGCGCCCGTCGTCACCCGCGAGAGATACTTCCCGATGGACGCCTTCACCGGCCACACGAAGGGATGGATCGGACACATCACCATCACCGGAGTTTTCTCGTCCCATCCGGCATCCCGCAGGGTTTTGCGAGCGTAGGCCGGCGGATAGGGCTCAAACGTCCACGCCGTATCTGTTCCGAGCTCGGTCGGAATTCCGAGCGAGGTGAGGAGCTTTTGAGACTCCTCATTCCTGGTAATCACCAGGGAATCGTGCACGTAGCGCTCGCACATTCGCTCGACCAGGCGATCCATGTGACCCGCTTCGCCGCCATAGGCGAGCGAAAGCTTATTCTCCGCCGAAGCGAGCCCCAGCGAGCCGATCATCATCGTCGTCAGTGCGTTGGCAAACTTGCTCTTGAACATCGAGCCTTCGCACGCAATGACGCCATGATTTTGCCGCACCTCGCGAAACAAAAACGGCGGAAATACATCGGGAAGGTAGACTTGCCTGGTGCCGTCGAAATAACCGCGCACGCGGTCGAAACTTTGTGTCATCACGCTGAAATCGACATTTTCCGCGCCGAGCACATGCCGCACCTGGCGCAGCATTTCCTGCACGCGGACATCGGAACCCGTATTTCTTGTGCCGTTATAACCCGCAAAAAGTAGCCGCAGCTTTTCGCCCGGCGTCCAGCGCCGGCCGAGGCCGAACATCCAGCCGAATCGCCGGATCTCAATCAGCGCGCTCACCCAGGCTACAAGAAGAAAGTCCGTCATGCGCGAGCGCCCCCGGCGGCGGCGGATTTTCCCGGCGCGTCCATTTCCATTTTCGGCCATGGTTTTGCCGGATAGCGAAACCTGTTTTCGCGGCTGAATTTGAGCAGCGGAAATGCGTACGTCGAGAATTTTGCCGGAGCTTCCCCGACCTCCGCCACGACGCGCGAATTGTCGAACACCGTGTTCCAATCCAGATAGGGCCAGAAAACTTTCAAGAGCGATGCTCCGTGAGCGACGGAACCTTTCCGGTTCGAAAGCCAATTTACCGTACCGGAAAACGTGCCGCCCATCCAGGGCCAGTACGCGGGACGCCGCCAGCCGCCCGCTTCCGCAAGCGCGTCCGTCAATTCCTCGTAGGTCTCGGACCCCGTGCCCGACGACAAATGATAGATGCCGTGACCAGGCTCGGCCTTCTGGTGAATTGCGACGATCGCTTTGCTGACGTAATTGGCAGGCACGATATCGATTTTATCCCGAGGACGCAGCGGAAGGACAGGCAGCCGCACGAGAGCATCAAACGCCTGAACCATGTCGAATTGCGAGGTCTCCGGCCGCCGGCTATCCCCCAAAACGATCGCCGGCCGGAAAATCGTGTGGGGCACGTCGGCAAGCAGCTGGTGAATCATGTGTTCGCCGAATTTCTTCGTGCGCGCGTAGGGATCGTAGTCGGAGCGTCCCCAATCGATGGCCGCGTCTTCCATCACCACTTCGTTCCGGCGCTTGCCCGCTACGGCCACCGTGGACACATGCGAATATCGCCGCAGACCATTGCGGTTCTGCGCGCGGCGCGCCAACTGAATCACTTCGAGGCCGCCGCGCAGATTGACGTTGAGGCATTGCCGTTCCGATTTGCGGTTCAGCGAAGCCGCGCAATGGATGACGGAATCCGTCGTATCGACCAGGGCGTGATACTCATCGTCGCTAAGGCCGAATCGTTCGCTCGTCAAATCGCCGAGGAAAATTCGCACGCGCGAGCCCAGATATTCGCAGAATTCCCGAAATCCGAAATGGAGTTGCAGGGAAGTCCACAACCGCTCGCGCGCTTCTTCCTCGCTTTTTGCGCGAACCAGAAGATTCAGCGCGTCGCGGTGTTCGGCGAACAATCCCGCGGCGAGGTAACTGCCCAAGTATCCGGTCGTGCCGGTTACGAAGATCGCCATAGGGGGTCCGACGGCGTCCGGGAATTTGACACAACAGCGGCCCGCGCAGGTTCAGGAGACCAGTCCAACTCGCGGGGAGCGCGGGCCTCGAGCGGGCGGCCCTCCATCAGGGGATAGCACCACCGGCGCAGCGCCGGAATGTGCACGTTGATCCAGTAGTCCCACCAATCGATCGATTCAGGGGCAAAATCGAAAACAGCTTTCTCTTCCGCCGAAAGCGAAGCGGAGAGCAATCGCGCGTTCTCGCATTCGAAGACGTGCTCGTTGTGAAGAATGAACGGTTCGTACAGTTCGATCAGTTTTTCCGCGCGGATTAGATCGCGCTCTTGCTTGGCGAGCGGCGCCTTCTTCATGTGCAGCGAAACCGCCACGCGGTTGATCCCGGAGATGACCGCTTTCTGCATCGGAATCGAAAGCCGTTCATAGCGCTGCTTCGATACAGGAATCGTTTCGAATTTCACCTTAAGCCAGTGCTCGATGCCCTGCTGGGTCCGGTAGTGTTTCCGGTGCGCCAACCCTGTCAGCTCGATGCTGCGCCCCATGTTCACCGGATTGATCGCCGAAGTCGCCAGCTGATACAACCGCGCATTCCTCCGCGAAATCAGCGCCGCGGCAATCAGCGTCATGCCCCGGCAAACCATATCTACGGGAATCACGTCAAGACACTTCCGCTCGTTGGAAGGCAGTTGGCGGAAATTCGTCCCCAGCAAATACGAGAGCGGGCCGGAAGTATTGATTCCTTCGTTCCATCCGGTGAACGGCGAGCGCTCCGAACTTTCCACAATCGAAGGCCGCACGATGGCAATCGGCAATTCGCCGCTGCTCCGCGCGAGAATCGACTCGCCCAAACTCTTCGTAAATGTGTAGGTATTGGGCCATCCCAAATGCTGCGCGCGCCGCAGCCCGATGCGCACCAAGCGATTCCGCGCCCAGCGCAACCGGTTCCTCTTCAACACGCCATCCAACTCCTTTGCAGGCACCGCCGCCGGATCGCCGCCGCGCCCCAAGGCCTGCCGCCGCAGCGCCTTTGTCAACTCCGGGCTCTCCGCCCGCTCCTCCACGCGCCGAATCGTTTCGCGCAGCGAAGCAATCTCTTTCTCGGCATCAAACGCCGCATCCCGCGCCGGATTGTAGTTGTCCTGCAATTCTTCCGTCACGCGCCCATCGCGCATCCCCACCACATAACAGGTCGAAAGATGCATCAACCCCGCGTGATCGCACTTCCGCAAAAATTCCAGCAGACGCAGCGTCGAATCCACGTTTGAAGAAAGCGCATCCCGCAAATCCGGATTAAAGTCCGTCAGCCCCGCGCTGTTCACCACCAGATCGAGCGATTTCCCCAGCCGCGCCTGTGTCGCCGCATCCAGGCCCAGTCCCGGTTCGCCCACATCACCTTCGACAACCTCGACTTTGTCCGCCAGCAGCGCGCCCAATTCGCGCCCATATTTTTCCTGCAGCGTATCGAACGCCGGCGACTCTTCAATAATTTTCTGAAAGCGCTTCAGCGCCGAAGTCGTCCGGTTTCGCCGAACCAGCAGCGTGATCTTTCCGATGTTCGGAACATCTTCCAGCAAGTCCACCAGCCAGACCTTGCCGATAAATCCCGTCACGCCAATCAACAAAACGTGCCGGTTCGCCAGAGTTTCGCGCACCGCCAGGGGCCCATTGCGCACACCCTCGCCAAACAGCGCCACCGATTTGCTCGAGGGAGCCGCAGGCCGCACCGCCGTCTGCACCGCTGCTTCCAATTGCTCCGGCTTCTTTGTCCAGCCAAGCTGTCGCAGCAATTTCTCCCGTGAAATGCGACCGTCGATCGCCCCGCTCGTCAACCAGGCAAAAGGCCCGCGCGGCCGCACGACCGGATCGAGCAAACGCCCGGTAGCGTGCGCATTGCGAAACTCCATGCGGTTGGAAAGGAAAGATTCGAGACCGAGATGCTGCGCGAGCGGCCGCAAAATATGGTCAAGCAATTGCCCGACCAGCACAATCCGCTCGCCGCTCCCGACCGCTTCCAGCAGCTTCTCGACAGCCTCGCGCCGAAGCTGCGGCTTCAGCACATAATGAAAATACTCTTCGCCCAAAAGATCGAGCCGGTCGCGGCTGACGCCTCGCAGCAAAGTGTGCAACAGCCGCGTGGCCAGCGTCCGGTTCACCGCATAATCGATCGGCCGGGTCATGGTCATCCAGGCAAATCCCGCCCGCCGCGCCCACCGCTCCGCAAAACTCTGCGCGTTCCAGGTAAAAAATCCCACGGGACGCAAAGCTCCCAGCTCGAGCAAAGACCCTTCGACGCGCCAGTACGTGGCTGAGCGCGCCGCCGTTAGGGCGCTCGCGCGTTTCGGGTTGAAAGCTGGGTCAGCCATTGCCATAGGAACCAACCGGCCATCGCGAGGCCGCTCGTGCAAGGTAAAGCAAATCTGTTCGGATAGTCTGAATAATGATTCGCACCCTAAATCAATAGTTCAGGATCGAGTGCCAACCGCCACAGCCATGTGTGCCCCGACTTGCGCGAACCGTCGGCTGCCTAGGAAAGTGTAAAAGTAGCACCCTCAGCGGCTTACCGCAAGCGAGGGGCTC
Organism: Acidobacteriota bacterium; assembly: GCA_013289955.1. Classification (GTDB taxonomy): domain Bacteria; phylum Acidobacteriota; class Terriglobia; order Acidiferrales; family UBA7541; genus Acidiferrum. The sequence goes on from JABCYZ010000002.1 coordinate 555,811, forward strand.
ACCGCGCAAAGCCCTGTTCCTCTGAAGCCAGACGGTCTCGGACCGCATGTCCTGGCGGCGTCGAGAGCCCGGCTCCCGGATCGTGCAGGGAGCCTCTGCGTACGACTTGCCGGGCACAAATGACATAATGCTCACGGAAATCCTCTACGATGATGCGACTAGAGAAGATCTCGCTTTTGAGAGAGCACGTAAAGAACCCGCACGAATTCCCGTTCAACATTCCGGCGATTGCCAAGCTGAAGACTCTTGAAATTAGCAGCCGAGTTTGTTTTTTCGTCGGCGAGAACGGGGCCGGAGTTAGACGCCCCAACCATAGCGCTCGGCGTGCTCGAGCGTGCGCTGCATCTCCTCGCGGAGCATCTCTGTGAAGACCGACCCGCCAATTGTGCTGGCCCCGGGCTGGGCGATGTCCGCCGTGCGGTACCCGCCTCCAAGCACGCGGTGCAACGACTGCTCCACCCAATCCGCTTCGAGCGAAAGCCCAAACGCGTCGCGCAGCATCAATGTCACGCTGAGGATCGATCCGACCGGGTTCGCCGAATCCGTTCCGACCAGAGACGGCGCCGACCCATGAATCGGCTCAAAGAGCGGCGCGCCCGTCCCAAAACTCGCCGAGGGAATCAACCCGATCGACCCCACCAGCGCCGCCGCCGCATCGCTTAGAATGTCGCCAAACATGTTGCTGGTCAGCATCACGTCAAACTGCGAAGGCTTCAGCGTCAGCTGCATCGCCGCGTTATCCACATACATATGCTCGAGCTTCACCGACGAGTACACTCCGCTCATCGCCACCACCGTCCGGCGCCACAACTGGGAACTCATCAAAACATTCGCCTTATCCACCGAACAAAGCCGCCGCGACCGGTTCTCCGCCCGCCCGTACGCAAATGTCGCAATGCGCTCGATCTCGGGCGTCGAGTAGGATTCCGTATCCCACGCGCGCTCAACGCCATTTTCCGTCGTGTTGCCGCGCTCGCCGAAATACATCCCTCCCGCCAGCTCGCGCACGATCTCAATATCCAAATCGCCCAGACGCTCCGGCTTCAAGGGCGAAATCCCGCGCAAAGGTTCCAGAACCTTCACCGGCCGCACATTCACATAGAGACCCATCCCCTTGCGCAAACCAAGCAGCCCGCTCTCCGGCCGCTTCCCCACCGGCAGCGAATCCCACTTCGCCCCGCCCACCGCGCCAAGAAAAACCGCGTCCGCCTTCGAGCAAGCATCCAAAGTTTCATTGGGCAGCGGCGTCCCGATCGCATCAATCGCCGCGCCGCCAATCGGAAACTCATGCAAATCAAACTCATGATGGAATTCCTGCGCGCACTCCCGCAGCACAGTAGCCGCAGCCCGCGTCACTTCCGGCCCGATGCCGTCCCCCGGCAAGAGCACAATGGTCTTCTTCACTTTCATAGAGATCCCCGCTGACCCGAACCGTATCGATCCTCTATCGGCTCCTACTCACTACCCGCTGCTTACTTCCCGACTACGCCGCCGAACTCGCCTCCGCCGCCATGGCCGCAGCCGGCCGCCGCCGCATCACTTCGTGCGCAATCCCCACAAGGTCTCTCGGCCGCACCTGTTTCGCTTCATCCGCCAAGGCCGTCACGCGCTTGTAGCACTCCGCCAGTTCCTCTTCCGTCGGCTCATATCCCAAAGTCCGCAAGCTCACCTTCAACGCGTTCCGCCCCGAATGTTTTCCAAGCACAAACGACCGCGAAGGCACGCCTACCGACTCCGGCGACATAATCTCGTACGTGAGGGGATTCTTGATAATCCCATCCTGGTGAATGCCCGCTTCGTGCGCAAATGCATTCGCTCCTACCACCGCCTTGTTCGGGGCCACCACCGCCCCGGTAATCTCAGTCAGCATCCGGCTCGACTTGAACAACTCATCGAGCTTGATATTCGTCGTCACCCCGAAACTTTCCTTGCGCACCGCCAGCGCCACGGCAATCTCTTCGAGCGCCGCATTTCCGGCGCGCTCGCCGATCCCGTTCACCGTGCACTCAATCTGCCGCACACCTGCCCGCACCGCCGCCAGCGAATTTGCCACCGCCAGCCCCAAATCATCGTGGCAATGCGCGCTCAGCGTGATTCCCTGCGGATCATCCAGATGCGCGCGCACCTGCTCAAACATCGCGCCATACTCATCCGGAACCGCATAACCCACCGTATCCGGCAAATTCAAAACCGTCGCACCCGCGTCGACCGCCACCTGGCAAACCTGGCACAGAAATCCAATATCCGTCCGCCCCGCATCTTCCGCGGAAAATTCCACTTCTCCGACGTGCTTTCGCCCCAAGCGGATCATCGAGCTGATTGCTTCAAGAGCCTGTTCTCGCGTCATGTTCAGCTTCACGCGCAGGTGCAAGTCCGAAGTCGCGAGAAAAATGTGCAAACGCGGCGCAGCCGCCGGTTCGAGAGCTTCAATGGCAGCTTCAACGTCCTGTTTCTTGGCGCGAGCCAAAGCCGCAATCGGCACGGTTCTCACTTCCCGCGCCACCTGCTGCACGGCCTCCAGATCGCCGCGCGAAGAAATCGGAAATCCCGCTTCAATCACGTCCACGCCCAGGGCCGCAAGCTGCCGCGCCATGCGCATCTTCTCCTCGGTGTTCATCGAGAAGCCCGGCGATTGCTCGCCGTCACGCAAAGTCGTGTCGAAGATCTTGACTGAATCCATAGAGGAGACCCCCAGGATAGTAGTAGGACAGAAGACCGTGTCACGGTCAAATTTATCTTTGTTCTGCTTTTGATAATTCTGGCTTATACTGTCGATTCAGGAGAATCGACGTGGATCTCGGGGAACTCCAGGTATTTCTGATGGTTGCCAAGGAAGGCAGCTTCTCACGCGCCGCCGAACGCCTCTTCCGCACCCAGCCCGCCGTCAGCCTGACCATTCGAAAACTCGAAGACGGCCTCGGCCAGCCGCTTTTTGTTCGCGGCGCCCGTCCGGTCCGCCTCACCGACGCCGGCACCCTCCTCCTGGACTACGCAGAGCGCCTGATCAACCTCCGGGACGAAGTAAAAAAAGGACTTAGCGAGCTCGAAGGCCTCACCCGCGGCGAACTATCGCTCGGCGTCAACGAAAGCTCCATCCACGCCCTCCTGTCTGCCCTGGGCACCTTCCGCCAGCTACATCCCGGTGTCCAGGTGCGCGTCCACCGCATGCTCTCCCGCGACATCCCGCATGAGGTTCTCAACTACCGCCTCGACGTGGGGGCCATCTCCTATGTCCCCCAGGAGCCGCAGCTCCAGGCCACCGAGATCCGCAAAGATGAGCTGACCCTTGTCGTGCCGCCCAAACATGTGCTCGCCAAAAAGCGGGAAGTCGATGTCGCCGACCTCGGAAACGAAGACTTCATCGCCCACAGCGTCGAATCCCCGTACCGCCGCCGCGTCATCGAACTCTTCGCCCGCAACCGCACCGAACTGAAAATGCCTATCGAAATGCCCACCATTGAAAGCATCAAGCGCTTCGTACAGATGGGTATGGGCGTGGCCATCGTCCCCCGCATGTGTGTCCAGTGGGAAATCGAACACGGGTGGATGAAAGAAGTAAAAGTCCGCCAACTCAACATGCCCCGCCACGTCTACCTCGTCTCTCGCCGCGGAGCCCGCCTCCCTCACGCCGCCGCGGAACTGATCCGCATCCTCCGCGAACCCTAGAAAACAATCCCTCAACGCTTCTGGAGGCGCCATGCATGGCGCCCCCACCCTTCCCGGGCGCGTGATTCCAGGGTGACTTCTTTTCTGAGACCGTTCGCCGCTACCGCCCCCAATCCGCCTTCCCCGCCATACACATAATCGTCGCGAGCATCGTCGCGCAATGATTCTCTGCTCCCGCCTTCCGCACAAAAACATCCGCCATGCAAACCTTCAACGTCTTCCCCGACCGCACCACCCGCGCCCGCGCCACCAACTCCTCTCCATCCGCCGGCGCCAGCAAATTCATCTTGTACTCCACCGTCAGCACCGAATCCTCCGCCGCCATCAACGTATACGCCGCATACCCGCAGACGGTATCGGCGATTGCGCCCGTCACGCCTGCGTGAAAATAATTGTGCTGCTGCGTCAACTCGCCACGAAACGGAACCCGAATCTCCGCTCCGCCCGGCGTCAGCGAAATCAATTCCGCGCCGAGATGTTTCATCAATCCCTGGCGTTCGAAACTCTCCCGGACGCGCCTTGCGAAATCCGGATCCTGTGCTTCAAATTCTGATTTTGGATTCATGCTGTGGAGTATAGCAGCGCGCCGGAAGTGACCGGGGGACAGCGCCGGACGGCCTCGGGCCGCCCGCAATCCGGCTAGATCTTTGTTTCTAGAGCCGCTTCTACGGTGGGAAAATTCGGAAGCAATTTGGTGAGCCCGGCCACCTGCAGCACCGCCATTCCTTGCTGCGTCAGCCTGGCGATGGCAAACGATTTTCCAATGTTGCGCCGGTGCACAAACAGTGACACCAACGCGCCAACTCCCGCGGAATCGAGAAACGACACTCCGCTCATGTCGAGTACCAGGTGCGCCGCAGGCTCGGGCCGCATTGTCTGGATGAAGTTATGAACCGTCTCGAGACTCAGCTTTCCGCTAAGCCGGGTCACAAGGTTGCTGCCATTCGAAGCCGACAGTTTTTCCAAATCAAGCTGTGCTGGTTGCATAAGCCTTGAACGGTAACTCAGGAAGTTCCATCCCCACATTAACATTCTTTAATAATCGGTCAAGCGCCGCACCTGCCCGGAAAGGGCTTCCTATGTACCGTTGCGTTTCTTAAATTACTGGATAAATGCCTCTAAAGCGTGGCGCTCCCGGCAGCCTGGGCCACGTGCTATTTGGCAACCGAGATGCGGTAAATCTTCCCCGCGCCATCGTCCGCGACGAGCAGCGACCCGTCCGGCGCAACGGCCACTCCCACCGGTCTGCCGGACACATCCCGTCCCTTGGGATCAGGCACCAGCCCAGTCAGGAAAGGCACTGGATCCGCCGAAGGCTGACCATCCTTGAACGCCACAAAGGCAATCTGATATCCCGCGCGTGTGGCCCGGTTCCACGAACCGTGCTCTGCAATAAATGCCCCGCCCCAATAGCTCTGAGGAAACTGTTTCCCGGTATAAAACGCAAACTGCAGCGGCGCGACGTGCGCCCCCAGCAGCACATCGGGGATAATCGCCTTCGCCACAAGCTCCGGCTTCTGCGGCTTCACACGGTCATCGACATTGCTCCCGATATAGCTGTACGGCCAGCCATAAAATCCGCCGTCTTTCACCGAAGTAAAATAATCGGGCGGCAGATTGTCACCCAACTCGTCGCGCTCGTTTACGCTCACCCAAACCGCTCCGGTAACCGGCTCGATCGCCAATCCCACCGCATTCCGCAGTCCAGTGCCGTACAGCCGCGGATTCTTCCCGTCGAGGTCGCAAATCGTGACAGCCGCGCGAATCGGATCCTCCCCGACGCCAATGTTGGAGCCCGAACCGACGCTGACAAATACATGTTTGCCGTCCGGCGCGATGGCCACCGAACGCGTTTCGTGGCCGCCCGTTGGCAGTTTCATCAAAGGCTCGGCTTCGCCCAGGCGTTTCGATGTCTTGGGGTCATAACGGAATCGCACCAGTTCATTGGTGTCGCCCACGTAGACGTAGTCGTCCTTGAAAGCGATGCCGAACACGCGCCTGGTTCCAGTGGCGAATATTTCCCGCTCCTTCGCCCCCCCCGTGTTCTGCGGATCGCGCATCACGTCGATTTGGTTTGCTCCCGTCTCCGCCAGAAAAATATCCCCATTCGGCGCCACCGCAAGCCAGCGCGGCACCTTGAAGTCCGAAGCGAATACGTTGATGCGGAACCCTTGCGGCACGGTGGGAAGAAAACCCGGAGGGGGCGCTTCGTTATGCGGGCCGTTGCCCGCAGACTTCGTCGAATAAGGAGCCGGAAGCTCCGGCTTCTGCCCATGCGTGATCTGCCCGCAAAGTAGTGCGGGTAAGATGGCGGATAAAATTAGAAGGCTGGCCGATGCGGAAACAGCGCGAAAACGCAATTTCATGAAACCCTCCTCAGTCCGTTTTTTCAGGCCTCGGTATCATGCCTCGTACTGGCGTTCCGTTCCAAGCCTGAATCTCTCGGATCATTCCGACAGAACTCGGGCGCCGCCCGCTGATTCCCTCCTGCAACGCACCGAGCTCGCTAAACATCCAACCTCCGGCAGTCCGCGTATACTCTAGTGGAAAGCTGTTTTGGGAGTTCTCCTCATGCGTGCTCTTCTGATTGCTGTTTTGATCTGCGCCGGGATCGGCGTCCTGGCCTGGGCCACAGCCAAGCCCAATGACGGCCGCGCCAACACGAAAGCCGCATTCCCGAAGCCTGCCGTCGACGCTCCGCTAGCGGCGGCCGAAGCGCAAGAGAGTGCCGTTCTTTCCGGCGGATGCTTCTGGGGAATACAAGCCGTCTTTCAACACCTAAAAGGCGTGGCTTCAGCAACTTCCGGCTACTCCGGGGGCGCCGCCAAGACCGCCCGCTATGAAGAAGTCAGCACCGGCGAAACCGGCCACGCCGAATCCGTGAAGGTCATCTTCGACCCTTCGAAAATTTCTTACGGCCAAATCCTCATGATCTTTTTTTCCGTCGGCCACAATCCCACCGAGCTCAATCGTCAGGGCCCCGACTACGGCTCGCAATACCGTTCCTCGATCTTCTATGCAAACGATCAGCAAAAGAAAATCGCCGAAGCCTACATCGCCCAGCTTAATGCCGCAAAAATCTATTCCCAGCCCATCGTCACGCAAGTCGTTCCGCTGGAAGCCTTTTACACCGCCGAGGCCTATCACCAGGACTACCTCAAGCACCACCCCTACGAACCCTACATCATGATCAACGACCAGCCCAAACTCACCAGCTTGAAGAAGGAGTATCCGGAGCTTTATCGAAACGACTGATTCCCGGGCTCTCGGAATTCCAGAGCTCGCTCGCCGTAATTTTTTCGTCCACTTGTCCCTGATTCCGCCCGTTGTTTGCCTGAGCGATTTCTTTCCATGTGGTACGTATCTAAATGGCTACAGCATCGCCTACGGCGTGGAATACCCTTCAGGTCAGCCGAGTTAGAGTAGTTGGGTACTGCCTCGGCAGTGTCCCGAGACTATTCGAAACGCAAAAACAGAGAGGAAATCCCGATGAGAGCAATCGTTTGTGGGGTCTGTCTGCTCTTCGCCTTAGCATCCCCCGCCAAGGCCCAGGATTCTCACAGCCGCTCCGCTTCCAAGCCGGTGGCCGTCGAATTCAAGAATGCCGATGGCCAGACCGTGGGCTCAGCACAGCTCACTAGCTCGCCAAAGGGCGTCAAAATCACGCTCGACATCAAGAATCTTCCGCCTGGCGAACATTCCATCCACATCCATCAAGTCGCAAAATGCGACCCTCCCGACTTCAAAACCGCCGGCCCGCATTTCAATCCCGGCGGTGCTGAGCATAACCATGACGGCGCCCCAGCGGGCGACATCCCGAATTTCTCGCTCATCGTAGGGGCCGATGGCACCGCCCACGTCGCCGTAATCGCGCCCAACGTAACCCTGGGCGACGATGACCACTCCGTCTTCAGCAATGGAGGAACCGCGATAGTCATTCACGCGGTAACAGGGGGCACGGGAACGGCCGCCCCGGCGCGCATTGCCTGCGGCATTATCACCAGGCCGTAACACCACGCTCGCGAGGGGCGCCCGCGCCGATTTTGCTACGGGCGCTCCGTCACGGCCTTGCTGCCAGCTCCCGGCAACGGCTTCTTGTGTCCTCCGCCAGCCTCGCTTTCCAGTAGCGTCTCGAGGTTCGCGTAAGCGTAAATCGTCGGTGCGTGATTCTGCATAAGCCCTCCGGTGTCCGCCGTGGGCCCATAATTACTGTGTAAATCGTGCCCGAGCATCCTCAGCATGGCCATCTGCTGTCCGCGGTGATGGGCCGTATGCGCAATTCGCCGCATCATCACCCATGCGCGAGAGCGCTTCACGTCAAAGAACGTCGTTTCGCCTTCCCACCATGCTTCATCCTTCGCCCGCAACTGGCCTGACCGCCTGCCGCTGTGTTCCGTGTATCGTTTCATGAATTCCAGCCGCGTCTCTTCGGCTGGCAAAGGCGGCTCGCCAATGTCGATCCCGAGCATCGTGCGCAGCCACAGATCTTCGCTCACGCACTGGTGAATCATCTGTTCCCTGACGCTGCGACCCCGCGAATCCTTCGCGTTAGGCCGGAAGGCCAAGTCCTCGTCGCGGAACTCGCTCCACACGCTGACCACTTTCACCCGCTCCGTTTCGTAAGTCTCCACAAGAAAGTCGTATCTCATTGCTCCCACCTCATGAGGAGGTACACGCGGACTCGCAAGGCAGGGCCTGGAATCTGCGCTGCCCCCGTGAGGCTCGACGTGAGCACTTGTCAAATTCCGTCAGGTACTTGTTCCTTTTGATTCCTTCCAGGTCACGAATTTGCCGTGCGGAAGAGGAGTCTGGCGCGCACCATATCACAAAAACCGCTCTTGTCTCGGCTCCTTGCCGCAGTTCTGGCGCCGCTCACTGTCCTTAATTTGTACCGTCGGCCAGTCGTTTCCGTGCGCTCTATCTCTCATAATTCTTGTTTAGAGGGGTCTAGGTTCGCCAAATCGATTCCACGGCATTCTCCGGCCGCTTTCTCAGGGAGGCTTCTCTTTGCAGCGCAAATTCTTGATTCTTCTCAGCATTTTTGCCGCGTTGCAAACCGGCTGCGCCCGGGTCTCCGGTTCGCACACCTCCCCCTCTCCGCCCAACCCTCCCGCCTCCGGCTCCATCAGCGTTTCTGTCACTCCGAATACCGCCAGCGTGCGCGCCGGCAGTTCTCAACAGTTCGCCGCCACCGTTACAGGGACCGCGAACTCGTCCGTCACCTGGTCCGTCGACAACGTGGCCGGCGGCAACTCTCGAAGCGGAACGGTCACCGCTTCCGGCAACTACATCGCTCCTCTGACTCTTCCCAATCCGAATACCGTCACGATCGAAGCCATGAGTTCTGCCGATTCTACTGCCAGTGGCTCAAGCACCGTCACCTTACTCAACCCTACTCCGGCGCTCAGCTCCATCAACCCCGCTTCCATTGATGTCGGCGCATTCAGCCTCACGGTCACCGGCAGCAAATTTCTAAGCGGCTCTCAAGTCCTTCTCGCTGGCGTTCCGCTCACCACAACCTTCGTCTCGTCTACGCAACTCACCGCCATCGGCACCGCGAGCAGCGTCGGCTTGTTCGCCGTCTCAGTCAGCAATCCCAATCCCGGCCAGAGCAGTTCGTCCAGTATCAATCTCGAGGTCGCCTCGGCCGCGCCAGCCAGTGCCTGCAGCGGCATGGCAACCGGCGCGGGCGCAAGCCTCAACGGCTTCCGTCCCTTCCCCGCCGGCAACGCCTGGAACCAGAACATCTCCGCCGCCGCGGCCGATCCTAATTCCGATTCCTACATCAATTTCATCGGCGCCACCATCCCGCTCCATCCCGACTTTGGCTCAGGCGAATATCAGGGCAGTTTCATGGGCATTCCCTATTCGATCGTTGACTCTTCCGAAGCCCCCGTGAACATCCTCTTCAATGCTTATGGCGACGAAAGCGACCCCGGCCCCATGCCGATTCCTGCCAATGCCAACATTGAAGGCTACCCCAATCCGGGTAACGGCGATCGCCATGTTCTGGTCCTCGACAACAACAATTGCTGGCTCTATGAACTCTTCGGCTCCAGCGTAAATACCGACGGCAGTTGGAACGCTGCCTCCGCCGCCGTCTGGGATTTGCTGGATTACACGCAGCGTCCGCTCACCTGGACCTCCGCCGACGCCGCAGGCCTTCCGATTTTTCCCGGCCTCGTTCGCTACGACGAAGTCGCCAGTGGCCAAATCGCTCACGCCATCCGCTTCACGCTGGAAGACAGCGTCGCCGCGTTCGTCCCGCCGGCCACGCACTGGGCCGCAAACTCCACTGCACAATTCGCCGCTCCCATGGGCATGCGGCTGCGTCTCAAATCCAGCTTTGACATTTCCAGCTTCTCCGCCACGAACCAGGTCATCCTCACGGCCCTCAAGCAGTACGGCATGATCATGGCCGACAACGGCTCCTCGATGTACATCAGCGGCGCTCCCGACGATCGCTGGAGCAACGACGACCTCCACAACCTCACTACGCTCACTGCCTCCGACTTTGAAGTCGTCACCCTTGGCACCGTTTACACCGCCGCCAACCTTCCCCAAGGCTCCGCTCCCAATATTTCCAGCTTCACCGCCAGTACGGGCAATCCCGTCCCCGCGGGAACCGCGGTCACTCTCTCCTGGACGAGCACAGGCGCTTCCTACTCGATCGTCTCCCCGCAAATCGGGGCCGTCCGCGGCACGACCGCCGTCGTCACTCCCTCGGCCACCACTACCTACACTCTCTATGCCACCAACCCTTTTGGCCGCGCTACCGCCACCGTGATCGTCACCGTACAGTAATTTTTGTCGGGGGGGAACTTTGCGGGGTAAGCCTTGCCCGGTTCAACCGAATAGCCATTCGAGAAAGGACTTCGGTCGACGTGGTTTCTCAACCTGGTTCGCGGACCCCGGTTTTTTGATGGAGGTTCGGGGGTTTGGGGCGAGCGATCGCACAGGCCGAACGGCAGGCGGTTGCCAATACCCGTAAACGCATCTCGTCCCCCGCCGCGAGCAATCATGCGTATCGTGGATCACGCCATCAATCACCGCCGTCAGATGTTTCGATACGCTGACGACCAATCGTCCCTGCGGCAATTCGTCGGCGCGCAAATGCACAGTACAGCCCGACCCGATCTGCATCGTCGGTGTCCACACCCAGCCCAACTGCTTCATGATGCGCTTGATCGAGACTTTGTAGACTCCCGTTCTCGCGTTGCTGATCCCACGTTTCCGTTTGCCGGTGCGTTCATGAAGCGCCGCGCCGTTCACCAGATCGTAGATTTGCTGGTACGGCTTCTCCGTTGCAATGGCAATCGCGCGAACAACACAATCTCCCGCCTTGCCCTTGTATCCGGCGGCCCGTCGTCCTCCATCATCCAGTTGAAAATGTCGGTGCACGTGTCGAGGACACTCCTGCGTTTATTCCCTAGCCGGTGTTTTTGGATTCTAGCCCGAAGTGCTGCTTCTGGAATTCCCATGTGCGGCACGAGTTTCCTGCCGGCCACGACCCACGCCCACGCCTTGACACCAACCCTCCGCTGCCCTATGTTCTTCGCCTAAGCAAGTGGAAGCCGCAAACTCCCCCCTGCTCCCAAAATTTCCGCACCGGAGGTACCCATGCCGTTAAGCCTCGCAACACTTTCCATGGTGGCTTCGCCTGTGTCCGTGCCCGAAGGCCTCAAGATTCTCGAGCGCGATGATTACTGCTGCAAATACTGTGGCCTCGACGGCCGCGCCAGCTTCGAAAACGCCCTGGTCATGCGCGTGGATTTCGTCCACCCGCGCGCACGCAAAGGCAAGAAAGATCCGAGCAACCTGGTCGCTTGCTGCTCTCCCTGCAACACCATCAAAGGCACCAAGGTTTATGGCAGCTTCGAGGAAGCCAAATCCTTCGTCCTCAAACATCGCGAAGATCTGCGCAAAGCCTGGCAATCCAGAACCGCGCGCCAGTCTTCGAAGCCAGCCACGGCCTAGAGCGGCATCCGGTCGCTCGCAATTGTCGCCGAAGAACCCACTTCGCGTCTGGCGAAACCCTCAGCGGTCCGCGGCGAGCGTCAGTGGCATATCCGGCGGCGCTATGGAGGGGACTGGTCCTTTCGCCTGGGTGTAGCTGCGCACGGCGATGGACACAATCCAATTGCGAATGTGCAAAGCGCCATGGCTGCCGCCAGCATCACGACCAGTATCGCCGCCGCCAACCCTCCGAATAGTTCTCTAGGGATTTTCATCGCCTTACCCGCAACTTCCGCCGTGGACAGCCGGAAATAACCGTTCCTTCCACTCCTGTAAGGAAAAAGCGGACATTCCTTTCAGCAGGGTTCCAGGCTGGCCAGAGCGAATGCCCTCCCGCCACCGGTCGAGAGTCCCCTCCGATGTGCTAGCATGCTCGGGCCTGGAGAAAATGGCTCAGAAAACGCAAAGCAACACTCTCTGGTTCTCGGTCGCCGTTCTCTTCGCCGTTAACATCCTTAATTTCTACGATCGCCACGTTCCCGGCGCCCTGGTCGAGCCCATGCGCAAGGAGTTCCACCTGAGCGACACGCAGATCGGCCTGCTCGGCAGCGCCTTCATCTGGATTTACGCGATTGTCGGCGTCCCGCTCGGGCGCATCGCAGATACCGCCAGCCGCAAAAAACTTCTCGCCTGGGGCGTCGTCATCTGGACCGCGCTCACCGCCTCCGCCGGCCTCGCCAACACCTACGCGTTCCTGCTCTTCTCGCGCGCCGGGGTTGGCGTCGGAGAGGCGGCCTGCGCGCCCACAGCCACAAGCTGGCTCGGCGATCTTTTCCCGCCGTCAAGACGCTCGCGCGTCCTGGCGCTCTTCATGCTGGGCGTGCCCGTCGGGGGCGCGCTAGGGTATTTTTTCAGCGGTCCGATCGCACAAGCCTACGGCTGGCGCACCGCCATGGTTATTGCCGCCGCGCCGGCTCTGCTCCTGGTTCCAGCTTTGCTCGTGCTGCGCGAGCCGGAGCGCGGCGCCAGCGAGCTCCACCTTGCTCCGCTTGCGCCCACCTCCATGTGGAGCGTGCTGCGCATTCCCACACTCTGGTGGATCATCGCGTCAGGCGCGCTGCTCAATTTCAATGCCTACGCGTTTGCCACTTTCCTGCCCGCATTTCTCAGCCGCGTGTACGGTCTCTCGCTCGCGAAATCGGGAATGGCCACGGGCATCCTCTATCTGATCGGCGGCGTGACCGGCGGAACGCTCGCGGGCTTTCTCGGCGATTCGATCGTCCATCGCCGCAAGGATGGCCGCATGCTTTGCGCCTCGGTTTTGGCGCTGACTGCCATTCCCTTCGCCTGCATCGGAATTCTCCAACCGGCTCGCTCCGTGTACCTGGCGATGACCTTCCTCGCGCTGACCTACGCCTCTCTCACGACCTACTACGGCCTGGTCTACTCCGCGATCCAGGACATCGTCGCGCCGAATCAGCGCGCTTCCGCGATGGCCATCTATTTCATGGCCATGTACATGTGCGGTGCGTCCTTCGGACCGCTCCTTACCGGGAAACTGAGCGATGTTCTCGCGCATCGCGCCGCCGCGCTCCATGGCTCCCTGTCGGTCACCGAAACGTTCCGCGCCATTGGTCTTCAGGAAGCCATGCTGATCATCCCGGTACTGTGCATAGCGCTCGCCTTTGTCCTGTACATGGGCTCGCGCACCATCATCGGGGACATAGCCAGGCGAGAAGCTGCCGCTCAGGCCGCGACGGTAAACGCGTCCTAGCTCCGGACCGCGAAAGATGACGGTTGGATTTACAGACACGGAGAACAAGGTAGAATGGATCGGTAGGTGAAGAATGAAAACGGTTAAGCCACAAACCAAAGAATCCGAGAATGTTCCTTCCCGGCGCAAACGCATTCAACGCGAAATCATCGCGTGGATGTGGGTGATCCTCATCTTCCTGCTGATCAACGGAACCCTCGGCCAGGCACGCGTAATCCCGTCTGGCTCGATGGAAAACACACTTCTCGTCGGCGACCACCTGATCATGAGCCGCCTCGGCTACGACGCCGGCGTGCCCTTCACCCACTGGCATGTGCCGCTGTGGCGCAATCCCAAGCGCCAGCAAATGGTGATTTTCACTCCTATCGTCGCGCAAGAAACTTCCGACATCATCAAGCGCGTCATCGGACTTCCCGGAGAAACGCTGGACATTCACGACGGCTCTGTCTGGATCAACGGTCAAAAGCTGACCGAGAATTACACCACCGGTCCCAGCGAAACGTACGGCATGGCCACACCTTATAAGATCCCCGAAAACTGCTATTTCGTTATGGGCGACAATCGCGGAAATTCCTACGACAGCCGCTTCACCGGGTGCGTGCCGCGCAATCACATTATCGGCACGCCCGTGATCATCTATATGTCGCTGGACGCTTCGCCCGATGCATGGGAATCCGGCCAGCTCCGCGAGCGTTTTTTCGCGTACGCCAATGCCGTGATTCATCCGGGCACGGTGCGCTGGAAAAGGCTTTTCACCACGTTTTGAAGCCAGGCCTTGCTGTCTTGGCGAAGGAAGGTTCCGGACATGAGCGAAACACCACAGCAATACTCGCAGCGCATTATGAAAACGATTGAGGGGAAGGACCCGCTCAAGACGCAGTCGGCAACGCCGAAAAAACTCCAGACTCTTGTAAAGCGCGCGCCAGCCTCCAAACTGCGCAAGCGTCCGGCTCCGGACAAATGGTCCGTCGTTGAAATCCTCGCGCATCTTGCCGACACGGAAATCGTCGTCGGATGGCGCATCCGCTCGATCCTCGGAGCGCCGGGAACGCCGATTCAGGCGTTCGACCAGGACGCCTGGGCGGCCGCAGGAAACTACGCCAAGCGCGATCCGCTGAAAAGCATCGAACAATTTCGCGCCGTCCGCGACGCGAATCTCGCGCTCTACAAATCACTCCGTCCCGAGCAATGGAAGCATTTCGGAATGCACGCCGAACGCGGCGAAGAGAGCCTCCAGCGCATTCTGCACATGATGGCTGGCCACGACATCAATCACCTTTCGCAGATCGAGAGAATTCTCGCGCCAAAGAAGTAGCCGATTTCCCTGCCGCCCGGGCCGCGGCTCCCTTACTGGTCCCCTCGAACCTGCCACCACGGCAGCCGTTCGAATTCGGCCAGTTTCTCCGGCCCGTGGTCGCGATACCAATTCCTCCACGCCTCGAGATCGCCGGTAATACCGGCATCCGTGATCTCGCGCAGCGCCATGTAGGACCAGTTGCGCATTTGGGGATTGGTTTTTGGATCGGCGACAAGATCGATCAATTTCGGCACCATGCGCATGCGTTGTGCCCGGGTGAAGTTTCCGCAGTCGGCGAGATTGCAGCCGGCGCGGTTGCGAACGTTGTCGGATGGATCCTGCGTGAACGATTCGAACAACTCGTCGAGAGCCTCGTCCTTGCCAAGATAGCGCAACCCTTCGACGGCCCACTGCCGCACGTAGGCGTCCGGATCGTGCTTCGCGTATTCGAGAAGCACCGGATGAATGCGTTGATAGGCCACGCCGCGCCCCGCAAGCATGCCAAGAAAATAGACGGCGGCGGGGCGGTAATGCAGATCCGTGCGCGCGCGGTCGATCAACATTTCCGCGGCTTGCTCATTTTTCTGCCAGCCATCCAGAGTCAGATTAATGTCCGCATTGGCGTAGCGCACGCGCAGGTCGCTCGAGTATTCCGAGCGCTGCTCCAAAAGCTTCATGTGGTCCGTCAAACGGATATGGCCCACCCAGCTTTCGACCTGCTGTTCGAATAATTCGCGGGCGCGCTCCTCGTGCCCGATGGCTCGTTCGAGCAATTCCTCCGCCTGTTCTTGCGCGGGCAAAGCCAGCACACGTCCGGCTTCGGTGTCGGGCATGGGGCGGACGGCAGGGATCGCCGACGGAAGAACGTTCGCAGCCAGGGGGTGGCGCGGCGAGCTGTTTCGCGCCTTGTTTAGGCGCGATGCGCTGGCCGCCGCCTTGAACGTCGAGAATCGCCAGCCTTGCCAACCAAACATTCCCGCGGCGAGCAGCATGAAGATCGCGATCGAAGCAACTGTCGAAGTCCGCGACGGCGGCCTCGGCTGCTGCCACCGGGCACGCATTCGGTCGGCGCCCCAAGAACCAGACGGCGAAGAACCGGGGAACGCTGGCTGGGGCGGCGGCCCGTAGGGCGAATCGATCTCGACGTGCGTATCGATTTTCTGGCCGGCCAGCGTTTCTATTTGGGAAACGATCCAGCGCGCTTCCTGGCGGCTGCTGATTTCATCGGCGAGCGTGAACCGGCGGCCGCTGTTCGTGCGCAGGCGAATGGCATACATCGAATTTCCCTGGGAGCCGCCCTGCTGTCCACTCGTGACGGCCACAACGGCGGCGACCTCAGAGAACAGGAACCGTTTCGTTGAACCGATACCGAGCACCCGCGTAGTGGAAGCGATTTCCCCGTTGCCCACGCGGATTCGCGCCGTTCCAAGCGCCACGTGAAACATGCCAAAGATCACAAACAGATCCATCAAGCCGAAAATAACCGGGAAAAACCAGGGGGCCTTCGCATGGAACAGAAAATAGACGACGCCCGTCCAGATCACCGTGAAAATCAGGAGAAAGAGCGCGCGCGAGGGAGTGCGAAAAGCCGGAAAATAAAATTCCGTGGCGCCGTCCTCTGAGGAGACGGTCACTTTCGGATGGGCCGGAGCCGCCACGGGCTCCGCATTCGATTCGGCCGATGTTCCCGCAGCAAAGCTGGAAGTCTCCGCCGGAGAATCACTTGGCGCCTGCTCCGCCGAAAAGGAAGTCTTGAACACCGGCAGTTCGAAGTCGTCGGAGTAGTCGATACCGGGAATATCCGCCTCGGCGTGAAGAAGCCAAAGAACCTGGTCGGACGAATTGTCGTGGTCCGTAACGTAAGCTTCGGGCGGAATCAGAAAGCTTACCGGAATCGTACGGCTGAATGGGTCCGCACCCACTGCCGCTGAGGAAATGTTTTGATCGCTTTGCCAAAGCACGGTCTCGACCGTGGAGCGGCTGTTGCCCGAGCCCGTGACGGTTTTGCGGACGCAGGAAAGGCGAAGGTCGATGCCGTGCGCGGCGTTTGCATCGAGTTTCAGACGAATCCTTCCAGAAAGCCGGCCGCCCGGAGAGAACGGGAGCGCGTCGAACTCGAAAGAAGTATGGCCGAAGCTGCGGCGGCGAAGCGTGGCGCGCACAGCGTTCAGAAAAAGAATCACGCCGACAAGGCCAAACCCCAAAAGCAAAAACGCGCGCGGATCATTATGGCGGGCCATCTGCGGGACGAGACTGGCGGCGACGGGAAGGATCACAATGTTGGAAAAAATGCAGATCACCCAGGCCGTCGCTTCACTTTTTTTGCGCAGGCTTTCCGCCCGGCGGTTGGCCCAGTCCGTTCGCCACAACCACGGCGAGGAGGGATTTGCTTCTTCGGCCGCGGCTTGTTGCTTCAAGCGGCGATAGCCTACTACCGCCAGGACCAGGAAACCCGCGCCGATCATGGAGATAAAAAGGGCGATGGCGGCGCCGGCGAGGGCGCCGCTGGCGCCCGGGTTGCGGCTATTTAGGAGAAACGTAAACAGGGAGAGCAGCCCCGGGACCAGAAACATCAGCCCGAAACAGATGAGAAAAGCCGCCGCACCCTTGGAGGGCTTGGTCATACAGCAAGTCTAGAGATTGCCCCGGAGGGCGAAACGGGCCGGAAGTACAGGTTTGTTCTTGTAGTTACAACTGACCCGGCGGGGCGGGACAGAGTCGGCTCACCAGCACGGGACGCGAAGCGTGCTGCGATTCGCGGAGGAGATCAGCGGGCAGCGGCCCCCTTGGGCTCGAGGAGAGCCGGGACGACTCCAAGCTGGCGCATCAGCCCGAGAGCGTCTGAGCTGATGTAGGAATCGATGATCTTTCCGTTGGCAAAGTGATGGATGGTGATGCCCTCGAGGGACATTTTCTTGTTTGTGGGGCGAACTCCCCAGAACTCGCCCTTATGAGTGCCGGAGAGGGTCCACGAAGCGGCGACCTTGTCTTTTTCGGCAATCGTGTCCTCGACCGTGAAGCGCAGATCGGGGAAGGCTGCCAGGAAAACCGCCATCTGCGCCCGGTAGGCTTCGGGGCCCACCGAAGAACCCGAGGAATTGTTGTCGTGGAGGGCGTGGCTCGGAGAAATAATATCGCTCACCATTTCGAGCTTGCGCCTGTTCCACACATCTTCGTACAGGCGACGGACAATGGCCTTGTTGTCCATGGGCATGACGTGGGCCTCCTTCGCGCGGGCGAATTTGTACGGCTCGAGATTGGCCGCCTGAGAGAGCCGAGGAAAACGGAGGCTCTAGGGGGCAGCGCTCGGCAGAGCCTACTCCCAAGAAATGCGCTTTGCAACGAGGCTGGCTGGAGAGACAGACGAGAAAAGGAAAAGGGCCGCGGAGTGAGCACGCGGCCCTGAAGCACACTACTGAAGTTGTCTTCTCTTTGACTCGATACGATCTGACAGAATCCGCCCGAATCCTGGATTAAACCAGGTTGTAAACCGAACGTGTACCCCTGCAATTCGTGAGAAGAGCGGGATACATTTGCGTGGCATGATCCGCACACCATAGCGGAGTGAGCCACGACTACTTTAGAAAGGAGGTGATCCAGCCGCAGGTTCTCCTACGGCTACCTTGTTACGACTTCAC